>NZ_PNLB01000017.1 GCF_013822795.1 Phenylobacterium sp. | reverse complement strand
TACGACGGCACCAACCGCACGACCTCATATGCGTCGGGTCCGCTCAACACGCAGGTCTTCAGCGACCACACCACCGACTTCGACGAGCACAAGAAGTACTATTCGAACGAGATCAACCTCTCCTCGAACAGCGACGGCCCGCTGAACTGGATCCTCGGCCTCTACCAGTACAAGGAAGAGTACAAGCAGCGCATCCAGCTGGGCAGCCCGCTGCAGGCGCAACTGGCCACGCCGAGCTTCTACTACGGCTCGATCAACGGTGCGGCGGCCGCCGTCGCCAGCCTCGCGGCGGCCGGCCTGCCGTCGACCAACCCGACCCGCAACTTCGCCGACAACAACGCCGAACTGGAATCCAAGGCGTGGGCCGCGTTCGGCCAGGCGACGTACGAGTTCAACGACCAGTGGGCGCTGACCGGCGGCCTGCGCTACACCAAGGACCAGAAGGACGGCTTCGAGAGCCAGCGCCTGGTGCTGTTCAACCCGGCCGGCGCGTTCGGCCCCGCCGCGGTGGACGTCTCCAGCGACATGGACCCGACCCGTCCGGGCGTGCAGAACTTCCGCAACCTGTCTGACGAATGGAGCGCCGTCACCGGCACCCTGAACCTCGACTGGACGCCGAACGACGACACCCTGGTCTACGCCAAGTACAGCCGCGGCTATAAGTCGGGCGGCTTCCTGCTCGGCACCCTGGCCCCGAAGCCGACCGCCGACGAAGAGACGGTCAACGCTTACGAAATCGGCCTGAAGCAGACCATCGGCGGGCGCCTGATCCTCAACGCCTCGGCCTTCTACAATGACTTCGAAGGCCTGCAGCTGAACCTGTCGCAGCTGAACGCGGCCGGCACCTCGGCTTCGAACAACTTTGTCAACGTCGACGCCGAAGCCTACGGCCTGGAACTGGAAGCCATGTGGCAGCCGATCCAGCCGCTGCAGATCTCGGCCTCGTACGGCTACCTGCACACCGAGATCACCAAGGGCTGCTGCTTCTACGACCCGGCGGACCCCAGCGCTCTGAAGTCGACGGCCCGTCCGTCGGGCGGCACCGCGGTGACCAATGGCGTGCTGCTGGTCTTCCAGGACCTGGCCGGATCGAAGATCTACCAGTCGCCGGAGAACAAGTTCGCGCTGAACGCCAACTACACCTTCGACTTCGAGCCGGGCTCGCTGGTCCTCTCGGGCAGCTACACCTGGACCGACGAGACCACCTACCAGCCCTTCGACAACCCCGACTTCGCCGTGCCGGCCTACGGCACCGCCGACCTGCGGGTGCTGTGGAAGGACGCTGCCGACCGCTATTCGCTCATCGGCTACGTGAAGAACGTGACCGACGAAGAGGGCTTCACCTCGACGTCGTCGACCAACCCGACGGCGGTGTTCGCCAACCCGAACACCGGGCTGTCGGTCGGCGGTGCGACCTATCTGCGCCAGACCAGCACCGCGATCACCCGCGGCCTGATCCAGCCGCGCACCTACGGCGTCGAGCTGCAATACCGCTTCTAAAGCGCACCAACCCTGGAACGGCGAAGGGCGGCGGGATATCCCGCCGCCCTTTTGCTGTCGGGAACCCGACCCGCCCTTTTCGACATAGCGTCAATTTGCGCTAACCCTGGGTGGAATTTAACGTCTCCGCAAGCGCTTAGGCCCATGCTGAGCATAAGTTCCCTTTGGACGCTGGCGTTCATGTCCCTGCCCGAGTTCTTCTACGAGCGTGTCACGAGCGAAATCCATCAGCAGATGGAAGGCGTTCTGGCCCTTGCTGAACGCCTTGCGCGCCAACCGATGGGCGCGGACGCCCAGGCGTGCGTCGCCGGCGTCACCGAGGCCGCCCGCGCTGTGCGCCAGATCCTGGTGTCATCGTCCGATCTGAAAGCAGCCGCCTCGGACGGCTTGTCGTTCGATCTGCAGCCGCGACGAGCGGCCGAACTGGCCGACGACGTTCAGGCCCGCTGGGAAGAACGCGCCACCGACGGAGGCGTCACCCTACTGGTCTCCTATGACGGTGATCCAGACGCCCTGGTCATGGTCGACAGCGGGCGCATCAACCAGATTTTCGACGCCTTCATCGCCCAGGCCCTCGCCGGGGTTCGCCGCGGGGCGGTCGAGGCGACGCTGAAGGCGGTCACCGAAGGCGACTCCACCCAGCTGGAAGGCCGCATCCGCGGCGCGGCCGACCGGGTGATGGGCGACCGGGCGCTGGACCTGCGTGAAATCGAGGCCCTCTTCGGGCTGGAAACCGCGCTGGGCGTCGCGCTCAGCCGCAAGATCGTCGACGCCATGAACGGGCAGGTCCGCGCCGAGGCCAATGTCGGGACGGGCGAGACCCTGGTCTTCGAGGTCGCCGTACCGACCGCCCACGAAGAAATCCCGGCCGAGGAGACCCTGGGCCAGACCGCGCGCGCCGCGCACATCCTGGTGGTCGATGACAACGCCACCAATCGAATGGTCGCCGAAACCCTCTGCGAGATGTTCGACTGCACATCGGAGTCGGCGACCGACGGCGTCGAGGCGGTGGAAGCCGCCCGCACCGGCCGCTTCGACCTGATCCTGATGGACATCAAGATGCCGCGCATGGACGGCGTGACCGCCACGCGCGAGATCCGATCCCTGCCCGGCCCCGCAGGGCGCGTGCCGATCATCGCCCTGACCGCCAACGCCGATCCCGAGGACGCCGCCGGCTATCTGAAGGCGGGCATGAACGGCGTGGTCGAAAAGCCGATGAAGCCGGAGCACCTGCTGCGCACGCTGCAGGAAAACCTCGGCGGCTCGAACGACGCTGAAGCCGCGTAAGGGCTAGTCGCGCCCGCCAACTGGGGCCATCGTCGGCGCATGGCTAGCTTCTACGAACGCCGGATCCTGCCCAAGCTGCTGACCTGTGCGTGCGCTTCGCCGCCCATGATGAAGCAACGCGCCAAGATCGTGCCGCTAGCCGAAGGCAGGGTGCTGGAGTTCGGCGTCGGCATGGGCCTGAACCTGGCGCTCTACGACGCCGACAAGGTCGCCAGCGTGGCGGGGGTCGATCCGGCCGCCGAGCTGCGCGCCCAGGCCATGGCCGCGCCGCGGGATCCGCGGCTGGAAGTCACGATCGCAGACGGGACGGCCGAGGCGCTTCCGTTTGCGGACGGCGAGTTCGACACCGTGGTCTGCACGTTCACCCTTTGCTCGGTGCACACTCCAGCCGCGGCCCTGGCCCAGGCGCGCCGGGTGCTGAAGCCCGGCGGACGATTGCTCTATTGCGAGCACGGCCTGGCCCCCGACCCCGATGTCGCCAAATGGCAGCGGCGGATCGAGCCGCTGTGGAAGCGTCTGGCCGGCGGATGCCACCTGACCCGGCCGGTGACCCGCGCGATCGCGGACGCCGGCTTTCGCATCGAACGGTCGCAGACGATGTATCTGCCCGGAACCCCGCGCATCGCTGGATGGAACGAGTGGGGAGCCGCCACGCCGGAGTAAATTGTTTTGCAAGTTCATCGCGCTAGAAGCGAGATCGCATCACGGCGCCCCGTAGCCTGATCTGCCGCACGCGCCCACCAGAGGCGTCCGGAGCCTGCCCATGTCGCTTGAGTCCGCCCCGCAATACTTCCTGAACGCCGACTCCCGCGGCGGCCTCGTCGACGGCAAGCAAAGCTACACGGTGGCGCAGGCCGCCGACCAGATCATCCGCGGCGAGGCAGGCTGGTCGGGCGTGCTGGGCGCGTCGGCGACCGTGACTTACGCCTACCGCGCCAGCGCCCCTGCCACCATGCCGGACGACACCGCCGGCTTCTCGCGCTTCAACGCAGCCCAGATCGCCCAGACCGAGCTAGCCCTCCACGGTTGGAGCGACGTCGCCAACATCCGCTTCATGCGGGTCGGCGTCGGATCCGCTAACGAGGCGGCGTATTCGGACTCCGCCACCATCCTGTTCGGCAACTATGCGAGCGGCTCCGAGGGTTCCAGCGCCTTCGCCTACTATCCTGGCTCGACCGCGCCGGCCTCCCGGTCCGGCGACGTGTGGGTGAACGTCACCCTGGGGACCAACGGCAACCCGGCGATCGGCAATTACGGGGCGATGGTGCTGGTGCACGAGATCGGCCACGCCATCGGCTTGGCCCACCCGACCGAGTACGCCGACGAAGGCACGCCCACCTACGCCGCCGACGCGCTCTATTACGAAGACTCCCGGCAGTTCACGGTGATGAGCTACTTCGGCGAGCAGAACACTGGGGCCTACTTCGGCGGTCGCTACTCGGCCGCGCCGCTGCTTGACGACATCGCCGCCGTCCAACTCGAGTACGGGGCCAACATGTCGACCCGGACCGGCGACACCGTCTATGGCTTCAACGCCACCGCCGGGCGGCCCTGGTTCGACGCCATCGCCTCTGGCCAGAAGCTGATCTTCGCGGTTTGGGACGCCGGCGGCGTCGACACGTTCGACTTCTCAGGCTTTACCGCTCATCAGCTCATCGACCTGCACGAGGGTGCGTTCTCGAATGTCGGCGGCCTAGTCGGCAACGTCGCCGTCGCGATCGGCGTGACGATCGAGAACGCCGTCGGCGGCAGCGGGGCCGACACCATCAGCGGCAACGCCGCGGCCAACACCCTCAGCGGGGGGGCCGGCGACGACGATCTCTATGGCGGCGTCGGTTCCGACAGTCTGAACGGCGGCGATGGCCAGGACTTCCTGCGCGGCGAGACGGGCGACGACTACATCGTCGGCGGCGCCGAGTTCGACGACATCCATGGCAACCAGGGCGCGGACACCGCCTATGGCGGCGAGGGCGACGACTGGGTGGTCGGGGGCCAGCACAACGACCTGCTGTTCGGCGAGAACGGCGCCGACCTCGTCTATGGCAACATGGGCGACGACACGACGTACGGCGGCCTCGGCGCCGACATCATGCGCGGCGGCCAGCACAACGACATCATGTACGGCGAGGCTGGCGATGACTGGATGTCGGGCGATCGCGGCGACGACACCATTTGGGGCGGCGCCGGCGCTGACAGCTTCCACACCTGGGGCGACGCCGGCGTGGACCGTGTCATGGACTTCAGCCGCGCGGAGGGCGACCGCGTGCTCATCGGCGAGGGCGCGACCTGGACGGTGACCCAGGTCGGCGCGGACGTCGTCATATCACTGAGCGGCGGGGCCCAGATGGTGTTGGTCGGCGTGGCGGCGGCCAGCCTGACCGGCGACTGGATCGTCGCGATTTAGAGCTGGTTGTACTCGCCGCAGCGGCACTTCACGACCACGTCGCGCATTTCGGCGCGGTCGCGGCCGGTCATCACGACCTCTTCGCAGGCGCCGCAGAGGAAGGCCGAACCGGTCTCACTGTCGGAGACCACCGGGCTTTCGACCGCCTGGAGGACTTCGCGCCGACCGATGAAGAGGCTGGGGAAAACGCGAAGGGACGTCATGATCATCGGAATTGCCTCAATTTGACCCGCTGAGGGTCTACGCAACTGTGCACTTGCAAAAGTCGAGGTACCCCTATTCTGCTGCAGCGCAATGTCAGATTGATGTCGGCGCCTAGGTTTTTTGCGCCGCGTGGCGCCTGCGCCGTCCCGGCGCCTTTTCGCCGGGCTGACCGGAACCCTCGCTTTCCGCTCTCGTTTCAAGGGCTCACCCCCAGGAGAACAGGGCGCGGCGCGTCCACCGAGCGGAGAGCACCCATGACCAACGCCTATGGAACCAACGGCGAGGCCCGCGAGGCCGTGCGCGAAGCCGCCGAGACCCTCAAGGACGCCGCCGGCGACGTCCGCGCCGAAACCAAGCGCGCCGCCAAGCGCGCCCAGAAGAGCGCCGTGGCCGCATCCGGCGCCTTGGCCGAAGCGGCGACCACCTTCGCGCGGGACGCTCGCTCGGTAGTGGAAGATAACGTCGGCAAGGCCCGCCGCGAGGCCGAGATTCAATACGGCAAGCTGAAGGTGCAGGCCAAGCAGCGCGCCGAGGAAGCCGACGTGTTCGTGCATGAGCGGCCGTACGTGGCGCTTGCCGCCGCCGCGCTGGCCGGTTTCCTGATTGGCCACCTGATGAGCGCTAGCCGCTCGAACGTCGTCTATCTGCGCGACGACCGCTGACCCTGCTGGGCCGGCTGGCGCCGATCCTGCTCGCCACGTCGCAACGGACCGCGGTGAGGATCAAAGATGGACAAGGCGCCTCCGGCCTACGAACTCGACATCGCCCCCGACGGCGACGGCTGGCGCTATCGCAAGCGCTGGCGCAGCGGCTTGCGGCGTTTCTTGCCCGCCCTTTGGCACGCCACCGACGCGCACGGCCTCAAGCGTCTGCGCGAGCTGGACCAGCAGCGTCCCGTCTGATCAGGGCATGATGACCACATACTGCCGCTTGGGCGCGGGCGCCGCCGCGGCGGCCGCGTCGGCCGCGGCCTTCTCAGCCGCCGCCTTTTCCGCGGCCGGATCGACCTGCGGTCGCGGATAGACCCCGCCGCCGCCGCCGCCGCTATTCGGGAAGCTGTCGCCGTAGTCAGCCTGGGACTCGGCGAAGCCGCGCTGGGCCCAGAGCTGGATGTCGCCGGCCCGGTCCTTGAACTCCCGCGGCGAGCAGCCGGCTGCTGTCGCTGCGACTGCGGCCAGCAAGATCCACAACTTCGACACAGGCGCACCGCTTTTCATGCCGCAGATCATCGCGCACTGGCGCCCGATGGGCAACTTGAGCGTTCACGACTTAGGGCGCCTTCGCCGAATTGGCGCAGTAGCGCATGCGCGCCATTGAAAAGCCGGAGCCCGATCCCAATCTCCCATTCGACAGCGAGACACCCCTCCCCGGTTCCCCCGCCGGGTTTCGCGTCCACTGAGAAACGCCCGCGCTCGTCCCCCCGGCGCGGGCGTTGTTCGTCCAGGCCCAGGAATGCGCTATGACCCAGCCCATGAAGATCGATTTCGTCTCCGACGTCTCCTGCCCCTGGTGCATTGTCGGGCTGGGCGGCCTGGAAGAGGCCCTGCGGAACGTCGGCGACCTGGTGCAGGCGCAGATCACCTTCCACCCGTTCGAGCTCAATCCGGACATGCCGCCGGAAGGCCAGAACATCGTCGAGCATGTCGGCGAGAAGTATGGGGCGACGCCCGCGCAATCGGCAGCGAACAGAACGGCGATCCACGCCCGCGCGGCCGAGGTCGGCTTCACGATGAAGACCAACGAGCAGAGCCGGATCTACAACACCTTCGACGCGCACCGGCTGCTGCACTGGGCCGGGATCGTCGGCGGCCAGCATGCGCTGAAGCGCGCGCTGTTCGAGGCGTATTTCACGAACAACCAGAGCCCGGCCGACCATGAGGTGCTGGTCGCCGCCGCTCAGGCCGCCGGCCTGGACGCCGCCGCCGCCCGCGAGGTTCTGGAAAGCGGCCGCTACGCCGAAGAGGTCCGCGCCGCCGAGCGGCACTGGCATCAGGCCGGGATCAGCTCGGTGCCGGCGGTGATCGTCAATGATCGCTACCTGATCTCCGGCGGCCAGCCCGCCGCCGCCTTCGAGCGCGCCATCCGCACAATCGCGACTGAGGAAGCTGCCCGCGGCTGACCTGCCGTCGCGCAGACCAAGCGCGCGAATGTCGATCGGCGTCGTCGCGCGCCGCCATATGTTCCCCATTTGTTCTTGACCTTGCGGCCTTTTCGGGCTAGATTTTGCAACGGTCAAGAAGACCGCCGGCGACGCACCGGCCGCAGCTAAGCGTCAACGTTCTCCAGTGAGACGAATGCCCCGCCCCCGCTTGGGGACGCTCCGCCATGGCAAGAGGGCCATGGCGACCGCCAGCTAACCCGTTTGACGATCACGCCGCGGCCACGCGCCGCCCAGCGCCCCTGCGCTTCTCCTCACCTTGCCGCCAAAGCCAGCCGCCATCGCGGCGCGGCCGCGGTCGGCTGTCTTGAAAGGACCATTGATGGCAGTGACGATCCCGAACCAAGAGGCCCTAGACATGATCGCTACGGGCCATGCCGCCCTGGTCGCGAACCTCGCCGAGCCGCCGGCGCTGACGCCGACCGAAAACCTCGCGACGTTCGCCGAGCGCGGCATCACCTGGAACCTCGCCGCGGCGGCGCCGGTGGGCAAGTTCGTCAGCGGTGACTATTTCGTCGTCGGCGGCGTCGTAGCCAGCACCAGCCCGGCAAGCGTCCAGGACGACGGCGTCTACAACGACGCGCAGGCCTACACCGGCCGGTGGGTCCATGGGCTGATGGTCAATCCGGGCAGCGAGGGCGGCACCGGCGCGAACCCGAGCACCACGCCGCAGGGCTTCGACAGCCTGCAAAAATCGCCGGCCTACGCTTCGTCGGTGACCGAGTTCGCCTACGACCACGTGCTCAATCTGGACCCCGGCGCGACCGGGCTGAGCATCAGCGGCGTCAAGTCGCTGGTCAAAACGACGTCCATTCTGGACGGGGTGGATGCGTCGAGCCGGTCGAAGCTGGAGAACGTATCGCTGCTGACCATCCTGGACGCCGCGCCGCCGAACGGCAGCTTCCGGCGATGGGCCGGCTGCGCCACTAAGACGCCGATCTTCTTCGCCTCGGACGTCGACTGGACCGTCCTGCCGAGCATCGCCAAGCCCGCTGCTGCGACGACGCTCACGGCCGCGAGCCTGATCGCCAAGCTTGGCCCGCTACAAACCTATATGAACCAGCAACTGTACGCGCGGGGCATCGCCCCCTACCTGGCGCAGTCGGCGTACGGGGCAGACATCGCGAACGACATCACCCAGGCGATGCTGTTCACCATGACCACGGGGACGAGCGTCGCCGATCGCAACGCCGTGGCGTATCGGCTGATCCAAGCCGGGCTCGACGTCTATGACGCCACCGAGGCCGGCCGGCGCTGGTCCAGCCCCACGTTCAGCTTCGGCGGCGCGCACCAGTGGCTGAAGATCCTGATGGTCTACGCGGCCCGGCTCCTGCGCAACGCGGCCAACGTCACCGAACGCAACAAGCTTGCGGCATGGTGCGACGGCACGAGCGCCCGCATTTTCGCCGAGGACATGTGCACCTTCTCGATCACCCGCGAGATGATCGAAAGCACGCCGTTCGAGCCGATCAACACCCGACTGGGCCCCTCCGGCTACCCCGACTGGAGCGAGAACAGCGTCGACTGGCTCTCCAAGCCCAGCAACCTCACCAGCAGCGGTCTTGCGTACGAACTCGCGTATCGCACGATCAATGCGTATCCCTGGCTCTCGCAGGTGCTGGTCGCGCGGCTGCTCGGCGCAGAGGCCATGTGGAACAACTCGAAGTTCTTCGAGTATTGCGACACCTTCTACGACAAGTGGACCCTGAAGACCCAACCCACCGACGCGTATCTTTACCCCTATAACCGCTCCATGGTTCAGGACTACTACGCGGCCTACGGTCCGGTGTTCAGCAAGACGTCGGCGCCGACCCTGGTCCGTCGGGTGGCCCATGCGCGATACGCGTGGATGGAGTTCGATGAGAACTTCACCTTGGCCTCCCAGCCCGCCGCCGCCGACCTCACGGTCACGGTGGGCGGATCGGCCGTATCGCTCGCGCCCGTTTCGACCACGGCCTCAGGCGCGTTCTCGACCGGCTCGACCAACATGGCGCAACCGGTGATCACGGTGGCCAGCGCAGCGGGGATCCGGATCGGCCAGCGCGTCGTCTGCCCGAAGCTGCGTCCTGACACGTTCGTGACCAGCGTCACTGGGACGGTCGTCGGCATCTCGACAACGGTTCCGCTCGCCTCGTTCAGCGCCCAGCCGGTCACCTTCGAGAACGTCATGGTCTATGATCGGGCGATGGTGGCGGTGCTGCCGACGCCGCTGACCTCTGACGCCCAGGCGGTGACCATCGGCTATACGGCGCCGGGCTCCGGCTACGTCCGCAATCTGGGCGGCGTGGGCCTGCCGTCCGTGGCCGTGGGGGCGGCAGCGAACTACACCGGTCAGCTCCCCGCCGGGCCGTCATCGAAGGATCTCGCCTACTCCGGCTCCAACACCCTGCCCCGTCAGTATGTCGGCGGTCCTATCCTGCGCCCGCAAACTATCCGGCGGATGCGGGCTTCCGTGCGCTTCATGCTGAAGAGCACGTTGGCGGCCAATGAGGCTCTATTGGCGTCGTTCAACGGGAGCACGAACTCGTTCAAGGTATATGCGGCCACCTCGTCGGCGCTGCGCATCTTGATTGGCGGGTCAGCGAACCAGAGCATTCGTGCGCTGACGGTCCTGTCCGACCTGCCAACGGACACGCTGATCACGATGCACTTCTACTTTGACGGCACGCAGTCGACCCAGAGCACGGCCAAGAAGCTGGCTGTCGTCTGGAGCGGCGGCGGCAACAACAATCTGGACGTCAGCGCCTCCACCGGCACGCTGGACGGCACCTGGACGGGCGACATCAACGCAATCCTGCTCCAAGGGCTGTTCGCCTTCGCCAGCGGCGGCTCGGGAGGCGATCCCTTCCACGGCTCCATCAAGGAGATCAACATCGGCTGGGGCGACGAGACCCTGCCGCTCCCGGCCGATTTCACGGGCTCTGAGTTCGCCCACAACGCCGATTGGGGCGCGAACGGCGCGGGTCCCTGGGGCCAGAACCAGCTCTACTTCGCCGGACCGCTGTCCGAGTGGAACGGCGGCATTCCGAACCGCGGCAATTACGGCTCGTACTCGCTGACCCCGCGGCGCTTCACGATCTCGGGCGATCCGGACAGCGCCCTGGCGCCCCTGTTCACCGCCCCGCCGGTCTAGGGGCCTTCCCAGGGGCGAGCGCAGGCCACTCGTCCCGCCTTCTTGCCGGTGCTGGCGCAGCCGCCAGCACCGGCGGATCGCGCGCTACCGCACGATCGTGGGCGACCGCATAGGTATTTGGGATCAACTGAAGGCGCGTCCCGCAGGGACCTGAAATCGCACGTTTGAAAAGTGGTGGCGGGGGGCGGGATCGAACCGCCGACCTGTGGGTTATGAATCCACCGCTCTAACCATCTGAGCTACCCAGCCGCCGAGCCTTATCGACGAGGCGCGGGTTATAGATTGGGTTTTTCGCATCTTCAAGCGGGTTGGATGCGACCTCTCGACCAAAAGCGGATTCCGTTTTCGCGCGGCCCACACTAGGGTCGCCCCGGCATGAGCGTCCTTCATCTTCTGGGAACGGCCGGCGAAGGCGGCGCGGAGACCTATTTCCTCGATCTGATCGCGGCCCTGGCCGACGACGGGGTCAAGCAGGCCGTCGCCATCCGCGCCAATCCGAATCGCGAATCGGCCCTGCGGCGCCTGAACGTGCCGACCGGCGTGTTCGGATTCGGCGGCCCCCTCGATCTGCTGACCCGGCCCAAGCTCAAGGCGTTCGCCGGCCGGAACGACGTCAAGCTGGCGCTGGCCTGGATGAACCGGGCCGCGCGACACACCCCGGCCGGCCCCTGGGCCCGGATCGGCCGCCTCGGCGGCTACTACAGCCTGAAGTATTACAAGGGCTTCGAGGAGCTGGTCGCCAACACCGAGGACATCGCCGAGTGGGTGGTGGGCCAGGGCTGGCCGGCGGGCAAGGTGCGCTACATCCCCAATTTCGCGCTGGCCCCGCCCGACACCGCGCCGGCCGACCGGGCCGAACTACAGACGCCCGAAGATGTGCCGCTGCTGCTGGCTATGGGCCGGCTGCACGAGGCCAAGGCTCACGACGTCGCGCTCGAGGCGCTGGTGAAGATCCCAGAGGCCTACCTTTGGATCGCCGGGGCCGGGGCGTTGGAAACCAAGCTGCGGGCCATGGCCGAGGCGCTCGGCGTGTCGTCGCGGGTGCGTTTCCTGGGCTGGCGCAACGATCCCTCGGCGCTCTATCGGGCGGCGGACATCTGCGTCTTTCCCTCGCGCTACGAGCCGCTCGGCAATGTAGTGATCCAGTCCTGGGCGCACGGTCTGCCGGTGGTCGCCGCCGCGAGTCAGGGCCCGTCGGCGCTAATCCGCAACGAAGAAGACGGCCTGCTGGTCCCGATCGACGACGCCGGCGCGCTGGCAGAAGCCGTCAACCGCATGATCGCCGACCCGATGCTGTGCATCCGTCTGGTGCAGAGCGGATCCGAAAGGGTGGAAGCTGAGTTTTCGGCCGGAGCGGTGGTCGCCCAGTGGCGGCAGTTGTTCGCCGACTACGGGGCCGGCTGATGTGCGGCATTGCGGGGATCCTCGGCGCGGGCGGCTCGGCCCGACCGATGATCGAGGCCCTGACACATCGCGGGCCGGACGGCGTGTTCGTCGAAGAGGCGGAGGGCCGCTCGCTCGCCCACGCACGGCTGTCGATCATCGACCTCGAAGGCGGCTGGCAGCCGCTGCACGGCGCCGGCAGCACGGTCATCGGCAATGGCGAGATCTACAACTACGTCGAACTGGCGCAGGAGTTCGGCCTTGAGGGCCAGATGGGCACCGGCTCGGACTTCGAACCGCTGCTGCACATCTATGCCCGGGAGGGCCCCGCCGCCTTTCATCGCCTGCGCGGCATGTACGCCTTCTGCCTGGTCGGGAACGATGGACGGACCTGGCTGGTGCGCGACCCGTTCGGGATCAAGCCGCTCTACCTCCTGGAACACGAGGGCTCCGTGGCCTTCGCCTCGGAGCCGCGGGCCTTCCTGGCCGCCGGGCTGATCGGCGCCGAGCTGTCGGACGATCGCGCCCGCGAGCTGCTAGCCTTCAACTACACCCTCACCGGCGAGACGATCTTCAAGGGCCTGCGACGGATGGCGCCGGGCGAGATCGTCGAGGTCGTGGACGGCAAGATCGTGCCGCGCGACGTGCGCCCAGCGGTCGCCGCCCGGCCGCCGGCCCGGGGCGGCGACGAGGCGGCGCTAATCGCCAAGCTGGATGCGGTGCTGGAAGACAGCGTGCGGGTGCACCAGCGTTCCGACGTGCCCTACGGCCTGTTCCTCTCCGGCGGCATCGACTCCGCGACCATCGCCACGCTGATGGCGCGGCTGAACGCGCGGCCGGTCACCGCCTTTACCTGTGGCTTCGATGCGCCCGGCGCGCGGGACGAGCGCGGACAAGCGGAGCGGGTGGCCGCGGCGCTCAATCTCGACTGGCGCGAGACCAGCTTCGGCGAAGAGGACTTCTGGCGGATCTTGCCGCAGGTCGCCTGGGCGATGGATGATCCGACCGCCGACTACGCGACCCTGCCGACCTACAAGCTGGCTGAGGCCGCCAAGGGCACGCTGACCGTGGTGCTGACCGGCGAAGGCGGCGACGAGCTGTTCGGCGGCTATGGCCGCTATCGCCGCGCCCTGCGTCCCGCCTGGCTGGGCGGGCGCCCGGCCGAGCCGCGCCACGACGACAAGGGCGTCGTCGAGCGCTGGCGCGCCGCAGCGCAAGCGCCCAAGGCGCTGACGGGACTGCAGCGGGCGCAGTGGGCCGACATCGCCACCTGGCTGCCGAACGATCTGTTGCTGAAGCTGGACCGTTGCCTAATGGCGCATGGGCTGGAGGGGCGCACGCCGTTCCTGGACCCGCAGGTGGCTGACTTCGCCTTCCCCCTGCCCGACCGCATGAAGGTGCGTGGCCGCTATGGAAAGTGGCTGCTGCGCAAGTGGCTGGAGCAAGCCTGCCCTGCCGCCGATCCCTGGGGCCGCAAGAAGGGCTTCACCGTACCGGTCGACGCTTGGATCGCACCGCGGGCCGGCGAGATCGCCGGCCGGATCGGCGAGGTCGAAGCGGTGCGCCGCGTTCTCGGTCCCGATGCCGGCGCAGCCTTTAATGCGCAGGCGACCGGGCGCTGGCCGCTGCTGTTCTTTGCAGTCTGGTCGCTGATCCACCTCGAAGGCGCCGCGCCGGCCGATGCGCTGGCCGCCGTCGCCGGACGCCCATAACCCCAGGAGTTCCTCATGCGCCGTCTTCTGCTCACCACCGCCATCGCCGGCCTGGTCGCCGCCTGCGGCGGAACCGAAGGCCAGGCGCAGTCCAACGCCACCGGCGCGCCGGTCGCCTCCAAGCCCGCCAACGCACCGGACCAGAAGCCTGCCTTCGCCGGCCAGACCCGCGCCCCAGAGGTGAAGTCGAACGTCGCGGTCCAGGTGACGACCGTGGCCGAGGGCCTGGAGATGCCCTGGGCCCTGGCCTTCCTGCCCGACGGCCGCCTGCTGATCACCGAAAAGCACATCGGTCAGCTGCGCATCCTCGGCACGGACGGCAAGCTGTCGGGCCCGGTGCTCGGCTTGCCGGCCGTGGTCGGCGACGACCAGGGCGGAATGCTGGGCCTGGCCGTCGATCCGAAGTTTTCCGAGAACGGTCTGATCTACTGGGCTTACGCGGAGCCAGCGGCCGACGGGACCAACAACACCGCCGTGGCGCGCGGCAAGCTGACCGGTGACCGCGTCGAGAACGTTCAGGTGATCTTCCGCCAGACCCCGTCGCTGAACTCGACTAAGCACTATGGCGGGCGGCTGGTGTTTGCGCCGGACGGCACGCTGTTCGTGACCACCGGCGAGCGCTCGATCCTCGAAGGCCGCGCCCAGGCTCAGCGCCTGGACGGCACCCTGGGCAAGGTGGTCCGGATCAATTCCGACGGCTCGATCCCCAAGGACAATCCGTTCGTCGGCAAGGCCGGCGTGAAGCCGGAAATCTGGTCCTACGGCCACCGCAACATCCTATCGGCGGCGATCGACCCGAAGACCGGCAAGCTGTGGGAAGTCGAGCACGGCGCGCGCGGCGGCGACGAGCTGAACCAGCCGCAGGCCGGCAAGGACTATGGCTGGCCGACCATCACCTACGGCTTGGAATATTCCGGAAAGCCGATCGGCGCCGGCGTCACCGCCAGGGAAGGGATGGAGCAGCCGGTCTACTACTGGGACCCGGTGATCGCACCGGCCGGCATGGCCTTCTACGATGCCGACCTGTTTCCGGCCTGGAAAGGCAACATCCTGATCGGCGGCTTGGCCAGCAAGGCCGTGGTGCGGCTGGTCATGCAGGACGGCAAGGTGGTCGGCGAGGAGCGCCTGCTGACCGACCTCAACGAGCGCATCCGCGACGTGATCGTCGGCCCTGACGGCGCGCTCTACCTGGCCACCGACAGCAAGAACGGCCGGGTGCTGAAGGTCACGCCGAAGGGCTAGAGGCCCAGCCGCCCGGCGACCTCTTCGCCGATCGCCAGCGAGGAGGTCAGGCCCGGGCTCTCGATGCCGAACAGGGTCACGAGCCCGGTCAGGCCGTGCGCCTCCGGTCCGTCGATGCGGAAGTCGGGCTGCGGCTCGCCGGGGCCGTGCAGCTTGGGTCGGATGCCGGCATAGTCGGGGGCCAAGGCGCCGTCCGGCAGGCTGGGCCAGAACTTGCGGATGTAGGCGTAGAACTCGTCGCCCAGCGCCGGATCGACGCTGTAGTCCAGCTCGTCGACATAGTGCAGGTCGGGGCCGAACACCGCCTGGCCGCCAAGGTCGCGGCGATAGTGGGTGCCGAGCGCACCGGGGATCGGCGGCGGATAGATCAGCCGCGCGAACGGCGCCTTGCCGCTGAGCCGGAAGTAGACGCCCTTGCCATAGTGTAGCGGCGGGATGCTCGCCTTCGGAAAGCCCTCAATCTCGCCAGCGACGGCCTGGGCTGAGAGGCCCGGCGCGGTGACCAGCAGCCGTGCGGTCAGGGCGGTCGGCTCAGCGCCGCCCGCCCGGATCGAATAGCCGCCGCCATCTAGCGGGGTCGCACCTTCGAACGGCGTCGACGTGACCACCGCCCCGCCGGCGGCTTCGATCTCGCCCTGCAGGGCCAGCATGTAGCCGTGGCTGTCGAAGACGCCGCTTTCCGGCGAGATCAGCGCCGCCTCGCAGTTCAGCTGCGGTTCGAGCGCCAAGGCCTGCGCCTTGGTCAGCCGCGCCATGCCCTCGACGTCGTTGGTCTGAGCCTGCTCGAGGATGCCGTCGAGCCGGCCGACCTCCTCGGCGTTGGTGGCGACCACCAGCTTGCCGCAACGGTCGTAGGCGACCTTGTGCGCATCAAGGAAGGCGTAGAGCGCGCGGCGTCCCTGCACGCAGAGCCGCGCCTTCAGCGAGCCGGTCGGATAGTAGAGCCCGCCGTGGATGACCTCGGAATTCCGCGCCGACACGCCCTCGCCGATGATCGGCCCGGCCTCGAGCACCGCCGCCACCAGACCGCGCCTGCTGAGCGCATAACCGCAGGCCAGGCCCACGGCCCCGGCGCCCACCACGACCGCATCGAAATCGAAATCCGCCATAGCCAAGGCCTAGCCGAAGCACGGCGGTATGCAAACCGCCCAGGCCTCTCTAGCTTGGCCGCCAATTACAAATAGAGCGGGAGGGCGCCCATGCACGCGAGCAGACTTACACTGATGGCCCTGGCGGCGGCCGCCGGCCTGCACAGCGCGGCGCTGGCGGCAGATCCGCCGCCGCCGCCCGCCGGCGGCTCGATCCTGGCCTGGACGCCTGATCAGCAGCGCTACGGCTATCGCAATATGGAGAAGGTGACTCCGGTCCAGGTGGTGCCGCGCGGCGCGCATGTGCGCGAACTGCCGCTCGCCGCCCGCCAGATCGACCCGAAGTGGACCTGGAGCGGCCAACCGCAGACCGTCGACAGCTATATGGCGGCGATGAACACCTCCGGCGTCGTCGTGCTGAAGGACGGCCAGATCGTGCTCGAGCGCTACGGCCTGGATCGTCAGCCAAACGAGCGCTGGACCTCGTTCTCGGTCGCCAAGTCGGTCACCGCCACCCTGGTCGGGGCGGCGATCAAGGACGGCAAGATCAAGAGCCTCGACGACGTCGTCACCAACTACATCCCCGAGCTCAAGGGCGGCGCGTACGAAGGCGTGACGGTCCGCCAACTGCTGACCATGACCTCCGGCGTGAAGTGGAACGAGGACTATACCGATCTCAATTCCGACGTCGCCAAGGCCGGAACGACGCCGGGCGAGCCGGGCATGAACCCGATCGTCAGCTACATGCGCAAGCTGCCGCGCGAAGCCGCGCCCGGCGCCAAGTTCGTCTACAAGACCGGCGAGACCGACCTGGCTGGCATCCTGGTCTCCAATGCGGTCGGTAAGCCGCTATCGGCCTACCTGTCCGAAAAGATCTGGGCGCCCTACGGCATGGAGCAGGACGCCATCTGGGTGAACGACGCGGCCGGCCACGAGCGGGGCGGCTGCTGCATGTCGATGACCGCCCGCGACTATGCGCGCCTTGGTCAGTTCATGCTGGAAGACGGCAAGGTGAACGGCCAGGACGTGCTGCCGGCCGGCTGGGTCGCCGACGCCACCCGCGCCCACCAATCCTTCCCGCCGGGCGGCGTGGAAACCGGCTATGGCTACTTCTGGTGGATCGTCCCCGATGGCTATGCAGCCGAAGGCATCTTCGGCCAGCAGATCTTCATCTATCCGGCCGAGAAGCTGGTCATCGCGATCAACTCCGCCTGGCCGGCGGCGTCGAAGGACGAACTCTGGCAGGCGCAGATGGCCTTCGCCCAGGCCGTGCGTGCGGCGGCGAAGTAGCGCTCAAGGTGTCATCCCGGAAAGCGCGCAGCGTTTGTCCGGGACCTATGAACACCGGATGGATTCTTCGCGCTCAGGCGGCAATGGGTCCCGGTCTTCGGCTGCGCCGAAACCGGGATGACATCCGCTGAGAGGCGGCGCTAGGCCGCCTCCCACTGCGCCCAGAGCTTGGCCTCGTCGGCCTTGGCGACCTTCACCGAGGCTTCCTTGATGTGGCCAAAGCCGCGGATGGCCTGCGGTACGGCGGCGATCTTGGTCGCCAGCGGCAGATGCTCGGCGTCGAGACCGGCCAGCAACTTGGCGAGGCCGGCCTCGTAATCGGCGATCAGGCCCCGCTCCATGCGGCGCTCCTCGGTCCGGCCGAAGATGTCGAGCGGGCCGCCGCGCAGGCCCTTCATCTTGGCCATGATCGGGAACGCCGTCTCCAGCATCCAGCCGCCGAACTCGATCTTCTTCGGCTTGCCGTCCGGGCCCTTGGGCGCGATCAGCGGCGGCGAGAGCAGGATCTTGGTCTTGCCGCCCTTGAAGGTCTGGGCGCGCTCCTGCGCAAACCGGCCGTCGGTGTAGAGGCGCGCGACCTCGTACTCGTCCTTGTAGGCCATCAGCTTGTAGAGGTTCACGGCCACGGCCCGGGTCAACGCCTCGCCGCCGAGCGGCGCCTCGGCGGCCGCGACCTTGGCGACCTGATCGGCGTAACGCTTGGCGTAGGCCGCGTTCTGGTAGGCGGTCAGCTCGCGGGTGCGGTGAGCGATCAGCTCGCCCAGCGGCATGGTTTCGGGCGTCGGGGTATGGTCCTCGGCGGCCGCGGCCAGGCTCGGGTCGTCGGCCACGCGGCGACCGAGCTCGAACGCCTGGAGGTTGGCGTCGGCCTGCACGCCGTTGAGGCGGATGGCGCGGTAGACGGCGCGGCTGGAGAGCGGGATCAGCCCCTTCTGCCAGGCGAACCCGACCATGATCATGTTGGCGTAGATGGCGTCGCCGAAGTTGGTCTCGGCCAGATGGTGAGCCGGGCATTCGGCGAAGGTCTTGGCCGCCGCCTTGATCCGGCGGGACATTGAACCGCTGTCGAAACGCACGTCGCGATCGGTGACGAAGTCGGCCGTCGGAGCGAAGTCCTCGTTGGCCACGGCGGCGGTGCGATCCTTGGCGTAGAGCGCCAGGGCGTCGGCGCCGGCCGCCGAGAGGATGTCACAGGCGATCAGCACGTGGGCCGAAGCGGCCGGCACGCGGCCGCCGACGACGGTCTCCTCGGTCTCGCCGATACGCACGTGGGAGAACACCGCCCCGCCCTTTTGGGCCAGGCCGGTCATGTCCACCACCGACGAGGCGCGGCCGTCGACGTGGGCGGCCATGGCCAGGATCGAGGCCACGGTTGTGACGCCGGTGCCTCCGATGCCGGTGAAGACGATGTTGCGCACGCCTTCCAGCGGCTCGAACGTCGGCAGCGGCGTGGAGTCGGCGGTCAGCGCCGGCAGGGTCTTGGCCTGGGCGTTCTCGCCGCCCTCGATGGTGATGAACGACGGGCAGAAGCCGTTCAGGCACGAGTAGTCGGTGTTGCAGCTCGACTGGTTGATCTTACGCTTGCGGCCGAACTCGGTGTTCAGCGGCTCGACGGAGACACAGTTCGACTTCTTCGAGCAGTCACCACAGCCTTCGCAGACCAGCGGATTGATGAACACGCGCTTGGTGGCGACGTCCATCGAACCGCGCTTGCGGCGGCGGCGCTTTTCGGTGGCGCAGACCTGATCGTAGAGCAGCACCGTGACGCCGGGCGTCTCGCGCAGCAGCTTCTGCACGTCCATCAGTTCGGACCGCGGCTTGACCTCGACGCCGGGCGCCAGGTCGTTGACGCCCTCGTAGCGACTGGGGTCGTCGGCGACGATGACGGTCTTGATCACGCCTTCGGAGGCCAGCTGGCGGGTGATCTGGGCGGGGGTGAAGCCGCTTTCCGCCGCCTGGCCGCCGGTCATGGCGACGGCGTCGTTGAACAGCAGCTTGTAGGTGACGTGCGAATTCGCGGCGATCGAGGCGCGGATCGCCAGAGAACCTGAGTGGTTGTAGGTGCCGTCACCCAGGTTCACGAACACATGCGGTTCGGTGGTGAACGGGGCCGAGCCGACCCAGGTCAGCCCTTCGCCGCCCATGTGGCTGTTCAGATCGGTCTGCGGGTCCGAGAAGCTGGCCATGTAGTGGCAGCCGATCCCGGCCAGGGCACGGGTCCCTTCCGGCAGCCGGGTCGAGGTGTTGTGCGGGCAGCCCGAGCAGAAGAACGGCTTGCGCTGCTGCTCGGCGGCCAGGGTGACGGCGGCGACCGAAGCGGCCGACACGCGCGAGAGGTAGTCGTGGACCCGCTCCATGTGCGGGCCGGGCGGAAGTCGGTCGGCGATCGCCAGCGCGACCTCAGCCACCGACAGCGAGCCGAGCTCCGAGAGTAGAGGATGGCCCTGTTCGTCGACCTTGCCGACGATCTTCGGGCGGGCGTGGGCCGGCAGGTCGTAGAGCGCGGCGCGGGCCTGGGTCTCGATCAGCGGGCGCTTGTGCTCGACGACCATCAGGGTTTCGAGACCGGCCGCGAAGGCGCGCAGCCCGGTCGGCTCCAGCGGCCAGGGCATGCCGACCTTGTAGATGGCGACGCCGAGATCGGAGGCTTCCTTGGCCGAGATGCCCATGGCCGCGAGGGCCTCGATAACGTCCTTGTAGGCCTGGCCCTGGCAGACGATGCCGAGCCGCGGGCGCGAGGAGCCAAGCATCACCCGGTCGAGCCGGTTGGCGCGGGCGAAGGCCAGGGCGGCCGGAATCTTGAAATTGCGGAGCCGGCGCTCCTTCTCCAGCGGCTGGTCCTTGAGGCGGATGCCCAGGCCGCCGGCCGGCATGTTGAAGTTGGTCGGAACCGAGATCTGGTGGCGGTTGACCGAGACGTCGATGGTGACGCCGGAGTCCATGGTGTCGGCCAGCGCGATCAGCCCGACCCACAGGCCCGAGAACCGCGACATGGCGATGCCCATCAGGCCGAAGTCGAGCACCTCCTGCACGTCGGCCGGCGACAGCACCGGCATCTCGAAGTCCTGGAACGCGAATTCCGACTGCGACGGCAGGGTGGAGGATTTGCAGTTGTGGTCGTCGCCGGCCACGGCCAGCACGCCGCCCTTGGCCCAAGTGCCGGCGAAGTTGGCGTGCTTGAAGGCGTCGCCGGTGCGGTCGACGCCCGGCGCCTTGCCGTACCACATGCCGGTCACGCCATCGAACTTGGCGCCGGGGAACAGGTTGGCCTGCTGGCTGCCCCAGACGGCGGTCGCGGCGAGGTCCTCGTTGAGGCCCTCCTTGAAGACGACCTCGGCCTCCTTGAGGAACTTACCGGCCCGGTGCGCCTGCTGGTCCAGCCCGCCAAGCGGCGAGCCGCGATAGCCAGAGACGAATCCGGCGGTGTGGAGCCCCGCAGCCTTGTCCAGACGGTGCTGATCCAGCATCACCCGGAGCAGCGCCTGGACGCCCGTGATGAAAACTCGACCTTCCGTGAGCAGGAATTTGTCGTCGAGCGTCACGTCAGCGTGCCGCATAGCAATATCTTTCCTTTTCGGCTCCCTAATGCCAATAGAAGATCATATAAGTTCGATGGAATTGCTTGCCAAAGGCGTGCCCCCGTAAGGTCGTTTCGGGGCAAGATTGACGCCAAATTCTGCGGTTTGATGGAGGAAAAATTGTCCGAGGCCCTCGACGCGGTCGATGCCAAGATTCTGGATCTCATCCAGCACGACGCCGGTTTGTCGGTCGCCGAGATCGCTGAACGGGTCGGATTGTCCTCCAGCCCCTGCTGGCGGCGGATCAAGCGGCTGGAAGACACCGGCGTCATTCAGCGCCGGGTGACCATCCTGGACCGCGACCTGCTGGGCCTGGGCTTCGAGGTCTATTGCACCGTCAAGCTCAGCTTGCCGACCAAGGACAACCTCGACGCCTTCGAGACCGCGATCACCAAGCTGCCCGAAGTGGTGCAGTGCGCCACGGTCACCGGCTCGGCCGACTACGAGCTGCGCGTCGTCACCCGCGACATGCATGCGTTCGACGATTTCCTGCGCGAGAAGATCCTGTCGCTGGGCCTGGTTTCGAACATCGAGAGCCGCATCGTGATCCGCTCGGTGAAGAACACCACCGCCGCGCCCCTCGGCCTTGTCAGCCCTTACGTGAGCGCGCAAGGCTAGCCTCGTTCCTGCGCTCCCTCGCAGGAACCTGCGTAGGGAGCCGGAACATGATCGAACTTGTCATTGACCAACGTCGCAAAGACCTCGGCGGGTTCGAGGTCGGTCGCGTCCTGCCGTTCGCCAAGCGGCGGATGATCGGTCCCTTCATCTTCTTCGATCACATGGGCCCGGCCGCCTTCGAGCCCGGCTTCGGGCGCGAGGTCGACGTGCGGCCACATCCGCATATTGGGCTGTCGACCCTGTCCTATCTGTTCGAAGGCGAGATGACCCACCGTGACTCGGTGGGCGCCGTGCAGCCGATCCGCCCCGGCGAGGTCAACTGGATGACCGCCGGCCGCGGCATCACCCACTCCGAACGCTTCGAAGCCCTGCGCGAGCACGGTGGGCGCATGAACGGCATCCAAGCCTGGATCGCCCTGCCCGTCGAGGACGAGGAGACCGATCCGGCCTTCGACCACTATGGCGCCGACACCCTGCCGACTTACGAAAGCAACGGCCTGTGGGCGCGGCTGATCGCCGGACAGGCCTATGGCGCGACCTCCCCGGTGCGCACGCACTCGCCGATGTTCTATGTCCACTGGCAGCTGAAGCCGGGCGCCGAGGCCGACCTGCCGGCCGAGTACCCGGAGCGCGCGGCCTATGTCGCCCAGGGATTGGTCGAGGTGGACGGCCGACAGTTCCATGAGGGCCAGATGATGGTCTTCGAGCCTGGACAGACCGTCCGCTTCAAGGCTGTGACCGACGCCATCGTCATGCTGCTGGGCGGCGAGCCCATCGGCCCGCGCCTGATCGAGTGGAACTTCGTCTCCTCGTCCAAGGACCGCCTGGAGCAGGCCAAGGCCGACTGGCGCGCTGGGCGCATGAAGCTGCCGGACGCCGACGACCAGGAGTTCATCCCCCTGCCCGAGCCGCCGCCGGAGCCCAGCCCCCTCTAGTGAGCTGAGCTCACGGGCCCTCGACGCAGAAGTCGTGTGACAAGGATCGCAGTGTCGCGGAGCCTTTGTCGCCTTCTGGAGGGCCCAGAGTGAACCAGACGCTCGACTTCAAGCCGGTCTATCCGCCCCGCCTGGAACGCCAGCTTCCCGTCTGGCGGCAGTTTGTCGGCGAGATGCGGCGCAACCCGTTGCTGAACTGGCCGCAAGAGGCGTTCGAGCAGCCATACTGGTTCCGACGCATCGCGACGCTGCGCTACCATCTGGTCAGCGATCCGGACGCCATCGGCCACGTGCTGCTGACCAACGCCGCGAGCTACGCCAAGCCCCGGATCGTCAAGCGGCTGTTCGGGTCGATGATCGGCGAGGGTCTCTTCCTGGCCGACGGAGATTCCTGGAAGGACCAGCGCCGCCTGATGGCGCCTGTGTTCACTCCTGGCGCAATCGCCGAATTCGCGCCGATCTTCCTGGACGTGGCGAAACGCTCGGCGGATCAGTGGCCCCAGCAGCCGGACGGCCGCATCGACGCCTCGGCCGAGGCCGTGCGCGCGACCTTCGACGTGATTGGCCAGGCGCTGTTTTCGGGCGAAACCGCCCTGACCTCCGACGAGGCCTCGGTTCACATCCATTCGGCGCTGGCGGGCTTGGCCGAGTATCGCCCGGGCGTTCTCTTCGGCGCGCCCTGGCTGGACCGCTCGCCGACGGCGCGCCGCGGTCGGGCCGGCCAGAAGTACCTGCTCGCCCGGCTGACCGAGTTCATTCGCGCGCGCCAAGCCGACCCCGCCCCGCCAGCGGACTTCATGAGCCGGATCATCGCCGCCTTCGCCAAGACACGTTCACCCGAGCAGGCGGCCAAGCTGTCCCTCGACAATGCCGTGACCTTCCTGGTCGCCGGGCACGAGACGACCGCCAATGCGATCACCTGGAGCCTTTACCTGCTGAGCCGTTCGCCTGCGGTCCAGGAGCGCGCCGCGACCGAAGCTAAGGCCGCCCTCGCCTCGGGGAGCAGCGCGGACCAGATTGCCGCTCGTCTGCCTTACGTCCGCATGGTGCTGGAGGAAGCCATGCGGCTTTATCCGCCCGTGCACAGGATCGAGCGCGAGGCGTTGGCCGACGACGTTATCTGCGGCCGCGCGGTGCGCAAGGGCGACGTCGTGTCGATCTGGCCCTGGGTCGTGCACCGCCATGCGGCGCTATGGCGAGACCCCGACGGCTTCGATCCCGAGAACTTCGGCCCGCAGGTCAAGGCCGGTCACCACCGTTTTCAGTACATCCCGTTCGGCGCCGGCCCGCGCGTCTGCATCGGCGCCCAATTCGCAATGATCGAGGGCGCGCTGATCCTGGCCACATGGCTGGCGCGCTTCCGGTTCTCGCCAGATCTCGACCATGCGGTGTTTCCAACCGCAGACGTCAGCCTGCGACCGCAAGGCGGGCTGCCCGTGAGGGTCGCGCCGCGAGATTGAGCTTGATCACCCTCGCGTAAGCCTGCGCATCGTGCCGGCCAACAAAATTGCCAGGGAGGACGGCATGAAACTCTATACGTCGATGGGCCCCAATCCGGCCGTCGTGGCCATGTTCCTGGCCGAGAAGGGCGCGGAGATCCCGACCGAGAAGGTCGACCTGATGGCCGGCGAAAACCGCCAGCCGCCCTACGTCGCCAAGAACCCGGCCGGCCAGCTGCCGTGCCTTGAGCTCGACGACGGCTCGCATCTCGCCGAAATCACGGCCATCTGCGAATACCTCGATGAGAAGCTCGCCGGCCCGTCGCTGATCGGCGCGACCCCCGAAGAGCGCGCCGCCACCCGCATGTGGGTGCGCCGCATCGACCTCAACATCTGCGAACCAATGGCCAACGGCTTCCGGTTCGCCGAAGGCCTGCCGCTGTTCCAAAGCCGCCTGCGCACCATCCCGCACGCCGCCGGCGACCTGAAGGAACTGGCTCAGGAGAAGATCACCTGGCTGGACGGCCTGATGACCGGCAAGACCTGGGTGGCGGGCGACCGCTTCACCCTGGCCGACATCCTACTGTTCTGCTTCCTGCAGTTCGGCGCCTCGGTCGGTCAGCCGATCAATCCGGACAACAAGAACATCGCCGCCTGGATCGAGCGCGTGAAGGCCCGCGCCGCGGAAAAGGCGCCGGCCTGACGCCAGCGGGGGGCTCGCCCGGGGCGAGCCCCTACTTCCCGATCAGCGCCTTGCGGGTCTGTTCCCAATACTGGGCGCCAGTGATCAGCGTGACGATGGTCGCCAGCCACATGAGACCGTGAGCGAACAGGGTCACTGGACGCTCGATAGCCGGTTCCGGCGGCAGGCCGAACGCCCCCCAAGAGGCCACCAGCAGCTCAGCCGCCAGGGCGGTGAGCTGCAGCGTCGTCTTCCACTTGGCCAGCATGGTGACCGGCAGCTTGATCCCCTTGCCGGCCCCGACCTCGCGCAGAGCGCTGACCGTGAACTCGCGGAACAGCATCAGCCCGGCCGGCAACACCACCGCCGGCTGGCCGCCCATGGCCAGCAGGCCGAGGATCGCCCCGCAGACCAGCACCTTGTCGCCGATCGGATCGAGGATCGCGCCCCAGACGCTGACTGCGTCCAGCTTGCGCGCCAACCAGCCGTCGAAGAAGTCGGTGACCGCAGCGATCACGAACGACCAAAACGCCCAGCGCTGCAGCGAGAACTGCGCTTCGGGCGTCAGATGCTCGCTGACGTAGGGCACGGCGCCCGCCGCTGTCGCCAGGGCCAGGAAGACGAAGAGTGTCAGGACCAGCCGCAGCGAGGTCAGAATATTCGGCAGAGCTTTCATGGCGGATTTAACGCTGAACTGTCCCTTAGGTGGCCGGCGTCAGCTCGACCGTCTTGGTTTGCTTGGCATAGACGCAGATTCGCTTGTCCGCGCCTTCCCGTAGCACGGCAAGTCCGTAGGTCTGCGTACCGACCGGATGAACCAGCACTTCAGGCGCCTTCATTCCCGCCGCCTTGGCCGCGGCCAGGCACTTGGAGCCGACGTCCGCGCGGAACTCTTCCCAGGCCTGCGGCGAGCTGGCCTGGCCGACGGACGGGATCAGCGCGGCGAACAAGGCGACGGCGACGATGCGGAACATGGGCGTCTCCCCGGGGACCAGAGCGGGCAGCCTAACCTCAAGCTCAACCCTTGCGGAAGAAATCGAAGATCCGCTGCGCTAGGGCCTCGCTGACCCCGTCGACCTTGGCGAGATCGTCGATCGAGGCGCGGCTGACGCCCCGCGCCGATCCGAACGCGTGCAGCAGGGCGCGCTTACGGCCCGGCCCGACGCCGTCGATCTCGTCGAGGGGGTTCTTCTTGATGTCCATGGCGCGCCGGGTCTGGTGGCTGCCGTTGGCGAACCGGTGGGCCTCGTCGCGCAAGCGCTGAAGGTAATAGAGGACCGGCGACTTCGGCTCGAGCATGAAGGGCGTCTTGCCCTCGATGAAGAAGCGCTCCAGCCCGGCGTCGCGATCCGGCCCCTTGGCCACCCCGACCACGTCGATGTCGTCCACGCCCAGGTCGGCCATGATCTCCAGCACGGCCGCCAACTGGCCGGCCCCACCGTCCACCAGCACCAGGTCGGGACGCGGCGGATTCTCGCCGGCCTCCTCGTCCTTGACCATCCGCGAGAACCGGCGGCGCATGACTTCCTTCATCATGCCGTAGTCGTCGCCGGGGGTGAGGTCCGTCCCCTTGATGTTGAACTTGCGGTACTGCCCCTTCTGGAAGCCTTCCGGGCCGGCGACGATCATGCCACCGACCGCGTTCGTCCCCGAGATGTGGGCGTTGTCGTAGACCTCGATGCGCTCGGGGCTGGCCTCCAGCCCAAAGGCCTCGCAAACCCCGGCCAGCAACTTGGACTGGGCGGAGCTCTCGGCCATCTTGCGCCCCAGGGCCTCGCGGGCGTTGGTCAGGGCGTGATCGACCAGCTGGGCCTTCTCGCCCCGCTTGGGCTGATTGATCTCAACCTTGCGCCCGGCCTTCAACGCGAAGGCTTCGGAGAGCAGCTGACACTCCGAGGGCTCGATGTTGGTCAGGATCAGACGCGGGATCGGCTTGTCGTCATAGAACTGGCCCAGGAACGCCGACATGACGTCGACGTCCTCATCGGTCCTGTCGACACGCGGGAAGTAGGCGCGGTTGCCCCAGTTCTGGCCGGCGCGGAAGAAGAACACCTGGACGCAGGCCTGGCCGCCCTCGGCGTGCAGGGCGAAGACGTCGGCTTCCTCCAGGGTCTCGGGATTGATCTGCTGCTCCTGCGCCACCGAGGCCAGCGCCCGGATGCGGTCGCGGATGCGGGCGGCGCGTTCGAACTCCATGTCGTCCGAGGCGGCCTGCATCTCGGCCGACAATTTGCCGACCACCGCGCGGCTGCGCCCACGCAGAAAGTCCTCGGCCTGATCGACCAGGCCCGCATAGTCCTCCAGGCTGATCAGCCCGGTGCAGGGGGCCGCGCAACGCTTGATCTGGTGCAGCATGCAGGGCCGCGTGCGGCTCTCGTAGACGCTGTCCGAGCACGAACGCAGCAGGAACGCCTTCTGCAGGGTGTTCAGCGTCTTGGTCACGGAGTGGGCCGAGGCGAACGGCCCGAAATAGTCGCCCTTGATCGTGTGCGCGCCGCGATGCTTGCGCAGCTGGGCGGCGGCGTGATCGCGGCGGATGACGATCTCGGGGAAGCTCTTGTCGTCGCGCAGCAGCACGTTGAAGCGCGGCTTCAACTGCTTGATCAGGTTGATTTCCAGCAGCAGGGCGTCGGTCTCGGTCCGGACCGTGACGAACTCCATCGACCGCGTCAGATCGACCATCAGGGCGATGCGCTGGGTGTGGAACCGCCCCTGGGCGTACTGCAGCACCCGCTTCTTCAGTGAGCGGGCCTTGCCGACATAGAGGACCTCGCCCCCCTCGCCCATCATGCGATAGACGCCGGGCGCGTCAGGCAGACGGCGCACCTCGTCCTTGATCAGGGCTGCACCCTGCAGGGGCGCGTCTGCGGTCACTTCGGTCGGCATGTCGCCAATATAGGCGAGTCCGCGCCCGGGCGTAGGGCGCGCCGCGCTAGAGCTTCACGCCGCCGGCCAGGATCTTGGCGTGGCCGGGCTTGGTCATCTTCACATAACCCTTGGTCGGGTCCTTGTAGTAGACGGCGCCCTTGAACATGGCCGGGTCGAAGCCTTCCGCCACGAGATCGATTTTGCGGTATTTGAACGTGCCGGTCGTCTCGATCGCCGGCAGGATCCGCACGAACACCGGCTGGGCGTAGGACGGCAGTTCGCGGTTCACGACCTCTTCGAAGACCTTGATGTCGAAGTCGGGATCGACGACGAGGCCCGCCATGCCGGCGCGGCCATCGGCGCCCTCGACCTCAACGCCATAGACATTGGCCTCGGCGACGCCGGGAATGGCCTGCAGGTGGCCGGCCACCTCGCCCGTCGAGACGTTCTCCCCCTTCCAGCGGAAGGTGTCGCCGATGCGGTCGACGAAGTAGAAGTAGCCGTCGACATCGGTCTTCATCAGATCGCCGGTGCGGAACCAGGCGTCGCCCTTGGCGAACACGTCGCGCAGGATTTTTTTGTCAGAGGCCGCCTTGTCGACATAGCCGGTGAACTCGCTACGCGCGTCGTGGCCGATCTTGCCAATGCACTCGCCGATCTGTCCGGGGCCGGCCTCGACGCACAGGCCATTGAGGCTGCGGACCTCTTCTTCCTTCTCGACATCGAACTGGACGAGCCGGAAGTTGAACCGGTCCTTCAGCCACTTCGGCACCCGCCCGATCGCCCCGACCTTGCCGTCGAAGTTGAACATCGAGACGTTGCCTTCCGTCGCCCCGTAGAACTCGAGGATCTCCGGAATGCGGAAGCGGCTCTTCATCTGCGCCCAGACGTCCGGGCGCAGACCGTTGCCGAAGGCCAGGCGGATCTTGTGCTGGCGCTCGGCCTCGACCTCCTCATGATTGACGAGATAGCGGCACAGCTCGCCGATATAGACGAACATGGTGCAGTTCTCGGCGACGACGTCGTCCCAGAAATGGCTGGCTGAGAACTTCTTCTTCAGCACCACCGAACCGCCGTTCAGCAGCGCGGCGCCCAGAGCACAGAGCCCGCCCGTCGCGTGATAGAGCGGCAGCGTGACGTAGACCCGGTCCGTCTCGGTCGCCCCGGTCGAACCGGCGAAGCCGCGCATGTAGAGCTGGGCCCGCACGTGGGTGATGCGCGCGGCCTTCGGCAGGCCGGTCGTCCCGCTGGTGTAGATGTAGAGCGCCGTGTCCTTGGCCGTCATGCCGTCCCGCACGGAGCGATCCGGCGGCAACTGGCTGCAGCTCTTGAGCGCCTGGCTGAGGTCGCGCTGGTCGCCGTGCGCCTGGCCCAGCACCCATTGCTGCATCGTGCGCTCCAGCAGGCCCTTGGCCTGCTCGAAGGCGGGCGAGGTTTCGCTGTCGACGATGACATGCGCCGCGCCGGAAATGTTCAGGCAGTGCGCCAGCGGCGCGCCGGCCAGCTGGTTGTTGATCAGGGCGGTCACGGCGCCGATCTTGGTCAGGCCGTACCAGATCGGAAAGTATTCCAGCCGGTTGGGCAGGAAGAGCGCCACGGTCTGGCCGCGCCGCACGCCGATCCCCTTGGCCCAGTGGGCGAAGCGGTTGGCGATGGCGTCCATCTCGCCATAGGTGATCGTCTTGTGCTCGAACGTCAGGGCCGGACGATCTCGCCACTGCTCGACCGCCGCCTGAATATCGTCGCAGATCAGGTTGGGCGAGGTCGGCGCAATGGTCTTCACCCTCTTCAGGGTGCGCCTGAGATTGCGAAAGAACCGCCAATCACGCTCCAGACGGGCCTTGAGTCGCATCCATTCCCTCCGACGTGACGCCACCTTGGAGGCGCCCGGTCTGGAGGGTCAAGCTGGGCCATGGCCGCGCCCGGTCACACACGTGTCAGGCGAACGCAAGCGTGGCGGAAAGGACTCACCTGCCGCCCTCGAAGGCTGGAAACGCTGACCTTTCACTGGCATTCCAGCGGTCCATGAGCACCCTGCCCAAAGCGATTCTGTTCGACCTGGACGAGACCATCATCTCCTTCGGCTCGCGCCGTATGATCCTGCAAGCGGTGATCGAGGAGTTCGCCGACCGCTTTGCACCGGTGACGCCCGAGGACGCTGGCGTCGCGATGGAGGCGGGGTTCCGCCGCTTCTGGTCCGACGAGGCCCGCGCCGCCATCTGGCGGAAGGACCTCGGCGCCGGCCGCATCCTGGCGGTCGAAGAAGGTTTCGCCGAACTGCGCCCGCAGGCGCCCGGCCTGACCGCCGAGTTCGCCCGGACGTTCGGCGAACGCTTCCATGTCTATCGTGAGCAGCAGGCCAAGTTCTTTCCCGGCGCGCTGGAGACGATCCAGGCGTTCCGCGACCTCGGCGTGAAGCTGGCCCTGGTCACCAACGGCGCGGCCGAGCCACAGCGAGCGAAGGTCGAGCACTTCAACCTCGCGCCGCTGTTCGACCACGTGCAGATCGAGGGCGAGGCCGGCTTCGGCAAGCCCGAGGAGCAGGCCTACGTGCACGCCATGCAGGTCCTGGGCGTGAAGCCGCACGAGACGTGGATGGTCGGCGACAATCTCGAATGGGAGGTCGCCGCCCCGCAGCGCCTGGGTATCTACGCCATCTGGCACGACCACCTCGGCGAGGGCCTGCCGGCGGGCAGCCCGATCCGGCCGGACCGGATCGTGCGCTCCATCGCCGAACTCAATCCGAACAAGCGAGATTAAGGCCGGATCCGGGCCGCATTTCGGCAATGGCGCCTGCATTTCGCCGGGAATTCGCCCGATGTATATCCAGCACCATCAAGTCCAAGACATATATACGCCCACGCGTTATCTCGTTATTTCTTCAGATAATTTCAGACGTTCGATAGCCGGACACGGCATCGACTGAACCAAAGCACCGGAACACCATCTCCCGCCGACCGTTGCTCTCTTCGAACCCTGACTGGGAGAGCAGAAATGACGACCACCTACGATCCGATCGCCCGACAGAATTACGAGGCCCCACGCGCCCGTGAAGCGGCGGAACGCACCGAGGCCGAGACCAACACCCCGATCTATGCGCGCCGCGCCAAGAAGCGTCAGGGCCTGCCGGTCCCGGTGATCGTCGGCGGCGTGATGACCGCCGGCGTGTTGGCGGCCGCCGCGTTCCTGATGATGCAGCCGCGCGACGGCCTGCTGGCCGAGCAGGAGGCGACCGCCCCGACCGGCGCCGCGCCGGTCACCGAGATCGCAACTATTCCTGAGGTGGCGCCGCCGACCACCAGCGTTGCAGCGCTGGCCCCGGTCGCCGCGCCGGCCGCTGCTCCGCCGCCGGTGGCGCGCGAAGCCGCCCCTGTTCGCACCGCCCGCGCTCGCCCGGCCCCCGCACCGGCCGCCGACAGCCCGGAAGCCTGGGCGACCGACGCCAGCGCCACCTTGCCGCAAGCGCCGATCCCCTACTCGGCGATCGCCCAAACCCCGGCCTCTGCGCCCGCAGTCGCGCCCCCAGCGCTAGCCACGGCGCCCGCAGCGGAGACGCCGACCGTCCCGGCAACACCTGATCCGGCCGCGTCCTCGGCCCCGGCGGCGGCTCCGGAGAGCCCTGGGGAGCCGACGCCCTAAGGACGTCGAGCGCGACGGAGGAAGGCGGCTCTCGCAAGGGAGTCGCCTTTTTCGTGTAACAAGCGCAGCCACACCCTCCTTTAACCACCTTGGCGACACTGTCGCGATCCACAGTGCCGAGTAAGGGGCCCGGAATAGATGCGGCGGGAGTCCGAGTTTAGGTTGCTGGCGCCGCTGATAGCGCTGGCCCTGGGCGCGATGGCCGTGTTCGTGGTCAGCCTGCTGATCTGGGCTCGGCAGGTGGATGCGGAGGTCCGCGAGCGCGAGGTCGCACTGGTCGAGCGCGGCGTGCTGACCAGCATCGCCGAGATCGAGCGTTCGATCCTGCCGGAGACCAACTGGGACGAGGCGGTGGTCAATCTCGACAACCGCTTCAGCGCCGCCTGGGCGGACGCCAATCTCAACGACTACTTCGCCCAGAACATCGACTTCGAGCATCTGTTCGTGCTCGACGGCGACAACCGCCCGCTCTATGCGCGCCTGCATCGTCAGACCGTCGCGCCGTCCAGCTACCGGCAGTTCCACGGCGCCGAACCGCTGATCGCCCGCGTGCGGGAAGCCGAAGCCGAACGCGGCCCGATCGGGCGTCGCAACACCGACACCCCACGCAAGCTCGTCTCCCATGCCATTCAGGCCAGCGATTTTATCGCCCACGACGGGGCGGTCTACCTGGTGTCCGCTACGCTGGTGCAGCCCGACTTCGCCACCGCCGTGCCGCGCCGCGCCTATGCGCCGATCGTCGTCATGGTCCTGAAGATCGATCCGGCGTCGCTGGGCAGGCTGCAGGAGCGGCTGCAACTGCAGAACCTGCGTTCAGGCGTCGGCGCCTCGCTCGCCAGCCCCGGCGACGCCGAACTCAAGCTTCCGACAAGCAGCGGCGAGACGCCGCTTTATCTGAGTTGGACGCCCCAGAAACCCGGCGCAGCCATGGCGCGAGCCGCTGCCCTCCCGGTGGCGCTGGTGCTGCTGGCCTTCGGCCTCGTCGGCGCGGTCATGATCGTGCGAATCCGCAAAGCGGCGGTGGAGTTCCTGGTCAGCCACCGGTCGCAGAGCGAGTTCCTCGCCAATATGAGCCATGAGATCCGCACGCCGCTGAATGGCGTCAACGCCATCGCCGCAGCGCTGGGCAAGACGCCCCTGACCGCCTCGCAGGCCGAGATGGTCGGCATCATTCAAGGCTCGGGGGAGTCTTTGGAACGTCTGCTGTCCGATGTGCTGGACCTCTCACAGATCGAAACCGGCGACGTCGAGGTGGTGACCCGGCCGTTCCACCTCGGCGAAGCGATTCGCGCCGTGGCGGACCTGGCCAGCGCGCGGGCGCAGGAAAAGGCTCTCGACGTAATCCTCGATCTGGATCCCGCCGCAGAGACGGTGGTTGTCGGCGACGCGACTCGGGTGAAGCAGGTGCTCATCAACCTGGTCGCCAACGCCGTGAAGTTCACCAGCGAGGGCTATGTCGCCATCGCGGTGCGCGCCGAGGGCCCCGGCCGCTGGCGGATCGACGTGCAGGACACTGGCGTCGGCTTCGACCCGGCCGACAAGGACCGGCTGTTCGGACGCTTTGAGCAGGGCGACCGCTCGCGCACGCGCCGCTATGGCGGGGCGGGCCTTGGCCTCACCATCGCCAAGCACCTGGTCGGGCTGATGGGCGGCGAGATCGACGCCGCCGGCGCCCCCGGCGAAGGGGCGACCTTCACCATCAGACTGCCGATGACCCCGGCCGCCGCGCCGGCCCAGATCGAATCTGAAATCGAGTCCGAGACTGCACCGGACCGGCCTCTGCGCGTGCTTTTGGCCGACGACCATCCGACCAACCGCCGCGTCGTGCAGGTGCTGTTCGCCGACCTCCCGGTCGATTTGGTCTGCGTCGAGAACGGCGAGCAGGCCTGCGAGGCCTTCGCCGTCCAGCGTTTCGACCTGGTGCTGATGGACATGCAGATGCCGGTGATGGACGGCCTGACCGCCGTGCGCGGCATCCGCGAGCGTGAGCGCCTGCGAGGCCTCGGCCAGACCCCCATCGTGATGCTGACCGCCAACGCCCTGCCCTCGCACCAGGCCGCAAGCCTGGCGGCGGGCGCAGACCTGCACATGGCCAAGCCGATCGAGGCCGCCAAGCTGTTCGGCGTGCTGCAGGCGGTCGCCGATCGCCAGACGGTGGCCGTCGCCGCCTAACGGTCAAGCGACCCCTTGCCACATTCCAGAACGCCGTTCGCTGTGGCTTTTGCGGCCCGCAGTCGCGATCCTGAGGTCTTGTTTATGCTGAAGCTGTTGTTTTCGAGCTGGGGCGCCGAGTGGGGCACCGCGGCCCTGGTGTTCTTCGTCAGCGCCGCCGTCGGCCGTTTCGCCGCCGAGGGCATGAACACCCTCCAGTGGTGTGGCGCGATCACCGCGGTCCTGGCCTCGATCACCGCCGCCGTCGCCGTCCGCGTCTGGAAGGCCGAGCCGGTGAAGGCCCGCGCCGACCGCGACTGATCACTCGGCGTGGACGTCCACGCCCATCGCGTTCAGCAGGCGATACTGCTGATCAAGCGTGACCTTCATTCCCTGCACAGTGGCCAGTTCCGTGAGGTTCAGGCCGCTCACCTCTGCGCCGCGCAGATCGGCGCCGGCCAGTTTCGCGCCGACAGTCAGGGCCTGGAATAGGTCGCACTCTCGCAGGTCCGCCCCCTCCAGATCGGCGTCGACCAGCACCGCCTCTCGCAGGTTCGAGCGGTTGAGGTCGCCCTTGGGCAGCCGCAACTGGGTCAGGTCGGCGAGTTCCAGGTTGCAGCCCTTCAACGCTCCGGCCCACTGCACGACGTTACGGCCAAATGACCGGCTGAAGTCTGCGCGCACAAAGGCCGAGCCCCGCAGATTGCAAGCCTCCATCTCGACGCCCCAGAGGCTTGAGCGCTCGAAGCGGGCGAACGACAGGTCGCACTTGCGCAGCCGCGCCTCCTCCAGCCGGCAGAAGGCGAAGACCGCGCCGACGTGGCCGTCGTCGTCGGCGAAGCTGCAGCCCTCGAACAGGACCTCGCGCAGGTCGGAATGGGTGAACCGGCAGCGGATCAATCGGCAGCCGACGAACCGCGCGTTCTGCAGCACCGCGCCCTGCACTTGGCCGTCCTTGAGCGTGCAGCCCTCGAACACTGCATCCGTCAGGTCAGCGTCGGTGAAGTCGAGATCCGACAGGTCCTGCTCGGCGAACTTCGCGCCCGGCTTCAACTGCATGCCCATCCTCCGCTCACCCCGGCGAAAGCCGGGGCCCAAGCTGACTATGACCTACTCACGTCGAAATCGGTCGCAAGCGGTAAGGCCGCATGGGTCCCGGCTTTCGCCGGGATGAGCGGTGGACTAGCTCACTCCGACTTGACGTAGATCTCCCCGCCCTCGGCGCGGAACTTCTCGCTCATCTGCTCCATGCCGGCGGCGACGTCGTTCTGCTTGGCGGCGGCGTCGCGGATGTCCTGGCTGATCTTCATCGAGCAGAACTTCGGACCGCACATCGAGCAGAAGTGCGCGGTCTTCATCGCTTCCTTGGGCAGAGTCTCGTCGTGGTACTGGCGCGCGGTTTCCGGATCCAGGCCGAGATTGAACTGGTCTTCCCAGCGGAACTCGAACCGCGCGCGGCTGAGCGCGTCGTCCCACATCCGCGCCGACGGATGGCCCTTGGCGAGGTCGGCGGCGTGGGCGGCGATCTTGTAGGTGATCACGCCTTCCTTGACGTCCTCACGGTCCGGCAGGCCCAGGTGTTCCTTAGGCGTGACGTAGCAGAGCATGGCGGTGCCAAACCAGCCGATCATCGCCGCGCCGATGGCGCTGGTGATGTGGTCGTAGCCTGGCGCGATGTCGGTGGTTAGCGGGCCGAGGGTATAGAACGGCGCCTCGCCGCAGGCCTTCAACTGCTTGTCCATGTTGGCTTTGATCTTGTGCATGGCCACGTGGCCCGGCCCCTCGATCATCACCTGCACGCCATGCTTCCAGGCGATCGGCGTCAGCTCGCCCAGGGTCTCCAGTTCCGCGAACTGGGCCGCGTCGTTGGCGTCGGCGATCGAGCCGGGACGCAGGCCGTCGCCCAGCGAGAACGAGACGTCATAGGCCCGCATGATCTCGCAGATCTCTTCGAAGTGCTCGTAGAGGAAGTTCTCCTTGTGGTGCGCCAGGCACCACTTGGCCATGATCGAACCGCCGCGGCTGACGATGCCGGTGACGCGCTTGGCGGTCAGCGGAATGAACGGCAGCCGCACCCCTGCGTGGATCGTGAAATAGTCGACGCCCTGCTCGGCCTGCTCGATCAGGGTGTCGCGGAAGACTTCCCAGTTCAGGTCCTCGGCGACGCCGTTCACCTTTTCCAGCGCCTGGTAGATCGGAACCGTGCCGATCGGGACCGGGCTGTTGCGGATGATCCAGTCGCGGATGTTGTGGATGTTCCTGCCGGTAGACAGGTCCATGACCGTGTCGGCGCCCCAGCGGATCGCCCAGACCATCTTGTCGACCTCGTCGGCGACGGTCGACAGCACGGCGGAGTTGCCGATGTTGGCGTTGATCTTCACCAGAAAGTTTCGGCCGATGGCCATCGGCTCGAGTTCGGTGTGGTTGATGTTGGCCGGGATGATCGCCCGGCCGCGGGCGACCTCGTCACGGACGAACTCGGGCGTCACGAAGTCGGGGATTGAGGCGCCGAAGTCCTCGCCGTCGCGGATCGCGCCGTCGTTCTCCTGGCGACGCAGGTTCTCGCGGATGGCGACGTATTCCATCTCCGGGGTGATGATCCCGCGGCGCGCGTACTCCAGCTGCGTGACCGCCGCCCCACCCTTGGCGCGATAGACGCGTCGCGGCGCGGAGAACTGCGGGGCCAAGTGCTCGCCCTTGGCGAAGCCGTTGTCCTCAGGCTTCACTTCGCGAGGATTTTCAACCACTTCGATGTCGCCGCGGGAAACGACCCAAGGCTCGCGCACGCGCGCCAGGCCCTGATCGATGTCGATCTTCACCTTCGGATCGGTGTAGGGGCCGGAGGGATCGTAGATGGTCACCGGCGGCTCGTTGGCCGAGGGATGCACCGCCACCTCGCGGAACGGCACGCGGATGTCGGGCCATAGCACGCCAGGCTGATAGACCTTGCGCGAGCCGGGGCGCTCACCGGTGGGAATGGCGTCTTTGACGGGCGTCTGGATGTTCACCGGCAAGCTCCTATGCGGCCAGAAGGCCTGCCGGCGACCGGGAATCCGGGCATGCGCATGCTCGGAACGCCTTCCCTTCGCCGGCATGACCCGGATCAGGTTCTACGGGTCGCGGGCTCACCCGCCTCTCAGCCGCCTAAGCGCGGCCCCCCGAGGACAAGCGCCAGTCATAGGCGCGAACGCCGCCGATTGAAAGCGCCGCCGTCCAGCCGCAATCTGGCGCCTAGACTGGCCTTCTCAGGAGGATCGCCATGCAACGCCTTGTCCTCGCCGCCGTCCTGACCGCCGCGCTCGCTGCGCCGGCCCTCGCCCAGGAGCCCGCCAAACCGGCCGCGGCGTCCAATCAGTGCTTCCGGATGAGCCAGATCGACAACCACACCAAGGGCGACGACCAGACCGTCTACCTCTCGGTGCGCCATCGTGACGTCTATCGCCTGGACATGTCCGGCAACTGTCTGGCCGGAGCCAGTTCCAACGACGCCCTGGTCATGGCGCCGACTGCGGGCGTCGACCTGATCTGCCGCCCGCTGGACCTGGACCTCAAGGTCCACACCAGCCCAGGGATGCTTTCTCCTTGCATCATCAAGGACATAACGAAGCTGACGCCCGAGCAGGCCGCCGCGCTGCCGCCCAAGATCAAGCCCTAGCCGCGGCAGAGAATCTGGGCTCGCGAGCGACCTTGGCCGCGTGCTAGGCAGGCGGCCAAGGAGTACCCCCATGCAGCTTGCCAAGTTCCCGCGCGCGCGGTTCGCGCACCTCCCCACCCCGCTGGAGCCGGCCCCGCGGCTGGCGGCCGAACTGGGGATCAAGCGCCTCTACGTGAAGCGCGACGACTGCACGGGCCTGGCCGGCGGCGGCAACAAGACCCGCAAGCTGGAATTCCTGGTCGGCGACGCGCTGGCGAAAGGCGCCGATACGCTGATCACCCAAGGCGCCGTTCAGTCCAACCACGTGCGCCAGACGGCGGCCGCCGCGGCCAGGTTCGGCCTGGCCTGCGAGGTCATCCTGGAGGAGCGCACCGGGTCGAACGCGGTCGACTACAACGGCTCGGGCAACGTGCTTCTCGACAGGTTGTTAGGCGCGTCCATCAGGAACGTGCCGGGCGGGACCGACATGAACGCCGAGCTCGAAAAGTCGGCCCAGGCCGTGCGCGAGCGCGGCGGCAAGCCGTACGTTATTCCAGGCGGGGGTTCGAACCCGATCGGGGCCCTCGGCTACGTCGACTGCGCGCTCGAGCTGGTGCGCCAAGCCGACGCCGAAAACCTGACCATCGACCGTATCGTCACGGCGACCGGCAGCGCCGGTACGCACGCCGGACTGGTCGCGGGCCTTGCCCTGCTGGGGGCCGACATCCCGATTCTGGGCATCGGGGTCCGGGCGCCGAAAGATGTCCAGGAAGCCAACGTTCACAAACTGGCGGTCGAGACCGCGACCCTGCTCGGCCACGGCGATCGCGTCACCCGCGAGATGACGGTGGCCAATTGCGACTATGTCGGCGCCGGCTACGGCCTGATCGACGAGGGCGTGATCGACGCCCTGAAGCTGGCCGCGCGGACCGAAGGGCTGCTGTTCGACCCGGTCTACACCGGCAAGGCCGTCAAGGGCCTGATCGACCTGGCCCGCAAGGGGACCTTCAAGGACGAGACAGTGGTGCTGCTGCACACCGGCGGCGCGCAGGGCCTGTTCGGCTATCACGGCGAACTCGAAGGATCGCTGACGTGAGCCTGGTCCTGGGCGTGCTGGGCGGGATGGGGCCGGCGGCGACGCTGGACTTCCTCGCCAAGCTGCAGGCTCTGACCCCCGCCGAGCGCGACCAGGACCACATCCGCACCCTGGTCGACATCAACCCGCAGGTGCCCGACCGCAACGATCCGCTGAACAAGCCCGGCCCGGTCTTGGCCGAGATGGCCGGCGCCTTGCACGGAGCGGGCGCCGACGTGCTGGCCATCGCCTGCAACACCGCCCACGCCTATGCCGACGTGATCACCCGCGCGAGCGGCCTGCCGCTGATCGACATGATCGGCACGGCCTCGGCCGCCGCCCGCGACAGCGGCGCGCGGCGGGCCGGGGTGCTGGGCACCCGCGACGCGCTGAAGCTCTATCGCGAGTACCTGGCCGCCCAGGGCATGGGCATGGTCACCCTGGAGCCGGAGCGCCAGGAGGCGTTCATGGCGCTGATCTATCGGATCAAGCGCGGCGAGCGCGGGCCGGAGGTGCGCGAGGCCATGGCCGCCCTGACCGCCGACCTTGCGGCCGGCGGGGCCGAGGCGATCATCGCCGGCTGCACCGAGGTTCCGCTGGTGCTGGGGGCCGACGACATCCGCCTGCCCTTCATCGACGCCGGCGAAGCCCTGGCGCGCCGCTGCGTGGCGGTCTGCCTGGGCCTCGAACCGGTCCCCGCGCTCTAGCTCGCGGCGGCCGCCTCGGCGGCGGCGCGTTCGCCGGCGCGGATCGCGCCTTCGACATAGCCGGTCCAGGTCTCCGCGGTCTCGGTGCCCGCCCAATGCACCCGCCCGACCGGCGCGCGCAGCGAAGCGCCGTGCGCCGACAGTACGCCTGGCGGCGCGAAGGCCCCGTAGCAACCGCGCGACCAGCGCTCCGTCGACCAGTCCTGCTCGACATAGTCGATCGGCGTCGCCGCCCTGGGGCCGAGCCCCTCGACCAGCAGACGCAGGACCTCGGCGCGCCGCTCGGCCGGCGAACGCGGGCTCCACTCGCGGGCGTGCGCGCCGTCGAAGAAGCCGGCGATCAGGCCGTGCGGCTGACCGGGCGGACTGACGTCGAAGGCCGGACCGAAAGCAAAGGCGTCGCTGAACAGCGAACCGTTCAGGCCCTCCTTGCGCCAGAACGGCGTCTCGTAGGCCACCCAGACCTTGATGCACGAGCCCATCGGCATCCGCTGGGTCAGGGCGTCGCGCGCATGCGGCATCAGCGGCTCGTAGTCGATGCGGCCGGCGAGCGGCGGCGGCAGGGCGACGATCACCCGCGGGGCCGTGTAGCGCCCGTCCTCGCAGATCACCTCCACGCCGGTGGCGTTCTGGCGGATCGTGCGCACGGCGGTGTTCAGCTTCACCGCCGGACCGAGATCGGCGGCCATCTTGGCGGCCACCTGATGCAGCCCGCCGACGAACAGGAAGTTCTGCGCCCCGCCGGGCCCCGAGGAGATCAGGGTCGAGAGGTCGCCGGCCGACTGCAGATAGAAGAGGACGAACAGCAGCGAGACGTCGTGCGGCTGGGCGCAGAGCAGAGCCGGGATCAGCATCTCGAAGACGCCGCGCCCGCCCTTGGTCTTGGCATGGCCGTCGAGCCAGGTGGCGAAGGTGATCGCGTCGAGCCGCTCAGCGTCCGGCAAGGCCCAGGGCCCCTGGGCCGGAAGCTTGCCGGCCAACTGCTCCAGTTCGCCGACCATGGCGGCGAAGTCGGCCAGGGCGTCGGGCGGCAGGGCGGAAAACGAGTCCTCGCCGCGCCCGGTCCCGCGCACGCCGTTCACCTCGAAGAGGTTCTTGCCCTCCAGAAAGGTCGGATAGGTGGCGACGCCATAGCCCTTGGCCAGCTCCGCCAACTTGGTCTGGGTCGGGCCCAGCCACATGCCGCCCAGGTCGATGGTCACCCCGGCGATGCGGCCCGGCTTGACCCGTCCGCCGACACGGTCGCGCGCCTCGAGCACCACCACCCGGCGACCGGCCGCCTTGAGCGCCCGGGCCGCGGCCAGGCCCGAAAAGCCGCCGCCGACCACGATCACGTCAGCGGTCTGGGCCGCCGGCGTCGAAGCCCCCGCCGATCCGCCGACCGCCATCGCCCCGGCCATCGATGCCGTGAGCACCGCACGCCGGTCAGGTTGGTTCTGCATCCTCGCCTCCGATTATTTAATTATACGCGTATAAATAAATGGCGGAACGGCGATCGTGCAATAGGGTTCTTTCGGTCACGGAGGATGGATGACGCAGGTTCGGAGGGGACGGCCCCGGCGCTCGCCGGAGCAGGTGGACGCCATGCGCGAGCGCATCATCGCCACCGCGCGCGCCCTGTTCGCGGCCGACGGCTTCCAGAGCGTCTCGATGCGCAAGGTCGCGGCCGAGGCCGGCTGCTCGCCGATGGCGCTCTATGGCTACTTCCGCAACAAGAACGAGTTGCTGCGCCACATCTGGGAGCAGTTCTTCGACCCGCTGTTCGCCTCGGTCGACGAGGCGGCCGCCCAGGCGGCGAGCCCGCAACAGCGCCTAAGGGCCATGTGCCAGGCCTACCTCGCCTATTGGCTGGCGCATCCCGACCAGTATCGGCTGGTCTATCTGAACGACGACAGGGTGGAGGACGGCGAGGTGTTCTACGCGCACCTGCCCGATACCGCGCGCCGCCATGCAGTGTTCTCGGAAGCCATCGCAGAATGCCAGGCGGCGGGCGAGATCGCCGCCGGCGACAAGACCGCCAAGGGCGAAGCGCTGCTCTGCATGATGATCGGCGTGGCGCACAACCTGATCACCGTCAGCGAGCACCGCTGGTCGCCGGGGACGCAGCTGCTGGACGTCATGCTGGACGGCCTGTTCGCACAGCGAAGCAACAAGCAGACCTGATGTTCGGGGCCGTCTCTGTTGCTCCCATCGCAATCCACGAAATGGACCCGGCAGGCGTCAAGCTGTTCATCGCCCTGCTGATGACGGGACTGTTCGTGGTTCCCTGCGCCCTGGGGACGGCGTTTGCGACCCGTGCCGTGTACGCGCGCCTGCGCGGCCGGCCGAGGCCGTTGTTCCCGTTCACATCCGCTGACGCCCGGGGAGCTGTGGTTGTGGAGCTTTCGACGCTCGTCTTCTGCAGCCTCGGGCTGGTCTATGGCCTTGTGATGGCCCTGGGCATCCTGCTGGTGGACCTGAGCGGCCTAGCTCGCCCTTGAGCCCCCGAGCCAGCGGAACGCGCTGGCGATGAAGGCGCGGCCGTCGCGCTCCACCGGGGTTCCGTGGGCCATGACCACTTTGTCGCTCGGCCAGTCGAGAACACGCGCCAGCGCCGCCCTGCCCGCGCGGCGATCGGTGAACGCGACCCGGAACTTGCGGGGTACGGCGGGCTGCGGCTGCGTCATCAGATCCAGCCGCGCGACCAGCGCCCGCCAGCCGGTGAACCAGCCGGGCGGAAACTGCTGCAGCAGGTCGGTGAACAGCACCGTGCGGCTGGGACGGTGGAAGAACACCGCCTCGGTGGTGATCGCGTTGCCGCGCATCAGCACGTAGTCGAGGTCGGCCGGCCAGTCGCTCGGCGGGGCGTCGCCCAGTTCGACATCGATGCGAAGGTCCGGCCGCTTGGTCGCCAGACCCGGCGCTGCGTAGAGCCGAGCTGTCGGAAACGCCGCGCGCCACTGCGTCAGATGCAGGTCATGCAGCGAATTCGGCGCGACCAGGAGACGGACCCCGCCCAGCGCCGCGAGCTCTGCGGCCAGCTCGTCGCCGAGCGCCACCGGCGACCAGACCAGCAGGCCGCCGCCCGTCAGCCGCATCACCGCCATCCGCGTCGGATAGCGAAACCCGGCGACCTGCGCCTGACCGCCGTCCGCGAGCCAGATCTCGGGCCCGAAGGATCGAAGACGCGACACGCTCATGGATCCCCCTTCGCCCCCCGCGCCATTGACGACGATCACTGCGCCCGGCTGGAAGTCATGTCAGTCTCAGCGGAGCAAGCAGACGGATCAAGCCATGACTAGGCCAGCCGACGACTTCCCTGACGACGTGGTCGCCTACCGCCGCACGCCGGAGTTCGACGCCGACACGACTCCGCCCGGTCTGCTCGGCGAGCACAACACCAAGGCCGGTGTCTGGGGGCGTATCCAGGTGATCGAAGGCGCCCTGCTCTATCGCGTCACCGATCCTCGACGACAGGCGGTCGAGCGCCTGCTGACGCCGGACGAACCGCCCGGCGTCGTCGAACCTGAGATCAAGCACCATGTCGCACTGACCGGCCCCGTGCGCTTCTATGTCGAGTTTCTGAAGGCGCCCGACTGAGGCGGCGTCAGAGCCGCCCAGCGCGGAACGTGTCGCAGGCGGCCGGGTCGCCCTTTTCCACGCCGATGCGGAACCAGCGCATGCGCTGCTCGCTGGAGCCGTGGGTGAAGGCGTCGGGCATGACGCGGCCCTGGGACTGCTTCTGGATGGCGTCGTCGCCGACCGCCGCGGCGGCGGCGATGCCGTCCTCGATGTCGGCCGGATCGAGCGCCACCTGGCCGCCGGACGCGGCCGGCGCGTGCGCGACCCAGACCCCGGCATAGCAGTCGGCCTGCAGTTCGAGCCGCACGGCCGAGGAGTCGGCGCCGCGCGATCCGCGCTCAACATTGTTGGTGGCGCCGGTCAGGTTCTGGACGTGATGGCCGACCTCATGGGCGATGACATAGGCGCGGGCCGCCTCGCCCTTGGCGCCGAAGCGGCTCTCCAGCTCGTTCCAGAACGCCAGGTCGAGATAGATCTTCTGGTCGGCCGGGCAATAGAACGGCCCCATGGCCGACTGGCCCATGCCGCACCCGGTGCCGGTCGCCTGGTCATAGATCACCACCGCGGCCGGGCGGCGATAGCGCTGGCCCTCGGCGGCGAAGATCTGGCTCCAGACATCGGTGGTCGACTGTTCGATGACGTCGACGAACTGGCCGCCGGTGTCCTGGGTCGTGCCGCGTACACCCTCCTGCTGCTCGGCCTGGCCGCCGCCGCCCTGCACCACCGACATGGTCGTCGAGGGATCGATGCCGAACACGAAGTAGCCGATCAACGCCAGGGCCAAACCGCCCAGCCCGATGCCGCCGACCCCAGCCGCGCTCATTCCGCGGCGATCCTCGATGTTACCGCCCCGACGGCCGCCCTGCCAACGCATGTCCTGATCCTTCCAGTGACGCCTCAACGCCCCAGCCCGGTCGGAGGATGCGACCTATCGGCGCGACTGTCAGCGCCTGTTTTGCGAGGCCTCGCGCACGCGGGCGTTGGAAGCGGCCAGAGCGGCGTCAGGAATCGAGGCGTAGCTGCCCATGTTGAGCGGCGGCGGCTTCACCTCCGAAGCGAGCGGCGCCAGGGTCGGGCCGCGCTGGTCTTGCAGGCCCTGCAGTCGCTCCTGGCTTTGCACGCGCGCGTCCAGGCTGTTGAGATCGTTCTCCAGCGCCACCGACCGCTGCCGGTCGATCATCTGCTGGGCCTGGAGCTCCTGGTTGCGGATCGTCAGGTCGCGGGCGACGGGGTCACGCGGCGCCTGGGCCGGGGCCGGCGAAGCCGACGCGGCGAAGACGGCCAGGGCGAGGAGCATCGGTCGCATAAACATGGAACGCTCCAATAGGCTGCAAGGCTCCGCATCAGCGACGCGAAACCGTGAAGCGGCTCAATTGCTCGCGCGGAGCGGCCCATTCGGGGGCCAGTTCCAACGCCTTCTGGTAGTCAAAATAGGCCGACTTCGGGTCGTCGAGCCCCTCGTGCGCCAGGGCGCGGTTGTAGTAGGCCTTTTCAGGTTCGCTGACGCCCAGCTCGATGCTGCGGTTGATGTCGCTGAGGCCCTCGGCATAGCGCTTGCGGCCGATCGAGGCGGCGCCGCGGTTGACGTAGGCCTCGCCCATCTCGGGCTGCAGACGGACGGCGGAATCGAAGTCGCGGGAAGCGTCGGCATAGGCCGCGCGGCGCAGCTTGAGCACCCCGCGGTTGACGAAGGTGCCGGCCCGGTCGCGCGGATCGAGCAGCTCGGTCTCCAGCGCCAGGGTGCAGCTGTCCTGATACTGCGGGTCGTCCTCGCCGCGGATGGCGGCGTCGGCGCACTCCTGGGCCAGCCCGCCGCCGAGCACGGTCACCGCCCCTTCCGCCGTAGTCGCCACCGCCAGCATCGCCAGCGCGATCACCGCCAGCAGGACCCCCTTGAGCATATTCGGCCTCCCTGCGTCCGCGACGGCCGGGTCAGGCGGGGAAAGGCCCGACACGCGTTCGGCCGGCACGGGGAAAGAGTCCTCCCGTAACGCGGGTCTGTCAATGTGAAGGCGTGGGTTTGCTCAGACGCCGCGACGCAGGCGGCGGGTCTCGCGGAACAGGATATAGACGCCGCTGCCGGCGACGACGAACGCGCCGGCGATGGTGGCGGCGCGTGGGATCTCGTCCCAGACGAGATAGCCGATGATCCCGGCCCAGATCAGCTGGCTGTAGTCGAACGGCGCGACCACCGCGACCGGCGCGCGGCGCAGCGCCTCGGTCAGCAGGAGTTGCCCCGTGCCGCCGACCAGGCCGGCGCTGACCAGCATGACGAGGGTGGTCATGTCGGGGATCGTCCAGCCGCCGAACGGCAGGCTGGAGAGGCCAAGCAGCATCCCGGCCAGGGTGAAGTAGAAGACGATAGTCGGGCCAGGCTCGGTGCGGCCGATCTCGCGGATGGCGATCATCGCCCCGGCCGCCCCCAGCGCGCCCAGCAGCGCGAAGGCGGTGCCCAGATTGGCCATGTGCCCAGGATCGGGTCGCACCATGATCAGCACGCCGACGAAGCCGATGGCGACGGCGGCCCAGCGGTGGACGCCGACCACCTCCTTGAGGATCAGCGCCGACAGCGCCGTCATGAACAGCGGCGAGGCGAAGGACAGCGCCGTCGACTCGGTCAGCGGCAGCATCGAGACCGCGGTGAAGCCGCAGACCATGCCGACCAAACCCACCGCCGCGCGGGTGGCGTGACCGCCCAGCCGGTTGGTCTTCAGCACCGAAAACCCGGTCGTGCGCGAGACGTAGAGCAGCACCGGCACGAAGGCGAAGGCGTTGCGGAAGAAAATGATCTCCAGCACCGGAGCGCCGCGCTCGGCGCAGGCCTTCACCAGGGCCGCGAGCACCGCCATGCAGGCCATCGCCGCGACGCGCAGGGCGATCCCCGCGCCGTTGCTCTGCGTGACGGCGTGGGACGGGGCGTCGGCGGGCACTGGTCTCTCCTTGGAACCGCCGTGCATAGAGGCCCCGCCCGCCCAGCGCCATAGCCGCCGGCCCCCTCAGAGGCGCTTGCGACTCGCCGCCACGGGCCACAGGCCCCACAGTGGGGGTCAAACTCGGGGAGATTCGGCATGACGATCGGTTTGATGATGGCGGCCTGGACGCTGGTCCTGGCCTTCGCGCAGATCCTGCTTTTCGACATCGCCAGGACCGCTCAGTACGGCCTGAAGTGGAACACCGGCCCGCGCGATGGCGAGATGCCGCCGCTCAGCGACCGGGCCCAGCGGCTCAAGCGCGCCCAGGACAACCTGTTCGAGACCCTGCCGCTGTTTCTCGGCGCGGTGCTGATCGCCCACGTCGCCGGCAAGGAGAGCGAGATCACCGCCCTCGGCTCGCAGATCTACTTCTGGGCGCGGGTCGCCTATGTGCCGCTCTACGCCTGGGGCGTGCGCCAGATCCGCTCGCTGGTCTGGCTGGTCAGCATCGTCGGCCTCGGCATGATCGCCCAGGCGATCCTGCTGCCTTAGGACGAAGGGGCGCTTGACGCCGCACGCAGGGCGTGCGGCAAGGAGCGTCGATGTCGCGTCGTTCAGTACTGGTCGTGTTCGCCCTGGCGCTGCTCGCCGCGCCGCTGGCCGGCTGCGCCTCGTTCTCGCGCGAGGACTTCACCGCCGACGAGGCCTATCGCGCCTTGCCGCCGACCGCCGCCGACATCCGCTTCGACGCCTCGGACCAGGCCTCGGCGCTGGCCTTCACCAACCGCACCCAGCGCCAGCTGGCCGCCGCCGGCGACCGGCGGGTCGACGTGCTGGCGATCTCCGGCGGCGGCGCCGACGGCGCCTATGGGGCCGGGGTGATGGTCGGCTGGACCAAGGCCGGCACGCGGCCGAGCTTCGAGGTGGTCACCGGGGTCAGCACCGGGGCGCTGATCGCGCCGTTCGCCTTCCTCGGCCCGCACTGGGACAAGACGCTGTTCGAGGCCTATGCCGGCGGCAAGGCCAGCCAGGTGCTGAAGGGCCAGGGCCTGGGCGTATTGTTCTCATCGAGCCTCTACAGCCCCGAGTACTTGCGCGCTCTGGTCGAGACCTACTGCACCTCGGTGATGCTGCACGAAGTCGCCCAGGAGCACGCCAAGGGCCGGCGGCTGCTGATCGCCACCACCAATCTCGACAGCCAGCAGACCGTGGTCTGGGACATGGGGGCCATCGCTTCGCGCGGCGGCCCTGACGCGCTGAAGCTGTTCCGCGACGTGCTGGTCGCGTCCGCCGCCATCCCTGGGGTTTTCCCGCCCGTGATCATCCCGATCGGCGACGCCGACGGCCGCCAGATCGACGAGATGCACGTCGACGGCGGGGTGACCGCGCCGTTCGTCTCGATCCCGGAGGGCCTCTACTTCTGGGAGGCCCCGGAAGGCCAGACGACGATGCCGGGCCGTATCTTCGTGCTGGTCAACGGCAAGCTGGACCCCAGCTTCGCCGTCGTGCGCGGGCGCGCTCCGACCATCCTAGGCCGCGCCTTCGACACCATGATGAAGACCAACCTGCGCGCCCACATCGCCGCCAACCGGGCCTTCGCCGCGCGCAACAACATGGAGTTCGAGATCGCCGAGGTGCCGCGCGACGCCGAGAGCGGCAGCCTGAACTTCGAACCCGAAAGCATGCGCAGGTTGTTCAAGCTGGGCGAGGACAACGCGATCGCCGGCAAGGCCTGGGCCCGGCCGGACTAGGGAACTCCCCAGGGGCGCGCCCGTTCGATCCAGCGGGACGGCGTAACCCAGAGAGGTTCGCGATGACACTCAGTCTGAAGACCGCCGCGGTCGGCTCGGTCCTGCTTCTGGCCGCCTGCGGCACCACCACCACCGAACGCGCGGCGACCGGCGGCCTGGCCGGGGCGGCGCTTGGCGCCGCTGTCGACAGCTCCTGGACGGGCGCCCTGGTCGGCGGCGCGGCGGGCGCGGCGCTGGGCGCCGTGACCACGCCCAAGCACAACGACAACGTCAACCGCCGCCAGTATTATGACGAGCGCGCGGGGCGGTACTATTACTACGACCCCGGCGCCCGCCGGTACTATTGGGAAGACGGCAGCCGCCGCAACTGACGGTCAGGCCGCCGCGACGCTGTAGCCGGCGTCCTTGATCGCCTGCGCCACGGCCTCGCGCTCGCCGCCTTCGACGGTGACGCGGCCGCTCGCGAGGTCGACGGCGACCTTGGCCTTGGGTTCAACGGCGTGCACGGCCTTGGTCACCGACTGCACGCAGTGGCCGCAGGACATGCCTTCAACCTGGAAATTCATCATCGGATTTGCTCCTCGGGGATCACTCTGGAGCGGTTCTGCACCTTCCCACGACGGGAAGGTCAACGCGAAAATCGTCGCTTGACCCTCCCATGATGGGAGAGTTCATGAACGGCGGGCATCGAAGTTCGAGGAGCCCGTCATGTCGCAGACCATCCTGAAGCCGCTGGAGATCCCCGTGCTGGGGATGACCTGCGCCTCGTGCGTCGGGCGCGTGGAAAAAGCCATCGCCGCCGTGCCGGGCGTCGCCGCCGCCAGCGTCAATCTCGCCGCCGAGCGGGCGCATGTGGAGCTGACCCCGGAGGGCGACACCGCCGCCGTGGTCGAGGCGATCCGCAAGGCCGGCTACGAACCGCTCGACCGCACCGTCGACCTCAAGATCGAGGGCATGACCTGCGCGTCCTGCGTGGCCAAGGTCGAGAAGGCGCTGAAGTCGGTGCCCGGCGTGCTGGACGCGCAGGTGAACCTGGCGACCGAGCGAGCGCAGGTCCGCGCCCTGGCCGGCGGCGCCGAAACCGCCCAGATGATCGCCGCCGTCGAGGCCATCGGCTATGGCGCCCAGGAGATCGACCCGGCCGCCGCCCCGGACCTGGCCGACCGCGAACGCGAGGCCCGCGAGACCGAGATCACCGGGCTGAAGCGCGCCGTCGCGGTCGCCGCGGCCGGCACTCTGCCGCTGTTCGTGATCGAGATGGGCCGCCACTTCATTCCCGGCGTCCACCACTGGCTGGCGGCGAGCATCGGCGAGCAGCCCTGGCGGCTGATCAGCTTCGTGCTGGCCGCGATCGTGTTGTTCGGGCCGGGCCTGCGGTTCTTCCGCAAGGGCGTGCCGAACCTGATCCGCCGCACGCCGGACATGAACTCGCTGGTGGTGCTGGGAACCAGCGCCGCCTTCGCCTATTCGGCGGTGGCGACCTTCGTCCCGTCCCTGCTGCCGGCCGGCGCCGACCACGTCTACTACGAAGCCGCCGCGGTCATCGTGACCCTGATCCTGCTGGGCCGGCTGTTCGAGGCCCAGGCCAAGGGCCGCACCAGCGAGGCGATCAAGCGGCTGATGACCCTGCAGGCCAAGACCGCCCGCGTGCTGCGCGGCGGCGAGGCGGTCGAGGTTCCGATCGCCGAGGTCGTGGCCGGCGACGCGGTCGTGGTCCGTCCGGGCGAGCGCATCGCCGTCGACGGCGAGGTCATCGACGGCGGCTCTTTCGTCGACGAATCGATGATCACCGGCGAGCCGATCCCGGTCGAGAAGAAGGCCGGCGACACCGTCGTCGGCGGCACCGTCAACAAGACCGGCGCCTTCCAGTTCCGCGCCACCAAGGTCGGCTCCGAAACCATGCTGGCGCAGATCGTGCGCATGGTCGAAGCCGCGCAGGGCTCGAAGCTGCCGATCCAGGCGACGGTCGACAAGGTCACCGCCTGGTTCGTGCCGGCGGTGATCGCCGCAGCACTGCTGACCTTCGCCGCCTGGATGGTGTTCGGGCCGAGCCCGGCGCTCGCCTTCGCCCTGGTCAACGCCGTGGCCGTCCTGATCATCGCCTGCCCGTGCGCCATGGGCCTGGCGACCCCGACCTCGATCATGGTCGGCACCGGCAAGGCCGCCGAACTCGGCGTGCTGTTCCGGCGCGGCGAGGCGCTGCAGGCGCTGCGCGACGTCAAGGTCGTGGCCTTCGACAAGACCGGCACTCTGACCGAGGGCCGCCCTGCCCTCACCGACCTGCAGACCGCGAGCGACTTCGACGAGGACGAAGTCCTGGCCCTGACCGCCGCGGTGGAGAGCCGTTCGGAGCACCCGATCGCCGAGGCCATCGTCGAGGCGGCCAAGACCAAGGGGCTGAGCGTCGCCGACCCGCAGGCGTTCGAGGCCGTTCCCGGCTTCGGGGCCCAAGCCCGCGCTGGCGGCAAGCTGGTGCAGGTCGGAGCGGACCGCTTCATGACCAAGCTCGGCCTCGACGTCGGCGTGTTCAGCGACACCGCCGCGCGGCTGGGGTCGGAGGCCAAGAGCCCGCTCTATGTCGCCATCGACGGCAAGCTCGCCGCGGTGCTGGCGGTGGCCGACCCGATCAAGCCGACGACGCCGGAGGCGCTGGCCGCCCTGCACGCCATGGGGCTGAAGGTGGCGATGATCACCGGCGACAACGCCCACACCGCCCGCGCGGCGGCCGCCAAGCTCGGCCTGGACGAGGTCGAGGCCGAGGTGCTGCCCGACGGCAAGGTCGCGGCCATCAAGGCGCTGCGGGAGCGGTTCGGGGCCATCGCCTTCGTCGGCGACGGGGTCAACGACGCCCCGGCCCTGGCCGCGGCCGACGTCGGGATCGCGATGGGCGCGGGCACCGACGTCGCCATCGAAAGCGCCGACGTGGTGCTGATGCGCAGCGATCTGCGGGCGGTGGCGACCGCTGCGTCGCTGAGCCGGGCGGTGATGAGCAACATCCAGCAAAACCTGGTCTGGGCGTTCGGCTACAACGTCATCCTGATCCCGGTGGCGGCCGGCGTGCTCTTCCCGACCTTCGGCCTGTTGCTGTCGCCGATGGTGGCGGCCGGCGCCATGGCGCTGTCGAGCGTCAGCGTCCTCACCAACGCCCTGCGGCTGAAGGCCTTCCGGCCTCCGGTCGCGGCATAAGGGAGATCCCCATGAACATCGGCCAGGCCTCCAAGGCGTCCGGCGTGAGCACCAAGATGATCCGTTACTACGACGAGATCGGGTTGGTGCGGCCCTCGGCGCGCACCGACGCCAACTACCGCGAGTACGACGAGCGCGAGATCAACGAGCTGCGCTTCATCCGCCGCGCCCGCTCGCTCGGCTTCTCGATGCCGGAGATCACCCAACTGCTGTCGCTGTGGCGCGACCGCGGGCGGCCCAGCCGCGAGGTCAAGGCGATCGCCGACCGGCACCTGGCCGACCTCGACGCCCGCATCGCCGAGATGCAGGCCATGGCCGACACCCTGCGCCACCTGTCGCACTGCTGCGCCGGTGACGACCGGCCCGACTGCCCGATCCTGGCCGACCTGACCCAGGGCGCGCTGCCGTCCGAGCCAAGGCCGAAGGCTCGGAGGGCGCATGTTCACGGGGCCTGAGGCGCAGGCCTACGCCGCCAAGATCCGCACGCGCGTTCCCGGCTATGAGGCGATGCACGAGGTGATCGCCGCAGCCCTGCTGGCCAGCTTGCCGTCCGCGGCCAAGGTGCTGGTAGTCGGCGCCGGCGACGGCGAGGACCTGCTGGCCCTGGCGCGCGCCGCGCCAGGCTGGATGTTCACGGCGCTGGACCCGGAGCCTGACATGATCGCGCTGGCCCGCGGCCGGGCGCGGGCGGCGGGAGTTGAATCGCGGGTGCGGTTTCATGTCGGCTACGCCGCCGATCTCAAGATGGCTTCGACGCAGCGACCGCAGTGCTGGTGGGCCACTTCCTTCCCGACGACGGCGCGCGGCTCGGCTTCCTGGCCGACGTGAGCGCACGGCTGAAGATTGGTGGGCTGCTGGCCTGCGCCGACCTGATGGTCCAGGTCGCACCACATGGGGTCTATCGCGCCTGGCTCGCCGGGGCCGGGCTCGATCCTGCTCTGTTGGCGAAGGCCGAGCAGCGCATGGCCGCCGAGTTCCATCCGATCAACGAGCCCAGGCTGAGCGAGCTGCTGGACGCGGCGGGTTTCGACGAGCCGATCCGGCTCTACCAAGCGCTGGGCTACTGCGCGTATCTGTCGACCCGACGAGGCTGAACGCGGCCTCCATCGAAGCTGCACCGAGGCGGTGGAGAAATACACCATGCAACGCGACCTGCACGAAGCCAATCGCCTCTCCTGGAACGAGGCCACCCGCGCCCACAACAGCCATAAGGGCGACCAGGCGGCGTACTTCCGCGCCGGCGGCTCGACGCTCTATCCGGAAGAGCTCGACATGCTCGGCGACATCGCCGGGCGCAGCCTGCTGCACCTGCAGTGCAATTCCGGCCAGGACAGCGTCAGCCTGGCGCGGCTGGGCGCGCAGGTGACCGGGGTCGACATCTCCGACGAGGCCATCAACTTCGCCCAGCGGCTGTCAGCCGAAAGCGGCCTGCCGGCGAATTTCGAGCGCAGCGACCTGCTCGACTGGTTCGATGCGGCGCAGGCCGATGGACGCAGGTTCGAGCGGGTGTTCACCTCCTATGGCACGATCTGCTGGCTGTCAGACCTCAAGGCCTGGGCCCGCGGCGTCGCCGGCGTCCTGGCGCCGGGCGGACGGTTCGCCATGGTCGAGTTCCACCCCTTCGCCATGGTGTTCGACCCGCGGTGGGCGCCACGCCACGACTACTTCGTCGACGGCGCGATCCCTGAACCGGACGGGGTCGGCGACTATGTGGCCGATTCCCGCGAGACCCTGGCGCTGGACGCCTATCATCGCGGCGTCGAGAACTTCCGCAATCCGAACCCGGCCTTCGAATTCTATTGGGGGATCGGCCAGGTGGTCAGCGCCCTGGTCGAGGCCGGACTGACCATCGAGCGGCTCGAGGAGTACCCCTACGCCAACGGTTGGGCCGGGTTCGCGGGCATGCGCGACCTCGGCGGCGGGCGGCTCGCGCCGCCCGATCACATGCCGCGGATTCCGCTGATGTACGGGCTTTCGGCGACCCGGTCCGGCTGAGCCGCCGACCCAAGATTGCGAATGAAACTAAGAATCGCTTGCAACTAGAAGCGTGGGCGCTTACGCCGCCCCCCGAAAACAGCCGCCGCCTTGAGCGGCCAGTAACGGGGGTAGTCGTTGTCCAGTACGCGTTCCAAGTTCCGCCCGGCCGCCTTGGCCATGGTCCTGTTGTCGGGCACCGCCCTGACCACGCCTGCGTTCGCCGACGATGCGACCGCCGACGCCACCGTCGAGGGCGTGGTCGTCGCCGGCGTCAAGGAGGGCTATGGGGCCAAGATCACCGAGTCGGCCGCCAAGCTGCCGCTGTCGCTGCGCGAGACGCCGCAGTCGGTGACCGTCATCACCCGCGAACGCATGGACGACTTCGGGTTGGTCACCGTGGCCAACGTGCTGGAACAGACCACCGGCATCACGGTGCAGGAGAACGACTCCAACCGCGTGAACTTCACCTCGCGCGGCTTCTCGATCTCCAACTTCCAGCTCGACGGCGTGCCGACGGCCTATTCGTCGGGCAACAGCGTGATGGGCGACACCGTCCTCTATGACCGCGTCGAGGTCGTGCGCGGCGCCACCGGTCTGGTCACCGGCTCGGGCGACCCGTCGGCGACGGTCAACCTGCTGCGCAAAGCCCCGACCCACGACTTCGCCGCCTCGGTCGCCGCCGTGGCCGGCAGCTGGAACCGAGGCCGCATCGAGGCCGACGTCTCGGGCCCGATCTTCGCCGACGGCCGGGTGCGCGCGCGCATCGCCGGCGCCTTCGAGGACCGGGAATCGTACATCGACTTCTACGAGGAGAAGAAGAAGATCGGCCTGGCGGTGATCGAAGCTGACATCACCGACAGCACCCTGGTGCGGGTCGGCGTCGACTACACCGAGGTGACGCCGAAGGGCACGACCTGGGGCACCACGCCGCTCTATTACCGTGACGGTTCGCCGACCAGCTTCGACCGCTCCTACAACGCCGCCGCGCGCTGGAGCACCTGGGACCGCAACAGCACCAACTACTATGCGGTGCTGGAACAGGACCTGCCGGGCGATTGGAAGTTCCGCGCCGCCTACAACAAGCGCGACAGCGATTCCACGGCCAAGCTCTACTACGGCTTCGGCGGCTATCCGGACCCGAACAACGGCAGCGGCCTGACCGTCGCCGACTACTTCAATGTCTACGAGCAGGAAGAGACCGCGTTCGACGTTTACGCCAGCGGCCCGCTCGAGCTGTTCGGCCGCAAGCATGAGCTGGTCATCGGCGCCAACGGCTACGACCGCGACGGCACGACGCTGAACGACTCGATCGACGCCTCGAAGCGCCCCTATGCGATGACCATCCCGAACATCTTCACCTGGGATGGCCGCATTCCCGAGCCGGTGCTGCTGCGCTACGGCACCCCGGCCCAGATCGACCGCATCAAGGAGACCGGCGTCTACGGCGCGGTGCGCCTCAACCCGACCGACCGGCTGAAGATCATCGTCGGCGCCCGCAGCAGCCAGTACGAGACCCAGAGCGACCGCTACAAGCTGTCCGGCGTCTACGACCGGACGGCCAACGCCTACTCCGAGGACAAGGTCACCCCGTACTTCGGGGCGATCTTCGACATCACCTCGCAGATCTCGGCCTATGTCAGCTACTCGGACCTGTTCAAGCCGCAGAGCAACAAGGACAAGAACAACGACCAGTTGCCGCCGGTCATCGGCGCCAACTACGAAGGCGGCCTGAAGGGCGAGTTCTTCGACGGCCAGCTCTACGCCGCCGTGGTCGGCTTCTACGTCCAGCAGGACAATCTGGCCGAGGTCGATCCGACCGTGCCCGACGGCTTCCTGCTGCCGGACGGCAGCACCGCCTACCGCGCGGTGACGGGCGCCGAGACCCGCGGCTTCGAGGCCGAGATCACCGGCCAGCTGACCCCGCGCTGGCGCGTGGCCGGCGGCTACACCTACGCCTACACCGAGAGCGCGGCGAAGGTGCGGATCAACACCCTCAACCCGCGCAACATCGCCCGCATCCAGACCAGCTACGACCTGTCCGGCCGGTTCGAAGGACTGACGATCGGCGGCGGCCTGAACTGGCAGAGCGAGATCTACACCCTCGCCAGCATCCCGGTTCCGGGCAACACCAGCGCGCCGGGGACCAACCCGCCGCTGCTGCGGACCAACGTCTCGCAGGGTTCGTACATCCTCGCCAGCCTGATGGCCCGCTACCGCTTCAACGAGAAGCTCAGCGCCACGCTCAATGTCGATAACCTGTTCGACGAGACCTACTACCGCCGTGTCGGCTTCTACAACGGCGGCTACTACGGCGAGCCGCGCAAGGTGACGCTGACCCTGCGGGCGGCGTTCTGAGCATGAGCGTCGCGCAGACCGCGCCGCCGGCGGCGGCCAAGCGCAAGGGGCCGAAGGGCCCCACCGTGCGCCAGCGGCTGGACGTGGCCGCCAGAGCCGTCGCGGCCATCGTCGTCGGCTACGTCTTCGCGGCGCTCTCGACCGCCGTGCTCGCCCGGTTGCTGCCGGGCGGGCCGGAGGAAGCGACCATCGCCGCCACCCTGCTGTCGTTCGCCGTCTACACCACCGTGGTCGTCTGGGCCTTCGCCGACCCGAAGACCTGGCGCGTGTGGCTGGGCCTGGCTGCCGGCTGCGCGGCGCTGGGCGCGGTCCTGTGGATCTCGCTGATCGTGGAGCCGCGGCTATGAACGGGTCCTTCCGCCAATCGATGGCCTGGCTGCACACCTGGAGCGGCCTGCTGGTCGGCTGGGTGCTGCTGGCGATGTTCCTGACCGGAACGGCGACCTACTTCCGCCCCGAGATCACCCGCTGGATGGAGCCGGAAACCGGCATGCCGGCGGACTATCACATCGCCGCGGCCGGCGCGGCGGCGTACCTGTCGAAGGTCGCGCCGGACGCCAAGAGCTGGTCGATCACCCTGCCCAACGAGCGCCAGGCGACGGCGAACGTATCCTGGCAGCCGCAACCCAAGCCGGGCGAAGAGGAAAAGCCGCGCCGCCGCGGCCGCAACCGCGACACCCAGGCGACCCTAGACGCGGTCACCGGCGAGGTGGTCAAGCCGCGCGACACCCGCGGCGGCGAGTTCTTCTACCGCTTCCATTTCCAGATGCACTACCTGCCGGTCATCTGGGGCCGCTGGTTCGCCGGCCTCTGCGCGATGTTCATGCTGGTGGCGATCGTCTCCGGGGTGATCACCCACAAGCGCATTTTCAAAGACTTCTTCACGTTTCGGCCGACCAAGGCGGCGCAGCGCTCGTGGCTGGACGCCCACAACATGACCGCGGTGCTGGCGCTGCCGTTCCACGCGATGATCACCTACACGGGGTTGGTCACGCTGATGGCGCTCTACATGCCCTGGGGCGTGCTCGCGAACTACACCTCCGACGACGCCTACTTCAAAGCCGTGTTCCCGCGCGCCGAGGAGGTCGAGCGCAGCGGCGTGCCCTCCCCGCTTGCGCCCCTGCCCAAGGTGCTCGACGAAGCCTCCAAGGCTTGGGGCGGCGGCCGGCCCTGGATCATCAATGTCAGCAATCCCGGCGACGCGTCGGCCCGTATCGAGGTGACCCGGCACTCAGGCGACAAGCTGTCGTACCGCGGCGGCTCGCTGACCTTCGACGCCAACGGCAAGCTGCTGTCGCGCTCGCCGGAGCCAGGTCCGGCCAACGTCACGGCCGGGGCGATGTACGGGCTGCACATGGGCCGCTTCGCCGAGCCGGTGCTGCGCTGGGTCTACTTCCTCTGCAGCCTGGCCGGCTGCGCCATGGTCGGCACGGGCCTGGTGCTGTGGTCGGTGGCCCGCCGCCAGAAGCTGCCCGATCCCGAACGCCCGCACTTCGGCTTCCGCCTGGTCGAGAAGCTGAACATCGGGACGATCGCCGGGGTCCCGGCCGGCATGGCCGCCATGCTGTGGGCCAACCGCCTGCTGCCGGCCGAGATGGCCAATCGCTCGCCCTGGGAGGTGCACAGCATGTTCATCCTCTGGGGCGGGATGATCCTCTACGCCTGCCTGCGGCCCAGCAAGAAAGCCTGGATGGAGACCCTGGGCCTAGCCGCGGTCATGGTCGCGGCGTTGCCGATCGTCAGCGCCGTCACCACGCCGCAACGCAACCTCTTCGCCAACGCCATGCGCGGCGACTGGGCGATGGTCGCCTTCGACCTGACCCTGGTGGCGCTGGGCGCGCTGCTGGCCTTCTGCGGCTGGAAAGCGGCCCGCTACAAGCCGGCAGCCAAGCCCAAGCGCAAGGCCCGCGCCACCGCCATCGCCTCGGAGGCCGCATGACCCACCTCGCCATGCTGCTGTTCGCCTATGCCGGCTTCGTCGGCATCTGCGCCTCGATGGCCAAGCATCAGCCTGAGCTGCTGGGCGCCAAGCTCGAGCCCGTTCGCCAGCGCCAGGTGCGCTGGGGCGGAGCTGCAGCCCTCGCCGCCGCCTACGCCTGCGCGGTGCTGGCCGACGGCTGGAAGTTCGGTTCGGTCGAGTGGGTCGGGGCGATCTCGCTGGCCGCGCTGACCCTGACCCTGGTCGCGCCCTATCGCCCCCGGCAGGCCGCCCAGGCCGGCGCCGGCGCGGCCTTCGTCGGCGCGATGCTGCTGGCCAGCGCCCTGTTGCTGTCGGTCAAGTAGGAGTCCCCGCGATGAGCGCCGTCACCGCCGCGCCCAAGACCAACGCCGCCTTCAACGTCGAGCGCGTCACCCACGTCCATCACTGGACGGACCAGCTGTTCACGTTCCGCACGACCCGCTCGCCGGCCCTGCGCTTCCAGAGCGGCCAGTTCGTGATGATCGGACTGCAGGTCGAGGACAAGCCGCTGGTCCGCGCCTATTCGATCGCCAGCCCGCATTATGCCGAGGAGCTGGAGTTCTATTCGATCAAGGTCGCCGGCGGCCCGCTGACCTCGCGGCTGCAGAACATCCAGGTCGGCGACGAGGTGCTGGTCGGCCGCAAGCCGACCGGGACGCTGGTGCTGGACGCCCTGCTGCCGGGCCGTACGCTCTATCTGCTATCGACCGGCACGGGCCTCGCGCCGTTCCTCAGCCTGACGCGCGATCCGGAAGTCTATGACCGCTTCGAGCGGGTGGTGGTCACCCACACCTGTCGCGCCGAGGCTGACCTCGGCTACCGCGAGATGCTGGAGACCTTGCACGCCCATCCTGAGCTGGGCGAGTTCGTCGGCGAGCGGCTGAGCTACTATCCGACGATCACCCGCGGCGCGTTCAGGACCCAGGGGCGGATCACCGAGCTGATCGAGTCTGGGAAGATGAGCGCCGACCTCGACCTGCCGCCGCTGGATCCCTCGAACGACCGGATCATGGTCTGCGGCGGCCCACCGATGCTGGCCGACCTGCGCACCCTGCTCGACGCACGTGGCTTCGCCGAGGGCTCGATCGCCGAGCCCGGGGCCTATGTCTACGAGAAGGCCTTCGCCGGCTAGCGAGGCCGGCGGAGGGGCCAGGCCCCTCCGCCACTCCGTACCGCTTAGAAGCGGCCTTCCAGGGAGACGCCGATCGTCCGGAACGAGTTGGGCGAGAACGCCTGGTCGTAGTTGCCGGGGATCAGCGGATCGCCGAACACCAGGGCCGGGAAGCGCTCGTCGAACAGGTTCTTCACGAACACCGACGCGCCCCAACGATCGCCGGCGCCGCGGAAGCCGATCCGGCCGTCCAGCAGGCCGTAGCCGTCCATCTGCAGCTTCGGATCCGGCGAGGATGAGGCTTGCATGTCGGTCCGGTAGTTTGCGGCGAACTGGACGTAGCCCTGCACGTCCGAGGAGACGTCCCAGGTGTATTCGCCCGACAGCACGAACTTCCACTTCGGGGCGTTGGCCAGCTGGTTGCCATCGACGTCGCAGATCGCCGGAGCGCCGGCGACGCACGGCACCAGGAACGAGCCGTAGGTGGCGTCGTTGTAGATCACGCCGCCGTCGAGACGCAGGTTCGCGGTCGGCTTGCCCGAGGCGTTGACCTCGACGCCGCGCACATAGAGGTGGCTGGCGTTGCCGAAGACGAAGGTCGTGAAGCCGTCCACCCGTTGGTAGAACTGGGCCTGGAAGTCCTGGAAGTCCTGGTCGTAGGCGGTGATGTCGAGCATCAGGCGTCGGTCGAACAGCGAGGTCTTCAGGCCGACGTCGATGCTGATCGGAATTTCCGGCTTGATGACCGGCGAGCCGTTGGTCTCGCCGGTGTTGGTCGCCGCGCCCTTATAGCCCTTCGCATAGGTCGCGAAGATCAGGGTGTCGGTGTTCGGCTTGTACTGCAGACCGATCCGGTAGGAGAAGTTGTCGTCGGCGACCCGCACGGTCGGCTTCTTGCCCAGCGGCTGGGTGAAGCCCGGAATGGCGATCCCCTGGCTGGGATCGACGCCGATGGTGTTGTTGGTGCGCAGCAGGTCGTAGGTCTCGCGCGCGCCGGCAACGATTGCGAACTGGTCGGTGAGGTTCAGCGTCGCCTGGCCGAACAGCGCGTAGCTGATCTGGTTGACGACCGACAGGTTGGTCCGGTTCGCCTTCAAGCCCAGCGCCATGAGGGTGGCGTTGCCGAGCTGACCGGCCTGATTGGTCCGGGCCTTGTAGTTGTAGTTGTAGTAGTAGGCGCCGAGCACGTACTCGAACCGCCCGCCGGCCGGCGAGGCCAGACGCAGCTCCTGGCTGAACTGGTTGTCGAAGTCGGTCGAGATGTTGACGTTGAGCGCGTTGATCGGCAGCGCGTCGGAGTCGTTGTTGCTGTAGCGCGAGAACTGGCGGTCGGCGGTGATCGAGGTCACCGTGTAGTCGCCGATGCTCCAGTCGACCTGGGCCGAGACGCCGTAGCTCTCAATCCGCCGCCCGAAACCGCCGTCGATGCAGAGCTTGGTGTTCTCCGGTCCGGGCGTGACGCCGCACGCCGTCAGCAGCGGGGTCAGGCCGCCGGCCGAGAGCGAGGTCCAGACGGAATTGCCGCCGTGATCCTTTTCGTAGTCGGCGATCAGGTTGACGCTGATGTTCTCGGTCGCGTCCCAGAGCAGGCGGGCGCGGACGCCGAGGTTGGTGTAGTCGCCGACCGTGCCGCCGCCCTTGTAGAGGTTGCGGGTGCGACCGTCCTGGCTGTCGCTGAAGGCGCTGATCCGCAGGGCGGCGCTGTCGCCGATCGGCAGGTTGGCGACGCCGCGATAGGTCTGCAGGTTGGCTTCACCCAGGTCGACGCGGCCGCTGAACTCGGTCAGGCCCATACGCGGTTCGGCGGTGACGATGTTGATGACGCCGGCCGAGGCGTTCTTGCCGAACAGCATGCCCTGCGGGCCGCTCAGCACTTCGACGCGCTGGACGTCGAACAGAGCGCCGGAGGGCGGCACGAGTTGCCCCTGAACCACGCCGTCGACCACCACGGCCACGCCGTTTTCGGCCGAGCGGGTGTAGGTGTTCGTGCCGACGCCGCGGATCGAATACGAGGTCGAGGGGCCGGCGTTGAAGCTGAGGGTCGGGACGGCGTACTGCAGCTCGCCGACATTGGTGATCGCACCGCGGTCGATCTGGGCCGCGCCCACCACCGTCACCGCAACCGGGACGTCGAGCAGACGCTGCTCACGCTTCTGCGCCGTGACGATGACCTCTTCCAGCGCCACCGGCTCGGCCGCCTGCGCGGCGCCCGCGCTGACGGCGATAGCGATCACGCTCGCCGAAGCTGCCCAAATCCTACGCGTGTTCCCCCCTGGGTTGCCCCGCCGGCCCCGTTGCGGGACTCATCACGGTCGGCGTACTAATAAACAGAACGTTCTGTCTGTAAATATCGATTACATCCTTTTCGCATCAGGTGTTGCGCCGCTGCGGCAGGGGAACTGGAAGGCCTTGTGGAATCAGACCGACAATCGACCACCGCCGCGCAGGGCGTCCGCGCGGCCACGGAAAACAAGCAGATGACTGAAGCAGGTCGGCCGAAGGGCCGTCGCCGCTCCCAGGCCGAGCGCAGCGCCGAGACACGGTCGACGGTGATCGACGCGGCGATCCAATGCCTGTTCGAGGTCGGCTACGCGGCCACCACCACCAGCATGGTGGTCGAGCGCGCCGGGGTCAGCCGGGGGGCGATGACCCACCAGTTTCCCAGCAAGGTCGATCTGATGGAGGCGGTGGTCGCCACGGTCTACGACCGCGAGATCGAGGACTATGAGGCGCTGAGCGGCGGCGGCCGGTCGCGCCAGGCGTTCTTCGACTTCCCTCGCAGGACCTGGACGGTGCTGAGCCGCCCGCCCGCGGTGGCGGTGACCGAGATCATGATGGCCTCGCGCTCCGACCCGGCCATGGCCGAACGGTTGCGGGACCAACAGAGCAGGATCGACGAGAACGCCCGAAAACGGGTCGAAGCGTTCCGCAACGAGAGCGGCGTCGCCGCCTCGCCGCTCGGCGGCCCGGCGATTCACCGCCTGGTCGTCGCCGCCGCGCGCGGGCTTTCGATCGAGGCGCTCTACAGCCAGGACGACGAGAGCATCGATCAGGCGGTCGACCTGCTCTGCCAGATCATGACTCTGCTCTACCCGCCGTCCGACGGCGACTGAGCGCCGTCAGGCCGAGATCCAGTGCTTTGAGAGGATGGTGCGGGCGGTCGGGCTCGAACCGACACTCCTTTCGGAACCGGATTTTGAGTCCGGCATCGAAACACCAACACATTGATTTTTCTCGACAATTTTTCAAAATTGCCGGGAGTGTGTAAGAGAGTGTGTAAGTCGGCGGCCCCCGAAAGTCCAGCCAACCCGCGCGAGTGGGGGGCGCGTGGCCACAGTAGATCGCCGTCCTCAGACCGGTTTTCGAGTGTTAGCCACGGGCCACCGGGGCGCTTAGGTCACCGCAACAGTTCGGTGCCGGAAGAGTCCTGGAACTAGGTCCGGCTCACCGTCGCCGCCAGCGCTTCTCCTCGCCGCCCCAACGGGCGCGCCCTCGCCGACGTCGATGCGGTTTGAAGCCAACATAGAGGACACCCACCGCCGCCGCCGCGCTGAACGCGGCCGCAGGAATCATCCAGCCGTCCGTCTGCTTGCCAAGGCTGACAGAACCAAGGGACGGCGCGATTGGGCTTCGGGAGTAGGAGGACGCGGTAACACCCGAGTACCCTCTGCCGCCCTCAGGGCCACCGTCGCTGCGCAGCAGGTCTCCAAGCGATCGTCCATTGAGTTCACAACGGGCTACGATGCGATCGTAGCTTTGATGCTCGGCGACACAGGCGACCTCCCGGCGCATCGCAAGCCCCTCGAGCGCCCTCTTCGCCGCTGGTCCTTCAGGGGAACTGAGTTCCGGCGCAAAGAAGTCGGCCAGGCGAACCTCAACCCATTCCGATCCGGTGGGCCCAACATCTACACAGAGGCTGTCGCCATCGCCGACGTACACGACCGGTCCAGAGAAGCTCACGCCTGGTGCGAGGTACCCAGGCAGGGCTCCGTTGTCCGGGATCGCGTGGCAAGGATCAGCCCGCGCCGTTTCGGCCAGACCTAGACATGCGACTGCCAGTGCGAGGGTTTTGAATCGTCCAGAAACAGTACGCACAAGGTACGCGGAACTAGCCATCGGTTCCCCCCCTGCTGGCGCAGGCGCAAAACAGTACAGCTACGCTTGAAAAGTCCAAACCTCCGGGGTGCCGAACGGCAAAACCTCCCCACGCCCGAGCGCCGTTCAGGGTGATCAACGATCACAAGCGTCTAGCCCAGTTCACTGCCACGTTGTGTGCCTGTCGACTATCGACCGTGTCCGCTTTCCGTGTGCGTTTTGAGAGGCCGGCATGGACACTGAACCGGGCGACTTCGCTCTCGCTATCTCGCGGTACTGCCGCGTTCGATTGCCTCGAGCTTTCACGATCGAAGAGGCTCGAAGCCTTCAGGACCACCTAGTCCGCGCATGGAACCGAGCCGAGGGACCGACTCGGCGTGGCCGCGGCTACGACTGGGTTGATTTGGCCCGGAAGTCGGGCGTCTCCCATGAGCGGATCCTCGCTGGGAGGGACATGATTGTTCCGCTCCTCGCTGCACATGAGCGCGCGTTGACTGAGCAGCCCAGGCCAGCGACCTCCTCAATCCCTCCTGCTACGGCCAAGGAAGTCGGCCGCAGCCGATCGGCGTTGCCACGGGGGGCCGGAGCCTTCGCTCGTGCGCTCAATCATGAAATGAGCCGCCACGGAGACAGCAGTTGGACACTTCATGCTGCGATCACCGGCCCCGACGACCTTCTCGACAAAGGCACGCTGCGAACCTGGCGGCGGGGGCAGAAGCAGCCTCAAGCCGTCGAAAGTCTCGCGCTGCTCAATCGAATTGAGCAGCGCTACCAACTTCCGGAGGGATACTTCCAGGAGAAGCTCGGGCCACGGCCACGGGCGAGCGCTGGAAAAACCCCCGAGCTCAGCGCGTCAGAGTCTCGGCGACTGGCTTGGCACCTGCCTGACGACTTCGCCTCTCGGCCGGCAGCGGAGCGAGCGAAGATCCTCGAATGGGTTCGCCGGGTCATCATCTCGGGAAGCACCGACTATCGCCGATATCACAGCGAGACGGTCAAGCAGCGCTTCGGGATGAGGTTTGACACGAGCAGGAGGCAGAACGACCTCGACGCGCCTCCGCAGCTAGACGAGGAAATGAAGGACCTCGCCGCCTTCAAAAGCTCCACCCTCACCAGGGCTGGCTTCAAGCGCAGCGGGGTCTGGAACGAAGCCACGGCGGCTCAGAGGACTGAACACTTCGGCCTCCTTTTTGGAGCGCTTGCAGCCGCCCCTGAGGGCGACATTCGGGGCTTGGGCCTTCCTGCGGCCGACCTGACGTTCGGCATGCTTCTCTTCCCTGCTGTTTGGGACTGGTACGTCCAATGGCGTGAAAGGCGGCGGGGCTTCTACACGAGCTGGGAAGCGGAAATGCTGCTCCTCGGAGCTGCGCTTACGCGCGCCGAAACTGGCTGGCTAAGGCAGCGCCGAGACATCGCCGATCGGCTTGTGCCCATTGAAGGCCTCGTGAGTCAGGACGAGGTCGAGGTCGCCAAGGCCAACTGGGATCAGGCCTGCGATCAGCTAAACAAACACGCAGTGGCGAGAGCCAAGGAAATCGAACGTGTGGCCCGCGTCCACCGGGACCCGTTCGAGCCGATCCTCGTGATCTTAGAAGCCGACAGCCCGCTGGCTGAGTATCGCAAGATCACCGAGGAGATCGTTCGGCGCATGCCGGACCCCAAGCGGTACCCGAAGCCCCACGCCGAGGCCGTACGCTCGTATCTAATGCTCCGTATTGGCCTTCATTCCGGCCTTCGCCAGAAGAACTTGCGGCAACTGCTCGCCTGTCGTCGGGACGAGCGGCCCCTCACGGAGCGTCAGTTGATTGAAGGGAAACGCGGCGAGCTGCGGTGGAACGATCGGGAGCACGGCTGGGAGCTCTTTATTCCCTCGGTCGCGTTCAAGAATTCCAGCTCTTCCTTCTTCGCCAACCGCCCCTTTCGGCTCGTCCTACCCGACCTGGGCAATCTCTACGCCTATATCGACTACTATCTGGAGCGAGGCCGCGGATTGCTCCTGAGTGGATCACGCGACCCCGGCACGCTCTTCATTAAGACCGTGAAGACCACGAGCCGAAATGCGAGCTACACCCAAAGCGGCTTCTATGAGGCTTGGCGGCTGGTGATCCAGCGATATGGGATCTTCAACCCCTATACGGGCAAGGGTGCGATCGAGGGGCTCCTGCCGCACGGCCCGCACAACATCCGTGACGTGCTAGCGACCCATGTGCTCAAGCAGACCGGCTCCTACGAGCAGGCGAGCTACGCGATCCAAGACACCCCCGAGATGGTCTCCCAGCACTACGGCCGTTTTCTACCTCAGGACAAGGCGGCGCTGGCGGCACAGGTGCTCAACAAGGCATGGGCCTAGACCGTCACCTATCCGTACGCGGCGGCTCAGGCGGGATCGCCAAGGGAATAGGCCGTCGCGAGCCACGCCGCGGCGTCCTTCGCCGACGAGATAACTCGCTTAGAAATCAACAGTTTGGCGAGATCGCCCCTAGCCCAGACGACGATCGCGTACTTATCCTCCACGATCGCCCTATGGGCCTGGTCACCGAGGTAGCTCGTCGTGACCAACACTCCGAATTGCCGGTGTCTCAGCCCTGAAATGAGCCACGAAATCGCGTCGACGCCCAGGCCAGACGCCTTGCGATAGCACTTTGCTTCCAAAGCAAAATCTCCGGTGACGCAGTTATCCGGCAGTCCAATTGGATATCGACCGATAGCGTCTCGGCCTCGGTCGAAATCGAGGATTGTGCAACCCGTTGAAACTCGCGGCCGGCGGGCGGGTCTTTCACGTTGTGCCGTGTATCCTTTGCGCCTTAGAACCGCCGTCCGCAGTCGTCGACTCTGATGGCTCCCCCTTAGGTCCCCATGTCTGAAACGCCCGCCGATGATGTACTGCGCTCGCCTTGGTTCGGACCGGGTTGCGACGCGAAGCAAGCTGGCGCGATGGGCCTACGCCCCTCGGGAGGCGGCGGGCATCAATCGAAGACAATCATGCTCGCTGAGCTAGGGGCATTTCTGCGGGCCGTTGAGGAGCACGGCGTCGAAGCGGCGCAGAAGCTCATCGTCGATGAAAACCTCCTGGGGAAGTCTTCGGATGCGGCCCGCGACAGCGCGGTGGCGAACCTCAACAAACTCTACGCCCTGAATAGACCGCCTCCGATCACAAGGGCGATGGCGAGGCTCTGGCAGTCTGATCAGGTGGGGCGGCCCTTACTTGCGATGCTGTGCGCACTGGCCCGGGACCCTTTGTTCCGAGACACGGCCGATACCGTGACTAACGCGCGGTTCGGCGATGGCGTGAGGTGGCCCGCTCTTGCTGATGCTATAGCGGCAAAACACCCTGACAGGTTCAGCCAAGCGATGCTCAAGAGCATGGCCCAAAATTGCGCTTCGAGCTGGACCCAAAGCGGCCATCTTAACGGTTTGCGCAACAAGGTCCGGCAGCGTGTTGAGGCGACGCCAGAAGTGGTCACCTTTGCTGCCTTGATCGCAGAGGCCGCGGGCTTCGGAGGGCCTGGGATACTCTCCTCTCCATGGCTCACCGTTCTGGACGCCGGAGAAGAGGAGCGGCTAGGCTTGCTGCGCCGGGCGCAGGGGCGGGGCCTGGTCCGTGCTCGTCATGCCGGCGCGGTCTTTGAACTCAAGGTTTCGCCCGATCTGACGGCTGATTTTGCATAGCTTCGACTCTCTCGTGAAAGCGTTCCGACGGCAGGTGAGTTTGCCCTGGCGCGGTGACGTGCCCGCGTCTGGTCGGGTGTGGATACTTTGGTACGACCGAACCCTTGAGCTTCGTGTAGCCGGCCAATGGCCGGTGTTCGAGCAAGAGACGTCAAGAGCCGGACACGGTTGGCACAGCTTGGATGCCGGTTTGCTTTTTGGTCGGTGGCTGGCGGCGCACGAACTCCGCGACGCCGTAATGGCGCAACCGGACGAACTTGGCTCCATCCTCCCGGAGTTTGAAGATCACGTAGTCGAGCACCTTACGACCGTTCTTGACGCAGCTGGCCCAAACGATCTGGTCGGGATGCGGCGGTGTGGAGCGCTGTTTGGATTGGCTAGTCTCTCCAAAGTTGTTGCGAGAGCTGAGGCGTCGGTAAAAGGGCGACTCATGCTGTCCTTTGCAGGGCGGTACGAGGGAACGGGTTACCGGCTTCTCGATGCCCGGCCAGGCTGGAACTACCACGCCGTCCCGATCCCATCTGAGCCTGCTTGAGGCTCCTCTAGCTCTCGAAGGCGCGCCTGTGCTCAACAAAGAAGTCTTCCACACCGACCCGGCGCAATACCGCCTGGCCAACCAAGGCGTGGCCAAGCTCGTAGTGCCGAGCCCTCCTGAGATGCAGCAGGTCTTGCGGGGTGAGCTTTCGACGTTTGTGTGTGACGGCCGCTACGCCGAGGGTCTGACCCGCATCCTAGAAGCCTTTCTCGGGGGTGTCGGAAAGGGCACGGCGCCGGCCGTTTGGGTCTCCGGCTTCTATGGGTCCGGGAAGTCCCACCTAGCCGCCATGCTGGCCGCATTGTGGACCAACGTGCAGTTTGAAGACGGCGCAACGGCCGAGGGCCTCATCCAGCACAAGCCGGCGCCGGTGGTGGCAGCGCTCACCGAGTTGAAGGCGGCGGGAAAGCGCAATGGCGGCCTCTTTGCCGCTGGCGGGTCCATGCCGGGTAGCCATGCCGATCCCGCCACGGTGGCGCTGGGCATTATCCTCAGAGGTGTTGGGCTTCCGGAGACCCCGCGCGAGGCTGAGATCGCGTTCTGGCTTGAGGATGAAGGCATCCTTGACGAGGTGCGGTCGAAGTTGGGAGCCACCTTCAATGCGGATATTCGGCGAGCCGTGCTCTCGTCGCGCTTTGCAGACGCGGTGCTGGCGGCGAAGCCGAGCCTAGGCAAAGACGAGGCGGAGCTACGGGACCGGCTGAAGCACAGCTTCCCGGCGGTCAGTTCGATCAGCGACGATGACCTGGAGCGGCTCGTGCGGCGCGCGCTCATGTCCGGCCGAGAGAAGCTCCCGCTGACCTTGCTGATGCTCGATGAGGTCCAGCAGTTCATCAACAACGATCCGGGCCAGACCCTGAAGGTCCAAACCATGGTCGAACGGCTATCGAGCGCCTTCGACGGTAAGCTCCTGGTGGTGGCGACGGGCCAGCAGGCCCTGAACGACATCCCTGACCTGCAGAAGCTCCTGGGTCGGTTCCCGGTCACGGTCGCCCTGGGCGACAGCGATATCGACACGGTGGTTCGCCGGACCGTCCTGCAGAAGAGGCCGGAGGCCGGTCCCAAGATCAAAGCGATGCTGGATAGCCATGCCGGCGAGATCAGCCGCCACCTGGACGGCAGCCGGTTCGCCCATACGGTGGAGGACAACGACGCCGCAGTGGCGGATTGGCCGCTGCTGCCTTCGCGACGTCGGGTGTGGCACGCCATCCTGGCCGAGTTGGATCAGCAGGGTCTGAAGGGCAACCTGCGCGGCCAGCTTCACAGCACGTTGGCCGCCGCCCAACGCTACGCGGATCGCCCGCTCGGTCACGCTGCACCGGCGGACTTCCTCTATGAACGGATCAGCGATGACGCGGTGAAGGGCAACTTCCTGCCGCGCGAGACCAACGAACGGATCGAGAAGCTTCGGGCCGGTTCGCCGCGTGACCAGCAGAAGGCCCGCATCCTCATGCTGATCTACATGCTGAACCGCATCTCCGGGGACGCTGAACGTCACGGCGTCCGGGCCAAGGCGGAGATCCTGGCCGATCTCATGATCGAAGACCTCGCGGGCGAGCCCGAACTCCGCGGCGCCATGCCAAGCCTGCTGGCCGAACTCGCTGAGGATGGCTCGATCCTGGAGGTTGAGGGCGGCGAGTGGCGCCTGCAGACCAAGGCCAGCGCGGAATGGGAAGCCGCCTTCCGGGACGAGAAGCGCAGAGCCAGCAACGACCCTGCCGCGGTCTCGCGGGGCCGCAATGAAGCCATCGACAAAGCTCTCGGTCTGGCGCTGTCCGGCGCCGGTTCAGTCAACCAGGGTCGGGCCGCTGCTAAGCGCGACATCCATCGGCTGACCGCCGATCAGCCCGCGCCAGCTGACGGGGTGCCACTCCGCATCCACAACGGCTACGCTGAAGACCTCACGGCAGCCGAAGCGGCGATCAAGTCCGCCGCGACCACCGATCCCGCAATACACCTGCTCATTGCGGAGACCCAGGCTGCGGAACTCCGCCAGGCCCTGGAAACTCGGCTGGCTGCGGAGGCTGTGCTGGCGGCGAAGGGCGTTGGCGCAACTGAAGATGCTGGTGAAGCGCGGGCTGCTATGGAGAACCGGCTCCATCAGGCCGAGCAGACCGTTAGAGACATCGCCAAGGCCGCGGTAGCTAAGGCCAAGGTGCTGCAGGCGGGAGGAACGGAGGTCGGCGGAGCGCCGGCGGAGGCCGTTAAGGCCGCTGCCCTCCGTTCGGCAGCGCGTCTCTACCCTCGGTTCGAGGAAGCGGATCATCCGGCGTGGGGAACGGCCTTCACGCGCGCCTCCCGCAAGGAGCCCGACGCTCTCAAGGCCGTCGACCATACCGGCGAGCCTGAGGCCCATCCCGTCGCCAAGACGATCCTTGCCGACCTCGGCCCCGGCCGCACGGGACGTGACATACGTTCCAAGTTCCAGGCCGCCCCGTTCGGTTGGCCGCAAGACGCCATCGACGCCTCGCTGCTCGTGCTCTCGACAGCCGGCCGCGTGCGGGCCACAGGCGAGGATGGTCGTCCCGCCGATCCTGCCGGCTCGCCGCGTCAGAAGTTGCCGGGAACCACGTTCCGAGCAGAGACGGTCGTCGCGACGGCGTCCCAAAAGATGGCCGTTCGGAAGCTGCTCGATGCCGCCGGCGTTCCGTATGAGACCAATTCTGAGGTCGCCGCTCTACCGGCTCTGTTGACCGCGCTTGAAGGCGCTGCGCGTTCATCTGGCGGTGACGCGCCCGCACCAGCCGCCGACGTCATTCCAAACGGCGCGGCGTTGCGGACGCTCGTCGGGGCGGACCTGCTGGTCAAGTTGGCCGAGGCCGCGCCAACGCTCACGGAGCGGCTGACGGCCTGGCGGAGCGCGGAGCGCAAGATTTCGGAGCGCCTCCCACGCTGGCGGCTGGCTGAGCGTCTCGTGCGTCTAGGGGCCACGGATCAGGAAAGCGCACTGGACGCTGTTCGCACCACCCGCGCATTGCTGGCCGATCCGGACCCTGTAGCGCCACTCGTGCAAGGCGCAGCCGAGAGCCTGCGCCTGCGCTTGAACGAGGCGTGGACCGCGTGGGAGGCCGCATGGGCTGCGGGCCAGGCGCGTCTGCACGACGACGGGCTGTGGGGCCGCCTCACAGCGGATCAAAAGCACGACATCCGGTTGCGGACAGGGCTCCTTGAAGCCGAGCGCCCTAAGGTCGACACGCCGGAGGCCGTTGCTGAGGCCCTCGAACGCCGCAGCCTTGAGGCTTGGCAACACGCCAGCAAAGCGCTGCCTGCCCTCATTGGGGACGCCTTAGCGGAGGCGGCTGCCGAATTGGAGCCAAAGGCCAGGTCGGTGAAGCTGCCGGGTGGTCTCATCAAGAACACGGCTGAGCTGGACACCTGGCTCGCGACGGTGCGTGAGCGCCTGGTCGCCGTCTTGGGCGACGATAGCCCCGTCATTCCCGAGATTTGAGTGCCATGACCGATCGTTTCCTAGCCACGTCCCTGCGCCGCGCGCTGGAGCGGGACATCAAGAAAGCGCGCGAGATCGCTGAGGAGGGCGTGACCGCCGCCATCGAGCGGCTGGGCGTGGCTGAGGCGGTCGCCCCAGGTCATCTCGGCGATGATGAGAAGGCGGCGCGGCGGCGACTGCGCGCCCATGCTCGCGCGCTGGGCGACATCAAGAACTTGGATGGTGGCCACACCGTCGATCATCTGGTTGAGGCGGCGGCCTATGCCCAATGGCACCGGCGGCTGTTCGCTCGGTTTCTGGCCGAGCGAAACCTGCTTCGGCATCCTCAGCATGGCGTCCCTGTGACGCTTGAAGAGGCCGAGGAGTTGGCCGTCGAAGAAGGCTACATCGACGGCTGGTCGGCCGCGGAAGCCTACGCGGCGAAGATGCTTCCTGCGGTCTTTCAGCCGGACGACCCCGTCCTGGCTCTGACCTTGGCGCCCGAGCACGAGCAAGCGCTACGCAAGCTGGTGTTAGGTCTCGATGTCGAGACCTTTCAGGCGGATGACGCCCTCGGTTGGACCTATCAATTCTGGCGCGCGCTAGAGAAGGAACGGGTCAACAAGGCCGGCGGCAAGATTGGGGCGCGGGAACTGCCGGCCGTAACTCAACTCTTCACCGAGCCGTATATGGTGAAGTTCCTGCTGCACAACACGCTGGGGGCTTGGTGCGCCGGCAAGGTGCTGGCGGCGCGGCCCGACCTGGCAGTTAGCGCGGCGGATGAGGCGACGCTGCGGGCGGCGGTGTCCCCGCCGGGCTACGAGTTCGACATGCTGCGTTTCGTGCGCGAGGGCGAGGATGGCCGCTGGCGTCCCGCTGCCGGGTCCTTTCCTGGTTGGCCGCGCGCGGCTGCCGAAGTTAGGGCCCTCGATCCGTGCTGCGGCTCGGGCCACTTTTTGACTGAGATGCTCGCGATCCTCTCCGCTCTCCGAGCGGAAGAAGAAGGATTGTCAGACGCTGAGGCAGTAGCGGCGGTGCTGCGCAACAACCTGTTTGGCTTGGAGTTAGACGGTCGCTGCGTTCAAATCGCTGCATTCGCCGTGGCGCTAGCGGCCTGGAGAATTGGTGGCTTCCAGCCCTTTAGTTCCGAGCAAGTCCACATAGCCTGGGTCGGTGCGCCGCCGCCCTTGGAGCGAGGACAGTTTCTAGAGCTTGCAAATGGGGACGATGAGCTCCGCCACGCGCTTGCTGGGTTGCACGACCTCTTTGCCCAGGCACCACTCCTGGGTAGCCTGATCGAGCCTACGGGCGGAGATTTGATGAGCCCGCAGCGGCTCGGCCAACTGGAGCCACTGCTGGATCGCCTTGTCGAGAAGACCCGCGCAGCGGAGCCGGAAAGAGCGGAAGGAGCTGTCGCGGCTCGCGGCATGGCCGACGCAGCTTCGATCCTCAGTCAGCGCTTTACGCTTGTGTCGACTAATCCCCCCTTCCTCGGGCAGGGGAACTACAGCGCCAGCCTATTCAGTCTATTGCGAGATCGCCTCCCCAATTCCAAGGCTGACCTTTGCGTTGCTTTCCTCGAGCGATCTAGTTCTCTCCTTGAGAACGGGGGCAGCTCCGCGATAGTGAGTAAGCAAGAATGGTGCTTTCTCCCTACGTTCTTGAAATTTAGATCAAATCTCCTGTCCAAGCTAACCTTGAACGTCCTCGCGTTCCTTGGAGAGGAGGCTTGGGAAGCATTTGGGCAGCGGGGGCCGAAGGCCACTCTGTCGATAACGACGAAGAGCATCCCTGATGTGCGAGCAAATCACGTGATGTTCGATCTAACCAATGTTCCGGTTAGAGAAGAGAAGATTGCCCGTCTGTTCCGCGTTGACGGCGGGATTTTTGACCAAGTCGATCAAGCAAAGAACCCAGGCGCCCGCATATCTAGCTCAGGCTTGTCCGAAGGGGAGCCGCTTGCCAAACACGCCACTGTCTTCAATGGCCTTGTAACAGGCGATGGACCGAGGTTTCAGCGCAATTTCTGGGAAATCATCATGGGGGGGAGCGGCCCTTGGGTGTTCCAACAGAGCGCGGCGGAGCCGGGTAAAGTGCATTCCGGAATGAGTGGCGTTGTGCGCTGGGACAGCGCGTTGAAGGACTTTGTGAACGAGCGTCTCGACGGCAATGTCGGCGCGTGGCTGCGCGGATTGGATGCATGGGGAAAGCTAGGAATAGTTGTCTCGGGGATGAGATATCTTTCAACAACCTCATATGAGGGGACCGCCTTTGACAACAACTGCTCGGTCATTGTTCCGAAATCAGACGATGTTCACGCGGCAGTGAGCGCCTTCTGCGCGAGCGAGGAATTTCCGGTTGCGGTTCGACGGCTTAATCCGAAGACCAGCGTTACCGACGATACATTTGTTCGGGTTCCATTCGACTTGGAGAGGTGGAGGCAAGAGGCTAGCCTCAGATATCCAACAGGCCTTCCTGCTCCCTATACGGACGATCCGACCCAGTGGCTGTTCCACGGCCACCCCGCCCAGGCGGAAATCGGCACGCAACTCCACGTCGCGCTGTCGCGGCTCGCTGGCTACCGCTGGCCGGCGGAGAGCAACCTCGACATCCGGCTTTCGGCCGAGGCGGGCGAATGGATCGCCAAAGCCGCCGACCTGCCTGGAGCTGACGCCGATGGTCTCCTTCCGGTAGTCGCCGTGGGCCCAGAGCGCCCGCTGGCCGACCGGCTCCGCGATTACCTGAAGGTCGCCATCCCCGGCTGCGACGAGGCGCGCCTCGTGCGAGAGGCGGACGAGCGGATCGAAAAGAAGGCGGGCAAGGACCTTTCGCTGGAGGGCTGGCTGCGCGACCGCGCCTTCCGCCAGCACAGCGCGTTGTTTCACAATCGCCCGTTCCTCTGGCAAGTCTGGGACGGCCAGCAGGACGGCTTCTCGGCCTTCCTGCACTACCACCGGCTCGACCATGCCGCCCTACAGAAGCTGACCTACACCCTTCTCGGCGCTTGGATCGCTCGCCGCGAAGCCGAAAAGGATGAGCGCCGGGTCGAGGCCGCCAAGATGCTGAAGCAGAAGCTGGAGGCGATCCTCGGAGGCGAGGCACCCTACGACATCTTCGTCCGCTGGAAGGCGCTGGAGGAGCAACCAGTCGGCTGGAACCCGGACTTGGACGATGGCGTCCGCCTCAACATTCGGCCTTGGGTGGAGGCTGGCGTGCTGCGCGAGCCCGTCCCCAAGGGCATCAAGTGGGGCGTCGACCGTGGCAAGGACGTCGCCTCGGCGCCGTGGTTCCCGCTCGAGAAGGGCGAGCGCAACAACGACCGCCATACGACCTTGGCCGAGAAGCAGGCTGCACGGGAGGCGGCGAGCGGCAAGGTCGGCGCAGCGTGACGCCGCTCGACGCCCTCATTGAGGCGCTGGAGGTCGCGGGTCGCTATGACCCGGATGTTCAGGCTCGCCCTGAGGCCGTGGTCTGGTGCGATCCTGACGCGAGCTTTGGTCCGGTAATGCCCATGTTGCGGGCGCGCCTCCTCAGATTGCACAGCCTGGGCGGCCACGATCCCGCAACTCAGACGGCGCCGGCCTTCGCTCTACGGCTGGTGACCGAGCGGGCCGAGGCAGCGGGCGAACCGCCTCCCATCTTGTGGTTGCCCAACGTGGGCCGGGAAGCGCTTCGGGCCGCGGGGAGCTGTCCTGAGGTTCTAGAGCCATTGGCTTGGCTGGCGGTGGCCGGCGCGTTCTTCGGGCATGTGAACGGCAAGGACTGGAGCCTCCGCGCCTTTCTGACCGCCGAACGCGGTCCCTTGCGGCTCAGCATCGCGGATGGCGCCGACGCCAAGGAGGCCCTGGCCCTAGCGGCGCCACACCTCTTCGCGCGGCCAACCGAGACCCTTGCTCGCCATTTCGACGCTGAAGCGCTCCACGCCTTGTGCGCACCGGACGTGGTCGCTGACATGCTGGAGTGGATTGAGGGTCGTCTGTCGCCCGAGGTCGATGCGGCCCGCTTCAAGGCGTTCGCGGTGCGCGCCGCTAAGGAGCTTGGCTTCGATCCGCGCGAGCGGCCGCCTGACGAGGCCGCTCGCTTCCTGGCTGGTGCGGCGGACGGCTGGGCCCCCGTCTGGAACCGGTTTCAGGCCGGTACGGGCGAAGGCTACAGCCATGTGATCGGCGCCTTGAAGGGGGCCGATGCGCCTGGCGGCCTATTCGAGCAAAACGCCAACTTCCCAGCGGTGAACGAACGAGCTGAAGCTCAACTACGCGCGGAGCTGCTCGGCCTTTCTTCTCTTTCAGCGCCCAAGGCGGCAGAACGCATCGCTGAGTTGGAGGCGGCACACAGGTTTCGCCGGGATAGTATTTGGGCGAGGCGGGGTGAGGCGCCGCTGGCGTGTGCATTGGCGGGCCTCGCGGGTGTCGCCAATGCGCCAGCTTGGCCTCATGCGGACGCCGCCAGCCTTGCGAAACACCACGTCCAGCATGGCGCTGCGATCGATGGAGCCGCGCTGATGGCATTGGCGTCGGCGCCGGGTGAGACCGAGCGTGCTGCGGTGACGGCGGCTCTACAGGCGGTCTATCGGCCGTGGGTGGAAGAGGGCTGCAACGCGTTGCAGGCACTGAGCGCCCGCGGCGAGGTGCCGTTCGGAAACGTTGAACTCCCCTCCACAGACATCAGTGCTGTGGTGTTTGTGGATGGGCTGCGGTTCGACCTGGCTCAGCGCCTGGTGGGCCGCCTTGAGGCGCTTGGTGCGCGAGCCCAACTAGGCTGGCGCTGGAGCGGTTTCCCAACAACGACAGCGTGCTGTAAACCGCTCGTTAGTCCAGTCGCGGACCTGCTCAGCGGCGCAGGCGGCGCGGAGGACGCGCTACCGAGATCGGGGGACGGAAAGGTCGCCGACCACGCGACGCTCAGGCGCCTGATGAAGGAGCGTGGCTTCGCGTTTGAAGAGGAGGCTGCGGGGCGCCTCTGGATCGAAACCGGCAACTTCGATGACGACGGCCACAAGCTCGGCGCCCGGCTCGCCACTCAACTCGGTCAGGGCATCGAGGACGCCGCCCAATGCATCCTTCGCCTGGCGCTTTCAGGCCGAAGGGTGCGGGTCGTCACGGATCACGGTTGGTTGCTGATGGCGGGCGGCCTCCCCAAGGCCGAACTGGGGGCAGGGCTGTCGCAGCCTGACGAGAAGCGCACCCGTTATGCGCGCCTGAAACCGGGAGCGACCACCAACCACGCCCAAGCTGCTTGGAGCTGGAACCCTGACGTCCGTCTAGCGATGGCGCCGGGCCTCTCCTCATTCTACGCAGGCTACGAGTACGCGCACGGCGGTGTCAGCCCCCAGGAGTGCGTTATCCCGGTCATCGATATCGAGCCTTTGGCCGTCGCGCGCGCGGTGGAGATCACGAGCGTGGAGTGGCGGGGGCTGTGGGTGCGCTTGAAGGCATCGGGAGCAAACGATCTTCGGTTCGACCTCCGTATGCCCAATGATGTTTCCGCCGAGGGCCTATTGTCTGAACCCCGCAGGTTGGATGACGAAGGAAGGGGGGCCGCGCCCGTACCGGACAACTACGAAGGTCAGGCGGCAGTTTTGGTCGTGCTGAGCGACGACGGCCGTATATTGGCGCGTACGTCGGTAACGGTCGGGGGTTAGAGCTTGGACCTTGATGCGTTGGACCGAAAGGCCGAGAGCGCCTTTCCGGGGCATTTGGTCCGCAAGGACTTGGTGCGACGGTTCCGCGGACAATTTCCGGTGCCGACCTACGTCGTCGAGTTCATGCTCGGCCGTTACTGCGCCTCGACCGATCCGGCGGAGATCGAAGAGGGCCTGGCACTAGTGCAGTCCCAGCTTGGGGACCGAACTGTTCGGGCCGGCGAGGAGGAGCTTTTCAAGGCCCGCGCCCGCGAGAAGGGCTCGGTCAGGCTCATAGAATTGGTGACGGCGCGTCTGGACGCGAAGACGGATAGCTACCTGGCGACGCTGCCAAGCCTGCGCCTGACTGACGTTCGGATCGCCGACGACCTTGTCCGCAAGCATGAGCGGATGCTGACCGGCGGCTTCTATGCCGAACTGGAACTCGGCTACGACGCCTCGATTGCGCAAGAGAAGGGCGGACGACCGTTTGAAGTCCTGTCCATCCGGGAAATCCAACTCTCCAATCTCAGCATACTCGACGACATCGTCGGAGGCCGAGCCAGGTTCACCGTGGAAGAATGGAAGGCGCTCCTGCTGCGGAGCGTCGGCCTTGAGCCGGAGGCGCTGACGCCTCGCGCGCGGGACATGATGCTTCTGCGCATGGTCCCGTTCGTCGAGCGTAACTACAACATGGTGGAGCTGGGACCGCGGGGAACTGGCAAGAGCCACTTGTTCCAACAGGTCTCGCCCTACGCGCATCTGATCTCCGGCGGTAAGGCCACGGTGGCGCGAATGTTCGTCAACATGGCGAATGGTCAGCGCGGCCTCGTGTGCCAGTATGACGTGGTCTGCTTCGATGAGGTGTCAGGCGTTTCCTTCGACCAGAAGGACGGCGTGAACATCATGAAGGGCTACATGGAATCTGGCGAGTTCTCGCGAGGACGCGAGAGCATCCGCGCCGATGGCGGCATCGTCCTGGTGGGCAACTTCGACGTGGACGTCGCCCATCAGCAGCGTGTTGGCCATCTCTTCGGACCTTTGCCGCCCGAGATGCGGGATGACACCGCCTTCATGGATCGCATCCATGCCTATCTGCCGGGATGGGACCTGCCGAAGGTCCATCGTGACTTGTTCACGGAGCACTTCGGGCTGGTCAGCGATGTCCTTGCCGAGTTCTTTTCCCGGCTGCGCTCGCAGAGCCGCGTTAGCGCGATGCAGGATCGCGTTCGGTTCGGCGGCGCGCTCTCCGGCCGCGACCAAAACGCCGTCAACAAGACGGTCTCTGGCCTGCTCAAACTGATCCACCCCGACCCGGCCGACCGGCCGAGCGATGAGACGCTGGAGTGGGCCGTGCGCCTGGCGCTGGAGGTTCGACGTCGAGTGAAGGAGCAGCAGAAGCGGATCGGCTCGGCGGAGTTCCGCAACACTCAATTCAGCTACACCTTAGGCTTGGACGGCGTGGAGACCTTCGTCGCCACGCAAGAGGTAGGCGGCGACGATGGGATCGGAACCGACCCCTTACCGCCTGGCCAGGTCTGGTCACTCGGCCTCGGTGCCGATGACGGTCCGGGTCTCTACCGGATCGAAGTTACGGAGCAGTCGGGCTCCGGCGTCCGCATCCTCAATCAGCCGACGCCCCCGGCCTTCCGGGAGGCGGTCAATGTGGCCAGTCAGAACCTCGTTGCCCGTGCCCGCGATCTTGTGGGGGAACGGAACCCTCGCGAGCGCGAGTTCACCATCCAACTGAGGGCCTTGGACGCCGCCAGGTCTGGCTCACACACCAGTGTGGCGGTTCTCACTGCCTTGGCTTCCGCAATGCTCGGGCGCTCCATCCGCGGTGGAACGATCATTGCCGGCCACCTCACGCTCGGTGGATCGCTGGAGCCGATCCACAATGCGACAGACCTCGTGGAGCGGGCATTCGAACGAGGAGCGGAGGCCATCCTGCTCCCCGTGTCGTGCCGCCGCGCCCTGGCGGAACTGTCGGACGATCTAGCTACCCGAGTGCAGGTTCTCTTCTACGCCGATGCACGGGACGTGTTGCGGAAGGCGCTGACAACCTTATAGCCCCGAAGCGGGCCGCCATATGCCTATATGTTCATACTATCCATATGGACGGGAGCGTATCCCAGAGATATGAATACCCCATAGGGATATAACTTGCGCTGGGCAAGCCGCTCCCTGTGGAGGGCGCACCATGCCCCACGACGTTACGCTCTCGGACAACCTCTTCGCCCGCCTCCAGGCCCATGCTGTTCCGCTGGTGGACAGCATCGAGACGGTGATTGCGCGGGCCGTTGACGCTCTAGAGCAGGGCAATCATCCGCCCGCAGCCGCGTCCAGTAGTTCGCGGAACTTCAACCCCGCCGCGCCGCCTAACCTTCATCATACGACGCCCAAGCTGATCAAGCTCAACGGCAAGACCTTTCCGAAGAACGAGACCTACTGGAATTACCTGATGTACGCTTGCGCGCGCGAAGCGGCGAAGCAAGGGTTGACGGCAGATCAGGTGCTTGCGCTGATGGTCGTGCCGGCCGTGGCCGGCAAGAAGGATGACAACGGCTACAAGTTTCTGCCCGAGGTCGGCGTCTCCATCCAAGGACAGGACGCCAACGGCGCCTGGAAGCAGGCCCATAAGTTCGCCGAGGCGTTGGACTTCAAGCTGGAGGTCGAGTTCACCTGGCAGAACGTCGAAAAGGCTGCGATGCCGAACGTTACGGGTTCTTTCGCGCTCGCCTAGCCAAGCGGCTAGGAACTTGGACTAAGCAGGCTGCCGGCATGGATGCCCGGCACGTACATTTCCTGGCCGGTGAGTTCGCAGGTTATCTCGTCAAGGAATTGGATCGGGGCGGCCTTAATGAACTCGGCCAGAAGACGGTCGCAGGATCGGGGCATCTTAGTGGTGTGGCCCACGCGGTCATCAGGCGGCACCTGGAGCAGATCATCCAAAGGTGAGCTAAGGGTCAGGTCCGGCCATTGGCCGATGTTACTTGTATGCCGAAGCCGCTCTACCCGAGAGCGGACCATCCGAACTTCGGCTTCGAGCCCCGAGCAGACGGTGCCATCAGGACATTGAACGAGGCAGTTCGATTTCGCACCGCCTCGCGATCAATCCAGCGGAATTACGCCTGGCGCATCTCGAGAGCGCCACATCGTTAAGAGTGTACAGGTCGAACGCTATCAACCACGTACTCCACGCTTCCTGATTTGCGGTCCCCATGAGCCTTTGGCCGGCCGCCCATCGGTCCTGGTCAAGCGTCGCGGCCGCCATGCGCTCGGCAATGAACCACTTCGCAGGAAGAGCCCTTGCAATCGGCCCCGATAGAACGACCCACGCTGCTAGCGCGGCTACAGCACCGCTGATGGCCGCGTAAACGAGCTGTTGGCGCTGCAGATCTTGATCCCTCGCTCTCTCTCCATATCGAGCGAACTCAGCTCCAACGGCTCGAAGATCCGCTAAGGTCTTGTTCCACGGCGCACGCGCCCCCTCCGCGATGCTTCCGACAAGCGTCTCAATCTGGCGTTTATGCTCCTCAAGGGTCATGTCCAGAGCAGGACTTCCGGCCAGGCGCTGGGTCTCTTCCGCCAGCCGCGCAAGCTCTGCCGACTGCGCTCGCATCTGACGGGAGACTTCCGGTGGGATCTTCACTGGGTCGGCCATGAAGCCCTCAATTGCTCGCCGCAGCAGCGCCACCTCACCTCGAAGCGAATCGAATGCCTCTTCCGCATCTTCGTTCATAGTTCGAGCTCCTTCCCTCGGCCCTTGCCAAGCCCGGGTAGCTCGAGGGCCTGCTGGAGCGGATTAACCGGCCCAGCTTCGCGGCCACGAGGGATTTGCGCCTCACGGGGCGCTAACTCGGCCTGTTGCGGACGCGGCCTGAAGCTCGCGAAGATCCCGCCTCCCTTTTGTGTGGGCGAAGTGACCCCGCGGCGCTCCGCATAGTCGAGCGTGGTGTCCTTTGCCCGCTCCCGACTCAGCACGCTCTCCAGCGCTCTCCGGTCGATGAATGTCTCGCGATCGTAGTGAATCGATACCTCTAGCCGGTGGCGCGACAGCGCCACATAGGTCGCGTGGCGGTCCATATGTGCGCTCGCTAGTACGTGTGCTCGATCGACCGTCACGCCCTGCGACTTGTGAATGGTCGAGGCATAGCCGTGGTCGAGGTGGTTATAGTTCTTGAGGTCGAATACGACGTCACGGCCGCCATCGAGCCGGACCAGAAACCCGCCCTCCCCGATGGCTCGCAGTTCTCCCAGCGTGCCGTTCTTGACCCCCAGCGATCGCTCGTTTCGCAGGAACATCACGCGATCTCCGACCGCGAATTTTCGCTCGCCGCTGGCCGTTTCTATGGCGCGGTCTTCCCCGAGCAACCCGCCATCCCGCATCCGCTCCCTGGCAAGTCCGTTGAGCGCGGCGACGTCGATGCGCCGATAGGCGAGCATGACCTGGCTCGCCCTCGGGTGCTCGACGCGCGCTCTGTCCCAGCCTTCAACAAGAGCTCTCGTGGCAGCCCCTGCATCAAGGTGCGCATGCACCATGCCTGACGCGTGGTAGGCGCCGAGCGCTTGGCCGGTGCGCTCAGTCGCCAGCAAGCGGGTGGCGGCGCGCTGCCAGTCGACCTGCTGACGACGAACTTGCGTCAGTTCGACCGAGCCTTGGCGCTCAGCGATCGCTCTGAACGCTGCGCCCGCTTCAATTGCCTGCAGCTGCTCAGGATCGCCGACCAGGACCACCTTGGCGCCGGCGACCTCGGCCTTACCAAGGATGCGTTCCATCTGACGCGAGCCGATCAGGCCCGCCTCGTCGATCACGAGCACGTCCCTACAGGTGAGAACGTCTCTGCCCTGCTCCCACGCATGCTCGAAGCTTGCGAGTGTGCGCGATGCTATGCCGGCCCCTGCTTCAAGGTTCTCAGCCGCCATTCCGGAGAGCGCGGCCCCTCGGACTTGGTAGCCGCTGGCCTCCCACGCCGTTTTCGCCACACCGAGCATCGCGCTCTTGCCGGTGCCGGCGTAGCCGATGACGATCGATAGCCCACGCCGTTCAGTCACGTGGCGGAAGGCGTCCGACTGCTCGTTCGAGAGCTTCAGGCCGCCCCGTTCAGCCAGCCGTAGCGCGCGCTCGCGCGCGCCCTCACCCACGCCATGCGAGCGTGCGCGCCCCAAGGACATCGCGGCCGTTTCCATCCGTTGTTCGACGCTGAGCATTTCGCGACTGGTGAAGCGCTCACGCCCAACTCCGTCGCGACCAAGGCGCACGACCTCTGAGCTGCCGCGAACTGCGGCCAAAGCCGCATCGAACTGCTCCTTGCCGTCTGTGTAGCGGTGCACGAAACGGGCAAGGTCATGGTCGGTGAAGGTCGACTGATGGCGCCCGATAGCGTCCAGGGCGATCCTCGGTTCGGCGATGATCCGCTCGCCATTGCGCGCCGCGATCGCGCGATGATCCTCGGCGCGCTCCGACCACTCGGCGCGACCTTCCCTACGCGCCGCGGCGGGGCCGATCTTCGACTGCGGCTCGAGTTCGATCCCCTGCGCTTTCAGCGTGCGGTGATCGACCTGCGCCTCGATACCGAGCTGCTTCAGACGCCGATTGACGTCTGCACTCCAGGCCTGCCGCCAATTGCCGAGCGCATTGGTCCTGTTCCAGTCGCGAACCTTTGCGCCAAAGCCATCCGGGCCCGCTTCGCGCAGCGTCAGCATCACGTGCGCATGCGGCTTGGGCTGACCGTCTTTGCCGATGTCCCAGTGGACGTTCAGATCGGCGACCATCCCCTTGGAGACGAACTCCCGCTGGACGAAGGAGCGCGCCAGTTCGACGGCCTCTCGCTGAGGCATTTCCCGGGGCAGGGCGAACTCAACTTCGCGGGCCAGCTGCGCGTCTTTCCGAAGCTCGGCAGCCTCGGCTTCATTCCACAGGGTTGCGCGATCGGCCCATCGCTCGGGCGCGCCCTCCGGCAGCAGGATCTCGGAGTGAACGACGCCAGCCTTGTTGGTGAAATTGTGCGTGCGCTCGATGCGCTCGTCGTAGAGCCGTGAGGCCGATCTGTAGGCCGCCGCAGCGACGGCGCTGGAGCCCTTCCCGCGGCTGATCACCTTGGCTGCGAAATGGTAGATCGCCATGCCTCGATCCTGCGAAGCGCAACGTCGACACGACGTATAAGCGCGCACTCCGACCTTCCGGCCGTCGTGACCTGACGCACACCCCGCAAACTTACGGGGCGCCTCTCCCCCCGCTCGCACCGCAGACTTTGGACCTTGCAACCCTCGCGAACGGAGAGGACCAGACCGATGAGGAAGCCACGCGACATCGACGCCGAACTGCGCGCTCTGGCGCAAAAGGCCAGGGATCTGAAGACCAGGCGCGTGAACCAGATGGGCGAACTGGTGATCGCCACGGCCGGTGAGCGGATCACGCTCGAAATCCTGGCTGGCCTATTGCTCACCGCCCAGGACGCCCCGCCGGCCGACAAGGAGGTGTGGCGCGCCAAGGGCGAAGCGTTCTTTCGCAAGCTCCGACAACGGTCAACGCCAACGCCGGCAACGCCTGGCGAGCCTCATTCGGGCTGAGCGCCTGGCGACCAGCGCCCGCAGACGCCTGGAGGCGATCAAGGCGCGCACCGACACCAGGAGATGGGCCATGGAGAGACGCGAACGCACCCGGCGGCTGATCGAGCTCGGGGGACTATTGCAGAAGTCGGGATTGCCCGACCTCACGAGCGACGACCGGGCGATAATCTATGGCGCGCTGCTATGGCTCGCCGACTTGGCGAATGGCCCTGGCGGCGAGCACGAACGCGCGCTCTGGCGCCGTCGCGGCCGCCGCGCCTTCGAGGCCGAGGAAGCCGGGAAAATATACGCAGGGAATAGGTGCGATCTCACAGGCGGAGGCCAGCCATGAGGGTGATCGCCTATGGCTGGCTCGTCTTCGATCTTCTCGTCGGCTTCGTCTGCGGCAGCACGGCCGGCCTCGCCGGAGCCACGATACTCGGTTGGTTTGGACACGATCTGTCGGAACTCGGCCGCCAACTCGTCGCTTACGCGACCGGCGCGCTGGGCGCCGGTGTCGCGTTCCAACGTCGGCGCGTTGAGACGGCGGCGGCGCGCAGCTCCGATGTCCACGGCTCGGCGGCCTTCGGCGAAGAGGAGAAGGAACGCCGTAGGCTCTCCAGCCAGGACGGCCTGATCGTCGGCCGCGCCCAGCGCGGTTGGCTGCTGCGCTACGGCGGCCCGGCGCACCTCGTCACCATTGCACCGACTCGATCGGGCAAAGGTGTCGGCGCGATCATTCCCAATCTGCTGACGACGCCGCGCCCGGTGATCTGCGTCGATCCCAAGGGCGAGAACGCCCGCATTGCGGCGCACGCCCGGCGGGCCTTTGGGCCGGTGCACGTGCTCGATCCCTTCGGGGTCTCAGGCCAGGCGAGCGCGGCGTTCAATCCGCTGGTCAACCTCGATGCCGACAACCTCGACATCGCCGACGACGCGGCCCTCATAGCGGACGCGCTAGTCTATGACCCGCCGCACCAAGTCGGCGAGGCGCATTGGAACGAGGAAGCCAAGGCGCTGATCGCCGGCGTGATCATGTATGTCATCGCCACCGCGCCGCCCCACGGGCGCACGCTTAACCGCGTACGCGAGATGCTCACGACCGCGCCCGAGAGCTTCGAGGCGGAGTTGAAGCGCATGCAGGCCAGCCCCGCCGCCGGCGGGCTGGTGGCGCGCGCGGCAAACCGGCACCTCGGCAAGAGCGATCGCGAGGCCGCCGGGGTGCTCTCGGCCGCGCAGCGCCACACCCATTTTCTCGACAGTCCACGATTGCGCCAGAGTCTGGCGACTAGCGACTTCGCGTTCGCCGACCTGAGGGCCGGCGGCGGCAGCGTCTTCCTCGTGCTGCCGCCTGAGCGGCTGGCGACATATTCGAGGTGGCTGCGGCTGCTGGTGTCGCTCGCCCTTCACGACCTGGCGCGTGGCGGACGCGGCGCAAATGAGGGCCGCAGCGTGCTTTTCCTGCTGGATGAATTTGCTGCGCTGGGGCGCCTCGAACCGGTCGAGCGCGCCTTTGCGCTGATGGCTGGCTATGGCGTGCAGCTTTGGGCGATCCTGCAGGACCTCCATCAGCTTCGCGGGCTCTATGGCGCGCAGGCTGGGACTTTCCTCTCCAATGCCGAGATTATCCAGATCTTCAACGTCGCCGACATCGAGACGGCCAGCTGGGTATCGAAGATGGCGGGCGTGATGACCGAGCACTACACGACCGCAGGAACGAGCGTCTCCCAGACCTTTCACCAGCCGTTCGCGACACATGGCGAGAGCACCAGCGAGCATTTCGTCGCGCGGCCGCTGATGACTCCTGACGAGATCCTGCACATGCGCTCTGATCGTCTGTTGCTGCTTCGCCCCGGCAAGGCGGTGCTCGCCCCATGGAAGGTCCGCCACTACGCCGACGCCGAGTTCAGGGGACTGTTCGATCCCTAGAGCTCGCCCGCTGACCACAACCCTAGCGGCTTGCCAGCCGCCTTCGCCCAAGCCACACAAGTGATGTCATGCGCACCGACCTCGACCATCTGCCGGCCAACAAGAGAAGCGAGCTTGAGCGCATCGTTCGCATCCTCTTTGAGGAGTTCGATGCGGCCAAGGCCCATCGCAGCCATGCGCACCGGCGCAATGGCCAGATCCTCAAGGTGATCCTCTTCGGCTCGTACGCGCGGGGCGACTGGGTCGCCGATCCCGTCGGCGGCTACTACTCCGACTACGACCTCCTGGTGGTCGTCGACCACGAAGACCTCACCGACGTCGTCGAGTACTGGGCCAAGGCCGACGAGCGCCTTCTCCAGGAGGTAACGATCACCAAGCGCATCTCTGCGCCGGTGAACTTCATCGTCCACAGCTTGGCCGACGTGAACGAGAAGCTACGACTGGGGCGGTACTTCTTCCTCGACATCCTCAAGGACGGTGTCGCGCTTTACGAGGCACCGGGACAAGAATTCGAGAGACCGGAACCGCTGAGTCCCCAGGCGGCGCGTGCTGAGGCCGAGCGTGCTTCTAGAGAGTGGTTGGAGAGTGCCGACCAGTTCGTCCGGCAAGCACATCACGCGATAAATGACGGCGCGCCGAAGATCGCTGCCTTCGACTTCCACCAAGCAACGGAACGGCTCTACGTCTGCGTGCTGCTGGTACTGACGCTCTACAGCCCGAAGTCGCACAGACTGAATTTCCTGCGCTCTCAAGCGGAGCGGCTTGCGCCGTCGCTTGCCCTCGCCTGGCCGCGCCAGACGCGCTTCGAGCAGCGGTCGTTTGAGCTACTCCGTCGCGCCTATGTCGAGGCGCGGTACTCGCCGAACTATAAGATCAGCGCTGAGGAGCTCGCCTGGCTGAGCGTGCGTGTGTGCGAACTGCAGCGCTTGGTTCGGCAAGCCTGCGAAGCAAAGCTAGCCGATCTGAGGGAAGCCGCAGAAAAATAGGAAGAATTGAGGTCATCAGGGACAATAGCAACGTCCCCTCTCCCCGCGCTGGGACCCAAATCCAGTGCGTCCGCGCTAGGTCCAAAGGGGTGGACCCGAATGTGGCTCATCAGCAATCATCCAAGGGTGGGGGTGGCCGTCGAAGCGGGAACGTCTGATTTCTCGACGACGGCCAGGCAATAGTCGGCGAACTGATCGAGTTGATCGCGCCCCTTCCGTTCATCCTCCCGCGCAAGAGCATCAAGGAGCGGCGATTGATCTGAGGCTTGACCGGCAACCCCGAGTAGAGAAAAGACATGGCTTCGGGCCGTCTGACGGTCGAAACCCCGGGGGGGGGGGGCAGTGCCAAAAATCCGATCGATAACGATCGAGAACTTCCGATCGATCACAGAGCTATCGATGGAAGCTACTGACCTCACAGTGATCGTCGGTGACAACGATTGCGGCAAGTCGAACGTCCTGAGAGCGTTGAATCTATTCTTCAACGGGAAGACGAACCCCGAGACGGATTTCAGCTTCGTTGACGACTTTAATCGGTTCGCTGAAGTTCGAGCGAAGCGTGCGCCCGAGATCGAGGTTCAACTCGACCTCGAACTTCCGCACTCCTACCGCCAAAACAACGGAGACTTGATCCGGTGGCGAAAGCGTTGGCGTTCAGATGGACTGCAGGACAACGACGAGTATTGGGGCATCCGGAGGGAGCCGCGTAAGCGTGGCAAAGGCTTCCATGAGACCGCGATCTCCATCGAGGGCCGTTCGCGGGTGCCCGCGCTTCTGTCACGCATCCAATTTGAGTATGTTCCCGCAGTTCGGAGTGCGGAGTTTTTTAGGACGCTTCGCGGCCGAATTTTTCAAGTCATAGCGAACTCATCAGAACAATCGGTCAGGCGGAGCAGTGGGGATTTCGAGACGGCCATCTCGAACGCAATTGCCGGTCTGTTGAACGACATTGGAAGCGCTTTGGACGACTCGCCGCGGCTAAGTCTTCCTAACGACCTCACTCCGCTGTTCCAGAGCCTAGACTTCTTGGCTGGCGAAAAGGCGATCTCGCTTGATAGCCGAGGAGACGGAATCAAGGCGCGCTACATTCCCCTTATCCTCAAGTTCATCGCCGAGCGAAGCCGCGACACCGCTGGGATCGCGCCGACTTTCATCTGGGCGTATGAGGAGCCCGAGAACAATCTCGAATTCCGCCGGGCTCAAGCGCTTGCGGACGCGTTCTACCGGCTCGCGGAAGACGAGACCTCCCAAGTCCTGCTGACGACGCACTCGCCCGTTTTCTACAATATGCACCTAGACGATACAGCGCGTGGTCTTTGCAGCGCTTACCATTTGACCAAGGCTGGGTCCGAAACTGGAACCGTATGCAGATCTGCCCTGGAGGCCAGCGTATCTCTGGACGAATCCATGGGCGCTATGGCGATTATCGCGCCCCACATCAAAGCGGCCCAGGAGGCGCTTGCTGAAGCCGCAGTTCAGGCAGAAGACCTGAAGCGCAAGCTGGCCCAATTCAATCAAGCCAACCTTCCCGCGATCTTCGTGGAAGGCGCGACAGACTACAGAGTTTTCCAACGGTTGCTGCATCTGTTTAGGCCACAGCAATATCAGCAGGTATTTCTGGCCGAACCTCCGCAGCGAGCGGGTGCAAATTACGTCGCCAACATGCTGCGTTCTTGGGAGTTTCGGACTAAGCATCTGGAGTTGAGCGAGCGCCGAAGCGCGGTGGGAATCATCGACTGCGATTTCGAAGGCGTGAGCGCCTTGTCGCGCTTTGAAGCTGAAGACATTAAGTGGAAGCATGTGTCTTTGCTCAAGCTGGATACCCCCCCGCATCTTATGGCGGCGTCCGACTTGGGTATCCAAGTGCCAGTGACTCTTGAAGAGCTTTGGCCGCTCGAAGTCTGGCACCAGGCGGAGAAACACGGGTGGCTCGCCGATCGTCCGATGAAGGGACTGGTGAGCGAGCGTCTTCTGGGGCGTCTAGTCGAGGAAGATGAGAGGCTCAGTGACCTCATCGAGGATGAGTGGCGAATTTACTTCGAGAGGCGCGTGAACGACGCCGCAGACAGCACGGCCAAGTCGGACTTGGCGACTTATGCGACGTCACTGGATGCAGGAGCGCTCGAGCCAATCTGCCAGGTTCATTTGGCTGTCCTTGATAAGGCGCTCGCCACACTCGGGGTGGCTTGAAACCTTCCTAGCGAGCGTTCACAGCTTCTTGGCGGTTCTTCGCCTGATGCGAGAACGCTCGCGGGGGAGTGACATGGCGCTGTCGCTCGCTCATCGAGTGGCACTCGTCGGTACGCACATTCAACCACACGGCAGTAAGGCGGACCTCGCACCCGATGCCCTGAGTGAATGTCGAGTCTTTGGCGCTAGCGGATTGACCACTCCTGGCGCAGGACGCCGAGTTGGACCGCCGATCAGTCTCCTCCAACTGAGCTAGTGACTGGAGCCGCAGTGATTCCGAGAATAGGCGGTGAGTGTGGTGATCGGACCCGTGTACGAGCCGTCAGCTTGCTCTTGGAATTTTCCGAAGGTGGCCATGAGACTTGTCCGCTCGATGGGCCGCGCCGATCGCGGCCTCGATGGCGACCGAAAGTCGGGGGCGGTGGACTGCCTCACCCGAAGGGCCGGAGCGATCAGCGGAGGACAGCCAGGCGACGGCTTCTTTGCCTCGCGAGGAATGCGCATACGCGCAGGGGAAAGAAGTTGGGGCGGCTGTTGATGCTGGACAGCGGGCAGCGGTCCGGCCGTTGAGCGGTCCCAGTGAAGTCCTTCGAGGGCAGACCGAGCGCTCGGGCGACCTTCGGGTGACGCGAGTGATCGGGCGGCTCGTCCAAGCCAGGTCTCCTGTCGACAGACTTTTGGTCCCCGCCGGGTCCGACAGCGCCCCGGTGCAATAGGCCAATGCCTTGGACATCCGCCACACCACGGTGGGTGAAGGGGCTCGAACTTCTTCTGCTCTGCGGCCACAAGCGAGCTACCCGCTTTTGGAGGGAGCACCTTCCGGTCAGTTCCGAAACGCGGCTCGAGCAACGATCCTTTGAGCTGCTACGCCGTGCGTACGTCGAGGCGCGGCATTCGCGCCTAGCCCAAGAAGCCTGTGAAGCCAGGCTGGCGGAGTTGATTGGGGCTGCCCCTCCGTAGTCCCAACGGCTCTGCCGACAGAGACGTCCGTTTCACAGCCACCTACCGATCCTGGTGGCCGGCTCGGCGCTGGCGAGCCCAGGCCAGCGGCCGCTGACGCGAGGACAGCACGCACCCATCCGGCGGATTCCAATCAAATTCGCAGCGGCGCGTCGTCATTGCGGAGGGGGTCGACAAGCCGATCGAACAGCCATCCGATCACATGCGCATCGAGCAGTCCCGTTAGAAACAGCGAGTCCCAGTTGTTCTTGCTCTCGCGCGAATCGTCAGCACGGTCGCGTTCCCGCTCTAAGGTATCAGTAAGTTCCCCAAGCGTCTGGGGTCGGCGGCTGAGGTTCGCAGCGATGGCGCTGGGTTGTCGTACGAGCCGCGCCCAACGCTTGATCATATAGCGTCGGGCGCCTGCGGGCAGAACGACCTTTTCTAGATGGAAGGATACAGCTGGGTACGCGGGGTCGGTGTGGTGCCGCAGAACGCGTATGGTTATCCGCGGTGCCCGTCCAAGATCATCGAAGCGGGCAGCGAGGTTTCGCTCTGCCAGAACATCGTCGAAATAGGGATGGAGAATCCGCTCACCAGGATTGGGCCCAACTAAAGCCGTGCCTCGTTTGGTGTTGCAATGGCATGCAGGCACCAAATTTGGCGTGAAGATCGCAAACGCTGGATGCGTTTCCTTCGGCAGGACATGGTCGAGCGACCATGTGTGGAGAGAGCCGCACATCGGACATGTGCCCACCGCGCTTTCTTCGCGTAGTTCGCCGATGTTCGTGAGGTCCTGGGGCGGGCTGGCATAGTGGCTGATCAAGCTCTTGCCGAGCGCCTTGGGGAGAACGACGGGTGTAATCGTTAGGACGTTGCCGTGCACACCCACATACTGGCTATAGCCTGCCTTAATCGCGATGAGATGCGCCGCGAGGGCCGGGTAGCTGCCCAAGCGGACGTTCGAAGCCAGTGTGTCCAGTGCCGCGGCGTCGTCGAAGGTGATCGGCGGATCGAGCCGGTTCACGTTGAATGCTTCGCACTGTCGCGCTCTTCAATGGCGACACGAATTTCGCCGAGCATCTCCAGCGAAAGTTGGTCGCGATACTGTGCGAATACCTCGTCCCACGAGCCCGCAGCGTTAGCGATGCGCGCTTCGACCGCGCGAGCCAGCCGCGACGGCTCGTCCTCGCCGAAAACGAAGTAAGAGATCGCACCGACATCGGCACCGAAGGTGTTGAGCGCTGGCGTCTCGACGGAAATCCTTCCCTCTTCATCTGAGCGCAGCACCAGCACCTGATCCTCGAACGCCTCTCGAGCGAAGTAGACTGAGTGCGTCGCTATGATCGCGGCCGATCCGGTCTGCGCCAGCAGGCTGTCAAGCAAGGCGACAAAACGGCTAATGAAGGTTGGGTGTAGGTGTGTCTCGGGCTCATCGAGAAGAAGCAGTGAACTGTTTTCGATATAGAGACTAGCTAGCGCCGCAAACCGAATAAAAGCTTGCTCGCCGCTGCTCAATCGATAGGTCCTCTTTCCCGTCGCTCGAACAGGATCCAGTCGTGTGTCGATCGATGCATATCGATCCAGCCGATCTTGCTCGCCGCCACGTTTCAGCTGATCCAGATGGACGATTTCGTCGGATCGTCGGCGGGGCAGCAAGGCCAACTCGTGGGGACTTGCGACCGCCGTTATTGCAGTCAGGAAGAGCTCCAAGCGAGCGGTCATTCCGATCCGATCGTCCGATCGTGCGAGCTGGACGATGAGGTCTGCGGTGCTCTGGCCCCGGCGCCCGGTGCGCGCGTCGTTGAGTGAAAAGCGCCGATACCACACCCTGGGCCGCCGTCCGCGATCCGTAGGAAAGGTCGAAAGCGTTGCTGCCGTTGAGGAGAAAGCCAGGAGTCGATTGAATTGGGGGCGCATGCCGACCCCGTCGGTAAGAGTCCCGCTGCCACGGCGCAGGGCGGCGGCGGCGATGCGGCCTAGGGTCTGGCTCTTGCCCACGCCATTGACCCCGATCAACACCGCGAAACGCTTCGGCAAAACAGGTTCGTGAATATCGAAGCGAAATTCGATCGCGTGTGGGTTCGGCCGTCCATCGAGCTGGAATTCTATCCGTAGGGCGTCTGAAATTCGGCCTATGGGTTCGAACTCAAGGCCCTGGAGAAGAGGACCAGCGTTCTTCAGCGCAAAGTATGCCTCGTTTGAGCGCAGGAACCCACGCTGGAAGGTCTGCAGATGTTCAGCCTCAGACCACGGCCGACTGATGGTCGCGTACTCAGCCTCAACCATATCATGCATGGCCACCAAGACGGCAGCAGCCTCCTCAGGCCCCAACTCGCCGACCAGCGTGCGATACGCGGCCATATCGGGGAGCATGGTGAAAAACTGAGGAAATTGGTCCGCCGGCGCAGATGGGTCCGGAAATGCGTCAAGAACGCGAGCAATGAGGCGCGTATCGGCATCGGGGATGGAATCGTTCGCGTCGCTGTCGGGATAGATAAACCCTAGATACCCATCCAAATGGACTGACGAGATACCTATGCTCTGACGAGCGTGGACAACAATATCGACGTGAATTCTAAATCCAAAGTCGTTCCAGCGGTCACGACTGGGAGAAATTACGATATCGCCGGGCAAGAAATCGCCCAACTGTTCAGCTCGCGCGAAATGAACCCGGTACTCCTCGGGTTTGCTCGCAGGCATACGGGCGTCCTCACAGCTAGGCGCCCGTGGTGGTGCGCCGCCTGTTCACGCTCTACGGTAGCCGCGCATTGGTCGCAAGCACTCGCTTGGCGCGAATGTGGCTCACGCGCTTTAACTTGCGCCAACGTCCGCTTAGGGGCGAGACCGTTGAGCGGTCCCAGTGAAGGGCAGACCCAGCGCTCGGGCGACCTTCGAGTGACGCGAGTGATCGGGCGGCTCGTCCAAGCCAGGCCTCCTGTCGAGGGACTGCTAGTCCCCGCCGGGGTCCGACAGCGCCTCAGTGCAATAGGCCAATGCCTTCGACATCCGCCACTCCACCGTCTTGATGGGAATACCCAATTCCTCCGAGATCATTGAATAGCTCATGCCCCTGAATCGGCTGAGGATGAACACGTCGCGATACGTGACCGGCATCTGAAGTATGAGCTGCTTGAGGAGCAGCGCCTCGACTTGCTCGGCGGACTGAGCGATCTCCCGCATGTAGTCCGCCAACTCGACCACGACCGAGGCTCGAGCCACGGCCTCAGCACTGCTATCTGCTTGATCAGCAGCGACGTTTCTCGCGATGCGCATAAGCAAAGCCTTGGGATGGCGGATGACCGCGTCGCCTTCCCCGTACCGCGCGGCTCGAAGGAAGGCTTCTTGCACGAGATCTTCCGCCCCCTGGCCGTAGCGCTTCCGAAGTGCCCTCCTCAACCAGGATCCGTATGAACGAAAGAGGCCGGCAAGGCCCCCATCCTTGGGGCCGATAGACTTGTTCACGCTGCGGGGCGTCTCAGCAGCGCTCGACGAGCTCAGGCGACGAGGCGCAGTGAGCCCCCGACGTTGGTTGGGGTCCATTTTCCTTCCCTGCTTCTGGCCGCGCGAGGCCGCCCGCAAGCCGGGCGGTTCGATACGTGCGAAGCAGTGAGCACGCCCCACGTATTCCCACGGCCGACCTGCAGGATCGGCGGTTGTGGTCTTGTATTTCGCGGGCCGCCCGACAAGCGGGAGATCAGTGCCTCAACACGCCTTGCGCGGGGATCGCCGGTATCGAGCCGTCGATTCCGGATTCAACTTCTCACAGGTGGCGCGTGCGCGCCAGCACGCCCATGGCGGGCGCGACGAATATATTTCGTCTATAGAGAGTGGTGCGGGCGGTCGGGCTCGAACCGACACTCCTTTCGGAACTGGATTTTGAGTCCAGCGCGTCTACCAGTTTCACCACGCCCGCATGCGTGTGCCCGAAGGGGGCCATCGTTTATCAAGGCCAAAGACCGAATACCAGTGGGCGTTAGCAGCTACTCGAAGCGGAGGTTTGTCGCTGCGAGCTTGCCCGACCGGCGGTCCTCTTCCAGGTCGTAGGCGACGGCCTGTCCGTCGTTCAACGTCCCAAGGCCCGCTCGCTCAACGGCCGAGATATGAACAAAGATGTCGGCGCCACCGTCGTTCGGCTGAATGAAGCCAAACCCTTTTGTCGGATTGAACCACTTCACGACGCCGTCGCCCGAGCCGGCGGAGGCGCGGCCGCTCGACTCCACGCCTCTGCCGCGGCCAGGTGCCGTTCGTGCCGGCTGGCGCGCGCCTCCCCGCGAAGGGACACCCCGCGCCAATAATCTCAGCGAAACCGCGGTCTCCTTACCCGACCGCCGGTCACGCTCGATCTCGAAGGACACTTCGTCATTCTCGCCTAGGTCATCCAGGCCGTTGTCGTGCAGAGCCGAGACGTGGACGAAAATATCACCCCCACCGTCACTCCTGGATATGAACCCAAAGCCCTTGGCTTGGTTGAAGAACTTCACGACGCCTTCCGACATTCTGGGCTCCCCGCAGACGCTTTCCGCTTTAGCGTTGATGGAGATAACTGGCCAGTCCAGTTCGGTTTCGGGACCCAGAACCCGGGCATCTCGCGGAATAGGACGCGGTGGATCCGAGCCCACTGCCGCATTATGGCCGTCTTACGGACGGTTCGGTTGATCAGGCGGATTAAGCGCCAGACTTTCTTCTGAGACGCCGCCGATCTCGCGATGGCGTACTGCAAGGTCAACGTCGCGACTGTCGCGAATCCGCTGTCGATCCCACGCGCGCCAATAGCGGTGCACTGGTTCGTCCTGAAGGGTGTCTCGCCCCAGGCGCACATCGGCCAAGCGAAGTTCGCCGGCCCGTGTTCGTCCGCCGGGTGCCGGCAGGGGAATCTAGGGATGATGCGCGAGCGGATTGCCGCCACCAAAGTAGAGGCCGGCAGTGCCTCCCGGGTGCCTCATGTAAGAGCACATCCATCGCCTAGCGCTACAACTCGGCCTCGTCGCGCATCATCACCAGCATGTCCCGCGCCCACTGGCCATGACCTTCATCTACGAGCTTTTCTAGCGCTGCCATGGTGACTTTTGGGTCGTGGGCACCGCCATGCAGGGGCTCTGCCAGCAATCCGTCGACCATCTCCCGCGCCCATCCGCATTCTTCGATATGCGAGAACTCGGACAAGGCCATATCCAGCTCATTCTGGTCCACGAAGCCATTGTAGAGCATCAGGCCAAAGACCTTTGCGGGGTTCAGACCGTGCGGCTCCATCCATCCGGCGACTGAATTGCCAAGGTCCCCGATCCATCGATCGTTGTAGTCAGCGAACGCATCCCAGAACTGTAGATCGAACTCAATGTCAGCGTCACGAGGGATGAACACCACCTCAACGTCGCAGTACCGCATCTCGTCGTTGGTATTACTGAAGATGTCGACCCACTTCGCTGGATAACGCCCGCTCGCAGGGAGTAGGTGTCGATAGGCTTGGAAGGCAGGATTGTCGTTCTGGGTGCGCATTGTGGCCGCCTCAGGATCTCAGCCGGAACACGCCCTTGATGCAGTCCGGGTTTCGGACGGCGATCTGGGTGTGGGTCTTGGCAAGGAAGCCCGCACCAGGAAATGCTTCCCCGCCCTCCGGGAACATTCCGCGGACTGTGTCGATCGTGCTGGGTGGAGCGTCGGTGATCTCACCCGCCGCCCACGCAGCGCGTTCGTCTTCGATATTCTGGTGCATATGGATGATCACGGCGCAGTCCAGGCGGCGCAGCAGGCGGTCCCCGTGGGGATCGGCCTTGAGGTCGGTATTGACCGGCATCGCCAGGTTGCCGCGGTCCTGGCCAGCCTTGAGGCTTTTGTAGGATAGCCTGAGCGCCTCGATGCCTTCGCGCGTGGTCAGATCTAGACAGTTGCCGAAATCGATCACTGCGCCGATGACATAGGGCTCCTTGAAAGCGCGGCTGAGCGGACGTTGTGTAGCCCAATCCAAAGCGCGCTCAGGATCGCTCTCCCAGAAATAGGCGCCTGGCCCAAGCCAGTCGAAGTCCTTAGTGCTTTCCTCAAAGGCCTCGCCCGCGAGCACCTTCTCAGCGATTTCACGTTCGCAACCATGATAGCCAAGGGCGAACGACGGTCGAAGGCGGCTCACTTGGCCGGCTTGGTAGGTCTATCTTTTGCGCTCGCATTGACCAGGAATCCGCCCGGGCGATGCACGCCATCACGCAGAATCCAGTCACGCGCCGCCTTCGGCGAGGCGGTGTTCGCCGCCGTGCGCTTTTCGAACATGCGCTCGATCGCTTTGAGTTGCGCCCGGTCCATACCCTCATCATCGCAGGTGTAAGGTGATCTGAGAAGCCGATACGGACCGACCATGCACGGATGTCATGCTTGGGATCGCTTCACAGGACGATCTTGCGTCCTTGCCAGGAGCGCGAGGCCTTCAGGTCGCCCCTCATCCCAGGGTCCGGTGTCGCCCGAGAGCGGGCACGGTGGACGACCGGAACGAGCTCGCTGCGGAAGCTGACGAATGGTTCAGCCGAGAACCGTCCGTTCGTATCCACGAGGGGGCACCAACCTCAAGAATTGCGAGTCCGAGCTCCTCCGGCCCTCCAGCAGTTGGACGGAACTTTGCCTACTCTGGCTAGCGCCAGCAGCGGACTTTCAGCGCGAACGAAATGCGGCCGGGCGCTGTACAAGCATCAAAATATGGCCCCAACCTTTGCCGTAACGATCGATTGGTAGCCGGAGGGCGGATGGGCGAACTCAGCACCGAAGAACTGGACTTCCTTCGCTCGCAGAAGATTGCGGCAAGCGGCGTGTTCGACGCGACAGGCATGAGGAAGCCGGAATACGCATCAGCCATGAAGGAGGCAGGGCTTAGTTTTGCCTTCGGCACGACACCATGCGGGAACGGGGGCCACACGCTGCGAACCAGGCATGGGCACTGTATTCAATGCAATACTGCAGTGATCGCGTATCAGCTCCGGCACCACAAACCAGGTCACGTCTATCTGGCGGGCTCTGCCGCTTCAGGGCTACTGAAGATCGGGACAACTGCCGACGTCGGCACCCGAGCTTGGCAGCTGTGCAACTGGCGTTATGGCGGCGCTTCGGACTGGGAAATGCTGCTTGCAAGCCACGTTGAGAATGCCGGCTCGGTTGAGTTCGCCGCTCAGGACAAACTTCGAGACCGCGCCACGGCTGGAGAGTACTGGCGCGAGGGACGTCGACAGAGCTGCTATGAGCTCTTCCGCTGCAGCTACGACGAAGCAAGGGACGCGGTGTTATCCGCTGTTCCTGCCAACACGCGAACCGAAGAGCGGGATCTAGCGCGCGCTCGGTCCCTCTGGGCCTAAGGCTGGCCGACGCGTTTGAGACGCGCATCGCGTATCCAAGCGTCTTCTGCGCGCCACTAGGGGACATCAGACGCGAGCCGGTGAGCGGACTTTGAACGTCCACTAGCAGGGACGTCGCGATCGACCGGATCCGACCCTTAGCGGACGTTGCTGTAGACCAACACTGGCAGGTCCCAATTGAACTGGCGTTTGACCGCTTCGTGGCAGTCGGTCCCTTGCAGTGCGATCTGTCGTAGATTGCTCGGAGGAACATATCCCACGCTCCGCAGCATAGTCAGTGGATCGGGTTCGCCTTGTCGAACCTCGAAGCAAATGATGTCGCCGACCCGGTCGCGGTAGAGAAAGGGCAGGCCGCTGTCCGCGAGCAGTTGTGTCACCTTAGAGTCCTCAAACACCAGATCACCGGGGCGGACGTCGCCGCGAGCGACTCGTGGGGGATCGGGAAGTTGCCAGACGAACACTTCGCTGCGTCCAGGCTGAGAGCCGCTCAGGTCGGCGCGTGTGGCAGCCGAGCACTCCACGCCACGTTCAACTTCTGAGAACGAGGCCGGTCGCGAGTCCGCCACTGACAGTCCCCCGACTTCCATGCTCTGGCACAACGCAGCCTCTCCCACCGCAAACACCTTGGTCTGAGGTTCGGACCTGAATGGACAAACGATCACATTTCGTCCCGAAAGGGCGCGGGCGAGCCTCGAGTGGGCATCACCAACGCTAGCGACCCGCACCGACAGGTCGCACGCTTCAATTGCGCGCGCATCTTCCGCAAGCCGAAGGGGCTCGGCGTTCCCAGACAGGCTTCGCGAACCACATCCAACGAGAAAAGCGGCAAAGACCGCGACCGTCACGACATCCAGTTGGTGGGTCCAAAGTGAGCGCATCGAGAGATACTGCCGAACTGGAGCGGGAGAGCAACGTCCGCCATCCACCCCTCGCAGACGCTCGTGGAGTCCGCTCGGCGGGGCCCACTGGAGTGACCGCCTGGCGCCCGCGGACATCAACAGGAAGCCAGAAGGCGGACTCGTTTGACGTCCGCTTCTCGAACCAGCGAACATGCTGATCTGCGCCTCAACCGCTCACTTCGAGGGTCGACTCCGCAGGCCGCCTACCCGCTTGGCGAACTCGCTGACCGCTGCCTTCGCCGTCCCGCCCGCGTCTGCCACGCCTTGGCCGACCTTCGCCAAAGTCACCGTACGCTCCTTGCGGAACACCTCGGCAATGGCGTCGATGGCGAGCTCTTCACGTTCATCGATATAGCCGTCCGCTTCCACTACCTGGCGCAGGAAGACCATTACTTCGTCCTGCATAGCTTGAGCGTTGCAGTCTGGGTTGGCGGCCTGGAACTGAGCGAGGTTCTGTGCGACGGCTTTGACGCGGACGTCGTCGGCGGTGGTTTGCAGAATGTCGAGCGCAGTAGCGACGTAGACGGGGTCATATCCCCACTCATCCACGAAATGACGCCAGATCTCCTCACGCTCTTCTGGGGCGACGGAGCCGTCAATGGCTGCCACGCGCAGAGCCAGCGCACAGATCAGGTCGAGCAGGTCCATCCCAAGCGAGTCGAGGGGGGTATTGATAAAGCGCGGGATCGTGTCGACGAACCTGCCGTGATGGCGGCGCGCAAGACGACTGACCCCGTAGTAAGCACCGCCAGAGACCGCCGCCGCAGCCACTACCCATCCGATCGGAGTCGCAGCCGCGCCAATGCCGAGAACCGACAGCAGGCCGCCAGAGAAAAAAGTGCTCGCCACGACGTGAGAGGAGGCAACTGCAGCGCCGGTGCTCGCGACCCCGCCGACATCCCAAAGTTCACGTATGCCTTTGGTTGCACGCAGTGCGATGTACGCATCCTCGCCGATGCGCAGCTTCCGTTTGAACTTGAGAGGCTCGGCGATGACAACGTCCAAGTCGACGAGGCGCGCCCGGTCCCTGGCTTCATCAAGTTCGGCGCCCCGCGGAAGAAGGCCTCGGAGGGCCTCGCTCACTGAGCGCTCAGGCCGCGAAATGCAGCTTCAATTCCATCTAGGCTCAGCTTCATTGAGCTGTCAGTCAGGTCGTTGAGAGCGCCGAGGCCGATGCCGAGGATCAGCAACAAAGGGGTGAGGATTGTAGACAGGGCGGGACCGAGTAGGGGAATGGAATTGATCAGGAAAGAGATGACGAGAGCCGCCGCGACGCCGAGCGCGATGTTCGGATAGGCCTTGGCAAAGTCGAAGATTGACTCGAGGATCTTGGCCCCGACCTGCACGATCTTGCTGCCAACCGTGTGGGTAATCTCGAGCAAATTTTCGAGCAGCAGCTTGATGTCCGCGGAAACGTTCAGACGCTCGATCCGCCGCTTAAGGGCGGCCTTGTCGACGATTGATCTAGCGGGCGGATTTTGCATCAGCGTCTCCTGATTCGAGCTAAGCTATGAAAACAGCTAGCCCACGGCAAGCGCCAGCCGGCTCGCGTTAACCCTCACCCTCTCGAGCGTTCAGAAGGTCCGATATTCGGGCCGCTCAAAGCACGGATCGGTCGCAAATGCGCCAGGAGCGGACTTAGGCCCGCAGCTAAGTGCAGACATTCACGCGCGCGGACTGGTCTCAGAACCGATCTGGCGGTTCCGCGTCGTTCTCAATTGCTTCGCTCGCGCCAAGTGGATGGGGTGGGAGCGGCCTGGTCATATCCACATTGCACCATTGGCTCGCCGCCGCTAAGCGGACCCTACGTCACCCGCCAACGCTTTCGAAGCGAAGTTCGCGTTCCAGCGATGACAGGCGGCGCTGACGCTCAACCATCCCGAGGTGCTCGTCACCCCTCCCTCGCAGGCGACTAGGGGCAGCACTACGGCATTTTCCAAAGCGCCGAGAACTGCACGGCCGAGCTCGCCGTTATTCGTCCGCAAACATGACATCGATCGGGGTATTGGGCGGGATATTGTAGGTCTTCTGGTTGATCAGCCACTTCTGCGCGAACTCGCGCACCGTCTCCCGAGCGCCTCCGTTGCGCGCCAGATCTAGGTAGGCGGGATTCGACGCATCCTTCGCAAGCTTACCGCCGATGCTCCGAAGAAGAGCCTCCTGCGTGCCGCCCGGCATGAATGGGCACTTCTCTAACGTTGCCTTCAGCCTTGCGGTATCAAAGGCAACGGGCAATGCCGGCTCAAGCCTGGGTGCAGTCACCTGGAGGCGTTGGTTGCGGTAAGATGCGGCCCAATCCTTTGCAAGCTTAACGCGGTAAGTAGTGTGCGCATCGAACGTGTACGAGGCCGTCGCAGTGCAGAACGGCACCTCGAATCCCGCAAAAGTTGCCACCTCGGTGAGGTTGAACGTGCGGCGATGCTTGACCTTCGCCACTTCGAGCATTCCACCGTTAGTTCGGATTACGACCGGAATGTCGTTGACTACAGGCCCTTCCATGCTTGCTTTTGGGTGAGGCAAAAACTGGTAGGCAGCAAACGCTGCGAGTACAACGACTAGGAGCGCTAGGACGGAACCTGGTGTCGGCCGCCACGCCCGGTTGGAAACGACCAATAGGCCATCCTCTTCAACACGCGACAGCCGTCGCTGCCCGAGGGCACCCTCGGCCTTGTAGACCAGCTCAAGCGCATCGGCGCCGCGCATTTCTGCCGCGACCACGCGCACGAGCTTGCCGGGAACCACGCCGGCGATGACATTCCCTTTGACGATGTCTTCAAGCTTCATGATCGCCCCCCGATTTCGACCTAGCTCTTCCATAGCGTTGCGGTGGTCAACTCGTCTGGGCGAAATACGGGCCGAGTCGGCAAGTGAGATCATCGGCAGGCTCCCTTCTGGCCCAAAGAAAAAGCCGGCGCGACTGTTGTCACGAGGGCTCGGGGCAAGTTGCTGAGGCGCGCCCAGGCGGAGCGGGTAGCCGGAATGCTTTGCTTCGGTGGGCTTTCCACCTGACGCTGGCCAGCTCGGGAGCCTGCCTTTCGACGTACTCGTATAGGTTACCGGAAGTGGCGCGCTCAATGCCGCGCAAAGCGTGGGGCACCCGACCTACGCATTACGAGTGAGAGGGCCCCCGATAGCGGACTATTCCAGCCGCCGCTTTGAGCCCCAAGCGGACAAGGTTGTCCTAATCCGCGTTCGCGGTGACACGCTTCGGCGTTCGCCTGCGCTTCGGGGCGGCAGGTGCCTTCCGTACGTTGATGGCAGAGGCATCCAACGTGTTCTTGATGTGCGCCGCGTAGAACTTCTCGATCATCTCCACGCTCGTCCGGCAGTTCTTGGCGATCTGATAGATGTCCGCCCCCTCCATCAGCCGCATGCAGATGTAGGTGTGGCGCAGGCTGTACGCCGTCCTCAGCCGCCCATCGCGGTCCCGCTTCAGGCCGATCTCGGCAAGGACGGTGTTCAGCAGCTCACGCTGCACCGGCCCGAACACCAGATCAGTCTGCGCAGGTTTCCTGCGTATATTCACTCTATTGAACGGATGAACTGCGCCCGGCATGGACTTGCAGTAGCCGACACCGCGCTTGCCCCTCACCTCGATCTCTAGGATTCGCTCCCCTGTCGCCTCGTCCATAGCGACAACGACATCGCGAAACTGAAGGCGTGAAGCCTCATCAGGGCGAAGGCCCGTGTTGACCATGAAGAGCACGTAGTCGTGGAACTGCTCGCACTCACCGCGCCACCGCTCCTTCGGCGGGTTCTTCGCGCGCTCGCGAGTGGCTTGATAGAGGCGCTTGTACTCCTCAGGTGAAAACCAGGCGCGATGGCTCACCTTGCCTGAGGCCTTATAGGGCGCAGACATGTCCGGCAGGGCCGAAATCCAGCCATTTCGATTGGCCATTTTCAGCACCTGCCGAAGCACAACGATCTCTCCGTGGAGCGTGCTTCGGGAGGGCGGCCGCTTGCCCTCCTCCGGCTTCAGGCGATGAACGCGATAGGCTTGGATCAGGCCCGCGTTGATCTCCATAATCGGTTTGTCGCCGAGAAACGGCAGGAGATAGAGCCGCAGATGCTCATCCTTCCGCTTCACATACTTGGCGTTCCGCTCTCCTAGCGTGATGACGCCGTACTCTGCCTGAAAGGCCTCCGCCGCCTCTCGGAACGTCGGACTAGCGGCCTTCGGGGCGGGAGCCTTCTCCGCGTGTCTTGGCTGGTCCTCAGCCGCCGATCGCGGCAACGGGATCCCACGCTTGCGGAGCCGTTCATCGGCATATCGATCCAGGTACCAGTCGCGTGCGAACTCCATCGCGACCGCAAGGTTATCGTGGCCGGTCGACGCTCGATGATTGCGCCCACCGAGGAAGACCGAGCACTGCCAGAAGCGGCTTTCTGGTCTGCGGTACACATGGACCTTACCGTCCATCAGGGTGTGCGAAATCTCGGACATGTCAGCCCCTCGCCTTGGGCGGGTGTGTAAGACATGTGTAAGTGGTGCGCCGGCTGCGCCTATCGCTCAACCCCTTAAGTTTACGGGATTTTTTCGACAAATTTTACATCGTAAGCGGGTTTTGAGTCCGGCGCGTCTACCAGTTTCACCACGCCCGCTCGCGTGAGGGCGATCCGTTTATCAAGCGCCGGCCGCGAAGGCTAGCCACGCGCGACGCTTGCGCCCACCTGCCCGCGAATTCGGCAAAGCTCTCGACGCGGCCGCGCCCAAATGATAATCATTCTCAAGAGTGCGCGTAGGGATTGCTGGATGAACAATATCTCGACCCGGCCGGGGGCCGCAGGAGCCGCCACGGAGGGCGCTGTCGTGCGTCTGAGCGACGCGTCCGTCGGGGACGCCGGGATCATCCTGGAAGTCCGCGCCGAGCACAACTCGACCGCGCACGGCGTCGGCGTCGAGGAACTGCAACGCCGTCTGCTGGAGTTCGGCTTCGTCGAGGGCGCGCACATCGAGGTGATCCACGAGGGCGCCATCGGCCGCGATCCGATCGCCGTGCGGCTGGACGACATGCGCGTGGCCCTGCGCCGCCGCGACGCCGAAGATGTCTATGTGCTGCTGGGCAAGCGCCCGGCATGAGCGAGACCCTGTCCCCGGCCCGCGTCGCCCTGGTCGGCAATCCGAATTCCGGCAAGACCGCCCTCTTCAACGCCCTGACCGGCTCGCACCAGAAGGTCGCCAACTACGCCGGCGTCACCGTCGAGCGTAAGGAAGGCGTCGTCACCTCCCCGGCCGGCCGCCAGTTGATGGTCCTGGACCTGCCCGGCACCTACTCGCTGCGCGCCCGCAGCCCCGACGAAGCGGTGACCCGCGATGCGGTGCTCGGCCGCCTGGCCGGCGAGGTTCCGCCCGAGATCGTCGTCTGCGTCGCCGACGCCACCAATCTGCGCCTGGTCCTGCGCCTGGCCATGGAGCTGAAGCAGGTCGGCCGGCCGATGGTGCTGGCGCTCAACATGTACGACATCGCCCAGCGCCAAGGCCTGCGCATCGACATCGAGGGCCTCTCGCGCGAAATCGGCGCCCCGATCGTCACCACCGTGGCGACCCGCAAGCGCGGCATCTCCGACCTGCTCGCCCAGGTCGACGGCCTGGTCGAGGCCGGACAGTTGGCCGCCGACAACGTCTGGCGCGAACCGAACGCCGCCGAGATCCGCCAGGCCCACGCCGAGGCCCAGCGCCTGGTGCGCACCTATGTGCGCCCGCCCGAGCACCCCGACACCTGGACCGGCCGCATCGACGCGGTGCTGCTGCATCCGGTCGCCGGCCTGGCCATCCTGCTCAGCCTGCTGTTCCTGATGTTCCAGGCGGTGTTCACCTGGGCCACCCCGGCCATGGACGCCATCGAGGCGTTGTTCGGCTGGATGGGCGTCGCCGTCGGCCAGTACATCCCCAACGAACTGCTGCACAGCCTGGTCTCGGACGGCCTGATCGCCGGGGTCGGCAGCGTGCTGGTGTTCCTGCCGCAGATCCTGATCCTGTTCTTCTTCATCATCATGCTCGAGGACCTCGGCTACATGGCCCGGGCCGCGTTCCTGATGGACAAGATCATGGGGGGGGCGGGCCTGCACGGGCGCGCCTTCATTCCGCTGCTGTCCTCGTTCGCCTGCGCGATCCCCGGGATCATGTCGACGCGGGTGATCGACTCCAAGCCGGACCGGATCACCACCATCCTGGTCGCGCCGTTGATGACCTGCTCGGCGCGGATCCCGGTCTACACGCTGATCATCGGCGCCTTCATCCCCAACACCAAGGTCTGGGGGCTGTTCAGCCTGCAGGGGCTGGTGATGTTCGGGCTCTACGCCGCCGGCATCCTCAGCGCCCTGATCGTCTCGTTCGTCACCCGCCGGGTGTTCTGGCGAAGCGCGGTCGAGCCGTTCCTGATGGAGCTGCCGACCTACAAGCTGCCCGAGCCGATGAGCGTGTTTCGCAACCTGATGCTGCGCGCCAAGATGTTCATCAACCGCGCCGGCCGCATCATCTTGCCGATGATGATCCTGATCTGGGTGCTGTCGACCTTCCCCTACCCGCCGGAAGGCGCCACCGGCCCGGCCATCGACTACAGCTTCGCCGGCATGATCGGCCACTTCATCCAGCCGGTCCTGGCGCCCATCGGCTTCAACTGGCAGATGTCGATCGCCCTGATCCCGGGCATGGCCGCCCGCGAGGTGGCCGTCGCCACCCTGGGCACCGTCTATGCGGTGGGCGACGCCGAGAACAATGTCGGGACCCTGGCCTCGACCCTGGCCAACCATTGGTCGCTGGCCACCGGCCTGTCGTTCCTGACCTGGTACATCTTTGCGCCGCAGTGCGCCCCGACGCTGGGGGTCGTGAAGCGCGAGACCAACAGCTGGCTCTGGCCGACGGTGATGTTCGTCTACATGGTGACACTGGCCTACGTCGCCTCGTTCATCGTCTACCACACGGCCGTGGCGCTCGGAGGGGGCTGACGCCCCCTCAACCTGAAGGCGATATTAATCACCCGAATTAACCCTCCGATAAACCGGCGGTTCTAGCTTTCCATCATCGGGTGGGGACTAGAATGGACCAAACTCTCAAGCAAATGCGCCGCAAGGCCGCCAAGCGTCCGACGAGCGATCATCTCGTCGAGCGTATCCGCGAGACCCTTCTGTACTTCGGTGGCGAAGCCCACCGTCGCGACGTGATCGCCAACGTCGCGCGCGAAGTCGGGGTCGATGTGAAGAACATCCCGGAAGATTTCGAAAGCGCCGTGATCGTCTCGTTCGAGGAGATCTGGCGCGACGAGGCGCGCCGCGCGCTCTACGGCTTCCACCTGCGCTTCGGCGAAGGCTCGCACCGTTGGGGCCTGAAGGCCGCCACCGCGCACTGAGCTAGCGCGCGGCCAGCCCGGGATCGGCCAGCGGCGCTGCGCCGCCGGCCAAGGCGCCGGCCGCGTGCTGCAGACGGATCAGCAGCCGCTTGAGCTGGGCGACCTCGGCCGGCGCCAAGCCGCAGATCAGCGCCGCCTCGTAGGCCAGCGCCAGCGGCGCGATCTCCGCATGCAGCCGTCGCCCCTCCTCGGTCAGGGTCAGCACGTGCGAGCGCCCATCGGCCCGGTTTTCGGACCGAACGATCAGCCGCCGGGCGGTCAGGCCGCGGGCCGCACGGCTGACGGTCACCTTGTCCATCACCGTGCGCGCGACGATCTCGCGCTGGGTCTGGCCATCGTCCTCGGCCAGCACGCAGATCAGCCGCCACTGCGGCACGCTGAGCGCGAAGCGGTCCTCATAGGCCCGAGCGATCAGGCCGCTGACCGCGTTCGAGGCGACCGACAGCCGGTAGGGCAGATAGGCGTCCAGTTGCAGGGACGCGGCGCCCTGGTCGTCGTGGACGATATGGGATGGTCCGGTCATGACACCCCCACGCGCTGTTCGATCGCTCCAAAGATGGAATGCCGCCGCCCGTCGCGCATCTCAATGCGCACGACGTCTCCGGGCTTCATGAACGGCGTCTTGGGGCCGCCTTGGGCGAGCGTTTCCACGGTCCGCAACTCGGCTAGGCAGGAGTAGCCGACTCCGCCCTCGGCGATCGTTTTTCCTGGACCGCCGTCCGGGCCGCGATTCGACACCGTGCCGGAGCCGATGATCGTGCCGGCGCCCAGCGCCCGCGTCCTGGCCGCATGGGCGACCAGCGTCCCGAAATCGAAGGTCATGTCGACGCCGGCGTCCGCGCAGCCCAGCGGCGCACCGTTCAGCTCGACCTCCAAGACGCCGTGCAGCTTGCCGTCCTTCCAGGCCTCGCCCAGCGCGTCTGGCGTCACCGCCACCGGCGAGAACGCCGAGGCTGGCTTGGACTGGAAGAATCCGAAGCCCTTGCCGATCTCGCCCGGGATCAGGTTGCGCAGCGAGACGTCGTTGCAGAGCATCACCAGCCGGATGGCGGCCAGCGCCTGCTCGCGGCTCGCGGCCAACGGCACGTCGCCGACGACGACCGCGATCTCGCCCTCCATGTCGCAGCCCCAGGCCTCATCGGCGAGCGGGATAGGATCGCGCGGCCCGAGGAAGCCGTCGGAGCCGCCCTGGTACATCAGTGGGTCGGTCCAGAAGCTGTCGGGCATATCGGCGGCGCGAGCTTTGCGCACCAGGGCCACGTGGTTCACATAGGCCGAGCCGTCGGCCCACTGATAGGCCCGCGGCAGCGGACTGGCCGCCTCGTGCTCGTGAAAGCGTTCCCTGGGAACCGAGCCGTGCTCAAGGCTCTCGGCCAGGCCGCGTAGCAGCGGCTCGGCGATCTCCCAACTGTCGAGAGCGGCCTGCAATGTCGGCGCGATGGCGCTGGCGTCGGCGCACCAGGCAAGGTCCTGCGAGACGACGACCAGACGGCCGTCACGTCCCCCCTTCAGAGAGGCGAGCTTCATTCATTCCTCCCGGCCCACCGTACGTGTCACGCGCACGCCGCTTTCGTAGGCTTCGGGGAAGTAGACCACGACCTCGACGCAGATGTCTCCGCCCGGCTCGCCGACCCACAAATAATTGCGCTCAAAGCTCACCTCGCGACCAGCCGGGGTATAGCCCTCATAGGTGTCGCCCCAGGGCGTGCAGGCGGCCATGTCGCGCCGGCCCAACGAGCAGGCGCGCTCCATTTCCTCTTCGGCGGCTTCGGTCAGGTCGAGTTGCGGATCGATATGGGCCATGGCCCTAACTTAAGGCTCGTCCTTGTAGATGCCCACCGTCAGCGGGCGACCGTCGGCGGCGCTGGCCCGGTACATGCCCGAGGTGTTGAAGCTCCAGGCGATCTGGCCGTCGGGGGCCACGGCGATGACCCCGCCGTCGCCGCCCAGGGCGGTGAGCTTCTTCTGGACCACCTCGTCGGCGGCGGCCTGCAGGCTCATGCCCTTCAACTCGACCAGGGCGCAGACGTCGCGGGCCACCGTCAGACGGATGAAGTACTCGCCTGTGCCGGTCGCCGAGACCGCGCATGACTGGTTGGCGGCGTAGGTGCCCGCGCCGATGATCGGCGCATCGCCCACCCGGCCCCAGCGCTTGCCGGTGGTGCCGCCGGTGGAGGTCCCGGCCGCGACGTTGCCGTGGCTGTCGAGGGCGACGACGCCGACCGTGCCCTTCTTGCCCTCATCGTGGGCCAGGCCTTGGGCCGGATCGGGCGCGCCGCCCGTCGGCTTGGGCGGGATCGGCAGGTTGTTGGCCTTGAGGAAGCTCTCCAGGCTCTTCCAGCGGCGCTCGGTGAAGAAGTAACTGGGGTCGACCTGCTCCAGGCCCTGCGTCTTGGAGAAGGCGTCGGCGCCGGACCCGATCATCATCACGTGCGGCGACTTCTCCATCACCGCGCGGGCCAGCGAGATCGGATGGCGGGTGCGGGTCACGCCGGCGACCGCCCCGGCCCGCAGGGTCTTGCCGTCCATCATCGCCGCGTCGAGTTCGTTGCGGCCCTCTGCGGTGAACACCGCCCCGCGGCCGGCGTTGAACAGCGGGTCGTCCTCCAGGAGGTGGATGGTCGCCTCGATCGCGTCCATGGCGCTGCCGCCGTCCTTCAACACCTTGGCGCCAACCTCGGTGACCTTGGTCATCGCGGCGCGATAGGCCTTCTCCTGCTCGGGCGTCAGCTGGCTGCGCTCGATCACCCCGGCGCCGCCATGCACGACGATCGCCCACTTTGGCGCGGGTTGCGGTGCGGCTTGGGCGTGGCTGGTCATCAGGGCTGCGATCGCGGCGGCGAGAGTGAGGACGCGCATGGTCCCTCCTTGGCGGGTACGGGAAAGACATGTCGCGGCGGGGCGATGTCAGGAGGAGGAATTGCCCGAGCGCGCCGGCCGAGACAAGCGCCCATCGGCCTGCTAGCAAGGCTACGAACGTCGGGCCGGATCAGCATGTTTCGCAAATTGTATGACTGGGTCATGGGCTTGGCCGGTTCGCGTCACGCCCCCGCGGGCCTGGCGGTCGTCTCCTTCGCCGAGAGCTCGTTCTTCCCGATCCCGCCGGACGTGATGCTGGCGCCGATGGTGCTGGCGCGGCCCGATCGCGCCTTCGTCTATGCCGGGATCTGCACCGCCGCCTCGGTGGTGGGCGGCCTGCTCGGCTACGCCATCGGCTTCTATCTCGAGCCAGTCGGCATGTGGCTGCTGAACCTGATGGGCCACCCGGACGGCAAGGCCGCGTTCGAGAAGTGGTTCGCCGACTGGGGCCTGTGGGTGATCCTGATCAAGGGCGCGACCCCGATCCCCTACAAGCTGGTGACCATCACCGCGGGTCTGGCGCAGTTCTCGCTGGTCACCTTCATCTGGGCCTCGATCCTGACCCGCGGCCTGCGGTTCTTCGCGGTCGCTGCGATCCTCAAGTACTTCGGCCCGGCCATGCTGGCCGAGTTCGAGAAGCGCATGGCCCTCTACGGCACGCTGGGCCTGATCGCCCTGGTCGGCTTGATCGTCGTGCTGAAGGTGCTCATCTGATCGCTTGGGGCGGTGAAGCTTTTGAGGTCTTATCCCGCCGATGCGCGCGTTGCTTAAACCCTTCCTCGAGCGCTGGCGGCTGACCGCGCTGGTCGCCTCGCTGGCGATGCTGGCCATCGCCCACGCCTTCGAGACCTTCGGCGGCCTGGCCCCGTGCGCGCTCTGCCTGCGCGCCCGTGAGGTCTATTGGGTCGCCGCGGGCCTGGCCCTGGCCGGCATGCTGGTCACCCGGATGCGCGCCGGCGCGCGCTGGCGCTGGGCCTTCGACGCCGCCCTGGCGGCGGTGTTCGCCTTCGGCGTCGGCCTGGCCGTCTATCATTCCGGGGTCGAGTGGAAGTGGTGGCCCGGCCCGACCGCCTGCTCGGGCGGCGGCGGCGGGGTCAGCGCCGGCCAGATGGCCGACCTGCTGGGCGGCGCCAAGATCGCCCCACCGGCCTGCGACAAGGCCGCCTGGGTGTTCCTGGGCCTGTCGATGGCCGGCTGGAACGCTCTGGCCTCGTTGGGCCTGACCGTGCTCAGCCTGCTGGCCGTGCGTCACGAGAGAAGGAAGCTGTCATGAGCGACAAGCCGATCCCCCCGCGCCCCGGCGTCGGCGCCATGAGCGGCCGCCTGGCGGAGATCCTGCGCGTCGACCACGCCGGCGAACTGGGCGCGGTGCACATCTATCGCGGCCAGTTGGCCGTGCTGCGCGCCGGCAAGGGCCGTGAGCGCATCTCCGGTCAACTCGCCGAGATGGAGAAGGACGAAGCCGACCACCTCCAGCGCTTCGACAAGCTGCTGAACGAACACAAGGTCCGCCCGACCGCCATGGCCCCGCTCTGGCGGGTGGCCGGCTTCGCCCTGGGGGCCGGCACCGCTCTGCTGGGCGAGAAGGCGGCCCATGCCTGCACCGAGGCGGTCGAGGACGTCATCGAGCGCCACTACGCCGCGCAGATCGCCGAGCTGGAAACCCGAGAGCCCGAACTCGCCGCCGAACTGACCAAGTTCCGCGACGAAGAAATCGCCCACCGCGACCACGCCCTCGAAGAAGGCGCGCGCGAAGCCCCGGGCTATCCGCTGCTGGCCGCCGTGATCCGCGCCGGCTGCCGCACGGCCATCAAGATCAGCGAGAAGCTATGACCGAAGCGGAGATCCTGGACCTGCGCAGGGGGGCCGAGGCCCCGGTCGCGGCCGGCATGGCCGACATCGGCGCCGTCGCCCAGGATCTCTCCGCCGCCTTCTCCACCGATCCGGTCTTCAACTGGTTCCTGCGCGCCGACGCCCGGCACGACTCGGCGCGGCTGAAGCTGTTCCAACTGCTGATCGCCATGGGCGTGACCGACGGCGAGGTGTTTCGCCCAGCCGGCGGCGGCGCGGCCTCGATCTGGTTGCCGTCCGAGAGCCTTGGTCCGACGCCGTTCCTGCAGGAGCTGCGCGCTCTGCCCCGGATCCTCGGCGCAACCGGTTTCTCGCGGCTGTCGCGGATGTCGGCCATGCGCCGGATGATGGACGCCCACCACCCCAAGACCCCGCCCCACGCCTATCTCTGGTTCCTCGGAGTGCGGCCAGAAGCCCAGGGCCTGGGGGTCGGCTCGCGGATGCTGGCCGCCGGCCTGGCCCGCGTCGACGCCAAGGGCCTGCCCGCCTATCTCGAAAGCTCCAGCCCCGCCAATGTGCCGCTCTACCGCCGCTATGGTTTCGAGGTCGTCGAGGTGCTGAAGGCCAGGCCCGACGCGCCGGAGATGTGGGCCATGTGGCGCGAGGCGCGGCCGCCCGAGTGATGGCCGCCCTTGGCTATCTGGCGCTGGCCAACCTCGTCGCCTTCGCCGCGATGGGTCTCGACAAGTCCAGCGCCCGGCGCGGCGGCCGGCGAATCCCCGAGCGCACCCTGCTGACCCTGGCGGCCATCGGCGGCGGTCCCGGCGCCGTGCTGGCTCAGCAGACGTTCCGCCACAAGACCCGCAAGCAGCCCTTTGCCGGCCTCCTATACGCGATCCTGATCGCCCAACTCGCAGGGGCTGCATACCTGCTGAGCGGGACCGCCCCGGTTTCGTAATCCGTTCATCGGCCTGTCACCGCACCGTCGTGCGGCCTCCCTACTGCTCCGCCCGTTTTCAGTTTGGGGGGTGCAGATGCATTTCGTTCCGCGTGTTTCCGGTTGCCTGGCCTTGCTTCTTGCCGGCACGGCGCTCTCGACGCCGGCTTTCGCCAACGACGAGGCGGCCGCGGTCGACGAGATCGTCGTCACCGGCCAGCGCGAGGCCCAGCGCAAGGCCATCGAAGTGAAGCGTGAGGCCTTCGTCGTCGCCGACGTCGTCTCCGCCGACGACATCGGCAAGCTGCCCGACCACAACACCGCCGCCGCCCTGCGCCGCATTCCCGGCATCTCGGTGATGGAAGACCAGGGCGAGCCGCGCTTCCCGGTCATCCGCGGCCTGCGCTCGACCTACAACCGCACCACCATCGACGGCGCGCTGGTCGCCTCGGTCGACGAGAGCGGCCGCACCGTGCCGATGGACATCGTCCCCTCGGTGATGGCCGGCCGGCTGGAAGTCATCAAGACCGTCACGCCCGAGCATGACGGCAACGCCATCGGCGGCGTGATCAACGTCACCACCCGCAGCGCCTTCGACATCGGCCGGCCGTTCTTCAACGGCATGGCCTCGTATGGCATGTACGAGCGCAGCGGCGACGTGCGCAACGACAAGCCCTCCTACCGCCTGGCCTTCGCCACCGGCACGACCTTCGGCGACGCCGACCAGTGGGGCGTGGTCGTCGGCGCCTCGCACGAGCAACTCGACTACGACATCCCGCAGGTCGAATCCCAGGACCCGTCGGTGCGCGAATACACCGCCGCCGGCGCGCCGGTTGTCTCGGGCTCGCCGCTCGGCAACGGCATCCAGGTGCCGGCCTATCAGCGGCTGTTCTGGTACAACAACACCAAGCAGCGCAGCGGCGTGAACGCCAAGATCGAGTACCGCCCGACCGACACCTTCCGCTGGGAGGCCGCAGGTCTGTTCTCGCGCATGGAGGACGACGAGGAGCGCATCGAGTACCGCATCGAGCCGCTCGGCAACGTCGCCAACCAGACCCCGACCAGCGGCTACTTCGCCCGCGGCCGCGAGGTGATCCAGCTCAACCAGCCGATCACCAAGCGTGAAATCGGGCTGCTGCGCACCGGCTTTGAGTGGACCTTCGCGCCGCAGTGGACCGCCAGCGGCGATCTCGTCTACTCGCAAGCGGGCCTCGAAGTGCCGAACCACTCGGTCGAGTTCCGCACCGTCGACGCCCAGGGCGCCAACTACGCCTTCAATTACGACACCACCAACCCGCTGTTCCCGGTCTTCACCTCGGTCAACGACGCGGCGGCTCGCAACCCGGCCAATTTCGTGCTGCAGCAGCACCGCGACTCGCTGACCAAGACCGACGAGACGACCGCCCAGGCCCGCTTCGACCTGGCCTTCGACGACGGAAACGCCGACGGAAACCTCAAGGCCAAGTTCGGCGGCCTGCTGCGCACCACCGAGCGCGACTTCAACTCGACGCAGGTCAACTACCGGGCCGGATCGGGCTTCGTGTACACCCTGGCCGAGGTCGACAAGCCCGGCCCGAGCGAGCTGATCGCCGGCCGCTACCTGCTCTCGCCGCGCATCGACGCCGGCGCGGCGATGGACTTCTTCAACGCCAACCGCAGCCGCTTCACCACCACCACGACCGCGCCGACCGGCGACTACAAGGTGCAGGAGGACATCTACGCCGCCTACGCCCAAGCCAGCTATTCGTGGGGTGACTTCACCGTGCTCGGCGGCGTGCGCTTCGAGCAGACCGAGGTCGAGTCCGACGCCGTGCGCAGCACCGGCGGGGTGCTGACCCCGGTCAGCAACTCGGGCTCCTACGGCAACTGGATGCCCAGCCTGCACGTCGAGTGGAAACCGCGCGACGACGTCATCGTCCGCGCCGCCTGGACCAACACCATCGGCCGCCCCGACTACGGCTCGCTGGCCGCGACCGAGGGGCTGAACTTCGACGGCAGCCAGCCGACCCTGTCGCGCGGCAACCCCGGCTTGAAGGCTCGTGAGAGCCGCGGCTTCGACGTGTCGTTCGAATACTATCCGACCGACGGCATGATCTCGCTGGCGCTGTTCACCAAGGACATCGAGAACGAGATCTTCACCCTGTCCTCGACCGAGACCCTGGACGTCGGCCGTGGCCCCGAGAGCGTGCTGGTCTCGACCCCGCGCAACGCCGAGAGCGCCAAGATCCGCGGCGTCGAGTTCGCCGTGCAGCAGGCCTTCACCTTCCTGCCCGCGCCGTTCGACGGCTTCGGCTTCAACGGCAACATCACCTGGCTCGACACCGAGTTCACGTTCCTGACCTCGACCGGTCCGCGGGTCACCGGCCTGTTCCAGCAGCCGGAAATCACCACGAACGAGTCGATCTACTACCAGCGCGGTCCGTTCGAGGCCCGGGTGTCGCACAACTACATCGGCGGCCAGCTCGAGACGATCAACGACGCCAACCCGAACTCCGACCAGTATTGGAAGGGCCGCCACGTCTTCGACGCCAGCCTGTCCTATCGTTTCACCGACCGCTTCACGGTGTTCGTCGAAGGCCAGAACCTGTCCAACACCGGCCGTCAGGAAGTGACCGGCCCGGGCCGCCGCTACCTGCAGGAATGGGCGAATTACGGCCGCACCTACTGGGTCGGCGCGGCGGTGAACTTCTAGGAGGACGCGGGATGATCCGTTCACTCATCCTGGCCGGGGCGCTCGCCGCCCCGGTCCTCGCCGCCTCTCCCGCCCTGGCGCAGGAGGCCGCCGCCCCGGCTCCCTCGCGCACGGCCGAGGTCCTGCGCCGCTATCCGGCCCCCGAGGCCCGCCAGGGCGTGGCCGTCGACGCCGCCCACGTCTACGCCGTCGCCAACTCGACCATCGCCAAGTACGACAAGAAGACCGGCGCCAAGCTCGCCGAGTGGAAGGGCGATCCGGTCCGCTATCCGCACATCAACTCGTGCGCGGTGATCGCCAAGGAACTGGTCTGCGCCAGCTCCAACTTCCCGGCCGTGCCGCACTGGAGCGCCGTCGAGTTCTTCGACCCAGCGACCATGAAGCACCTGCGCACGGTCGCCCTCGGCCCAGGCCGCGGCTCGATCACCTGGGTCGACCGCAAGGACGGCGCTTGGTGGGCGGCGTTCGCCAACTACGACGGCAAGGGAGGCGAGGCCCCGCGCGACCACCGCCACTCGGTGCTGGTCCGCTTCGACGACGACTGGCGCCAGACCCAGAGCTGGAGTTTCCCGCAGTCGGTGCTCGACCGCTTCAAGCCGATGAGCTCGTCCGGCGGCGGCTGGGGCCCTGACGGCAAACTCTACATCACCGGCCACGACCACCCCGAACTCTACGTCCTGGCCCTGCCGACCCAAGGCGGCGCGGTGCTTGACCATCTGGACACCATCGGCGTGGCCACCGAGGGCCAGGCCGTCGACTGGGACGAAAGCGAGCGCGGCGTGCTCTACGGCATCAGCCGCACCGGCCGCGAGATGGTCGCCCAGCGGGTCTTGCCCGCAAAATAGACCTCAGGGCTGCGCTGCCGGAACCTCGCCCGGCGGCGCGCCCGTCCTTGAATCGGCGCCTTCCTTGGGGCTGGTCAGGAACACCACCACAAACACCGCAAAGGCCAGGGCGAGGATCCACAGGATCGCCCGATGACCGTCCAGTCGCGAGCGCGGCCGTGCCTCCGCCTCGCTCTCTGACCGCGTATGCCTGGCCTGCGCCATGATGGTCGCTGCCTCCGCACGGGCAACCGCCCGCTACGCGGCGAAGTTCCCGCCTCAGAACGGCTTGCCGATGAAGAAATAGAGCGCCGTACGTCCGTCGTCGGCCGCCCCGGCGGTGAGGAACACCGGCCCGATCACAGTGTCGGCCGCCAGGAAGACATTGCCACCCACCCGCACATCGTCGGCCTCTGCATCCCCGTGCCGCGCCCAGACGTTGCCGACCGCCAGGGTCGCGCCGACATAGAGCGGCACCTTCAGCAGGCTCTTGGAACTGTCGGTGAGCTTGTAGCGGTACATGCCGCGGGCGACGGCGAAGCTCTCGCCCGTCAGTTCGTCGACCGAATAACCTGGGAAGCTGAACGGCCCGCCCAGTGTGAACAGCGACACCAGCGGTAGGTCGCCCTGGATCGTATCGCCGCCGGAAATATTGAAATTGAAGGCCTGGCGCCCGACGCTGGCGGCGTAGATTCCGTCCAGCCGCAGGGTCTGGAAGTCGGTGTCGCTGCCCAGCCCCTCCAAGCCGACATTCCACTGTAGACGCCCGCTCATGCCGCGGCTGGGGAAGTACGGATTGTCCAAGGTGTCCGCCCCGGCCGACAGGAACAGCTGACCCACTTTGAGGTCGAAGTCCCGAGGCGTCAGGTCGCCCTCCTGCAGCGAGGCCGACCCGGAGCCGACCTCGACGCCGCCCCGCACCTCACCGACGCTGCCGAACTGGCGCCCCAGGGCCAACGAAGCCAAGCCGTAGGAGGCGTCGTACTCGCCAAGCCGGAAGCCGGTGTCGTTGTAGACCTTGATCGGGCGCTTCTGCACCGAGCCCATCACGTCCACGAACCAGCGCTGATAGCTGTCGAGCACCTTGAAGTACTCGGCCGAGAACAAGGTCCGCTCGCCCAGCGCGCCGACGAAACGCGCCTCCGACCCATAGCTGTCCAGCTGCACCAGCCGCAGCTCGGCGGAGAAGTCGAATTCCGTCCCGCTCTCGCTGGAGGCGGCGATGGTCACGCCGGGGCGCAGGCGGTTGGCGTCGCCCGGCCGCTGGACGGCGTTCACGACCAGTCCGGTCCGCCCGTCCGCGCTCTCCTCGATCCGGTAGTCGACGCGGGAGAACATGCCCATGGCGTAGATGTCGCGCATGGCCGTCCCGACCTCGTCAGGCGCCATCGACCTGCCGACAAACGGCTCGATCCGCCGCAGCAGGATCTTGTCGGAAAGCCGGGAGTCGTTTTCCACCTTCACGTAGTCGATCGTCGGCGGCGGCTTGTCGATGCTGACCGCGTGCTGCGACGGGCCCAGCGCGGCGATGCGCTGCAGGCCGCCGAGCTGCTTCTCGGACGCGGCCTTGCCGATCGCGATGAACTCCGCGCCGCGCTTGAAGTCCGCCGCCGTCAGGTCGCCGGTGTTGACGCTGATCAGCACGTCGCTTGGCTTCAGCGTCGCCAGTTGCTGGCGCTCGTTGGCCAGGATCAGCATGGTGACCGTCTGGCCGAGAATGCCGGTGAGGCTGCGGAGTTGGTCGGCCGGCAGCATCGGCGTCTGGGTGGCCACGACAATGACCACGTCGGCGCCCATCTCGCGCGCCACGTCGATCGGCACATTGTCGGACATGCCGCCGTCGACCAGCAGATGACCGTTCAGGCTGTAGGGCGCAAACACCCCCGGCACCGACATCGAGGCCCGCATCGCTCCGGCCAGTTCGCCGCGGTCCAGCACCACCTTCTTCCCGGTCTCGATATCGGTGGCGACGGCCCGGAACGGGATCGGCAGGTCGTCGAAGGTGGGAACGGCGGCCCGCACCCGCACCAGCCGGCGCAGTTCAAGCAGCAGGTTGGCGTCGGAGATCAGCGCGTCGGGCGAGCGCAGCCGCGTGCCGGCGACCCCGACGCTGGCCTTGACCGGAAACGCCGCCTGCAGCTGCTTTTCACGATAGGTCAGCCCCTCGCGCGGCGGCGAGGTGTCGAAGATCAGGTCCCAGTTCATGGTCTCGATGGCGTGCTCGAGCTCGGCGCCGCTCATGCCCGAGGCGTAGAGGCCGCCGACGATCGACCCCATCGAGGTCCCGACCACCAGGTCGGGCCGGATGCCGAGCTTCTCCAGCGTTTGGATGGCGCCGACGTGGGCCATGCCCATCGCCCCGCCGCCCGACAGCACCAGGCCGATCTTCGGCCGCGTTGGCGGGGGCGCCCGTTCCTGGCCGAAGGCCGGAGCGATCCAGACCCCAAGCCACATCACGCCGAGCATGCAGCTCAGGATGAGCAGGCGTTTGACGAGCGCAAGTGCATCCGCGACGGACATCGGGGCTCACCCTGTCGGTACAGCGATGGCGCCCATCGCGAACTGACGGCGCCCGCGGCAGGCCGCGCACGCCTTTCGATGCTCAGGCTACAGTCGCAAGCGCCGCCGACGGCATCGGGCGAAACCCCTAGATGGCCGCTGCGAACGCCTAGAACCCGCGCGCGTCCAGCCACTCGCCGATCGCCGCCGTCGCCCGCGGCAGCAGGTCCGGACGTTCGGCGTAGTAGTGGTCGGCCCCCTCGATGTGCACCAGGCTCTTGTCGGCCGAGGCGACGGCGTCGAACAGCCGCTGGGCGTGGCTCGGCGTGCAGGCCAGGTCGGCCGTATTGTTGATCACCAGCACCGGGCAGGAGATCCGCCCGGCGTTGACCACGCCGTTGGCGCGGCTCTCGTCATAGCTCCACTGCGACAGCCACGAGCGCAGGGTGGTGAAGCGGCCCAGGCCCACCGGCCCGTCGTTCACGATCTTCGGATCGCCGAGATAGCAGGTGTGCGGCCGGCGGTCGGACGGGTCCTGGCTCGGGTCGGTCCAGCGCACGTCGCTCATCGTGCCCTGCACCACGAAGCAGCGCTCGGCGTCGGGGTCGCCGGCGGCTTTCAGCTCGGCGAGCTGGGCCTTGGCCCAGGCGGTGATCCGCCGGTTGCGATCGATCTGCGCCTGCCGGAACCGCTGCACGAAGGCCGCCGAATAGGGCGCGGTCTCTGGAAACGCCGGGTCATAGAGGTTGAGGCTGACGTCGCGTTCAAAGGGCCGGGACTCGTCGAGGATCGAGGGATCCAGCCACTCGGTCATGGTCACCGAGCGGCTGATGTGCGCGGCCAGCAGCATGACCCCGTCGGCCGCCTGCAGCCCGGCCCCGGCGATGTCGACCTCGTCGCCCGCCGGCGTGTGGGTGATGGTCGGGGTCTCGGCCTGGTCCTGGTAGAACAGCGACAGCGAGCCGCCGCCGGACCAGCCGCCCAGCACCACCTTCTCGTAGCCGAAGCGGGTCTTCAGGTCGGCGATGCAGGCCCCCAGGTCGAGGACGCACTTCTCCATGATCAGCGCCGTGTCGTTCCCGCGATAGCGCGGGTTGCAATAGACGACATGCCGCCCGGCGCGGGCCAGGGCCGAGACCAGCGGCAGGAACGAGCCGCCGCCGACCGGGTGGCTGAACAGGATGACGGTCTTGGCGTCGCCGACGTCCGGCCGCACGCGCATGCACTCGACGAACACCTGGCCAGTCGGCCCGCCATAGACCTCTTTCAGCCGGCTCTTGTCCGCATGGACGAAGCCGTAGGGCTCCCGAACGACCGCCATATGTCCCTCCCCTGGGGCGCAGCTTGTGGCGCCTCCAATTTCTGACTACAAAATCAGAAAAGCTGATTACAGAGTCAATCGCTATGCCGCACGACGGTGAATGGGCCGCGACGACCAAGGGCGAAGCCACCGCCGCGCGCATCCGCGCGGTCGCGCTGGACCAGTTCTCGCAGCTGGGCTTCGAGCGGGTGACGATGGGCGGCATCGCAAAGGCCGCGGGCGTATCGCAGCCCGCGCTGCACTATCACTTCGAGGACAAGGCCCATCTCTGGCGCAGCGCCATGCTGGGCCTGCGCGCCGTGATCCAGGAAGAGGAGCGGCTCATCGAGGCCGCCGCCGACGCGCCGCCGCTGACCCAGTTACGGGTCGCCATGCGGCTGTTCCTGCAGATCAGCTGGAAGCACCCCGCCCTGGGGCGAATCGTGGCGCTGGAAGGCATGGCCGGGGGCGAGCGGCTGGAGTGGCTGGACCGCCACCTGCTGGGCGCGCGCAACCGCCGGCTGGCGGCCATCGCCGCCGAGGCCGTCGCCGCCGGCGACCTCCTGCCCTACCCGCCCGAACAGATGGTGGTGACGCTGCAGACCGCGGCGGTCGGGGTCATCAACCTGGCGCCGCTGATGCGCACGACCTTCGACTGCGACGTCGCCGCCGCCCGCGAGATCCACGACGACATGATCCTGGAGGCCGTCCTCGGCGGCTTCCTGACTGAAAAGGGCCGCAGAGCCCAGGAGGAAGCCCAGTGAGCCAGCAACCTAACGGCATTCACCACCTCGCCTTCATGGCCGCCGACATCAAGAAGCACATCGCCTTCTTCTCGGACGTCATGGGCTGTCCGCTGGTGGCGCTCTTCGACATGCACGGCGTTCCGGGCGGACTGCACGCCTTCCTGCGCCTGAACGATCACTGCTACTTCTCGATCGTGCAGCTGCCGGCCGTCGCCGACATCCCCATCGAGTTGGGACGCACCCACGCCGGCTCCGGCGCCCTGCCCAGCGCGGCCGGCACGCTGCAGCACCTGGCCTTCGGGGTAGAGAGCGAAGCCGATCTCATCGCCATGCGCGACCGCATGCGCAGCAAGGGCGTCAACGTCATCGGCCCGATCGACCACGGGATGTGCAAGTCGATCTACTTCGCCGGCCCCGACCAGATGACCCTGGAAGTGGCGACCTCGGAAAAGACGCTCGACCCGACCGCCTGGATCGACCCGGCGGTGCTGGCCAAGGCCGGCATCTCCGACGACGAGGCCGCCCGGTTCAAGGCGCCGGCCGCCTATGTCGGCCCCTCGCCGGTTCCGCAACCGCCCTATGATCCGGCCATGCCGCACATGGTCTACCCGAAGGCGGTCTATGAGCAGCTGCTGGCGACGCCGGACGAAGTGCTGACCAAGATGGCCTCCTACACCGCCCCGCCGGTGGCGCAGGCCTGACATGAGTTTCGACAGCATCGACCCGCCGCTGGCCGACCGCCGCATCCCGGCCGGCGGCGACTACCTGTCGGCCGAGGCCCTGGCGGAACTGACGCCGGATCTGCTGGTCCAGCGGATCAAGGACCTCGCCCCGGCCATCTCCGCCGCGGCGGGTGAAGCCGAGCGCCTGCGCCGGCCCGTCGACAGCATCTGGAACGCCCTGCGCGCGGCCGGCTACTTCTATCAGTTCGTTCCCAAGGCGTTCGGCGGGCTGGAGATCACCACCGACCAGTTCATCGACATCAGCCTGCCGATCGCCGAGGCCTGTCCTTCGACCGGCTGGGCGGCCTCGTTCTGCGCCGAGCACAACTGGTTCCTGGCCCACTTCCCGCAGGAGACCCAGCAAGCCCTGTTCGGCGGCGACCACCCTTACGTCATCGCTCCGGTGGTCAGCGCCCCGCCCGGTCAGGCCATGCGCGTCCCCGGCGGCTACAAGGTCACTGCGCACTGGAAATGGGGCACCGGCGTCATGCACGCCGACTGGATCGTCGGCAGCGCGCTGGCGACCGGCGACGAGGGCCCGCCGCGGCTGCTGAGCTGCCTGCTGCCGGCCGGGGACGCCCGCGTACTCGACACCTGGCGCGTCGCCGGCATGGTCGGCACCGGCAGCAACGACATCGTCGTCCAGGACCTGTTCGTACCGGAGGCGCGCACCGCGCGCTTCGACCTGATCGCCAGCGGCCGGGGCCCCGGCTCGCGCGGCTACGCCAACCCGATCTACGACATGCCGATGCTGCCGTTCCTGGCGATGACGGCGGCGATCTCGGCGGTCGGCGCGGCGCGCTGCGCGCTCGCCGCCTATCGCGAGCGTCTGGCCGGCCACGTGCGCATGGGCGGCCTTTCCAGCCAAGGCGACAAGCCCGCCGCCCAGATGCGGCTCGGCCGCGCCAGCACCATGATCGACACGGCCGAGGCCATCATTCGCCAGGTCGGGCGCGACAACGTCGCGGCCGGCGCGCTGGAAGGCGCCGAACAGATCGCCGAGCGACTGCGCACCCGCGCCCAGGTCGCCTACGCCGTCTCGATCTGCCGCGAGGCGGTGGCGCTGATGGCGGAGTCTGCCGGCTCCAGCGCCCAGATGCTCGACCAGCCGTTCCAGCGCTCGGTCCGCGACCTCAACGTCCTGTCCAGCCACGTCGTCTTCGACGTCGACACCGCCAACGAGCTGCACGGCCGCAGCCTCGTCGGCCTGCCGCCGAATTCGATGCTGATCTAGCGCTCAGCCAGCTTGGCCGGCTTTGCAATCCCCGCGAGTATCAGGCAAGGTGCACTCCAATACAGCGTAGCTTCGGGGGGAGCTCATGAACGACAAGCCGAACAATCAAGGCATCAGCGCCGACACCCAGGCCTTGATGGCTTTTGAAAGCGGCAAGAAATCTACGGGCGTCGCGTACCTGCTCTGGATTTTTCTCGGCGGCGTTGGCGCGCATCGCTTCTATCTCGGACGCACCGGCAGCGGCATCGCGATGCTTGCCCTTACGATCTTGGGTTGGGCCCTGTTGTTGGCCGCAGGCTTTGGCCTGCTGTTTCTCGTTCCGCTCGGGATCTGGCTCCTCGTCGATCTCTTCACGATCCCCGGCATGGTCCGCAGTCACAACACCATGCTGGCCGCCAAGCTGACCGGCGGCGGATCGCCATTGATCGTGGCCGCCTCGCACTAGCTCGCCGGCGATCGAAATCGCCTGTCCGGGCGGCTCTCCGCCCCACTAAGCCTCCAGCTCGATGTCCCAGTAGAGGTAGTCGAGCCAGCTCTTGTGCAGGTGATGCGGCGGGAACCTGCGGCCGCGTTCCTGCAGCTCGAACGCCGTCGGACGGCGCGGGGTGTGGAACGGGTGCATGTGCGCTTCGTGCGGGGTCCGCCCGCCCTTCATCAGGTTGCAGCGCGCGCAGGCCGTGACGATGTTTTCCCAAGTCGTGCGCCCGCCACGCGAGCGCGGCACCACGTGGTCGAAGGTCAGGTCCTCGCCCGCCGTGCAGTATTGGCAGCTGAAGCCGTCGCGCAGGAACAGGTTGAAGCGGGTGAAGGCCGGCGGCCGATCCTGCGGCACGTAGTGCTTGAGCGACACCACGCTGGGCAGCTTCATCGCGAAGGATGGAGAGTGAACTTCCTGGTCGTAGGTCGAGACGACGTCGACGCGATCGAGGAACACCGCCTTGATCACCTCCTGCCACGGCCAGAGGGACAGCGGATAGTAGCTGA
>NZ_PNLB01000016.1 GCF_013822795.1 Phenylobacterium sp. | reverse complement strand
TCCTGGATCGAGGCGCGGATCCACCACATGGCGTAGGTCGCCAGGCGGAAGCCCTTGTCCGGTTCGAACTTCTTCACCGCCTGCATCAGGCCGACATTGCCTTCGGAGATGACTTCCCCGATCGGCAGGCCATAGCCGCGATAGCCCATGGCGATCTTGGCCACGAGACGCAGGTGGCTGGTGACGAGCTGATGAGCGGCCTCGGAGTCTTCGTGCTCACGCCAAGCCTTGGCGAGCATGAACTCCTGGTCTTTGGCCAGCATCGGGAACTTACGAATTTCGGTCAGGTACCGGCTCAGTCCGCCTTCCGGCGACATCACGGCAAGCGCGTTAGCGGCCATGGATATATCCCCTTTCTTACTCGGCGGACCTTCGGGTCGCTGCGCGATACGCGCGCGAAACCGTCCGCCCCCTCCAACCACTCAGATAGGTATTGGTTGCGGTGGGCGTAAGGGCCTGGCTTGGGAGAAACCGGCGGCCCGGAAGTCCGACTGCTCTACTCAGGTATTAGTACAGAGCGATCGGGGCGCCTTCAAGGCGAATGGGGCACAAGCTTTCTTACAAAGCTGTCAGGTTAGCTTGCAGTTGCGCCATATCGGCGGGCAGGGGGCTTTCGAATCTCAGCGCCTGGCCGGTCACGGGATGGACGAACCCCAGAACGGCCGCATGCAGGGCTTGCCGTTTCAAGCCCGCGCCCGCAATCGCCTCGCGCACCGACGCGGCCGGCGGACCCGAGCCGTAGACCGGATCGCCGAGGCAAGGGCTGCCCTTCGACGCCAGGTGCACACGGATCTGATGGGTGCGACCGGTCTCCAGCGTGCAGGCGATACGGGCCGCCAGCGGCTTGCCGCCGTCGCCGCCATAGACGGCTTCGGTGCGATAGTGCGTGATCGCCTCGCGGCCGCCGCTCTTCAGAACCGCGATCTTCTTGCGGTCGTGGGGCGATCGGCCAAGCCGCGTCTCGATGGTCCCGCGCTCGGGATTAGGCGCGCCGCGGACCAGGGCGACGTAGACCCTGTCGATATCGTGCGTCGCGAACAGCTTCGAAAGCCCCTGGTGGGCGGCGTCCGACTTGGCGGCCACCAGCACGCCCGACGTCTCCTTGTCGAGGCGGTGGACGATGCCCGGCCGCGCCACGCCGCCGATGCCCGACAGGCTGCTTCCGCAATGGTGCAGCAGCGCGTTGACCAGGGTTCCTGTCTCGCTGCCGGGCGCCGGATGCACCGCCATGCCGGCGGGCTTTTCGAGGACGATCAGGTGGTCGTCCTCGAACAGGATCGACAGCGGGATGTCTTCGGGCTCCGGCTCGGCCGGAGCCGGCGGCGGGATCAGCAGCTGGTGCTCGCCGGGCTTGGCCTTGGCCGAGGCGTCGGACAGCACCGTCCCCTCGCGGCTGACCAGGCCCTGGGCCATCAGCGCCTGGATGCGGCCGCGCGACAGGTCCGGCAGGTGCTCGGCCAGGGTCTTGTCCAGCCGGCCGCCGGCCGCCTCGGGGCCGATCGTGACGATGCGCGCGGCCATGCCTTCGGTGGAGGGCGCTTCGGCGGCGAGGTCGTCGTCCTCGAAGTCGGTCTGGCTCACCCTTGCAGGCGCCCGTCGACCGACAGGCCCTTCGACAGGCTGCTCGCCCAGGTCGACAGCAGGAACAGCTCGCCCGTGCCGGCGGCGGCGGCGGCCGGGCCGATGTCGCGGATCAGGTGCTTGCGCATGGCTTGCGGCGCGGTGTCCTCGGTGGCGGCGGTGTCGAGCTTCAGGAGCTCGGCGCAGTGTTCGTCGTCGGTTTCCGGGTCGCCGGTCAAGTCCCCGATCCGCTCCAGCACCACCGGATAGGCCGATGGCGTCCTAGCCGCGTTCAGCGCCGCGGCCAGGATCAGTCCGTCGAGTTGCACGGCCTTGTGCAGCGAGACGCCGTTGAACACCAGGAACACCGGCGTTTGGCCTACGGTGTCGAACAGGATCGCGAACACCTGGCCCTCGACCGGCATCAGCCAGCCGTCGAACAGCAGCCCCGAGCCGCCCATCTGGAAGCGCAGCAGGCCGTCGGCGCTGCGTCGGATCATGCCGTAGTCGTGGAAGATCTCCCCCGGCATGGCGATCGACGGCCGGGTGCTGCGCCAGAAGCCCTCATAGGTCGCCCCGCGCCGTTCGGTGACCATCCGCACCATGTCCATGCCCGGCAGCGGCAGGCCTTCGACCACGGCGCCGTTGGTCTGCGGCTCGGCCGGCTTGACGCCGAACACCTGGGCGAGCCCCTCCAGGCTGCGGTCCCAGTCGAGCATCGTGAAGCCCGGGCGCCGCTGCGCGACCAGCCGGGTCAGGTTCTCCAGGTTGTGCGCCGACGGCGTCACCGCCCCGGACGCCCAGCGCCCGACCAGCGACTTGTCCACGCCGAGCTCGGCTGCAAGGCGGCCGCGGCTCATCGAGAGCGCCTTCAGCACCAGGTCCAGCTTCTCAGAGAAAGGCGTGGCGGCGTGCATGGAACCTCAATGATTCCATAGCCATCCGAGAATGCAACCCTGCATGCAACTGTTGCGCCATGGAATGCAACGGTTGCATCGAGCGATGCAGGCCGCTGCAACTGCTCGCGGAACGTCGTTCTTCTAAGCTCTGCGGCGATTGCGAACGCGGCCTTGAGCCCGCCGGCGAAGGAGCAAGGTCATGGCGTATCTGACGCTCGGATTCTCGATCGTTTCCTTCATCGCCGCCGGGGTCATCGCCCTGACGACGCCCGCTACGTCGGGTCTGATGAAGGCGCACGCGGTCCGCACGTCGACCAGTAGCCAGAGCCCGGCCTCCCCGCCGCCGGTTCTGCGGTGATCCCACGGTCCCCACCATAACCGGATCACCATGACCGGAGGCGGCGGCCCCTGCTGCGGGCGCCGCCGCCTCCGCGTCGAACGCTCATCCCGGCGAGGGGCCGGGACCGCACGGAGGGTCTGGGGGCTCTCCCCGCCGCGGCGGCCTGGACCGCACGGCGCTCGCAAGGTCCCGGCCTTCACCCGGATGAGCGGGCTGGACACGCGACCGTCATGCTTCTCCACTACTGGGAGCGCGACGCGCGGTGCGAGGGGGATTTCATGCGGATCGACAGACGCCGGGCGCTGGCCCTGCTGGGTCTTGGCGCGGCTGGTCCGGCGGCGGCGCAGGGCGCGGCGCGCTACGCCGGCGCGGTGAGCTTCAACCACGGCGTCGCGTCGGGCGATCCGCTCGCCGACCGCCTGATCCTCTGGACCCGGATCACCCCGGCCGATCCGGCTGCCGGAGAGATCGCCTACAGCTGGATGCTCAACCCGATCGACCGCCGCGCCGGCGGGGCCAAGTCGGGGCAGGGGCTCACCGGCCCGGGCCGCGACTGGACGGTGAAGGTCGACGTCGGCGGCCTCGACGCCGGCCGCGCCTACACCTTCGAGTTCACCGCCAACGGCGCCGTCTCGCCGAGCGGTCGCACCGCCACCCTGCCCAGCGGCGCGACCAAGGACGTGGTGCTGGCGGTCGCCTCCTGCTCGCTCTTTCCGAACGGCTACTTCAACGCCTACGAGGCGATCGCCAAGCTGCCGCGGGTCGACGCCGTGCTGCACCTGGGCGACTACATCTACGAGTACGGCGGCCCGGATTCCTACGGGATGAGCTCGCCCGTCGCCGGCGAGCGGCCGCACGATCCGAACCACGAGATCCTCTCCCTCGCCGACTATCGCCGCCGCCACGCCCAGTACAAATCCGACCCGCAGCTCCAGGCCGCCCACGCCCGCGCGCCCTGGATTGTGGTCTGGGACGACCACGAGACCGCCAACGATAGCTTCATGTCCGGCGCCCAGAACCACCAGCCCGACAAGGAAGGCGAATGGAACGAGCGCAAGGCCCGCGCGATCAAGGCCTATTACGAGTGGATGCCGATCCGCGAGCCGGAGGGCGGCGGCGCGGCGATCAACCGGGCCTTCCAGTTCGGCGACCTGATGAGCCTGTTCATGCTGGAGACCCGGCTCACCGCCCGCGACCAGCAGCTGAGCTACGAGCGTGACTTGGCCGCGCCCGGCGGCCCGGCCGAAGTCGCCGCCTTCCGCGCCAAGCTCGACGATCCGGCCCGCAAGATGATGGGCCCGGCGCAAGAGGCCTGGCTCGCGGCCGGCCTCAAGGACTCGGTCAAGGCCGGCCGCGTCTGGCAGGTGCTGGGCAACGAGGTGGTCATGGCCCGCCTGCCGATCCCCAGCCTCAGCAAACACCTGGGCGAGGCCAGGCTGGCCGAGGTCCTGGCCGCCGAGGGCGAAGGCTCGCGCAAGCGCCTGACCCGCATGGAGCAGCTGGCCCAGCTCGACCTGCCCTATGGCCTGGACATGTGGGACGGCTATCCGGCCGAGCGCGAGCGGCTCTACGACGCCATCAAGTCCTCAGGCGCGCGGGCCATCGTCCTGGCCGGCGACAGCCACGCTTTCTGGGCCAACGAGCTCTATGACGACGCCGGCAACCGCGTCGCCGCCGAGTTCGGGGCCACGGCGATCACCAGTCCCGGCGCCAACGACACCATCAAGAGCTTCTCGGTCGGCGAGATGTTCGCGGCCGCCAATAAGGAGGTCGTGTTCTCCGAGCAGTCGAAGAAGGGCTTCCTGCTGCTGACCCTGACGCACGAGGACGCCAAGGCCGAGCTGATGACCGTCTCGACCATCGCCTCGAAGACCTTCGAGACCAAGGTGCTGAAGACCTTCCGCGTCACGCCCGAGGCGCATCGCGTCTCAGGCCTGACCGAGATCTAGGTCCGCGACAGCGCCAGACGGGCGGCGAAAGCGACGAACACGCCGCCCGTGACCCGGTCGAGCCAGGCCACCACCGCCGGCCGCTTCAGCGCCCGCGCCAGCGGCCGGGTGGCGGTGATCAGCACCGCGAACCAGGCCAGGCCGATCAGCCCGTGGATCGCCGCCAGCAGCACCAGGAACGGCCCGGCCGGCACGCCCTGGGCCATGAATTGCGGCAGGAACGATACGTAGAACACCCCGATCTTCGGGTTGAGCAGGTTGGTCAGCAGGCCGCGCCGCAGCCAGGTCAGTTCGCCGCCGGCCGGCCCCGCCGCGGCGTCGCCGAGCTCGAAGCTCCGCCGCGGCCGCGCCAGCATGCCGATCCCTAGCCACAGCAGATAGGCCGCTCCGGCCCACTTCAGGATGGTGAAGGCCAGGTGCGAGGCGGCCAGCAGCGCGCCGAGCCCGACCGCGACTGCCATCCCCCAAACCAGGCAGCCGAGCGTGATGCCGAGCCCGGCCAACGCCGCGCGACGTGGTCCCTCGACCGCCGCGGTCCGCAGCACCAGGGCGGTATCCAGCCCCGGCAGGATGGTCAGCAGTCCGGCCGCCACCGCAAAGCCGGCGATGGCCTCGAGCGGGCTCACGGCCGCTCGACCAGCTTGCCGTCCTCGACGGTGCGATAGAAGCACGAGCGGAAGCCGACGTGGCAGGCGCCGCCGTCGCCCTGCGGCAGCACCTTGATCCAGAGGCAGTCCTGGTCGCAGTCGACGCGCATCTCGACGATCTTCTGGATCTGGCCGCTGGTCGCGCCCTTGTGCCAGATCTCGCCGCGCGAGCGGCTGTAATAGACCGCCTCGCCCAACTCCAGCGTCCGCGCCAGGGCCTCGGCGTTCATGTAGCCGACCATCAGCACCTCGCCGGTCTGCGCGTGGGTCGCGACGACGGCCACCAGGCCATTCGCATCGAACCGGGGGCTCAGGACCTCGCCACGCTCGAGCGCGGCCTTGTCGGGGGCGGTGGGAAAGCTCGCTTGGGTCATGGCCCGCATATGGCGCCCGCGCCCACGCTCGCGCTAGCCTGAATCCCATGAGTTTGAAGGACCAGATTAAGGGCCAGGTCGCCCGCTTCGACGCCATGGCCCGGCCCTGGGCGCTGCGCAGCCGCTGGCATGGCTATGCCTATGAGTTTCTGTTGTTCGGCCTCAAGCAGGCTTGGGCCTGCCTGTTCGGCGGCGCGATGTTGGCGCTGCTGATCCTCACCGGCTTCTTCTGGCCCGAGCATGCGCCGGTCGCCCGCTACGACTTCCTGGTCGTCGCCGCCGTACTGATCCAGGGGCTGCTGCTGGCGACCAGGCTGGAGCGGATGGAAGAGGCGCTGGTGATCCTGATCTTCCATGTGGTCGGCACGGCCATGGAGGTGTTCAAGACCGCGCACGGCTCCTGGACCTATCCGGAGGCCAGCTTGCTGCGGATCGGCGGCGTGCCGCTGTTCTCGGGCTTCATGTACGCCTGCGTCGGCTCCTACATGGCTCGCGCCCTCCGCCTGTTTGAGATCCGCTATGAGGGCTATCCGCCGCTTTGGGGGCCGTGGATTCTGGCTGTGCTCGCCTACGCGAATTTCTTCACGCACCACTACCTGCCCGACATCCGCTGGGGGCTCTACGCGCTGTCGGTGGTGTTGTTCGGCCGCGCCTGGTTCCAGTTCACGCCCGACCGCCAGGTTCGCCGGATGCCGATGCTGCTGGGCTTCCTGCTGATCGCCCTGTTCATCTGGATCGCCGAGAACGTCGGGACCTTCACCTCGGCCTGGATCTATCCGAGCCAGAAGCACGGCTGGAGCATGGTGCCGCTCGACAAGATGGGCGCGTGGTATCTGCTGATGATGCTCAGCTTCGTACTGGTGACCTTGGTGCACCGGCCCGAGCGCGCGGCCGCCGCGGCGCCGCGAAGGGCGGCCGCCTCCGCCGCTGTGGGCGAAGGGGCCGCCGCCGACAAGTCGGCTTAGCGCTTGTTGACGAAGTCGAGGAAGCGCTGACGCAGGGTCGCGTCGGTCTTGAACACGCCCGTGAACTGGGTGGTGATCGTCGAGACGTGGCGGTGGTGCACGCCGCGGGTGGTCATGCACTGGTGGGCCGCGTCGATCAGGATCGCGACGCCGGCCGGACGCAGGCTGTCGGTGATCGCATCGGCGATCTGCTGGGTCATCGTTTCCTGGGTCTGCAGGCGGCGGGCGTAGATTTCCACGACCTTGGCCAGCTTGGAGATGCCGACGACCCGGTTGGTCGGCATGTAGGCGACGTAGGCCTTGCCGAGGAACGGAGCCATGTGGTGCTCGCAGTGGCTCTCCACCTCGATGTCGCGCAGCATGACGATGTCGTCATAGCCCTGCACGTCTTCGAAGGTGCGCGACAGTTCCTTGGCGGGGTCGAGCTGATAGCCCTCGAACCACTCGGAATAGGCGTCGACCACGCGCTTGGGGGTGTCGATCACGCCTTCGCGGCGGGGATCATCGCCCGCCCACGCGATCAGCGTGCGCACGGCTTCCATAGCCTCTTCGCGCGACGGGCGCTTCACGGCTTCAAGATCAAGACCGGGCGTGCCGATCAGGGTTCGGTCGCGACTGGGAGCGTCCATGTGTCTGCGGTTTCTTTCCGGGGCCTGAGTTGCGCCGGGACGAAGGTCCCGGAAATGACGCGTGCCACCCCTGATGCGGCCATCTGCGCGACCACGGACGGAACCGTGGCCTCTCGGCCTGACGGAATGTATATGGGGCCAACCCCTTTGCGGGCAACTGTTACCCAGCGTCAGTTTTTCTCAATTGCTGCCGCTTCTTTTCATGAAGGACCCGATGGCCCTCTCGCTCTACGACACTATGGCCCGCGAAAAGCGGCCCTTCGTCCCCAAGGATCCGAGCCGGGTGACGATGTATGTCTGCGGGCCCACGGTCTACAATTACGCCCATATCGGCAACGCTCGGCCGGTCGTCGTCTTCGACGTGCTGTTCCGCCTGCTGCGCCACGCCTATGGCGAAAGATCCGTGATCTACGCTGCCAACGTCACCGACGTGGACGACAAGATCAACAAGAAGGCCGCCGAGGAAGGCGTGCCGATCGACACGATCACCGACCGTTATCTCGCTATCTACAACGACGACATGGCGACCCTGGGGGCTCTGCGGCCGACGCATCAGCCGCGCGCCACCCAGACCATGGCCGAGATCATCGAGATGATCGGCAAGCTGGTGGGCAACAAGTCGGCGTATGCGGCCGAAGGTCACGTGCTGTTCAACACCCAGGCCTACGCCGAATACGGCAAGCTCTCGCGCCAACCGATGGACGACATGATCGCCGGGGCCCGCGTCGACGTCGCGCCCTACAAGCAGCACCCGGCCGACTTCGTGCTCTGGAAGCCGTCGAAGAAGAACGAGCCGGTCTGGGACAGCCCCTGGGGCCCTGGCCGTCCCGGCTGGCATATCGAATGCTCGGCGATGATCGAGAAGTCGCTCGGTCTGCCGATCGACATCCATGGCGGCGGCATCGACCTGTTGTTCCCGCACCACGAGAACGAGATGGCCCAGGGCGTCTGCGCCGGCCACGATCACGAGGTCGGCTACGCCAACTACTGGATGCACAACGGCTTCCTGAACATGGCGGCCGAGAAGATGTCCAAGAGCCTGGGCAACGTCGCCCTGGTGCACGACCTCATCCAGCAGGCCCCAGGCGAGGCGCTGCGCTGGGCGCTGCTGGTCGGCCACTATCGCGCGCCGCTGGAATGGACCGGCGACCTCATCGAGCAGTCCAAGAAGGCGCTCGATCGGCTCTACGGCGCCCTGCGCCGCGCCAGCGAGGTCGAGGCCGAAGACGTTCCTCCGCCGGCCGCATTCCTCAGCGCCCTTGAGGACGACCTGAACACTCCGGCGGCCTTCGCCGAGCTGTTCGGCATGGCGACCAAGCTGGAGACCGCGACCGGCAAGGGCCGCGCCCAGGCCAAGGGCGAACTGCTCGCCGCCGCCAACGTGATGGGTTTCCTGCTCGGCGATCCGGAGGACTGGTTCCAGGCCGGCGTCACCGACGACCTGCGCGCCCAGGTGGACGACTTGATCGCCCAGCGGCTCGAGGCCCGCGCCGCCAAGGACTGGGCGGCCGCCGACCGCATCCGCGACGAACTCACCGCGTTGAACATCGAGGTGATGGACGGTCCGACCGGCGCGACCTGGCGGATCAAGGAATCCGGCTGATGGCGCTAGGCCCGAAGACGCAGAGCAACATGTTCACCGCCGGTTCCGGCTTCAAATTCAAGGGGCGGGCGCCGGCCGGCCCGAGCGGCGTGCGGGTCGAGCACCGCATCGGCATCCACGCGCCGATCGAGACGATCTGGGACATCCTCTACGACGTCGAGCGCTGGCACGAGTGGAATCCGCTCTACACCCAGGCGCAGGGCGCGGTCCGCACCGGCGGTCAGCTCACCCTGACCCTGGCGCTGGAAGACGAGGCGCCGCGGGTGATCCAGCCGGTGGTGTACGAGTGGGTGCCCAACGACCAGATCCACTGGCGGCTGAAGATGATGGGCGGGCTGGTCTCCAACACCCGCTTCCTGGAGCTTGAGAAGCTCGACGAGGCGAGCACGATCTTCTCCAACGGCGAACTGATCGGCGGCCTGCTGGGCCCGACGGTGGCGCGGCGCATGGGGCGCAAGATCTACCGCGGCTTCCAGGCCATGAGCGAGGCGCTCAAGGCGCGCGCCGAGGCGCAATGGCAGGCGCAGGGCGGCGACCCTACATCAGCGCCATGATCGACGACCTCTACTCGGCCAAACTCCTGAAGCTGGCGGCCAACATGCCCCATCTCGGCCGGCTGCCTGCGCCGGACGCCAGCTCGGAAAAGGTCGCCAAGCTGTGCGGCAGCCGCGTGGTCGTCGACGTCGTGGTCGAAGACGGCCGCGTCGCGCAGTTCGCCCAGGACGTAAAGGCCTGCGCGCTCGGCCAGGCCTCCGCCGCGGTGCTCGGCGCCAGCGTGGTCGGCGCGAGCCTGACGGAGATCGAGATGGCCCGGGACCAGTTCCGTGCTATGCTCAAGCAAGGCGCAGATGCGCCCCAAGGACGTTTTTCGGATCTCTCCATGCTGGCCCCGGTGAAAGACTATCCTGCCCGCCACGCCTCCACGCTCCTGGCGTTCGAGGCCGCGGCCGAGGCTGTCCGCCGCGCCATGGAACGAACTAGCCGCGCCGGCGCGGCTTGATCCTCAAGGTCGCACAGCGTAATCGCTGCGGCTGAATCGCACGTCCGCGAGCCGGCATGAACCTCTACGAGACCTGCGTCCGTGGCGCCTTGCGCGCTTATAAACTGACGCTTTCGCCCCTGATCGGGCGCCAGTGCCGGTTTCTTCCGACCTGTTCGGAGTATGCGGCCCAGGCCCTGATCCTGCACGGCCCCGCTCGCGGCTCCTGGCTTGCGACCCGGCGGTTGTGCCGCTGTCACCCCTGGGGAGCTTCGGGCTACGACCCGGTCCCCCAACCGCGCGACAAGGCTCCGGACGGAAACGGGCCGGCCTCGCGGACATGGACATGTGAGACATGATCGACCTGATTTTCCCCGATGGTTCCAAGCGCCAGTTCGACGATGGCGTGACGGGACGTGACGTCGCCGCCTCCATCGCCAAGTCGCTGGAGAAGAAAGCGGTGCTCGTGAAGCTCGATGGCGAGCTGCGCGACCTCGACCGCCCGCTCGACAAGGGCGGCGCCTTCGAGATCCTGACGCGCGAAAGCCCGGAAGCGTTGGAGACCATCCGCCACGACGCCAGCCACATCATGGCCGAGGCGGTGCAGGAGCTGTTCCCCGGTACGCAGGTCACGATCGGCCCGGCCATCGACGACGGCTTCTATTACGACTTCGCGCGCGAGACGCCGTTCAGCCTCGACGACCTGGCGACGATCGAGCAGCGCATGAAGGAGATTGTCGACCGCGACGAGAAGATCGAGCGCGAGGTCTGGGACCGCAGCGAAGCCATCGAGCACTTCAAGTCGATCGGCGAGGCCTACAAGGCCGAGATCATCTCGGACCTGCCGGAAGGCGAGACGATTACGGTCTATCGCCAGGGCAATTGGAAAGATCTCTGCCTGGGGCCGCACCTGCCCTCGACCAAGTCGGTGGGCAAGGCCTTCAAACTGATGAAGCTGGCCGGCGCCTATTGGCGCGGCGACCATCGCAACGCCCAGCTCCAGCGCATTTACGGCACGGCCTGGGCCAGCGAGGCCGACCTCGAGGCGCACCTGAAGCGGCTTGAAGAAGCCGAGCGCCGCGACCACCGTAAGATCGGCCGCGCCATGGATCTCTTCCATCTGCAGGAAGAGGCCAAGGGCATGATCTTCTGGCACCCGAAGGGCTGGACGCTCTACCGCACGGTCGAGGCCTACATGCGTCGCCGCCTCGACGCCGACGGCTATGTCGAGGTCAAGGCGCCCCAGATCATGGACCGGGCTCTCTGGGAGAAGTCCGGCCACTGGGAGAAGTTTGGCGCGAACATGTTCACGTGCGAAACGACGGAAGGCGAAGAGCTGGCCGTCAAGCCGATGAACTGCCCGGGCCACGTGCAGATCTTCAACTTCGGCCAGAAGTCTTATCGCGACCTGCCGCTGCGGATGGCCGAGTTCGGCGCCTGCCACCGCTTCGAGCCGTCGGGCGCCCTGCACGGCATCATGCGCCTGCGGGCATTCACCCAGGACGACGCCCACATCTTCTGCCGCGAGGACCAGATCGAGGAGGAGACGACGAAGTTCGTGCGCCTGCTCAACTCGGTCTACGCCGACTTCGGCCTGGAATTGCATAGCGTGAAACTGGCCCTGCGCCCGGACCTGCGCGCTGGGACCGACGAGGTCTGGGACGTCGCCGAGGACAAGCTGGACCGCGCCGCCCGCCAGGCGGTGAACATGGAGGTCGAGCGCCTGCCGGGCGAGGGGGCGTTTTACGGACCGAAGCTCGAGTTCCACCTGTCGGACGCCATCGGTCGGACGTGGCAATGCGGCACGCTGCAGCTCGACTTCGTCCTGCCCGAGCGTCTCGACGCCGAATACGTGGTTGAAGACGGCTCCAAGCAGCGCCCCGTCATGCTGCACCGGGCGATCTGCGGCTCGATGGAGCGTTTCATCGGCGTGGTGATCGAAAACTATGCAGGCGCATTCCCGCTGTGGTTGGCGCCGACGCAGGTGGTTGTCGCCACAATTACGTCAGACGCCGATGATTATGCCTTGCGGGTAGCTCAAGAATTGAGCGCCGCCGGTCTCCGGGTTGCAACGGATCTGCGGAACGAAAAAATCAACTACAAGATCCGTGAACACAGTCTCGCTAAGGCCCCGATCATCGCAGTGGTCGGCCGGCGGGAAGCTGAGGAAGGCAAGGTCGCCTTGAGGCGGTTCGGCTCTGAAGGACAATCGGTGCTTTCGCTCGAGGAGGCGGTCAATAAACTTGCCTCAGAGGCGAGTCCGCCGGATGTTATACGTCAGGCTGTTCTTCAGGGTGCTTCGCCTGAGCGCGGCCCGGTCGGGGTCAGGGAGGCTGGATGAACGGCATCGCCGCACCGATCGTTGCTTACGAACCCGCGCCGACTCAGGATTTCCTGAAGCCGCACCGCAAAGTGTCAGTCGTCATGGTCGTCTATATGACCGGCGAGGCGCTGCAGCAGAGCATCGAATGCGTGCTCGCCGACCCGCTGGTCGACGAGCTCGTGATCGTGGACAACGGTTCGACCCGCATGGAAGCGGCGCGCCTGAAGCGCCTCTCCGATAGCGACAAGCGCGTGCGGCTGCTGACCGGCCATGGGAACGTCGGCTTCGCCCGCGGCGCCAACCTCGGCGCCCGCAGCGCGGCCGGCGACACCATCGTCTTCCTCAATCCTGACGCCTTCCTCCAGCTGGGCTGCATTGCCGAGCTGGCCCGCGCCATCGAGGGGCGTCCGGTCCCGACCCTGGTCGGCGGCCGGGTGCTCAACGCCGACCGCACCGAGCAGCGCGGCGCGCGCCGCGGCGACATCACGCCGGTCAGCGCGCTGATGAGCCTCAGCCACCTGTCGCGCAGGATCCCGGCCTGGCGCCGTTACGAAGTGCACTGGGAAGCCGAGGCCCCGCCCGAAGAGGTGATCGCGGTGCCGACCATCTCCGGCGCCTGCTTCTGCATGCGCCGCGAGGACTTCGACCTCGTTCAGGGTTTTGACGAGGGCTACTTCCTGCACGTCGAGGACGTCGACCTCTGTTGGCGCGTGCGTCAGAGCGGCGGCGACGTGCTGTTCCAGCCCAAGGCCGAGGTGATTCATCTTGGCCATACGAGCCACGCCAGCCCGCTGCGGGTCGAGTTCCACAAGGGCGTCGGCCTGGCGCGTTACTTCCGTAAACGTGCCGAAGGCTTCGGCGGGCACGTGCTCGCATTGATCCTGTCCCCGATCATCGTCTGCACCGCCATCGCGCGGCCGGTGATGTGGCGCATCCGCGGCCGCGCCGCCTAGCTAGGCGGCGGGAAACACCCCGGCCCGGCTGACTGAGGCCGCGATCGGCTTGTCCAGCAGCCCTGACATCCACGTCGCCGTCTCGATCAGCGAGCCGATGTCGTAGCCGGTCTCGAACCCGGCCCGCTCCAGCATGTAGACCAGATCCTCGGTGCCGATATTGCCGGTCGCGGCCGGCGCGAACGGGCAGCCGCCCAGGCCGCCGCAGCTGGCGTCCAGGATGTCGATACCCGCTTCGACGCCGGCGAAGGCGTTGGCCAGGCCGGTGTTGCGCGTGTCGTGGAAGTGCAGGCGCAGCGGGATGTCGCCGATCACCTGCTTCACCGCCTCGACCCGCTCACGGACCATCCAGGGATCGGCGACGCCGATGGTGTCGGCCAGGGCGATCTCGTCGACCTTGGCGTTCGCCGCCTCGCGGGCCAGCGACACGACGCGGTCCTGCGGCACCTCGCCGTCAAACGGGCAGCCGAAGGCGGTCGAGAAGGTCACCGAGATTGGCGGACCGCCTTCGGTCTTCTGGCGCGCGGCGATGGCGTGCATCGCCTCGATCTGCTCGGCGACGTTGGCGCCCTGATTGCGGATCCCGAAGCCGTCCGACGAGCAAACCACGACATTGGCCTCGTCGCAGCCGGCGGCGACGGCGCGCTCCCAGCCGCGCATGTTGAGCACCAGGCCGATGCGAGACAGCCCAGACCCGGCGGGCAGGGCGGCCATGATCTCCTCGGCGCCGGCCATTTGCGGCACACGGTTCGGATTGACGAAGGAGACAACTTCCATCCGCTTGGCGCCCGCAGCCTGCAGCCGGCGAATGAAGTCGAGCTTCTGATCGACCGCGAGGATGGACTTCTCGTTCTGCAGTCCGTCGCGCGGACCGACTTCGACGATTTCGATGAACCGGCTCATGGGGACTCAGATGGGGCTGGGGCGTAGATGCGTAAAGTCGTTTCGTCGCCGTTGGAGTAGTCGAGGCCCTCGACCTTGCCGATTTCGCGGACGTTCAGGCCGCGGGCCTTGAGTTCGGCCTCGAAGGCCGCCTGCTCACGGCCCTCGACCACGGCCGGGCGCTGGTCGGCGATGGCCTCGATGGCTTCGGGCACGTCGCCGAGGTCAGTGGGCGTGCCGAGCGCGAACACCAGGCTCGGTTCGGCGTAGCCGGCCACGGCGACCGGGGCGGGCGTGATGCCCTGACGGGGCAGCAGGCGCGCCTCCTCCAGCACCTTTTCGGTGCGTTGCGACAGCCACAGCGGATCGAGCCGCGGCGCAAAGGCGCCGGCGAAGGCACCATGGCCGAGGATGGTCAGAGCGCCGGCCGCGACGATCGCCTTCAGGGCCTCGCCGCGCCAAAGCAGGTAGGCGCCGGTCAGCCCTGCGCTGGCCAGCAGCAGCGCCGTGGCGATCGTCGCCGGCAGGTCGCTTGGATCGCCGTACTCGCCGTAGAGGTAGAAGATCGCCGCGGCGAACACGACGCCGACCAGGGCCGAGAGCACGACGCCGATCCACTTGGCGACCGCGCCGATCGGGGGGCGCATCACCGCCGCGGCCATCAGCCAGGCGAAGGCCCCGTAGGTCGGCAGCGTGTAGTGCACCAGCTTGGTCGGGGTGGCTTCGAAGACGATGAAGGCCGGGATCAGCCAGCACAGCGCGAAACGCACGCCCGGCTCGTTGCGCGCCCGCCAGCCGAGCGCCAAGGCCGCCGGCAGCAACAGTGCGCCCGGGAAAATCAGCAGCGGGGTCAGGATGGTGTGATAGCCAGGCGGGGCGCCGTGGCTTTCCTGGCCGCCGACCAGCTTGGGCGCGAAGTCCGCCCCGAAGGCGGTGGTCCAGAAGCCGCCGTCCGTAGCGACCGTCACCGCTGCGGCCCAGGGGCCGACGATGGCGGCCATCAGGATCAGGCCCCAGGTCCAGCCCAGGCCCTTAAGCCAGGCGCCCTGGCGGTCCCAGGCCCACAGCGAGAGCGCGGTCAGGGTGACGACCATCAGTCCCACCGGGCCCTTGACCAGCATCGACAGCGACAGGCCGAGCCAGAACAGCAGCCGGGTTATCCGGCCCGCCGGAGGGCCGTCGCGCGAGGCGGCGTAGATCCGCGCCAGCGCCGCCAGCGCCAGCGTCGTGGTTCCGGCCAGCACCGCGTCGGTCTTGGCGATGAAGGCCTCAGTCGACAGCAGGAAGGTCGATCCCAGGATCGCTCCGGCCAGCAGCCCGGTCGGCGCGCCGAAAAACACTGAGGCGCCCCAGGCGCAGGCGGCCGCCGCCAGCATCGCGCCGAGCAGCGAGGGCAGCCGGTAGGCCCAGATGTCCCGGTCCTCGACCTGCGACACAAGCGCCACGCTGGCGGCCTGCATCCAGTGGATGCCGACCGGCTTCTTGAACCGTGGCTGGTCCTGGAACTGGATGACGACGAAGTCGCCGGTCTCCAGCATCTGCGCTGTGGCCTGGGCGAATCGGCTTTCATCGCGGTCCAGCGGCGGCATGGCGAAAACGCCGGGCAGGCCGGCAAGCATGGCGATCAGGGCGGCGAAGGCCGGCGCACGCCAGCCCTGGCTGAAACGGTCCAGATAGGCCTGTAGACTCATGGCAGCGTTGATAGCATCCGCGCGGCGATTTTTCCGCTATGAGGGGCCATGGCCAAATCAACGCCCGACATTTCCGTGGTCGTCCCCGTTTTCGACGAGGAAGGCGCGGCGCCGGACCTCGCACGCGAGATCGCCGCCGCCTTCGCTGGCCGCGACTATGAGATGATCTTCGTGGACGACAAGAGCCGCGACGGCACGCGCGGGGCCTTGACGGCGCTAAAGGCCGAAATCCCGCAGTTGCGGGTGCTGAGCCACACCAGCAATTCCGGACAGAGCCGCTCGATCCGCACCGGGATCCTGGCGGCGCGCGGCGACGTGATCGTCACCCTCGACGGCGACGGCCAGAACGATCCGGCCGACGGACCCGGCCTGGTCGATGCGCTCAACGCCGGCCCGGCCGACTTGGTCCTGGTCGGCGGTGAACGGGTCAAGCGCCAGGACAGCGCCGCCAAGAAGTTCGCGTCGCGCTTCGGCAACGGCGTGCGCAAGAAGCTTCTGAAGGACACCGCCAACGACACCGGCTGCGGGCTGAAGGCGTTCAGGCGCGAGGCCTTCCTGCGGCTGCCGTACTTCGACCACATCCATCGCTACCTGCCGGCGCTGATGCTGCGCGAGGGCTATCAGGTCTCGTTCCGCCCGGTGAACCACCGTCACCGCCAGACGGGTCAGTCGAAGTACACCAACCTCGGCCGGCTCTGGGCCTCGCTGTCGGACCTGTTCGGCGTGATGTGGCTGCAGTCGCGCTCGCGGCTGCCCGGCCGCGTGGAAGAGCTCTGAGGGCCGAGCGCTTGTCGCGCCTGGAGAAGCAGCGGAAGCTCCTGCTCGATCCCGAAGGGGGAGGGGTTTCGATGTTCGCCGCCGTGCCGCTGCTGGCCCTGCCCGTGCTCGCCTACAACATCGTCGTGCTGACCCTGGCCGGAGGCTTCGCCTCGCAGGAGGCGACCATCCGCATGACCGAGCCGCTGTTCACGATCGCCATGAACTCGGCGGCCGAGTGGCCGGTGACGCTGGGCGACCTGCTGCTGCTGGCCGGCCTGATCGTGCTGTTCATCGAGCTTTTGAAGTCGACGACCAGTCGCCGGACGGCGATCGTGAATCATGCCCTGTCGATGCTTTTGTTCGTCGGCTGCCTGGTCGAGTTCCTGCTGGCGCCGGCCTTTGCGACCTCGACCTTCTTCCTGCTCACCGTGATGGTGCTGCTGGACGTGCTGGCCGGCTTCATCGTCACCATCGTCTCGGCGCGCCGCGACGTCGACTTCGGCCAGGGCGATTACTAAGCCTCAGGTCAGCGCGGAGAAGATCAGGGTGACGACGGCCAGATCGAAGAAGCGGGTGGCGATGGCGAACATAGGAGTCCCGTCGGCAATGGATTCACTCCTGGTTAAGCAAGACCGGCGCCAAGCCGGACCCGGGTGATGGCGCTGTTCTTCGATCGCCAATGGTTCGAGGAAAAGCTCGCCGAACGTGGGCTGAACCAACGCATTCTCGCGGCCGCTGCCGGCATGAGCGAGGCCGACATCGTCCTGGTGTTCAAGGACCAGCGGGAACTTTCCGCCGAGGAGGTAGGCATTTTCGCCGACCTGCTGGGGGCGCCGGCCGCGGAGATCGCTGACCGCGCCGGGATCTCGACGCCCGTGCCGGGCCAGGGCGACCTGACCGGCCGCCTGCTGGCGCTGGAGAAACGAGTGGCGGTGCTGGAAACCGAAATCACTCGGCTGAAGGGGCGCTAGACCTCGGTCTTGGCCGTGCGGCCCTTGGGCGTGCGCCGGTCGGCGGCGCCGGAGTACTCAATCTTGTTGTAGAGGCTGCGGGCGCTGTCGAGCGTCTCCTTGCCGCCGCGCAGACCGCGCTTCTGACCGTCTTGGCCGAGCACATGCGCGGCGAAGGCCGCTTCGGGACGCGCAGTGACGCGCGATGGCGCGGGCGGCGGCGGGGGTTCGTAGACCGCCGGCACGCCGCGATCCGTCGATTCGCCCCGCGCGGCGTTGTCGGAGCGCTTTACGCGCCGCGCCGCGTTCGGCCTGCGGATAGGATCGATGGGCGAAGTCATGCCGGGAGCCTAGCGGGGCGAGGTTAAGCTAGCGTTTGGCGAGCTTCTCGATCTGCGCCTGCATCTCGGCCATCTGCTTCTTCAGCACGTCGAGCGTCTCATCGGAGGCCGGGGTTGCGGGCGCGGAGGGCTTGGCGGCGGAGGCCGGCTCGCCCGGCGGGCGCGTATAGGCGAACGGCGAGAACATCTTCATCGCCCGATCGAACATCGCCAGGTTCTGGCGGATCTGGTCTTCGTAGGCCCCGCCGAGGCCCGAGCCCTGCCCGATGTTGGCGAACTGGGCGCGCATGCGCTCCTGCTGCTCGGCGAAGGTGGCCAGCGATAGCTCCAGGTAACTCGGCAGGAAGGCCTGCATCGAGTTGCCGTAGAACCCGATCAACTGGCGCAGGAACTGGATGGGCAGGAGGTTTTGCCCCTCGCGGCTCTCTTCCTCGAAGATGATCTGGGTCAGGACGGTGCGGGTGATGTCCTCGTTGGTCTTGGCGTCATAGACAACGAAGTCCACGCCTTGCTTCACCATGTCAGACAGGTGCTCGAGCGTGACGTACGAGGACGAGGCGGTGTTGTAGAGCCGCCGGTTGGCGTACTTCTTGATGACGACGCGGGCGTCGTCGGATCCCTGGGTGTCAGCCATCCCACAGTCCTCTATCAGCCCGCCCCCGATGGCGGATTCTCATTCTTGCACCGCAGTATCGCGGATGCGAGCGCCTTCCGAAAGTGTGCGCTCCGATTAGGCGAGTCAGTTTGCGCCCTTGCCCAAGCTCGGCCCATTATCGATAGATGAAAACCTCAAATGAGCTGAGGAGCCCTCCCATGAGCGACGTCGTCATCGTCTCGGCCGTCCGCACCCCCGTCGGATCGTTCAATGGGGCGCTTTCCAGCCTCCCCGCCCACGAACTCGGCAAGGTGGCGATCACCGCCGCGGTCGAGCGGGCCGGCATCACTTCGGCCGACGTCGGCGAGGTGATCATGGGCCAGGTGCTGCAGGCCGCCGCCGGCCAAGGCCCCGCGCGCCAGGCCGCCGTCAACGCCGGCATCCCGGTGGAAAGCCCGGCCTGGAGTCTCAACCAGCTGTGCGGCTCGGGCCTGCGCGCGGTCGCCCTAGGCGCCCAGCAGATCGCCGACGGCTCGGCCGCCATCGTCATCGCCGGCGGTCAGGAAAGCATGAGCCAGGCCCCGCACGCGCAGCAGCTGCGCTCGGGCCAGAAGATGGGCGACCTGGCTCTGGTCGACACCATGATCAAGGACGGCCTGTGGGACGCCTTCCACGGCTACCATATGGGCCAGACGGCCGAGAACATCGCCGCTCGCTGGCAGATCACCCGCGAGGAGCAGGACAAGTTCGCCGTCGCCAGCCAGAACAAGGCCGAGGCCGCCCAGAAGGCCGGCAAGTTCGCCGACGAGATCGCGCCGGTGACGATCAAGGGCCGCAAGGGCGACACCGTCGTCGATCAGGACGAGTACATCCGTCACGGCGCGACGCTGGAGAGCGTGGCGGGCCTGCGCCCGGCCTTCGCCAAGGACGGCTCGGTCACCGCCGCCAACGCCTCGGGCCTCAATGACGGCGCCGCCGCGCTGGTGCTGATGAGCGCCGAGGAGGCCGCCAAGCGCGGCCTGAAGCCGCTCGCGCGGATCGCCTCCTGGGCCAATGCCGGCGTCGAGCCTGAGATCATGGGCACGGGGCCGATCCCGGCCAGCCGCAAGGCGCTGGAGAAGGCCGGCTGGAGCGTCGCCGACCTGGACCTGGTCGAATCGAACGAAGCGTTCGCGGCGCAGTCGATCTGCGTGGTGCGCGACCTGGGCCTCGATCCGGCCAAGGTGAACGTCAACGGCGGTGCGATCGCCATCGGTCACCCGATCGGCGCTTCGGGCGCCCGCATTCTCACCACCCTTGTGCATGAAATGAAACGTTCGGGCGCCAAGAAGGGACTGGCGACGCTTTGCGTCGGCGGCGGCATGGGCGTTGCCATGTGCGTGGAGTCAGTCTGACGTTCCTGGAGCGTCGGACCAACCGGCGCCCGGTAGTTTAAGCGAGGGAGGCGAGCCCGATGGGCAGAGTTGCGTTCGTGACGGGTGGAACCCGGGGGATCGGCCGGGCGATCGTGGAGCGGCTGAAGAGCGACGGGTTCGAGGTCGCCGCCGGCTATTCCGGCAATGAGGCGGCGGCCCAGGCTTGCGCGTCAGAGCTGGGCGTAATGGTCGTGAAGGGCAATGTCGGCCAGTTCGAGGACTGCGGTCGGGCGGTCGAGGCGGTGACCGCCGAGCTCGGCCCGATCGAGGTGCTGGTCAACAACGCCGGGATCACGCGCGACGGGGTCTTCCACAAGATGGAGCCTGAGCAGTGGTCTGAAGTCATTCGCGTCAACATGGACTCGGTCTTCAACATGACCCGCCATGTGATCGAGGGCATGCGCGACCGCGGCTGGGGCCGGGTCATCAACATCTCTTCGATCAACGGCCAGAAGGGCCAGATGGGCCAGACCAACTATTCGGCGGCCAAGGCTGGAGTGATCGGCTTCACCAAGGCGCTGGCGCTGGAAAACGCGCGCAAGGGCGTCACGGTCAACTGCATCGCGCCGGGCTACATCGACACCGAGATGGTGCAGGCGGTGCCCGAGAACGTACTCGCCTCGATCATCGGCCAAATTCCCGTCGGCCGTCTCGGCAAGGGCGAGGAGATCGCCGATATGGTCGCCTTCCTGGCCGGCGAGCACGCGGGCTATGTCACCGGATCGACACTGTCGCTGAACGGTGGCCAGTACATGGCCGGCTAAGCTTTGCGCGCGTCCAAAAAGCGCCCCAGTCAAAGGGCATCTGCCTAGCTCGATGGTGAGCGAAAGACCGGCGTCAGCGTACCTGGGGCTTTTCGCCGTGGCGTTTGCCGCGGCGATGAGTCTCGGCTGGGCGTCGGTCGCGCAGGCCGGCCCGCAGACCCTGCGAGAGGGTCTGTTCGGCGATCGTCCCGCATCGGGCCGCCAAGCCAGCCCACCGATCGCCCGCTATGTCAGCGAGGACGGCGACGGATTCGTCCTCGATCGCAGTCAGCCGCGCGTCTACATGAAGTTCGACGCCAGCCCCGAGATCTGGGCGCTGCGGCCGCATCCGGCCCCGCGCGGCGACGTGATCTATAAGAACGATCTGGGCGAGCCGATGTTGCGCGCCACGCGGCTGGGCGGGCTGACGCTATTCACCGCCGATCGGCCCGGCGGCTCGCCTGCCGCCCTGGCCGGCGCCGGCGGCGCCCTGCGGCTAGCCCCGCTCAGCCCGCAGGCGCTGCTCGAAAAGCTGGCCCAGGCCAGCGCCCGTGCAACCCGCGCGGCGCGGCGGCTGATTCCGTTCGAGGCTGACGCCTCGCCGGCTTCGTCGGCGGTCGTCGCTGACGCCGCGGCCGTGACGGCCGAGGCCGTGGTGCGCATCTCGCGCCGTTCGGACGGCCGCAGCCTGCTGTCGCGCGTGAAGAAGGTGAAGCTGGTCGAAGGGCGTCGGCCCTCGGCGATCCTGTACGGTGACGAGATGCGGATCACCGTGACGCCGGCCGACGGCCTCTACGGCCGGCCGTCGTCTGACCGGGTCATGCAGGCGGCAGGCGCCCAATAGGGCGGACGTGCAAAGGCCCGCCGCAGGGGCGGGCCTCTCTCGCGCCGCCTTCCGGGCGGAACTAGCGCTGGGCGAGTTTCTGCGGCCTGGCGGCCAGGTCTTGGCGCACGGCCAGCTTGTCCTGGATCTCGGCGCGGGCGCCCTGCAGGCAGGCGTGATGCGCCGCCAGCGTGATCCGACCGACCGAGGCGGAGCCGCAGTAGTCGGCGGCGGCCTTCGCCACCCGGTGCTCCAGAGTGTGGGCGTCGCGCGCCGAACCGACGTCGATGTCCGACACCTTCAGCGCGACTGGGGCCGCTTGCGCGCCGGTGGCCAGGGCCAGGATGGGAACTGCCGCCAGGGCGATGGTCGCGACGCCGGCCAGAGTGGCGCTGAACTTGGTCATCTGAACTCTCCCTATTCATTTGATGTGGCGTCTCTGCGAGCCGCCGATGAATATTGGATATTCCGAGTTGTGCTAATTGGTCTTGTTAAAGTGGAGTAATGACCAATGTTTAAGAATATTACCAAATGTACATTTGGAATAATTACTCGAATTTCATGCGTTGTGCGGGGCGGTCAAGCGCGTCGTCGGGCCTCTGTCAGATTTACTCCGCTTGCGGCGGGGCCATACCAACCCTTAGGATTCCAGCAGAAACAGGGAGGGCGGCTTTCATGGCCTTCAAGCTCAACGTGAACGGCAAGGTCCTGTCCGCGGACGTCGACGGCGATACGCCGCTGCTCTGGGTGCTGCGCGACACCCTCGGCATACTCGGGCCCAAGTACGGCTGCGGCGTCGCGCAATGCGGCGCCTGCACGGTGCATGTTGACGGCGCGCCGATGCGCTCGTGCGCGGTCCCGGTCGAGGGGCTCGGGCAGTCGAAGATCGTCACCATCGAGGGCGTCGGCGCCAGCGCCGTGGGCAAGAAGGTCCAGGCCGCCTGGAGCGAGCTCGACGTGGCCCAATGCGGCTACTGCCAGGCTGGTCAGATCATGTCGGCGACCGCTCTGCTGGCCGAGAAGCCGACCCCCACCGACGCCGATATCGACGAGGCCATGGCGGGGAACATCTGCCGCTGCGCGACCTACACGCGCATCCGTGCGGCCATCAAACTGGCCTCCGGCCAGAAGACGGAGGCCTGATCATGGCGGACGGATCCCAGCTTCCTTCGGCCAATCGCCGCGACGTCCTGGCGGGCGCGGGCCTGGTGCTTTCGTTTGCAGTCGTGGGCAAGGCCGGCGCGGCCGAAGCCGGCGGCGCGGCTGGCAAGCTCAACGCCTATGTGCGGGTCGCTCCCGACAACAGCGTGACCATCGTCTCCAAGAACCCGGAGGTCGGGCAGGGCATCAAGACGATGCTGCCGATGTTGATCGCCGAGGAACTGGACGTCGACTGGGCGCAGGTCCGGACCGAGCAGGCGATGAATGACTTCGCCACTTATGGCCGCCAGTTCGCCGGCGGCAGCATGGCCACGCCGCTGCACTGGGACGAACTGCGCCGGGTCGGTGCGGCAGCCCGGATGATGCTGGTGGCGACGGCGGCGCAGGGCTGGGGCGTGCCGGCGACCGAATGCACGACCGCCAGCGGCGTCGTTCATCACGCCGGCTCCAAGCGCAAGGCGACCTATGGCTCGCTGGCCACCAAGGCCGCATCGGTCCCGGTGCCGGACCTGAAGACCGTGCCGGTGAAGGATCCCAAGGACTACAAGATCATCGGCAAGCCGCTGCGTCAGGTGGACACCGACGCCATCGTCACCGGCAAGCCGCTGTTCGGCATCGACGTCGTGGTGCCCGGAATGCTCTACGCGACCTATGAGAAAGCGCCCGTGTTCGGGGCCAAGGTGGCCGGCGCGGACCTAGCCGCGGCCAAGGGCGTCAAGGGCGTGCGCGACGCCTTCGTGGTCGAGGGCGGGGCTGCGCTCGACGGCCTGCTGCCCGGCGTGGCGGTGGTCGCCGACAGCTGGTGGGCGGCGCGAAAGGGGCGGGACAAGCTGAACACGCGCTGGGCGGAGCACCCGACCTCGGCGCAGTCGTCGACGGGTTTCGCCGCCAAGGCGGTCGAGCTCTCCAAGGCCGCGCCGGGCAAGACCGAGCGCAACGACGGCGACGTCGACGCCGCCCTGAAGGGCGCGGTCAAGACGGTCGAGGCGGCTTACGCCTATCCGTTCATCTCGCACGCCAATCTCGAGCCGCAGAACTGCACCGCGCACTTCAAGGACGGCAAGGTCGAGATCTGGGCCCCGACCCAGAACCCCGAGCCCGGCCGCCAACTGGTCGCCAAGACCTTGGGCATCGCGCCGGACGACATCACCATTCACATGATCCGCGGCGGGGGCGGCTTCGGTCGCCGGCTGATGAACGACTACATGGTCGAAGCGGTCTGGATCTCCAAGCATGCCGGCGCGCCGGTGAAGCTGCTCTGGACGCGTGAAGACGACATGCGCCACGACTTCTATCGCCCGGCCGGCTGGCATTTCCTGAAGGGCGGGGTCGACGCGTCCGGCGCAGTGGTCGGTTGGCACGACCACTTCGTCACCCTGGGCGAGAACGGCACGGCGGCGCGCAGCGCCGGCATGTCGCCGACCGAGTTCCCGGCGCGCTTCGTATCCAACTATCGCTACGACCTGTCCATGATGCCCTGCGGCGTGCCGACCGGCCCGCTGCGCGCGCCTGGCTCCAACGCGATCGCCTTCGTCGTGCAGTCGTTCATCGACGAACTGGCTCATGCGGCCGGCGCCGACCCGGTGGCGTTCCGGCTGAAGCTGCTTGGCGACAAGCCGATGGTCGGCGAGGCGCCGTCCGGCTACGCGGCCGGCCGCATGGCCGCAGTGGTCAAGCTCGCCGCCGAAAAGTCGGGCTGGGGCCGGACGATGCCGAAGGGCTCGGGCCTGGGAATCGCCTTCCACTACAGCCACCTGGGTTACTTCGCCGAAGTCGCCGAGGTGGCGGTCGCGCCCGACGGGGCGATCAAGCTGGTGAAGGTATGGGTGGCCGCCGACGTTGGACGGCACATCATCAATCCGTTCGGCGCCCTGAACCAGGTCGAAGGATCGGTGTTGGACGGCCTGTCGGGGGCGCTGCACCAGGCGATCACCATCGAAAACGGCGCGGCGGTCGAGAGCAACTTCACCGACTATCCGCTCATGCGCATCAATGAGGCGCCGCCGATCGAAACCCACTTCATCAAGTCGGACAATTCGCCGACAGGACTGGGCGAACCGGCGCTCCCGCCGATTGTCCCGGCGTTGTGCAACGCGATCTTCGCCGCCACTGGAAAGCGCATTCGTCAGCTTCCGATCGATACGGCCATGTTGAAGAGTGGCTAAGCGCGCTCAGGTCAGCCATCATGCGTTCGGGAGGACGCGGCGGGGCTGATCTGTCGTCGTCTAAATAACAAGAACAGCATCGATGACGACGACGACGGTCCGTGTACCGACCAAGCGCTATGAGCAGCGCAAAAACGCTATTGTGGGATCGGCCGTGGAGGTGCTCAACCGACGCGGCGTGCGGGGCATGACGCTGGCCGATGTGGCGGCGCGCCTCGATCTCGTGCCGACCGGGGTGATCTACTACTTCCGAAACAAGGAAGACCTGGCTGCGGCCTGCTTCCTGCGCGGGATCGATCGCTACAACGGCCTTATCGCCCAGGCCGAGAGCGGGCCGGACGTTCGGGCGCGGGTCAAGCTGTTCCTCGACGCGTACTTCGACTACCGCGCGCGAATGCTGGCGGGGGAGGCCGAACCCCTCACGGTCTTCAACGACGTGCGGGCGCTGAACAGCGCTTCGGTCAACACGGCCTATGTCGACATGTTCCGGCGTATCCGTACGCTGTTCTCGGGTCCGGAAACTCACGACGTGTCGCGGCCGGCTCTGGGCGCCCGAGCGCTCTTGCTGATTTCGGAGGTGTTCTGGGCGCCGGTTTGGCTGCACCGCAACGATGTGGAGGACTTCGGCCGGGTGTCCCAGCGGGTCTGGGCGATCACGGTCGATGGGCTCGCCGCGCCCGGCGCGGCGTGGAATCCCATCGCACTGCCGACCCTGATCCCGAAGACGGGCGCCGAGGCGTCCAGTGAGCTCTTTCTGCGCGCGGCGACGCAGCTGATCAACGAGGAGGGCTATGTCGGCGCCTCGGTCGAGAAGATCAGCGCCCGGCTGAATGTCACCAAGGGCGCCTTCTACCACCACCACGAGACCAAGGACGAACTGGTGGTCGCCTGCTTCGAGCGCACTTTCGATGTGATGCGTCGCGCCATCCGCCAGGCCGAGGTTGTGTCGACCTCCGGCCTGCAGACCTTGGCGACCATCGCCACCGCGCTGGTCGAGTATCAACTGAACGGCAATGCGCCGTTGTTGCGCGCCTCGGCCTTGACCTCGGCCCCGGAAGTCATCCAGCCGCAGCTCTTGGCCCGCTTCGACCGTCTGTCGGATCGCTTCGCCTCGCTGATCTCCGACGGAATCGCCGACGGCTCCGTGCGGCCGGTGGACGTCAATGTCGGCGCTCAGATGCTGACGGCGATGATCAACGCCGCGGCCGAACTGCACCACTGGACGCCGGGGGTCACGCCGCAGGCCGCCGCCGCTCTCTATGTGCGGCCATTCTTCGAAGGACTGGCCCCCAAGGCGTAGACGGCCCCCGCGGCGCCCGGGCAGAGTGGGCGAAAAGCCCGAGAGCCACGCCAGGGGGAACGCCAGGTGAAGAAGCTGCTGATCGCCAACCGCGGCGAGATCGCCATCCGCATCGCCCGCACCGCGGCGGACATGGGGATTGAGACGCTGGCGGCTTACTCCAGCGACGACGCGGCCTCGCTGCACACTCGCGTGGCGGACACGGCCCATGCGCTGAACGGCGCCGGGCCGGCGGCCTATCTCGACGGCGTGCAGATCCTGGCCGCCGCCCAGGCGCACGGCTGCGACGCCGTCCACCCCGGCTACGGTTTCCTGTCCGAGAACGCCGCCTTCGCGCGCGCATGCGCCCAGGGCGGCATGACCTTTGTCGGCCCCTCGCCCGAGACGTTGGAGCTGTTCGGCGACAAGGGCGCGGCCCGCGCCCTGGCCGAGCGCTGTGACGTGCCGATCCTGGCCGGCACTCACGGTGGGACGACCTTGGCCGAGGCGCGGGTGTTCCTCGAAAGCCTGGGGTCGACAGGGGCGGTGATGGTCAAGGCGGTCGCCGGCGGCGGCGGGCGCGGCATGCGACCGGTGCGGTCACCCGATGAACTGACCGAGGCCTTCGAGCGCTGCGCTTCCGAGGCGCAGGCCGCGTTCGGCGACGGGGCGCTCTATGTCGAGGAGTTTCTGCCTCGCGCAAGGCACGTCGAGGTCCAGATCATCGGCGATGGCCAGATCGTCTCCCACCTGTGGGACCGCGAATGCAGCCTGCAGCGCCAGCGGCAAAAAGTGGTCGAGATCGCGCCGGCTTCGACCCTGCCGACCGAAACCCGCGAGCGCCTGTTTGAGGCCGCGGTTGCCCTGGGACGAGCGGCGCATTACCGCAACCTCGGCACCGTCGAGTTCCTGGTCGATGGCGAGCGGGTGGTGTTCATCGAGGCCAATCCGCGCCTGCAGGTCGAGCACACCGTGACCGAGGAGGTCACCGGGCTCGATCTCGTCCGTCTACAGATTGAACTGGCGCGGGGGCGCTCGCTGGCTGAGCTCGACCTTGTCCAGGCGGCGGTTCCACGGCCTCGCGGCGTCGCGCTGCAGGCTCGGGTCAATCTGGAGACCATGACCCCCGACGGGGCGGCCAAGCCGTCCGGCGGGGTGCTGTCGGCGTACGAGCCGCCCTCCGGCCCGGGCGTGCGCGTCGACGGGTTCGGCTACGCCGGTTACCGCACCGGGACCCGGTTCGACTCGCTGCTCGCCAAGCTGATCGTCCATGCGCCGGACCTCGCCTCGGTAACGACCAAGGCGCGGCGAGCGCTCTCGGAGTTCAAGATCGTCGGGGCGGCGACCAACATCGAGTTTCTGCAGGGCCTGCTGGCCCATCCGGCGGTGACAGGCGGCGAGGTCCATACCCGGCTGATCGAGGAACGCATGGACGAGCTGGCGCAGGCGCCGTCAGCCCCGCGCCACTACTTCGAGACCGCCGCGGCGACTGCGCCCAAGCGGGCCGGAGCGCAGGTCGACGCTTCCGATCCGCTGGCCGTTCTGCACCACGGCAAGGCCCAGGCGGAAACGCAGGACGAGCCTGAAGAGCTGGAAGGTCCGGAAGGCACGCGGCCGGTGCGCGCGCCGCTGCAGGGCACGGTGATCGGCCTGATGATCCAGCCGGGCGATGAGGTGCGGGTGGGTCAGCCGCTCTTCGTCATGGAAGCGATGAAGATGGAGCACGTGGTCGCGGCGGACGTCTCCGGCGTCGTGCGACTGGTGGCGGTGGGCGAGGGCGACACGGTCTTCGAAGACCATGCGCTGGCGTTTATCGAGCCGGCCGACGTCGCCGGCGGTGCGATCGTGAGCGAAGAGGCGATCGACCTCGATCATGTTCGCCCTGACCTGGCCGAGGTGCTGGAGCGCCACCGCCTGACGCTCGATGCGGCGCGGCCTGACGCTGTCGCCCGTCGTCGCAAGACCAGCCAGCGCACCACCCGCGAGAACATCGACGATCTCTGCGATCCGGGCAGCTTCACCGAATACGGCGCGCTCACCGTCGCCGCCCGCCGCAGACGCAACACCGTTGACGAGCTCATCGCCCAGACCCCGGCCGACGGCATGGTGATGGGGCTGGGGGCGGTCAACGGCGACCGCTTTGCCGAGGACAAGGCCCGCGTGGCGGTGATGGCCTATGACTACACAGTGCTGGCCGGCACCCAGGGCTCGCACAACCACGACAAGCTCGACCGGATGAGCGAGATCGCTGCGCGCTGGCGACTGCCAACGGTGTTCTTCACCGAGGGCGGCGGCGGCCGGCCTGGCGACACCGAGGGCGGCGGCTTCGTACGTGGCTTTGAGTTCTGGGGCCGGCTGTCCGGCGCTGTGCCGTTGGTCGGCGTCGCCTCCGGGCGCTGCTTCGCTGGCAATGCGGCCATCCTCGGGTGCTGCGACGTGATCATCGCCACCAAGGATGCGGCGCTCGGCATGGGTGGTCCGGCCATGGTCGAAGGCGGCGGACTGGGGGTGTTCCGTCCCGAGGAGATCGGTCCGATCAAGGTCATGCAGGCCAACGGCACGATCGACGTGCTGGCGCAGGACGAGGCCGACGCCGTGCGCCTGGCCAAGCAATACCTGTCCTACTTCCAGGGTCCGGTCGCCAACTGGAGCTGCGCGGATCAGCGGCTTTTGCGGCGGGCGATCCCGGAGAACCGTCTGCGAGTCTACGACATCCGCAAGGTCATCGAGCTGATCGCCGACGAGGGTTCGGTGCTGGAGCTACGTCCGAAGTTCGGCCTGGCCATGATCACCGCCTTCATCCGCATCGAGGGCCGCCCGGTCGGCGTGTTCGCCAACAACCCTCAACACATCGGCGGGGCGATCGATTCCGACGCCTCGGACAAGGCCGCGCGCTTCATGCAGCTGTGCGAGGCCTTCGATATCCCATTGCTGTCGCTGTCCGACACTCCGGGCAACATGGTCGGGCCGGAGGCCGAGAAGACCGGCCTGATCCGCCATTGCTCGCGCCTGTTCGTGATCGGCGCGAACCTGACCGTGCCGCTGTTCTCGGTGATTTTGCGCAAGAGCTACGGCCTAGGGGCCATCGCCATGACCGGCGGCAGCTACCAGGCTTCGATGTTCAGCGTCTCCTGGCCGACCGGCGAGTTCGGCGGCATGGGCCTCGAAGGCTCGGTGAAGCTCGGCTACCGCAACGAACTGGCGGCGATAGAGGATGCGGGCGCCCGCAAGGTCAAGTTCGACGAGATGGTCGCCGCCGCCTACGCCCGCGGCAAGGCGCTGTCCCAGGCCATGGGCCCGGCCCTCGACGACGTCATCGATCCGGCCGACACCCGTCGGTGGGTGCTGTCGGGCCTGAAGTCCCTGCCGCCGCTGCCGGTCCGTACCGAGAAGAAGCTGCGCTGGATCGACAGCTGGTGAGCGGTTCATGCACAGGGTGTGACTGAGCGCGCCTTGCTTCGCCCCCGGCGTTAAGCAAGTTTACGCCCGCTAGGCCTCGCGGCGCGCGGCCGCCTCGCCGGCGGCCCGCTCTGGCGAGGGTCGGGGGACGGGTAATGGATAGGCTGGCCACGCTCACGCCACGCGAGCGGCAATGCCTCATGGGGGTGGCGCGCCATCTCCAGTCGAAGGAGATCGCGCGCGAGCTCGGTCTCGAGGCGCGGACGGTCGACAAGCACATCGAGCGGTCGATCAAGAAGCTGGGCGCGGCCAACCGGCGCGACGCCGCGCGCATGCTCGCCGGCGATGTACGCGATGACTACGTAGGGGCGCCGCTCCCCCTGGCCGCCGGCGTCGACGAGATGCTGTCCTCCTTCTCGAAAGGAGGCGCACATGCCCCACACGGCGAAACAATTGCCACAGACCACCTGGGGCGACCTGGAAGCGATCTTCGACAGCCTGGCCAGCACGGGTCAGCAGAAGGAGACGGTGCATCACCTCTTGCAGGTGACGCGGGAGATGAGCCCGTATCTCACGAGGCTCGATCTGCTGCGCGAGATTATCTGCGTCGCGCTCGTCTTGTTGCCCGCGGAAGCGCAGCCCCCCCAGTCGTGGAGGTGGCTGGCCCAGGGACCGCCCGGACCCCCTGGCGACGACTCCTGAGCGCCATGCTGTTCACCCTGGTCGCTGGGGCTCTGCTGATCGGCGGTTTGGCTATCGCCATCCAGCTCGGCCATCTCATGCAGACGCTCGACGTCTGGCTTGCCCGCGGCTGACCGGCTCCCAGAGCCGCCGCCGCTTCCCATTGCAGCACTTCAAACGTCCCGCGCCGCCGGCGCGGAGGAAGGACACCTCATGCAACGTCGCGAACTGGCCCAGGCCATCGCCACCTCACTGTTCGAAACCGAAGCCGCGCTGGACGCCGCCCTCGAGCGGGCCGCGCTGCTCATCGCCCAGACCAGCGCCCTTCGCCGCGAGCACAACTATTCGGCGGTGCTGGGCCACGAGGCGGTCGCCGCCCTGACCCGCACCATCGACGCCCTGGGCGAGGCCCGCGGCCACACGATGTCGGCCCACGCCGCCTTCGAAAAGGCTTCGCCGCAGCTGGGCGTTCAGCCCACCACCCTGCACGGCACCGGCGTCGAGAAGCCGCCGACCGGCGTGTCAGAAGCCGAGGCGCCGATCCTGCGCGCCGTCGCCAGCGCGGCTTGACGCGATGCTCGCACCGCTTTCCCTTCCGGGGATGAGCTGGTTCGAGCTGATCAATGCGCCCGTGCAACTGACCGGCGCCGTCGCCACGGCGGCGGTCACGCTGTTGGCGCTCTGGAAGGGCGGCGCTCCCGAGCGGATCGCCGCCTGCGTCAGTCTCGCGGCCTTCTTCCTCAGCCCGCTCGCCCAGCAACTCGGCGGCCTGCCGCAGCCGCTCTGGGGCGTGGCGGCCGTAGATGCGACGGTGCTCGGCGTCGTGACCCTGCTGATCTGGTTCTACGATCGCCAGTGGCTGATCGGGGCGTGGGCGGCCGAGGCGCTGACCCTGATGTGCCACGCCGCCAAGCTGGCGGACGTCACGCTGCTGGCGCGCGGCTATGTCGCCAGCCTCTACATCCTCTACTTCGGCTTCCTGGCCTCGCTGGCCTGGGGCGCGTTCGAGGCGAACGCCCGCCGCACGAGGGCGGCGGGCGCCTAGCGCCTAGTGCGGGACGTAGGTCCGCAGCACGTCCTCGATGATCCGTTCCAGCTGGCCCAGCGTGTTGCAGGTCTTGGCCACGTGGCAGAAGCGTTCGTAGCGGTACATGACGCTGTCCCCCTGGCTCCAGTAGCTTTCCGGCTCGGGGTTCAGCCAGATGACCGAACGGGCGCGATTCTGGATCGTGGCCATCAGATCGAGCCGCGGATCGGCATAATTCGACCGCCCGTCGCCCAGGAAGATGACGGTGGTGTGCCGGTCGACGCTGTCGAGGTGGTTCTCGCAGAAGTCCTCCAGCGACTTGCCGTAGTCGGTCTGCTGGAAGCCGATCTTGCGCAGCACCTGGAAGATCGCGCCGTCGACGTGCTCGTCGTCGAGGATGTCGTTGACGCTGATCAGGCGGCCGGAGAACGCATAGGCCTCCATCCGGTCGACCACTTCGTTGAGCGAGTAGAGGAAGGTCAGCAGGAACTGCGCGGCGGCGGCCACCGACTTCGACACGTCGCAGATGCAGATGATCGACGGCTTGTCGATCTTCTGCGTCTTCCAGATGATCTCGAACGGCATGCCGCCATAGGGCATGGACTTCCGCAGCGTGCGGCGGATGTCCATGTGGCCCTTGCGGGCGCGGTTGCGGCGGCGCGAGTAGCGGTCGGCCAGCCGCTTGGCCATCTTCTTGACCAGCGCCTGCATCATCGCCTGGTCGATCGGATCGATGCCGCCGTCGGCATTCAGCGCCTTGCGGGCCAGCATCTCCTCGCGAAGCATCTTGCCTGAACCTGAGGCGTAGAGCTCGTGCTGGCGCTCGACATAGCGCTGAGCTTCCTGCGCCAGCCGCCGCTTGCCGGCTTCGAGGCGGTCGGCGGCGTCGCCGCCGCCTTCCAGCTTTCGGGCGTTGGCGATGATCGACTCGATCTGCGCCAGGCCCATCTCCTCAAGCAGGCGCCGGGTGAGGCGCGAGCGCTGCGTGGTCAGGCGGATCTGCGAGACCTGCGCCCTTTGGGCGGCCTCTTCCATCGCCTGGGCCAGGCCCGAGGCGTCGCCCTCCAGCAGCATGCGGGCGAGTTCTGAGGCTTCGGCCTCTTCCGGCAGCCCCTCCATCGGGTCGCCCTCGCCCTGCGGCGGCGGCTCGAAGCTGAGCTCGTCGCGGCGGAAGAAGGTCTCGAACGTCTCGTCGAACCGGATCACCTCGTCCGAGGTCTTGGCCAGGGTCGCGCACAGCGCGTCCTTGAACAACTCGCGATCGGCGAAGCCGACCTTCTCCACCGTGCGGTGGGCGTCGATGGCCTCGGCAGGCGAGACCTTCACGTCCGCGGCCCGCAGGGCCCGGAAGAAGTCCTCCAGCGCACCCTGCATGGGTCTTACGCCGCCGGGCGGCGGAGCAGTTCGGAGATCTGCGGCTCCACCGCGGCGATGTCGGGCTCGAACTTCAGGAGCACGTTCAGCGTGTCGCGGACGATCTCGGGATTGAGGCTGTCGGCGTTCAGCAGGATCAATGCCCGGGCCCAGTCGACGGTCTCGGAGATCGACGGCGACTTGCGTAGGTCGAGCGTGCGCAGCGATTGGACGAAGCCCACCAGGCTGGTCGTCAGGGTCTGCTCGACGCCCGGCACGCGGCTGGCGACGATCTTGCGCTCCAGGTCAGCGTCGGGCAGCGGGATGTGCAGGTGCAGGCAGCGGCGCTTCAGGGCGTCGCCCAGGTCGCGGATGTTGTTCGAGGTCAGGAACACCAGCGGCGGGGTCTTGGCCTCGATGACGCCGAGCTCCGGAATGGAGACCTGGTAGGCCGACAGCACTTCGAGCAGGAAGGCCTCGAACGCTTCGTCGGATTTGTCGATCTCGTCGATCAGCAACACGCAGCCGTCGTCTTCCTTCAGCGCCTTCATCAGCGGGCGCGGTTCCAGGAAGGGCTCGGAGAAGAACAGATCGCCGATGCCGTGCAGGCGCTCCATGGCGGCGTCCATGTCCTGGGCGTCGGAGAGCGCGGCGCCCATCCGGTCCTTGAGGATCTGGGTGTAGAGCAGTTGCTTGCCGTACTTCCACTCGTACAGCGCCTTGGACTCGTCCAGCCCCTCGTAGCACTGCATGCGGATCAGCGGCTGGCCGAGCAGCTTGGCGGTCGACAGCGCCAGCTCGGTCTTGCCCACGCCGGCCGAACCTTCGACCAGGATCGGCTTTTGCAGGTGAATGGCCATGTAGAGGGCCGTGGCGATGCGTCGCGAGGCGATGTAGCCGACGCCGGCCAGACCTTCGATCAGGGCGTCCACGGACGACAGGACGTCCGGCTGCGCGGCCTTAATCGCCGCGGGGGAGGTAGCGGTCAAAGTCTCAAACTTTCAAAAGTCGCGCGAAATGGCGCCTGGCTAGCTTCAATGAACGCGAGTGTGCAGGGGCGGGGCCCCGCACGCAAGCGCTGGTTCAAACAGGTGTTGGGCGCCTGCGGGTGTTATCCCGGTTTCGGCGCAGCCGAGGACCGGGACCCATTGTCGCTAGCGCTTGAGGACGGGCGCGGCGGAGCCGCATCCTTCCCGAACCGGAGTTCATGGATCCCGGTCTTGCTTTGCAAACCGGGATGACACGAGGGGTGGGCCGACTAGAGCCCGTATGGCCGGTACGGCCCGGCGACCAACTGCTCGAACACGCCCATGCCCTCGACTGGCGCCTCGCCCGGCAGGGTCAGAGTGACGCGGCTGAGCGCCTGGATGTGCCAGTTCTCAGGGCTGCCCATGTCGGTGGCGGCCAGGTCGATGTCTTCGCGCTCGACGACCAGGTCGCCCTTGTAGCCCCCATGGCGCCAGTTCGGTGCGCCATAGCCGATGCCGCGCATCAGGAAGGTCAGGAACGGCTTGAAGCGGATGGAGGCCGAGCCCTGGGCCAGCGGCACGTTTAGGGTTCCGGTGCTGGCGTGGCGGGTGCCGGGGATCAGCGACACCTCGTCCATCGTCGGCGCTTCGGTTTCGTAGAAGCCGTCGTGGCCCGCGCCGTCCGGGGCGATCACCGCGCGGGTGTTCCAGGGGCGCCCCTCGGGGTCGGCGTTGACGTGGAAGAAGATGCTGCGGTCGGCGAAATTCAGCGGCGTCCACTGCCAGAAGAAGCCGCCGAGGGTCATCGGGACCGGCGGCTGGGGATCAGGCGCGCCGATCGGCCGAATCCCCCACGAGCGGTCGCGGGTGCCGACCGAGCCAGCCGCCAGTTGCCTGCGCACGCCGTCGACCTCGATCCAGCCGGTGCAGCGCACGTTCTGGGTCAGCCGGGTGTAGTCCATGAAGGCGCGCGGTCCGATCCGGCGCATGAAGCGCGGTTCCTCGATCGGGAACGAGCGGCCGTCGAAGACGATCTCGGCCGCGAAGCCGTTCGACGGGGCGACCGTGACCTTCAGCTTCTGCAGCGGCTCGAGCACTTCGATCGAGATCGGCCCGCAGGCCAGGTCCATCCGCTCCATGTTGATGACCTTGGAGGCGTGCAGGCAGTGCTCGACCCCGTCACGGATCACCGAGAAGTGGGCGTCGGCGACGTTCAGCTGCGGGTAGACCCCGAAGGCGACGGCGAAGAACTCGGTCCCGTCCGGCTGATAGCCGTTGAAGAAGTAGCGATCGTAGAAATTCCGGTCGGTCCCGGCGTAGGCGATCGGCTCGGGCGTCTGGTGGATCGGAAAATCGTCGGCCTTGGTCAGCATGGGTGGCGTCCTCCCAGACACATCTGAACTGCGGCGATCTTGTCTTTGTCGATTGACGGTATTGCGACGTCGCCGTCTGCGGCATTATCAAGTGAACAAAGAAAACAAAACAAGGGAGGACGCTTTTTGCTGACGCCACGTAAGGTTACGGGGCGTAAACCAGCAACGAGCGCTCAGGAGAGATGAGCACAAGCAACGCGCGCATACCCGACGAATACGCGGCCAACTTGGTCGACCCCACCGCCTACGCGGACGGCCGTATTCATGAGACCTATGCTTGGCTCCGCGCCAATAACCCCTTCGGACTGGCCGAGATCGACGGTTTCGACCCGTTCTGGGTGGCGACCAAGCACGCCGACATTTTGGAAATCAGCCGGCAGAACGCGCTGTTCCACAACGGCGACAAGGCGACGGTGATCACCAACAAGGCCGCCGACACTGCCGTGCGCGCGATGATGGGCGGCAGCCCGCATCTGGTGCGCAGCCTGGTGCAGATGGACGCGCCGGACCACCCGAAGTACCGCGCCCTGACCCAGTCCTGGTTCATGCCGACCAACATCAAGGGGCTGGAGGACCGCATCCGCGGCATCGCCCGTCGCGCGGTCGACAAGATGGCGGCGACCGGCGGCGAATGCGACTTCGTCCGCGACGTTGCGCTGGGCTATCCGCTGCACGTGATCATGGAAATCCTGGGCGTACCGGAGGAGGACGAGCCCCGGATGCTGACCCTGACGCAGGAGCTGTTCGGCGCCACCGACCCGGAGCTGGCGCGCGACGGCGGCCAGCAGCGGGACTTCGAGTCCCTCATGCGCGACGGGGTGATCGCCGACTTCTACACCTACTTCAACAAGGTCTCGGCCGACCGCCGGGCCAATCCGCGCGACGATGTCGCCTCGGTGATCGCCAATTCCACCATCGACGGCCAGCCGATCTCCGAGCTGGAGGCGATCAGCTACTACATGATCGTCGCCACCGCCGGGCACGACACGACCTCGTCGTCGACCGCCGGCGCGCTCTGGGGCCTGGCGGCCAATCCGGGCGAGTTCGCCAAGGTGAAGGCCGACCCGTCGCTGATCCCCAGTCTGGTGGACGAGAGCATCCGCTGGATCACGCCGGTGAAGACCTTCATGCGCACGGCCACCGAGCCGACCGAGTTCGCTGGCCGCCAGCTCGCCAAGGACGACTGGATGATGCTCTGCTACGCCTCGGGCAACCGCGACGAGGAGGTGTTCGACGACGCCGCGGCGTTCAAGGTCGACCGCAAGCCCAACAAGCATCTGGCCTTCGGCTACGGCGCCCACCTGTGCCTGGGCCAGCACCTGGCGAAGATGGAGATGCGGATCCTCTGGGAGGAGATGCTGCCGCGCATCAAGTCCGTCGAGCTGAATGGTGAGCCCAAGCAGAGCCTCGCGACTTTCGTCAACGGGCCCAAGACACTGCCGATCCGCTTCCAGATGCATTGAGTTCAAGTATGGCGTTGGAACCCCGTCTGGCCGCCTACATCGCCGCCCGTATGCCAGGTGCGCGCGATGTGGCGGTGGCAGACCTGTCGCGTATCTCGGGCGGCGCTTCGCGTGAGACTTACCGCTTTCGACTGTCGTGGAACGAGGACGGCGCGGCGCGCGAGCGCAAGCTGATCCTGCGTCGCGATCCGCCGGCCTCGCTGATCGAGACCGAGCGGCGGATCGAGTTCGAGGCCTATCGCGCCTTCCACGGCAGCGCCGTGCCGGTGCCCGAGATGCTGTGGCTGGAGGAAGAGGACGGAGCCCTCGACCACCCGTTCTTCATCGCTGAGGAGATCGCCGGCTTTCAGGCCTCGCCGATGCTGTTGTTCGGGCCGCCCTATGCGGCGACCCTCGGCCAACTGGGCCAGCGCAAGTGGACCATCCTGGGTGAGATCGCCAAGGCCGATCCGGTTCCGCTGGGTCTGACGCAGGTGATGACGCCGGTCGCGTCCGACGCCTGCTGGGATCGCGAGCTCAGCTACTGGGAGGGTCTGCTCGACCGCGACGAGCCCGAGCCGCTGCCGATCACCCGCGCGGCGATCCGCTGGCTGCGCGCCAACCCGCCGCCGCCGGCCCAGAAGCTGTCGGTGGTGCATGGCGACTACCGGACCGGCAACTTCCTCTACGACGAGGCCGGCGGCATTCACGGCATCCTCGACTGGGAAATGTGCCACCTGGGCGATCCGCTGGAGGACCTTGGCTGGAGCTTCAATCCGGTCTGGTCGTTCGGCCAGGGCAAGGCCGGCGGCCTGCTGCCGCGCGAGGAGGCGATCGCCATCTGGGAGCGCGCCAGCGGCCTCAAGGCCGACCCCGCCGCGCTGCACTGGTGGGAGCTGTTCAACTGCGTGAAGGGCCAGGCGATCTGGATCTCCTCGGCCCGCGTCTGGATCGACGGCGGCAACCGCGAGCCGATCATGGTCTATCCGCCCTGGCTGCTGCAGAACGCCCAGGACCGCGCCACCCTGCAAGTGATGGGACGCCTATGAACCCGCCTGTTCCCGCCGTCCTGGCCGAGCTCGCCGGACTCAGCGTCCGCAATGCGATGCCGGACGTTCATCCCGCCGATCGCGCCAGCGCGCTTGGCCTGTCGGCGGCGCTGCTGGGCGTCGCCGCCGAGGTCTGGGACGGCATGGCCGCCCGGCTGGTGGCCGAGAACCGCGCCATCCGGCCGCTGTTGGCGCGGGCGGGGGAGGTTGGGTTGAACTTCGCGGCCCTCGCGGCCGGCGATGACGCCGACTTACGGCTGTCGGCGCTGAAGGCCGGCAACGACAGCCTGCGGGCGGCGCTGATCGAGCTGCAGGCCGCGGCCGAGGCGAACGGGGCCGCGGAGCTGCAGGCGGCGATCTGGAGCGAGTTGCTCGCCTCGACCGAGCGTCGCAAACTGGCGTCGTCGCCGGTCTAGGGCGCGGGGGCTTGATCGCGGGCTTCCAGCCCGTAGTCGCGAACGACCTCGGCCACCCGCACGCGATAGTCCGCGAAAACGCCGCCGCGTCCGGCCGCCTGGCCGGCGCGGTGCCGGGCGTTCTCGCGCCAGGCGACGACCGCCGCCTCGTCGCGCCAGAAGGACAAGGCCAACACCTTGCCGGGCGTCGACAGGCTCTCGAAGCGCTCGATCGAAATAAAGCCGTCTAGCCCGTCCAGCAGCGGCCGCAGAGCGGCGGCCTGGTCGAGATAGTCGCCTTGGCGGCCCTGCGCGGGCAGCCCCTCGAAGATGACCGCGATCATGGCGTCACCGGAGTCAGGAAGGTCCGCTGCTCAGACAGGACGTAGCGTTGCGCGCGGGCGGCGGCGAGGTTCGCCGCGCCGGCCGGGTCGGTCTTCAGTCGGGCGCGATAGGCCTCGTAGGCGGCCAGGCTCGGCAGGGAGATCATCGCCTGGGCGATGTTGTCGGTCCCCTCGTGCGGGAGCCAGTAGCCAACCAGATCGCCGCCGCATGCGGGGATGATGGTCGTCCAGGCGCGGGCATAGGCCTCGAAGGCCTCTCGCTGGAACGGATCGATGACGTAGCGAATGGCGCAAGTGATGGTCATGGCATCCTCGTGGGTGAGGCCGCTTTGGTAGCCGGGCCGGGGCGTCGAATGCTTCGATCCGCGTCGAATGGTGGTCGTTTCGCTTTGAGCTAGGATCGCGCCATGAAACTTGGCCCCGACATCTCGCGGGTCGCCGCCCTGATCGGTGACCCGGCCCGCGCCAACATGATGAGTGCGCTGATGGGCGGTTGCGCCCTGACGGCCGGCGAACTGGCCCGCGAGGCCGGCGTCAGTCCGCAGACCGCTAGTTCGCATCTGGCTAAGCTGGCGCAGGGGGGCCTGGTCACGCCGCGCCGCCAGGGGCGTCACGCCTACTACGCGCTTGCCGGCGAGGAAGTGGCCGAACTGATGGAGAGTCTCGCGGGGCTGGCGGCGGGCGCCGGGGCGTTGCGAACGCGGCCGGGCCCGCGCGAGCCCGCCCTGCGCGCGGCGCGGGTCTGCTACGACCACCTGGCGGGCGGCCTCGGCGTGGCCATGCTCGACAGTCTGGTTGGGCGCGGACTGGTCGAGGATCGGGCCGGTTCGCTGAGCCTCAGCCCGGAGGGCGCCGGCTACTTCCGCAGCTTCGGCGTCGATCCGGAAGCGCTGGCGCGCGGCCGCCGGCCGCTGTGCCGCGCCTGCCTGGACTGGAGCGAGCGGCGCAATCACATGGGCGGTGCGCTGGGCAAGGCGCTGCTGCAGACGATCTACGATCGCGGTTGGGCGCGGCGTCTCGACGGAACGCGGGTGGTGGCGTTCAGCGCCCCGGGCCTGGCGGCGTTTCAGCAAGCCTTTCCAGGATCTGCAGGGTGAGGTCGTCGCGCTCGCCGCCGAAGAAGCGGGCGAGCGCGGTGCGGAATGACGTCTCGTTCGGCGCGACGGCGTTGAACAGAGTCATGCTGGATCGGAACTTGAGGTCGTCTGGCGGGCCGAACACATCGCGCGCCAAGCCGGGCGCCTCGCTGGCTAGTTCGGTCAGGTCGCGCAGCCGCGAGCCGAGCACGGGGTGGTCGAGATAGGCGCGCGCCTCCGCGGCTGAGCCGATGGCGTAGCGCTGGGCCATGGCGCTCGATCCCAGGCCAGCGATCTGCGGAAACACGAACCACATCCAGTGCGATCGCTTGCGCCCGACCGCCAGCTCTGCGCGGGCGACAGCGATCACCGGCTCCTGGGCCTCGAGGAAACGGGCGAGGTCGAAAGGATCGGACATCGAAGTTTCCCTTAGCGTCAGCATCGACAACGCGGTCGTATCGGGCTTTTCTGCCGCGCCCGTCGTGAGGCGGGCCAATTTCCAAACGTCGAATTTTGATTGGGGACGAATTTCAAGATGGCGAGAATCTTGCCTGAACCCACGCCCGAGACCCAGCATTTCTGGGATGGGGCCGCCCGGGGCGAACTGCTCCTGCAACGCAACAAGGCCACCGGCGAAGCCTATTTCCCGCCGCGCCCGTTCTGTCCGAAGACCGGCTCGCGCGACGTCGAGGTCTTCAAGGCCAGCGGCAAGGCCGTGCTGTGGTCCTACGTGATCAACCATCGTCCCCGCCCCGACATGGGGACCGAGCCCTACGCCATCGCGGTGGTGAAGCTCGAAGAAGGCCCGACCATGATGACCAACATCGTCGGCTGCCCGCAGACGCCCGAAGCCCTGGTCCTCGACATGCCGCTCGAGGTCGTTTTCGAAAAGTTCAGCGACACCATCTCGCTGCCCTTCTTCCAGCCGGCCAAGTCGTAAGGGCTCCAAGACCATGCAAAAGAATTCCGTCGCGGTCGTCGGGGCCGCGGAAACCACGAAGATGGGCAAGATTCCGGACGTGTCCGTGATCGGCCTGCATGCCGATGCGGCGCTGAACGCCATGGCCGATGCCGGCCTGACGCCGGCCGATATCGACGGTGTCGCCACCGCCGGCATCAGCCCGGTCGAGCTCGCCCACTATCTCGGCATCAAGCCGACCTATGCTGACGGCACCTCGGTCGGCGGCTGCTCGTTCATGCTGCACGTGCGCCATGCGGCGGCGGCGATCGCCGCCGGCCACGCCAAGACCATCCTGATCACCCACGGCGAGTCGGGCCGCTCGCGCGTCGGCGCCGGCGGCTTCGGCCGCGCGCCGTCCAGCCTGATGGGCCAGTTCGAGATGCCGTTCGGCCCGGTCGGTCCGCCGACCATGTTCACGGTGCCGGTGCTTCGCTACATGAAGACCTACGGCGTCACCGAGGAAGACCTGGCCACGGTCGCAGTCATCCAGCGCGAATGGGCCGCCAAGAACCCGCGCGCCAGCTTCAAGGATCCGATCACCGTCGACGACGTGCTGAACTCGCCGATGATCGCCTGGCCGTACCGCATGCTGATGTGCTGCCTGGTCACCGACGGCGGCGGCGCGCTGATCCTGACCAGCGCCGATCGGGCCAAGGACTTCCCGAACAAGCCGGTCTACGTGCTCGGCACGGGTGAAAGCGTCGAGACCCCGATGGTTTCGCAGATGTACGACTTCACCTCGTCGACGGCGTTCAAGATCTCGGGCGCCAAGGCGTTCGAAGACGCCGGCATCAAGCACTCCGACGTCGATCACCTGATGATCTACGACGCCTTCGCCCACCTGCCGCTCTATGGCCTGGAAGACCTCGGCTTCGTGAAGCCGGGCGAAGCCAAGGACTTTATCAGGGAGCGCAACACCGCCATCGGCGGCAAGCTGCCGCTGAACACCAACGGCGGGGGCCTCTCCTACATGCACTCGGGGATGTACGGCATGTACGCCCTGCAGGAGAGCGTGCGGCAGATGCGCGGCACCGCCGCGGCCCAGATCGAAGGCGCCAAGATCAGTGTCGCCCACGGCGTCGGCGGCATGTTCGCCTCCTCCGGGACGGTGATCTTCACGAACGAAAAGTAGCGGTCAAAGAAACAGCCTTTCCCGGGTCAGGAAAGGCTGTTGAAACAGCGACTTACCGCAGTTCATGCTGCACCCATGCTGCAAGGCGTGGGTGCAGCATTTTTTTTGCGTCAGACGCCCTTGTTCGGGTTGATCAGGTACTTCTCGCCGGTCGCCTTGCGGGCGTAGGCGGCGATGGTTTCCGGCTGCAGCACCTCCGCCAGCGACAGCTCGGCGGTGTAGTGGCTGGCGAAGGTGGTCTTCAGTTCGGCCGCCACGCGGGCGCGCAGCTTGGCGGCGTCGGCGCCGATCTTCACCAGGAAGGGCGTGAGCAGCCAGCCGTTGACGCCCCAGGACAGGCCGAAGTTGCGGGCCAGTTCGGTCGGGCGCGTGTCCAGGCCGCCATAGATGTAGACCTGCTTGTAGGTCGACGAGCCGTAGCGGCTGTAGACGGTCGCCTTGCGGTTGGCCGCGACCTCCATGGCCGAGAGGATCTGCGAGGCCAGCTTGCCGCCGCCGATGGCGTCGAAGGCCAGCGTCGCGCCGGTCTCGTCGATGGCGTCGGTCAGGGCGTCGATGAAGTCGGGCGCAGTCGAGTCGACCACGTACTTGGCGCCGATGCCGCGCAGCAGGTCGGCCTGCTCCTGGCTGCGGACGATGTTGACCAGGGCCACGCCGTCCTTGATGCAGATCTTGTTCAGCATCTGGCCGAGGTTCGAGGCTGCGGCGGTGTGGATGAGGGCGGTGTGGCCCTCGCGGCGCATGACTTCCACCATGCTCAGCGCGGTCAGCGGGTTGACGAAGCACGAGGCGCCGTCAGCCGGGGTGGCGTCCGCCGGTAGCACGAGCACGTCGCCGGCCTTGGCGATGCGGTGTTGGGCGTAGGTGGCGCCGCCGAGGATGGCGACGGTCTTGCCGAGCAGGGCCTGCGCCTCCGGCGCGTCGCCGGCCGCGACGACCACGCCCGCGCCTTCATTGCCGACCGGCATCGAGTCGTCGAGCCGCGCCTTCAGCGCGCGCAGGAACTGTTGCGGCACCGGGAAGGTGACGACGGTGTCGTCGCCCGAGCCGGTGACCTTGGCGGCGGCGACGTCGACCGGGCCGAGCAGAAGGCCGAGGTCAGAGGGGTTGATCGGGGCGCCTTCGATACGGACCAGCACCTCGTCGCCGGCGGGTTGCGGCACCGGCACGCGCGCCAGGGACAGTTCCAGTTCGCCGCTCGACTTCACCAGTGAGCGCAGTTGCAGGCTCGTTTCCATACCCGTCTCCGTTTGATGTTGCTTACGTCGTAAATATGGACAGGGCGCCGCAACGGCAACGAAAAACGCACGATCGGTCGTAAATTTGCGCGTGCTATGCCGGAATCCGATGAGATGGACCCTGCAGCTGCGCGCCTGGGCGGGCTTGGCGATGGCGATGGCGCTGGCGACGGCGGCGCAGGCCCAACCAGCGCGTGCGCCGGACCAGACGCTGAGCGGGACGCTGACTGCAGCGGCGCACCAGACCTATGTCGAGGTTCCGTTCATGGTGCCGCCGGGGACCGAGCGCCTGACTATCGAGTTCGTCTACACCGGCCAGGAGCAGAAGTCGGTCATCGACCTTGGACTCCGCGATCCCGAGCGCTTGCGTGGCTGGAGCGGCGGGAACAAGGACCGCTTCACCCTCTCGGCGACCGACGCCACGCCGTCGTACCTCGCCGGGTCGATCAAGCCGGGGACCTGGAGGCTGATCCTCGGGGCGCCGAACATCCGCAAGGACGCCCGCGCCGAGTATGTCGCTCGGCTGTGGTTCGATCGCGCCGGCGCGCCGCCGGCCGAGCTGTCGGCGGCGGCGGGGCCTGGGGCCGAGCGCTGGTGGCGCGGGGATCTGCACATGCACACCGCGCACAGCGACGGCGCGTGTCTGTCGCGCAAGGGGGCGAGGGTCCCGTGCCCGGTGTTCAAGACCCTTGAGGCGGCCGCGACGCGGGGGCTCGATTTCGTGGCGGTCACCGATCACAACACGACCTCGCACTTCGACGCGCTGCGCGAGCTCGCGCCCTACTACGACGACCTGCTGATCCTGGCCGGCCGCGAGATCACGACCTTTCACGGCCATGCCAACGTCTTCGGGCCGACCGCCGACATCGACTTTCAGCTGGGCGGTCCCCGCGCGCCTCGCATCGCGGACATTCAGGCGCAGGCGGCGAAGGCCGGCGGGCTCTTCTCGATCAATCACCCCGGCCTGCCATCCGGCGAGTTCTGCATGGGGTGCGGCTGGACTGCTCCGGATACGGACTATTCCGCCGTCCAGGCGATCGAAGTGGTCAACGGCGGCTTCGCCGAAGGCCCTCTGTCCGGGCTCGCCTTCTGGGAGGCGCGGCTCAATGAAGGGCGTCGGATCACCGCCGTCGGTGGCTCGGACAACCACGACGCCGGGCTCGATCCGCGCAAGGCGCCGGCCATCGGCGTGCCGACCACCGTGGTCTGGGCATCGCAGCTGAGCCAGGCTGAGATCCTCGGGGCGATCCGGCGCGGGCATGTCTTCATCGACGTCGCCGGAACCGCCGACCGGCTGCTGGAGGTCAGCGCCCGCAGCGGGACGGACGTGGCGCAGATGGGCGACACCCTCGCCGCGCCGGCTGGGGGCAAGATTGCGGTCGAGGTCCACGTGGCGGGCGCCGCGGGCGGTCGCGTTCGACTGGCGGGCGACGCCGCAACGCTGGCGACGCCGGGGGATCTGTCGATCGGCTCGGGCGACCAGACGCTCGCGTTCGACCTCACAGCCGACGGCGCGGCCCGCTGGCTGCGGATCGACGTGCTCGCCCCCGACGGCAAGCTGATCCTGCTGGGGAACCCGATCTACTTGCGGCCTTAGACGTGTGGCGGCTCGCCGCACCGTTGAACCTGGAAACACTTATTAACCCTGCTCGCCGTAGGGTCGGAGCAGTCGTTTCGCCGCCCGGAAACAGTATGGGTCTTAGTCCCGAATCCCGCGCCCGCTTCAATCTCGAGCGCGCTTCGGTGCTGGTGCTCGATGAGTCCCCTATGGGCATGAGCATCCTCGTGCAGATTCTCACCGGCTTCGGGGTCAAGACGCTGCACCGCTGCGAAAAGGTCGAGGAAGCCAAGGAGGCGATCGCCAAGACGGAGGTCGACCTGATCGTCTGCGACGCCATGGGCGCGGCGGGCGAGGGCTATGACTTCGTCAAGTGGCTGCGGTCGAGCCGGATCGAACCGAACTGCTATGCGCCGGTGCTGCTGACCTCCGGCCACACACCCAGCCACGCGGTGCAGAAGGCGCGCGACTGCGGCGCGCATTTCATCATGGCCAAGCCGTTGACCCCGATCGCCGTGCTCGAGCGCATCATCTGGATCGCGCGCGAGGGCCGCCGGTTCGTGGAGTGCGACACCTACGTAGGCCCCGACCGCCGCTTCAAGAACGAAGGCGTACCGTCGGGCGTCACCGGACGCCGCCGCGACGACCTGCAAGGCGACATCGGCGAAGCCCAAAGCCCCAACATGGATCAGGAAGTCATCGACAGCCTGATGAAGACAAGACGGGTGGAACTATGAGCTCAGTTCGGATCCATACTCCGCCGGTCAAGCTGGCGAAGCTCTTGCGCACGCCGGGCGGCTTGCCGGTCGCCGAGGCCGTGCAACGCGCCGGCGCGGGCCTCGCCAGCCTGAAGAACGAATGCCTCGGCGAGTTGACCACCATGCTCGACCACGCCGAAGCCAGCGCGGCGCGGGCCGGCGCCGACTACGACCCGGCGCTGACCGCCGAGCTCTACGACATCGTCGCCAAGCCGATCGGTGTGCCGAGCGTCTGCGGCCTGGCGGCGATCGACACGGCGCTGATCAGCCTGTCGGATCTGCTCGATTATCTGAAGAGCCAGCAACGCTGGGACGGCAACGCCGTGGCGGTCCACCTGCGCGCCTGCCGCCTATTGCTGCAGACCGAGGGCGCGGCGGACGCGGCCGGCACCCAGGCGATCCTCGCCGGCTTGCGCAAGGTCAGCCAGCGCTACGCCCGGCCGGAGTAAGGGGCGGCGGCGCCTTAGGGCGCCAGCCGGTCCGTGATCGACCAGAGGCCGTCGACCACCGATTTCAGCGACTCGGGGTCCTGACCATCCTTGGTCCAGAGCAGCCGTAGGGCGCTGACGTGGACCCCGATGCTGGCCCAGTCCTGGCGCCCGTGAGTCCGCTGGCGGTCGACGAGTTCGCAGAGGCTGTAGCAGGCGTCGCAGAGCGTGCGCTTGTCGAACAGGCCGGCGATGTCGAGGATGGTCGAAGCCTCCTCGTACACCGTGTCCAGCGACACCGACTTCTCGCGGTTCATTGTTTCCAGGCGGCCGATCATGTTGCCGAGCGATTTCATCGCATCGCCGGCATGGGCGGCCAGTTCGCGTTGCGCGCGCTCGTTGGCGAGGCCCGCGGTCATGCCGCCCGGACGGGCGACCTGTTCGGTCAAGCGGTATTTGACCTTGACGAATTCAGCTTCGCTCACAGTTGCGCCTTCATCGGTTTCAGCAGCATGTCGATGTCGGACTGATCCATGTTCGGATCGGTGGCCGCCCCAACGTGCGTGGAGAGGTCGTCCTTGCGTCGGCCCTTGACGCCTAACGGTGGGCCCATGTTCTTGAAGCGGCGGTCAGGGCCGACATAGCCGTCGGCCACCACCATCTGACGTTCGTCCTTGGCGACCCAGAACACCCGCTGCAGCAGGATTTCGGGGGTGAACGGCCGGGAGACGACGAAATTGGCACCGGAGTCCCGGCTCTTCTCGACCATGGTCCGCGCGGCGTGGCCGGTCAGCATGATCACCGGCGTGAAGCGGGCGTTGTCGGGGCCTTCGCGACGCAGCCAGTGCACCAGGTCGTAGCCGTCCATGTCGGGCAGGTGCGAGTCGGTGACGATCAGGTCGAGTTCCTGGGTCTTCACGACGTGCATGGCCTCGGCGCCGTTGGCCGCCTTGAACTGCTTGCGCACGCCAAACCCGCGAAACATCGCGGTCAAGGCGTCCATGGCCTGCGAGTTCTGCTGGACCAGCAGCACCACCGATCGGTCGAGATTGATCCTGATCTTGGGGTCGAGGGCCATCTGGCGCGCCGATTCAGAAGAGGTCGAGGTCCCCGGCGTCGGCCGTCGCCCGCGCGGAACCCTCGCGGGTCACTCGCGCCAGGCGGTTGGCGAGATCGCCGAGCGTGACGCCGGCGACGGCGTCGGTGAGGTCATAGGCGTCGCTCGCGGCTTGGGCCGACAGCTTGCGGGTGAAGTTGGCCAGCGCCGCCAGGTGCTGGGTCAGCACGTCGAGGGTCTGGGCTTCGTGCAGGGCGATGGCCAGCGGCTCGCCGCGGCTGGCGCGGACCAGCTGCGTCACCAGGGTCTCCAGGCGATCGCACAGCTCTCCGGCGTGCTCCAGCTCCTGGGCGATGGAGGCGAGCACCTCGGGGGTGCGGACGAGGGCGGATTGGCTCATCAGAACAGCTCCACGGACCCTTCGTCCTCGACCGGCGCAGGGACCCGCGCCACAGGTTCGCGCAGACGGGTTAGCTCCGCGTTATCAGTGACAGTTCTTTGTTGCGCGCGGCCGGTGGTCGGCCAGTACTGCACCCGGCGCGCGGCCAAGCCGCCGAGGCTGGAGCCGACGACGGGAATGCCTTCGTCGCGCAGGAATTTCTCGGCGAAGGCGGCGTTCGAGGCGCCGACGTCCGACAGGCCGCCGAACATGCGCGCCCCACCGAACAGCTTGGCCTCCAGCCGATCGCGGCGAGCGCCGGAACGCAGCAGCTCGTTGATCAGCAGTTCCATGGCGTAGGCCCCATAGCGGCGGCCTTCGTCCAGCCCCTCGGCCTTGCCGCTCGGCAGCAGGAAGTGGTTCATCCCGCCGACGCCGGTCTTGGGATCGCGCATGCACACGGCCACGCACGATCCGAGGATCGTGGTCAGCATGACGTCGGGGTCGCTGGAGATGTGGTGCTCTCCCTGCACCACGTGGACCCGCTTGCCCGGTCGTCCGGAGACATTTTCGACGATCATGTCAGGGGACCGAACACCGCTTCGATTTTTTCTTTGAGCGTTTGGGTGGTGAAGGGCTTCACCAGGTAGTTGTTCACGCCGAACTGCACGGCCCGCTGCACCAGTTCGCGGTCGGCGCGACCGGTGAGCATGATGACCGCGGTCTTCGAGGTCGGACCATGGGCGCGGATCGCGCGCAGCAGGCCCAGCCCGTCCAGCTTGGGCATGTTGAAGTCGGTGATCACCAGGTTGGCCGGCGCGGCGATGATCTGACGCAGCGCCTCTTCGCCGTCGGGCGCCTCGCGCGTCTGGGTGATGCCCAGGGCGTGCAGGCTGGTGCGGATCAGCGAGCGCATCGTCTGCTGGTCGTCGACGATCAGGGTCTTGATGGTGACGGCGGCGGGCATCAGGCGCTCCTATGGATGTCTGCGGCGGAGCAGAGGTTCAAGATGGAAGGACCCATCCGCGAGAGGCCCACCTGCCTCTCGACGGCGCCGATTTCGAAGGCGACGCGCGGCATGCCGTAGACGACGCACGACGGCTCGTCCTGGCCGAGGGTCCGGGCGCCGGCCTTGCGCATGGCCAGCAAGCCGGCGGCGCCGTCGCGGCCCATGCCGGTCAGGATCGCCCCGACCGCATGGCGGTTCAGCTTGGCGACCGACTCGAACAGCACGTCGACTGAGGGGCGGTGGCCGTTGACCGGCTCCCCCGCACGCAGGCGGATCACCGGATGCGAGGCCGACATCACTTCCATGTGCTGGTCGCCGCCGGGGGCGATGTAGACGTGGCCGGGCTGCAGGCGGTCGCCGTCGCGGGCCTCGGTCACGTGGGCCCCGGAGATGCGGTCCAACCGGGCCGCGAAGCTCTTGGTGAAGGTCGCCGGCATGTGCTGGGTGATCACCGTTGGCGGACAGGTGTCTGGGAACGTCGCCAGGATGGTCATCAGCGCCTCGACCCCGCCGGTAGACGAGCCGATCGCCAGGATCGTGTCAGAGGCGCGATAGTCGCCGTCGCGTTCGACCGGGGCGACGGGGCCATTGTACGGCTTCACCCGCGCCCGGGCGGCGGCCTTCACCTTGAGGGTCAGTTCGTTGAAGGCTTGCTGAGCCGTCACCCCGCCGACCGGCTTGCCGACGCAGTCGACGGCGCCGAGCTCGAGGGCTTCCAAGGTCACGTCGGCGCCAGCCTGGGTCAGGGTCGAGACCATGACCACCGGCGTCGGCCGCAGGCGCATGATCTTTTCCAGAAACTCCAGGCCATTCATCTTCGGCATCTCGATGTCGAGGGTGACGACATCGGGATTGAGCTTCTTGATCTGTTCGCGCGCTTCCAGCGGATCGTTGGCGAAGCCAAGGACCTCGATCTCGGGATCACGCTTCAGCGCCGCGGCGATCAGGCCGCGCATGGTCGCGCTGTCGTCGACGACGAGGACACCAACGGTCATCGGCCGCCTCGCAGGGCGTAGGTCGTCAGGCCGGTGGTCTCGAACTGGCTCGTCGCCGGGCCGGAGACGCGTTCTGAGTGGCCGATGTAGAGGGTGCCGCCGGGGACGAGCGCCGGCGCAAAGCGGCTCCAGATCCGCTCCTGGGTGGGCTCATCGAAGTAGATGACCACGTTGCGGCAGAAGATGACGTCGAACTTGCCCTTCATCGGCCAGTCGCCGATCAGGTTCAGCTCGCGGAACGCCACCAGCTCGCGCAGCTCGTCGGCGACTTCCCAGCCCGACCCGGATTTCTTGAACCACTTGCGGCGCAGTTCCAGCGGCACCGGGGCGACGGCGTCCTCGCGGTACACCCCGGCCTTGCCTTCGGCGATCATGTTCGGATCGATGTCGGTGGCCAGGATCTTGACGTCCAGGCTGGCGGCCTCGGGCAGCGCGGTCAGCACCGTGATGGCCATGGAGTAGGGCTCCTGGCCGTTGGAGCAGGCCGCCGACCACAGGCGCACGCGGCCGCCGCGGCGGGCGGTTTCGGCCAGCTTGGGCATCACCACATCGCGCAGGTGATCGAAGTGGTGCGGCTCGCGGAAATAGCGGGTCACGTTGGTGGTCAGGGCCGCCATCATCGCCTGGCGCTCGTCGACGCCCTGCTGACCCTCGATCAGGCTGCAGTATTCGCGGAACGAGCGCATCCCCAGCGAGCGCAGCCGCTTGGCCAGGCGCGAATAAACCAGCGCCGCCTTGCCCTCGGCCAGGGCGATCCCGGCGTGGCTGTGCAGGATGTTGGCGATCTTCTTGAAATCGTCGTCGGTGAACAGGAACTCGCCTTCGACCAGTCCGGCCGCGGCGCCGCCCCTGGCGCGGGTATCGACTGGGCTCGTCATGCCGCCTCTGCCTCGGTCTCCGGCAACACGCGGTCGAGCGAGATCAGGCTGACCATCCGCCCGTCGATGGCGAACAGGCCCTTCACGAAGGTCTTCACTTGGTCGCACGCGACGTCCGGCGTCGGCTGCACCATGTCGTCGCTGACATTGATGATGTCGCTGACAGCCTCGACCAGGAGGCCGAGCGTGCGGCCGCCGACATTGACCACCATGATCACGTGGCGGGCGCTGGGCTCGCTGGTGGTCAGGCCCAGGCGTGCGCCCAGGTCGACGATCGGCAGCACCGCACCGCGCAGATTGATGACGCCCTTCATGTAGGACGGGGTGCGGGGCAGGGGCGTGGCCGGGGTCCAGCCGCGGATCTCGCGCACCTGCATGATGTCGACGCAGAACTCCTGCTCGGCGATGCGGAAGGCGATCAGCTCGCGGCGCGCGCCGGCCGCGGAATGGGTGATCGGGTCAGTCATGCTCATCCGGCCATTCGCTTTTCGCTACGCGGCGCCGGCTTGCGCCGGTGCTGGGTGGTCACAAGGGCGTCGACGTCGAGGATCAGGGCGACTCGGCCGTCGCCCAGGATGGTCGCCGCGGCGATGCCGTCGATCTGCTGGTAGTTGGCTTCCAGGCTCTTGATCACGACCTGGCGCTGGCCCTGGATGGCGTCGACCAGCAGGGCCGCTTTGCCGCCGCCCTCGCTCTCGACCAGGATGGCCACGCCCTGTCCGGCCTCCATCGGGCCGTCGCGGAAGCCCAGCGACACGCCGACGTCGATCAGAGGCACGAAGGTGTCGCGAATGCGGATCACCGCGTCCTTGCCGCCGACATAGTGCACGTCCTCGGGGCGCGGGGTCAGGCTCTCGACGATCGCCGACAGCGGCGCGACCAGGGTCTGTTCGGCGGCGGTGACCACCATGCCGTCCAGCACCGCCAGGGTCAGCGGCAGCGACATCGTGAACTTGGAGCCCTTGCCAGGCTCGGACGAGATCGAGATCCGGCCGCCCAGGCCCTGGATCGAGCGGCGCACGACGTCCATGCCGACGCCGCGGCCGGAGATGTCGGAGATGGTCTCGGCCGTGGAGAAGCCGGGCAGGAAGATCAGGTTGTCGGTCTCTTCGTCCGACAGCACGGCGTCCTCGGCAATCAGGCCCTTGTCGATGGCGATTCCGCGCACGCGCTGGCGGTTGATGCCGCGGCCGTCATCCTGGATTTCGATGACGATGCGGCCGCCGCGGTGCAGGGCGCGCATGTGCACGACGCCCTCAGCGGGCTTGCCGGCTTCGGCGCGGCCTTCGGGCGTCTCCAGCCCGTGGTCGATGGCGTTGCGCAGCATGTGGGTGATCGGATCGGTCAGCCGCTCGATGACGGTCTTGTCGACCTCGGTGCCTTCGCCTTCCATCACCAGACGCACGCGCTTGCCGACCATGTCGGCGACTTCGCGGACCAGGCGCGGCATGCGTTGGAACACGCTTTTCACCGGCTGGGCGCGGATGGCCATGACGCTGTCCTGGATCTCGCGGGTCAGCAGTTCCAGGTCTTCGAGGCCGAGCACCACGTTCGACGAGCGGGCCAGGCCGCTCTCCAGCACGCGCTGGGACAGCATGGCCTGCTGGATGACCAGCTCGCCGACGGCGTTGATCAGCCGGTCGACGCGGTCCAGGTCGACGCGGATGGTGGCTTGGGCCGGCGCCGCCGGGGCGTTGGCGGTGGTGTTGGCGGGGGCGGCTGCCTTGGTGGCGACGGGGGCGGCGGCGGCCGGCGCCGCTGCGGGCGGCGGCGGCGCGGCCGGGGCGGTGGTTTCGGCCTGGGCGCGGGCGATCAGCGCGGCGACGTCCATGTCGGCGGCCGGCTCGGGCGCGATGACCGGTTCCGGTTCGGCCACGGCGGCGGGCGCATCGCCAGAGACGCGGGCCAGCAGGGCGGCCAAGTCCAGGGGCGCTTCGGCGCTGGCCTTCGCCAGGTCGTCGTCGCTCAGCGGCACGTCGGCCTTCGGGGCCGGTTCGTCCCCGCCCTCGCGGATGATCGACAGCACGCAGTCGTCTTCCACGAACTCGAACACTTCGCGGATCGAAGCTTCGTCCTGCTCGGTGGTCAGGCGGATCGTCCAGCGCAGATAGGCGCTCTCGGCCGCGATCTGGTCCAGCGGCGGCAGGTCGCTGTCGTCCAGCGTCACCTGCGTCTCGCCCAGCCGGGCGAGTTCGCGCAGCAGCAGCCCGGCCTCGTTGGCCTTGGCGTACATCTCGGTCTTCGGCGCGAACTCGATGAGCCACGCGCCGCCCGCGGCGGCCGCGGGCTCCAGCTCCAGGGCCACCGGCGGCGGCAGGTCGAAGTCCATGGCCGGGGCGGCGTCGTCGTCGATGGAGACGGCCATCGGCACGAAGCCGAAGTCCTCGTCGTCGCCCAGGCCGCCGTCGTCGGCCAAGCCATCGTCGCCGATCAACGACTTCAGTTCGGAGAGCATGCCCGCCGAGCGCGCTTCATCGACGGTCGTGCCGTCGCGCGCGGCGGCGACGTGGTCGGCCAACACGTCGAAGGCGCGCAGCAGGGTTTTGGCGACCTCGTCGGTCAGCTCCATCTTCCCCGAGCGCAGATCGTCCATGACCGTCTCGAAGACGTGGGCGAAGCGGATCAGGTCTTCGAGACCGAAGGCCCCGGCGCCGCCCTTGACGGAGTGCACCGCCCGGAACACCGCGTTGATGGTCTCGCTGTCGGCGTCCCCAGCCTCCATGGCCAGCAGACCCTGCTCGGCGTCGGTCAGGAGCTCGTCGCACTCCTGGAAGAAGGTCTGCTTGATGCTCTCGAACGGATCCAACGGAGCGCTCCGGTTGGGAGGGAATGTTTAGGCGGCGACCCGACGGACGGCTTCGACCAGCTTCACTGGATTGAAGGGCTTCACGATCCAGCCGGTAGCGCCGGCCGCGCGGGCCCGCTCCTTCTTGGCTGCGTCGCTTTCGGTGGTCAGCACCAGGATCGGCGTGGCGCGGTGATCGGGATTGGCGCGGACGCCCTCGATCACGCCGAAGCCGTCCAGGCGAGGCATGTTGATGTCGGTGATGACGACGTCGGCGCCGTTGGCCTGCAGGACCTCCAGGCCCTCCACGCCGTCCACGGCCTGGATCACGGTGTATCCGGCCTGAACCAGCGCATGGTTCAGCATTTCCCGCATGGTGCGGCTATCGTCGATCGTCAGGACGGTCTTGCTCACGAGAATCCCCCTAGGACTCGAATTGCAGCTCGGGCGCGCCAAACGCAGCCAATTGCTCTGAGAAGCCCGAAGACGGTTGATCCACAGTTAAGCTAAGCCCGTCCTCAGACCAGATTTTGCGCGCAGACATCAAAACCTGCAGGCAGAGCCCACCCAGGCGGGTGACCTGCGAGGCGTCCAGGCTCAGCGGGCGGCCACGCAAGGCCATCAGTTCGGCCCGCAGGGGCTCGGCCGCCTGCAGGTCCAGGATCGGTTGCAGGCTGACCACGGCGGGCGCCGTCGACTGCGTCATCTTCACTTCCCCCCAAGGGACCGCGCGGTGCGGCGCCCTAGAATTCTTCCCAACCGTCGGACTCGGGCTCCGGCTTGCGGAGCGCCGAACCGTCGCGGCTCGACCGTCGCATCTGCGGGCTGGCGGCGGCCGGACGACGTCCAGCCGGAGCGGCCTGCACCTGGCCGATGTTGAACCGCGCGACGGAACCCGAGAGGGTCTCGGCCTCGCCCGCCAGGGCGTGGCTCGCCGCCGTCGATTCCTCGACCATGGCCGCATTCTGCTGCGTGACCTGATCCATTTGGTTAACAGCGGTGTTGACCTGTTGCAGGCCGACGGCCTGCTCCTGGGCGCTGGCCGCGATCTCCGAAACCAGCTCGTCGATCTCGGCCACGCGGCCGACGATCCGCTGCAGGGCCTGGCCGGTTTCGCCGACCAGGTGGACCCCTTGGCCGACCTGTTGGCTGGAGGCGCTGATCAAGGTCTTGATTTCTTTGGCCGCTTCGGCCGAGCGCTGGGCGAGGGCCCGCACTTCCGAGGCGACGACCGCGAAGCCACGGCCAGCTTCCCCGGCGCGGGCGGCTTCGACGCCGGCGTTCAGGGCCAGCAGATTGGTCTGGAAGGCGATCTCGTCGATGACGCCGATGATCTGGCTGATCTGCTGCGCCGACTGCTCGATTTCACTCATGGCCGCGACGGCTTGCCGCACCACTTCGCCGCTCTTCTGGGCGTCGCCGCGCGCGCCGAGCACGACGTCGCTGCAGGTCTTGGCGCCGCTGGCGGTCTTGTTGACCGTGGCGGTGATCTCGTCGAGCGCCGCAGCGGTCTCTTCGAGGCTCGCGGCCTGTTGTTCGGTGCGGCGTGACAGGTCGTCGGCGGCGTGGCTGATCTCGCCCGCGCCGCTCTTGATGCCCTGGACGTTGGCGATGACCACGCGCATCGCGTCCTGCAGCTGGACCATCGCGGCGTTGAAGTCGGTCTTCAGCTGCTCGGCGTCCGGCGCGAACGGAACGGTGATGCGGTGGGTCAGGTCGCCGTGGGCCAGCTTGCCCAGCGCCTCGGCCAGCGAGCCGATGGCGACGGCGTCTTCCTCGGCCTTGCGGGCCTTCTCTTCCTCCCGGGCGCGGCGCTCGGCTTCGGCGGCGGCGCGCTGTTCGGCGGTCTGGCCTTCCAGGCGCAGCTTCTCGATGCCGGCTTCCTTAAAGACGGCGACGGCCTGAGCCATCTGGCCGACCTCGTCCTTGCGGTCCATCGCCGGAACGATGGCGGTGAAGTCGCCTTGAGCCAGGCGGCGCATGGCGGCGGTCATGGCGGTCACCGGCGCGCCGATCATCTTGCTCAGAACCCAGCCCAGGCCGACGGCGATCAGCACCGCCAGGCTCAAGCCGATGGCGAGGCTGAGCGTCGCGGTGGCCGAAGCCTTGACCTGCTCGGCCTGAAGTCGCGTCATCTCCTCGGTCATCGCCGCCTGCACGGCGTCCATGGCGTCTTCGGCCGGCGCGATCACCGAATCGGCGGAGCCGTCCGGGCCGACCATGGCGATCGCCTGGTCGATCGTGGCGGGGTCGGAGGCGAGCTTCACGCCGGCCTCGAAGACCTCGGCGTACCAGCGGTCGGCTGAGGCCGAGGCGGTGTCGATCTTGGCGGCCAGTTCAGGCGTGTCGGCCAGGCCGGCGCGCGCCTCGTCCAAGCGCTTCTTGAAGTTCGCCCGGTGCTTGTTCACCCGCTCGACATAGTAGTCGCTCTTCGACAGCAGATAGCCGCGGTAGCTGTTCTCCTGCCGGGTCATGAAGAACTTGGCCTCGTCGAGGGCCGACAGCACCTTGCGGCTTTCCGTGATCTGCTCGCGGGCGTGATCGAGCGTGCGCAGATTGACCATCATCGCGCCGCCCATGCCGGCCATGGTCAGCACCACCGCAGCGAAGCCCAGGGCCAGCTTGCGGGAGATCTTCAGGTTGTCGAGAAACACGAGGCCGTCCCCAGGGTTCAGACCGCATCGCGGCTAGCGCGTTGCGAGGCGAGCGCGCCCCAGGCTTTTCTTCCGTACTAGATCCAAGAAAATGCAGGAGCGACCTTATCGCGCCCGCACTCAGAGAACATTGTTCTCAACTATACGAAAGCGAGTCACCTGCGAACGAGCACTATTCTCCTACGAATACTTGGCGAAGTCGGAGCGCGAGGAATCCCGCCCGCCTTCGTCGTCGTCCTATCGCTAGGTCGTCCTGGCTGAAGAAATGGTTACTGCAACCGATGGGGAGGCGCCGTTTCCCATGCATTTGCGGGGACTTGCGCCAACGCCTGCGACAACCCGCCACAGGGGGTCCGGTGTGTCGGCTCTCCCGAAAACCCCAGGGTGCGCACGCGCCCTGCCACTACAGTTCTAGGTAATATAGTGACGGCTGTCTCATACTGTACGCGAGTTCAATTTGAGATTTCGCAAAATCGGCCGAAGCGCCCCCAGCTTCCGTCGGGTCATACTTGCGAGCCCCGCGGCGGGATGCTCGCCTAGCGGCGACGACGCCCTGGGAGGACGCCGATGGACCTGCGATTCACGCCCGAAATGGAAGGTTTCCGCGACGAGGTTCGCAGTTTCCTGACGAAGCACCGCGACCGCTACATTGGCGATGCCGCGCGCCCGCGCGAGGCGGCGCTGGAGTGGCAGCGGCTGCTGATCGAGCACGGCTATGCTGCGCGGACGATCCCCAAGGCCTATGGCGGCTATGGCGCGGCGCCCGACGTCCTGAAGTCGCGGATCATCGCCGAGGAGTTCACCCGCGCCGGCGCGCCGCGCGGCTTCGCCAACCAGGGCATCTCGATGCTGGTCCCCACCCTGCTCGAGGTCGGGTCCGAGGAGCAGAAGACGCGCTGGATCGGTCCGACCCTGCGCGGCGAGGTGGTCTGGTGCCAGGGCTACTCCGAGCCGGGCGCCGGCTCGGATCTCGCCTCGCTGCAGACCAAGGCGGTCGAGGACGGCGACGACTTCGTCATCTCGGGCTCGAAAATTTGGACCAGCACCGCGGCCCAGGCCGACATGATTTTCTGCCTGGTGCGCACTGAGCCGGATGCGCCCAAGCACGACGGCATTTCCTACATCCTGTTCCCGATGACGACGCCGGGGATCGAGGTGCGGCCGCTGAAGACCATGACCGGTTCGGCCGAGTTCAACGAGGTGTTCTTCACCGACGTGCGCGTGCCCAAGAGCGCGGTGGTCGGCGGACGCGGCCGCGGCTGGTTCGTCGCCAACGCTACCCTCAAGCACGAGCGCGGCATGCTGGGCGACCCCAACGCCACCGAGGCGCGGTTGCACGCGCTGATCGAGCTGATGAAGACCGAGTGCGTCGACGGCCGTCGGCTGATCGACGACCCGGTGTTCTGCGACCGGGTCATGCAGCTTCAGGCCCGCGTGCTGACCATGAAGTTCAACGGCCTGCGCAACGTCACCGCGTCCGTGAACGGCGAGTCCAGCGGCATGGCCGGCCTGGTGGTCAAGCTGCAGGGCTGCGAGCTGAACCACCAGATCGCCGCCCTGGCCATCGACGCGCTCGGCGAGCTGGGCGTGCTCTACGAGGACGGTCCGCACCTGCGGGCCAAGGGCTCCTGGCAGTGGAACTACATGTTCGACCTCGGGCTGATCATCGGCGGCGGCACGGCCCAGATCCAGAAGAACATTATCGCCGAACGCGGACTTGGCATGCCGCGCGAACCCAAGCTCGCGAGCGCCTGACATGGATTTCTCGATCACCGCCGACCAGAGGCTGATGCAGGAGAGCCTCGCCCGCACCCTGGAAGCCGCCGCCCCGCTGGAGCGCGTGCGCAAGTTCGCCGCGGACCGCGAGCCGATCGCCCGCGACGTCTGGGCCGCCCTGGCCGACTTCGGCCTGCCCGGCGTCGTCGTGCCCGAGGAGCATGGCGGACTGGGCCTTGGCCTGCTCGACGCGGCCCTCGCCGCCGAGGCGCTGGGCCGGGCCGTCGCGCCGACGCCGTTCCTCGGCTCAGTCGCCGCGTCGGTCGCTCTGGTGCGCGGCGGCAGCGCCGAACAGCAGTCTCGTTGGCTGCCCAAGATCGCCTCGGGCGAGGTCGTCGTCGGTCTGGCGATCGCCGAGGCGGTGGCCGGCGCGCGGGACGGCATGGGCGTGACCGCGGCGGGCGGCCGTCTCAACGGCGGGGCGCTGTTCGTGACTGACGCCACGGCCGCCGACCTATTCCTGGTCGCCGACACCGCCGGCGGGCTGCATCTGGTGGTCGGCGATGCGGCGGGCCTGACCCGTTCGGACGTGACCAGCATCGACCTGACCCGGCGGCTGGGCGAGCTGGCCTTCGACGGCGTCTCGGCCGAGCCGCTGGCCGCCCACACGCTGGACGCCGTGCGTGACGCGGCCTGGACACTACTGGCCGCCGACACCCTCGGCGCGTCTGAGGCGATGATCGAAAAGGCCGTGGCCTACGCCAAGGAGCGGCGGCAGTTCGGCCGTGTGATCGGCTCGTTCCAGGCGGTGAAGCACATGTGCGCCGAGATGGCGGCCGAGCTGGAGCCCTGCCGTTCGTTGGTCTGGTACGCCGCCTACGCCTTTGATGACGCGCCGGCCGAGGCCGGACTGACTGCGGCCCACGCCAAGGCGCATACTTCCGAGGTCGGCCGCTTCATCGCCCGCACCGCCACCGAGGTTCACGGGGGTATGGGCATCACCGACCTGCTCGGCCTGCACTACTGGTTCAAGCGCATCGGGCTGAACCGCCAACTGCTGGGCGGTCCCGAGCGGGTGCGCAGAATTGCGGCGCGAATGCAGGGACTGGCGGCCTGAGGCGCGGCGGCGCTTGCGTCGGCCGGCCCTGGCGGTAGCGTCGCGGTCATGTCGCGCATTCTCCTCCAGACGACGATCCCGACGACGCCGGACGACTGGCACATCGGCCGCTTCGGCCTGCTGGCCGATGTGCTGCGCGCCGCCGGTCACGAGGTCGTCGCGCGCGATCGTGAGGCCGGCCCCGACCCGGTGTTGACGGGGCTGGCGACCAGCGACTTTGATCAACTCTGGCTCTTCGCAGTCGATGTCGGCGATGGGCTCAGCGAGGACGAGAGCGCCGCGATCCGGGCGTTCCACGCCCGCGGCGGCGGCGTGCTCGTGACCCGCGACCACCAGGATCTGGGCAGTTCCGTGCGCTCGCTCGGCGAGGTCGGTCGCGCGCATCACTTCCACACGATCAATCCGGAGATCGATCCGGCCCGCTGCTGTCGCGACGACCAAGAGACGACCTACATCGACTGGCCGAACTACCACTCCGGCTCCAACGGCGACTTCCAGGTGGTTGGGGCTGGGGTCGAGGGCCATCCGCTGTTGGCCGATGTCCCGTACCTGCCGGCCCATCCCCACGAGGGCGCGGTCAGCGCGCCGACCGACACCCCTGGCGCCCAGGTGATCGCCGTGGGGGTAAGCGAGGTGAGCGGCGCGGTCTTCAATTTGATCGTCGCCTTCGAGGGGCCGGGCGGCCGCGCGGTGGCGCAATCCACCTTCCATCACTTCTGCGACTACAATCTCGACCCTCGCCGCGGCTGCCCAAGCTTTGTCAGCGAGACGCCGACGGACCGCATCATCGCCGACCCGCGGGGGCGCAGATCGGCTGAGCGATACTTCGAGAACCTGGCGGAGTGGTTGAGCCCATGACCTGCACCCACGGCGCGCACCTGAAGGTCGTCGTTCCGTCTGCGGACGGTTGCGAGGAATGCTTGAAGATCGGCTCGGGCTGGGTCCACCTGCGGCTCTGCCGCGAGTGCGGCCATGTCGGCTGCTGCGACGACTCGCCGAACACTCACGCCACCAAGCATTTCAAGGCGACCGGCCACCCGATCATGGAGACCTATGATCCGCCGGACGGCTGGGGCTGGTGCTATGTCGACGAGGTGATGCTGGACCTGGAGGGCATGACCACGCCGCACCCGCAAGGCTGGCGCTACTAGTCGCTCGACACCCGTTTAGCGCGTGCTACAAGCGTTCCTGCAACCAAGTGCCCGGGGGGAGCATGAGGACCAGGACGCTCGTACGCCTGATCGTGAGCGCGCTCACAGTCGTCGGCGCGCTTTGGCCGGCCGCCGCCAGCGCGCAGTGGCTGCGCGCCGAGACCGACCGCTTCATCGTCTACAGCCGCGGGCGCGAGGCGCAGCTGCGCGAGTATGCGGTCAAGCTGACCACCTTCGACGCCGTCCTGCGCTCGATGAGTCCGGCCCCAAGGAAGCCGGTGGCACGCAAGCTGGAGGTTTACCTCGTCGATTCAGCGGCGGAGCTTCGGCGGGTGCGGCCCGGTCTGTCGTCCAGCACGTTGGGGCTCTACACCGCCGGGACCGGCGGCACGTTCGCGATCGCTGATCGCGGCGGCGGCGGGCTCGACACCGACGACGTGTTGTTCCACGAATACGGTCACCACTTCATGCTGGAGAACTTTCCCGCCGGCTATCCGGGCTGGTTCGTCGAAGGCTGGGCCGAGTACTTCATGGCCACCGAGATCGTCGGCCGTACGGTCAAGGTCGGCGGCTACAACGTCAACCGCGTCTACTGGCTGTTCAATGCGCCATGGCTGCCGATGGAGGACGTACTCTCCAAGTCGCCGTGGCAGATCCCGCGCGAACGTCGACACCTGTTCTATTCGCAGGCGTGGCTGTTGACGCACTACATGCGCAGCGACCCGGTCCGCGCCAAGCAATTGAACGAGGCGATCTTCGCTATCGCCAATGGGGAGCAGCCGCTGCCGGCAATGCAGAAGGCCACGGGCATGACCGTCGCCGAGCTGACCAAGGCCCTGCGTGGCTATCAAAAGCTGCCCGGCTACAAATTCACCGACGTTCTAAAGACGCCGCCCGTCGTCACGGTCACGCGGTTGCCGCCCTCGGCGGATGACCTGCTGCTCGACCACCTGCGCCTCGTCGCGCAGCGCGACGACACGGTGGATCCGAAGTTTCTGGCCGACGTGCGTCGGCGCGCGGCCAAGTGGCCCGACGACCGCTACGCCGAGCTGGTCTGGGGGGAGGCCGAATTTGCACACGGCGACATTGCTGCGGGCGAGGCGATCGTTCAGCGCCGGCTCGACGCCAACACCAATGATGTGGAGGCGCTGCTGCTCGCGGGGACAGGGCAGCTCACCGCCGGCCACCGGCGACCCGACACCCGTCTCGCCCGGGCCCGAGCGGCGCGGCCCTACCTGATCAAGGCCCACAAGCTCAATGAAGACGACTACCGGGTGTTGTTCGCCTACGCCGTCTCACGCATGGCCGAGCCCGGTTTCCCGAATGAGAACGACCTCAACGCCCTGCTGGCCGCGCGCGCGCTGGCGCCGACGGTGGATCCGATCACGGTGATGGCCGGCCAGGCGCTGCTCAAGCATGGCGAGCGCGAGCGGGCGGAGGGGCTGCTGGCGATCGTCGCCAACAATCCGCACGGCGGGCCGCTGTCGGCCCAGGCGCGGGCGCTGATGGAGGGCAAGTCGACGAGCGAGGCGGAGGCGGCCGCTGCGGCCGAGGCGGAGGCCGATCTTGCGCCGCCGGACGATGCCGGCGGCAAGGCCGGTGGCAAGGGCGAGGCCGGGAAGGACTGACGGGCGTCGTCAGGCCAGCAGCGGGTCGGGGCCCTTGACCCGGGCGCAGGTAAGCACGCGGCGCCCGCCTTGCCAGACGACGACGTGCGAGGCGCTGGGATGCTGCTCCAGGAGCAGCATCGCCTCGGCCTTCGCCAGGCGATCTGTCGGGCAGCTCCTCGCCTCGAAGGTCGCGGCGACGCCGTCCGATTTCGTGGGATAGATCGTATAAAGAGGCACAACGTGTTCCCTTCCGGTGTGGCGGGAGCACGGGGCCTCTGGCCAGGACTTCCAGTCGTCGCACGCCGGGATAGCCCCTCAACGACGATAGTCCAACCTACGCCCGATTCAGCTCGCCCGGCGTGACGTTGCCGTGATCGTCCGCTAGCTCGCCACGGCCGCCCGCTCATCGGGATGCACGAGGTCGTGCAGCTCGGGCCGCTTGGCGATGTAGGCGCGGAAGAAGCCGCAGTGCGGCCGCACCATCAGGCCCTGTTCGCGGGCATAGGCGAGGGCGGCCTGCGCCAGTTTCGAGGCCAAGCCCTGGCCCTCGAAGGCCCTGGGCGTGACCGTGTGCGGAAAGACGATGCTGTCGCCGATGATCTGATAGTCGGCGAAGGCGACCTCGCCGCCGCCCAGGGCGATCTCGAACCGGCTCGGCGTGCGGACGACGTCGGTCATGCCTTCGCTTTCAGGCCGGGCCGCTCGTCGGGGTGCACCATCTCGTACAGCTCGGGGCGCTTGGAGATGTAGGCGTGGAAGAACGGGCAGTGGGGCCGCACCCACAGCTTCTGCTCGCGGGCGAACTGCAGGCCGGCCTCGACCAGCCGCTTGCCGACGCCCTGGCCGGCGAAGGCTTCGGGCACCACGGTGTGCGGGAAGATCACGCTGTCGTCCTTAAGCCGGTACTCGGCGAAGGCCACGTCGTCGCCGACCCGGAACTCGAAGCGTTTGTCGGTGCGCACCACGTCGGGCAGGGGGTCGGTCATCTGGGTCCTCTTCGGAGCGCGGGATCTGGTCTGGGAAATCTAGGGCGGCCTCAGTCCTTTCGCCACTCGCTGATTTGCCCGCCGGTGTCGCCGTCCTCGAACGCCACGCGGTCGAGCTGCACCGCCGCGATGCAGACCGGCCGCTGGTCGGCGCTATCGGCGCGGCAGCGGATGGCGCGGCCGTCGGGGAACGCCGCGAACCGGCCCTCGAGCACGAGGCGATAGCCGTTGGCGGGCGCGACCGGCGGCGTCTCGCGCTCGCCCCGCGCCGTGAAGCTGTAGGCGCGGCCGTTGCGACGGCCAAAGCGCGAGCCTTGCGGTTCGAACACGGCGGCCAGGCCGACCGTCTGCGGGCTCGGCGTCGAGGCGGGGGCGTCCTCCACGGCCGCCGAACCCTGCGGACAGGCCTCGGTCTGCAGCCAGGGCCGGTCGATCCAATAGCCTTCGACGGCGTCCCAGACCTTGGCCTCGACCGCCGCGGCCGCCAGCGGCGAGGCGGCCCAGTCGGCGGGCGTCAGGCTCAGCTCCACGGTCTTGGTCTTGGCCCGCAGCGCGGCGCTGGCCAGACCGGGCTTGGTCTCGCCGGCCGAGGCCAGGCAGCCGAAAGGCGTGCGGATCGTGAAGCTGCGGCCCGCGAGCGGATCTGCGCCCTCCGGCGCGATCCCCGCGGCGTAGCTCGACGCGGCGGCCGCAGCGGCGGCCAGGAGGTCGGCGCGGCCCAGCGTCGGCGGCGGCGCGATGACCTTCGGCGCTTCGGGCGGGGGCGGTTCGATCACAGGCGGGGCCGGCGGCGGCGCGGACTCTTTGGGGCTGCAGGCCAGCAGCAGGCAGGAAGGAAAAAGGACGGCGGCGAGGCGTGTCCGTCTCCGGCGCGTTGAGTTCACATCTGCGGGAGGCATGGGCGCAACGCTAGCATGTGACCGTCCGCACGTTCCAAGAACCTTGGCGTGAACGTCACGGAAGGTCTCCCCGCGCCGATGAACTTCGATCAGATCGCCGCCCTCGTGGTCCTCGTCGCCGTCGTCGGCGTGCTGATCCATGGACGGCTCCGGTCGGACGTGGCCGCGTTGTCGGCCGCCGCGGCGCTGCTGCTGCTGGGGGTGATCCGGCCGGTCGAAGTACAGGGCGCCTTCGCCAGCCCCGCGGTCATCGCGCTCGCCTCGCTGTTCGTCATCGCCTACGCCATAGAGCTTTCAGGCCTGCTCGGTTTGATGATCCGCCAGGCGACCAAGATGTGCGCCCGGCTGGGCGAGAAGGGCCTGTGGCTGGTCATCGGCTTCTGCGGCACGGTCGGCGGCTTCCTCAACAACACGCCCATCGTGGTGCTGGCCGCGCCGGTGATCCGCGACGTCGCGACCTCCATCGGCCTGTCGCCGAAGCGCTTTCTGATGCCGCTCAGCTACGTGACCGTGATGGGCGGCCTGCTGACCCTGATCGGAACCTCGACCAACCTGCTGGTCAACGACATGGCCCGCAACGCCGGCCAGCCGACCTTCGGCCTGTTCGAGATCACGCCGGTCGGCCTGTGCGTGGCCGGGGCCGGGGCGCTGTACCTCTATGTCTTCGGGGTGCGCCTGTTGCCCAAGGGGGACGAGGCTTCGCCCGACACGTCGGCGCCGTTGCCGCTGGGCGAGGCGCGCGGCCATGAGGGCGGGGCCGGCGATGCTGTGCTCGGCGATGTGGCGCTGTTCAGCGCCGCCGACCGGCCGCTGCAGCTGGGCAAGGCGCTGACAGCACTGGCGGTGTTCGTGGCGGTGGTCGCCGCCGCCGCCTTCGGGGCCGCGCCGATCTCGGCGGCCGCCTTCGCCGGGGCGGTGTCGTTGATCCTGCTGCGGGTGATCAGCCCGGAAGAGGCCTATGCCGGCCTACGGCCCGACGTGCTGCTGCTGATCGCCGGCATGGTGGTGGTCGGGCTCTCGATCGAGGTCACCGGCCTGGCCGCCATGGGCAGCGAGTTCCTGATCGGCTTCATCCGCCCGTTCGGGCCGTTGGCGGCGCTGATCATCCTCTATGGCGTTACGCTCGTCGCCACCGAGTTCCTGTCGAACGCGGCCGTCGCGGTGCTGGTCACCCCGATCGCCGTCGCCCTGGCCGAGAGCCTGGGCGTCGATCCGCGGCCCTTCCTGGTGGCGGTGATGATGGCGGCCAGCGCCGCCTTCGCCACGCCGTTCGGCTACCAGACCAACGTTCTGGTCTTCCAGATGGGCGGCTACAGCTACATGGACTTCGTCCGCGTCGGCGTGCCGCTGAACATCGTCACCTGGATCGCGGCGATGATCGCGATCCCGGTGTTCTTTCCGTTCTGAACCCTACGGCCGCACGTCGAACACCAGATTGAACGGCGTCTCAGTCGCCCGCTTGAAGTGGGTGAAGCCGGCGTCTTCGGCCACCTGCCGCAACCGCTTCTCGCCGGCCTGGGCGCCCAGGCCCATGCCGACTTCCTGGCTCAGCGAGGCGGGCGTGCAGATCATCGTCGAGGCCGAGTAGAAGATCCGCCCAAACGGATTGAGGTTGTCGGCCAGGTCGTCGTTGGCGAACGGCTCGACCAGCAGCCAGCTGCCGTCGGGGGCCAGGCTCTCGCGGATGTGCTTGGCCGCGCCGACCGGATCGCCCATGTCGTGCAGGGCGTCGAAGATGGCGATCATGTCATAGGCGCCGCCGTTGAAGTCCTTGGCGCTGGCGACCTCGAACGTCACCCGGTCGGCGACCCCGGCTTCTTTGGCCGCCTCCCTCGCCCGCTCGATCGACGGGCCGTGATAGTCGAAACCGTAGAACTTCGAGTTGGGATAGGTCTTGGCCATCAGCACGGTCGAGGCGCCGTGGCCGCAGCCGACGTCGGCGACCCGCGCGCCGGACTTCAGCTTGCCCTCCATGCCGTCCATCGCCGGGATCCACTCGGTGGTCAGGTGGGCGTTGTAGCCCGGCCGGAAGAACCGCTCGGTGCCGCGGAACAGGCAGACGTCGTGCTCGTGCCAGCCCAGGCCCTTGCCGTTCTTGAACACGGCCTCGACCTTCGGCTCATCGCGGAACATCGCCGCCAGCACCTCGAACCCGCCGGCCATGAACGCTGGGCCGCCCTCGTCGGCGAACACCATCGCCTGCTCGGGGGTGAGGAAGAACTCGGACTTCACCGCGTCGTACTCGACGTAGCCGGAGGCGGCCTGGGCGGCGAGCCACTCGCGGACGTAACGCTCGGTGGTGCCGGTCTGGGAGGCGAGCTTTAGCGAGGTGGTCGGCCCGCTCTTGGCCATCGCCTTGTAGAGTCCGAGCTGGTCGCCGAGGATCACCAGCGCCGCGGAGATGGCCGCGCCCATGTCGCCGAGCATCTTGCCCTGGAACGCTTCGAGTTTGGATTGATCGACTTGCACTTGGCCCTCCTTTGGTGGGGCGTGCGTTCGGATGACGATGTTCTGTCACCGCCCGGCGCGGGTTTGTAGACATCAGGCCGTGCGTGGATCGCGTTCTGATTGCGAGGCGGCGGGCTGGTCGCCACAGAGGAGCCAAGGCGATGTTGAGAGCTTTGACGTGGGCGTCGCTGACGCTGCTTGGGGCGTGCGCGCCGACGCTGTCGAACCCCCCGACCGGCCAGGCCGTCGGCATGGCCAATCCGGCCTCGGTGCACTGCAGCGCGCTCGGCGGGGTCAGCGAAATCCGCAGCAGTCCGGACGGCCAGTACGGCGTCTGCAAGCTGCCGGACGGCAAGGTCTGCGAGGAGTGGGCGCTCTATCGCGACAAGGTCTGTCAGCCGGCGACGTGATCGCGCGATGACAGGCGGACCGCGCCGTTCGGCGTGTCGAGTTCGGCGGTGATCTCGGCCGGACCGACCTCGATCCCGACCTCCACCTCCAGGCGGTCCAGCAGCGGGCCCAGGCTCCAGGCCTCGGGGTGGCGCAGCGACAGGCCGGTCAGCCGGCAACCTTGGTCGTCGCCCTCCGAGGGGTGCGGACTGTCGCCCCAGTCGATGAAGAACGGCGCCAGCGGACCATAGGCGTGTCCAGCTGGGATCAGCAGCCGCCAGCGCACCAGCCGCCCGCTCGGCAGCCGTCGCGACATCGGGATGATGCCGGCGTGCGGCAGGCCGGCCTTCTCCAGCTTCACAGCGACCCGGTCCAGGCGATCAGTGGCGACGGCGAAGGTGTGCAGGGTCGGGGCGGCCAGGGTCGCCAGTTGCGATGCGGCGCCGGACTGGGCGGCTTGAGCCGGGTCGGGGGCGAGGATTTCCAGATAGCTGCCGGCGCCGAGGCCGAGCACGGCGTTGCGGGTGCCGGCCCCCGGATGGGTCCCGCTGGGCGCGGCCTTGGCGCCGGTGCGCGCCTGCAGGTCGCCGATCGCGCGGTCGAGGTCGGGCGCGGCCCAGACCAGATGGTCGATGCGCGTCATCAGGACGCCCGCCGGCGGAACGCGAGCACGTTGTCCTCGGCGCCCTCCAGCGCTTCGGGCGGTCGGGCGGTCTCGATGGTCGGCAGCCGCAGGACATATCCGCTCATCGACAGGGCCTGGGCGACCAGGCAGGCGGCGGCCGGGAACGGTGCGCGTGGGGCGTCCGCCAGCAGCCAGGCGAGGTGCGCGTCGAGCCGCGGATAGTCTTCGGCCTGGGCGGCGGCGAACAGCGCCAGCACCGACTGCTCGTCGCGGGTGACACGATAGGAGCCTGGTGCGGCGAGGGTGATCTTGCGGCGTCCGCAGATGCTCAGTTCGCGCACGAACACAGTCAGTGCGGTCAACGCCTCCAACCCCAGCGGACCGCAACTCTCTTCGAACTGGCGGCGCACCAGATGGCAGTCGCCGGCCCAGAAGGCCGCGGCGCGAAACGCCCAAAGCAGCATGTGTTCGCCGTGGGAGAGGTCGCAGAGGCGGGCGTGGTCGTCTGGCCGGTGAGCGTGCTGGGGCATGGGGTAGGCTCCTTGGGCTCCTGTGACCGTATTGCTACTGATAATGACTCGCAATAATCATTTTGCGGTCGCGGTGATTTCGCCGCGGCCGGGCGCTTGACGCCGCCGCCTGCTGGCCGCCCAATGGTTCAAACAAGCGTTTGGGAGGCGCTCCATGATCAAGACCCGCATCACGCAGATGCTCGGGATCGAGTACCCCATCGTCCAGGCGCCGATGGGCTGGATCGCCCGCAGCCAGCTCGCCTCGGCGGTGTCCAACGCCGGCGGCCTGGGGATCATCGAAACCTCGTCCGGCGAGCTCGACGCCGTGCGCGAGGAGATCAAGAAGATGCGCGATCTCACCGACAAGCCATTCGGGGTGAACATCGCCCAAGCCTTCGTGCGCGACCCCGACATCGTCTCGTTCGTGGTCGACCAGGGCGTGAAGTTCGTCACCACATCGGCCGGCGATCCCAACAAGTACTGCTCGGCCCTGAAGGAGGCCGGTCTGACGGTCTTCCACGTGGTGCCGTCGCTCGGGGCGGCGCTGAAAGCGATCGAGGCGGGCGTCGACGGGCTGGTCGTCGAGGGCGGCGAGGGCGGCGGCTTCAAGAACGCGCGGGATGTCTCGACGATGGTCCTGCTGCCGCTGGTCTGCTCGAAGGTGAACGTGCCGGTGATCGCCGCCGGCGGGATCACCGACGGCCGCTCGATGGCCGCGGCCTTCGCGCTCGGCGCCGAGGGCGTCCAGATGGGCACCCGCATGGTCTCGGCCGCCGAAAGCCCGGTGCACCAGAACTGGAAGGACGCCATTGTCGGCGCCAAGGAAACCGACACCGTCTTCCTCAACCGCTTCGGCCCGGGCCCGGCCCTGCGCGCCCTGCGCACCGAGAAGACCGGAACCTACGAGCGCGAGGGCGGCGAGGGCGTGATGGGCGAGTTCGCCCACGCCAAGGAGATGTACTTCGGCGGCGACCTGGAGAAGTCGATCCCGCTGACCGGCCAGGTCGCCGGCCGCATCGACGCGGTCAAGCCGGTGGCCCAGGTCATCGCCGAGACCGTCGCCGAATTCGAGGAGACGGTGAAGACGATGGGCAAGCGCTGGGGCTAGGCCGCCGCGCTCACCGGGCGAAAGCTCTCCTCGTCGAACAGGGCGTCCCAGTCGGCCCAGCGGTCGGCCGCGTCGCGCAGGCGGGCGTCGTCGCGCACGGTGTGGACCTGGCCCTCGACCTCGTCCCAGATCACGGTCAGATCGGCCAGCCGATGGGCGTCCGCGCCCAGCTTGCCCTCGAACTGCAGCTGCTCGATCATGTCCGCGGACAGGCGCAGCTTCAGCCGGCCTCCCGCTTGGCGCACCGCCACGTCGGCATGGGTGATGACCTGATCGATCATCTCGGCGTTGGCCGGCGCCAGCGGGCGGCGGGCCTCGAACAGGAACAGCGGGTCGGCGTACGAACGGCGGAACGAAGTCACTCGGGCGGCGGGCATCGGGAAGTCCTTTCCTCTCGGCAGGTTCTTGTTAAAGTGCCGATGCGTCAGAAGCGGACGTATGTTTGTTCTGGAAAAGTTCTCATGCGTCACGAGAAGGCTGCGCGCCTGCTGGATCTGGCCCGGATGCTGGCCTCGTCCGCTGAGGGCCTGACCCTGGACGAGATGGCTGACCGCCTGGGCGTCGGCCGCCGCACCGCCGAGCGGATGCGTGACGCCGTGCGTGAGGCGTTTCCACAGCTGGAGGAGGTCGACGACCCGCCGACCCGTCGCTTCCGGATCCCGGCCGGCCTGGACGGCATCTTCCAGGCCCCTAGCGCCGACGAGTTCGCCGCCCTGCGCGCCGCCGCCGAGCAGTACAAGGCGGCCGGCGCACGGGCCAGGGCCGGGGCCCTGCTGTCGCTCGAGCAGAAGGTGCTCTCGGCGATCCGCGCTGGGGCGCGGCGCAAGCTGGCCCCCGACCTTGAGGCCCTGCTGGAAGCCGAGACCATGGCCATCCATGCTGGTCCGCGCCCCTTCGAGGACGAGACGGTGCTGGGCGCGGTGCGTGAGGCGATCATCTCGCTGCGCCGGCTGCGGCTGCGCTACGAAGGCGGCTCCTCGCCCGGCCGGGTGCGCGAGATTACGCCTTTCGGCCTGCTGTTCGGCCGCTCCAACTACCTGGTCGGCGGCGAGGGAGATTCGCCTGAGCCGCGCACCTGGCGCCTCGACCGCATCCGCGACATCGAGGTGTCCGAAACCGCCGGCTCGCGCCCCGCGGGCTTTTCGCTGCAGGCGTTCATCAACCGCAGCTTCGGCATCTATCAGGACGAGGTCGAGGAGGTGGTCCTGCGCATCCTGCCGCACGGCGCCGAGGAGGCCATGGGCTGGCGCTTCCACCCGACCCAGTCGATCGAACCCCAGGACGGCGGGTCGGTGCTGGTGCGCTTCACCGCCGGCGGCATGCGCGAGCTGGCGTGGCACCTGTTCACCTGGGGCGACAAGGTGGAAATCATCGCCCCACAGCGGCTAAGGAGCGTCATGCGCGAGGAGCTGGCCGCGGCGGCCCGGGCTCACGGCATGAAGGACATCTGACGATGAGCGCCACCGACGGTTTCGTGCTGAACCAGACCATGCTGCGGGTGAAGGATCCGGCCAAGACGGTGCCCTTTTACCGCGACGTTCTCGGCATGACCCTGGTCGATCGCTACGACTTCGAGGCCGGCAAGTTCTCGCTCTACTTCATGGGCTATCCGGGCGGCGAGATTCCCAGCGACCCCGCCGAGCGCGTGAAGTGGGTGTTCGAGCAGCCGGCGCTGCTGGAGTTCACTCACAACTGGGGGACCGAGGACGACGCCGACTTCGCCTATCACAACGGCAACAGCGAACCGCGCGGCTTTGGCCACATCGGTGTGTCGGTGCCGGATGTCGACGCCGCCTGCGCCCGCTTCGAGGACCTGGGCGTCGAGTTCGTAAAGCGCCCGAACGACGGCGCCATGAAGGGCATCGCCTTCATCAAGGACCCGGACGGCTACTGGATCGAGATCTTCTCCGGGGCGAACTTGAAGCGCCTGATCACCGCGGTGCGCGCGAGCTAACTGCGCGCTTTCGCGTTCTTCTAGAGGGCCTGCACCATGGCCAGCCTCGGGAGCCGCCGATGCCGATCCTGACCCCTCGCGCCGACGGCCTGGTCGAGAGCGCGACGCCGGTCCTGCTGCCGGTCATGGCCCCGCGCCTGCAGGGCGAGCTGTCGGCCGCGGGCTTCGGTGATCTGGCGCTGTGGGGCGAGGGCGACCTCGGCCGGATTCGCTTCACCCCGCTGGCCGGTCCCTATGTGCATGGCCCCAACCTGCTGACGGCGCCGGGGGGCGGGATCTTCGTCGCCCAAGAGGCGCCGGTGATGGTGATCCGCGGCGCCGCCTATCGAGGCTTCACGCCGGCCCGGCGTTGCGCCTCCTGGGATCGCATTCACCATCCGACGACCGGCGTGCGCCGCGAAAAGACCAGGCGCCGCGTCGACCTGCCGTGGGCCAACGTCCTGATCGAGCAGCGCGGCGCGGACCTGGTGATCGCGGCCGGGACAGACATCGCCGAGGCCGAGCGCGCGCTGCATTTCTCGGTCGACACCATCGTCGCCGAGGCGCGCGCCTATGCCGATCATTGCGACCAGCTGCGCGAGGCCGATCCCATGCTGCGCAGCATGGTCATGCAGGGCACGCATGCCGCGCTCTCCAGCATCCGTCGCGACGAGCGCGGCCGCTTCGACGGCCTGGCCGCCGGACTGCACTATTCGGCCCCGGCCCGCACCTACTACCGCGACGGTTACTGGACGCTGCAGCTCTTGCTGACGGCCGCCCCGGCCATGGTCCACGAGCAGATCGAGATGCTGGCCTCCGGCGTGCAGCCGGACGGCGAGGCCCCCAGCGGGGTCATCGTCTCCGGGCCCGAGCAGGCCAAGGCATGGGAGGAGCTGCGGACCACGGTGTTCGGGCTCGACTGGATCCACACCCGCTCGAACGACTGGTGGAGCGACCACTTCGACTCGCCGCTGTTCTTCGTGCTGGCGATCGGCGACTACGAGCGGGCCAGCGGCGACGATGGTCCAGCCGAGCGCCACTGGCCGCTGATCCAGGCGATCTATGAGCGCTATCGCGGCTTCTCCGAACAGGGCCTGCCGGTGAAGCCGCGCCACGACCGCGACTGGGCCGACAACGTCTATCGCGGCGGCTTCGTCGCCTACGACCTCGGCCTTTGGGTCGGGGCGCTCGACGTGATCGCGCGGCTGGGACGCAAGATCGATCCGAAGCTCTCAGGCGACGCCAGGGTGCTGGCCGAGCAAACCCGCGAGGCGCTCGACGGAGCGCTGTGGGGCAAGGCCGGCTGGTACGCCGACTATCACGCTCCGCCGGGCCTGGAGGATGTCGAGCCGACCCTGGAAGATCACCTCACCCTCGACAGCCTGACCCTGCTGCGCCACGACGCGGTCCCGCCGGACCGGGCGCTGCAGGTGCTGGAGGCGGTGCGCGCCAATCTGGAGAGCCGCCACAACGCGACCCAGACCTATGGCGACTGGGGCGTGATGTGCTGTTTCCCGCCCTACAAGCATAAGGCCGACACCCGCTCGAAATCGGCCTTCGCCTACCGCTATCACAACGGTTCGGACTGGCCGTGGCTCTCGGGGATGTACGCCGAGGAGCGCCTGCGCCGCGGCCTGCCGGGCTGGCGCTATCCGATGCTGCGCTGGTGGGAGACCTGCCTCGAACAGGGCTGGATGGGCGCGGTCGAGTACTTCGCCCCGCCCTGGGGGCGCGGCTCGTTGTTGCAGGGTTGGTCCGGCATGCCGGCGGCCGCAGCGCTCAGGTACCGCGATGTGGTGCTGGCGGGCGACCCGGACGCGGTATGACCAGAAATGCTCCCCCGCTGGGGGAGCTGTCAGCCGTATGGCTGACTGAGGGGGACTTTGACGCTGCAGCTTGAGTGCAGTCCCCCTCCGTCTCGATGCTTCGCATCGAGCCACCTCCCCCAAGAGGGGAGGATCCAATCCTCTAGCGATCGACCGCCAGCGCGAAATACTCGCGATCGAACAGCCGATAGTACAGCCAATGCGGCACGCGATCGGCATAGGGCTGGACGTCGGCGATCACCTTGGCCTGCGAGGCGTGGATGTCGAGCAGTCGCCGCTTGCGCCGTCCCTGTGCGACGATGTTCACCGCCACGGTCGGTGGCGGCAGCCCGTCCTCAGGCACCTTGGGATAGTTGTCGCGGAACGCGCTCACCAGCTTGAGCGCCAGGGCGACCATCGGCCTCGGCAAGGTGGCCTGATAGAGCCGCCGCACCGACGGCGCTCCGGTCTCGATCACCTCGCGCACCCATCGGCCGGTCTGGACATGGTCCGGATGACCGTAGAAGCCGACCTTCTCGTCGAAGCTGATCACCAGGCTGGGCGCGAAGCGCTCGATCAGGCCGGCGATCGCGGCGCGGGCGGCGGCGGGGTCGCTAGCGGTCAGCCCGCCGTCGGGAAAGTCCAGCACTTCGACGTGGGCCGCACCGAGATGCGCGCCCGCCGCCTGCGCCTCGGCGCGCCGCACCCGCGCCAACTCCTCGCGCGTATAGCCGGTGTCCTTGGCCGCTTCGCCGGCGGTCAGATAGACCAGGGTCAGGTCGACGCCGGCGCGGGCCATGCCGGCCAGCGCGCCGGCGCAGGTGATCTCGTCGTCGGGATGGGCCCAGATCGCCATCGCCCGCCGCGGCGCGCCGTCCGCAAGCAGGTCGCGGGCGACCGGCACGCCATCGTCGTTCAGTTGCTTGCGGGCGAGCCAGAAGGTCGCTCCGCCCTTCGCCGCCGCCAGAGCCGGCAGCAGCCACATCATCGGAAGCAGTCCACCGCCTGGCCGACCCACGCCGCCAGCGCCTCCTTCTTGTCCAGCGGCGTGGCGCCGTGGCGCACCAGGATCAGGTCGAGTTCCGGGACCAGCACCGTGAACTGTCCATCATAGCCGTTGGCCGAGAACGAGCCCTCGCCGGCGATGCCCAGCCACCAGTGCGCGCCATAGCCGAGCTCGCTGGCGCCGGGTTGCTGGAAGGTCGGCGTTCGGGCGTAGTCGACCCAGCCCTCGGGCAGCAGCCGGCGGCCGTCCCAGACGCCGTCGCGCAGATAAAGCAGGCCGAAGCGCGCGAAGTCGCGGGCGCTGGCGTAGCAGAACGACGAGCCGATGAAGGTGCCGGCGGCGTCGAATTTCGGGATCGGGGTCGTCATGCCGAGCGGGCCGAACAGGCGCTCCTGCATGAACGCCTTCAGGTCTCCGGCTGCCTCGCCGGCGGCCCGGGCCACGATGTTGCTCGTGCCGCTGGCGTAGGACCAGAAGGTGTCCGGCGCATGCTCTAGCGGCAGGCTGGCGGCGTAGTGCGCGACGTCGCCCTTGCCGGACTGGAACAGCATCTCGATGACGTCGGAGACACTGCCGGGTACGTAGTCCTCGACGAACTTCAGCCCGCTCGACATCCGCAGCAGTTGGTCGAGGGTGATCACGCCGCGCGGGTCGCCCTCGGCGCTCCATTCGCGGACCTTGGCCGGGGCGTGGACGTCCAGCTTGCCGTCCAGCACCAGCATCCCGACCAGCGACTGGGTGATGCTCTTGGCCTTCGACCAGGACGGATAGGTCGCGTCCGGGCCATGGCCTTCGCCATAGCGCTCGAAGATCAGCTTGCCGCCCTGGACGATGGCCAGGGCGTGGGTCTCGCCGACGCCGTCGCCCTCGAACGCCTGCGTCAGCAGCGCGTCGAAACGCGCGCGCTGCAGCGACGGCGGCAACTCGCCAACGGGCCAGGCCTGCGTCGGCCAGGGAACATCGGCGGGCTGAACGGGCAGGGGGGCGAGGGCCATGCGTGTCACTCGTTCGAGATCGGAGCGACCATTACCAACACCGTTCGCCGAAGGGCCGCAACCGCCTAGGCGGTCGCCAGGCGCTTCACCCGGCCGGCGGTCAGCGTCCAGAACAGCGCCCCGCTCACCGCCAGCGCCATCGACGCCGAGGTCAGGGCCGGTCCGCCGAAGCCGCTCAGCATCGCGCCGCCGACTGCGCCGCCCAGGGCTTGGCCCATCGAGGCGGCCGAGCCGTTCAGCGCCAGGGCCATCGGGGCGGCGGTCGGCAGCGCCTCCACCAGGCGGGTCTGCACGACCGGCATGATCGCGAACAGCGCCGTGGCGGCGATCAGGATGGCGCTGCAGACGACGGCGTAGGTGGCCGGCCCGGCCGGCGCGCCGCCCAGCAGCTCCAGTTCGTGTAGCCCCGCGCCCAGCGCCAGGGCCAGGAAGGCGAGGCCCACGGCCAGGCCGCCCTTGCCGCGGTCGGCGCTGCGTCCGCCCAGCCACAGGCCGATGAAACTGCCCACGCCGATGGCGATCTGGAAGGCGCCGACGCCCGCGCCGGTGATCCCGGTCTGCAGGCGAATGAGCGGAGCGATGTAGGTCGAGACGGTCATGTTGGCGCCGAAGGCCAGGAAGGTCGCGGCCCACAGCGGCAGCGCCGTGGGGATCGCTAGCTTGCCGCCCTTGATTGGCGGCGGGGCTTCGACCTTCGGGGTGGCCAGCGCCACGGCGATGAAGGAGATCAGCGAGAGCAGAGCCGAGAGCGCGAAGGTCGCGCGCCAGCCGAAGGCCGCGCCCACGACGCTGCCCAAGGGAATGCCCAAGAGGAACGCGATGGTCATCCCGCCCATCACCGTCGCCATGGCCGATCCGCGCCGCTCCGGCGGAACCAGACTGGCGGCCATGGTCGAGGCGGCCGGCCCCGCCAGGGCGGCGATGGCGCCGAGAGCGGCGCGCAGCCCCAGTAGTTGGCTGAAGTCGGCCGCGACCATGCAGACCAGGCTCAGCACCACGGCCAGACCAAGCGCGGTCAGCAGCACGCCCTTGCGTTCCAGCTTGCCCAGCAGCATCGCAAGCGGCGGCCCGGCCAGGGCCGAGGCCAGCACATAGGCGGTCTGAAGTTGGCCCGCCGCCCCGGTCGAGACGCCGAGGTCCGCGGCCATGCTCTCCAGCAGGCCGGCGAAGATGAAGGCGCTGGATCCGAACGAAAACGTCGAAAGCGCCAGAACGAAGATGCGCGGGTTCATGCCGCCCGAGCTTCAGCGCCGAACTCGCCCACGTCGACCGAGTTCTTCTCGTCGCCGCGTGAGAGAAGCAGATAGGTCACCGGCGTCGCGACGCGGCTGAGGAAGGTCGAGGTGATCAGGCCGCCGATGATGGCGATGGCCAGCGGCGAGTAGAGGCCCGAGCCTTCGAGGGCCAAGGGCAGCAGGCCGCCGATCGCCGTCACCGAGGTCAGCAGCACCGGCAGGAAGCGCACTTCGCCGGCCTTCTCGATCGCCTCGCGCAGGCCCATGCCGCCCTTGCGCAGCTGCTCGGTGAAGTCGACCAGAAGGATCGAGTTCTTGATCTCGATGCCGATGAGCGCGATCAGCCCGATCGTCGCGGTGAACGACAGCGAATGGCCGGTCAGCCACAGTGCAGCCACCGCGCCGAACAGGCCGAGCGGGATCACCCCGGCCACGACCAGCGCCGTGCGGAACTTGCCGAACTCCAGCACCAGGATGGCGAGGATGCCGAACACCGCCACCAGGATCGCCGCGCCCAGGCCGGCGAAACTTTCGGACTGGGCCTCGGCCTGACCGCCGAGCGACAGGGTGTAGCCGGCCGGCATCGGCAGCTCCTTGGCCAGCCGCGCTTCGACGTCGGCGGTGACCTTCGAGGTCAGCGCGCCGGTGCGGACCTGCGAGGTCACGGTCACCGTGCGCTCGCGGTCGTAGCGGGTGATCAGCGCCGGGCTGGAGCGGAACGTGGGCTGGGCCACGGCCGCCAGCGGCGCCGCCTGGCCGCCGGCGGTCGGCACGTGGATTTGCGACAGCGCCGAGAGCTCGTTGCGCTCGCCCATCGGCAGACGGACGCGCACCGGATAGTCGTCGCCGTCGGGATCGCGGTAGCGGGCGGCGTCCTCGCCGGACAGCGCCAGCCGCGCGGTGCGCCGCGCCGCGCCCGCCGGCATGCCCAGCGCCGCGGCCTTGGCCTCGTCGAGGCCGAGGTCGATGTCGGTGCGGTCGAGCCGTAGCGGGTTCTCGACGTCGCGGGTTCCCGGCGTCGTCTTCATGATCTGCTCGGCGCGGGCGGCCAGCGCCTTCAGCACGTCGAGGTTCTCGCCGGTGATGCGGATGGCGACCGGGGCCTCGATCGGCGGGCCGTTCTCGAATGTGACGATGCTGATCCGCGCGCCGGGATAGCGCGCGAAGTCGGCCCGCAAGGCGTCCAGCACCTTCTCGCTCTTGCCCGGCTCCCAGGCCTTCAGGCTGGCGAACACCTCGCCGTAGCTGGCCTGGGTCTGGCGTTGTTGCTGGTTGTAGAAGATCTGCGGGTTGCCGCGGCCGAGGTTGGCGGCGGTCCAGGCGACCTGCGGCGTCGCCTTCAGGCGCGCCTCGACGTGACGCAGGGCCTGGTCGGTCTTGGCCATCGACGAGCCGTCGGCGGTCTCGACCCGCACGAGGAACTGCGGGGTCTCCGCCGGCGGGAACAGGCTCGAGCCGATGGCGCCGAGCAGCGGCACGGTGGTGGCGCAGATCGCCCCGATGATCGCCACGGCGACCCACGGCCGGGCCAGGGCACGGTGCAGCACCGGCGTGTAGAAGCGGTGGATAGCGCCGTTGACCGCCCGCAGAATGGCGTTGCCCTCCGGCTCCTCGTGGCGCGACAGCATGCGGCTGGCCAGGAACGGGATGATGGTCAGCGCCACCACCAGCGAGGCCCCGACCGTCGCCAGCACGGTCACCGGCAGCGAGCGAATGTAGGCGCCCGACCCGCCCGGCAGGGCCAGCAACGGCAGGAAGGCGAACATCAGGGTGGCGGTGCAGCCGATCACCGCCAGGGTGATCTGACGCGTGCCGTTGATCGCCGCGTTCAGCCGGGTTTCGCCCTCGCGCAGGTGGCGGGCGATGTTTTCGGTGACGACGATGCTGTCGTCCACCAGCAGCCCTAGTGACAGCACGAAGCCGGCGATGGCCAGCTGGTTGACCGTGAAGCCCAGCGCCTGCAGCACCGACAGGCCGATCAGCAGCGACAGCGGGATCGACAGCATCACCACCCCGCCGGCCCGCAGGCCGAGCGGCAGCAACGTCACCATCACCAGGGCCAGCGCCAGGCCGAAGTCGCGGAACAGCCGTGAGAGGCGGTGGGCGACATTGTCGGCCTGCACGAAGCCGCGCTCCAGCTTCACGCCGGCCGGCAGGGTTTTCTCGAAGGCGTCCAGGGTCTGCTCCACGCCCTTGGTGACGCGGGCGACGTCGGCGCCGTCCTTCTGGGCGACCGTGACGAACACCGCGCGCTGGCCGTTGAAGCGCGTCAGGTGATCGGCTTCCTGCTGCGCCCAGCTCACCTGGGCCACGTCCTTGACCCGCACGACCTGGCCGTCCACCGCCCGAACCGGCGTGTTCGCCACGGTCTCCAGGTCGCGGAAGGCGCCGCCGGCCTTGACGTTGAAGCGGCGTTCGCCGGCATGGGCCGCCCCGACCGGGGTCTCGGCGCCGGCCGCGCGCAGGGCGTCGGCGACCGCCGTCGGCGGCAGCTGCATCGCCGCCAGCTTGGGCAGGTCGATCGCTACGCGGACCTCGGACGGCGGCGCGCCCCAGTAGCGCGCTTCGCGCACGCCGGGGGTGCGGTCCAGCCGCTCGCGCAGGGTGTCTGCCAGCTTTTCCAGCCGGCGCATCGGCAGATGCTCGCTGACCAGCGCCACCTGGACGATGGCGACCTCGGTGGTGCGCGCGCGCCGCACTTCCAGCTGGGCCAGGCCCGGGGGCAGGTTGGGGCGCAGGGCGTTCACCTCGCGCACGACCTCGTCGTACTTGCGCTCGGTGTTGACGCTCCAGTCGAACTCGACGCTGACGATGGCCGCGCCGTCCAGGCTGGTCGAGGCGATCTTGCTGACGTCGTCTAGGCCGTCGAGCGCGTCCTCGATCGGATCGGCGACCAGCTGCTCCATCTCGGCCGGCTCGGCGCCGGGCAGCACCGCGCGGACGATCACCACGGGGATCGGGAAGTGCGGGTCCTCGGACCGCGGCGTGGTCATCAGGGCGTTGAGCCCCAGCATGGCCAGCAGGGCGAAGGCGACCAGCGTGAACTGCCAGTTGCGGACGGCGAAGGCGGCGACGTCGAACCTCATCGGCTCACTTCTCCGCCGAGACCAGGTTCAGCTGCTTGGGATCGACGACCTGCACTTTCTCGCCGTCGTCGATGAAGCCGGCGCCGGCGGTGATCACCCGCGCCCCGGCCGGCAGGCCCGAGACCAGGGCGTCGTCGCCGTCGAAGCCGCCGAAGCTGACCGGCCGCCGGCGGGCGACGTCCTTGTCGACCACGAAGACGAAGGCGCGTTGGCCGTCGGCCTCCAGGATCGCCTCGGCCGGCACCCGCGCCATCGGCGTGGTCGGCGCGGCGCCGACGCTGATGTCGGCGGTGGCGATCTGGCCCGAGCGTAGCGGATGGGCGCCCAGCAGCTCGATCTCGACGTCGACCGCTCCGGTCTGGGGCCCGGCCCGCTCACCCACCCGGCTGACACGACCGGGCACGACGGCGGGGAGACCGTCGATGCGGACGCTGGCGCTCTGGCCGACGCGAACGCGGATCACGTCGCGATCGGCCAGGGGCGCGCGCAGGGTGAGCGGACTGGATTCGTCGGCGATGCGCAGCACCGCCTGTCCGGGTTGCACGACCTCGCCGGCCTGGGCTGTGCGTTGCAGCACCACGCCGCCGGCGGGCGAAACCAGCTGGGCCCAGCGACGGTCGAAGGCGGCCGATCCGGCCCGGGCCTGGGCCGCGCGCAGGGCGCTTTTGCGGTCGTCCAGCCGCTGAACCGAGATGAAGCCCTTGTCGAACAGCGCCTGGTCGCGGGCCAGGTCGCGGCGGGCGCGTTCGACCTCGACGTCGGCCTGGGTCTGGGCGGCGGCCACCCCGGCCGGATCGAGGCTGGCCAGCACCTGGCCGGCCCGCACCACATCGCCGTCGTCGACATTCAGCGCGGTGATCACCCCGCCGATGCGGAACGACAGGGTCATTTCGCGCCGCCGCTCCAGCGGGCCGGTGGTGGTCAGGATCGCGCCGTCTGAGGGGCTGCGCACAGCGACCGCCTCGACCGCCGCGGGCGGCGGGGCTTCGGCGGTCTTCGGGGCCTTCGAACAGGCGGTGGCGACGGCCAGGCTGGCGGCCGCCGCCACTCCGGCGCGCACGAGGCGTGGTCTCACAAAACGCCTGATACGCACCGGTGTCTCCAATTATCAATCAGTGATAGGTGATCAGTGATTGATAATGTGCGATTGTCAAGCGACGACGGCTTATGACAGGCATGCAGGAATGAATGCGCCGAGCTCACGTTCGCCCCGCAAGGCGAAGGGCCAAGGGGCCGAACGCCGCGAGGAAATCCTCGCGGCGGCGCTGAAGCTGTTCACCGAATTCGGGATCTACGCAGTCTCGACCCGCCAGATCGCCCAGGCGGTCGGCATCTCGCAGCCGACCCTTTACGCCTACTTCCCGACGAAGGATGATATCGGTCACGAACTGCAGGATCGCGCCTTCGCGTTGCTCGCCGAGAAGCTGGCGGCTGGAGACCACGGCCCGATCGTCGACCTCGACGGCGTCGTCCGGATGCTGCGCATCTATGTCGACTTCGGGCTCGAGAACCCGGACATGTACCGGATCGGCTTCATGTCCGAGGGGCAGCACGTCGGCAAGCTGCGGCACGAGCCGAAGGACGTGGCCCTGTTGCCGGCGGTGCAGTCGACCTATGGGGTGCTGCGCGGCGAACTGGCCAAGCTCCAGGCCCGCGGGCTGACCATCGACCTCGACATCGAAACCCTGACCCAATGCGCCTGGTCGGGAATGCACGGCCTGGTCTCGCTGATGATCGCCAAGCCGGGCTTTCCATGGTCCGAGCGCGAGCACCTGATCGCCAGCCAGCTTCGCGTCATCGCGCGGGGGCTGTGGCGCGGCGACTAGGCGGAGGGCGCCGTCTCCAGGCGAGGGACGCCGTCGAGCTCCAGGCGGATCTGGCCGCGCCCCGGCCGCGCGAGCCGGATCGGCGCGGCCTTCTCCTCCAGCCGCCGCCGCAGCAAGATCAGCCGGGTCTCCAGATTGTCCTTTAGGCCCGGTAGGCGGAGCGAGGCTTCCAGCCGGATCTCGCGATTGGTGAAGTCGCGGCGGCCGGTCTGCGCGAACACCGTCAGCAGGTGGAACAGCAGCCGTCCCGGCACGCCCTTGATCAGGTAGGCGTCGTCGAGGAACAGGCTGTCGTCGTGGGCGAAGTACCTGATCCGGATTTCGCCGCCACCGACGGCAGGCGCGCTCTTCGCGGCCGCCGTCTCCGATTCGCGGGCCTCGAGTTCGGCCAGGCGCAGGCTGGCCGCGAGCTGACCGCCGATCAACATCATCGCCTCCTCGTCCTCGGGGCCGAACCAGAAGCGCTCGGCGGACTCGGCGAACAGCACGCCCTGCACCTTGCCGCGGCTGACCATCGGCGCGGCCAGCTGGCTCTGCGGCTGGTTCAGGCCGGGCAGGGCGATCAGGCGCTCGGCGTCGAGGGTCGAGGTCGCCCGGACCGCCGCGACCATGCGTTGGCCGCGGCTCATGTCGCTCAGCCGCACCGCCTGTCCGCTGGCCGCGGCGATGCCGATGGCGCCTTCGCCAAGCGTAACCTCGGCCCCCGCGCCCCCCTGGGCGTAGCCGCGGCTGGCGAGGGTAGCCAAGCGGCCGCCGTCGTCGTCGAGCATCAGCAGCATGGCGTTGGCGAACCCGAACGCGCTCGTCAGTCCGTCGATCGCCGCGTCGATCATCGCCTCGGCGTCGGATTGCGCGGCGATTGCGGCCGCGACCTTGGCGGCCAGGGCCAGCCGGTCCTGGGCCGCTGGCGGCGCGGCCCCGTCGGCCAGCATCGGCGGCCCCGGTATCGCCTGGCATTCGCTGACCCGGTAGAGCTCGGCGCTGCGCAGCACCATCGCCTCGCCGACCCCATGCTGAGAACTGATGGCGGTCAACTGCGCGGACATCTTGGCGAACACGGCGCCCTCGGTCAGCGAGGCCCGATGCTCGACGTCGAGCGCGAATTGCTCGCCCGTCCGACCGCTGACCACCAACACATGCGCCCGACCGGTCGCCGCGACATTGGCGGCGGTCTTGGAGAAGAACTGGTTCGACAGCGCCACGTGCTCGTCGTCCACCAGATAGACCTGCGAGAGATACGAGACGTTCGGCTGTCCGGCGGCGTCCAGGGTGGCGATGATCGACGGGATCACGCCTTCGAAACAGTCGCGGATGCTGGCCAGCGACACCTTCATGCGTCGCGGTCCGGCAGGCGTTCGCCGGCATGGGGGCCGGGTGTCTGGCGAAAGGCCATGGTCGGCGCCAGGCGCAGGGTCATCAGATCGCCGCGTCCAAGCCAGTGGGCCATCTGCTGCGGCTGGACGCCGAGCGTTGTCAGCGCCTGCGATACCCGGGCGACGTAGCGGTCGGCGGCGGCGATGTCTCGGGCGTCGGCCGGCGCGATCGAGACCAGCTCGCCCTTCAGCTGGAACGTGCGGTAGTCGTTGGGCTGGACGAAGGTGAAGGCCAGCGGGGCTCCGGGAGCCAGGCCGCTCAGCGCCTCGCCCCACTGGGCGGCGGGGGTGAAGATGTCCAGCGTTTCGCCGTCGGGCGCCGCGCGCGCGCCCAGCGCCCGCCCCAGCGCCGGCAGGCCCGCGGCGCTCCTGGCCGCGAACACCATCATCACCGGCTCCTGCAGCAGGGCCGTCAGTTCCGCATCGATCACACCGGTTCCCCTGACGTGAAACCTAGCTCGATAGCGTTGTTTTAGGAACGGCGTTCGCCGCTTAGGAACCATTTAGGATGAGACGCCGGCAGGCCAGGCGTAGGGAGCGCGCAACAGCCAATCGCGCCGCCCTTCGGACGGCCTAGCCACGAGACGCTCCATGACCAGCACCGACCTCCTCGCCCTCTCGACCGCCCGCCGCTGGGACATATACGGCCCCGTCCATAAGGGCCTGCGCCAGGCCCACGGCGCGATGGCCGCGCGGCTGGGCTCGGCCGACTACGCAGCCGACGTGCGGCCCTTGCTCGCTGACTTGCGGGCCCATCTGGAGATCGGCGCCCAGCACCTGGCGCACGAAGAGGATCATATCCACGCCGCGTTGGCGGCCCGCGCGCCGGACGCCGTCGCGACGCTGGAGGACCAGCACGAGCATCACCGGGCCCGCTTTGCGGCGCTGGACGCGGCGATCAAGCGGCTGGAGCACGGCGACGCCGCCGATCGTCCTGGTCTCGGCCGGGTGCTCTATCTCGAGTTCAGCGCCTTCGTCGCCGAGGACCTGTTGCACATGTTGCACGAGGAGACGGTGACCTGGCCGCTGCTCTGCGCCCAGTTCAGCGACGACGAGCTGATGACGATCGAACAGGCGATCATCGCCTCGCTGTCGCCGGACGAGACCCTTGCGACGATGCGGATGATGCTGCCGGCCATGAACCCGGACGAGCGCACCGGCCTGCTGACCGGCATGAAGGCCGGCGCTCCGCCGCAGGCCTACGCGGCGGTCATCGAGCACGCGGCGCGCCCGACCCTGCCGCGGGCCGACTTCGCCGAACTGGAGCGCCTGGGCCTGGCGGCCTGAGGCCGAGCTTCCCTATCCGACACATCCGCGCAACAAATGCTGCGCTCCATGGGCTGGAAAATAGGGAGGTGACGCCATGTGCGACGACGATATCCACCAGGGTCTGATCGAGGACCCCACCGTTTCGCGCCGGACGTTCGGCCTGATGACCGTGGCGGCGGCCGGCCTGACCGCCGCCAGCGCGCACGCGGCGGTTCCGGTCGTCGAGAAGGACGTTGAGATCAAGACCCCGGACGGCGTCGCCGACGCGGCGCTCTACTATCCGGAAGGCAAGGGGGCGTGGCCGGCCGTGCTGCTGTGGCCTGACGTCGTCAGCCTGCGCCCGGTGTTCCGCGAGATGGGCAAGCGCCTGGCTGCCTCCGGCTACGTGGTGCTGGTTCCCAACCTCTACTACCGGGTCAAGAAGGCGCCGGTGGTCGACGGCGCGTTCAACTTCGCCAACCCCGACGACCGCGCCAAGCTCGGGCCGCTGCGGGCCAGCGTGACCCCGGAAGGGACCGACCGCGACGCCGTGGCCTACCTGGCCTTCCTCGATGCTCAGCCGCAGACCGACAAAAAGAAGAAGGTCGGCACGCAGGGCTACTGCATGGGCGGGCCGCTGGCCTTCCGCACGGCCGGCGCGGTTCCCAATCGCGTGGGCGCGGTGGCCAGTTTCCACGGCGGCGGCCTCTTCACCGACGCCCCGACCAGCCCGCACCTGGTGCTGCCCAAGACCCACGCCGAGTACATGGTCCTGGTCGCCGACAACGACGACAAGCAGGACCCGGCGGCGAAGGAAAAGCTCAAGGGCGCCCTCGACGCCGCCAAACTGAAGAACCGGGTCGAGGTCTACGAAGGCGCCGCCCATGGTTGGACCGTCAAGGGCAGCCAAGTCTACAACGAGCCGGCTGCCGAAAAGGCCTGGGCTGAACTGCTCGACCTCTACAAGCGCGCGCTCTAGACCCTTTCCGGTTCAGGCGGGATCGCCTGAACCGGACAAAAATGGTCTATCTTCAAATATTTAGAGCGTGACGGCCGCTTCAAGCGGCTTCCACTTGAAGCCGTCACGCTCTAGGCGCTCGCGGTCGGCGGCTCGGCCGCCGACCGCCCCGCCGGGCTAAAGCCGGGCGGCGTGCCAGGCGATGTGGTCGCCGACGAAGCTGGTGATGAAGAAATAGGAGTGGTCGTAGGCCTCCTGCATCCGCAGGGTCAGGGCCGCGCCGCCCTCGGCCGCCGCCGCCTGCAGCAGTTCGGGCTTGAGCTGTTCAACCAGGAAGCTGTCGCCGCCGCCCTGATCGACCAGGATCTCCCGGCCGCGCGCCTTGCCGGCGGCGATCAGCAGCGCCGCATCGTGTTCGGCCCACGCGGCCTCATCGGGGCCTAGATAGGCGCCCAGCGCCTTCTGCCCCCACGGGCACCGGGTCGGCGATGAGATCGGCGCAAACGCCGAGACGCTTCGGAACAGTTGCGGATGGCGCAGAGCCAAGGTCAGCGCCCCGTGGCCGCCCATCGAGTGACCGAAGATTCCGCGCCGCCCGCCGTCCAGCGCAAAGGCCTCTTCCGCCGCCGCGATCAGGTCGGCGACGACGTAGCTCTCCATCTTGAAGTGCGGCGACCAGGGGGCCTGGATGGCGTCGACGTAGAAGCCGGCGCCTTGCCCAAGGTCATAGGCCGGATCGTCGGCGACGCCCTCGCCACGCGGGCTGGTGTCCGGGGCGACGATCGCCACCCCCGCCTTAGCCGCATAGGCATAGGCGCCGGCCTTGGTGGTGAAGTTGTCCTCGGTGCAGGTCAGGCCCGACAGCCAGATCAGGTAGGGAACCGTGCCCGTCACCCCGCCCGGGATGAAGACCGAGAACCGCATCGGCGTCCCCGTCGCCTCGCTCTGGTGGCGGACGTAGCTCAGCGTCCCGCCGTGGACCTTGTGCTGCTGAAGAATTTCGACCGGCATGGGGACCTCCTGACTGACCTGGGTCTATAAGCCGACCGATGACCGAGAAGCGAGCCTCCCTGCGTCCCCTGACCGCCGCCGACATGCCGGCGGTCGCCGCCCTGCAGCTCGTCGCCTTCGCGCCGCTGTTTCACGAGCCGCAGGAGATTCTGGCCAGCCGCCTGACCGTGGCGCCGACCCTCTGCTGGGGCGCGTTCGACGGCGAAGACCTGCTGGCCTACATCCTCAGCCACCCATGGCCGGCGGCCAGCCCGCCGCCGATCGGCACGACGCTTGAGCCGCCGCCGCCCACCGACAACTGGTTCATCCACGACCTGGCCATAGGCCCGGCCGCGCGAGGCCTGGGTCTTGGCCGCGCCCTGGTCGGCGCCGCATCCGGCGCGGCGCTCGACGGCGGCCTGACCCGCGGCGATCTGGTCGCGGTCCAGGGCGCCTGGCGGTTCTGGGAAAAGCTCGGCTATGCCGCGCGGGACGACCTGCCCGAGCCGCTGCGCGCCAAGGTCGCCGGCTATGGCGAGGACGCGCGCTACATGACCGCCGACATCGCCCAGCTGAAGGTCGGCTAGATCAGCGGCACATGCCCGGCGGAATCCCTGGGCGCCAGGTCCAGCAGCCGCGGGTCGTCGGCGATCTCCACCTGCCGGCGGAACGGCGTGAAGCCTGAGCGGATGTAGAACGCCAGCGCGCCGGGATGGTCGAGACTGCAGGTGTGCACCCAGAACCGCTTGATAGGCGCGGCCCAGGCTCGCTGCACCGCGCGGTTCATCATCCAACGCCCCGCGCCGCCGCCGACCAGTCCCGGCGACACGCCGAAGAAGGTCAGCTCGCACTCGCCCGTTGTCCGGAAGTCGAGCTCCAGGATGCCGACGCCCTCGGGCGCTTCTAGCCGATCGACCTCGACGCCGGGCGCGCCGATCTCGGCCGCGAGATCGGCGTCGGTCATCAACAGTCGCGAGAACCACAGCCAGTCGCGGCCCACAGCCGAATAGAGTTCGCGGTACTCGGCGACGCCTGGCGTTTCCAGCCGCCGCAGCGTCCAGCCGGCGCCGTCGGCCTCGGCCCGCAGCGGCGGCGGCGCGTGCATCTCCAGGGAGGTGACGATGGTGGCGATCTTGCCCGGCGCCACGTCGTGATAGCCGTCCGTCAGCATGGCCGCTCCTCTGTACTGAACCTTCGCGGACCACGCCCGCGCGGCGCTCACTTGTCAACGCGGCGCCGCGGCCGGGAACTACGGCTGCGCTTGTCCATTAGAGTCGGCGACGGGCATTTTGGGAGGACTGCATGTTGTCTCGGATCATCCTGGCCTCCGCCGCCCTGCTGGCGGCGGCCGCGCCAGTCTCGGCCCAGGACCGCATGGCGCCCAACGCCCAGCTGTTTTCGGGAACCGACTATCAGGGCCGCAGCCTGACGATCACGCGCGAGACCCCGGTGATCCCCGCCACCTGGTCGCCGCGCAGCATTCGCATGGGCGGCGGCAGTTCCTGGGAGGTGTGCGAGCTCCCGAACTTCCGCGGCCGTTGCACGGTGTTGAGGGGCTCCAGCGCCAATCTCCAGGCTCAACTCGGCGTCAGCGGCGTGCGCTCGATCCGCGCCGCCGCGGCTGCGCCAACGCCCCTGCCGCAACCTGTTCCCGGTGGCGGCGGGCGATCGCTGAAGGGCATGGCCGCCGAGTTTTTCCCCGCGCCTGAGGTCCGCGGACGCCGCGTCGAAGCCTGCAACCGCGAAGGCGGCGCCGCCGCCTGCATCACCCGCGAGTCCGACAACTTCTGCAAATCGATTGGGTACGCCGGATCCAGGAACGGAGCGGCCCAGACGGTTGGCGGGCGGATCTATCTGGCCGATGTGCTCTGCTCGCGGTGGCGGTAGTGCGCGCGGCCTTGTTTGGTTTGGGTTTCGCAGGCGTAGTCATGTCCGCCTGCGCGACCGCGCCGTCGCCGCCTTCCTCCGGCGGCGGCGGCGCGCTGGTCGGGTCTGAATGGCGGCTGGAGGACCTGCTCGGCGGCGGGATCATCGATCGCTCGCACCTCACCCTGACCCTGGCCAAGGATGGCTCCGCCGCCGGCTCTGGCGGCTGCAATCGCTACTTCGGAACCTGGACCCAGACCGGCGACAAGCTGACGATCGGCAAAATGGGTTCGACCATGATGGCCTGCGCGCCCTCGCTGATGGAGCAGGAGGGCAAGTACCTGAAGGCCCTCGAGTCCGCCTCCGCCTACAGCTTCACCGCCGACGGCGCCTTGCTGATCGCCACCGCCGCCGGGCCCCTGAAGTTCCGCAAGGACTAGGTCAAACCACTCGCCCGGCGATGCCGACGAACAGGGCGAGACCCGCGAGCAGCATCACCAGCGAGATGAACAGGGTCGGGCGTCCGAGCCGGAACTCCTCGGTGCGCTGCAGGTCCTTCAATGTCGTCCAGTAGCTGATTACGCCCAGCAACATCGACAGCGTGCCGACGCCGGCCAGGAACAACCCGACCTGCTGGGGGCTGTCAGGGTGAGCCAGCGCTTCGTTCTGCGCGGCGGTCTCCAGGAACTTGTAGATCGTGAAGCCGAAGCTCAGCATCGACAGCGAGGTGCGGACCCAGGCCATCAGCGTCCGGTCCGCGGCCATGATCGTGCGCATCGTGCCCAGATCGCTGGGCAGGCCCAAATTGCCCTTCGCTCGCGAGGCGGTCATTGCGGGTCTCCAGTCGGCCGTGGGTTGCAAGGAACCACGCGGCCGTCGCCCCGGGCATCGGGTGTATCCCTGAGCGATCAGCCCATCTCGCCGAACACCTCGCGCGTAGCCTGGACGAAGGTGCTGGGCCGCGCGGCGTCGCCTGCGTAGCACAGCCCGATCACGCGCCGCGGGGTGAAGCCCTGCAGGCCGACCCGGGCGACGCCGGGGTCGCGATAGCTGTCGGGCATGACGGTGATCCCCAGGCCGGCGCGGACCAGGGCCAGCACCTTCTCGTCGCCGGCCCCGCGGTAGCTGAAGAACGGCCGCACGCCGCGGTCGGTGAAATAGCGGCTGGTCTGGGCCAGCACCTCGCAGTGCCGGCGCACCATCATCACCTCGTCGGCCAGCGCCTCGCCGTCGACCGATTCAGCCCCGGCCAACCGATGACCGGCGGGCAGAGCCAGGCCATAGCCTTCCTCGTGCAGGCGCTCGCTGGCGAAACGCTCCGTGGACGGATTAATGGCCGTCAACGCCACGTCGACGCGGCCGCGGTCCAACAGGCTGAGCACCTCGCGCTCGGTTCCCTCCAGCAGTTCGATGCGCTCGGCGCCGGCCGGCCGGCGCGCCAGGATCTCCTCGATCACTGCGGCCGGAACGGTCGACAGCACCGCCACTCGCAGCAACTGCGCCGGCGCCGCGCCCAAGACAGCCGCCTGGGCCAGGTTGAACTCGTGCTCGATGCGGCGGGCATGCACCAGCAGCCGGCTGCCGGCCTCGGTCAGGTGCACGCGGCGATTGGTGCGGTCGAACAGTCGGGCCTGAAGCTGGCCCTCCAGCTTGGCGATGCCGGCCGACAGGGTGGGCTGGGCGACATTCTCGCGCGCCGCGGCGCGGCTGAAGTTCCCGGTCTCCACGACGGCCAGGAAGTAGCGCAGCAGATAACGGTCCATGATAGATGGCATCTATCATGTGCATCATGATCGTTCAATTTTGTGGATTGTTCAGCCGGCGCTAGTTTTGCGAGGCTAGCTCCAGACCAGCCCCGCAGAAGGCGCTCCAGAATGTCAGGTCCCAACTTCCAGTTCGGCCTCGGTGAGACCGCCGACGCGATCCGCGAGACCACCGCGCGGTTCGCCGCCGACAAGATCGCCCCGATCGCCGCCCAGGTCGACGCCACCAACACCTTCCCGCGCAAGCTGTGGCCGCAGATGGGCGAGCTTGGCCTGCATGGCGTCACGGTCGAGGAGGAGTTCGGCGGCCTGGGCCTCGGCTATCTCGAGCACGTGGTGGCGATGGAGGAAATCTCCCGCGCCTCGGCCTCGGTGGGCCTCTCCTACGGCGCCCACTCCAACCTCTGCGTCAACCAGATCCGCCGATGGGGCTCCGTCGAACAGAAGCGCCGCTACCTCCCCAAGCTGATCAGCGGCGAGCATGTCGGCTCGCTGGCCATGAGCGAGGTCGGTTCCGGCTCCGACGTCATCTCCATGCGCACCCACGCCGAGCATCGCGGCGACCGCTACGTGCTCAACGGCACGAAGTTCTGGATCACCAACGCCCCGCACGCCGACACCCTGGTGGTCTACGCCAAGACCTCGCCCGACGAGGGCAGCCGCGGCGTCACCGCCTTCCTGGTCGAGAAGGGCATGAAGGGCTTCAGCGTCTCGCCCAAGCTCGACAAGATGGGCATGCGCGGTTCCGACACCGCCGAGCTGTTGTTTGAGGACTGCGAGATCCCGGACGAGAACGTGCTCGGCCCGCTGAACGGCGGCGCCGGCGTTTTGATGAGCGGCCTCGACTACGAGCGCGCCGTGCTGGCGGCCGGGCCGCTCGGCATCATGCAGGCCTGCCTCGACGTGGTCCTGCCCTATGTCCGCGAGCGCAAGCAGTTCGGCAAGCCGATCGGCTCGTTCCAGCTGATGCAGGGCAAGATCGCCGACATGTACGTCGCCCTGAACTCGGCCCGCACCTACGTTTACGCCGTGGCCAAGGCCTGCGACGCCGGCCTCACCACTCGCTTCGACGCCGCCGGCGCGATCCTGCTGGCCTCCGAGAACGCGGTGAAGGTCAGCCTCGAGGCCGTCCAGGCCCTGGGCGGCGCCGGCTACACCAAGGAGTTTCCGGTCGAGCGGCTGGTCCGCGACGCCAAGCTCTACGACATCGGCGCGGGCACCAACGAGATCCGCCGCTTCCTCATCGGCCGGGAGCTGCTGGGCGCATGACCAAACTCGCCACCGCCATCGACAAGACGAACGCGGTCTTCCAGGCCAACGACACCCATAACCGCGCCCTGGCCGCCGAACTGGGCGAGCGCACCGCCCACGCCGCGCTCGGCGGGCCGGAACAGTCGCGCCACCGCCACGCCTCGCGCGGCAAGCTGCTGCCGCGCCAGCGGGTCGAGCGGCTGCTCGATCCCGGCTCGCCGTTCCTCGAGGTCGGCGCCCTGGCCGCCCACGGTCTCTATAAGGACGAGGCCCCCGGCGCCGGCATCATCACCGGCATCGGCCGTGTCTCCGGCCGTGAGGTGATGATCGTCGCCAATGATGCGACGGTGAAGGGCGGGGCCTACTTCCCGACCACGGTGAAGAAGCATCTGCGGGCGCAGGAGATCGCCATGCAGAACCGCCTGCCGTGCGTCTACTTAGTGGACTCCGGCGGCGCAAACCTGCCGCACCAGGCCGAGGTCTTCCCTGACCGCGACCACTTCGGCCGCATCTTCTTCAATCAAGCCCGGATGAGCGGCGAGGGCATCCCGCAGATCGCCTGCGTCATGGGCTCGTGCACGGCCGGCGGAGCCTATGTGCCGGCGATGTCCGACGAAACGGTGATCGTCCGCGGCCAGGGCACCATCTTCCTTGGCGGCCCGCCGCTGGTGAAGGCCGCGACCGGCGAGGTGATCAGCGCCGAGGAGCTCGGCGGCGCCGACACCCACGGCCGCCGCTCCGGCGTCGTCGACTATGTGGCCGAGGACGACGAGCACGCCCTGACCATCGTCCGCTCGATCGTCGCCAACCTGAACACCACCAAGCAGGTCGACCAAGACCTGCGCGACCCGCGCCCGCCGGCCTACGATCCGGCCGAGCTCTACGGCATCGTGCCCACCGACGTGCGCGCGCCCTACGACGTGCGCGAGGTCATCGCCCGCATCGTCGACGGCTCGGACTTCGACGAGTTCAAGGCCCTCTACGGCACGACCCTGGTCTGCGGCTTCGCCCGCATCTGGGGCCAGCCGGTGGCGATCCTGGCCAACAACGGCGTGCTGTTCTCCGAGAGCGCGCTGAAGGGCGCGCACTTCATTGAGCTGGCCTGCAAGCGCAAGATTCCGCTGGTCTTCCTACAGAACATCTCCGGCTTCATGGTCGGCGGAAAGTACGAGGCCGGCGGCATCGCCAAGGACGGGGCCAAGCTGGTCACCGCCGTCGCCAGCGCGGAGGTGCCGAAGTTCACGGTGCTGATCGGCGGCTCGTTCGGGGCCGGCAACTACGGCATGTGCGGCCGCGCCTATTCCCCGCGCTTCCTGTGGACCTGGCCCAACAGCCGCATCTCGGTGATGGGCGGCGAGCAGGCCGCCAGCGTGCTGGCCACCGTCCACCGCGACGCCGACAAGTGGACCCCGGCCGAGGAGGAGGCCTTCAAGGCCCCGATCCGCGCCCGCTACGAAGACGAGGGCTCGCCCTACTTCGCCACCGCCCGGCTCTGGGACGACGGCATCATCGACCCGGTCCAGACCCGCGACGTCCTCGGCCTCTCCATCTCCGCCGCCCTCAACGCGCCGATCCCGGAAACCCGGTTCGGCGTCTTCCGGATGTGACCATGATCACCAGCATTCTGGTCGCCAATCGCGGCGAAATCGCCTGCCGCGTCTTCCGCACCGCCCAAGCCATGGGCCTGGCCACCGTCGCCGTCTACTCCGAGGCCGACGCCGACGCCCCGCACGTGCGCATGGCCGACCAGGCCGTGCTGATCGGCCCGGCGCCCGCGCGCGAAAGCTACCTCGTCGGTGAGAAAATCATCGACGCGGCCCTGGCCACCGGCGCTGACGCCATCCACCCGGGCTACGGCTTCCTCTCCGAGAACGCCGAGTTCGCCGAGGCCGTGGCCGCCGCCGGCCTGACCTGGATCGGACCGCCGCCCGCCGCGATCCGCGCCATGGGCCTGAAGGACGCCGCCAAGTCGCTGATGGCCAACGCCGGCGTGCCGGTGACGCCCGGCTATCTCGGTGAGGACCAGAGCCCCGCGCGGCTCCAGGCCGAGGCCGACAAGATCGGCTATCCCGTGCTGATCAAGGCCGTCGCCGGCGGCGGCGGCAAGGGCATGCGCAAGGTCGACGACGCGGCCGCCTTCGCCGCGGCCCTGACCTCCTGCCAGCGCGAGGCCGCCGCCTCGTTCGGCGACGACCGGGTGCTGCTGGAGACCTACGTCACCCGTCCGCGCCACATCGAGGTGCAGGTGTTCGGCGACAGCCTCGGCCAGGTCGTCCACCTCTACGAACGCGACTGCTCGCTGCAGCGCCGCCACCAGAAGGTCATCGAAGAAGCGCCCGCGCCGGGCATGAGCGAGGCCGCCCGCGCCGCGGTGACCCAGGCCGCCGTCCGCGCCGCCCAGGCCGTCGGCTATGTCGGCGCCGGCACCGTCGAGTTTATCGCCGACGCCAGCGCCGGCCTGCAGCCCGACCGCATCTGGTTCATGGAAATGAACACCCGCCTGCAGGTCGAGCATCCGGTCACCGAGGCGGTCACCGGCGTCGACCTAGTCGAGTGGCAGATCCGCGTCGCCGCCGGCGAGCCGCTGCCCCTGGCCCAGGACGACATCGAGCTGACCGGCCACGCCATGGAGGCCCGCCTCTACGCCGAGAACCCGGCCGGCGGCTTCCTGCCCTCGATCGGCTCGCTGGAGCACTTCAAGCTGCCCGAGGACCTGGTCCGCGTGGACACCGGCGTGGAGGAGGGCGGCGAGGTCTCGCCCTTCTACGACCCGATGATCGCCAAGTTGATCGCCCACGCCGCGACCCGCGAGGGCGCCAGCGACCTGCTGGCGGAGGCCTGCAGCGAGGTCGAGGTCTGGCCGGTCAAGACCAACGCTGGCTTCCTGGCCCGCTGCCTCGACCACCCCGATTTCATCGAGGGCGACGTCGACACCGGCTTCATCGAGGCGCGGATCGAGGCGCTGGCCGCCCAGCCGGCGCCGTCGGAGCATGCGCTCGCCTCGGCCGCCATGGCTGTCACCCTGGACGAAGCGGACGCCCCCGCCGATCCCTGGGACGGCCTGACCGGGTTCCGGCTCAACGCCCCGCCGGCCGCCGCGATGCGGCTCTATCTCGGCGACCAGGGTTTCGATGCGCCGCTCTCCAGCGACGATCTGCCGGGCGACGTGCTGCTGACCGACGACGGCGAGATCGTGGTCTTCGACGCCGGCGAGACCTTCGTCCTCACCCTGCGCCCACCGGTCAAGGACGCGGCCCACGGCGGCGGCGGCGATGGGGCGATCGCCTCGCCGATGCCGGGCAAGGTGGTGGCCGTCGCCGTTTCGGTCGGCGACAAGGTCGTACGCGGCCAGGCCCTCCTGACCCTCGAAGCCATGAAGATGGAGCACGCGCTTAGCGCGCCCTTCGACGGGCAGGTCGAATCCCTGTCGGTTTCTGTGGGCGATCAGGTCAGCGAGGGGGTGACATTGGCCAGGCTCATCCCCACCTAGGTCCACTGAACCTAGACTTTGGCGTGCGAGGAGAGGCGGCCATGAACGAGGTCGCTTCCGCCGACGAGTATGTGCTCTGCATGCTGGAGGCCGCGAACCTGCCGCGCGGCTGCGCTCCGGTCGAGATCGTCGGCCACGGGCAGTCGGGCGACCTGATCGCCACGGTCGGTCCCTGCGTCGTCAAGTTCGCCCCCGGCGACCATCCCGGCAGCGCCGAGGCCCTGGCCCGCGAGGGCGAGGTCGTGCGCTGGCTGGCCGGTCGCGTGCGCGTCGCCGCCACCGTGTGGAGCGGCGCCTTCGAGGGCGGCTACTGCCTGATCAGCGAACGCCTGCACGGCCAGGCGGTCTCGCACGTCGCCCCGCACGACGCCGCCGACGCCCTGGCCGCCACCGTCGACCTGCTGGCCCGGCTGCACGCCCTCGACCCGGCAGATTGTCCCTTCGACATGAGTCTTGCCGCCAAGTTAGCCCTTGCCGAGCGCCGCGTCGCCGCCGGCCTGGTCGACGAGGAGGACTTCGACGCCGAGCGCCTCGGCTGGACCGCCGTCCAGGCCCTCGACGCCGCCCGCGCCACGCGCCCGACGGCCGAGCGCCTAGTCCTCACCCACGGCGACGCCAGCCTGCCGAACTTCATCTGGAGCCCCGGCCGCCCGGTCGGCATGGTCGACCTTGGCCGCTTCGGCCTGGCCGACCGCTACCAGGACCTCGCCCTCTTCCTGCGCTCGGCGAAGTTCAACCACCCCCACCTCGACGCCGCCGCCATCCTGCGCGACCGCTACCCGCTAGACGCCGTCGATGAAGCCGCCTGCGCCTTCTACCGGCTGATGGACGAGTTCTTCTGAGGGGCGGAAGCGAGCGCTGCGCAATGCGCGGCTGTCAGCTCAAGCGACACGGGATCGCCGCCCGCCGCCAGTTTGTATCGATACCGAACGACGCCGCCGTCTTGCACGATCCCCCGCGTATTGGCGTGTGCGCAAGCTTCCGCTGGCTTCTCGTCGGCGAGGTAGGCGGTGAACGCCTCCCGCGTGAAAGCGGGCGTTGTGATTTCATAGTCGTAGGTGAGTGTCTGCTGGTCGCCCCGGACGCCGGTCAGGATCGTGATGTCGTCTAACTTCGTGGCGACCAGTGGCGTCGCCATGGCGATTTCCCGCTCGATCCTCGCCTCGACGGTTGGGGCTGAGGGGGCGTCGACATCGGCGGCCAGTGTCGCGGCGAAGTTCGAATAGAGCAGGCCGGCGGTCAGAAGCGTGAGCGCCGTCAATTCAATCGCCTTACGTCCCTTCGACGCATATGCGATTGCACCTTCATTGGGCCGCCTGGCTTCGACGTACAGATGACGCACGAAGTACGCGACGCCGCCGTAGAACACGACCAGGAAGACGATGCCGTAGAGCCCGAACAGCGGGCCATCGTCCGTCATCAGGCGGATCGCGCGACTGATCAGGCCGTCACGTTCTGGCTGCTCCAGACTTCCATAGCTGGCGAAAAGGTAAGTGGCGGCGGCCTGCCACAGCCACATCGCGCCCACCCACCGCCAGTAACTTGCGTAGCGGTACTTCGCCACGCCGAGCACGGCAGGAATGAAAACCAAAAGCCACATGAACGGTCCCTCCCTGTCCCGTTGTCGCGCACATCTTTGTTCTTATTTTGTTCTTGTCAAGTATGCGCCCATAGGTTACATATATCGATGTTGCGCGAAATCGGTCCCGCGCATTTTCCTGATCTAAGAGGTTTGGATGGCGACGCGGTTCGACCCCGCGGCGGCGTTGGACGCTGCCAGCAATTTCGTGAGTAGAAGCGTGGCGAAGCGCAGGAGCAAGTTGCGACGCTCAAGCGTGATCTAGAAAGTACGGGCCGGCGGCTCTCAGCCCAGAGCGCCGCCACTCTGTTAAAGGTCGCGCAGAATCCCAACACGCCGCCGGCGATCGCTCGGCAAGCGATGCGCGTGGTCGCGCAGGTGGTTCCAAAGAAGGCGCCCGCACCGAAGAAAGCTCCGCCGGCGAAGGCTGCGCCCTCGCAATCTGGTGGTAGTCGTGCTCAGCCTACCGCCGAGACGGCGTTCGCGGCGTTGAAGGCCGCGCAGAGTACGATTTTCCTGGGGCAGGATGACAAACTGATTGCTGGTGCGCAGACCCTCCTAGGTGCGGGTGGGGAAGGCGGCGTCGTTGAGCGATATGCGCGAAACCTCGCGCGGCAGGCTGCGTTTTCTCGGACGGTGGCGGAGGCGCGCCCAGTCGCTAGCTCACTTGGCGGTGCCGTGGGCCTTTTGCCCGCCCTGGCAACTGCAGCGCCCGCTGCAGTTGCCAGGGCCGTTGCGCCGCGATTTCTTTACTCGCTTCGTGGTGGGCGGGAGCTAGGTGAGATCTCTCGCATTCAGAACACGCCGCGAGAGCTCATCTCACTCATAGGGGGAAGCGGCGTCACAAGCGTTGGCGCTCAGGCCTTGGCAGATGGTCAGGGTGGTCAGCGGTCATCTCCTGCAGACCTTGCTGGCGCTCTGGTCGGGGGAACTGTTGCAGGGCCCTTGACGAAGGTAGCGGGAGCTACCGCGGGAGCGGCTGTCGAAGGGTTAGTTACCTCCATGGCCCAGGACGCCTTTGCAGGGCGACCAGTGTCGTTGCTTGACGGAATGAAAACTGCGTCCGCTGGTGCGCGTCTCGGCAGTTTGGGAGAACGTGCCGGTACTCGGTACATCAAGAGACTACCGCCTCATCCGAAAGGAAGGGCCGGTGAGGCCCTCTCGATTGCGAAACGCATCGCGGATTGGGACCAGCCAAACTTCACCCACAAAACCTTGAAGCTCTCTCGCGGCTACACTTTTCTTGATCCGGCCTCTAGTCGCCGCCTGCTTGTGGAAACCAAAACGGGAGAAAGGCCCAGCATTAGCGCAGGCCAACTGCGGGCCCGACGCGAGTTTCCGGATCGATATCAGATCGATTGGTGGCACGAGAACGACTTCGGCAAGCTCTTTGGCCATCTGACAGGCGTCGCGGGCGCACATCTCAATGATCAGAACGGAAATCGGAACGCAGACTCGGCGCTCACTGGCGGTCGATCCGGAGCCCTCTAACGCCACCATGCCGCCAGCCAGCGTACAGAACGTCGAAACTCAGCGGATGTAGCAGCGAAGTCGGCTATTGGTTTGGCAAATCAAATCGCTGGTAGAGCGCGCTATCGTAGCTCCTAAACCGTACAGCCCCCTCGGTCTCCGACCAGCCCTTCGCCAGCTCAGCCGCCGCAGCGCCATCCCCCTGCAACACAGCCCCAATCTCGTCGCACGGCGTCGTCGCGGCGCGGACGCAGACCACCGGGCCGGCGGGCAGGGGGGCTGAGCGCCAGAGTTCCACCAGGCCGGCGGCGGCCTGCGGGTTTTCGGCTTTCAGCTTGCGCCAGGGTTCCTCGGCGAAGGCGGCGAGGTCGGCGGTTCCAGCCTGCAGCGCGGCTAGCGCCGCCTCGTGAGTTCCGGCCTGCCGGACTTCCTTGAAGCGGCCCGGCGTCAGGCCTGCCTGCCGCAGCGCTGCGGCCTGGACCAGGGCTCCGGAGGTCGAGCCGGGCAGCACCTCGGCATAGCGCAGGCGCGCGGCCGTTCCTGGCAGGTCGCTCATCGCCGCGACCCCGGCGCCGCGCCGCGCGACCAGCACGCCGCGATAGCGCTCGGCGGTCGCGGCCGGCACGTCCAGCACCGCCACCGCCTGCACCTTTGGATCGAGCCGCACCGCCAGATAGGCGGCGAGGTTGGTCATGGCGATGTCGACCTCGCCGGCGGCGATCGCGGCGGCCAGGGCGTCCGGAGTCTCCAGCAGGACCATCTGCGTTTCGCGCCCCAGCGCCGCGCCCAGCTGCTCGGCCATCGGCTTTAGCGCCGCGGCGCGGTCGTATTTCGGATAGGCGTAGGTCGCCACCTTCAGCGGCGGCGGGGCGGCGGCCAGTTGGGCGGCGAGCAGGAGTGCGATCATGCCCGCCGCGCCAGCGTTCCTAGAACACCACGACCGAGCGGATGCTCTCGCCCGCATGCATCAGGTCGAAGGCCTTGTTGATGTCTTCGAGCGGCATGACGTGGGTGATCATCGGGTCGATCTGGATCTTCCCGTCCATGTACCAGTCGACGATCTTCGGCACGTCGGTGCGCCCGCGGGCGCCGCCGAAGGCCGAGCCCTTCCAGACCCGGCCGGTGACCAGCTGGAACGGACGGGTGGCGATCTCCTTGCCGGCCTCGGCCACGCCGATGATCACGCTCTCGCCCCAGCCGCGATGGCAGGCTTCCAGCGCCTGACGCATGACGTTGGTGTTGCCGGTGCAGTCGAAGGTGTAGTCCGCGCCGCCGTCGGTCAGGGCGACCAGATGCTGGACGATGTCGGCGCCGCCGATGTCGTTGGGATTGACGAAGTGGGTCATGCCGAACTTGCGGCCCCATTCCTCACGGTCGGGGTTGATGTCGACGCCGACGATCATGTCGGCGCCCACCATCTTCAGGCCCTGGATCACGTTGAGGCCGATGCCGCCGAGGCCGAAGACGATGCAGTTCGAACCCGGCTCGACGCCGGCCGTATTGACCACCGCGCCGACCCCGGTGGTGACGCCGCAACCGATGTAGCAGGCCTTGTCGAACGGCGCGTCGGGCCGGATCTTGGCCACCGCGATCTCGGGCAGCACGGTGTAGTTCGAGAAGGTCGAGCAGCCCATGTAGTGGGCGATCGCCTGGCCTTTGTAGGAGAAGCGGCTGGTGCCGTCCGGCATCTGGCCTTTGCCCTGCGTGCCGCGGATCGCGGTGCAGAGGTTGGTCTTGCGGCTCAGGCAGCTTTTGCACTGGCGGCATTCGGGCGTGTAGAGCGGGATCACGTGGTCGCCGGGCTTCACGCTGGTGACGCCGGGGCCGACCTCGACCACCACGCCAGCGCCCTCGTGGCCCAGGATCGACGGGAAGATGCCCTCGGAGTCCAGCCCGTCCAGGGTGTAGGCGTCGGTGTGGCAGATGCCGGTGGCCTTGATCTCGACCAGCACCTCGAACGCCTTGGGACCTTCCAGGTCGACCTCGACGATTTCCAGCGGCTTCTTGGCTTCGAAGGCGACGGCGGCGCGGGTCTTCATGGCGTCCTCATGGGCGGCGGGGGGTGTCGCCCCCCACTACGACGCGGCTTCCCGAAGGGAAAGCCACGATCAGCGTGAACTGCGCCGCGCGTCCACCGGCCAGGTTTCCGACGACCCGTCCTCATCCACGACGATCAGCGCGTCATAGAGGTTGATGGTCGGGTCGATGTGTCCGGGCTGCAGCCAGACCACGTCGCCGACCTTTGGCGCATCGGCCGGCCAGGCGATCGACGCGTCCTCGTCGACGGCGGTGATTCCGCCGGCGAAGTCGGCCCCGGCCGCCTTGACTGCCCCCATCATCGCCGGATGGAACAGAGCCGCGTGCTCGTCGCCCATCGGCCGCCAGCGGGTTCCCTGCGCCGCTCCAGCTACGACGCGGGCCGGCGGGCCGTCGACCGAGTGCGCCTTCAAGCCTGAGTCGCAGACCACGTGGGTCTTGTGGCGGGCCGAGACCACGCTGGTGGCGATGAACAGCGCTTGGGCGAACGGCCAGGCCTGGCCGTCGATGGCGCCGCAATCCTCGTACTCGACGTCCATGAACACGTAGGAGCCGGCCTGGATCTCGTTGAACACGCCGCTGGCCAGGTCCTCGACATAGGTGCCGGTGCCGCCGCCGGTGACCAACTCGGGCTTCAGCCCAGCTTCGGTCAACTCGCCGACCAGCGCGCCCAGCCGCTGGCGCGTCACCTGGCAGGCGCCGCGCCGCGCCTCCAGGTCGGCCAGGTGCTGCAGGTGGCCGAGATAGGCCTGGATCCCGCGATAGCGCAGGCCCGGCGTCTGGCTGGCCAGGCGGGCGAGGGCGGCGACCTGCTCGGGCGGCACGCCGGTGCGGTGGGTGCCCAGGTCGATGTCGACCACCAGGCCGACGGTGGTTCCGGCGCCTTGCGCCGCCGCGCCCAGCCGCGCGATCTGCTCGGCGTCGTCGGCGACGACCGCGATGTTGACGCCAGACTTGGCGATGGCGGCGATCTTCTCCGCGCCCCAGGGGGCCGGCGGCGAGGTGATCAGCAGGTCGCTGACGCCGGCGGCGGCATAGGCCTGCGCCTCGCCGACCGTCTGGCAGCAAAGCCCGACCGCGCCCAGCTCGACCTGCCGGCGGCCCAGCGTCGTGCATTTGTGCATCTTGCCGTGGGCCCGCAGCGCGACGCCGGCGGCGCTGCATGCGGATTGCATCGTCGCCAGGTTCGCCTCGAGGGCGGAGCGGCGCACGACCAGGGCCGGCGTCACGGGAGGTTGGAACGAGAGCAGGGGGCCCAGGGTGTCGGTCACGGTTTCCTCGCCGGCGAATGGACGATGAGCTGGACTTCTACGAGTCCGGTCTCACCGAGGAGCCCGGTCGTACCAACCGCGGTCCAGGCTGGATAGGGCGCCTTCAAGTATTCGCCGACCACCTGCTCGAAGGCGGCGAACTGCTGGTCCTTGGTCCCGGCGAAGTTGGGCCCGTCCCAGACGTGGAACGAGTTGATCATCGCCACGTCGGCGAAGGTCGCGCCCGAGGCGGTCAAGGTCTTCTTTAGCTGCTCGAAGCCGCGCCGCGCCTGGGCCTTGAAGGCGGCGGCGTCATTGCCTTCGCCGGGCGCGCGGAACACCACTACGCCGGAGACATAGAGCGTGTCGCCGGCCCGCCGGGCGGCGGCGTAGCGCCACTCGTCATGCGCCTTCTTGGCGCCGGCGCTGGGCAGGATCACCTCGCCGCCGGGCGAGGGAAGGCGAAGCGGAAACTCCTGGGCCGAGGCCGAGCCGGCGGTCAGCAGGAGGAAGGCGAGGATCAGGGCGCGCATGGGGCTCTCGTCTGGATTTCTGGAGCTTCCGACGAGCGCCCCGATCGCGCCAGGGGCAAAGCGTTGGTCGACCAGAGCTCTCCTCTGGCCGACCAACAGCGCTACTTCTTCGGTTTGGCGGCCTGGACCTCGATCTCGACCATCATGCCCGGCGCCACCAGCGCGGCCACCTGGCTGGTGATGCGGGCCGGCCGGTTGGGCTGGGCCTCGGTGGCGTAGAACTGCTTGTAGCCCTCCATCATGCCGGCGAAGTCCATCTTGCCGTCCTTGGCCGGATCGCCGACCAGCAGCACCCGCATCATGAACACGTCGGCGTGGGTCAGGCCCTCGGCCTTGAGGATGTCCTCGATGCGCTTCAGGACGCCGATGGTCTGGGTCTTGGTGTCGCCGAACTGCGGCGGCGTGCCGGCCGGGGCGCCGGGGTTCAGCACCGGCGGGGTGATGCCGCTGACGTACATGATGTCGGTGCCGGCCGGCACGACCGCCGCCTGCAGGATCGGCGAGGTCGGCGCGCCGATCCGCTTGACCTGGGCGGCGGCGGGCGTCGCGGCGACCAGCGCCAGCAGGGCCGCCGGCAGGATGAACTTTCGCATGAATTTCAATTCCTATGACTGAACTTGGCTATTGGGCAGGCAATATCGGTGCGGATCAAGCCGCCGCGCGCGATTCCACCAGCGCCCGCTCCTTCACCTGTTCGTTGAGGGCCGCGATCGTGCGTTGCGCCGAATAGACCGCGCCTTCCTGCCAACCGGGCGTCTGGCTGAGGTGGGCGCCCGAGAAATGCACACGCCCGTGCGGCTGGTTCAGCAGCCGATACTCGGCCGAATCGAAGTGACCCTCCTGCACGCCGCCGCGTTCGCCCCAGCGCGGCCAGGGCCCCATGTTGAAGGGGATCTTGCTCCAGTTGACGACCACCGGGTTGGTCAGCTCGGCCTCATGGCCGGGGTGCAGCTTGCCGACCACGCTGCGGGCCATGGCGATCTGCTCGGCGAGCGGGCGCTTGGCGAAGCCCTCGGCGCGTCCGCCGGACCCGTAGCAGGCCAGCAGCATGCCGCGCTCGGTGTGCAGGCCGTTGGAGGGATACCAGATCAGGCTGGTCTCGCCGCCGACGAACGAGATGCCGCCGTAGATCTGCTCCTTCTCCCAGAACCGCGGCGCGTCGAAGCCGATCTTGTTGGAGAAGTCGTTGGGCACCGAGGCGATAGCCGCCTGCACATCCTTGCCGAAGTTGTTGTCGATCTTGGCCAGCAGGGCCAGGGGCAGGGTGATGATCGTATAGTCGCCCTCGACCGCCTGGGTCTTGCCGCTGACGCGGTCGCGGTAGGTGACCTTCACGCCCTTGCCGTCGGCGCGGATCTGCGTGACCTCGGCGTTCTTGATCACCGGGCTGCGGATCGCGCGTTCGAAACCGGCGATGATCTGGTCCATGCCGCCGACCGGCTGGAACATCGTCGCCTGCATGTTGATATTGTCCTCGAACAGGGTCGCCCCGATCTGAGGATGGTTGATCAGGTCGCGGAACGCGGCCGGATCGCGCGCCTTGGCGAACTGGTTGGCCGCGCCCGGCGCCTGCAGCAGTCCCGAGCGTTCGGTGCCCTTGAACGCCATGTCCTCGCCGAGGTCGCCATAGGCCTTCAGGAACGGCAGCAGCTTCTCCTTGTCCTCGAGGCTGAGGTCCTGGTCGAGCGCGCCCTTGTTCACCGCCTTGGCCAGCAGCTCGGAGATATAGCCGCGGGTGTCGTTGACCCCCTGGCGCATCTGCAGCTTCTGGCCGCCGTCGGCCCAGAGGTATGCGCTGCGGCTGGAATTGATCTCCACCTCCAGCGGCACGCCCAGCTTGCTGCAATAGGACAGCAGGCCCTGGTGATGGCTGGGGATCCGCGCCGGACCCGCGTTCATGTAGAGGCCGTCTGAGAAGCGCACGGTCTGCGTTTCCTCGCCGACCATTTCCACCTTCGAGCCGTTGCGGAGCGTCCAATTGCGCCCGCCGAGCCGGTCGCGCGCCTCCAGCAGCGTCACCGTGTAGCCGGCCCGCTCCAGTTCATAAGCCGCCACCAGGCCGGCGACGCCGCCGCCCAGGATGACCACCCGCTTGCCGCGCCCGGCGTCCGCGGCCATCGCCGGCGTCGCCGCCGACGCCACCGCGCCCATCAATCCCAAGGTCCGCATCGCCGAGTAGGTCGCGCCGTATCCCCCGGTCGCGCCCAAACGGTGCAGAAATAACCGCCGACTGATCCCCATCTCTCGAGTTCCCCGATCAACCACCAAGGCGTTCATGACCGGCCCGCTCTCGCGTCGGTTCAAGCACGGGGCGGGTGCTTGGGGCGGTCCATGATCGGGGTGATCAATCGCGCGGCGCCGCCGGCTCGAATATTCCGCATCCGGAACACTGTCCGAATCCGAGCGAATGTCGATCTCGCAGGTATTGATTAAAAGCGGATCCCTGATGTCCGAATGCCGGGCAGCGGTCTGAGCATCGGGTGCTTTATCGAGCCGGGCCGATTGACAGTCTAAACCTGTCGCGGGGAGCCTTCGGGTGTCGCAGCGGCGTGGGGAGCCGCCTGAGGCCAGTAACCGCAAGACAATAAGCAAGAGCGCGTTCGAGGAAACAACCAGGAACCGGGCATCTCACCTTCGCGGAGAGTGTCTGAGATGTGCCTGCGTACCTATTGCGTAAGTCGTGTCGAACCAGACCAGCCGAAGCGCTTCGCCTCGGCGTCCGCGACTCATCCTTGCGAATTTCCGGCGCCGCGCGGCGAACCCGCCGTCTGCGTGCGCCCGACCAATCCAAGTCCCTGAACTCCGAACCCGGCGACGGGGGCTTGTGACGAATGGCGGTCGATGTCGGCCGCCGGTGCTGTGGGGGCAATAATCATGACAACCAAAATGCGTATCGGACTGCTCGCGGGCGTCTCTCTCGCGACTCTGTTTTCCGCTGGGATGGCGTCGGCCCAGGTATCGTCCATCGACGAGGTGGTGGTCACCGGTTCGCGCGCCCTGCCGCGCACGGTGATGGAATCGCCGGTGCCGGTGGATTCGTTCAACGCCGCGGACATCGAGGCGATCTCGCATTCCGACACCCAGGACCTGCTCAAGACCCTGGTGCCGTCCTACACCATCACCCGCCAGCCGATCTCCGACGGCGCCACCTTCATCCGCCCGGCCGCCCTGCGCGGCCTGTCATCGGACAAGACCCTGCTGCTGGTGAATTCCAAGCGTCGCCACCGCGCCGCGCTGGTCACCACCGGCGGCGACGGCAGCCAGTCGGCGGACGCCGCCCAGATTCCGTCGGCGGCCCTGAAGTCGGTCGAAGTCCTGCGCGACGGGGCCGGCGCGCAGTACGGCTCCGACGCCATCGCCGGCGTCATCAACTTCATCCTGAAGGACAATTCCGAGGGCGGGCTGCTCAGCATCCAGGCCGGCCAGTACTACGAGAAGGACGGCGAAGGCATCGTCATCGGCGGCAACAAGGGCTTCGCGATCGGCGACTCCGGCTTCGTCAGCGTCTCGTTCGAGTGGACGACCGACCAGCCGACCAGCCGCGGCAAGCAATACTGCAACCGCAACATTCCCAATCAGTCGGCGGGTTTCTGCTCGGAGTTGTTCCCGACCGAGACCACCGCGCCCGGGTCTCCCTTCAGCGCCGCCTACGCCCAGTCGGTTGGCTACGGCCCCGGCCGCATCCCGGACGTCTGGCAGAAGTGGGGTCAGCCGGAGTCCGAGGCCCTGCGGGTCTTCGTCAACGCCGGCTATGAGTTCTCCGACAACCTCGAGTTCTACGTCTTCGGCAACTACGGCCAGAGCCACGCCAAGGAAGATTTCAACTACCGCCCGCCGATCGACATCGGCGCGACCACCAACCAGGCCGACGACTACGTCTACACCCGCAGCGGCGGCCTATTCCGCGCCAACCAGATCTTCCCGCGCGGCTTCACGCCCCAGTTCTTCGGCGACGTCTACGACACCAGCGTCGCGGGCGGTTTCCGCGGCGAGGTGCTCAATGGTCTCGGCTACGACCTGTCGGCCCGCTACGGCCGTAACGAGCTGGCCTACGACCTGACCGAGACGGTGAACTTCTCGCTGGGTGAGGCCAGCCCGACCGAGTTCCACGTCGGTTCGCTGGTCTCCGACGAGTGGTCGCTCAACGCCGACTTCACCTACGAGATCGCCACCGGCTTCACCGAGAACCCGCTGGCCGTCGCCTTTGGGGCGGAATACCGCAAGGAGGGCTACGAGATCCTGACCGGCGACGTGCCGTCCTACACCGCCGGCCCCTACTCGACCCAGGACCCGTACGACTTCTGCACCAACGAAGCCGTCGTCGCCCAGCGGACCCTGCGCCCGACCGCGCCGCAGAACGCCGGCATCACCTGCAACACCTCGACCATCGTGCTGAACGGGCGGACCATCACCAACCCGGTCTATGCGGTGCTGGGCGTCGGCTCGAACGGCGCGCCCGGCTTCCCGCCGCTCTATTCGGGCCGTCTGACGCGTGACTCCTACGCCGCCTACGCCGAAGCCAGCCTCGACGTGACCGACCGCCTGTTCCTGCAGGGCTCGCTGCGCGCGGAGGACTTCTCCGATTTCGGTTCGACCGTCGACTACAAGGTCGCCGGCCGCTTCGAGATCGTCGACGGCATCGCCGTCCGCGGTTCGGTCGGCACCGGCTTCCGCGCGCCGACCACCGGTCAGACCTTCACCACCTACACGTCGACCGTGGTCAATAACGGGGTGCCGGTCGCCCAGGGCCTGTTCCCGGCGACCAACCCGGTCGCCCAGTATCTGGGCGCCGCGCCGCTGGGTCCGGAAAAGTCGGAGAACTACTCGATCGGCCTGACCATGGAGCTGTTTGACGGCCTGAACATCACGCTCGACGCCTACCACATCAAGGTCGACGACATGTTCTACGCGATCACCCCGATCACGGTGACGCCGACCATCACCGCCGCCATGATCGCCGCCGGTATTCCTGGCGCCGACACCATCGGCCAGGTGAACTTCTTCCAGAACGCGTTCGACGCCAGCGTCACCGGCCTCGACGTGGTCGCCACGTACGCCCGCGCCTGGGAGAACGGCCAGAGCACCAACTTCTCGGCCTCGTTCAACATCAACAACCCGGTGGTCGAGGAGGTGAAGAAGTTCGTCGACGCCACCGGCACGACCCGCACCTTCTTCGATGGCGAGTACATCTACGACTTCAAGCACTCGACGCCGCACTGGCGCTCGGTGCTGACCGCGACCCATCACATGGGGGCGTTCTCGCTCATGGGCCGCGCGAACGTCTATGGGTCGTACAAGAACATGTACAGCGTCACGATCCCGACCGTTCAGACCTGGGATCCGGAGGTCCAGTTCGACGTCGAAGCCAACTGGGACGTCGATGAGACCTACACCCTGACGCTCGGCGTGCGGAACATCTTCGACAGCTATCCGACCCCGGACGAGACGGGCGAGCAGGGCACCAACGGCCGCATCTATCGCTCCGACTCGATCGTCGATTGGCAGGGCGGATTCTACTACGCCAAGATCCAGATGAAGTTCTGATCCCCGCGGGCGGCCCGGTAGGGGCCGCCCGTCTATTGGATTGAGGGGGCGGGCGGTCTTCGGACCGCCCGATCTCAGATCGCCTTGCCCATCCGCACCAGCGGCACCTTCACGCCGTTCGAGGTTTCCGCCTCGAACGGCTCGATGCGTTGGTAGCCGCAAGCCGCGTAGAGCGGCTCGCCGGCCATGGTCGCGGCCATCTCGCTGCGGCTGAACCCTTCGGCCTTCGCCTTGACCTCGCAGGTCGTCAGGATCAGCCGTCCGACGCCGCGCCGTACGAAACCGGGATCGGTGTACATCGCTCGCACCCGCGCCGGGTCCGTGGCCGGATCCACCAGCGCCGCGTCGCGTCCGGCCGAATGGTCGCCGCCGAACAGCGTGGCGCGCCGGCTCCAGCCGCCGCAGCCGGCGATCACGTCGCCGGCCTCGACCACGTAATAGGTGCCGTCCTCGATCAGCTGCGTGTCCAGGCCCATGACCTCCTGCGAGGCCGCCACCTGCTCGGGCGGCAGGAACGCCGGCAGCAGCTCCTTGATCGCCCGGTCCATGACGAGCTTGAGAGTAGGGATGTCCTCGCGCATGGCGGGGCGGATATGCAGGGTCTGGCTCATGCCCCATAGCTAGTGATGCGGACCGGCGGCGTCATCTCGCGGCTTGCGCTGCGGAACGCCTTGCCCCGGCTTGGCGCAAATCGCGCAATGACGTACCAACCTTCCATGGCTAGCGCGTTCGATTTGTTCAAGTTGGGCGTGGGCCCGTCCAGCTCCCACACCATGGGTCCGATGACCGCCGGTGCGCGCTTCCTGCAGCGCCTGGCCGCGCAGGGAGCCCTCGCCCAGGTCACACGCGTCGAAGTCGTGCTCTACGCCTCCCTGGCCCTGACCGGGCGGGGCCACGCCACCGACCGCGCCGTGATCCTCGGTCTGGCGGGCTTCGTCCCCGCCAGCATCGACCCCGACGCCGCCGACGCCGCGCTGGAGGCGATCGCCGCCACCGGCCGCCTGCGGCTCGGCGCGCAGGGGCCCGATATCGCCTTCGATTCAGGCAGCGACATCCTTTGGGAGGGCCGCACCCGCCTGCCGCAGCATCCCAACGCCCTGGCCTTCCGCGCCTATGGCGGCGAGGGGCTGCTCGACGAGAAGCTCTACTTCTCGATCGGCGGCGGCTTCGTCGCCGACGAGGCGGAGATGAGCGCGAACGCCGCGCCGGTGCGCGCCGCGCCCGAGCCCTATCCATATGCGTCCGGGGCCGAGCTGCTGGCCCAGGCGCAGGAGGCGGGCCTGACCATCGCCGAGCTGATGTTCGCCAACGAGACCGCCGTGCGCCCGCCGGCCGAGGTCGAGGCCGGCCTCGACGCCATCTTCGCGGCCATGGAGGCATGCATCGAGCGCGGGCTGCGCCAGGACGGCTGTCTGCCCGGCGGGCTCAAGGTCCGCCGCCGCGCGCGCCAGATCCACACCGACCTGATGAGCAAGGTCGAACGCAACATCTCCGATCCGCTCGCCGCCCTCGACTGGGTCAACCTCTGGGCCCTGGCGGTGAACGAGGAGAACGCCTCGGGCGGCCGCGTCGTCACCGCCCCGACCAACGGCGCGGCCGGGCTGCTGCCGGCCGTGCTGCGCTACTACGACCGCTTCCATCGCGGCGGGCCGGAAGGCCGGCGCATCTTCCTGCTGACCGCCGCCGCCATCGGCTCGCTCTACAAGCGCAACGCCTCGATCTCCGGCGCCGAGGTCGGCTGCCAGGGCGAGGTCGGCGTCGCCTGTTCGATGGCCGCTGCAGGCCTGACCGCCGCGCTCGGCGGGACCAACGCCCAGATCGAGAACGCCGCCGAGATCGCCATGGAGCACAATCTCGGCCTGACCTGCGACCCGATCGGTGGCCTGGTGCAGATCCCCTGCATCGAGCGCAACGCCATGGGCGCGGTGAAGGCGATCGACGCCTCGCGCCTGGCCCTGCTCGGCGACGGCCAGCACACCGTCAGCCTCGACAAGGTGATCGCCACGATGAAACGCACCGGCGAGGACATGAGCGAGATCTACAAGGAGACCTCGCTCGGCGGCCTGGCCGTCAACATCGTCGAATGCTGAGCCGATGAACGCCCGATGAACGGCGTTCTCAACGCGAGTTCAACGCGCTGCTTCTAGCGTCCAGTCACGGGCTGGGGCGTCCTTCGAAAGGGACATGACATGAAGACCCTGATCGCCGCGCTGGCCGGCGGCGCGATGCTGCTGCCCGCGACGCTCGCCGCCGCGAACCCCGCCCCGGCTCCTGCGCCGGCCGAGCGGCCGCTGGGCGTCGACGCCCGCATTCCGTTCGCGAACAGCACCGGCATCCGCAACTTCCAGGCCGACGGCGACAACGCCCTGTGGATCGAGGGCCAGCGCGGCGAGTGGTATCGCGCCGAACTGTTCGGCCCGTGCATCGGCCTCGACCATTCGATGAAGGTCGGCTTCATCACCCGCGGGACCCACACCCTCGACCGTTTCGGCCAGGTGCTGGTCGACGGCTCCAAATGCCAGATCTCCAGTCTGGTGACCTCGGCCCCGCCGCCCGCCAAGGCCAAGAAGGCCAAAGCGTCCTGACGGATCAGGGCCGGTCGGCGGTCAGCTTGAAGACGACCGCCTGGCCGCCCAGCGAGCCGCCCAGCAGCGCCTCGCCGGGCCGGCTGGCGTCCACGCCTGACAGATAGATGTTGGAGCCGGAATCCAGCAGCTTCGGCGCCGAGACGCTTCCGTCGGCGCGAAGGTTCAGCAGCAGGGCCCCGATATGGCGCCGCATCGCGCTCGGCGCATAGGGATCGGCCAGGCCGCCAAGCCCGAGCCGAAGGTCGACCTGAGCGACCTTCGCCGCGGCGATCAGCGCCCCGCCGTCGGCGCGCGCGCCCATCGCCCGCACCTCCGACCAGCCCAGACTGTCGTCGCGATAGATCAGCTGCGACTGCAGTCCGTCGTCCAGCGCGATCACGCCGGCCTTCAGCTCGCCCTCGCAGGTCGTAATGGAGCCGCCGCCCAGCAGCACGCGCCCGCCCTGGGCCATTGCGGTCGGTGCGGTCCAACCCGTCAACTGCTGGGAGCTGATCAGCGCCCCGGTGCGCCGGTCGCGCAGCTCGGCCCAGGTGATCGGGACGCCCATGCACGGCGCCAGCTCGTAGTCGTCTTCGGCCAGCGGCCGACGGGGCGGGGCGGGATGACGTACGGTGTAGGTGACCAGGAGGCGGTCCCCCAGCAAGCTTAGAGTCGCATCCTCGATCGCGACGGCTTGCGGCGGCGTGGCCGTGAACAGCAGCCGCGGAGCTTGCGCCCCCTCCACCAGCACCACCCGCAGACGGTCGGCGACCTCTCGGCCGCCGGCCCGCTCGCGCGCCGCGCTATCGGCGATCGCCACCAGGGCCTGGCGCGGCCCGAGCGCGACGCCGACCGCGGCCAGCGAATCCATGCCCGGGGCCGCCTCGCCGCGCCAGGTCGCCCGCACCGCGCCGCTGGCCTTGTCCAAGGTCTCCAGCACCGGGACCGTGCGGCCGTCGGCGCCGCGCTGTCCGCCGCCGACGATGACGCTCGACTGCTGCTCGACCAGCAATCGGGTCGGCGCAGACATGTCTGTTGCGCGGCGCCATTGGCCGCTCATCGCCACGCCTGAGACGGGCCGGGCGCCGCTGCCTGCGAACCTCGTCACCACGAGATCGCCGGACCTCTTCAAGGCGGTGACCTCGCCGGGCGCGGACTCGGCCTCCACGGTGATCGCGCCAGCGCTGGACGACGCGCTCTGCGGTGGGCGTGCGCCGTCGCCCAGGACGATCAGCGGCGCCCAGAAGCGCGGATGCAGATAGGCCCGCGACGGCGGCGCGGCCAGGAACGTCCGCTGCGCCTGGGCCAGCGCCAGGGCCGGGCTCTCACCATGCTCGGTACGCAGGGTGGCGAAGGTGGTCGCCACGACCTCCTTCGTCGTCTCGGAGTCCACCGCCCACAGCGATCCCAGCGTCGAGGGCACGCCCGCCACCGCGAAGGCCGAGGCCAGGGCCGGCAACTCGCCGGCCATCTGCGCGACGTCGTAGTTGGCGGTGTTGCAGGCCGACAGCGCCACGAACCGCGCACCCAGGTTCAGGTCGGCGATTTCCGAGGCGGTCAGCAGTCCGTCGTCCAGCGGATCGGCTGACGACACCGGCGTCAGCGCCAGGGCCGGCTCGCTCAACCCCTCGATCTCGTCGCGGATCAGGCCGTGGGTTGCGAACGACAGGTAGCGATAGGAGCCCAGCAGTTGCCCGCGCACCCCGCGCTCGGTGGCCGCGTTCTGGACCAGCAGCTTGCTCGTCGCGAAACCCTTGGCCGAGCGCTCCAGCTCGTCCTTCGTCTCCGGCAGCGGCGCGAGGGCCGCGAGGCCCGCGCCGCCCGCGCCCCGCAGCAGCATCTGGCCGCGATCCTCGCCCGCCGCGGTCGCCCCGCTCAGCACAGGGTCGCCGACGCCCAGGAAGTCGAAGTCCGAGGCCGGCGCCAGCGCGCCTGAACGCGACGCCAGGATCGCGCCCGGCGATCCGGCATAGCTGACCGCATGGCGCCGCACGAGCCAGTCCGCCTGCGCCAGGTCGTAGCCTTCGCCCAGCCTCGGCGGCGCCTGGGGCAGCAGGATCGACAGCGGCAGCGGCGTGACCGAGGGGTTGGCGAGCCACAGCAGATGGTCGCCCTCCTTCACGCACTTTCCGAACGGGGCGAGCAGCAGCTTGTGCATCCGCACTGCGGCGGCCATCGGGAACTGGGCGTCTAGCGCGTCCGATGGCGCGTGTCCGGCGGTCAGCGCGGCCTGCAGGATCTTGATGTCCAGCGTCGCCTGCCGCAAGTCGGCCGGCGCGACCAGCCGCGTCACGCTGTCCTGGCGCACGCACATATAGGCCATGCCGCCTGGGACCATGGCGACGCTCAGCGCCGCTTCTCCGGGGCGCAGCGCAGCCTGGAAGCGCTTCAGCTCGACCAGGTTCGAGCCGGTCGCCGGCGCCAGCGACCGATCGATCTCGTCCAGGCGGACGGCGAAGTCGCGCAGCACCCCGCGGGTGGCGATGTCGTGGGCGAGCAGGGCCTGGGTCGCCGGCGCGCCGGCGCGCGCCGCCAATTGGGACAGTTCGCCCCGTTCATAGGCGTCCCGCCGCGCTCGCAGCCGAAGCCCCTGATGGATCGAACGTCGCTGCAACGCGTCCTTGGCCTGTGACAGCGCGACCAGGGCGTCGGCGTCGACCGTCGCCTGGATCCGCGCGGCCAGCTGGACCAGCGTGAAGTTCGTCTCATCCGCCTCGGCCCCGCCCTGGTCGGCCTGACTGAGCGCGAAGGAGATCAGGATCTGCTCGATCGCAGCCGGACGCCGCGAGGCGCCGACGCCCAGGGCCGGAGCCTGCTTCGCCGCGGCCGCGATCAGGCGGCCGCTCTGCGCCAGCCCCGCCTGCCGCTCGGGGCCCGGCGGCAGCGCCAGGGCGCGCCCGGCGGTGCGGTAGATGGCGGCCGGCTCGGCGTTGGCGCCGGCGCCGGCTTCGTAGGGCGCGGCCTGCGCCAGGGCCTTGGCGGCCACCGGGTCGGGACGCTGTTCGATCGCCGCGACAAGCGCCCGTGCCGCCAGATAGGCGGTCTCCTCGAAGTCCGCCGGCGTCCGGCCTGCCCGTTGATAGAGCTTGCCGTACGGATGCGCCTCGATCGCTTGCCGCGCGCAGTCCGGCTTCAGCAGGCCGGTGCACGCCACCGCCTTGCGGGTCAGGGCCTGGGCGGTCACGTAGGCGCGGCTGTCGTCGTCCAGTTCGATGGCGTTGGCGGTGGCGACGGCGAGGTCCAGCCCCGGCAGGGCGGCCGCGAACTGCCCCTGCTCCAGCAGCAGCTCGGCTTCGATCAGCCGGTACATCAGCGCATCGACGCTCAGCGGCGGCAGCGAGGCGGCGATGAACCCGCCGCTGGCGAGGTAGACGCCATAGGCCCGGTCGCTCTGGCCGAGCACCCGCAGGCTGTCGATCGCGTCCGCCAGCGCCCAGGCGACCAGGAACGAGTCGTCCTGCGGGTTCTTCAGCGACGCGATCAGCGACAAGGTCTTGTCCACGGTCGCGCCTGCGCCGGCGTAGTCCTCCTGCGCGAACTGAATGCTCGAGGCCAGGATCTGACGGCGCAGATAGAGGCTGGGGTTGGCCGAGTTCTCCTGTCGCCAGAGTTCGCCCTCGAGGATCTTCGCGGTCACCGGCGGCGAGCCGTAGGTGAACTTGCCGTAGTCCAGGAAGTAGCCGGTGCGCCGGACGTCCTCGCGCCGGATCAGTTCATTGGGCGCCGTCGGCGCGGCCAGGGCGATGTACTTCGGAACCTGCGCCAGAATGCAATCGCTGGCCCGGCTGTGGATGCAGATCTCCAGCAGCGTCGCCGTCGCGGCGCGGCGAGCCGCCGGATCCAGGTCCTTGCCGGTCAACTGTTGCTCCAGCATCCGGCGCGCCGTCTGGCCCTTGCCCTGGAAGTAGAGCCCCCACGGCGAGGGCTCGGCCGCCACCGCCGGTTGCGAGCTGAGCAATATGGCGCTTGCGAGCACGCCGCACGCCGCTAGGCTCCGCCAGGGCGAAGTCATCAGGGGAAAAGGCGCCATGCGGCGGCTCCAGATCTATGCGGCGGTGGTGCTCCTAGCTTCACCATCATACGTGTTCGCGCAATCGGCGGTAGGCCGCGCCGGCGGCGCGATGCCGGTTCCCGGTTCCGACGCCGTGAGCGCCAAGCGCGCGGTCGGCGCCGCCCCCTCGCTGCCTGGCGCGAGCGCCGCGCGCTACGCGGCGGCGCTCGACGGCGCGGCGTCCGAGACCCGGCAGGTCACCCGCGGGGCCAAGGACGCCCATGTCTATCAGGCCGCCTCGCCCTCGGTGGTGCTGGTGCTGGCCGGCGACGCCTTCGGCTCCGGCGCGCTGATCAGCGCCGATGGCAAGATCATCACCAACCTGCACGTCGTCGGCGACGCCAAGGAGGTCGGGGTGGTGTTCAAGCCCGCGGCCGAGGGGGCTTCCTTCGGCAAGACCGACGTCCGCCGCGCCAAGGTGATCCGCCGCGACGAGGTCGCCGACCTCGCCTTGCTGCAGGTCACGGAGGTTCCCGCCGGCGCCAAGCCCTTGCCGCTGGCCGCCTCTGGCGCGGTGCAGGTCGGCTCCGACGTCCACGCCATCGGCCATCCGACCGGCCAGGCCTGGACCTATACCCGCGGCATCGTCAGCCAGGTGCGCAAGGACTACGCCTGGCGCACCGAGATGGGGCTCGATCACAAGGCGACGGTCGTGCAGACCCAGACGCCGATCAATCCAGGCAATTCCGGCGGCCCGCTGCTGGACGACAATCTCGAGATCATCGGCATCAACAGCTTCAAGAGCGACGGCGAGGGGCTGAACTTCGCGGTCTCGGCCGACGACGTGCGCAGCTTCCTGACCCTGAAGGAGGACCGCCGCGCGACCCGCTCGGCTGGCCAGCGCGCGACCTCGGCGAGCGGCGACTGCGAGGCCACCGCCCTCAAGGAGTGGTCCGTCAGCAATCCGAAGGGCGTCGGCGTCCTGATCGACGTCAATTGCGACGGCGAGGGCGACTTCGTGCTGATCGAGCCGGCCAAGAAGAGCGAGCCGCACACCTACCTGTTCGACCACGACGGCGACGGCAAGATCGACGCCGAGATCACCGACCTCGGCCGCGACGGAAACTTCGACGAGGCGCTGCTCGATGTCGACGGCGACGGCCAGTACGATCTAGTCGGCCAGTTCAAGCCCGGCGAGGCCGACCCCTATCGCTACGAACGGATCAAGTAGGCCCGCGCCGCCAAGGTGAAGCTCTGCGCCGCGGCCCCGGCCAAAACCCTGAGCCGGCTCAGGGTCACAGCCGATGGCCGCAGAGGCCGCCTCGTGTCGGGAATGCAGTCCGAGGTTCGACAGGACGCGCCCGATGACACTCGCCGAACTGGTGCCGATCGCGCTCAAGATCAGCATCCTTGCGATCGTTTTTTCCCTCGGCCTCGCCGCTCGCCCGGCCGAGTTGATCTACCTGTTCAGGCGTCCCCGCGAACTGGCGCGCTCGCTGCTCGTCATGTGCGTGCTCATGCCGCTGCTCGCCTACGCGCTCGTTCAGGTGTTCTCCCTGCCCAGGCCGGTGGCGATCGTGCTGATCGCCCTGTCGCTGGCGCCGGTTCCTCCGTTGCTGCCGCGCAAGCAGGCCAAGGCGCATGGCGACGAGGCCTATTCGATCGGCCTGCTGGTCGCTGTCGCATTGATCTCCGTGGTGTGGATCCCGCTGGCGTTGGAGATCAATCAGCGCGTGTTCGGCTTGCCGCTGGGCGTTCCGATCGGCGCGGTTGCAAAGGTCGTCGCGATGACCGTGCTGGCGCCGCTGATCGCAGGCGTCGTCGTGGCCAAGTTCGCGCCGGGCCTGGCCCCCCGCCTGGGGCGGCTGTTCTCGACCCTCGGCTGGCTGTTGCTCCTGACGGCGGCCGTGCTGGTTCTCGCCAGCCAATGGCGAGTGATCGCGAGCCTCGTGCATGACGGGACCCTGGTCGCCATGGCGCTGTTCGTCGTGATCGGCATGGCCGCCGGCCATCTCATTGGAGGGCCAGATCCGAGCGATCGCACGGTGTTGGCGACGGCGGCCTGCTCGCGCCACCCCGGGGTCGCCCTGGCCATCTCGCACCTCAATTTTCCCGACGAACACCTGATCGCCGCGGCGGTCCTGCTGTTCCTCCTGGTTAATATGGTCCTGACGATCCCCTACGTCTTTTGGCGCAAGCGCGTCGGCGCGGCCGCAGCGATCGCCTGAGGCTCCCTAAGCGTTACGCGGCTCGGCCCCGGGTTTCGCCTGACAGACAGGCGAGCCTTGGCAGACAAAGCTGGGCGTCCAGCCAAGCGAACGACCGCCCAGAAGGGACCCGCAGATGCCTGACACGCAGCGTCCGAACATCGTCGCCATCATGATCGACGACATGTGCCCGATGGATCTCTCGGCCTATCATCGCGGCCTCGGCGCGGTTCATACGCCGAACATGGACCGGCTGGCCCAGGAGGGGATCACGGTCTCGGACTACTACGCTCAGCCTAGTTGCACGGCGGGCCGCGCGGCCTTCATCACCGGCCAGTACCCCATTCGCACCGGCCTGACCTCGGTCGGCCAGCCGGGCAGCAAGGTCGGGCACCAGGCCGGCGACATCACCATTGCGGCCCTGCTCAAGGATCTCGGCTATGCGACGGCCTTGATCGGCAAGAGCCACCTGGGCGACCGCAACGAGTTCCTGCCCACCGTCCACGGCTTCGACGAGTTCAAGGGCTTCCTCTACCACCTGAACATGATGGAGATGCCCGAGCAGCCGGACTTCCCCAAGGACGAAACCTTCGCCGGCCGGCCGCGCAACATGATCCAAAGCTGGGCCTCGGACGTCGACGACCCCACCGAACACCCGCGCTGGGGGCGGGTCGGCAAGCAGAAGATCGAGGACCTCGGCCCGCTGACCAGCGAGCACATGGGCACGATCGACGACGAGTTCACGGGCGACGCCATCGATTACGTCCGCCGGCAGAAGGCGGCCGATACGCCGTTCTTCCTCTGGTACTGCCCTTCGCGGATGCACCAGCAGATCCATGTCTCCAAGCACTGGCTCGGCAAGAGCGGACATACTCCTTACTTCGACGCGGTCCTGCAGCTCGACGCCCTGGTCGGCCGGCTGCTCGACGCGCTCGACGCCGAGGGGCTGACCGACAACACCATCGTCCTGCTCACCTCCGACAACGGCGTGAACCTGGCCCACTGGCCGATGGCCGGCACGGCCTCGTTCCGCGGCGAGAAGGGCACGACCTGGGACGGCGGCTTCCGGGTGCCGATGCTGGCCCGCTGGCCGGGCCATATCGCGCCGGGCAGCTGGACCGGCGAGTTCATGACCAGCGAGGACTGGCTGCCGACCCTGCTGGCCGTCGCCGGCCAGCGCGGCGTCAAGGAGGAGCTGCTGAAGGGCAAGCGGGTCGGCGGGAGGGAGTACAAGCTCCACCTCGACGGCTACGATCAGCTCGACATGCTGACCCAACCAGGCGGCAAGTCCCGCCGCCGCGAGTTCTTCTTCTTCGCCGAGACCGAGCTCACCGCTCTGCGGGTCGACGGCTGGAAGCTGCACCTGGCGATCAAGGACGCCTGGCTCGAGGCCGCGCGCAAACTCACCGGCGGGATGATCATCGACATCAAGGCCGACCCCTACGAGCGCAGTCCCGAAACCGGCGGTCATTTCCTCTGGATGAAGGAGAAGTCCTGGATCATGCCGATCCTGGCCGCACCGATCCAAGCCTTCGTCAAAAGTCTCGACGACTTCCCGCCGTCGCAGAAGGGGACCGGCATCGGCGCAGCTGCCCTGCTGTCGACAGTTCACGAGAGAGCGCCGACGGATTGATCCTGGCCGCCGCTGTCCAGCGTGACCCAACGCAATGATTGTGTGTGGGGTTTTGGCGGTGAGAGAGGGATTCGAACCCTCGATAGGCTTTCACCTATACACGCTTTCCAAGCGTGCGCGATCGACCACTCCGCCACCTCACCACAGGCCTTGAGAGGCGTGCGGCCCCTCGCGGAAGGCGCGCAATATACTCATGACGCCCCTTCGGGCAAGCGGCCTTCCACCGCAGTGCGAAGGGTTTTCGGATCGAACAGCGATTGTCCCTCGCGCCGGCCGAGCTGTAGACCCAGCGGCGACAGGCGTTCGCGCCAGGCGGCGAGGCGCTGCCGCGCCTCCGGACGCCGGCTGCGAACCGCCCCGGCGATCGCCGCCAGCTCGGCGTCGGCGGCCCGCAGGGCATGACGCTCGGCGGCGAATGCGGGGCCGGCGAAGCGCTCGTCGATCAGGCCGAGCCGGGCGCGCGCGCCGGCGATCATCAACAGCCGCGTGGCCTCGTCGGGGGCGCTGACGGCCGCGGCCGTCGCCCGATCAACGTCGTCGAGCAGTCCGCTGACGCTGACCGGCCTCGTCGCGGACGGCGGGCACGCCTGCGGCTGCAGGCTGCGCACATAGTCCGCCAGGCCGGTCAGCACCGCCGGCGCGGGCTCGCGGCCGTCGAACTCCTCGACCACCAGTCCGTGGATGAACGCTTCCAGCGACTGCGGCGCCACCTTCAGCCGTGCGCGCTCGCCCGAGAGGTCGGGGATCGGGACCGGATCGTCGCGCCCGTTGCCGCGATGCGACGAGAACAGCGACGAAGTGACGTCGGCGGTGCCGGGCGCGCCGGAGACGCCGGGGAACAGGAACTCGGGATTGCCGCGCCCGCCGCGGTGGCAGCTCTCGCACGACAGGCCGGCGCGCGCCGCCTGTCCGCCCAGCAGCACCGGCGTGCGAAACGCCGCCCGGCCGATCTCGGCCGGCGCGCGCAGGGCGTCCGTCGGCGCATAGCATTCGGTGGGTTCGGTGGTCAGGACGGCCGCCACATCGGCCTTGGGGTTGGTCCAGCCGACGGCGCGCAACGGCAGCGGTCCTTCGGCCAGCGCCGCCGCCCCCACGCCCAGACAGGCCGCGAGGGCTAGCGCGCCGGATCGCCGCCGACGTCGATCCAACGCCGCAGTTCCTCGGCCTCGGCGCAGCCATAGGCGCAGGTGCGGTCGAGTTTGGCGAGCAGCGTCCGGGCCCCGGCCATGTCGCCGCGTTCGACCTTCAGCTCGCCGTAGTACTCGGTCGCGCCCTTGTGGTTCGGCGCGATCGCCAGCGCCTGACGATAGTAGCCTTCGGCGCGGACCCAATCGCCCTTTTTGCGCCAGACGTAGCCCTGGTAAGTCAGCACGTCGGGATGCGGCCCCAGCGCCTCGCGGGCCTGGCCGAGCGAGGCCAGCGCCTCGTCATAGCGATGCTCGTTGATCAGCCCGACCGCCTGCAGATAGGCCCGGTCGCCGCCGCCCGCGAGCAGCGCAGGCCGCGCCAGCGCCGCCGCCGGAGACGCCCCGGCCATCGCGCTCTCGACCGCGGCGGTCGCCGACTTCAGCGCCGCGGCGTCGGCGCAGCCGCCACAGCTCGCCTCGCGGGCCTTCAGCCAGTCGAGCTGTTCCTGCGCCTTGGGATCCTTCAGCGCGCCCAGGGCCACGCCCAGGCCCTGATGGCCCTGGATGTTGTCCGGCTCGAGCTTGACCGCCCGCTCGTAGGCTTTGCGCGCGCCCTTGTGGTCGCTCTGGCCGGCGTCGGCCATGCCCAGCAGCCGCCAGGCCTCGGCGTTCTTCGGGACCGCGCTGACGACGTTCTTCAGCGCCCGCTCAGCGTCCTTGTAGTTCTGGGCGTTCAGGGCGGCGACGCCCTTCATGTACTCGGCGGCGGGATCGTAGGCGGGGGCCGAGGCCGACGGCATGTCGCCGGCGCCTCCACTGCCGCCAGAGGCCAGCGAAACTCCGGCGCTCGTGAAGCTCATCACGATCCCGGCCAACAGCACCTGTCGAAACTTGCTCATCGCGCCCTCCATGAAGGCTGGGCTGAGTATTTCACGAAACCGGCGTTATGTCAGCGTCGGCGCCTGGGCGCTGCGGGCGTGCAATCGGCCGCGGGCGATCTTATGTTCCGGTCCAAGTTCACTCCTGATCGGGCGCGCCATGATCTTCGCCAAGAAAACCCTTGAGCTCCCCACCATCGACACCGCCCTGCCGGGCCGGTCGAACCCGCTGCCGACCGCCGAGAGCCACTTCGTCAACGGCCGGCCGCTGAAGGGCCCCTATCCGGACGGGCTGGAGATCGCCGACTTCGCCATGGGTTGCTTCTGGGGCGTGGAGCGCAAGTTCTGGCAGGTCCCGGGCGTCTGGGTGACGGCCGTTGGCTACGTCAACGGGATCACGCCGAACCCGACCTACGAAGAGGTCTGCAGCGGCCGCACCGGCCATACCGAGGCCGTCCGCGTGATCTTCGACCCGCGCGTGGTCACCTACGAGGACCTGCTGAAGGTGTTCTGGGAGAACCACGACCCGACCCAGGGCATGCGCCAGGGCAATGACATCGGCACCCAGTACCGTTCGGGCATCTATGTCCACAACGACGCGCAAGGCTCCGCCGCCGTGGCTTCGCTGCAGGCCTACCAGCAGGCGCTGTCCGACAAGGGCTATGGCGCGGTGACCACCGAGATCGCCGAGGCGCCGGAGTTCTACTTCGCCGAGGACTATCATCAGCAGTACCTGGCCAAGAACCCGGCCGGCTACTGCGGCATCGGCGGCACCGGCGTCACCTGCCCGATTGGCGTCGGCGTCAGCGCGTGACGCGCGAGGAGTTCGACGCCGCCGCGCGCCGGCTCCCCGGGGCGACCATGGACGTCCAGTGGGGCGATGACTGCATCTACAAGGTCGGCGGCAAGATGTTCGCCGGCACGGATGGCGGCTACACCAACTGCTCGTTCAAGGTCACCGACATCGCCTTCGAGGCGCTGACCGAGCAGGGCCGCGCGCGGCCCGCGCCCTACATGGCCCGCGCCAAGTGGGTGATGTTCGACGATCTGGCCGCGCTCGACCCCGCCGAGGTGGAGGGTTGGCTGGCGACCTCGCACGCCTTGGTCGCCGCCAAGCTCACCCGCAAGGCGCGCGCCGAGATCGGCCTGGCATGACCCGCGAGGAGGTGGAGGCGATCGCCCTAGGCCTGCCGGCGACGACCAAGATCGTCCAGTGGGGCGGCTCGGACGTCTACAAGGTCGGCGGCAAGGTGTTCGCGATCTGCGGGCTGGGCGGCGGCTTGTCGTTCAAGGTCAGCGAGATCGGCTTCATGGTGCTGACCGACGAGGGCGGCCCCGGCCGCCAGGCGCCGTACCTGGCCAAGGGCGGCTGGGTCAGCGTCGACTTCGAGGAGGTCGAAGCGCAGGACGCCGAGGGCTGGATCGCCACCGCCCACGAGTTGATCGCCGCCAAGTTGACCCGCAAGGCGCGGGCCGAGCTCGGACTCTAGTCCTCGCGGTTCGCGAGCAGCTGGCGGATCTCGCTCACCGCCCGCGCGGAGGGCGAATGGCGCTGGCGCATGAACAGCAGCGCGACCGCCGAGACCGTCACCGCCAGGAAGGCGAACGGACCAAACAGCCAGGCCGCGGCGGCCAATGCGAAATAATAGCCGCGCACCCCGCGATTGAACGACGACAGCGCCGGGTTCAGCAGCCGCGCGGCCGCCTCGCCATAGGTGCGCTGGAAAGCCTTGTCCTCGGTGGTCGGCGTCGCCCCGATCACCGCCAGGCAGTAGTTCATCTGCCGGATCGCCCAGATGAAATCGAGCAGTCCGCGGGCCAGCGCCAGCAGCACCAGGGCGATCTGCGCTTCGAACAGCATCCGCGACGAGGTCTTCAGCACCATCAGGCTCGAGGCGCTGCGGAACGCGCCCTCGCCGCCGAACAGCACCCCGGCCGCGCCGGCGATCAGGATCAGGTTCGAGGAGGCGAAGAACGAGGCCGAGTTCAGGGTGTGGCCCAGCAGCTGGCCGTCCATGAACTTGTTTTCGCGGCCGGCCATGGTCCGCATCCAGGCGGCGCGCACGACGGTCATGTCGGTGTTGATCAGCCCCTTGCCGCGGGCCAGCGTCTTCAGCAGCGGCTCATAGGCCAGCCAGACGACGGCGAAGACGGCGAGCGCGACGAGGTCAGCGCTCGAAAGGGCGTCGATCAGTTTCACGAAAGTTCGTTCCGAGTGTCAGGCGGCGGCGATGGTAGGGCGCCTCGCCCCAGATCGGCTAGCCGCGCGCTAGCGGTCGGCGACGTCGGCGGTGTGGATGGCGCCGTCGCCCTGCTTCACGCCCAGCGCATAGAGCAGGCCGATGAACCAGCCCTTGGTCACGTGCAGCAGCAGCAGGGTGACGATGGCCAGCGGAATCAACGTCGCCGGCAGTACGATGGCGGGCGAGGCCTCCCAGATCACCGGGAAGATCAGCAGCGGCGCGACCACCAGGTGGCCGACGATCAGGATCGTGAAATAGGCCGGGCCGTCGTCGGCCGGGTACTTGGCCAGGTTCAGCTCGCAGTGCGAGCAGGTCGGCTGCACCTTCAGATAGCGGCTGAACAGTTTACCTTCACCGCAGGCGGGGCAGCGGCCTTTCAGGCCGCGAAGCATCGATTGCACGAACATGGACACGCTACCTGGGTGACGTCGCGCTCGGATATGCGCCTTGACGGACGTCAATGAAAGGGGCGCCGCGGCCGCAGGACGCGGAACATCGCCGCGCCGCCGGCTTTAAGTCTGCAGGCGGACGACCGATCTTCGGTCTCACCCCAGGAGCAAGGGAGCGCCCGATGAGCGACCAGCCCCACACGCCTGCCGAGAAGCCAACGCACGGCCATGTCGGGCCCGCGACCCCGGCCGAGGACGTCTCGCGCGGCGCCGATCCGGCGGTGGTGCCGCCGGAGGACAAGGCCCGCATCGCTGAGGAGGCGTCCCGCGAGGAGGACGCCTGAGGCGCGCGTTAGCGCTTGATGTCGTTGGCGGCGCCGGTGACGGCCGCGCCGGCGGCTTGGGCGTCACGGCCGAGGCCGGCGACGGTGTTGCAGGCCGAAGTCATCAAGGCGGCGGTGACGGCGGCCAGGACGATGATCTTGCGCATGGAAAATTCCCCCGAATGGCGAGGCCGCCTCTTGGCCAAGCTTCCTGGCGATTTTTAGGCCTGCGCCGGGCCTCTGATCAACGGCCGCGATCGGCGCTAGGCTCAAGGCATGGACCGCGACCACCTCGCCGCACTGGTGCTGGCCGCCCATCTGGCGGTCATCGCCTTCAACCTGTTCGGACTGGTCGCCATCCCGCTCGGGGCCTGGCGCGGTTGGTCGTTCGTGCGCGTGCGCTGGTGGCGGGCCCTGCACCTGGCCTCGCTGGCCGTCGTGGCTTTGCAGGCCCTGGCCGGCCGCGCCTGCTTCCTGACGATCTGGCAGGACGACATGTCGGGCGCAGCGACCGAGCAGCCGCTGATCATGCGGGTCGTCAACGGCCTGATCTATTGGCCGCTGCCCATGTGGGTGTTCACCGCGACCTACGCCGCGGTGTTCGTCTACGTGCTGGCGCTTTGGAAGCTGGTTCCCCCCAGCCCTAGTCGGCGTCCATCTTCAGGGCGGCGATGAAGGCTTCCTGCGGGATCTCCACCTTGCCGAACTGGCGCATCCGCTTCTTGCCGGCCTTCTGCTTGTCCAGCAGCTTGCGCTTGCGGCTCATGTCGCCGCCATAGCACTTGGCGGTGACGTCCTTGCGCAGCGCGCGGATGGTCTCGCGGGCCACGATCCGGCCGCCGATCGCCGCCTGCAGCGGGATCTGGAACTGGTGCGGGCTGATCAGGTCCTTCATCTTCTCGACCATGCCGCGGCCGCGGGTCTCGGCCCGGTCGCGGTGGACCAGCATCGACAGGGCGTCGACCGGCTCGGAGTTGACCAGGATCGACATCTTCACCAGGTCGCCGACGCGGTAGCCCTCGATGACGTAGTCGAAGGACGCATAGCCCTTCGAGACGCTCTTCAGCCGGTCGTAGAAGTCGAACACCACCTCGTTCAGCGGCAGGTCGTAGACGACCAGGGCGCGCGACCCGACGTAGCTCAGCTCACGCTGCTCGCCGCGGCGGTCCTGGCAGAGCTTGATGACCGAGCCCAGGTATTCGTCCGGGGTCAGGATCGTCGCCTTGATCCACGGCTCGCTGATCGAATCGATCTTCACCGGATCGGGCATGTCGGCCGGATTGTGCAGCTCGATCTCGCTGCCGTCGGTCATGTGGATCTTGTAGACCACGCTCGGCGCGGTCGCGATCAGGTCCAGGTCGAACTCGCGGCTCAGCCGCTCCTGGATGATCTCCAGGTGCAGCAGCCCCAGGAACCCGCAGCGGAAGCCGAAGCCGAGCGCCGCACTGGTCTCCATCTCGTAGGTGAAGCTGGCGTCGTTCAGGCGCAGCCGGCCGATGGCGGCGCGCAGGTCCTCGAAGTCGGCGGCGTCGACCGGGAACAGGCCGCAGAACACCACTGACTGGGCGACCCGGAAGCCGGCCAGCGAGTGCTCGGTCTGGCGCTTTTCCTCGGTGATGGTGTCGCCGACGGCGGCGTCGGCCACCTGCTTGATCTGGGCGGTGATGTAGCCGATCTCGCCGGGGCCGAGCTCGGCGACCTCGGTCTGCTTGGGCCGGAACACGCCGATCTTGTCCACCTGGTGGGTGGCGCCGGCGTTCATCATCCGCACCTTCATGCCGGCCTTCAGCACGCCGTCGATGACGCGCACCAGCACCACGACGCCCAGGTAGGGGTCGTACCAGGCGTCGACCAGCAGCGCCTTCAGCGGCGCGTCGCGGTCGCCCTGCGGCGCCGGCAGGCGGGCGACGACGGCTTCCAGCACCTCGGCGATGCCTTCGCCGGTCTTGGCTGAGCACAGCACCGCGTCCGAGGCGTCGATGCCGATGACGTCCTCGATCTGCTGGCGCACCCGGTCGGGCTCCGAGGCCGGCAGGTCGATCTTGTTCAGGACCGGCACGATTTCGTGGTTGTTGTCGATCGCCTGGTAGACGTTGGCCAGGGTCTGGGCCTCGACGCCTTGCGAGGAGTCGACGACCAGGATCGAACCCTCGCACGCCGCCAGCGAACGGCTGACCTCATAGGCGAAGTCGACGTGGCCGGGGGTGTCCATCAGGTTGAGGACATAGGTCTCGCCGTCCTGGGCCTTGTACTCCAGGCGCACGGTCTGGGCCTTGATGGTGATCCCGCGCTCGCGCTCGATCTCCATGTTGTCCAGGACCTGCTCGGTCATCTCGCGCTTGGTCAGCGCGCCGGTCTCCTGAATGAGCCGGTCGGACAGGGTCGACTTCCCGTGGTCGATGTGGGCCACGATGGAAAAGTTGCGGATGCGGGACAGAGGCGTCGTCATGGTGGCCTGCCTCTAGCACATTCGGAGCCGCCTGCGAGCGTGCCGTCAATCTAAGGCAGGCGAAGCTAGCGGATGCTGGTCGACCAGAGACAGCCGGGTCACGCGTGCATTCGGCGCGAAGATCGCGCCTGGAGCGACCACGGCGTTCGCGCCGACGCGGGTTCCATCGCCCATCAAGGCTCCGAATTTTTCCACGCCGGTGTCGATTACGTCGCGGCCGAAGCGAATGCGAATGACCTTGTCGTCCAGTTCGTTGCGATAGTTGGCGACGATGCTCCCGGCCTCCAGATTGACCGCCGCGCCGAGGATGCTGTCCCCGACGAAGTTCAGATGCGCCAGCTTCGAGCCCTTGAACATGAAGCTGGTCTTCAGCTCCGCGCCGGGGCCGATGATGCAGTCTTCGTCCATGAACACCCCGCCGCGCAGATAGGCGCTGGCGGCGACGAAGCAGCGCGGACCGATGATCGCCGGGCCTTTGACGACCGCGCCGGCTTCTACGGTCGCTGTGCGGTGGATCGCGACGCCGTTGGCGACCTCGTAGTCGGCGGAGAGTTTCGCCATGGCGTTCGACACAAGCGCCTCGGCGTCCTGGATGGCCCGCCAGGGCGGATCGGCGACATCGGCGAAGGGTGAGGCGGTCCAACGCGCCACGTACTCGGCGATGACAATCGGCATGACGGCTCCGGTCAGTTTCGGCCGGAGACTGCGGCGTCGCATGGTTAATCGCCCGTTAAGCCTGAGCGCCGCATTCATGCCCTCTGGGGATGTGAGGCTCGTTCAAGCTTCAAGGGAATTTCATGGACCGCCGCACGCTGATCGTTTCGGGACTGGCCACGCTTGGAACCGCGGGCTGCGCGACCGCCCAGCCGGGCGGCCCTGCTGGGGCTGACGGGCTGCCGCCGCCGAGCCCGAGCGCCACCGCCAATCCGAGCTACCCCACCGGCCAGGCCGAGACCTACAGCCGTGAGGAACTGGTCAACAACGTCTCGGACTTCCTGGGCGTGACGGCCGAGGCCGCCGGCGGCGCCGTCGAACGCGCCTTCCAGGACAATGGCCGCCCGACCGCCTACATCGCCGGCGAGGAAGCCTCGGGCGCCTTCGTGGGCGGCGCGCGCTACGGCCGCGGCCTGCTCTACATGAAGAACCGCCAGCCGATCGAAGTGTTCTGGCAGGGCCCGTCGGTGGGCTGGGACTTCGGCGGCAACGCCAGCCGGGTCTTCACCCTCTGCTACAATCTCCAGTACCCGGAAGTGATCTTCCAGCGCTTCCCGGGGGTCGAGGGCTCGGCCTATCTGGTCGCCGGCCTCGGCGTGAACTACCTGCGCTCGGACGACATCATCCTGGCCCCGATCCGCACCGGCGTCGGCGTCCGCCTCGGCGCCAATGTTGGCTATCTTGGATTCAGCCGGACTCGGCGCACCCTGCCGTTCTAAGGCTTAAGGGGGCGGCGCGATGCGGCCGGTCAGCGACACCAAGTGGGTTCAATGCAAGACGCCGGGCGGGGACCTGCTGGTCTTCGCCGCCCGGCCTGAGCTGCGCGATCGCCACAAGTCGGTGGTGCTGCTGATCCATGACGTGCTCAGCACGCCCGGCGCCATGGCCCCCTGGTTCGCCCGCCTGGAGCCTGAGGCCGAGGTGATGCTGGCCACCCTGCCCGGGCACGGGACGGCGCCGCCGCTCTCGGCTCAGGGCTGGGACGACCTGGTCTCCAGCTACGACCAGTGCCTGCGCACGGTCGTACCCGGTCGCCGCGTTCTGGTGGCCGGACTTGGCCTCGGCGGCCTGCTGGCGCTGGCGCTCAATGCACGCGGATACGCGGCAGTCGCCTTCGATCCGTTCTTCGCCACCGCCGGTCGCTGGCCGCTTGAGGTCGTGCTGGAACGGCGGGCCGCGCAAGGCGAGCTGCCGGTTCCCGAATTCCTGTTCGAGGCGCTCGGCTGGCGCGACGGGGCGATCGCGCAGAACCGCAGCTACGGCGGCCTGCTGGATCGTCTGAAGGCCCCGGCCATGGTGGTTTGCGGCGACGTGCCCCTGACCCCGCCGCGCGACCTGGCCATGGCCCCGTCGTTGATGGACGAGGCCGACCACGCGCTCGTCGCCGCCTATCCAGACCTGCGGCTGCAGATCGCCGAGGGCTGCGGCCACGACGTGCTCGGCCAGGCCCCTGACCTTTGCCGCGACATCATCCTCGACGAGCTGGCCCGCGCCTGAGCGCGGCTCAGTGCTTGTCGACCTTGGCCGCCAGCCAGTCCATCAGCGCCAGCAGCACGCCCGAGATCACAAAGGTCACATGGATGATCACCAGCCACATCAGGCTGCGGTCGGACAGCTCCTTGCCTTCCGACAGCTCCATGAAGGCCTTCAGCAGCGCGATGGCCGAGATCGCCACGATCGAGGCGATCAGCTTCATTTTCAGGCCGGAGAAGTCGACCGTCCCCATCCAGCTGGGGCGGTCCTCGTCGTCGTCGGTGTCGATCTTGGAGACGAAGTTCTCGTAGCCCGAGAAGATCACGATCAGCAGCAGGTTGCCGGCTAGCGACAGGTCGATCAGCGACAGCACCATCATGATCGCCTGGTTCGGCTTCATGACGAACAGGTGCGACAGCTCGTGGACGGCCTCGTTGAAGAACACCACGAGCAGCGCCATCAGCGCTGCGACCAGACCGATATAGAACGGCGCCATCAGCCAGCGCGAGTGGAACAGCCCGGTCTCCAGCCAGCGTTCGGCGGCGGGCTTGGGCTTCTTGATGCGTGGCGCGTCGGTCATGCGGTCGAGGTCTCTCCTTGGCTCCAAGGAGAGACCCCGCCGCGGACTTTCAGGTCAAGCGCGGAGCTTGGCGCTCACGGCCTTTTCAGCAGCGGCGACCACCTTGGCCGACAGCGCTTCGATCTCGGCGTCGGTCAGGGTCTTCTCGCGCGGCTGCAGCAGGATCTCCACCGCCACCGACTTCGAACCCTCGGCCACGCCTTGGCCGCGATAGACGTCGAACACCCGCGCCTGCGTGATCAGCGCCTTGTCGGCGCCGGCCACGGCCTTGATCAGGTCGCCGGCGGCTACCGCTTCGTCGACCACGAAGGCGAAGTCGCGCGACAGCGGCATCAGCGCCGACAGCTCCAGCGCCGGCTTGGTCTTGGTCGACTTCTTCTTCGGCTCGGGCACGTTGTCGAGGATCAGCTCGAAGCCGAGAACCGGGCCTTCGACGTCCAGCGCCTTGAGGATGCGCGGATGGATCTCGCCGAACTCGACCAGCGCGTTCTTGCCCAGCCGCAGCGCGGCCGAACGGCCCGGATGCCACCAGTCGGACAGCCCACCCTGGACGGTCTGCAGCGATCCCGTCGGCGCGCCCAGGTCTTCCAGCAGCGACAGCACATCGGCCTTCAGTTCGAACAGGGCGTCGGCCGCCCCGCCGTCCCAGCGCCGCGGCGCGTGCGGGGCGACGATGGCGCTGATCGCGGTCAGCTGGTCGGCCGGCTGGTCGCCGCGATAGAGCGGGCCGATTTCGAACAGGGCGACGTCCGGGAAGCCGCGGCGCGCATTGCGGCCGGCCGCCTCGATCAGGTTCGGCAGGATCGACGGGCGCATGCAGTCGAGGTCCGAGGCGATCGGGTTGGTGATCACCAGCTCCGGCTGGCCGCCGCCGAACAGGGCCGCGGTCTCGCGCTTGGTGAAGCTCCAGGTGATGGTCTCGGCATAGCCCTTGGCGGCCATCGCCCGGCGGCCGCTGCGCACGCGCGCCTGGCGGGCGGTCAGCACGCCGCCGGCCGGCCGCGCCATCTCGGGCAGGGGCGAGGCGGGCAGGGCGTCATAGCCCTCGATGCGGGCCACTTCCTCGACCAGGTCGGCCTTGCCCTCCACGTCGCGGCGCCAGCTCGGCGGTTGCACCTTGTCGCCGTCCAGGGCGAAGCCCAGGTCGGTCAGGATCTCGTCGATCCGGGCGACGGACAGGTCCAGGCCCGACAGCTGCTTCACATAGGCCCGGTCGAAGACGACGGCGTCGGGCGCGGCCGGGGCCTCGCCGACCACGGTCGTTTCCGACGGCTCGCCGCCGCAGAGCTCGACGATCAGCTTGGTGGCCAGCTCCAGGCCGGGGACCTGGCTGGCCGGGTCGACCGTGCGGGCGAAGCGGTATTGCGCGTCCGAGGTGATCCCCGTCGTGCGGCCGGTCTGGGCGATGCGGATCGGGTCGAACCAGGCGCTCTCAACGAAGACGTCGGTGGTTTCGTCCGAGCAGCCGGTCGACAGGCCGCCCATCACCCCGCCCAGGCCGATCGCGCCCGAACCGTCGGCGATGACGGTGATCTCGGGCGTGACCGCATAGGTCTTGCCGTCCAGCGCCTCGACGCTCTCGCCGTCCTTGCCGGCGCGGGCTTCGATGAAGCCGCCCGAAAGCTTGCTGACGTCATAGACGTGCAGCGGCCGGGCGCGGTCGTAGGAGATCAGGTTGGTGACGTCGACCAGGGCGTTGATCGGGCGCAGGCCGATCGAGGTCAGCTTCTGCTGCAGCCAGGCCGGCGAGGGGCCGTTCTTGACGCCGCGGATCAGCCGGCCGGTGAACTGGCGGCAGCCGTCCGAACCGTCCAGGCGGATATCGATCGGATTGGCGAACGTGCCGGCGACCGGCGCGACGCTGACGTCCTTCAGCTTGCCCAGGCCCGCGGCGGCCAGGTCGCGGGCGATGCCGACCACGCCCAGCCAGTCGGGGCGGTTGGGGGTCACTTCGAAGTCGATGACCGCTTCCAGGCCGAGCGCCTGGGCGACCGGCGTGCCGACCGCCAGGCTGTCGGGCAGCTCCATGATGCCGTCCGATTCCGAGGCGGTCTCCAACTCGGACGCCGAGCACAGCATGCCGTGCGAGACGACGCCGCGCACCGGCTTCTCGACCAGGGTGACGCCCAGGCCCGGCACATAGGCGCCGATCGGGGCGTAAACGACGGTGATCCCGGCCCGCGCGTTCGGCGCGCCGCAGACGATCTCCTTGCGGCCGTCGCGGGTGTCCACCTGGCAGACGCGCAGGCGGTCGGCGTTCGGGTGCTGGACGGCCTCGACGATCTTGGCGACCGAGAACGCGGCCAGCTTGGCGGCCGGGTCGTCGACGTGTTCGACCTCCAGCCCGGCCATGGTCATGGCGTCGACCACCTGCTGGGTGGTGGCTTCGGTTTCGAGGTGGTCTTTCAACCAGGAGAGCGTGAATTTCATTGATCGGCTCCTTCGCCGATGATCTCGACCAGGCGGAAGCGTTCGCACCAGAGCGCCATGTCGGGCGCGAATGTGCCTTCGCGGGTGAAACAGTCTTCGTGGACGGCGGCCCAATGGGCGCGGCTGAGATCGCCTTCGCCTTCTTCGGCGGCGAAGTCGGCCGGAACCTCATCGAAGCGCCGTTGGACCAGTTCGGTGGACTCGATGACAGCGCGGGGCGCGCCCGCACTGTCGAGCACCACGTAGCGCGCGTTCGGAGCGCTGCCCTTCAACCCCTGCGAGGCGGCCCAGCAGGTCGCGGTCTTCTTGCCCTGGAGCACCAGGGCGAGAAGCTCGTCGGCCGTCGCCGGACTGTCGCCGAAGGCGAAGTGCTCCAATGCGTCGCGCGCGGCGGACATCAGCTCAGGCCCGAAGCCTGGTTGGGCGCCGCGTAGGGGCTAAAGCCGTAGTGCTCCAGCCACCGCACGTCGCTGGCGAACATGTCGCGCAAGTCGGGCATGCCGTACTTCAGCACCCCCAGCCGGTCGACGCCGCAGCCGAACGCAAAGCCCTGCCAGACGTCAGGATCCAGGCCGCAGTTGCGCAGCACGTTGGGGTGCACCATCCCGCAGCCGAGGATTTCCAGCCAGTCAGTGCCCTGGCCGATCTTCACCTCGCCGCCGGAGCGGTCGCACTGCACGTCCATCTCGGCGCTCGGCTCGGTGAACGGGAAGTGGTGCGGGCGGAAGCGGGTGACCACGTCCGGGGTCTCGAAGTAGCGCGACAGGAAGGTCTCCAGCGTCCACTTCAGGTGGCCCATGTGGATGGCCTTGTCGATCACCAGGCCTTCGATCTGGTGGAACATCGGCGTGTGGGTCTGGTCTGAGTCCTTGCGGAACGTGCGGCCCGGCACGATCACCCGGATCGGCGGCTCCTGGCCGTTGGCGATCCAGGACGGCAGCTTCTCGTTGACCGCGTGCATCACCCGCACCTGCACCGGGCTGGTGTGGGTGCGCAGCACCTTGCGCTCGCCATTGGCGTCTTCCGGCAGGAAGAAGGTGTCGTGCATCTCCCGCGCCGGATGCTTGGGCGGGAAGTTCAGCGCCGTGAAGTTGTTGAAGTCGGTCTCGATGTCCGGGCCTTCGGCGACCGAGAAGCCCATCTCGGCGAACACCGCGATCATCTCGTCCATGACCTGCATGGTCGGGTGGACGCTGCCCGTTCGGCGCGGCGGCGCGGGCAGGGTCAGGTCGACCTTCTCGGCCGCCAGCTTGGCGTCGAGCTCGGCGGCCTCCAGCACCTGCTTGCGCGCGGCGATGGCGGTCTGGACCCGGTCGCGCAGGCCGTTGATCTGCGGACCGCGCTCGCGCCGCTCGTCGGGGCTCATGCCCCCCAGCGACTTGAGCAGGTCGGAAATGGAGCCGGACTTGCCGAGGGCGGAGACGCGCACGGCCTCAAGGGCGGCGGCGTCGCCCGCGCCGTCGACGGCGGCGAGGATGTCAGCTTCGAGTTGGGCGGTCATGACGGGCTCGTCTAAGGGATCGGATGGAGCGCGGGAAGCGGAGACAGCAAAAAGCCCTCCGGCGGTTCACGCCGAAGGGCTTCTCGAATGCTCAGTGAGTCTGTCGACTCAAACGGCCTCAAGCCAGCGCGGCGCGAACCTTGTCGGCGATGGCCTTGAACCCGGTGGGATCGTTACCCGCGATGTCCGAGAGGACCTTGCGGTCGATTTCGATCCCGGCCTTGTCCAGGCCGAAGACAAACTGCGAGTAGGTGAAGCCTTCCAGGCGAGCCGCAGCGTTGATGCGCTGGATCCACAGCGAACGGAAGTTGCGCTTGCGGACCTTGCGGTCGCGGTAGGCGTACTGGCCGGCCTTGTCCACGGCCGCCTTGGCGGCGCGGATGGTGTTCTTGCGGCGCCCGTAGAAGCCCTTGGCTTGCTCGAGAACCTTCTTGTGCTTGGCGTGGGCGACAACGCCCCGTTTCACGCGAGCCATGTGTCAGTTCTCCTTAAAGGCCGTAGGGGAGCCAAAGCTTGACGATCTTGGTGTCAGCTTCACTCATCACCTTGGTGCCGCGGTTCTGACGGATGTACTTCGCGCTGTGGCTGATCAGGCGGTGACGCTTGCCAGCGACGCCGGCCTTCAGCTTGCCGGACGCGGTAAGTTTGAAGCGCTTTTTCACGCCCGATTTGGTCTTCAGTTTGGGCATTTCTCTGCGGAACCTCGCGGCCCCGTCCTCTGGTGTATTGATGAACCGCCCTGGCATGCCTTTGGCCAGACGACTCCGAAGAGCGGGGCGTTTACG
>NZ_PNLB01000015.1 GCF_013822795.1 Phenylobacterium sp. | reverse complement strand
CCCGCCCGAACGCCGCCAACCCCGCCGCCGCGCCTAAGCCTGGCCTGTTCGGCAACCCGCTGGTCCGCGGGCTGATGCTCGGCGGCGTGATCGGCTTGCTGCTTGGCCACGGCTTCGGCGCCGGCATGGCCGGCATGCTCGGCGGCCTGCTGCAGATCGCGGCGATCGCCCTGGTGGCGATGCTGGCGTTCCGCTTCTTCGCCTCGCGCCGCAAGCCGGCGCAGGCGGCGGCGAACAACGCGGCCTTCCGCTCGCCGTTCGAGATGCAGCAGCCGGCCCAGCCGTCGGCCGCGCCGTCGAGCTACGCGCCCCCGGCCGATCTTGGCCAGGACTTCGGAGTGACCGGCGCTGACCGCGAGACCTTCGAGCGGCTGCTGCGCGAGATCCAGGAAGCCTTCGGCCGCGAGGACTACGGCGCGATCCGCGAGCGCACGACGCCGGAGATGATGGGCTACCTGGCCGAAGAGCTGGGCCAGAACGCCACCGCCGGCCGCCGCAACGAGGTCCGCGACGTGCAGATGCTGGAAGGCGACGTCGCCGAAGCCTGGCGCGAGGGCCCGGTCGACTACGCCACCGCCGCCCTACGCTATTCGAGCATTGACGTGATGGTCGACCGCCAGAGCGGCGCGGTGGTCGAGGGCGACGCCGATCGTCCGACCGAGACGACCGAGCTCTGGACCTTCGTGCGTCACCCGAACGAGGCCTGGAAGCTGTCGGCGATCCAGGAAGCCTAGAGCCCTTCCCGCTCGCGCAGATCGCGAGCGGGCAAGAAGGGCTCTAAATCCAAGAAGCAAAGCCTGTCTTGAGACAGGCTTTGGGGCCGATCTTGACGGCGCGCTTATGCGGCGCGCCGTCCTTCGCCATCGAACCCTGACGGGGCTCTGCGCCAGATTTGACGCCAGGCCGGCTCATACGCCGGCCGATGCGTCAGTGAGGCGACCATGTCCGAGGCGTTCCCGCGGCCGACCATCGGCCTTTCCCAACTGCTCACCGAAGCCGGCCTCGACGCCGGCAGCGCCATCCGGGTGACCGGACCCGGCGCCCTGCCCGCCCTGCTCTGGCTGTGCCGACGAGGTTACGAGAATGTCGGCTGCCTGCAGGCCGGCGTGCGCGCGCCGGCCGGCGAGGCCGACGCCCTGCTGGCGGCGCACACCGCCAGCGGCGAGTGGCTGGAGGCCCTGCTCGACGCCGGCCCACACGTGCAGCCGGGCGGCGTGGTGATCGTCCAGACCCGGCCGAGCGTTGGCGGCGCAGCCGCCGCGCGGATCTTCCATCGTCATGGCTTTGACCTCGTGCGCCGCCTACCCGGGGCTCATCGCGACGTGCTGGTCGCGCGCCGCGCGCCGCCGCTGCAACGGGCGGCCTGAGCCATGGACCTGTCCCATAGCGGACTGCACGCGGTTCCTGTCGCGCGCTCTGTGCGGCGAGATCGCCTAACCCTGGGCCTGTCGTGCTCGCTGAACTGGGGGCCGCTGCGGCGCCTGATCGCGGCCTATCGCGTCCAGGTCCCGAACGTCGACCTGATCGTCGAGGATCTCGACGACCAGGGCCTGGCCGACCGCGTCGAGGGCCGCGGGGTCGACCTGGCCGTGGCGCTGCATGATGCGGGGGTCCCAGGTTGGCGCTCGGCTCCGCTGTGGTCCGAGCCGCTGATGGTGTTTATGGCCGAAGGTCACCCGCTGGCGGCCCAGAACGCGGTTCAGCCCGCTCAACTGCGCGGGGCCTGCCTGCTGATGGCCGGCGCCGGATCGGGCGATCGCGCTCTGCAACGGGCGATCATCCGGGCGCTGGGCGGGCCGCCGAACTTCCTCCACTACGCGGTGCAGCGCGACAACCTGCTCGGTCTCGCTGGGGTTCGGGATCACCCTCGCGGGAGGCTCCGCGATGGGCGCCTTCTATCCAGGCGTCTGCGCCCGGCCGCTGGAAAGCGAAGCGGGCTGGCTGTCCTACTGCGGCTTCTGGGCGGCGGACAATGATCGCCCCGCCCTGCGCCGGTTCCTGGAGCTGCGCGATGCCTGACCGTGGAAGCCTGGCGACGATCCTGGGGGCGGCGGCCATGCTGGTGCTGCTGATCGGCGCCCTGCTCGTCGCGGCCGGGGCCGATCAGGCCGACAGGCCGGCGCCTGAAAGGCCCGCGGCGAGCGGGAGCGCTTGAGCCGCCGGGCCGTTATTAGCGCTGGAGGACCAGCCCATGGCCAAGCCCGTCGTCGTCACCATCCCCCATGAGCTCGGAAAAGCCGAGGCGCGTAAACGGATCGAGGAGGGGGTCGGCAAGCTGATCCATCAGTTCGGCGAGGGCGTGAAGCTGACCCGGACCTGGGAGGGCGACCGCCTCTCCTTCGCCGCCAAGGTGGTCGGTCAGGCGGTGGCGGGCCGGCTCGACGTGGCCGAGGACGCGGTGCGCATGGAGGTCGACCTGCCGCCGTTCTTCGCGATGATCGCCGACAAGGTGAAGGGCCGGCTGAAGAAGGAAGGCCAGCTTATGTTGGAGAAGAAGTAGACGCGAACGGCGCCATCAGCCGCGGTGAGCGTCGCGTCAGCTCAACGACCAGCACCATGTAGATCGCCAGCGCCGCCTCGATGATCGTGTCGTCGAGGCCGCCGGAGACTTCGGGGTCGTCCGGCAGCATCGGCGCATGGAAGAAGGCGATCATCAGGTTGGTCGCGACGTGGGCCCCGATCGCGAACTCCAGACCCCCGAGCCGGAGCGCCGCCCAGGCGAAGGCCGCGCCGGCCAGGGCCCGGGCCGCCAGGGCGCCGGGATCGAACTCCAGGTGGGCCAGGGCGAAGGCGGCGGCGTTGATCGCGATCAGCACCCAGACATTACGGGTGAAGGCGGCGGTCTGCTGCAGCAGGTAGCCGCGGAACACCGCCTCCTCCGCCGTTGCGGCGACGAACAGGCCGGCGACCACCGCCAGCGCATAGAACGCCTTGAGCGCCAGGCTAGAATTGGGGTCGAAGATCGGCATCTGAAACTCGCCCGGGTTCATCAGCCAGTCGGCGAACATCAGCACCCCGACGCCGATCACGGTCAGCGCCGCGCCGGCCAGCAGCAACCGCCAGCGGAAATGCGGCGCGGCCGTCATCCAGGTCATGATCGGACGGCCGAACACGTAGCGCGCGGCGAGCATCACCGCCAAGGCCATCGACCCGAGCCCTATGCCGAGCTGCAGCACGTAGATGGCCGAGCGCTCCAGCCGCGGGCCGCCCGTGTCCTCGAACATCGCCCCGCCGGTCAGCGTCCCCAGCACGATGGCGAACAGCAGCGTCAGCAGCAGCACAGCGGCCGGCGTCGCGGCGGCCATGGCCGCGACCCGCGGCCAGCGGCGATCGCGTTCGGTTACGGCCTGGAGAAATGGGAATGGAGCGAGCACCGAAAGATTATGCCCCTCGCGATGCGCCGACGCCATCGGCGCGAAAGCCCAGGACGTGTATCCACAAGGCTGTTTTTGAGACAAATTCGCCCATAGGGTGAATTATACCTTGACCGGGACCGTTCAAGACCGACGTTGTGTGAGCAATGCTTGGGCTGGGTGACCTTAATCTGCGCGAACGGCTCGCGCCGGACGTCCCGACTTGGGTGACCGAGTGGGCCTGCGCCCTCGCATGCGCGGTGCTGTCTGGACTGTTGCGGGCGCTCATTACGCTGGTCGTCGCCGCCCCGCCCTATGTCTTCCTCTTTCCGCTCGTGCTGTTGGCGACGCTGCTGGCCGGGTGGCGTTCAGGGATCTACTGCCTGGCGATGATCCTGCTCGGGGTCTGGTACGTGGTGCTGCATCCGGCCCGGTTCGGTCCGCTGACCGCCGGCGAGGGCGCGGCGCTGATGCTCAACGCGCTGAGCGGCCTGGCGGTGATCGCCGTGGCCCAGGCGTTTCGCACGTCCTATCGGGTGGCCGAGGCCGAGCGCGCCGCCAAGCTGGAGGTCCGCGACCTGCTGCTGCGGGAGCTGAATCACCGGGTGAAGAACAACTTCCAGATGGTCGAGAGCCTGCTCGACATGCAGCGGCGTCGTGCTGGCGCGGCGAGCACCGAACAGGCGCTGGCCGACGCGCTGCGCCGGGTTCACTCGATGGCTCAGGCCCACGCCAACCTCTACTCCCCCGATGAGGCCGGCGACGCGATCGATCTGGGCGCCTATCTGGGCGATCTGTGCGAAAACCTGTCCGACAGCCTGCTGCTGACCGGTGATGTGCGGCTGGACAGCTGGTTGACTCCCTGCCGGTGCGATCGTGACCGGGCGGTGGCGGTGGGACTGGTGGTCAACGAGCTGGTCACCAACGCCGCCAAGTACGCCTTTCCCGCCAGTCGCAGCGGCCGCATCCTGGTGTCGTTGAAGCAGATCGAGGTCGGCTGCGAACTGACGGTCTCCGACAACGGCGTCGGCATGCCGCCCGACGCCGAAGTCAACAGCCGCGGACTGGGCCGTAAGCTGATCGAGGGCTTCGCCCGCCAAACCGGCGGCACCCTCACCCGCGGCGACGGCCCCGGGGTCAGCCACACCCTGGTGTTGCCGCATTGACGCCGATGCAAGATTTGCGAGAACCTTCACTGTAGTTGTTCGTTAACGGCGCAGGGGAGGACGTCGATGACGCTGCGCCGTGACTTGAATCCGATGCCGGAAGAGGTGCGCCAGGCGCTGGAAGCCCGCGCGCTGGTCGACGCCTACCAGGCCCGCCCGCCGTTCCAGCGCAACGACTACCTCGGCTGGATCGCCCGCGCTCGCAAGCCGGAGACCCGGCAAAAGCGGCTGGCCCAGATGCTGGACGAGCTGGAGGACGGCGACATCTACATGAAGATGCGCTGGACGGCCTGAACCGATGCATGCGCCTCCGCCCCGACAGGTCCTGGAGCCAGGTCTGCAGATCGCCTGTCATCGCCATGACGGGGCCTATCTGACCGTGGTGCTGAGAGGCTCGTACGAGGAGGCCGGCGAGCACGGCCGTCGCCGGCTGGGGCCAGGCGACGTCGCCCGGCACGGCATGTTCTCCTGTCACCGCAACAGCATCGCGGCGAGCGGCGCGGTGGTGTTGAACCTGCCCGCGGCGGGCGTCGGCGGGGTGTTCGGGCGCCTGGACGATCCGGATGCCGTGGCGGCGGTCGCGGTCGACGACCCGCGGGCGGCTGCAGCCCTGGCGGCGCGGCAGCTGGTCACGTTCGGCCCGCAGATCCTCGACTGGCCGGACGAACTGGCAGCGGCGCTGGCGGCCGACCCGCAGATCTCGCTCAGCGACTGGGCCGAACGCCGTGGTCTGGCCCCCGAGACATTGTCGCGCGGCTTTGGCCGGACCTTTGGTCTGCCGCCTAAGCGCTTCCGGCACGAGGTGAAGATGCGCCGGGCCCTGGCGGGGACGATCGAGACCGCCGCCCCGCTGGCGCAGGTCGCGCTGGACGCCGGTTTCGCCGACCAAGCGCAGATGAGCCGGGCGATCAGCGCGCTGACCGGGGCATCGCCGGGGGTCTGGCGGCGCAGGTCAAGTGGCGACAAGACCGCGGCCTGAGCACGAGCGCACAACTGCGGGCATGATCGACCGCCGCACCCTGCTGACGGCCGCCGCCCTCCTGGCCGCCGCTCCCCTCCCCGCTTTGGCGTCCGCGCCGCGAACCCGCTGGAAACTCGCCGCCAGCGAGGGCATGGACGCCATCGCCTTCCTCGGCCCTTTGTCGGGCAAGCCGTTCTATGCACGCTTCTACGAGAGCGAGATCGCCGCCTTCAAACCCCGGTTGGCGCCCGAGGCGCTGGACGCATTGGCCGTGCTGCACGCGCGCGCTGACGCGGCCGGGAGTCTGCTGTGGCCGGGTTTGGCGCTGATCTTCTCCGGCGGCCCAACGACGAGCGTCGATGATCTGCTGCACAGCCTGGCGAACGCCGAGACGGTGCTGCGACCGCCGCTGGCGGCCGGCGAGTACTGGGACGCCGAGGACTGGGACAGATTCATCGCCAGCCGCGACCAGTTGGCCGTCGTGTTGGGCGCGATGCGTGACGCCGATTTCGCCGGCTTTCGCCGCGGTCTGGCCCAGGCGCAGTTCGAGAGCCGGACGCGGGAGCTGCAGACCTTGCTGGGCGGGCTGGACGTCATCGCCGAACAGGAGCGGCTGCTGGGCCGCAAGCTCGACCCGCTGATCGAGATCGAGCTCTGCTGGTTCTGCAAGCCGCACGGGGTGAAGGTCCAGGGTCAACGGTTCCTGACCTTCGTCGGGGCGCGCGACCAGATCGTGGTGCTGACCGCCGCGCACGAAATCCTGCACCCGCCCATCGACATGAAGGGACCGGCGGCGACGGCGGCGTTGGGCGTGCTTGGCCAGGACGCGCTGTTCACGAAGATCCTCGCCGAGAAGGACAGGCAGACCGGCTACAACAGCCTCGACGGCATTCTCAATGAGGACACCGCCCAGGCGCTGGACCAGATCATCCAGGAGCGGTTGGGCTATGTGGTTCGGCCGGCCGCGGAGAGGTGGACCCAGGGCGACCAGGGCATGCACGTGCTGGCGGCCGGCCTCTACGGGTTGCTCAAGGCCGACGGCTACGACCGCACAGGCGGAAATCTCGAGGCCTGGATGCTGGCCGCAGCACGGGGCGGCAAGTTGGCGCCGGCCAGTCTGCACGCGGCGGCGGGCAAGGTGCTGGGCAAGCCCGCGGACGGGCTCTGGACGACGCCGGCGAAGGCTTAGGAAGAAGTTGCTCCCCCTCTGGGGGAGCTGTCAGCGAAGCTGGCTGGGGGGGACTTCTGACGCAGCGGGCCCCCTCCGTCTCGATGCTGCGCATCGATCCACCTCCCCCAGCGGGGGAGGAACTATTTTGGCCGCGACGCCTTCTCGGCCAGGCCGGAGGTTCCCTCGCGGGCCTCGAGCTTGGCGGCGACGTCGTCGAGGCTGACGCCGGCGCGGGCCAGCAGCACCAGCCAGTGATAGATCAGGTCGGCGCTTTCGGCGGCCAGGCCGTCGGGGTCGCCCTGGGCGGCGGCGATCACCGCCTCGACGGCTTCCTCGCCGAACTTCTTGGCCGAACGCTCGACGCCTTCGCTGAGCAGCTTGGCGGTGTAGGAGCTGGACGGATCGGCGCCCTTGCGGGCCTCGATGGTCGCGGCGAGGCGCTCAAGGGTCTGCGAGAAGCGGCTCATGCGGCCTCCGTGATGCGGACCGGGATGTGGGCCAGGGCCATCTGGCGCTTCACCTCGGCCACCGAGACTTCGCCGAAGTGGAAAATCGAGGCGGCCAGGACCGCGTCGGCGCCGCCCTTGGTCACCGCGTCGACCATGTGCTGGGCGTTTCCGGCCCCGCCCGAGGCGATCACCGGGACGTTGACCGCGCTGGTCACGGCTTTCAGCAGATCGAGATCGTAGCCGGTCTTGGCGCCGTCGCGGTCCATGGAGGTGAGCAGGATCTCCCCTGCCCCGCGCTTCACCGCGTTCACCGCATACTCGACGACGTCGAGGCCGGTGTCGGTGCGCCCGCCATAGGTAAACACCCGCCAGCCGTCGTTGCGGCCGGCGCCGCCGGAGACGGTCGCGCCGTGCTTGGCGTCGATCGCGACGACCACGGCCTGGGAGCCGAAGGCGTCGGCGCAGGCGCTGATCAGGTCGGGGTTTTCGACCGCGGCGGTGTTGACGCTGATCTTGTCGGCCCCGGCCAGCAGCAGCCGGCGGGCGTCCTCGACCTGGCGGATGCCGCCGCCGACGCTGAGCGGCATGAAGCAGACGTCGGCGGTGCGGGCGATCACGTCGAGGATCGCGCCGCGCCGTTCGTGGCTGGCGGTGATGTCCAGGAACATCAGCTCGTCGGCGCCGGCGGCGTCATAGGCGGTGGCCTGTTCGACCGGATCGCCGGCGTCGCGCAGCGAGACGAAGTTCACGCCCTTCACGACGCGGCCGTCCTTGACGTCCAGGCAGGGAATGACGCGAACCTTGAGCATCTCTTCCAGCTTTCCTAGGCGGCGACCTTGAGGGCTTCTTCCGGATTGATCGCGCCGTTGTAGAGCGCGCGGCCGAGGACGGCCCCGGCGATCGGCACGCCCTTGCGGGCCTTGATCTTGACGATGTCGTCGATGGTGGCGAGGCCGCCGGCGGCGATGACCGGGATAGCCACGGCGTCGGCGATGGCGCCGAAGGCCTCGACATTAAAGCCCATGACGGTGCCGTCGCGGTCGATGTCGGTGATGATCAGGGCGCCGACGCCGGCGTCCTCGAAGCGCTTGGCGACGGTGACGGCGTCGAGGTCGGAGCTCTCGGTCCAGCCCTGGGTCGCGACCTTGCCGGCGCGGACGTCGACCGAGACGGCGATCTGTTCGGGCCAGAGGCGGGCGGCTTCGCGGACGATCTCCGGCTCGGTCACCGCGACGGTGCCGAGGATGACGCGGCTGACACCGGCTTCGATCCAGCGCTCGACGTCCTTCAGGCTGCGGATGCCGCCGCCGAGCTGGACCGGGATCGAGACCGCCTCGAGGATCGCCTCGACGGCCTTCTCATTCACGGCCTTGCCCTGAACCGCGCCGTTCAGATCGACGACGTGGACCCAATGGAAACCGGCTTCCACGAAGCTGGCCGCCTGGGCGGCAGGCGAATTGTTGAACACCGTGGCGGTGTCGAGGTCGCCGTGTAGGACACGGACGCACTGGCCGTCTTTAAGGTCGATGGCCGGATAGAGGATCACGGTCGCCACTCCAGGAAACGCGCGAGCAGGGCGAGGCCAGCGCTTTGCGACTTTTCAGGGTGAAATTGTACGCCCGCGACGTGGCCCTTGGCGACGGCGGCGGGGAACTTGCCGCCATGGTCGACATAGGCGGCGACGTCGGCGGGATCGTTCGGGAAGAAGGCGAACGAATGGGTGAAGTACATGGGGGCCTCGCCGACCCCGGCGATCGGCGCGGGGCCGTGCGGGTCGATGAGGGTGTTCCAGCCCATGTGCGGGATCTTGGCGGCGGGGTCGGTCGGCTCCACGCGGCGCACGTCGCCGGGGATCCAGCCAAGGCCGGGCGTTTCGCCGAACTCCAGGCCGCGGGTGGCCAGCAGCTGCATGCCGACGCAGACGCCCAGGAAGGGCCGGCCCTTGACCTGGACCGCCTCGGTCATGGCTTCGATCAGGCCGGGACGCTCGGACAGGGCCTTCATGCACGCGGCGAAGGCGCCGACGCCGGGCAGCACGACCCGGTCAGCGGCGGCGACGGTTTCGGGATCGCTGGTGACGATGATCTGGCTCGTTCCCGCCGCGGCGCGGACGAGGGCCTTTTCGGCCGAGCGCAGGTTGCCCGACCCGTAGTCGATCAGGGCGACGCTCTGCATAGGGGATACTTTCCTACAGGACGCCCTTGGTCGACGGGGCGCGACCATGGGACTTGGGATCGAGTTCGACGGCCGCGCGCACGGCCAGGCCCAGCGCCTTGAAACCGCTTTCGGCGATGTGGTGGCTGTTGTCGCCGTAGAGCGTCTCGATGTGGATGCAGGCGCCCGAATGCATGGCGAACGCCTGGTGGAACTCCTTGAAGAGCTCGGTGTCGAAATCGCCGATCTTCTGGGTCTTGAAGGCGACCTTCCAGATCAGATAGGGCCGGTTGCAGAGGTCGAGGGCGCAACGGGTCAGGGTCTCGTCCATCGGGACATAGGCGTGGCCGAAGCGGCGGATGCCCTTGAAGCCGTCCAGCGCCTTGTTGATCGCCTGGCCGATGACGATGCCGGTGTCTTCCACGGTGTGGTGGAAGTCGATGTGCAGGTCGCCCTTGGTGCGGACATGGAGGTCGACGCCGGCGAAGCGGGCGAAGCTGTCGAGCATGTGGTCGAAGAAGCCGACGCCGGTCTCGACATCAGCCACACCCGAGCCGTCCAGATCCACGCGAACCGTGATCTGGGTCTCCTTGGTGTTGCGGACCACTTCCGCGGTGCGGGCCATCCGTTAGAGTCCTTTCGAAGCCGCGAGGTCCTTGAGGCTGACCAGCGGCCGCGGGCCATAGTGCGAGATCACCTCGGCCGCCGCCAGCGATCCGAGCTGGCCGCAGACGTTGAGCGGCCGGCCGGTGGCGAGGCCGTACATGAACCCGGCTGCGTATTGGTCGCCAGCGCCCGTCGTGTCCACGACTTTCTCCACCGGGAACGCCGAAACCTCGAAGGTCTCGCCGCCCGCGGCGATGACCGAGCCCTGGGCGCTGCGGGTGACCGCGGCGATCTTCACCTTGGAGCGCAGCGCGTTGACGGCGGCGTCGAAGTCGTCGGTCTGGAACAGCGAGGTGACTTCAGTGGCGTTGGCGAACACCAGGTCGACCTGGGTCTCCAGGAAGCCGAGCAGGGCCTCGCGATGGCGTTCGACCACGAAGCCGTCCGACAGGGTGATGGCGATCATCCGGCCGGCGCCGTGGGCCAGGGCCGCGGCCTTGGCGAAGGCGCGGCGAGCGGCTTCGGCGTCGAACAGATAGCCTTCGAGATAGACGATCTTGGCGGCCTCGACGACGGCGGCGTCGATGTCGTCCGAGGCGAACTCGGTCGAGGCGCCCAGGAAGGTCGACATGGTCCGCTCGCCGTCGGGCGTGACGTTGATCATCGACACGGCGGTGGCCTTGCCGTCGAGCAGGGGCGGGGTGTCGAAGTGGGCGCCGATGGCGCGCATGTCGTGGGTGAAGACCTTGCCGAGCTGGTCGTCGGCGACCTTGCCCAGGAACGCGCCGCGGCCGCCGAACGAGGCCAGGCCCGCGACGGTGTTGGCGGCCGAGCCGCCGGAGGCTTCGACCCCGGCCTGCATGGCGGCGTAGAGCGCCGCGCTGCGCTGCTCGTCGACCAGCATCATGGCGCCCTTGTCCATGCCTTGCTGGATCAGGAACTCGTCGGTGGCCGGAGAGATCACGTCGACGATGGCGTTGCCGATGGCGGCGACGTCGTAGAGCTCGGTCATGCGGGGAAGGTCAGCTTTCGCGGATATGGGTTCCGCCTCCTACAGGGAAAGCCCTGGCGGGGCAACGCGCGGCGCGCCTGGAGCAACCGCCTTGGGCGCCATGAGTTCACCTTGGGCAACCCGGAGGACTTTATGTCGATACTCAAGCGCGACAAGCCCAAGGCCACCGGCGCGGCCATCGGGTCCGGCGCCGCGGCGGCCGACGCTGCTGTGGAAGGCCGCCCGCAGATGGGCGACCACAAGACCGAGGCGCCGCATGCGCGGCCCGCCAAGCCGCTCGGCGAAAACGAAAAGCACGATCAGCTGGCCGACAAGCAGAAGGGGGCCGAGGATCGGCAGGAAGCGCTGCTGGACGAGGGTCTGGAAGAGAGCTTCCCGAGCAGCGATCCGGTCAGCGTCAAGCGCATCACCTGACGTCAGTCGGGAGCTTCACTACGCCGGGCAGCCGCACGCGACCAAAGGCGTCGTGCAGCGGCGCCGGAGGCTCGGGCTCTTCGACATAGAGCGGCGGCGGCAGGGCCGGGAACCACGCGAACTCGACCTCGGGCCGGCCGCGATGGGCGCTGGCCATGAAGTCGCGCCAGATGTGGGCCGGGACCTGGCCGCCGGTGATGCGGCCGGTCGGGCGACCGTCGTCGTTGCCGACCCAGACCGCGCACAGCCAATCGGGGGTGAAGCCGACGAACCAGGCGTCGCGATGGTTCTGGCTGGTCCCGGTCTTGGCCGCGGCCAGTCGTCCGAACGCCGCTTCGCGCCCGGTCCCGGCGAGGATCACCCCGCGCATCATCTGCACCATCTGGGCGGCCTGGTAGGTCGGATAGACCGGAATGGCCGCGCTGGGCGGGCGGATGTAGAGCAGCTTGCCGCGGGCGTCGGTGATCTTTGACACCAGGTAGGGCGAGGTCTTGCCGCCGCCGGTCTGCAGCACCTGGTAGGCCCCGGCCAGTTCGAGGGGTGTGACCTCGTAGGCGCCGAGCGCGATCGAGCCGCCCGGTTGCGCCGGTATGGCTGACAGGCCGAAGCGGCGGGCCAGGACGCCGACCTCGCGGGGGCCGGCTTCGCGCGCGAGCTGCACGGCGACGGTGTTGATCGACAGCTGCAGGGCGCGCTGCACCGAGACCTGGCCGTGATAGCCGCCGCCGTAGTTGCTTGGGCTCCACGCGCCGATACGGATCGGGGCGTCCTGGCGCCAGTCCATCGGCTGCACGCCATGATCGAGGGCGGCGGCCCAGACGATCGGCTTGAAGGCCGAGCCCGGCTGGCGGCGCGCCTGGGTCACGCGGTTGAACGGGCTGGCGGCGTGGTCGACCCCGCCGATCATGGCGCGGATCGCGCCGTCCGGGGTCAGGGCCACCAGGGCGGCCTGGCGGGCGCCGCGGCGATAGCCCTCGCGGGCCATGGTGCGGCGGACGATGTCGTCGGCGAGGGCTTGGGCCTTGGGGTCGATGGTCAGTTGGATGACCAGGTCGGGCGTGGCGCCGCCCAGTCGCCGGCGGGCCTCGGCCGCAGCGGCGTCGAACGCCCAGGCCATCTCGCCTTCGCTGTCGGCGGCCAGCCGGGCGAGGGCAGGGGGCGGACCGGCGGCGGTGCGGGCGGCCAGGGCCGGGTCGATCCAGTCCATCTCGCCCAGTCGCTGCAGCACGACCTGGCCGCGGGCCCAGGCGGCGGCCGGATCGTTGGCGGGCGACAGCCGCGAGGGCGCGCGCGGCAGGCCAGCCAGCACCGCGGCCTCAGCCAAGGTCAGGTCCTCTGGAGCCTTGCCGAAATAGGTGTCGGCCGCAGCCGAGAGGCCATAGGCGCGGCCGCCGAAGTAGATCCGGTTCAGGTAGAGCTCGAGCAGTTCGTTCTTGCTCATCATCCGCTCCAGGCGGGCGGCGAGCAGCACCTCCTGGACCTTGCGGCGCAGGGTCGGGTCGGGGGTCAGGAACAGGTTGCGGGCGAGCTGCTGGCTGATGGTCGAGCCGCCCTCCACCACCCCGCCAGCGCGGACGTTGACGCTGAGCGCGCGCAGCATGCCGCGCAGGTCCATCGCCCCATGCTGGTAGAAGCGGCGGTCCTCGATGGCCAGGAAGGCCAAGGGCACATGCTGGGGCATCTGCGAGAGACGGGCCGGCGGGCCGTGGCGCGGCCCCCGGCGCCCGACCACCTGGCCGTCGGGGCCGACGAAGGTCAGGCCGGGCGGCCGGCCCATCGACCAAAGCGCTTCCTTGTCCGGGACCGGCGGGAGGCCCTGCAGAAATGCGCGGTCGACGGCGAACCAGCCGCCGAGGCCAAGATTGACGACGATCGCGACCGCCAGGGCGGCCGCACGCCAGTTCACCTGCGGCGGGCGCCGGCGTGGTCGTCGTCCTGAGATGGGTTCGGGCGGGGGCGACACGCCCCAATCACTGCAAGCCGTGCGCCAGAGGTCTCGCCGCGCCCGGAGGAGGGGGCGGGCCGGCTGGAGGAAGGCCGCCGGCCCGCGCTCGTCAGGCCGCGCCGATAAGCGCGATCACCGCGGGGGAGGCGATCACAGCGACGGCGAAGACGAGGATGATGTCGCGCAGCATGTCAGTGCGCGAAAATTCAATCGATTGAGGATAGGTGCAGGTCACGGGGAGGCTCCTACAACGGCGGACGCCCCCCATTTCCCAGTTTTGCTGCGCTGCGACAAACGAGCTTAGCGCCAGTCAGTTGACTTCAGGTCATTTGGCGAAGGCCAGGCCGTCAGCCAGCGCCTGTTCCAGCAGCCAGGCCCGAAAACGGCGGATGTTGGGTTGATCGGCCTTTTCCGGCAGCGACAACACCCAGTGGCTGAACGGGCTGGGCAGCGACAGGTCGAAGGGCTGCGTCAGCCGTCCGTTGGCCAGGTCGTCGATGACCATGGCCTTGTGCGCAAAGGCCAGCCCCCGGTCGGCGAGGGCCGCCTCGACGGCGAGATAGGTGTTGGAGAACCGCGGACCCGGGTTGGGATCGACGCGGTCGGCGCCGGCGGCCGTCAGCCAGTCGGCCCAATCCGGTTCTTCGGGCAGCATCAGCACGTCGTGTAGCAAGGTCACGCCGCGTAGATCGTTGGGGTGGTTGAACGGTCCGTACTTTTCGATCAGGCCGGGGCTGCAGACCGGCGTCATCAGGGTGTCGAACAGGTGGGTGACGTGCAGGCCGGGGTAGGGGCCCCGCCCCAGCCGGATGGCGACGTCGATGTTCTCGCGCGCCAGGTCGGCCGCATGGTCGGAGGCCGCGACCAGGATCTGCACTTCCGGATAGCGGCGCTGGAAGTCGTGCAGCCGCGGCACCAGCCAGCGGGCGGCCAGCGAGTGCAGCACCGTCACCACCAGCGGCGCGTCGCGCTTGGAGCGCACGGCATCGACGGCCGATTGGATGGTCGAGAGGCCCTGGCGCACGCCCACCGACAACTGCTCGCCGGCTGCGGTCAGCCGCACGGCGCGGTTGAAGCGATCGAACAGCCGGGTCTCCAGCTCGGCCTCCAGCCCCTTGATGTGCCGCGAGACCGCGCCGGGCGTGATGGCCAGTTCCTCGGCCGCGCTCAGGAAGCTGCCATGGCGGGCGCAGGCCTCGAAGACCCGCAGGGCGTTGAGCGGCAGATGGTTGGCCATGGCGTCACGCGGCGCGGCTGAACAGGATCTTGGAGGGGCAGAGGTCGGCCACGTCGCACTCCTCGCACTTGGGGCGGCGGGCGACGCAGGTGTAGCGGCCGTGCAGGATCAGCCAGTGGTGGGCGCGGGTCAGGTAGGGGGCCGGGACCAGGGCCATGAGGTCGGCTTCGACCTGATCGGGAGTCTTGCCGGCCGATAGCTTCAGCCGGTGGGCGACACGAAAGACGTGGGTGTCGACGGCGATCGCCGGCTCGACGCCGAGTTCGTTGAGCACGACGCTGGCGGTCTTGCGGCCGACCCCCGGCAGCGCCATCAGGTCCTCGCGGTTCAGCGGCACCTCGCCGCCGTGCTGCTCGACGATGATCTTCGCCGCGGCGATGACGTTCTTGGCCTTGGTGCGGAAGAGGCCGATCGAGTTGATGTAGGGGATCAGGCCTTCCTCGCCGAGCGCCAGCATGTCCTCGGGCGTGTGGGCGACCGGGAACAGCTTGGCGGTCGCCTTGTTGACCCCGACGTCGGTGGCCTGGGCCGACAGCGCCACCGCCACGACCAAGGTGTAGGGGCTGTCGTAGTGCAGCTCGGTGCGCGGATCGTCGCTCAGCGACTGGAACCGGTGGAACAGTTCCTCGACGCGGGCTTTCTCCGCAGGCGAGACGCGCTTTTTGGTGACGGACTTGGCCATGGCGCGGCGAACATCGCCCGGCTTGTCGCCCTCGCCAAGGGGCGCGGGCGTTTCGCGTCCGATTTCGGCTTCTTGGGTGCGCGACGGGCGGCGGAACCGGTTTCCACTTCGGCCTGCCGCGCACTAGACTGCCCGACCGATGGATGGCCTCGTCTACATGGACGCCGTGATCACGCCGAACCGCTCGCTGTCGCAGCGGGGTTTCGTGGTGCTGATCGGCATCGTCACGCTGTTCAACTGCGTGGCGGCGGGCGTCTTTCTGTCGATGGGGGCCACCTTCGTGCCGGTGTTTCTGGGGCTCGACGTGCTGGCGGTGATCGCCGCCTTCGCCGCCAGCTATGCGGCCGCCAAGAAGATCGAACGGGTGCTGGTCACCGCGCGCGAGGTGCGGGTGGTCCGCGAGACGCCGAGCTCCAGCGAGGTCATCTGGGAAAGCCCGACCGCCTTCACCCGCGTGGCCCTGGAGATCGACGAGGACGATATCGTCCATGGGGTGCGCGTGGCGATGTCCGGGCGCCACGCTTCGGTGGCGGCGGCGCTGAGCCCGGTCGAGCGGGCCGACTTCGCCCGCGCCCTGGAGCGGGCGATCTACGACGCTCGGCGGGGGTAGCGAGACCGCGGTGGTCGTTCGGTCTGTTCCTCTCCCCGCTTGAGGGGAGAGGTTAGGTGAGGGTCGTGCGGCGCGGAGCGGCGCATTGCGGAGGACGCCGTGTCCCCCTCACCCCAACCCTCTCCCCCAAGGGGGCGAGGGAGACTGGAGCCGGTGCTCTCGCTCCGCCCTACCGCATGCCCTTCATCTCCATGCCCTTGACGATGATCAGCTTGGCGAGGTTTGCGCCCGGCACCACGAAGTTCAGGGTCTCGGCTCCGACGTCGAGCAGGAAGCGCGGCTCCAGCGCCTTGCCCAGATACTGTTCGAAGGTGTCGCCGCCGACCCGGGCCTCGCCGGTGACGGCGTCGAACTCGACCACCGCCTCCTTGTCGGCGCGGCGATAGCGGAAGGCGTGGATCGGCCGGTAGTAGAGGTCGATCGCCTCCACCCGCACCAGCTCCTCGGTGACAGTGTCGGCGTCGATCTTGCCGATCGCCGCGGCGACCACGTCGCGGACCACCATCGAGGCCTTGGCCTGGGGCGGCACCACGACCATCCCCTCGGCGGTGGCCTTGGCCAGGGTCTGCGCGTCGGTTTCGACCGCGTCGTGCTGCAGGTAGGCGGCCAAGGCCGGCGTCGCCTGTTTGCTGAGGCCGTCGACGAACACCTCGCGGCGAGCCTCTTCGCGGCAGGACTCCAGCCCGTCGAATGAGATGGCCCCGTTGACGGCGACGAGCGTGCGGCCGTCGACCGCGACCTGCCGCACCTCGGGCGCGACGGGCACCGCATAGCTGCGCCGCCGCTCGTAGGCGGTCGCCGTCGAGACCGCGACGCGCCAGAACGGCTGCAGCCGGCGTTCGCGGTAGACGACCGCGAAGTCGTCGTCCTTGGGCTGGTTGAACAGGCCCGCGACGCGCGCCAGGGCGCCGAACGCCTCCACCCGCTTGGCCCAGGCGCGGCCTTCGGCGTGCTCCAGGCTGAACCGATCGGCCACCCGGTAAATGCGTTCCTCAGCGAGTTCGACCTGCATGCGGGCCTCCCTGCGGCGATCGCCGGATTGGGAGCCCAACACGCCGGCTGGACAAGGGGGTCAAGTCCCTGCCCAGCCTGGGGGAAAACCCTTAGAGGATGAAGCGGCTGAGGTCGGTGTTCTGGGCCAGGCCGCCGACCCGGTCCTTCACATAGGCGGCGTCGATGCTGATCGTTTCGCCGTCGCGGTCGGAGGCGGTGTAGCTGATTTCCTCCAGCACCTTCTCCAGCACGGTCTGCAATCGGCGGGCGCCGATGTTCTCGACGCTGCCGTTGACGGTCACCGCGGCATCGGCCAGGGCGTCGATGGCGTCCTCGCTGAAGGTCAGGGTCACGCCCTCGGTGGCGAGCAGGGCCTGGTGCTGGCGGATCAGGTTGGCTTCCGGCTCGGTCAGGATGCGGCGGAAGTCGTCGCGGGTCAGGGCTTTCAGCTCGACGCGGATCGGCAGCCGGCCCTGCAGCTCGGGCAGCAGGTCCGAGGGCTTGGCCACGTGGAAAGCCCCCGAGGCGATGAACAGGATGTGGTCGGTCTTCACCGGGCCGTACTTGGTCGAGACGGTGGTGCCCTCGATTAGCGGCAGCAGGTCGCGCTGGACCCCCTCGCGGCTGACGTCGGCGCCGGCGCGGTCACGGTTGGAGGCGACCTTGTCGATCTCGTCGAGGAACACGATGCCGTTGTTTTCGGCCAGCTCCAGGGCTTCCTGGGTCAGGGCCTCCTGGTCGAGCAGCTTATCGCTCTCCTCGGCGATCAGGGGGGCGTGGGCCCCGGCGACGGTGGTCTTGTGGGTCTTGGTGCGGCCGCCGAAGGCCTTGCCCATCATTTCACCGAGATTGAGCATGCCCATCTGGGCGCCGGGCTGGCCGGGGATGTCGAACATCGGCATGCCGCCGCCGGTGTCGGCCAGGGTCAGCTCGACCTCCTTGTCGTTCAACTCGCCGTCCCGAAGCTTCTTGCGGAAGCTCTCGCGTGCGGCGGTGGAGCCGGGGCCGGTGAGGGCGTCGAGGATGCGCTCCTCGGCGGCGGCCTCGGCGCGGGCGCGCACCCCGGCGCGGCGCTTGTCGCGGACCATGGCCATGGCGCTTTCCACCAGGTCGCGGACGATCTGGTCGACGTCGCGGCCGACATAGCCGACCTCGGTGAACTTGGTGGCCTCGACCTTCAGGAACGGCGCGTGGGCGAGTTTGGCCAGCCGGCGGGCGATCTCGGTCTTGCCGACCCCGGTCGGTCCGATCAGCAGGATGTTCTTCGGCGTCACCTCGTCGCGCAGGTCGGCCGGCACGCGGCGGCGGCGCCAGCGATTGCGCAGGGCGACGGCGACGGCCTTCTTGGCGTCGGGATGGCCGACGATGTAGCGGTCGAGCTCGGAGACTATTTCGCGGGGAGAGAATTCAGTCATGGCCCGCTAGATAGTCACGACGCGGGCTCTGCGACAGGAAGAATCTGATCGAAGACCAGCCGCCAGCCGTCGGCGCGGCTCTGCCACATGCGGACATAGTGGCCGCGGCGATCTTTGCGGCCGTCGGTCCAGCGCGCGTCGCCGTAGGTCCAGACCAGATCGCCGCCGCTCGAGGCGCGGCCGCCAAGCGGAGAGAAGGCGATGGCGGCCGGGCGAGCGGCCAATTCGGTCTTCACGGCGGCCGGGGTCGTCGCCGGAACCGCAGGCGAACCGGTGACGCGGGCGTCGGGCGCCAGGATGGCGAGATAGGCTCCGGCGCTGTTGGACGCGGCGGCCTTGGCCAGGGTGGTCTCGGCGGCCTGCACGGCGCTCATCGCCGCGGCGGCGCTGGCCTGCGGACCGGTCGCGGGCGTCAGATAGGTCGGGGCCGAGCCCTGGGGCGGGGCCGCGCCATGGGCGCTGGGCGAGCCGCCGTCATAGATCCACTTCCAGCCGCCGCCCTCCTGCCGCGCCCAGACCGTGAAGTACCAGCCGTTCTCCTTGCCGTCGAACGTGCTCGGGCCGGTGGTGAAGCCGAGGTCGCCGGAGCGGGCGATCCCGGCCCACAGCGGCCACCAGACCAGCGGCGGATGGGGCTTGTCCGGCCGTGGGCCGTAGAGGTCGTGGGCCTTGATCGGGTCGGGTGCGAACAGGATCGCGTCGGGCGCCGAGTGGGCCAGGAACGAGCGCTTGATCCCGTGGGCCAGCCCGTCGGCCGCAAAGGCCCGCTCGGCGGCGACGACGACACTGGGATCAGGTTGCGCCAGGGCGGGGGTCGAGACGAGAAGCGCAGCCAGGATCAGGCTACAGGCTTTCAACCGTCAGTTCCCCGTTGGTGTAGACGCAGATCCGCGCGGCGATGGCCATGGATTTGCGGGCCACCTCTTCGGCCGAGAAGTCGGTGTCGGCCAGGGCGAGCGCGGCGGCCAGGGCGTAGTTGCCGCCCGAACCGATCGCCGCGACGCCGGTTTCCGGCTCCAGCACGTCGCCGACGCCGGTGACGGTGAAGATCGAATCCTTGTCGGCGACCAGCAGCATCGCTTCCAGGCGGCGCAGGTAGCGGTCGGTGCGCCAGTCCTTGGCCAGGTCGACGCAGGCGCGGGCCAGTTGGTCGGGGTACTGCTCGAGCTTGGCTTCGAGCCGCTCGATCAGGGTGAAGGCGTCGGCCGTGGCGCCGGCGAAGCCGGCCAGCACCTTGCCGCCGGCCAGGGTCCGCACCTTGCGGGCGTTGCCCTTGACCACGGTCTGGCCCATGGACACCTGGCCGTCGCCGGCGATCACGGTCTTGCCGCCCTTGCGCACCGCGAGGATGGTGGTGCCGTGCCAGTCTGGGAAGTTCGAGCTTGTCGTCATGGCTCTCGATGTGGCCAGGGGGACGGGCGAGGTCAAGCGCGGCGCGATCAGACTGGCCGGCTGCACGCTGAAACGGACGAGGCGACGATGAGCTTCACGGACGACGAAGTCGAGCGATACGCCCGCCACCTGGTGCTGCGTGAGGTCGGCGGCCAGGGTCAGCAGCGGCTGAAGGGCGCCAGCGTGTTGATCGTCGGGGCTGGAGGCCTCGGCGCGCCGGCGGCGCTCTATCTGGCTGCGGCCGGGATCGGGCGCATCGTCCTGGCCGACGCCGATGTGGTCGACACCTCGAACCTGCAGCGCCAGGTGATCTTTCGCGACGCCGACGTCGGCCGCCGCAAGGTCGAGGCCGCCGCCGACCAGCTGCGCGCCCTGAACCCGCATGTGCATGTCGACTGCGCCCCGGTGCATGTCGAGCCCTGCAATCTCGGGCCGCTGGTGGCGGGGGTGGACCTGGTGCTCGACGGCACTGACGACTTCGCCACCCGCTTTGCGGTCAACGCCGCCTGCGTCCACCACGAGCGGACGCTGGTCTCCGGCGCGATCGGCCGCTGGACCGGCCAAGTCGGGGTGTTCCGCGGCAAGCCCTGCTACCGCTGCCTGGTGCCGGAGGTCCCGCCGGAGGCGGAGACCTGCTCGGCCGTCGGGGTGGTCGGGGCGCTGGCCGGGGTGATCGGCTCGATGATGGCGCTGGAGACGATCAAGCTGGTGGCCGGGGCCGGCGAGCCGCTGGCCGGGCGGCTGCTGATCTACGACGGCCTGTCAGGTGAGAGCCGGACCGTGCGGATCGGCGCCGATCCGGAGTGCGACGTGTGTGGGGGACATTGAGCTCCCAATTGCTCCCCCGCTGGGGGAGCTGTCAGCCGTATGGCTGACTGAGGGGGCTTGCTGACTCAGCAGTCCCCCTCCGTCTCGATGCTACGCATCGAGCCACCTCCCCCAGAAGGGGAGGAATTGGGGTCAGAGCATCGAGGGGATGACCCGGTCGGGCGGGCGATGGCCGTCCATCCAGGTCTTCAGGTTGATGATCACCTTCTCGCCCATGTCGATGCGCGCCTCGACCGTGGCCGAGCCCAGGTGCGGCAGCAGCACGGCGTTGGGCTGGGTCAGCAGCTTGGGATTGATCGCCGGTTCGAACTCGAAGACGTCGAGGCCCGCTCCGGCGACGGCGCCGGCGGCCAGCAGGTCGGCCAGGGCGCCCTCGTCGATGATGCCGCCGCGAGCGGTGTTGACCACCACGGCATGCGGCTGCAGCAGCTTCAGCCGCCGCGCCGACAGCAGGTGATAGGTCGCCGGCGTGTGCGGGCAGTTGACCGAGATGATGTCCATCCGGGCCAGCATCTGGTCGAGGCTCTCCCAGTAGGTGGCCTCCAGCTCCTCGGCGATCACGTGGCTGACCGGCTTGCGGTTGTGATAGTGGATCTGCATGCCGAAGGCCTTGGCGCGGCGCGCCACCGCCTGGCCGATCCGGCCCATGCCGATGATCCCCAGCCGCTTGCCGTTGACCCGCCGGCCCATCATCCAGGTCGGGGTCCAGCCGGTGAACTCGCCGGCCTGCACGACATTGGCGCCTTCGACGATCCGGCGCGAGACGGCCATGATCAGCGCCATGGTCAGGTCGGCGGTGTCCTCAGTCAGCACGCCCGGGGTGTTGGTGACGGCGATGCCGCGCTCGTTGGCGGCGGCCACGTCGATGTGATCGACCCCGGCCCCGAAGTTGGCGATCAGCTTCAGCTTGTCGCCCGCCGCGGCGATCAGGTCGGCGTCGATATGGTCGGTGATGGTCGGGACGATGGCGTCGGCCCGCTGCACCGCCTTGATCAGCGCTTCGCGGTCGAGCGGTACGTCGTCGAGGTTCAGCTCTGTGTCGAACAGCTCGCGCATCCGGGTCTCTACCGGATCGGGGAGGCGGCGGGTGACGATGACTTTGGGTTTTCGAGCGGCCATGGCGTTTGAAAGGAATCTTTAACTGCGCGCGGCGCGCCTTGCGTTGTGACGAAGAACCTCTAGCAAAGCCCCCATGGACGGCCAAGGCGAGCAACGTACCTTTGGACTGCGGAAGCGCGTAACGCCCGTTTTTTTGACGGCGGCGTTGATTCTGGCCGCCCTGACGCCTGCCGCCCAGGCGGCGCCGCGCCAGACGCCGTCCGGCCAGCCGGTGCCGCGCTACGTGTCGCTGAAGTTCGACAAGGTCTATGCGCGGGCCGGACCGGGGGAAGATCACAAGCTTTTGTGGGTCTACCAGGCCAAGGGCCTGCCGGTGCAGGTGATCGCCGAGAACAGCGAGTGGCGGCGGATCTGCGATCCGGACGGCGGTATGGCCTGGGTGCACCGGCGCCTGACCAGCGGCGAATCCACGGTCATGCGCGCCAAGCCGACGCGCCTGGGCTTGCACAAGAAGCCGCGGGCGGAGGCCGAGATCGTCGCCTATCTCAACCCGCGCGCCATCGCCGAGCTGGTCAAGACCTGCGAGGACGGCTGGTGCCGGGTGCGCAGCGACGGGGTCTCTGGATGGGCCCAGGCGGGCGAACTCTGGGGCACTTCCGACGCGATCCAGTGTAAAGTGGCCCGGCCCGGCGTCGCGCGCAGCCGTTGAGCCTGCCGCGCGGCTCTGCTAGGGCCTGAAATTCACGATTCCCGAGGCTCGGAAAAACGGGCCGCCGCCAAGAAAGCCAAGCATGATCCAGGGCGCCAAGGCCAAGGACCACTACAATCTCGAAGAGCTGCTGGCCTGCGGCCGAGGCGAGATGTTCGGCCCGGGCAACGCCCAGCTGCCGGTGCCTCCGATGCTGATGTTCGATCGCATCGTGAAGATCACCGAAGACGGCGGCGCGCACGGCAAGGGCTATCTGGAAGCCGAGCTGGATATCAATCCGGACCTCTGGTTCTTCCAGTGCCACTTCATCAATGACCCGGTGATGCCGGGCTGCCTGGGCCTGGACGCCATGTGGCAGCTGGTCGGCTTCTTCCTCGGCTGGTCGGGCGCGCCCGGCAAGGGCCGCGCCCTGGGCGTCGGCGAGGTGAAGTTCACCGGTCAGGTGACCCCGAAGGTCAAGAAGCTGGTCTACAAGATCGACCTCAAGCGCGTGATCATCCGCAAGCTGGTCATGGGCATCGGCGACGGCGTGCTCGAGGCCGACGGCAAGGTGATCTACGAAGCCAAGGATCTGCGCGTCGGACTGTTCGACGCCAAGGACCTGGTCTGAGAGCACAGGCAAGACACATGCGTCGCGTCGTCATCACCGGCATCGGTATCGTCTCGTCCATTGGCGCTGACGCCAATGCAGTCCTGGCTTCGCTGCGCGAGGCCAAGTCCGGGATCAGCTTCTCGCCCGAGTACGCCGAGCTGGGCTTCCGCTCGCAGGTCCACGCCGATCCCGGCCTCGACTGGGAAAAGCTGGTCGACCGGCGCGCGGCGCGGTTCCTGGCCCAGGGCACGGCCTTTGGCCACATCGCCATGGAACAGGCGATCGCCGACGCCGGCCTGGATGAGGCCGAGGTCTCCCACGAGCGCACCGGCCTGATCGTCGGCTCCGGCGGTCCGTCGACCAAGGCGATCATCGAGGCGGCGCACACCGCCAAAGAACGCGGCCCCAAGCGCGTCGGCCCGTTCGCGGTGCCCAAGGCGATGAGCTCGGGCGCCTCGGCGACGCTGGCCACCTGGTTCAAGATCAAGGGCCTTAACTTCTCGATCTCGTCGGCCTGCGCCACCTCCACCCACTGCATCGGCTCGGGCTACGAGCAGATCCTGATGGGCAAGCAGGACGTGGTGTTCGCCGGCGGCACGGAAGAGCTCGACTGGTCGCTGAGCGTCCTTTTCGACGCCATGGGCGCGATGAGCTCGAACTTCAACGACCGCCCCTCGACCGCCAGCCGCGCCTACGACAAGGACCGCGACGGCTTCGTGATCGCCGGCGGCGCCGGCATCGTGGTGCTGGAAGAGTACGAGCGCGCCAAGGCCCGTGGGGCCAAGATCTACGGCGAGATCGTCGGCTATGCGGCCAATTCGGATGGCTTCGACATGGTCGCCCCGTCCGGCGAGGGCGCGGTGCGTTGCATGCGCATGGCGATGGCCGATCTCGGCGGCCGCAAGATCGACTACCTGAACCCGCACGGGACCTCGACGCCGGTCGGGGACAGCAAGGAAATGGGCGCGGTGCGCGAGGTGTTCGGCGCCAACGTGCCGCTGATTTCGTCGACCAAGTCGCTGACCGGGCACAGCCTGGGCGCGGCCGGCGCGCAGGAGGCGATCTACAGCCTGCTGATGCTCAACAATGGCTTTGCGGCCGAGAGCGCCCACATCGAGGCCCTCGATCCCGAGTTCGCCGACCTGCCGATCCTGCGCGAGCGCAAGGACGTGCAGCTGGAGACCGTGATGTCGAACTCGTTCGGCTTCGGCGGCACCAACGGCTGCCTGGTGATGGCGCGGGTCTAGGACCCGGGCCGGCGCAGTTCGAAGAACCGCGTCGGCTCGTGCCGGTCGCGGACCGATGAGTAGACCAGCCGTTCGTCGGCCGGCGTCATGCCCAGGGCGGCCATGACGCTGAACGACGCTTGGTTCTCCACCTGGGCGCCGGCCTCCATCACCTCGGCCGGGATCAGCCGCCACAGCACCGGCATCGTCGCCGCCGTCGCCTCGCGCATGTAGCCCTGGCCCTGGCAGTCCTCGGCCAAGTGGTAGCTGATCTCCATTCGCCGCCGGTCGTCCGGCCGCAGGCCGCCGCCGAAACCGCCGATCATCCCCCCGCCTGGATCGCCGCCCGCGAGCGCTCGATCCGAGCCAGCGCAGCTTCCCGACTCAGCGGACTTGGCCAGGATGAGAGCCATCGCGTGACCGCCGGCGTCATGTTGGCGGCCATGTCGTCGGCGTCGGTCGTTTCCAGCGCCCGCAGCCGCAGACGCTCGGTGTCGATGACGGGCAGAAGCTCGGTCATGGGTCGCCTCCCTGCCGTCCTTTAGCCGCGACCTCGTGATCGTCGCCAGCAGGATGATGCTTGCGCGGGCCTGCGGGCCCGTCCACAAACCGGCGAAACTTTTGGAAACGCCAAGGAGTCCACGCGTGGCCGAAGACTATCAGATGCCCAAGGGCGACCTGATGAAGGGCAAGAAGGGCGTCATCACCGGCGTCGCCAACCACCAGTCGATCGCCTGGGGCATCGCCTCGCAGCTGGCGGCCCAGGGCGCGGAACTGAGCTTCCTGCACCTGCCGGGCATGGAGCGTCGGGTCACACCGCTGGCCGAAAGCGTCGGCGCCAAAGCCATCGTCCCGGCCGACGTGCAGGACGACGCCTCGATGGACGCCGCCTTCGAGGCGATCGAGAAGGCGCACGGCACGATCGACTTCTTCCTTCACTCGATCGCTTTCGCCAACAAGGACGAGCTGAAGGGCTCGTTCGTCGAGAACACCTCGCGAGAGAGCTTCCTGCGCGCCATGGACATCTCGGTGTTCTCGTTCGTCGACTGCGCCAAGCGCGCCGCGAAGCTGATGCCGAACGGCGGCTCGATCGTGACCATGACCTATCTGGGGTCCGAGCGCGCCATCCCGAACTACAACACCATGGGCGTGGCCAAGGCCGGTCTGGAAGCGGCGACCCGCTATGTGGCCCGCGACCTCGGCCCGGCGAAGATCCGCGTCAACGCCATCTCGGCCGGGGCGATGAAGACCCTGTCGCTGGCGGGGATCAGCGGCGGCCGCGGCATGCTGGCCCAGGGCCGGTCGATGTCGGCGCTCGGCGAAGACACTTCGATGGAAGGCGTCGCCGGCTGCGCCCTGTGGCTGCTGTCGGACCTCGGGTTCTCGACCACGGGTGAAGTGGTCCACGTCGACGCCGGCTTCCACATGATGGGCCTGGGCTCGGACAGCGAGTAGTCCAAGGCTGTCATCCCGGTTTCGCCGCAGGCGAAGACCGGGACCCATGAACACCTGATGGCGCAGGCATCGCCGCCTTCGGGCGAGCTTGGCGTCAATGGGTCCCGGACAGCCGCTGCGCGGCTTCCGGGATGACACTTGGTTGTTGCGTCAGGCGAGGCGCCTAGAGCGACTCCCTCGCCCCCTTGGGGGAGAGGGTCGGGGTGAGGGGGCTGCTGACTCAGCAATGCGCCGCTCCGCGCCGCAAGACCCCTCACCTAACCTCTCCCCTCAAGCGGGGAGAGGAACCGGTGCTCCCTAAGCGTTGGCCGCGCCGTCGATGACGAAGCCGGTTCCATTGGCGAAGCGGCTTTCGGGGCTGGCCAGCCAGGCGACGGCGCTGGCGATGTCTTCCGGCTTTCCATATTCGGGAATGGCCATGCGCGCGCGCTGGGGGTCGGCGCCGGGGCCGCCGGCCGGGTTCATGTCGGTGTCGGTCGAGCCGGGATGCACCAGGTTGACTGTGATCCCCTGGGGCCCGAGGTCGTGCGCCAGGCCCTTGGTGAAGCTCAGCAGCGCCGACTTGGTCATCGCATAGAGGGTGATGCCGGCCATCGGCACCCGCTCGGCCAGGTTCGAGCCGATGTTGATGATCCGCCCGCCAACCGGCAGGTGCGCGGCCGCCGCCTGGGCCGCGACGATCACCCCGCGCACGTTGACCGCCAGCAGTTGGTCGATGTCCTCGAGCGTCCAGCCCGCCACCGGCCCGACGCCGCGAGCGATGCCGGCGTTGTTGACCAGGATGTCCAGCCCGCCCAGCTCGGCGGCGGCGCGGTCGACCGCGGCCTTGACGGCGGCCGGGTCGGCGCTGTCGGCCTGGATGGCCAATCCCTTGCGGCCCAAAGCCTTGATTTCCTCGACGAGGGCCTGCGCCTTGTCGGCCGAGCGCTCGTAGGTGATGGCGACGTCGGCGCCGTCGCGCGCCAGGCGCAGGGCGATGGCGGCGCCGATGCCGCGGCTGGCGCCGGTGACCAGGGCGCGCTTTCCGGAGAGGTTCGACACGGGTTTGCTCCATTTCTGTGTCGTTCGATACAGAAAGCAGATGGTCGGCTTGCCCGGTCCCGTCAAGGGATTTATATATCGGTCGATACAGAAAGGTTGAGCCATGGCCGACCGCGGCCGACCACGCAGTTTCGATCGCAACGCCGCCCTGACCCGGGCTATGGAGCTGTTCTGGACCAAGGGTTACGAGGGCGCGTCGATCAGCGACCTGACCGTGGCGATGGGCATCGGCTCGCCGAGCCTCTATGCGGCCTTCGGTTCGAAAGAGGCGTTGTTCCGCGAGGCGATCGAACTCTACGGCCGCACCGAGGGGCCGCAGATCTGGGACGCTGTCGAAAACGCGCCCGATGCGCGCTCGGCAGTGGCAGGTTTCCTGACCGCCACCGCACATTCCTTCTCAAGGCCGGGTAAGCCGCGCGGCTGCATGGTCGTGCTCTCGCAGCTCAACACCACGGAGGCCAGCGCCAGCGTCTGCGCCGCCCTGCGGGAGAACCGGGCCCAGGGGCAGTCCGGGCTGGAGGCGCGCCTACGCCAGGCGGTGGCGGCCGGCGAGCTGCCGGCCAGCGTCGACGTCGGCGCGGTGGCGGCCTTCTACCTGACCGTCCAGCAGGGCATGTCGATCCAGGCCCGCGACGGGGCCAGCGAGGACAAGCTGCTCAGCGTGGCCAAGGGCGCGATGGCGGCCTGGGAGCCGCTCACCGGGCCCTGACCTTTAGGCGAACTGCTGGCCGCGGCGGCGGGCCGAGCGCAGGGCGGTTCCGGCCAGGCCGAAGCCGGTGATCATCATCGCCCAGGTCGCTGGTTCCGGGACCGCCGAGCCGGTGAAGCGGACTTCCGACAGCCCGATCGGGGCGTAGCCGTAGGTCTCCGGATACTTCTGATGGTTGCCGTCCAGGGCGATCTGGACGTAGCGGGCCTTGCCGCCGAGGCCGAAGCTCTCGGCCGCCAGCGCCTTGCCGGTTCCGCGCGCGAGCTCGCCGGCCAGCACCTGGGTGTAGGTCACGCCGTCGGTGGAGATCGAGATCTTGAAGGCCTTGGAGGCGCGGTCGAGGGTCGAGGCGAACTCCTCGACGCCGAAGTTGTAGTTCCAGATGTCGGCGCCCGAGAGCTTGAAGGTCTGGCCGAGATCGAAGGTCAGCGTGGCGGCCGAGACGCCGAGGTCGGTCATCCACATGTTGGCGTAGTCGGCGTCGTGCAGACCGCCCGACAGGCCGCTGCCGTCGATCAGGTTCTCGGCGTTGTAGGTCCCCCAGAACGGGAAGGTGTTGCTGGCGGTGACGCCGACCGGCGTGATGGTCGCGGCGGCCGCGGGAAGCGCGAGCGAGGCGGCGGCGGCGAGGGCGGCGAGGCCCAGGGACTTGGCGAACATGGTTACCCTCGAGTTAAGACTGGAGGGCTGATCGCGCACGCAGATGGCGCCCGCATCATCGTTCGATGAAGGTTGTGCGGCGCCGGCCGATTCTACGCCGAGTAGGCCTTCATGAAGCGGGCGGCGGCTTCGCCGGCGACCCGGTCGATCTCGGCTGGTGTGAACTGGCGTTCGACCCCCAGCAGCTGGGCGATCTGGTGGCCGCCGATCACCATGCTGGCGAAGAACTCCGCCGCCAGCACCGGGTCGTCGACCGCCATGCGGCCGTTCTCGGTCTCCATCGCCAGGAACTCGGCCAGCCGGCGGCGCGAGGTGGCCGGGCCGGCCTCGAAGAAGGCCCGCGCCAGGTCCGGCTGCTCGGCGGCGCTCTCGACGGTCATGCGCAGCATCGAGGTGCCGCGCGCCGTGAGGATCGCAGTCAGCATCGAGCGGCCGAGGGCGGCCAGCGCCTCCTGCGGATGGTCGACGGCCTCGGGCATCAGCAGCGGCGCGGTGATCTCGGCCACCCGCCGGTCGACGATGGCGCGGATCAGCTCGGGCTTGGAGCCGTAGTGATTGTAGATCGTCTGCTTCGACACCCGCGCGCGGCGGGCGATCTCTTCCATCGAGGCGGCCAGGCCGCGCTCGCCGAACACCTCGGCGGCGGCGTCGAGGATGGCCTCGGTCTTGGCGAGGTCGATCTGGCCCGGCGCGCGCGGCATCAGTGGCCCCCGCCGCCGCCGCTGGGCGGCGCGTCCTTGCCCGGGGTCGCCAGGAAGCCGAGCAGGGCGGCGAAGGCGCACCCGAGCGCCAGGAAGTAGAAGCCATCGGCGAAGCCGAGCACAGCGGCGTCGCGGCGCAGGGCCATGCCCAGGAACTTGCGGGCCGCGCCCTCCGGATCGGCCAGGCCCTGGGCCTCCATCATCGCGGTCAGGCCGGCCAGCATCTCCTGGCCCTGCAGGTTGGCGACGCTCATCGCCGCCGACAGCTCCGAGAGGTGCACGGCGGTCTGGTCGCTGAGGATGGTGGTCAGGATGGCCAGGCCGATGGCGCCGCCGACGTTGCGGACGAGGTTCACCAGGCCCGATGCGTCCTTCATCATCGAGATCGGCAGGGTCGAGACCGACAGCGCCTGGGCGGCGATCATCGCGATCATCACCCCGAAGCCGCGGATCGCCTGCAGAGCGGCGAACTCCCAGAAGCCCCAGTCGGCGGTCACCTTGACCCCCAGGCCGACCCCGTAGGCGGCCAGCGCGAAGCCGGCCACCAGCGAGATCCGCGGATCCATCAGCCGCACGACACGGCCGACGATCGGGGCGCTGAGGAACATGGTCAGGCCTGAGACCAGCATGGTGGTGCCGACCTCGGCCGCCGAGTAGTGGCGGATCTGGCCGAGGAATAGCGGCAGGATAAAGGTGCCGCCGAACAGGCTCATCCCCGAGACGGCGTTCATCAGGAAGCCGAGGGTGAAGTTTCGGTCGGTGAACGGCCGCAGCGAGACGATCGGCTGCTTGTAGGTGAGCTGTCGCCAGATGAAGACGACGCCGGTGATCACCGCAGTCACGGTGAGCCAGAGGATCAGGTCGTCCTCGAACCAGCCTTCGCTGGAGCCTTCCTCGAACACGTACTGCATCGAGAGCAGGAACACCGTCATGGTCGCCAGCCCGAACCAGTCGATGCCCTTGGCCAGCGACGGGTCGCCCTTGTCGAAGTCGCCGTAGCGGCCGACCAGGAACATCACCAGCAGGCCGGGCGGGACGTTGACGAAGAACAGCCAGCGCCAGTTCAGCGCCTCGGTCAGGTGACCGCCCAGGGTCGGGCCGATGGTCGGGGCCAGGGTGACGATCAGCCCGACCGTGACGTTGGCCATCACCCGCTTCTCCGGCGGGAAGACAGTCATGGCCGTGGCGAACACGGCCGGGATCATCGCCCCGGCGGCCAGGCCCTGCAGCGCGCGGGTGGCGATCATCATCTCGATGCTGGTCGACAGCCCGGTCATGATCGAGGTGACGATGAAGGCGGCGGCGGCGAACACGTAGACCGGCCGCGTGCCCCACATCTTGGTCAGGTAGGCGGTGAGCGGAATGATCACCACCTCGGCCAGCAGGTAGATGGTCTGCACCCAGCTGATCTCGTCGGCGCTGGCGCCGACGCCAGCCTGGATCTGGCTCAGCGAGGAGGCGACGATCTGGATGTCGAGGGTGGCCATGAATTGGCCGACCACCATCCCGCCGAAGCCCAGGAAGATCTTGATCCAGTCGACCTCGCCCGTGGCGGTCACGTGACCGCCGGGCGGGGCCGGGACGGCGGGCGCGGCGCCCGTCTTCGGGTCGATGGCGGCGTCGCTCACGGCGGCGGCCTCTTAGCGGGTGACGCCGCGCCGGGCGTATTCGGCCGAGGGCGTGGCTTCGGCGAAGCTCGGGCCGGTGTCGGCGGTGACGTCGACCTTGACCGCGACCGACAGGCCGGGACGCAGGGCGCCGGCCAATGGCGACTTCGGATCGACGGCGATCTTCACCGGCAGCCGCTGGGCGATCTTGGTGAAGTTGCCGACCGCGTTCTCGACCGGGATCAGCGCAAATTCCGAGCCTGTGGCCGGGGCGAAGCTGTCGATCTTGCCCTTGATCTCCTGCTTGCCGAAGGCGTCGGCCTTGATGGTCACCGGCTGGCCGATCTTCAGGCGCGCGACCTGGGTCTCCTTGAAGTTGGCGACCACATAGGCCTGGCCCAGCGGCACGACGGTCATCAGCGACGAGCCCGGCCGCACGTACTGGCCGGTGCGCACGGCGCGGGCGCCGACGACGCCGGAGGCCGGGGCCTTGATCTCGGCGCGGTCGAGGTCGATGCGCGCCTGCTCGACGGCTGCGCGGGCGGCGTTCGCCTGGGCGACGGTCTGGTCGCGGGCCGAGCCGAGGCTGGCGGCGCTGCGGCGCTCGGCCTCCAGGGTGGCCTTGGCCTGATCGACGCTGGCGGACGCCTGGCTGGCGGCGGCGCGGGCCGACTGCGCGCGCTGGGGCGAGACCCAGCCCTGGTTGGCCAGGGTTCCGTAACGGGACAGTTCGGCCTCGGCGAGCTGGGACTCGGCGTGGGCCGAGGCGACGCCGGCCGCCTTCTGGGCGATCATCGCCTGCTCCAGCCGGGCCTTGTCGTCGACGGCGCGGACGGCGGCGTCCAGCGCCGCGGCGTTGGCCTCGGCCTTGGCGAGGGCAGCCTTCAGCGGGGCGGTGTCGAGCCGGACCAGCACTTGTCCGGCCTGGACGTGCTGATTGTCGGCGACCAGCACCTCGGCGACATAGCCGTCGACCTGCGGAGCGACGGTGACCTTGTCGGCCTGGATGAAGGCGTTGTCGGTGGCTTCGAACTTCTGCTTGTTCATCCACCAGGCGCCGCCGCCGACCACCAGGCCGACCGCGACGACCCCGCCGACGGCGAGGGGCACGAACTTCTTGGGCAAAACCGCCATGTGGAGCGCCTGAAAACCGAAAAATGGACGCATTAGTCCAATCAAGACCGAAGTAGGGCGAGTTCGGATCGCCTGCAATGGGTAAAGTGGACGAAAGCGTCCAAGAAACATTAACGAGGCGGAAAGCCGCAGGGCGCGCAATCGGCGAGAACGGGGCGCGGCGATGATCAACGGCAAGATACGAATGGGCTGGCTGAAGCCTTCGGTCTGTTCGGCGTGACCTTTCTGCTTGGGATGCTGGTCGCATGGAATCTGGCCGAACAGAGCTCAACACCGGAGCTGGTGCGGGATCTAAGCGCCGAACCCGGCGCGGCGAACCGTCAGCTCGCTGAGCGCCTGGCGCGGGCGTAGGCGAAGAGGGGTGCTGGTAGCCCTCAGCCCAGGCGGCGCATCCGATAGGCGTTGATCGCCATGTCGCCGACCCGCTGGGTCAGCCGCCAGTTCACCACCGCGCCGACTGGGGCGCCGATGATCGGGATCAGCTGGGCCATCTTGGCCAGGTCGATGTAGTCCCGGTACTCCTGCTGGAAGCGGCGCCAGTCGAAGTCGTCCAGGTGCTGGGGATGGGCGCGGGCGTCCCAGTTCTCCATGGCGCGAAACACCTCGGCGCGGTGCGCGGCCGAGGAGAAGGCCAGCTGGAAGATGTGCAGCAGGTAGAGCCGCTCGGAGAAGTCCGCGCCCGACTTGCCGTAGATCGCCATCAGGTCGAACAAGAGCTTCAATTTGATGGTGATGAGCGCCGGGAAGTCGGCGACCGCCAGCCAGAAGCCGCCAGCTCCGGCGACGCCGCCCTCGACCGCAGCGGTGGTGCGATAGGCGCCGATGGTGGTGATCGCGCGGGCGTCACGCACGGCCAGCGGCGCGTCGAGCAGCGGCGCGGCGGTGACCACGTTGGAGCCGGTCAGGATCGCGCGGGTCATCTGCTCGATGACGGCGGTGGCGGTCTTGTGCACCTGCTCGGGAATGACGCTGTTGATCTTCTGCTGGACGCCGCGGGTGGTCTTGTCGAGCAGGTTGGGGGTTTTCAGCATCTGGCCGCGCCAGCGGGCGACCTCCTGGCGGGCCCAGGCCTCGTAGTCGGTTTCCGAGGCCCCGAACGGCGGCTGGTCCTTGGCCACGACGTCAGGCGTCCGCGAGGTGGGCGCGGGCGGCCTCGATGGCCGCGGCGATCGCGCCGCGCGCCTGCGGGCTGTTGCGCCAGCAGGTCGAGCCGAGCATCGCCGAAGCCGCTGCGCAGATCGCGCCGGCGTCCTGGTGGGCGAGGCCGGCGAGATCCTCGATCCCGACCTGTTCCAGGCGTTGAACCACGGTCGGGCCGACACCCTTCACGGCCAGCAGGACCGCACGCTCCTCGGCGGAGAAAGCCATCGCATACCCTCGGTTAGCGTCGCCAATCCCAGAGATAGGGTCTATCGCCGGGGCGGGATAGTCGGCGCGAAGGGACCCGAGGATGGACGTGCTCTGGAAGGGGCTGATCGGCGGGATCGTCACCGCCTTGATCGTGCTGGCCTCGAAGCGTGGCAACGTGCTGCCCGGCATCCTGCCGCTGGCCCCGACCTTCGCGATCATCGCCCTGCTGGCGGTCGGGTCGAAGGGCGACGCGGCCGGTTTCCGCCAGGCGTGCCTGGCCGGAGCCAAGACCATTCCGGCCTATCTGGCGTTCCTCGGCGGTTGCTGGCTGCTGGTCGACAAGCTCGACTACCGCCTGGCGATCGCCGGCGGCCTGGCCGTCTGGCTGGTCGTCGCCCTGGTCATCTTCCTGGCGCCGCGGTTCCTGGGCGGCGGCTGACTTAACCGCCCTGGCGCGAGCGGACGCGGCGATAGAGCTGCGGGCCGAAGACGACAATTGCCAGCGCCGAGAGGCCAGCATTGGTGATCGACGGTGATCCACCGAGCACAAAGCGCGACACCGCCGCGCCGGCGAGGAAGGCGAGGTTGGTCAGAACCAGGGTCCAGAGCGCCCAATCGGGAATTCTTATCATCGACGCAGCTTGGCCATGCGGCCGCCGCGGCGCAAGGCGCTGGACCTTTGCCGCTGTTCGTCGGCATATCCGCCCATGGCTGAGACCTTCGATGCGGACGTGATCATCGCCGGCGCCGGGATGGCGGGGGCGACCTTGGCGCTGGCGCTGAAGAGCGCGGGGCTGGAGCCGCTGCTGATCGATCCCGTGGTGTTCGACGACCAGGTGGCGCCGACCTTCGACGGCCGCGCCTCGGCCATCGCCTACGCTTCGTTCCGCCAGTGGCGGACCCTGGGCCTGGCCGCAGAGATCGAGCCCTACGCCCAGCGCATCGAGCAGATCCTGGTCACCGACGGCTTCTCGCCCGGGGCCGCGGCGCGCCAGTCATCGCCCTTCTACCTGCGCTTCGATTCCGCCGAGATCGCCGAGCGGTCGGCGGGCGAGCCGCTGGGCTACATGCTGGAGAACCGCCGCACGCGCGCGGCGCTGGCCGCCGGGGTGGCGCGGGCCAAGATCCGGGTCGAGGCGCCGGCCAAGGTGGCCGGCGTGGTGTTCGAGAGCGGCGCGGCGGCGGTGACCCTGGAGGACGGCCGGACCCTGCGCGCGCCGCTGGTGGTCGGGGCCGAGGGGCGCGGCTCGGTGGTGCGCAAGGCGACCGGCATCGGCGTGACCGGCTGGGACTATCCGCAGACCGGCGTCGTCGCCACCGTGCGGCTGGCCCGCGGCCACGAGGGCGTGGCGCACGAATACTTCCTGCCGGGCGGACCGTTCGCGATCCTGCCGTTGACCGACGACCGCGCCAGCCTGGTCTGGACCGAGAGCCGGCCGAAAGCGGCGGCGCTGAAGGCCGCCTCGCCGCAAGCCTTCCACGCGCATCTGCAGCGCCGCTTTGGCGAGTTCCTGGGCGCGGCGACCCTGGACGGCGACGTCTTCACCTATCCGCTGTCGCTGCAGCTGGCCGAGCGGCTCACCGCGCCGCGGGCCGTGCTGCTGGGCGACGCCGCCCACGGCATCCACCCGATCGCCGGCCAGGGCCTGAACCTCGGCCTCAAGGGCGCGGCGGCGCTGGCCCAGGTGCTGGTCGAGGCCGCGCGGCTGGGCGAGGACATCGGCTCGGAGCTGGTGCTGGAGCGCTACGCCCGCTGGCGCAGCTTCGACACCGTGATGCTGGCGGCGGCGACGGACGTGTTCACGCGGCTGTTCTCGAACGACAACCCGGTGCTGCGACTGGCCCGCGGGGTCGGCATGGCGGCGGTCAACCGCATCGGCCCGGCGCGGCGGTTCTTCATGGAAGACGCCGGCGGCGCGACGGGCGACCTGCCGCGGCTGCTGCGCGGCGAGGCGCTGTAGCCCAGAGTATTATCCGGGCGACGTCCGGCGACTGCTTGAACCATCAGGTGTTCATGGGTCTCGGACAAGCGTTGCGCGCTTTCCGACACCTGAGACCCAACGTCCAGCAGCTCTCCCAGCGGGAGAGCATCTGAGGGAGCACCTAAAGGACTCCCTCGCCCCCTTGGGGGAGAGGGTCGGGGTGAGGGGGGTGCTGACTCAGCAGAGCGCCGCTCCGCGCCGCCAGACCCCTCACCTAACCTCTCCCCTCGAGCGGGGAGAGGAACAGGCATTGCAGCTGCCAAACAGCAGATCCTCCCCTCCTGGGGGAGGTGGATCGATGCGCAGCATCGAGACGGAGGGGGGCAGCGGCGTTAGTCAAAGCCGCCCTCACCCGGCCATGCGGCCGGGGCATCCCCAGAGGGGGAGCATCGGGGGTCAGTCGATCGTCCGGGCTTCTTCCGGCAGCATGATCGGCACGCCGTCGCGGATCGGATAGGCGAGCTTGGCGCTGTTGCTGATCAGCTCGTGCGCCTGGCGGTCATAGACCAGCGGCCCGTGGGTGACCGGGCAGACCAGGATTTCCAGCAGCCGCGGATCGACGTCGGCGGTCAGGGCGAGCGGGGCGAGGGCGTCGGACATGGCGCGCTTCTACTGGATCGACTGCGGGCCGTCATCGTCCGCTTCGAGGCTGTCGATCTCGAGCAGGGCGGTGAGGGCTTCACAGCGGTCGGCGACGGTGGGGGCTTCCAGCAGCGCCTGCTTCTCGGCCGGCTCGAACGGCAGGCCCATGGCCAGCGACGTCACCAGGCTCTCCAGCGGCGCGGTCTCGGCGGTCTCCCAGTCGATGTCGAGCTCTCGCCGGTTCAGATAGCGCTTCAGCGCCCCGGCGAAGCGCCGGCGGTCGAAGGCCGGGATCGGCGCGGCCTCGACGCTGAGGTCCTCGGCGTAGGGCTCGAATTCGGCCCGCACCTGGCGATAGGGCGTGGCCACCGACAGCTCCTCGCGGACCAGGAAGCGGCACACCCCGGTCAGGGTGATCAGATAGCGGCCGTCGGAAGTCTCCGAGAAGCTGGTGACCCGTCCGGAGCAGGCGACGCTGGCCAGGTTCGGACGCGCGCGGTCGCCGCCGGCCCGGGTCTGGACCATGCCGATCATGCGGTCCCCGGCCATGACGTCGTCGATCATGTTCAGGTAGCGCGGCTCGAAGATCTGCAGCGGCAGGTCGCCGCCCGGCAACAGCAGGGCCCCGTCCAGCGGGAACACCGGGATCACCTGCGGAAGGTCTGAAGCTCTACGAAAAGCGGCGGCCGGCATGAGGCGGCCCTTCCTCATGAGAACAGGATGGATGAAAGCCGGCGGCGGCCGGAGCGGGTGATGTCCGAGCCCGAGCCTGCGGCCTCGAAGATGGTCAGCAGCTGCTTGCGCGCGGCGTCGTCGTTCCAGGCGCGGTCGGCGGCGATGATGGTCAGCAAATGGTCGGAGGCCTCGGCCCAGGCCCCGCGGGCCGCGAGCGCTTTGGCGATCTCGTAGCGGGCCTCGTGGTCGCTTGCGTCCTTGGCCAGGCGCTGTTCGAACTCGCCGGTCTCGTTGGGGCCTTCCTCGGCGAGGGCCAGGGCGGCGCGCACGCTGTCGAGGTCGACGTCCTTGGCGTCCGCGGGGGCCATGGCGGCGATCTCGGCCGCACGCTCGGCGTCGCCGCCGGTCAGGTAGCAGCGGGCGAGGCCGCCAATGGCCTTCAGGTTGTCGGGTTCGGCCTGCAGCACCTGGGCGTAGGCCTGGGCCGCGCCGCCGACGTCACCGACCTCCAGGCTCTCCTTGGCCATGGCCAGCAGCTCGTCGACGGCGTTGGCCGGAGCCTGGCCGGCGATGCGGTCGACGAACTGCTTCACCTGGCTGTCGGGCAGGGCGCCCATGAAGCCGTCGACCGGGCGGCCGCCGACGAAGGCGAACACCGCCGGGATCGATTGGACGCGCAGTTGCCCGGCGAACTGGGGATTGGCGTCGATGTCGATCTTGACCAGCTTGACCTTGCCCTTGGCGGCCAGGACGTTCTTCTCGATCGACGGGCCGAGCTGGCGGCACGGGCCGCACCAGGTCGCCCAGAAGTCGACGATGACCGGGGTCTCTTTCGACGCCTCGATGACGTCGGCCACGAAGCTGGCGTCGGTGCCGTCCTTGATCAGGTCGGCGGCGGCGGCTTGGGGCTGGGTCTCGCCGATCAGGCTCATGGGTCTTCCAAACGTGAGTTGTCGGGACGTAACGCGTCCGGGCGCTAAAATGGTCCCTTAGGGCCTTCGCTTCAACGGGGCTTTAGGCGTCCTCGACCACGGCCATGGTCGCGAAGTCGACCACCAGGGGCGTGATCCCCAGCGCCTGCAGGAACTGGGCGAAGCCGGCCCGCGAGACGCCGGTGGTGGCGGTGTTGCTCATCGGGTGGAAATTCACCCGTTCGGCCTCTGCGAGCCGGCGGTCGAGCACGAAGGTCGCACGATGCTCGGCGTCGTTGATCAGGGCGAAGGCGGTGACCGAGCCGGGCGTCACGCCGAGCACCTCTTCCATCAGCTCGGCCGACCCGAACGACAGTCGCGCCGAACCGATCACCGTGTGCAGCCGCTTGAGGTCGATCTGGGTGTCGTCCTGGGCCGAGATCAGCCACAGCCGGCCCTTGGCGTCCTTCAGGAACAGATTCTTGGTGTGGGCGCCGGGGATGTCGTCCTTGATCCCCTCGCCCTCGCCGACCCGGAACACGGCCGCGTGGTCGGTGGTGTGGTGCTCGACGCCGTGCGCGTCGAAGAAGGCGATGAGATCGGACCGGGTCTTCATGGCGCCTGCTTAGCGCAAGCCCGCCGCTGGCCGCTAGCGGCGCGCCGATCGCGGGTCTAGAGCAGTCGCCAGGACTGAACGCTGGAGGAGCCCATGGAGCTCGAGTGCTATCCCACCGCCGAGCGGCCGCCGGAAATCGTGCCGGGACGCCCGCAGCGCGCCTGGATGGACCGGTTCGCCGAGCGCCACCCCTATCGCTGCCTGCCGCTGACCATGGCCAACACCACGGGGTGGGAGATCCTCTGCCCGATGGCTTTCACCGCCGAGTGGAACGGCGGGGTGATGCAGGACGACATCAAGCTGGTCCCCGACCGGCCGCATCCCGATTTCCACAACTTCGTGAAGAGCCACTTCAGCCACGGGGTAATGACCTTCCACCCTGGCTACCTGTTCCGCACGCCGCCCGGCTGGTCGATGATCGCCCAGGGCCCGCCCAACCACGTCAAGGACGGCGTCCAGCCGCTGGCCGGCCTGGTCGAGACCGAGTGGCTGCCGTTCCCGTTCACGATGAACTGGATTTTCACCCGCCCGGGCCGCGTGCGCTTCGAAAAGGGCGAGCCGTTCTGCTTCATCACCCTGACCAAGGACCGCGAGCTGGCCGAGTTCCAGCCGGTGATCCGCGGCATGGACCGCAACCCGGAACTGCGTGGCCAGTACGACACCTGGGAGAAGCACCGCAGCGAGTTCAACAAGCGGATCTTCCGCGCCGATCCTGACGCCACCAAGGAGGCCTGGCAGCGCTACTACTTCCGCGGCGAGTTCCCGGAGGAGGTCGCCGAGGCCCCCAAGGACCACGTCAACAAGCGCCGTTTGAAGGGTCCGAAATTCGGCTGAGAAAAAAGATGGTCCTTGGTGTTGCCAACGTGCGGGCGCTCTGCCATAAGCCCGCTCTCGATTTTCGGGCGGCACGGAACACCAAGTCGCTTCGGAGTGCGGGCGTAGCTCAGTGGTAGAGCACAACCTTGCCAAGGTTGGGGTCGAGAGTTCGAATCTCTTCGCCCGCTCCAATCGAAAATCGGACTAAGCAGGGGTCGCCTTCGGGCGGCCCTTTTGCGTTTCTGACGGGCGTTTCGCCGGCCGAGTTGCGTATACGATCGCGCCTGGTCTATAGCTCCCTGTGATGACCCTGGCTCTCGACCTTGCCGGCCTGAAGAACGCGCCCGCGGCGCGTCCGGCCGCCTGCGCGTCGAAAACCACCATGATGATTATTATTACCCCCACCATTGGGACGGGGCGAACGCGCGCGCTTTAGACAAGCCGACGGATCGCAAGATCAGGAACCCCGCTCCCGAACAGGCAGCGGGGTTTTTTGTTGTGCGCTCCGTCGGTCCTTCATCTCGAAAGGATTGACTGCAATGGACCACTCGAACCCCTCATCCGATCCCGCCAGCGCCGGGCTGGCCGCCCGCCGGTTCGCCGCGACGCTGGCCCACGAAGCCCTGCTGGAGCAGACCGCCCGTCTGGAGGCGACGCTGAGCGGCGGCCTGGAAGCGCTGCTGGCGGTCGAGCAGGCCCTGGACCTGGCCTGGCCGAGCACGGCCCCGACCTGCGAGCTGATCTGGGCCGTGGAGCCCGCGCCCGAGGCCTTGCGGCTGCGCGCGTTCGACGACGCCGGCCGCCTGCTGCTGGCCCAGGTCTACCCGGCCAAGGCGCTCAAACATGGCTGAGCGGCGGACCTTCCTGATCGAAGCGCGCCCGGAGGCCGACATCGTGCTGCGGGTGCTGGCCCCCTTCGCCGTGCAGGGCGCGCAGATCCTGACGCTCGCCGCCGAGCAGGGCGCGGACCGGACCTCGATCCGGCTGGAGGCGAGCGGCGTGGGACCCGATGTCGCAGGCCTGCTCGTCGAACGGTTGCGGGCAATGCCGTCGGTGACCACCGTCGGGCTGGGATGGCGCGCGGCTACCTGAATTTATTTAGCGGAATGAGCCGTTTATTTACCGTGCCGACCTAGAACGCGCGCCTATTTCAGCCGTTGGGGCATGGTTTATAGTGTTCAAAGTCTTAACTTGCTTGGCGACAGAACATGACCTGCGCCTGGTTGTTGTTGCTGGACTCGTGTGCTTCGGCGGATGCTTTACCGCCTTTCGTTTATACTCAAGGATGCGGACGGCCCAGGGACACGGTGTACGTGCAGCCTGGGTGCTGCTGACCGGTCTGGTCGCCGGCTGTTCGGTCTGGGCGACGCACTTCATCGCCATGCTGTCCTACGAAACCGGGCTGCGGTCGGGCTTCCTGCCGATGGGCACGCTGGTTTCGCTGCTGATCGCCGGGGTGTTCATGGCCGCGGCCTTCGCCGCGCCGGCCTTCGCGCCGGGGCGCGGGGGCAAGATCGCGGGCGGCGTGCTCGCCGGCCTCGGGGTCGGGGCGATGCACTATACCGGCATGGGCGCCTACGTGACCGAGGGCGTGCTGACCTGGGACCTGCCGATCGTGGCCGGCTCGGTCGTGGCCGGGGTCGGGGTGGCGCTGGCGGCGATGTTCGCGGCCCGTGACGCCGCGCGGCTGTCGCAGCAGCTGCTGGCCGGCCTGCTGCTCACGGTGGCGATCTGCAGCCTGCACTTCGCCGGCATGGGCGCGATCACCGTCGTCCCGGACGCCACGGTCCACGTTCCGGCCCAGCTGCTGTCGTCGGTGATGATGACCCTGGCCGTGGCGCTGATCGTCAGCCTGATCATCCTTGGCGGTCTCGGCGCGGTGCTGATCGAAGGCGGGGCCAACGCCCAGGCCCTGACCCGCATCCGCCGCCTGGCCGACGCCGCCTACGAAGGCATCGTGGTCGTGCACGGCGACCGCATCCAGGACGCCAACGCCGCGTTCTGCGCCCTGGCCGGGGCTCCGCTGGCCGAACTGACCGGCCGCAAGCTGACCGGCGAGATCCTGATGTTCGACGACGCCTCCTGCGTGGCCCACAACGCCCGCTGCGAGGGCGTGCTGCGGCCCCAGGGCGGCGGCGAGGACATTCCCGTCGAAACCTTCGGCCGGATGCTTGAGCGGCGGCGCGCCGCCGGCGAGGCGGGCGACCTGATGGTGCTGGCGGTCCGCGACCTGCGCGAGCGCCGCTCGGCCGAGGAGAAGATCCGCTACCTGGCCGAACACGACGGTCTGACCGGCCTGGCCAACCGCAACATGATGCAGGCCCGCCTGGCTCAGGCGCTTGAGCGGATTCAGATCACCGGTGAGAAGCTGTCGGTGATCTGCATCGACCTTGATCACTTCAAGGAGGCGAACGACTTGCACGGCCACCTGGCCGGCGACGCGATCCTGACCGAGGTCGCCCGCCGCCTGCAGAAGGCCGTGGTCGCGCCGTCGTTCGCCGCCCGCCTAGGCGGGGATGAGTTCGTCGTGGTGCAGATCGGGGCGGCCGACCAGCCCGCCGCCGCGGCCGAGCTCTGCACCGAGCTGCTGGAGGCGCTGAGCACGCCGGCGCCCTATGGCGACCAGCAGCTGCAGGTCGGCGCCAGTCTCGGCGTCAGCCTCTATCCCGGCGACGGCGCGAGCGGCGAGGCGCTGCTGGCCAACGCCGACATGGCGCTCTATCGCGCCAAGGAGGACGGTCGCGGCGGCTACCGCTTCTTCAAGCGCGAGATGGACGAGTCGATCCGGGTGCGGCGGGCGCTGGCCCGCGAGCTGCGCCAGGCGATCACGGCCGAGGAGCTGGTGCTGCACTACCAGCCGCTGGCCCGCGCCGAGGACGGAGAGGTCTGCGGCTTCGAGGCGCTGGTCCGCTGGCGCCATCCGCAGCGCGGCCTCATCGCGCCGATCGACTTCATCCCGGTGGCCGAGGAGAGCGGACTGATCCTGCCGCTCGGCGAATGGGTGCTGCGCCGCGCCTGCGCCGACGCGGCCGCCTGGGACAAGCCGCTGCGCATCGCCGTCAACCTATCGCCGGTGCAGCTGCACCAGGCGAACCTGCCGGCGGTGGTGCACGAGGTGCTGATGGAGACCGGCCTGGCTCCGCGCCGACTGGAGCTGGAGATCACTGAGACGGCGCTGTTCAAGGACTATCAGCGCGCGCTCGACAACCTGCGCCGGCTGAAGGCGCTGGGCGTGCGCATCGCCATGGACGATTTCGGCACCGGCTTCTCGTCGCTTTCGACCCTGCAGTCGTTCCCGTTCGACAAGATCAAGATCGACAAGAGCTTCGTCGAGAACATCCACCGCCACGAGCGCGCCACCGCCATCGTCAAGGCGGTGCTGGGCCTGGGCCGCAGCCTGGACATCCCGGTCACCGCCGAGGGCGTCGAGACGCTTGAGCAGCTGGAGTTCCTGCGCGGCGAGGCCTGCGCCGAGGTTCAGGGCTATGCGATCGGCCGCCCGGCGCCGCTGACGGCGCTGGACGACTGGACCGAGGCCGAGCGCAAGGCCGGCTGACGCCCGCGCCTTACGGCGCGGGCCGCAGCACCCGCGGGCCGAGGTTGCTCATCACCGCGCGGGCGTCGAAGGCGCCGGGGTTTTCGGCGGGCTTGGAGCCCTTGCGCAGCAGGATCTCGGCGCTGGCCTCGAACTTGGTGACGGTGCGGACGTCGACGCTGCTGGTCCAGAAGGGGTTGCCCCAATAGGGGTCCCAGCTGTTCCAGCCATAGCCCCCGCCGTAGTAGCGCCAGTAGGGACGCCAGTAGCCGTAGCTCGGCCCGTACCACGGGCTGTAGAACGGATCGCGGTCGATATAGGTGCGGCGGTCGGCGTCGGTGTTGCGGTCGACGATCTCGAACCAGTCGTAGCCTTGCTGCACGGTCAGCTCGGCGGCGCGGTAGAGCAGGTAGCCCTCGACGGTTTCGCGCGAGGTCAGGCTGTTGCCGGAAAAGGTGACCCGGAACCGGTCGGTCTCGACCTGCTGCTCGGAGTAGCCGCCCTGGACCTTTTGGCCCGAGATGTTCGGCTGGTAGGGCGTGGCGGTCGTGCAGGCGCCGAGCAGGGCCGTAAGGGCCAGGCTGGCGACGATGGCGGCGGATTTACGTGACATGACTTTCGGACCCGAAATTCCTCGTACAGCGAGGAAGGTGGCGCACTAGGGAAAAACACCTGGGCCTAATTATGGTTGCGCTTGTTAAGCTCCGCCAGCCTTGAGCGCCATCAACACCGCGGCGGTCAGCAGCAACAGTCCGACCACCACGGCGAAGCCGCGGGCGAAGCGTGGCTCGGTCATCTTGGCGGCCAGGGCCGCGCCGCCGAGGCCATAGGCGCTCATCGCCAGGATATCTAGGGTCAGGGTCGCACAGGCGAACGCCGCCAGCTGGGCCGGCAGGGGCCGCGCCGGATCGAGGAACGGCGGCAGCACCGCGGTGAAGAACAGCACCGCCTTCGGATTGGCGATCTGCACGGCAAAGCCGTCGAGATAGGCCGACTTCCCCTGTTTGAAGGCGCCGTGGCCCGGTTCGGCGTCGTGCCGGACGGCGCCGCGCAGCGATTTGACGCCCAGCCAGGCGATGTAGGCCGCCCCGGCGAAGGCCAGCAGGTGGAAGACCTGCGGAAAGGCCAGGATCAGCGCCCCGAGCCCCAGGGCCGCAGCGCCGAACCAGACCAGGGTGGCGGTGTTCATGCCGGCTACCCCGACCAAGGCGGCGGCCTTGCCCTTCTGGGCCCCGGTGGCGATGGCGAACAGATTGGCCGGGCCGGGCGTCACGGCCATGACGGCCATCACTCCAAGGAAAGCCCCGTAGCGGGCAGGATCGACGGGCAGCTGCATGGGTCTATCGGCCGGGTGGAAACGCAGAAATGCTGATCGCGCCCCGAGGTAATCCCCATTGCGCCTCTCGGAAAGCTCTGCGAGTTGCGGCCCGCGAATTGGAGGGGCGATGGGTCCTGAGTTCTGGCTTTACGCCGCGGTTGGCTTCGCCGCTCAGCTGGTCGACGGCGCCTTGGGCATGGCCTACGGCGTGGTGTCGACCACGGTGCTGTTGGCCAACGGGGTGCCCCCGGCCAGCGCCTCGGCCAGCGTCCACGCGGCCAAGGTGTTCACCGGCGCGGCCTCGGCCGCCTCGCATATCGCCCACCGCAACGTCGACTGGCGGCTGCTGGCGCTGTTGTCGCTGGGCGGCGTCGTCGGCGGCGTCGCCGGCACCTACCTGCTGACCTCGGTCGACGGCGAGATGATCAAGCCGTTCGTGGTCGCCTGGCTCGGCCTGATGGGCCTGGTGATCCTCTATCGCGCCTGGAAGGGCGCGCGGCCCAAGCCGTTCTCGTGGAAGTCGCCGGCCCCGCTCGGCCTGGTGGGCGGGTTCTTCGACGCGGTCGGCGGCGGCGGCTGGGGCCCGGTGGTCACCTCGACCCTGCTGGGCACGGGCGCGGACCCGCGCAAGGCGATCGGCACCACCAATGCGGCCGAGGCCTTCGTCGCCGCCGCCGTGTCGGCCGCGTTCCTCGCCGCCCTGGTCTCCGGCCATTGGGAGACCGAGGGCCTGCGCGATCATCTGTGGTCGGTGCTGGGCCTGATCGGGGGCGGCGTGGTCGCCGCCCCGATCGCCGGCTGGATGACCAAGGTCATGCCGATCCGGGCGCTGACCTGGGTGGTGGGCTACGTCGTCACCGGCCTGGCGATCTGGCAGGCGCTGGTGCTGTTCGGCTAGGCTCCGACCGTGGCCAGGGTCCAGATGATCCGTCCGGCCGCGCCTAGCAGCAGGATGGCCGCGGCCGCGAACTGGATCAGGAAGCCGGCCTCGCGCTTCTTCGGATCGGCCACATAGCCGAGCGCATAGAGGATCCGTCCGACGATCCAGACCACGCCCAGGCCGGCGGCGATCAGATCGTTCCAGTAGATCGCGAACAGCCACAGGCCGACCAGGAAGATCGGCAGCCATTCCAGGGTGTTGTAGTGGACCCGGATGTTGCGCTCGAGGATCGGATCGCCGGTCATGGCCGGCGGCGAAATCCCGCTCTTGGCGCGGGCGCGGCCGACCCGCAGCCCCATCCAGAAATAGGTCAGAAGCGCGGCGACGGTGACCAGCGCCACATAGCTGTGCGGTTGCATGTTTCCCCCTGAATCGGCCGGCGGACGCGGCGGTTATGGGGCTGACTTTGGCACGGCTCAGCTTGCTGGGGGAACACTTTCGCCCGCCCCGCGCGTTTAGGGGTGTCCACGGAGGATAGGAGGCCCCGCCATGCAGGTCGACTCCGAAGCGATCCGCGAGATTTTCTATGACGAGCATCGTGCCAAGTTGTTCGTGACGTTCCACGACGGCGACCGCTACGTCTATGTCGGCGTCCCAGGGGAGGTGCACCGAAGTTTCGTGGACGCGGATTCCAAAGGCCGGTTCTTCGCCTATGAAATCCGCGACCAGTATCCCTACAACAAGGTCGAGGCTTAGCCCCGGCGGTCGCGCTTGGCGGCCACGCGCAGGCGCAGGGCGTTGAGCTTGATGAACCCGGCGGCGTCGCGATGGTCGTACGCCACCTTGCCTTCCTCGAAGGTGACCAGGTCCTGGTCATACAGCGAGTACGGGCTGGTGCGGCCGATGACGCTGACGTTGCCCTTGTAGAGCTTCACGCGGACCTGGCCGGTGACGTTCTTCTGGGACAGGTCGATCGCGGCCTGCAGCATCTCGCGCTCGGGCGCGAACCAGAAGCCGTTGTAGATGAGCGATGCGTACTTCGGCATCAGCTCGTCCTTCAGGTGCATCGAGCCGCGGTCGAGGGTGATGCTTTCGATGCCGCGGTGCGCCGCCAGCAGGATGGTCCCGCCCGGGGTCTCGTAGACGCCGCGCGACTTCATGCCGACGAAGCGGTTCTCGACCAGGTCGAGGCGGCCGACGCCGTTGTCGTGGCCCAGCTGGTTGAGCTTGGTCAGCAGGGTGGCCGGGCTCATCTTGACGCCGTCGATGGCGACCGGGTCGCCGCCTTCGAAGTCCATGGTGAAGATCGTCGGCTCGTCCGGCGCGGCCTCGGGCGAGATGGTGCGCATGTGCACGAACTCGGGAGCCTCGACCGCCGGGTCCTCCAGCACCTTACCCTCGGACGAGGAGTGCAGCAGGTTGGCGTCGACGCTGAACGGCGCCTCGCCGCGCTTGTCCTTGGTGATCTGGATCTGGTGCTTCTCGGCGAAGTCGAGCAGCGCCTCGCGGGACTTGAAGTCCCATTCGCGCCAGGGGGCGATGACGTGGATGTCCGGCTCCAGCGCGTAGTAGCCGAGCTCAAAGCGGACCTGGTCGTTGCCCTTGCCGGTCGCGCCGTGGCTGACGGCGTCGGCGCCGGTGGCGCGGGCGATGTCGATCTGCTTCTTGGCGATCAGCGGTCGGGCGATCGAGGTGCCGAGCAGGTACTGGCCCTCGTAGACGGTGTTGGCGCGGAACATCGGGAACACGAAGTCGCGCACGAACTCTTCGCGGACGTCCTCGATGAAGATGTTCTCGGGCTTCACGCCGGCGGCCAGAGCCTTGGCCCGCGCGGGCTCGATCTCTTCGCCTTGGCCGAGGTCGGCGGTGAAGGTCACGACCTCCGCCCCGTACTCCGTCTGCAGCCACTTGAGGATGATGGAGGTGTCGAGCCCGCCCGAATAGGCCAGGACGACTTTCTTGATGGGGGGCTTGGTCGTGGTCATGCGCGGCACCCTGAGCCAAAATCAGATCTGAGGCCGGCACCCTAGGCCAAGATCAAAACAATTGGATTGCAAATACACCAATAATGACGGCGAAGTTGGCATCAGATTCCAACGCGATGCCAGCTAGGGGCGCCAGGCGCCAATGAAACTCGACGCCATCGATCGGCGCATCCTCCGCGCCCTGCAGCGCGACGGCCGCATGCAGAATATCGAGCTCGCCAAGGAGGTGGGACTCTCGCCGTCGCCCTGCCTGCGCCGGGTGCGGCTGCTCGAGGAGGCCGGGGTGATCGAGCGCTACGTGGCGGTCGTCGACGGGGCCAAGGTCGGGGTCGGGCTGACCGTGTTCGCCCGGGTCTGGTTCAAGACCCAGGATGCGGCGATGACGAACCAGTTCGCCGAGGCGGTGCGGCGCTTCCCAGAGGTCGTCGAGTGCTATCTGACGACCGGCGAGTGCGATGCGCTGCTGCGCATCGTGACGGCGGATCTCAACAGCTACTGGCGCTTCCAGGCCGACCACCTGACGCGGATCCCCAGCGTGCAGAGCGTCAAGACCGACGTGCCGATGGAGACCGTCAAGCGCAGCTATGAGATCCCGCTGTCCTGAGAGCTCAGGACTTCAGGGCGCCTTCGGACTCCAGCGTCGCCAGGGCGCCTTTCAGCCACTGCAGGTGCAGCATGGCGATGATCGCGGCCAGGGTCGCGCGCAGGCCGAAGAAGATCACGTTGTAGGACAGGCCGGCGGCGTGGCGATGGCCCCACAACAGGGCCATGCCGAACGCGAAGGCCGCAGCGACCGGGATGATCAGCGCCAGGTTTCGCGGCAGCCGCCAGGTCCCGATCATCGGCACCATCACGTCGGCGTCCATCCGCCGCCAGGCCACCCGCGCGGCGCCGGCCATGATCGACAACGCGATGATCCACAGCGTGTCGGCGGCGATACTCAGGACATTCATCAGACGCTCACCTGGGTGCCCAGCTCCACGACGCGGCCAGGCGGGATTTTGTAGAAGTCGGTCGGGTTGGCCGCATTTTTCATGAGGAAAATGAAGATCTTGTCCTGCCAGAGCGGCATGCCCGACTGGGCCGAAGGAATGATCGAGCGGCGGCCGAGGAAGAAGCTGGTGGCCATGATGTCGAACTTCAGGCCGAGCTTGCGGCAGAGCCCCAGCGCCTTGGGCAGGTTCGGGCTCTCCATGAAGCCGTAGGAGATGAACACCTTCTTGAAGTCGTCGTTGACCGGCTCGATGCGGATGCGGTCGTTCTCGCGCACCCGCGGGGTCTCGGCGGTGACCACGGTCAGGATGATGTTCTTCTCGTGCAGAACCTTGTTGTGCTTGAGGTTGTGCATCAGGGCGACCGGCGCGATGTCCGGATCGGAGGTCAGGAAGATCGCGGTGCCGGGAGCGCGGTGCGGGGCGCGGGCCTTGAGGATCTCGGAGAGCTCGATCAGGGGCACGGAGTCGCGGCGGGTCTTCTCGCTGAGGATCTGGGCGCCGCGCGTCCAGGTCCACATGATCAGCACCAGGAAGCCGCCCATCACCAGCGGCATCCAGGCCCCGTCCGGGATCTTCAGCAGGTTCGAGCCGATGAACACCAGGTCGATGGCGCCGAACGCGCCGGCCCCGAGCGCGGCCTGCCACAGCGGCCGCTTCCACATGTGCCTGATGATCACGAAGAACAGCAGGGTGTCGACGAACATCGCGCCGGTCACCGCGATGCCGTAGGCGGCGGCCAGCGACGAGGAGTTCTGGAAGGTGAACAGCAGCACCAGCACGCCGATCATCAGATAGGTGTTCACCTGCGGAACGTAGATCTGGCCGGCCTGGGTCTCGGACGTGCGGCGGATGTCGATGCGCGGCAGCAGGCCCAGCTGCACCGCCTGCTGGGTCATCGAAAAGGCGCCGGTGATCACCGCCTGGCTGGCGATGACGGTGGCGGCGGTGGCGAACACCAGCACCGGCCAGTAGGCGATCTCGGGGACCATTTCCCAGAACGGATTGAAGCGCGATTCAGGGTGGGCGAGCACGTTGGCGCCCTGGCCCAGATAGTTCAGCGCCAGGCAGGGCAGGGCGAAGAACAGCCAGGAGACGCGGATCGGCTTCAGCCCGAAGTGGCCCATGTCGGCGTAGAGCGCCTCGGCCCCGGTGACCGCGAGGAACACGCTGCCGAGGATAACGAAGCCGATCAGCCCGTCGTCGAGCAGGAACTTGACCCCGTAGTGGGGGCTGAAGGCGCGCAGGATCGACCAGTCGTCGGAGATGTGGAACACCCCAAGGCCGCCGAGCACCAGGAACCACAGGGCCATGATCGGCCCGAAGAAGGCGGCCACGCGATGGGTGCCGCGCGCCTGAACCATGAACAGGGCCACGAGCACGCCGGCGGCGATCGGCACCAGATAAGGCTCGATGCCGTTGCCGACGCCGGGCGCCTCCTTGAGGCCTTCGACCGCCGAGAGCACCGAGATGGCCGGGGTGATGATGCCGTCGCCATAGAACAGCGCCGCCCCGATCACCCCCAGGAAGAACACCCAGGCCGAGCGCTGGGGCAGGCTGCGCTGGGCCAGCGCCATCAGGGCCAGGGTGCCGCCCTCGCCCTTGTTGTCGGCCCGCATCAGGAAGACGACGTACTTGATGGTGACGATCAGGATCAGCGCCCAAATCACCAGCGACACCACGCCCAGCACCGCCAGCTCGCTGGCCCCGCCGGAGCGCGAGTGATGCAGCGCTTCCTTCATCGCGTAGAGCGGGCTGGTGCCGATGTCGCCGAACACGACGCCGATGGCCCCGAGGGCCAGGGCGGCGAAGCTTTCCCGCTTGTGGGCGTGAGATTCCTCGGTCGCTTCTTGAGCGACGCCGGCTGAGTCAGCCATTCAAGGTCTCCGGGAACACGACAGAGGCTCCCATGCGCGGCCCGATGCCGCAAAGGCGGGCGCGATTACACCCAATCTCGCCAACGTACAATCGCCGCGTGCCAGCGTCACGCCGCCGCGAGCGTTGCGCGGGCCGGTCCGGCTTGACCTTGCCCGCGCTTTCGCCACCTTCGGCCCTGTTCGGGACGCGAGGGGGGCAGATGGACCGCAGATTGGCGCTGGTGACGGGAGCCTCGGCCGGGATCGGCGCGGCCTTCGCCAAGATCTACGCCAGCCACGGCTATGACGTGGCCCTGACCGCCCGCCGGGCCGACCGGCTGGAGCGCCTGGCCGAGGAGATTTCCCTGGGCCACGGCGTCGAGACCCTGACCTTCGCCGCCGACCTTGCCGACCCGGACGCGCCGGGCCTGATCCTCGACCACCTCGCCGCCCACGGCCGGGGCGTCGACGTGTTGGTCAACAACGCCGGTTACGGCGTGCCGGGGGCGTTCCTCGAGTCCGGCTGGGAGACCCACGAGGCCTTCCTTCGGGTGATGCTGACCGCCCCGACCGAGCTGGCCTACCGGGTGCTGTCGGGCATGGTCGAGCGCCGGTTCGGGCGCATCGTCAACGTCGCCTCGCTGGCCGGACTGATCCCTGGCTCGCCCGGCGCGACGCTCTACGGCGCGGTGAAGAGCTACCTGATCAAGGCCAGCCAAAGCCTGCACCTGGAGACCCTCGACAAGGGCGTGCATGTCAGCGCGCTGTGCCCGGGCTTCACCTATTCGGAATTCCACGACGTCAACGACACCCGCGAGCAGATCAGCCGCAGCGCCCCGCCGTGGATGTGGCTGGGGGCCGACGAGGTCGCCGCCGCCGGCTATGAGGCGGCCGAAGCAAACCGGCCGATATGCGTGCCCGGGGCGCCGAACAAGGCGATCGCCGCTGGGGTTAAGCTGCTGCCCGACGAGTGGGCGCTGGCGCTGATGGCCTCGCAGGGGCCGCGTTTCCGCGGCAAGCTCTGAACCTATCGGCAGGGCGCGCGAAAAACCCGCCGATAGGGGCGGTTTCTGCCGATAGAGTCGTGAAAACCCTGCCGATAGGGCCGCGAGCGGCAGGTTTCGCCGGCGAGGTTGCAGGAAGCTGACGGTTGACTGAGATGCTCCCCCGCTGGGGGAGCTGTCAGCCGAATGGCTGACTGAGGGGGCTTGCTGAGGCCGCAGTCCCCCTCCGTCGCGCTACGCGCGCCACCTCCCCCAAGAGGGGAGGATCTGGGTGTTGGCGGCTCGGCTGAGTCAGCAGCCCCCTCACCCCGGCCCTCTCCCCCAAGGGAGCGAGGGAGTACTTCGCGATGCTTCCCTGAGTCCGCGCTACTTCGCGTAGGGGGCGGCGGCTTCGCGCAGAATGACGCCGGCGGTCGACTCGGCGATGCCGGCGAGGATGAACTGCACGGCCAGGGCGCAGAGGATCAGGCCCAGCACCCGCACGACGATGGTCAGGCCGATCCGGCCGAGCAGGCGGCTGATCAGCGGCGTCGCCCAGAAGATCAGCATGGTGATCAGCGACAGGGCGGCGATCACCGCCACCCCGACCGCGGCGCCAGACAGCCCGAACTGCTTGGCCTCGCTGGCGTAGATGACCACGGTCGAAATCGCACCAGGCCCGATCAGCAGCGGCATGGCGAACGGGACGATCATCCGCTCGAAGCGGCGGCGGGCGTGGGCGCGGCCCTCGCCGACCGGGGCCTCCTCGTCGGCCGCTCCGGCGAAGGCGGCGGTAAAGTCGTCGCGCGCCATCTCCAGGCCGAGCAGGAACAGGATCACCCCGCCGGCGATGCGGAAGGCCGGGAGCGAGATGCCGAAGAACTCGAGCAGCGACAGGCCCGAGAAATAGAAGAAGGTCAGGAAGCCGAGGACGAAGAGGGCGATGTAGACCGAGATCAGTCGGGCGTCCTTGGACTTCACGCCGTTGGTCGCCGCCGCGAACAGCGGGACGTTGCCGATCGGGTCGATCAGCGCGAACAGGGCGACGAAGAAGTTGACGGCGAAGTCCCACTGGCTCATGCACGCGTCTTAGCCCAATTCGCCACGCCCGCCGACCGCCCGCAGCGGAAGCGCGCGCCTGCCTGAAAGGACGCCGTCATGGCCGTCACCGAAGCTCCCGTGCGCGCCGACCCGCGCCTGATCGTCCCGCTGGACGTGCCGACGCTGACCGAGGCCCGCGCCCTGGTCGAGGCGCTGGGCGAGGCGGTCAGCTTTTACAAGGTGGGCTTGGAGCTGTTCGCCACCGGCGGCGGCATGACCCTGGCCCAGGAGCTGAAGGCGCAGGGCAAGCAGGTGTTCCTCGACTGGAAGCTCCACGACATCGGAACCACCGTCCAGCGCTCGGCCGCGGTGCTGGCCGAGACCGGCTGCGACTTCCTGACGGTCCACGCCGAGCCGCAGGTGCTGAAGGCCGCCGTCCAGGGGCGCGGCCGCTCGAACCTGAAGATCCTCGGGGTGACGGTGCTGACCAGCCTGACCGACGCCGACCTGATCGAGATGGGCTTCAACGAGACCGCCCGCTCGCTGGTCGAGCGCCGCATCCACCACGCGATCGCCGCCGGCGCCGACGGGGTGATCGCCAGCCCGCACGAGGCCGAACTGGCCCGCAAGCTGGGCGGCAAGGACTTCCTGGTGGTCACGCCCGGCGTGCGCCCCGACTGGTCGGCCAAGAACGACCAGGCCCGCGCGGCTACCCCGGCCGACGCCCTGCGCGCCGGGGCCAGCCACATCGTTTGCGGCCGGCCGATCACGGCGGCCAACGACCCGCACGCGGCCGCCCTGCGGGTGGCCGGCGAGATGGCGGGGGTCTGAGTGAAGGCCAGTTGCTCCCCCGCTGGGGAGCTGTCAGCCGCATGGCTGACTGAGGGGGACTTCGGACTCAGCAGGCCCCCTCCGTCGCGCTTTGCGCGCCACCTCCCCCAACGGGGGAGGAACTAAGACTGACTTGCTGCGCCTGCAGCGGGTTCAGAAGTCGACGGCGATGCCCTTGCGCTCCCAGTCGCCGAAGCGGGTCGGCTCGGGGCCGGTGGGACCGCCGAGCTCGGCCTCGCGGGCCTGGCGTTCCTGCTCGGCGGCGTGACGCGCGGCGGCCTCTTCCAGGGCGCGGCGGGCGGCGGGGGTCAGCACCTTCCCGGGGGCGGCGTTGGGCGGTTCGCTCATGAGGGGGAGATAGAGCCTCGCGGCGCCGGGCGCTAGGGCGCGGCAGGGGAACCGCGTCGTCGGCGCGGTGATTTCCATGCAGCGACCAATGCAATGGAGGCCCCGATGGCTGACCTGGCCAAGCCCACCTGTGACGAGATCATCGCCCTGGAGAGGTCCTACTGGGACGCGATGAAAGCCAAGGACGGCGGACGGGCCGCCGCGCTTTCCGGCGACAACAGCCTGGTGACCGGGGCCCGTGGCGTGATGAGCATCGCCAAGGACAAGATGGGAAAGATGACCGAGGAGGGCGGCTGGGCGCTGAACGCCTACGCGTTCGACGACGTCGAGGTCGCCACGCCGGCGCCGAACGTGGCGATCATCGCCTACACGGTGCGCCAGAACGTGACGATGGACGGCAAGACCGCCGAACTGCACGCCGCCGACAGCTCCACCTGGGTCAAGGGTCCCAAGGGCTGGGAGTGCCACGCGCACAGCGAGACCTTCCTCGACGACAAGCGGGCCGCCTAGCCGACTAGGGTCGGCGCGTCGGCAACATCGCCTTAACGCACCCTGCGCCACCGTCCGGGTCCACTAGGCCTTCGGGTGGGTGCGATGTTCTGGCTTCTTGGATTCGGCCTGCTGGCCCTAGCGGGCTTCGTCACGGCGGCGTTCTGGTCGCGCGAGTACGGGCGCGGGCGCATGGCGGCGCTGGCGATCTGTCTGGCCCCGCCCTGGCTCGCTTATGCGGCGGTGACCGTGCGGCTGTTCACCGCCGACCCGACCGACCACGACCAGCGTAATTTCGGCCTGGATATCGTGTGGGGCGTGGTCGGTCAGGCGGCGATGACGTGGACGATGGTGCTGGCGGGCTGCGTGCTCGCCGGGCTGATCTGGCGCCGGATCCGCCGCGCGCGTCAGTAGAGCAGGTCGATGGCGGCGGTGACGGTGGTGCCGTCCTGGCCGCCGACATAGTAGCCGAACACGCTGTTCACCGCCGAGTTGTTCACGTCGATGACCATGCCGTTGACCTTCACGTTGCGGGTCTTGAACGGGAACCAGTTGACGCCGAGCAGGTATTCCGAGGCGTCGCCGAACTCGCCGTAGATCTGCGAGGTCCCGGCATAGAGCTGCAGCTTCCGGGGCAGCACGTCGTAGGAGCCCTGAACGTAGAAGCCGGTGTCCTCGATCTCGCTCAGCGGCAGCAGGCCGTCGGCGTCGAAGTCGCCGAGCCGGCGGTAGTAGCCCTCGGCGTGCAGGGCCCAGCCGCGGTATTTCAGGCCGGCGTTCAGCGCCACCAGGTCGAAGTCGGCCTCGTCGATGGTGACGCCCGGGGCCAGCGAGCTGGTCTCGAACAGCAGGGTGGAGTCCGACAGCCGGATCTGGGTGTTGTCCGGGCTGGAGATGTCGGCCTGGTTGAAGCGGTCCTCGCGGCTGTGGACGTAGTGGGCCCCGAACCGGGTGGCGAGCCGTTGGTGCTGCTCGTAGTCGCCCATGCCGCCGCGCGGTCCGAACTCGCCGGTGGTCGGCATCCACCACAGCCCCAGACCCCAGGCGTTGTTGCGGGTCAGCTTGGCGGCGCTGATGCCGAGTTGGCTGAGATTGTCGCCGAGCATGGCCATGTAGTGCAGCCGCGGCAGCACCTCGCCGGTCGCCCAGACGCCGCTGGTCATGCCGGGGCGGAAGAACTCGTCGGCCATCACCCGATCGGGGGCGTACCAGTAAGGGTGTGAGCCCATCATGGTGTAGCTGCCCGGCAGGCGGTTGATGCCGATCCCCAGCTCCACCGCCTCGTTGAAGTGGTAGGTGAGGGCGCCGGCGATGGCGACCTGGTTGGTCGAGTTCACCGACCAGATGATCGTCTGGTAGCGGAACTTCGGATCGTAGACCCAGCCGTTCACCCACATCATCATCCGCTGCAGCTGGATGTCGTCGCGCGGGTCGATCGGCCGCTCGCGGCCGAGGTGGTCGGTGAAGCTGACGTCGTCCTCGGGCAGTTGATTGATGTAGCGGCCGAGGATGTAGGCGCTGATCCCAAGCTCGCCGTGCGGGGTGTCGGCCAGCTTGAAGCCGCGGCCCGGCGAGAAGGCGGCGTAGTTCTCGTGCGCCTGGGCGTAGGCGTAGGGATCGGCCGCCTCGGTCGGATAGAGGATCGGGGAGGCTTCGCGATTGGCCATGGGCGGCGGCGCGGCGGCCGCCGGCGGGTCCTCGACCGGGCGGCCGCGCGGCGGGGCGGCGGTGATGGCGTCCATGCGCTGGCGCAGTTCGGCGTTCTCGGCCCGCAGGGCGGCGAGCTCGCGCTGGATCTGGGCGATGGCCTGGGTGTCGGTGGTCTGCGCCGCGGCCGGCGCGGACAGCGCGCAGCCGGTGAGGAGGGCCAGGGCGGTGAGGATCAGGCGCCGCGGCATGCGGCCTCCAGCGGTTCGCGATGGCGGCCAAAGCGGGGCCTTGCGGGCAGCCTAGGGTCGCCTGCGGAGGCGCGTGATCAGGTGAAGGCCCTAGGGTGGCCGGCAGCGTCGCCGGAGGGGCCGGGCTGGGAGATCAGCCCAGCAGTCCCTTGGCGGCGACGGTCTTGAGGCGCAGGCCCTCGACTTCGCGGAAGGCCAGGTCCTTGGCCCCGAAGTATTCGCCCTGGTTGGTCGCGTTCCAGTCGGTGGTGGCGATGCGGACGGTGTCGCCGGTCGGGACTGAGACCTGTTCGCCGTAGAGGAAGTCGCCGTTGCGGTCGGCCAGCGGCATCGGGCGGTCCTGGTTGGCGCGGACCAGGAAGGTCGCCAGCCGCGCGCGCGGGATCTCGGCGACCATCAGCTTGCCCTCGAAGCGGACCACGGCGTCGAAGGCGTAGCGCGAGACCGGGCCGGCCGGCAGGCCGGTCCCGAGCGTGGTGTGGCCGATGAAGCCGGCGTCGGCGCCGGCGGCGCGGGCCATGGCGGCGGCCACGGCGCGGCCGGTGTCGCCGAGCGAAAGGGCGGCCGGCGAGGTCCCGAGGATCGCGCGCTCATCGTCGGTCAGGCTGCGGGGGAGGACGGTGGGGATCAGGTCGGCGAGCGCGGGGGCGACCGGACCGTCGAGCGCGACCGGGACCGAGACCGCGTCGCCCGGGCCGGCGGCGCGCAGGGGCACGGCGGTGTAGGCGTTGCTCCACGAGCCGGTGTGCACGTAGAGGCTGGCCCCCTGGCGGTGCTGGAACTGCAGGTGGTTGTGGCCGCCGACCATCAGCGTCCCGTCCGGCAACAGCGGCAGGATTTCGCGGTCGGGGGCGACGCCGGCGTGGCTCATGACCATGACCAGGTCGGCGCCGGCCAGCGCCGGGGCGAGGTTGGCGCGGGCCCACTCGCCCGGGACCGGGATCTGCAGGGTCGGGCGGCTTGCGGCGACGTAGGTGTTGATCGAGTTGGTGGCGATCCCGACCACGCGCAGGGTGCGCTTGCCGAGCGGCAGGTCGGCCTGGGCCGGGGCGTAGGGCGCGCCGGTGCGGGCGTCGACGATGTTGCTGACTACGGTCACGCCCAGGCCGCGCAGGCGGGCGACGACCTCGGCGAGGTCGGTGGTGAGGTCGGTGTCGTGATTGCCGATATTGACCACGGTCGGGGCGATCTTCGGCAGCGCCGCCAGGAACGCCCAGTCGATCTCGCCGTTCGAGCGCACGGCGGCGACGTTGCCGTGCTCGAAGACGTCGCCGTCGACGGCGATGACGTGCGGGACCTTGTGGGCGGCGACCTCGGCGGCCAGGGCGGCCAGCAGCTGGCCGGTGCGCTCATAGGCCGAGTGCAGGTCGCTCATCGCCAGCACCCGCCCGATGACCGGCGTAGGGGCGGAGAAGGCGGTCAGCAGCGGCGCGGCGGCGAGGCCGGCCAGCAGGCGGCGGCGGTCGGTGAGGAAAAGAGCCTGGGACACGAAGGCCTGATTTTCACCATTTCGATGGTCAGGCAATGCGCGGCGGGATGTCGCAATGCGTGATTGCGGTCACGTCGTGAAAATTTCACGATTCGAACGCCGTTTTGTATTGGCTCTTTTGTGCGCTGCAACGTAGGGCGGCGCCAATAATCCAAATCCTCGGGGATATACTCATGTCACGTCGTCTCGGCGCGCTGGCCTGCACGGTCAGCGGCCTGGCTCTTCTCGTCTCCACGCCCGCGCTGTCGCAGACCGCGAACACCGCCGACGCCGCCTACACCGTCGAAGACATCGTGGTGACGGCCCAGCGCCGCAGCGAGAACATCCGCGACGTGCCGTTCGCGGTCACCGCGATGACCGAGCAGAAGCTGGCCGAAGTGGCGGCCGGCGGCGGCGACATCCTGTCGATGACCGCCCGCGTGCCCAGCCTGCAGGTCGAAAGCTCGAACGGCCGCTACGCGCCGCGCTTCTACATCCGCGGCCTCGGCAACGTGGACTTCGACTTCAACGCCTCGCAGCCGGTCTCGGTCGTGCTCGACGACGTGGTGCTGGAGAACGTCTTCCTGAAGGGCTTCCCGCTGTTCGACGTCCAGCAGCTGGAAGTGCTGCGCGGCCCGCAGGGCACGCTGTTCGGCCGCAACACCCCGGCCGGCGTGGTCAAGATCGACACCGTCAAGCCGACCAACGACTTCACCGGCTTCGGCTCGCTGGCCATGGGCAACCTGGGCGCCGTGCGCGCCGAGACCGGCGTGACCATCCCGGTCAACGACACCCTGCAGGTCCGCATCGCCGGCCTGTGGAACCATCGCGACGACTGGGTCGACAACATGTACAGCCCGGCGTTCGCTGATCCGAACGGCAAGGACCTGGGCAACTTCGACGACCGCGCCGGCCGCGTGCACGTCGCCTGGGCCCCGACCGAGCGACTGTCGACCCTGCTGACCCTGCAGGCCCGCGACTACGAAGGCACCGGCACGATGAACCGCGCCAACGTGCTGACCAAGGGCTCCAACGAGCTGAACGCCAACTTCAACCGCGAGCGCGTCTATTACGACGGCGGCCGCAACAACTTCCAGAAGCAGGAAACCCGTTCGGGCTCGCTGAAGGTGGCCTACGACTTCGGCCCGGCGACGCTGACCGGCGTCGCGGCCCGCTACTGGGGCGCTTCGGCCGGCGACGGCGACATCGACGGCGGCGTGGCCTCGGCCCCGGCCGGCGCGCCCTGGAAGACGCCGTTCAACTCCGAAACCGGCACCCTGGACAGCGACCTGACCCAGGACACCTACGAGCTGCGCCTGGCCTCGAACGGCGACGGCGCGTTCGGCTGGCAGGTCGGCGCCTTCTATTGGGAAGAGCGCTTCAACCTGATCTCGGCGACCTTCAACGGCACGGGCGGCCTGCAGCCGACCATCGTCACCGACATCGTCCAGGAGTCGGACTCCTGGTCGGTGTTCGGCCAGGGCTACTATCAGGTGACCGACGCGCTGAAGCTGACCGCCGGCCTGCGCTACACCGACGACAGCCGCGACTTCCGCGGCCAGCGCACCCTGGGTGCGCCGCTGGACGTGACCAAGGCGGTCGGCGACGAGCAGCTCAGCTGGGACGTCAGCGCCCTTTATGAGGTCAACGACGACCTCAACCTCTTCGCGCGCGTGGCCAAGGGCTATCGCGGCCCGTCGATCCAGGGCCGGATCGCCACCTCGAACGTGGTGACCACCGCCGACTCCGAGACCGTGATGTCCTACGAAGCCGGCTTCAAGGCCCGCCTCTGGGAGCGCCGCGCCAGCCTGAACGCCACCGCCTACTTCTACGAAGTCACCGACCCGCAGTTCACGGCGATCGGCGGCGAGGGCAACTTCAACCAGCTGATCAACGCCGACAAGGGCGAGGGCTACGGCATCGAAATCGACGGCGACGTCTATCTCGGCGCGGGCTTCAACCTGACCGGCGGGTTCGCCTGGAACCACACCGAGATCAAGGACAGCAACCTGCTGGTGGCGTTCTGCGGCGCCAACTGCACCGTCACCGATCCGATCGTGAACGTCGGCACGACCCGCCGCGCCAACATCAACGGCAACCCGTTCCCGCAGGCGCCGGAATACACCGCCAACATCGCCCTGGACTGGGTGCACACCCTGGCCAGCGGCGCGGAGCTGTTCGCCTCGACCGACTGGGTGCTGCAGAAGAACTTCAACCTGTTCCTCTATGAATCGGTCGAGTTCCAGCAGGACACCGCCTTCGAAGGCGGGGCCCGCGCGGGCTGGCGTGCGCCGGAACTGGGTCTGGAAGCGGCGCTCTACATCCGCAACATGACCGACGAGGCGAACGTTATCGGCGCCATCGACTTCAACAACCTGACCGCCTTCGTCAACGAGCCCCGGACCTTCGGGATCCAGGTGACGAAGCGCTTCTAAGCCTACTGGCGGCCCGGCGGAGCCAAGCGCTTCGCCGGGCCTGCGCCACACTGCACCTTGCATCGCGGGCCCAATGCGGGCACGCACCGCCGGTGACCGAAGACCGTGACATCGGCCTGCCCGCCCGCCGGGCCGCCATCGACATTCTCGCCTCCGCCCTGGCGCGCCGCGCCGGGCTGGACGAAGCCCTGACCCGGCCCGCCTTCCGCAACCTCGAGCCCCGCGACCGCGGCTTCGCCATGGCGCTGGCCATGGCCACGCTGCGCCGGCTGGGACCGATCGACCGCGCCCTGCAGGGCCGGCTGGCCAAGCCGCCGCCCGACGCGGTGGTTAACATCCTGCGGATCGGCCTGGCCCAGGCCTTCGTGCTGGAGACCCCGGCCTTCGCGGCGGTGACCACCAGCGTCGACCTGGCCGCCAGCCACTCCTCGACGCGGGCCTTCAAGGGGCTGGTCAACGGCGTGCTGCGCACCCTGCTGCGCGAGCCGCCGGACCTGAACGCGCCCGACGCGCTGTGCCCGCCCTGGCTGCTGGCCCGCTGGAGCGCGGCGTTCGGGGCCGAGGCGGCGCTGGCCATGGCGGCGCTGATCGCCGACGAGCCGGCCACAGACCTTTCCCTGAAGTCCGCCGGCGAGGCCGAGCGGCTGGCCGGCGAGCTCGAAGCCGAGATCCTGGCCGGTCCGACCCTGCGCACCGCCCGCAAGGGCGATGTCGGCGCCTGGCCGGCCTATGGCGAGGGCGCCTGGTGGGTGCAGGACGCCAGCGCGGCGATCCCGGCCCGGCTGCTGGACGTGCAGCCTGGCGAGCGCGTGCTGGACCTCTGCGCCGCGCCCGGCGGCAAGACCCTGCAGCTGGCGGCGGCCGGCGCGGACGTCGTGGCGGTCGATCGTTCGGCCGCGCGGCTGATGCGGGTGAAGGAGAACCTCGAGCGCATGGCGCTGGGCGCCGAGATCGTCACCGCCGAGGCCGGCGACTGGGACGATGCGCGGGTCTTCGACGCCGTGCTGCTGGACGCGCCCTGCAGCGCCACCGGCACCTATCGCCGCCATCCCGACGTGCTGTGGGCCGCGCGCCCGAGCGACGTGGCCGCCCTGGCCGGCGTGCAGAGCCGGCTGCTGGATTCGGCCGCTCGGCGGGTGAAGCCGGGCGGCCGGCTGGTCTACTGCGTCTGCTCGCTGGAGCCGGAAGAGGGCGAGGCGCAGATCGCCGCCTTCCTGAGCCGCCACGCCGATTTCAAGGTCGTCCCGGCGAGCGCCGGCGAGGCGGGCGCGCCGCAAGCGAGCCTCTTGCCTGATGGAACCCTTCGCCTGCTGCCGCATCATCGATCGGGCGGGCAGGACGGGTTCTACGCCGCTCGCCTGCGACGCGAAGTTTAGTCGCCCCGACAACCTTGTCCCGAACACAACCCTTGGCTAAGTCGAAGACCATGACCGCACCGATCATCGCCCCGTCCATCCTGGCCTCGGATTTCGCCAAGCTCGGCGAGGAAGTCGCCGCGATCGAAGCCGCCGGCGCCGACTGGGTGCATGTCGACGTCATGGACGGCCACTTCGTGCCGAACATCACGCTCGGTCCCGACATCGTGAAGGCGCTGCGCCCGCACGCGAAGATCCCGTTCGACGTCCACCTGATGATCGCCCCGGCCGACCCGTATCTGGAAGCCTTCCGCGAGGCCGGCGCCGATTATATCAGCGTGCACCCGGAGAGCGGCCCGCACCTGAACCGCACCCTGAAGCGGATCCGCGAGCTGGGCGCCAAGGCCGGCGTGGTGTTCAACCCCTCGACCGATCCGAGCGTCATCCAGTGGATGATGGACGAGATCGACCTGATCCTGGTGATGTCGATCAACCCCGGCTTCGGCGGCCAGAAGTTCATGCACTCGCAGCTGCGCAAGATTGAGGCGCTGCGCAAAATGATCGACGCCAGCGGCAAGCACATTGAGCTGGAGGTCGACGGGGGGGTGACCCCGGAGACCGCGCCGCTCTGCGTCTCGGCCGGCGCCACGGCGCTGGTCGCGGGCACCGCGGTGTTCAAGGGCGGTCCTGCCAAGTACGCCGAGAACATCCGCGCCCTGAAGGGCGGCTGACCGGGTGGCGGCGGCGCCCCCGAGACTTTTCCGACATCCGGCCGGCCTCTGGGGGCAGGCCATCGCGGCCGGCGTGGTGCGCCAGGCCCGGCGCGACTGGGCCGGCTCGCCGCTGCATCGCGCGCTGCTGGCGCGGCCGCGGCCGCAGGGGCTGTCCGTCGCGCCGCGCGACTGGCGTCCGGCCGATTCTGAGGCGGGGCGCAGAATCCTGGCCGGCCGCTTTCAGTTTTCCGGCGTGGTCATGGAGGTCGGGGTCGGCGGCGATCCCTGGGACCGGCCCAGTCCCAGCCACGGCTTCGCCGTCGGCCTGCACGGTTTCGACTGGATGCGCGACCTGTTGGCGCTGGGCGACGAGGGCGCGGCCGAGGCGCTGCGGCTGACGCTCGACTGGCGCGGCCTGTTCGGCAAGTGGAACACGTTTTCCTGGAGCCCCGAGGTGCTGGAGCGGCGGGTGCTGCACCTGGCCTGCGGAGCCAAGACGATCTGCGCCGGGGCCTCGGACATGGAGGCGGGGCTGATCGCCCAGGACCTGGCGCGGCAGGCGCGGCAGCTGCTGTCGGTCGCCGAGGGTCCGGCGCGGGCGGCCGAGCGCGCCAGCGTCGCGGCCCTGGCCGGGGCGGCGCTGGGCGGCGAGGCCGGCGAGCGGCTGTTGAAGCAGGGCCTGGTGCGGCTGGTCCGGGCGCTGCCGGTCAGCGTGGCGCCAGACGGCGGCCACGCCAGCCGCTGCCCGCGCGCGGCGCTGGAGCTGCTCTACGATCTGCGCAGCCTCGACGATGCGCTCGAGCAGCGCGGCCGGCCGGCGCCTGAGGAAATGATGCGGGCCATCGACCGGCTGGCCGGAGCGGTGCGGTTCTTCACCCTGGCCGATGGCGCGCTGCCCGAGCTGCAGGGCGGCGAGGCCGGCACCCGGCGCTATGTCGCCGCCGTGCGGGCCGGCGACAATGGCGGGACCGCCAAGCCGCCGGCCTCGCGCAACGGCTATCACCGGCTGGAAGGGCGCAGCCTGCAGATCCTGGCCGACGCCGCGGCTCCGGCCGACGGGGCGTGGAGCGTCACCGCCTGCGCCCAGCCGCTGGCCATGGAGGTGCTGGCTGACGGCCGCCGGCTGATCGCGGCCAGCGCCTGGTCGCCGGAGGCCGCCGGTCCGCAGGCGCTGCGGCTGGTCGACGCCTCCTCGACCCTGTCGATCTCGGACGAGGCCTGCGGCGAGCCGCTGCGCGGCTTCCGCGCCGCCGCCCTGGGGCCGCGGCTGATCGGGGCCTACAGCCATGTCGAGGCCCGCCGCTACGAGACCGAGCAGGCGCTGTGGTTGGAGCTGGCGCATGACGGCTGGGCCCGGCGCTTTGGCCTGCGCCACGAGCGGCGGCTCTATCTCGACCTGGCGGCGGACGAGCTGCGCGGCGAGGACATGCTGGTCCCGGTCAAGCCGGGCGACATGGGCGAGGCCGGCCGGCGGTTCATTCCGTTCAAGGTCCGCTTCCACGTCCATCCGGACGTCAGCGCCAGCCTGGCGCGGGACGGCAAGAGCGTGCTGCTGCGCGGCGGCGAGGACGACCACGGCTGGTGGCTGCGCAACGACGCGCAAGCCGCCGACATCGAGACCGGCGTCTATTTCCAGGACGGCAAGCCGCGCCGCACCCAGCACATCGTGCTGCGCGGTCAGGCCCGGGCCGAAAGCGGCGCCAAGCTGCGCTGGAAACTGGCGAGCGCGGCCCCGGCTGCGGGCGAGTGAGTCAGCCCGGCCTGTTCCTCTCCCCGCTTGAGCGGAGAGGCTAGGTGAGGGGTCGTGCGGCGCGGAGCGGCGCATTGCTGAGTCAGCAGACCCCCTCACCCCGACCCTCTCCCCCAAGGGGGCGAGGGAGTCTTTCTGGGATGCGTCCTCTCCAGATGCTCCCCTTCTGGGGGAGCTGTCAGCGCAGCTGACTGAGGGGGACCTTGACGTTGCTTTGAGAGCCCCTCCGTCTCGATGCTGCGCATCGTTCCACCTCCCCCAAGAGGGGAGGATCTGGTTTCGGCCGGGACCTGTTCCTCTCCCCGCTTGAGGGGAGAGGGTAGGGTGAGGGGTTGGCGGCGCGGAGCGGCGCGTTGCTGAGTCAGCAGACCCCCTCACCCCAGCCCTCTCCCCCCAAAAGGGGGCGAGGGAGCTTGGCGTTGCGGAGCAAGACCGGGACTATGCGCGCCATGGTTGGGCGATGACGGCGCCTTTCCTGATGGATCCGGTGTTCATGGGTCCCGGTCTTCGCCTGCGGCGAAACCGGGATGACAACGAAGGGATTCGCCGCATTGACCCTGGGGCGTGGGGGGCCTAAGTCGGCGGCGTTCCGTGTGACTGGCGAAATCTAAGGTGGGCGACCACCGGGGAGCGCGGGACCTCATCACGCCGCTCGCCTGGGCATTTTCCTTTTTGAACCCTTCGAAGGAGACTGCGCCGTGCCCGCCGCCCCGAATTTCCCGCCCGCTCCCGACCGCGTCGTTCCCAAGCGCGCGCTGATCTCGGTCTCCGACAAGACCGGCCTGATCGAGGCCGCCAAGGCGCTGGCCGCGGCCGGCGTCGAGCTGGTCTCGACCGGCGGCACCCGCGCGGCGATCGCCGACGCCGGCCTGCCGGTGAAGGACGTCTCGGAGCTGACCGGCTTTCCGGAGATGATGGACGGGCGGGTGAAGACCCTGCACCCGATCGTGCATGGCGGCCTGCTGGGCGTGCGCGACGCGGCCGAGCACGCCAAGGCGATGGCCGACCACGGCATCGGCGCGATCGATATCGTCTATGTGAACCTCTATCCGTTCGAGGCCACGGTCGCGAAGGGCGGGACCTTCGAGGACTGCGTCGAGAACATCGACATCGGCGGGCCGGCCATGGTCCGCTCGGCCGCCAAGAACCACGGCTATGTCGCGATCTGCACGGAGATCGCCGACCTGGAAGAGGTGCTGGCGGAATTGAAGGAGGCCGGCTCGACCTCGCTGGCCCTGCGTAAGACCCTGGCCGCCCGCGCCTATGCCCGCACCGCGTCCTACGATGCGGCGATCTCGGCCTGGTTCGCCCAGGCGCTGGGCGAGGAAGCCCCGCGTCGCAAGGCCTATGCCGGCGAGCTGGTGCAGACCATGCGCTATGGCGAGAACCCGCACCAGAAGGCCTCGTTCTACCGCTTCGCCAACCCGCGCATCGGCGTGGCCACGGCCAAGCAGCTGCAGGGCAAGGAGCTCAGCTACAACAACATCAACGACACCGACGCGGCCTATGAGCTGATCGCCGAGTTCGATCCCAAGGCGGCCCCGGCCTGCGCGATCATCAAGCACGCCAACCCGTGCGGCGTGGCCACCGGCGGCTCGCTGGCCGAAGCCTATGAGCGGGCCCTGGCCTGCGACCCGACCAGCGCTTTCGGCGGCATCGTCGCGCTCAACACCAAGCTGGACGCGGCCACCGCGGCCAAGGTGCTGGAGGTGTTCACCGAGGTGGTGATCGCCCCGGACGCCGACGAAGAGGCGGTGGCGCTGTTCCGCAAGAAGAAGAACGTGCGGCTGCTGGTCACCGGCGGCCTGCCCGACCCGCACGCGGCCGGCGAGGTGTTCCGCTCGGTGGCCGGGGGCTTCCTGGTGCAGAGCCGCGACACCGCCAATCTGACCGCGGCGGACCTGAAGGTGGTGACCAAGCGTAGCCCCACCGACGAGGAAGTGCGCGACATGCTGTTCGCCTTCACCATCGCCAAGCACGTGAAGTCGAACGCCATCGTCTATGCGCGGAACGGCCAGACCCTGGGCGTCGGCGCGGGCCAGATGAACCGCAAGGACTCGGCCCGGATCGCGGCGCTGCGGGCGGCCGATTTCGGCCTGGACCTGAAGGGGTCGGCCTGCGCGTCGGAAGCGTTCTTCCCGTTCCCGGACGGGCTGCTGCAGGCGGCCGACGCCGGCTGCACGGCGGTGATCCAGCCGGGCGGCTCGATCGGCGACGACAAGGTGATCGAAGCGGCCGACGAGCGCGGCATCGCCATGGTGTTCACCGGCGTGCGGGTGTTCCGACACTAGGTGTCGAGGGGGCTTGGCTGCGGCCGAAGTCCCCCTCACCCCAGCCCTCTCCCCCTGAAGGGGGCGAGGGAGCCTCTCTAAATGCTCCCCCGCTGGGGGAGCTGTCAGCGTAGCTGACTGAGGGGGATTGCTGAGTCAGCAGGCCCCCTCCGTTGACCCTTCGGGACGCCACCTCCCCCAGATGGGGAGGATCTGAGTCCGGGCGGGCTGGACGGCCTGTTCCTCTCCCCGCTTGAGGGGAGAGGGTAGGGTGAGGGGTCAGCGGCGCGGAGCGGCGCATTGCTGAGTCAGCAGGCCCCCTCACCCCAACCCTCTCCCCCTGAAGGGGGCGAGGGAGATTGGGCGGTGTGCGCCCTCTTCCGTGTCGTCCCGGTCTTCGCCTTTGGCGCAACCGGGATGACACGACGGCGGAAACACGAACGCCGCGGATCGGGTGATCCGCGGCGTTTTTGTTTAGTGCGAAGATCCGAAGCGTTACTTCGCCTCGGCGCCGGCTAGTTCGCGCAGGGCGGCGTTGGCGATGGTGAGTTTGGCGAAGGACCAGGCGCCGCCGGCGGCTTCGATTTCCTCGACCGCCTTGCGGGCGGCCAGGGCGACGTCGCTGCGTTGGGCGGTCCAGGCGGCGATGGCGGCCTGGGCGGCCTCGTCGCTGGCGCCGGCCTTGTCGTCGGCATAGGCCATCACCGCGCGGGTGACGGCCGCCTGTTCGGCCAGCAGGTCCTCGACCAGGCGTCGGACGGCGGTGCGCTCGAAGGCGTCGCCGGCCGTGAAGCCGCCGGCCGCCGCGCGCAGGCGGTCGAAGGCGAAGGCCGCGCCGACCTGGTAGTAGAGGCGGGCGGCCGCCTCCAGCTTCCAGTTCGAGGCCTCGGCCAGGTCGACGAGATCGACGGCGACGGTCAGCGGCTGGAGGTTCGCGACCTGGCGGGCCAGCGCGTCGGGCGCGCCGGCGTCGGTCAGGCGCCCCACCTGGGTTTCCAGTCGCTCGCGTTCGACGCTGGAGAGGATCTCCGGCACCAGCTTCTTCAGCGTCGCCGCGCCCGGGCCGTAGCGCTTGATGAGCGCCTCGACGCCCTGGCCGCCGCGGGCGGCGCGACGGGCCAGCCAGAAGGTCTCGCCGCGCAGGGTGTAGGCCAGGCGGCGGTAGAGGGCCATCTGCCCGGCGGCGGGGACCTTTCCGTCGAGGGCCGAGACCTGGTCCCAGGCGGCCGGCAGGCCGAGCACCGCCTTGGCCGCCTCATAGGCGGTGACGAAGGCGGTGACGTCGCAGGACGCCGCCGCCATCAGCCGGGTCGGGAACGACGGACCGCAGCGGTTGATGGCGTCGTTGGCGACCACGGTGGCGATGATCTCGCGGCGCAGGCGATGACGGCGCAGGGCGTCGTCGTACTTGCGCACCCCCTTCGGGAAGTAGCCTTCCAGCAGGTCCTCGAAATAGGGATCGTCGGCGACGGGGCTGTGGGCCATGTCGCCTTTGAGTTCGAGCTTGCCGTAGGCCAGCAGCACGGCTTCTTCCGGCCGGGTCAGGCCCTTTCCGGCCTGGCGGCGTTCGGCGATCACCCCGGCGTCGGGCAGGCCTTCGACCGCGCGGTCGAGCTGACCGCGGCTTTCGAGGTGGGTCATGTAGCGGGCGTGGGGTTCCAGCTCGCCGGGCGCGTCCAGGTCCATCAGCGAGAGCGCCAGGGTCTGGTCGTAGTTGTGGTCGAGCACGTGGTCGGCGACGTCTTCGGTCATCGACTTCAGCAGCTTGTCGCGCTTCTTGCGGTCAAGGACCCCGGTGCGCTCGAGCGTGCCGGTGAGGATCTTGATGTTGACCTCGTGGTCGGAGCTGTCGACCCCGGCCGAGTTGTCGATGGCGTCGGTGTTGACCCGGCCGCCGCGCAGCGCGAACTCGATGCGCCCGGCCTGGGTGAGGCCGAGGTTGGCGCCCTCGCCGACGACCTTGACCCGCAGGTCGGCGCCGTTGATGCGGATGGCGTCGTTGGCCTTGTCGCCGGCCTCGGCGTTGGCTTCGCGCGCGGCCTTCACATAGGTGCCGATGCCGCCGAGATAGAGCAGCTCGGCCGGGGCCTTGAGGATCGCGGTCATCAGCTCGGACGGGGCGAGGCTGTCGGCCTCGACGCCGAGCATGGCCTTCACTTCCTTGCTGAGCGGGATCGACTTCAGGCTGCGGGCGAAGACGCCGCCGCCCTTGGAGATATTCTTGCGGTCGTAGTCGTCCCAGGACGAGCGCGGCAGTTCGAACATGCGCTTGCGCTCGGCGTAGGAGGTCGCCGGGTTGGGATCGGGGTCGAGGAAGATGTGGCGGTGGTCGAAGGCGGCCTGCAGGCGGATCTGCTGGCTCAGCAGCATGCCGTTGCCGAACACGTCGCCGGACATGTCGCCGACCCCGACCACGGTGAAGGGCTCGGACTGGATGTCCTTGCCCAGCTCGCGGAAGTGGCGCTTGACCGCTTCCCAAGCCCCGCGGGCGGTGATGGCCATTTCCTTGTGGTCGTAGCCAGCCGAGCCGCCCGAGGCGAAGGCGTCGCCCAGCCAGAAGCCGTAGGACTCGGCCACGCCGTTGGCGATGTCGGAGAAGGTCGCCGTGCCCTTGTCGGCGGCCACGACCAGATAGGGGTCGTCGCCGTCAAGGGCGATGACGCCGGCCGGATGGATCACCTTGCCCTCGGGATCGAGGTTGTCGGTGATGTCGAGCAGGCCCGACAGGAAGGTGGTGTAGGCGCGGATGGCTTCGGCGCGGACCACGTCCGGCGCGCCGCCCTTGGGCAGCTGCTTGGGATAGAAGCCGCCCTTGGAGCCGACCGGCACGATCACCGCGTTCTTGGTCTGCTGGGCCTTCACCAGGCCGAGCACCTCGGTGCGGAAGTCGTCGCGGCGATCGGACCAGCGCAGGCCGCCGCGGGCGACGGGGCCGAAGCGCAGGTGGACGCCCTCGATGTGCGTCGCCCAGACGAAGATCTCGCGGTAGGGCTTGGGCAGCGGCAGGTCGGCCAGCTCGCCCGAGGCGACCTTGAAGCTGATGTAGGGCTTGGGCTGACCGTTCTCGCCGCGCTGGTAGTAGTTGGTGCGCTTGATGGCCCCGACCAGCAGCGCCAGGCGGCGCAGCACGCGGTCGTCGTCGAGGCTGTCGACCTGCTGCAGGGCCTGGACGATCTCGTCCATCACCACCACAGCCTGGGCCGTGCGGGTCGGCAGGTCAGCGTCGATGGCCGGGTCGAACTTGGTGCGGAACAGGTCGAGTATCAGCCGCGCCACGCCCGGATGGTTGGAGAGCGCGGTTTCCTGCACCCGCTGGCTGGGATCGAGGCCCGACTGCTGGCGATAGCGGGCCAGGGCGCGGATCAGCGCCGCCTCGCGCCAGGAGATCGACAGCTCCAGCACCATGCGGTTGAAGCCGTCGCTCTCGGTGTTCCCGGTCCAGACGGCGGTGAAGGCGTCCTCGAAGGCGGTCTTCACGTCCTCGAACACCAGGTGCTCGCCGTGCTGGTCGTCGAGTTCGAACTCGTGGACGAAGACGCGCCGGCCGCCGGCCGGCATGACCGGATAGCCGCTCTCGACCATGGCCTTGAGGCCCATGTTCTCGAGGATCGGCAGCACGTCGGCCAGCGGCGCGGGCGAGCCCGGCCGGTAGAGCTTGAAGCGCAGCTGGGTCTTGGAGTCCGCGGCGCGGCGGAAGGCGCGGATGCGCACCGGCTCGCCGGGCTGCAGGCTCTCGATGATCGCGATGTCGGCGAGGGCCTCTTCGGCGTCGTAGCGCTCGCGATAGCCGGCGGTGAACGCTTCGGCGTAGCGGGCGACCATGTCGGCGACGTCGGCCGTGGCCCGGCCCGAGCCGCGGACGGCGGCGGCGAAGCGGTCTTCCCAGGTCCGCGCGGCGGCGGCGATCTGGGTCTCCAGCGACTTCAGGTTCGGCTCGGCGTGGTGGCCGGGCTGGAAGCCGATGATGAAGTGGACGCGGGCGAGCGGGCTGTCGGAGAAGGCCGGATAATAGGCCGAGACCCGGCCGCCATAGGCGTCGGCGAGGATCTCGCCGGCCCGCTGGCGCAGGTCGGAATCGTAGCGGTCGCGCGGCACGAACAGCAGCACCGAGGCGAAGCGGTCGAACGGGTCGCGCCGCTCGAACAGCCGCACGCGCGGGCGGTCATAGAGGTGCAGGATGCCGAGCGCGGCGGCCAGCAGGTCGTCTTCCGAGGCCTGGAAGAGCTCGTCCCGGGGATAGGTCTCCAGGATGTTGCGCAGGCGCTTTTCGTTGTGGCTGCCCGGGGCTTTGCCGGCGCGGGCCAGGACATTGGCGACCTTGGCGCGGACCAGCGGCACGGCGTGGGCCGGCTCGTCATAGGCCTCGGCGGTGAACAGGCCGACGAAGCGGATCTCGCCCGAGGGCTTGCCGTCGGCGCCGTAACGCTTGACGCCGACATAGTCCATGTAGCCGCGGCGGTGGACGCGCGAGCGCAGGTTGGACTTGGCGACGGTGACCGGGTCGCTGGCCAGGCTGGCCTGGACCTGGGCGGTCAGCAGGGCCGGCTCGGAGGAGCGGCGCAGCACGGTGCGGGCCGGGTCGCGCAGCACGCCCAGTCCGTCCTGCGGCTGGAACAGCGGCTCTTCCTTGGCGTAGCCGCCGTCCTTCAGGCGCGGGTACTCGTAGACCCGGGCGCCGAGATAGACGAAGTGCTCGTCGCGCAGCCAGCGCAGGAATTCGAGGTCCTCGTCGCGGGGCGGGCCGGCGGGAGCCTCCTGCAGCTCGGCGATCGTGCGGGCCATCAGGTCGAGCATGGCGGGGAAGTCGTCCACCGCCGCGCCGACGTCGGCCAGCGCAGCGCGCAGGCCCTCGACCAGGGCCGCCTCGCGGTCGGCGCCGACGCGCTCGAGGATCACCTGGATCATGGATTCCCGGCGGGGCGAGCCCTCGGCCAGGCGCGCGCCCTTCTTGTCGCGGGCGACCTCGACCACGGGGTGGAACATGGCGCGGACGGACAGGCCTTGATCGGCGATCTCGCCCATCACGCTGTCGACCAGGAACGGGGCGTCGTCCTGGATGATTTCCAGCCGCTCGAGCGCGGGCGCGCCTTCGACGGCGGCCAGGCGGATGATCGGGGCCGAACCCTTGCGGCTCGCGGCGAAGGCCCAGAAGTCGGCTAGCTGCGCGGCCAGCGCCTTGCCCGGCAGTTCGGGAAGCTCGTCCGGGGCGGCGTCTTCGGCGGCCTGGGCGATGAAGGCGCCGGCGGCGGGCTCATCACCGGCGAGGGCGGTGAACGCCGTGACCAGGGCGCGCTGGGCGCTGGTCAGCTTGGGTCGCTTGCTCATTGGAAGGCTCCCGATGCGAGGGCGCCGCCGGAGGAGAGAGTCCGGCGGCGCTTGGCTCCACCTTGGGGGGGAAGGCGGAGCGCTCGGGGCTCGCAGCGGCCGGGGCTCACGCCTGGACCGCCTTGAATTCGGGGGGCTCCCGAATGGACCTTAGATAGGGAGGAAGCGAACAAGTTGAAGGCCTTGCTTTTCAGTCTTTGGTTTCACGCTTGCGTGACGGGGAGGGCGGGCGGATCGGGGCCGGCTTTTCGGTCGGCGCGTTGGTCGGGTGGCGGTCGCGGAGCTTCTCCGGCTGGCCGTCGGCCGACAGCAGCACCGCCAGCCAGCGGGTGCCGTCGAACTGGGCCAGGATCACCATCACCATCACGGTGAGCGGGGTGGAGAGGAACATCCCTGTCATGCCCCAGATCAGGCCCCAGAAGGCCAGGCTGAGCAGCACGACGATCGGGTCCATGTTCAGGCTGTCGCCCTGCATGCGCGGCAGGATGATGTTGCCGACCACGAACTGGATGGCCTGCAGCACGGCCAGCAGGATGATCGCCGGCCAGAAGCTCTCGAACTGGATCAGGGCGAAGACCGGCGGGGCCAGGATGCCGACCGCGCCGCCGATCACCGGGATGTACGAGGCGATGAAGATCAGGAAGGCCCAGAACACGGCGTTGTCGAGCCCGACCGCCATCATCGCGATCCAGGAGGCAAGCGCGATGATCAGGCCGGTGACGGTCTGCACCCAGAGGTACAGCTCGACCCCGTCGCGGATGCGGCGGAAGGCGGCCATCGCCTCGTTGCGCTCGGCGTGATGCGGGAACAGGCCCACCACCTTGCGCTGGAAGCCACGCCGGGCGGCGATGATGAAGCCCAGATAGATCAGGATGAAGAAGGCGTCGGAGGCGAAGCCCTGCAGGCCCTTGGCGAAGTCGGCCAGGTAGGCGCCGGGGTTCAGCTGGGTGAACAGTTCGTTGATGGTCGGCGGCACGTCCATGCCGAACAGGCCGGCGATCTGGGCGATCAGGTTGTTGAGCCGCGGGGTGTAGGTGACCAGCTGGCCGACGAAGGTGCTGGCGTTCTCGGCGATGATCACCCCGGAGGCGCCGAACAGCAGCACCGACAGCACGATGGCGGCCGGCAGCGCGGCCTTCTCGCTGACCCAGGGCAGTCGCAGGCGGATGACCCGGGCGAAGCCGTCGATCATCACCGCCAGGAACACGGCGAGCGCCAGGGGGGTGAGGATCCCCCGTAGCAGGTAAAGGGCAAGACCGGTCGCGATCACCGCCAGGATGACGAGTGAGACGCGGACCGTATGGGACTCTGTGGCTCGGACGGACATGAGATCTTTTTGCGGTGGTGGTTCCCCGAGACTGTCAGCGTCGGGGCCTGCCGCGTCAATTTGGACCATCCCTACCCCGGTTCGACCGACGTGGGGAGTGTCTATGCCTATAAGACGCGCTCCTGCGGTTTATCCTCACCGCTTCCGCAGAAAATTCGGCAATGAGTTTTCGTGAACACCGTTCATGAACGCGAGGTGATGCCTGTGGGCGGCGTTCCGGATCGGGCGGGCGACGTGAGAAACGGGCGGCGATCACGCTTTGAAACAGCCTATCGCCCTGGCGGCGGCGGGCGGCTAGCTTCGCCGGATACGAACCTTGCGGAGCTCCCCATGTCCGACGGCGTCCTGATCGGTTTTTCGGATCACCTTGAAAACCTGCTGCTCAACCGGGCCAACCGCCACGGGCTGGTCGCCGGGGCGACGGGGACCGGCAAGACCGTGACGCTGCAGGTGCTGGCCCAGGGGCTGTCCGACGCCGGGGTGCCGGTGTTCGCCGCCGACGTGAAGGGCGACCTTTGCGGCGTCGCCGAGCCGGGGACGCCGAACGCCAAGTTCGAGGAGCGCGCCAAGCTGATGGGGCTGACGCTCAATCCGCAGGCGGCGCCGACGGTGTTCTGGGACCTGTTCGGCCAGCAGGGCCACCCGATCCGCGCGACGGTGTCGGAGATGGGGCCGCTGCTGATCTCGCGGATGCTCGACCTCAACGACGTGCAGGAGGGCGTGCTGACGGTGGTGTTCCGCGCCGCCGACGACGAGGGCCTGCTGCTGCTGGACCTCAAGGACCTGCAGGCGGCGCTGAGCTTCGCCTCAGAGAACGCCAAGGAGCTGGGCGCGAAGTACGGCAACGTCTCGCCGGCGACGGTGGCGACCATCCAGCGCAAGCTGTTGGTGCTGGAGGACCAGGGCGGCGGCGGGTTCTTCGGCGAGCCCGCGCTGCAGCTGTCCGACATCATGCGCACCGACGGCTCGGGCCGCGGCTTCGTGAACATCCTGGCGGCCGACAAGCTGATCGCCAGCCCGCGGCTCTATGCGACCTTCCTGCTGTGGCTGATGAGCGAGCTGTTCGAGGAGCTGCCCGAGGTCGGCGATCCGGAGAAGCCGCGGCTGGCGTTCTTCTTCGACGAGGCGCACCTCCTGTTCCGCGACGCGCCCAAGCCGCTGCTGGAAAAGGTCGAGCAGGTGGTGCGGCTGATCCGCTCCAAGGGCGTCGGGGTCTATTTCGTGACCCAGAACCCGGCCGACATCCCTGAGACCGTGCTGGGCCAGCTGGGCAACCGCATCCAGCACGCGCTGCGCGCCTACACCCCGACCGAGCAGAAGGGGCTGAAGGCGGCGTCGAATTCGTTCCGCGCCAACCCGGCCTTCGACACCGCCGAGGCGATCCAGGCGCTGGGCGTCGGCGAGGCGCTGGTCAGCGTGCTGGACGAAAAGGGCGCCCCGACCGTGGTGCAGCGGACCCTGATCCGGCCGCCGGTCTCGCGCCTGGGGCCGATCACCCCGGCCGAGCGGGCGGCGATCATGGCACAGAGCCCGGTGCGCGGGCTCTATGACACCGTCAAGGACCGCGAGAGCGCCTATGAACTGCTGAAGGCCCGGGCCGCGTCCGCCGCCGAGGCGGCGCAGGCGCCGGCCGGCGGATCGCCCTGGGGCGGACAGCCGGCCCCGGCGCCTCGCGGCCGGGCCCCCGCGGCGCCGCGGCCGCGCGCCTCCAACCGCCAGTCGATGGGCGAGGCCTTCACCAAGTCGCTGCTGCGCCAGGCCGGCAGCACCATCGCCCGCGAGCTGATGCGCGGCATCCTGGGCGGGATGAAGAAGCGGTAGGGGCTGGTTCCTTCGCTCTCGGGGCAGCCCCTCCCTCCCTCGCCCCCTTGGGGGAGAGGGCTGGGGTGAGGGGGCTGCTGACTCAGAAGCGCGCCGCTCCGCGCCGCCGACCCCTCACCTAACCTCTCCCCTCTAGCGGGGAGAGGAACTGGTCGTGCAGCCGACGGGACATAGGATCCTCCCTTCTTGGGGGAGCATCCTTCATTCGAAAACCCGTGTTATGCTGCCGGCGGTTCAGCTGGGAGCGCGCAATGACGGACGCCGCTTTTGTCGGTTCGATCCCCGACATCTATGAGCGTTATCTGGGGCCGATGCTGTTCGAGCCCTATGCCCGCGACATGGCTAGGCGCTTCGAAGGGTTCGAGGGCGAGCTCCTGGAGACCGCCGCGGGCACCGGGCGGGTGACGCGGGCCCTGGCCAAGGCGGCGCCGCGGGCGAAGATCCTGGCCACCGACCTCAACCAACCGATGCTCGACACCGCTGCGGGCCTGACGGTCGCCGCGAACGTCGAGTGGCGGCAGGCCGACGCCCAGGCTCTGCCGTTCGCGGACGGCAGCTTCGATGCGGTGGTCTGCCAGTTCGGGGTGATGTTCTTTCCCGACAAGGCCGCCGGCTTTGCGCAGGCGCGGCGGGTGCTGCGGCCGGGCGGGCGGTTGGTGTTCAACGTCTGGGACGACATCGCCGACAACGAGATCTCGCGGGTGGTCAGCGAGGCGGTGGCGGAGATGTTCCCGAAGGACCCCCCGAGGTTTTTGGAGCGCACGCCGTTCGGCTATCACGACCGCGAGACGATCGCCGCGGCCCTGGCCGAGGCGGGTTTCGCCGCGCCGCAGTTCGATGTGGTGAGGCTGGAGCTGCGCTCGCCGTCGGCGGCGGACGCGGCCATCGGGCTCTGCACCGGCACGCCGCTGCGCGGCGAGATCGAGGCGCGCGACCCCGACGGGCTGGATGCGGCGAGCGAGGCGGCGACCGCGGCGCTCACCGAAGCCTTCGGCGGCGGCGAGATCGTCGGCCGGGGCCAGGCGGTGGTGGTGACCGCGGAGGTGAGCTGATCCCGGTCTTCGCCGCTGGCCGAACCTCGATGACGTGCGAGGAACTGTTCCTCTCCCCGCTCGAGGGGAGAGGCTAGGTGAGGGGGGCGGCGCGAAGCGGCGCTATGCGGCGGAGGCCGTGTCCCCCTTACCCCAGCCCTCTCCCCCAAGGGGGCGAGGGAGTGTTCTGAGCCAAGGCGCCCCCACAAGATGCTCCCCCGCTGGGGGAGCTGTCAGCGCAGATGACTGAGGGGGACTTTGATGCTGCCTTGAGAGCAGTCCCCCTCCGTCTCGATGCTGCGCATCGATCCACCTCCCCCAAAGGGGGAGGATCTGAGGCGGGGGGTCTTTGAGTCTGCTTACCCGCGCAGTTTGCGCAGCAGGACGTCGAGGTCGCGGGCGATCATCGGGTCTTCGCCCTTCAGGGCTTCGATGCGGCGCACGGCGTGCAGGACGGTGGTGTGGTCGCGGCCCCCGAAGCGGCGGCCGATGTCCGGCAGCGAGCGGGTGGTGATCTGCTTGGCCAGCCACATGGCGACCTGACGCGGACGGGCGACCACGCGGGCGCGGCGCTCGGAGATCAGGTCGGCCTGCTTGAGCTGGTAGTGCTCGGCGACGGTCTTCTGGATCTGGTCGACGGTGACCCGGCGCTCGTTGCAGGCCAGGTTCGGACGCAGGATCGCCTGCGCTTCGTCCAGGGTCATGCGCGAGATCTCGCCGCCGACGCGGGCGACCAGGGTGTTGAGCGCGCCTTCCAGCTCACGGACGCTGTCGGTGAAACGGTCGGCGAGGAACTGCAGCACCTCGGGGCGGGCCGAGGGCATGAACTTGCCCTGGGCCGCCAGGGTGGCGAGCTTGCGCTCCAGGATGCCGAGGCGAAGGGTGCGGTCGGCCGGCTCGATGCCGCAGACCAGGCCGGCCTGCAGGTGGCTGCGCAGGCGCGGCTCCATCTCCTGGAGTTCGGCCGGCGAGCGGTCGGCGGTCATCACCACGCGGCGGCCGTCTTCGACCAGGGCCAGCAGGGTGTGGAACAGCTCTTCCTGGGTCGACGACTTGCCGGCGACGAACTGGACGTCGTCGATCAGCAGCAGGTCGGCGTTGCGAAGCTCGTCCTTGAAAGCGGCGGTCGAGCGGTCCTGCACAGCCTTGACGAAGGTCGAGGTGAAGCGCTCGGCGGTGATGTAGACGACCCGCTTTTCCGGGGCGGCCTGCATGGCCTCCCAGGCCAGGGCGTTCAGCAGGTGGGTCTTTCCGAAGCCGTAGGGGCCATGGAAGATCACCGGATTGAAGTGGCCGTCCGACCAGGCCGCCACGCGGCGGGCCACGGCGAAGGCGAATTCGTTGGCCGGACCGGCGACGAAGGTCTCGAACGAGAAGCGGTCCTGCAGGCCCTGCTGGCGGCCGGCGCGGGCGGCGACCGGGGCGGCTTGCAGCGGCACCTCGATCTCGATCACCTGACCGTCGGCCAGCGGCGCGGCCATCGGTTCGGCCTTGAGCACCACCGGGGCGGCCGGAGCGTTCGGGGTCTCGGCCTCGAACTCCATCCGCGACTTCAGTTCGAGGTTGCGGCCCATCGGGTCGTTCTGCGCCCAGAGCTCGCCGATGCGGCGCCAGGCGTGACGACGGATCCAGTCGCGGGCGACGCCGGTCGCCGCGACCAGGCACAGCTCGTCGCCGCGCTCACGCAGGACGGCCTGACCCAGCCACGAGCCGTAGGTGGCCTCACCAAGTTCTCGCTTAAGCGCGGCGCAGGTCGTCGACCACACGGCCGCCGCTTGCGTCTCGACAACAGAACTCGCAACGCCCCCAGCGGCCATCATTCCTACCTCTTTTGTCGTCATCCGTCAGCGCCCCCGCAGCGGAACTTTGTTAAACAAACACAAAGCCTTAACCGGCGAGCGCAATGCCCCCGCCGCCGCCTTTTTTCATCCGAGATCAGATGGAAGGACGTCTTGAGACTTGTCACCCTAGTCAGGGCGACTAGGGGGTCAACGGTGATTCTTCGCCCCGTCGACGGATATTTTCGTTGACTCAAATCCATGCCTCGCGCGGCAAGGGAATTTGAATTTCGACGTTCCGTCAGCTGAGAGCTCTCACCCCAAACGTGCATGGTTGTGGGACGCGCAAAATAAAACGCCCGCGGGTCCATCAACCCGCGGGTGTCCAGAAATTCCGTATTTCGTAGGGGGTCGTGCGGCCAGGCTTGAACCTAGCCGTTCAACCTCAGGCCGCAGCCATCTTCTTCAGCTGGGCGGCCAGGCGCGAGACCTTGCGCGAGCCGGTGTTCTTGTGAACGACGCCCTTGGTGACGGCGCGCATCAGCTCGGATTGAGCTTCGACGAACGCGGCCTTGGCGGCGCCGGCGTCGCCCGAGGCGAGGGCCTCGTCGAACTTGCGCAGGTAGGTGCGCACGCGCGAGCGGCGAGCCTTGTTGACTTCGGTACGGCGGGCGATCTTACGGACCGCCTTCTTGGCGCCGGGCGTGTTGGCCATGTGTCAGCTCTCGATACGGATCGCGCCCGAGCCAGAAACCCGGGCGGGCAAATTGGAGGCGCGGATATACGGGACAGCGCCGCGCGGGTCAATGCGCTGTGGACGGTTTAATCGATCAGGGTGAAGGCGCGCCAGGCGGGATGCGCCGCGACCAGGTCGGCCATGCGCTGATAGCCGCCGGCGCCGGGGTGGGCGCCGTCCCAGGCCAGGGCCTCGCTGCGCCACAGGCCGTCGGCCTCCAGCGGCTGGAAGACGTCGATGAACGGCACCTTCAGCCGGGCGGCCAGCACCTTGAGGTTCTCGTTGAGCGCCTCAAGCCGCGCGGAGACGCCAGGATCGGCCATCGGCGGCGGCCCGACCATCAGCACTGGGCAATGGGCGTCGGCGCCGGTCAGCATGGCCATGGCGTTCTTCATGGTCTGGGCCTGGGCGACGCGCGGTGCGCCGTCCTGCGGGTAGCAGTCGTTGGCGCCGAACGAGAACAGGATGCGCATCGGCTCTTCGTCGGTGAACCGAGGCGTCGCCTCGGCCCGCCAGCGGGCGGCGATATCGCTGGAGGTCTCGCGCCGGACGCCGAGATTGTAGAGCGTGATTTCGCGGCGGCCGAGCAGGGCGCGGCCGATCCAGCCGAGATGATCGGGGTCGCCGGCGCCGGCGACCATGGAGTCGCCGAACGCGATCAGTCTCACGCTCAGGAGCCCTTGAAGTCGGGTTTGCGTTTCTCGACGAAGGCGGCCATGCCTTCCTTCTGGTCGTCGAAGGCGAACAGCGAGTGGAACAGCCGGCGCTCGACGGCGACGCCGGTGGAGAGCGTGGTCTCGTAGGCGGTCTCGACCAGTTCCTTGTTCATCATCACCGCCAGCGGCGACTGGCCGGCGATCTTGGTCGCCGCGGCCATGGCCTCGCCGATCAGCTGGTCGGACGGCACGACGCGGGAGACCAGGCCCGAACGCTCGGCCTCGGCGGCGTCCATCATCCGGCCGGTGAGGATCATCTCCATGGCCTTGGACTTGCCGACGAAGCGGGTCAGGCGCTGGGTGCCGCCGATGCCGGGGGCGACGCCGAGATTGATCTCGGGCTGGCCGAACTTGGCGCTCTCGGCGGCGATGATGAAGTCGCAGAGCATGGCCAGCTCGCAGCCGCCGCCCAGGGCGTAGCCGGAGACCGCGGCGATGATCGGCTTGCGGAACTGTTCGATGCGACGGGCGCTGGCGCCGAAGAAGTCCTGCTTGAACATCTCGGCGTAGGACTTGGTCGACATCTCCTTGATGTCGGCGCCGGCGGCGAAGGCGCGGTCCGAGCCGGTCAGCACCACGCAGCGGACGGCTTCGTCGGCCTCGGCCGCGTCGAGGGCGGCGCAGAGTTCGCCGAGCAGCTGGCTGTTCAGGGCGTTGAGCGCCTCGGGCCGGTTGAGGCGGATCATCGTCACGCCTTCGGTTTGCTCGACGATCAGGGTCTCGTAGCTCATGGCAGCCCTCGCTGGCGATGTCGGTCCGCCGGGATTAAGGCCCTTCGACGCTGTAGCCAAGGGCGCGCAGGCGGGCGGGCAGGCCGTCCTGGCCGACCAGGTGGCCGACCCCGACCACGACCACCGTGCGGCCCGAGCCGTCGAGCCGGGTCTTCAGGGTCTTCAGCCAGCGCTCGTTGCGCTCGGTGACCAGGCGGGCATAGAGGCCCGGCGCGGCGGTGCGCAGCGGCCCGAGCACGTCCTCGTCGAGGGCGCGCAGGTCGCCGGCCATCCAATGGGCGATCAGCTCGTCATAGGCCCGCGGGTTGTCGTTCAGTTCGATCAGGCTCTGTTCCAGCGAGGCGACCTGCTGGGCCAGCGGGGCGGCGTCGAAGATGGCGATCTGCTCCTCCGGGCTCTCGAAGGCGCGGCGCTGGGCCGAATTGGGCGCCGAGGCGGAGAGGGTCTTCTCGACGCCGGAGGCGGCGTCGGCCCCGGCCTTCTGGAACTGGGCGCCGGCCAGCACCACCTCGGCGAACCACGGCTCCAGCCGGTCGAGCACCGCCATGGAGACGCCGAGGTCGGCGACGGCGGTCGCCAGGCGGGCGCGGCCCTCCGGCGAGAGCAGCGACGTCAGGGTCTGGCCCTCGGGCAGCATGCCGTTCTGGGCGGCGAGCAGGCCGACCTTGGCCTCGGAGGCCGGGTCGATCGGCAGTTCGAACCAGAGGTCGTCGGCCTTGGCCAGCGCCGCGTCCAGTTCGGAGGGCCGCCAGTCGAGGCCCGGCGGCAGGACGTGGACCGAGCCGAAGATCACCAGTTCGGAGTCGGCGTCGCGCACCGTCCAGACCGGCGGGCGGGCCTGCGCTTCGGCGACGGTGCAACCGGCGAGCAGCAGGCCGGCGAGCGCGCCGAGCAGACGTCTGGTCATCGGGCGGCTCACTTCTGGCAGGTCGGACAATAGAAGGTGGAGCGGCCGGCCTGGACCTCGCGGGCGATGGTTCCCTTGCAGCCGGGGTTGGCGCAGGGCTCGCCCTCGCGGTCGTAGGCGCGGAAGCGGTGCTGGAAGTAGCCGAGCGCGCCGTCGGCGGCGGCGTAGTCCTTGAGGCTGGAGCCGCCGGCCTCGATCGCCTCGTTGAGCACGTCGCGGATGATCTCGACCAGCGGGCCGAGCTTGGCCGGCTTGATCGAGCCGGCCGGTTTCAGCGGCGAGATCTTCGCCCGGTTCAGCGCTTCGCAGACATAGATGTTGCCGAGGCCCGCGACCACGCGCTGGTCGAGCAGCAGGGTCTTGGGGCCTTGCTTGCGGCCGGCGAAGGCCTTGACCAGCCGCTCGGCGTTGAAGGCGTCGGACAGGGGTTCGGGCCCGAGGGCCTCGAACCAGGGATGCTTGTGCATCGCCTCGGTCTCGATCAGGTCCATGTACCCAAAGCGGCGCGGATCGTAGTAGGTGACGCGCCCGCCGTCCTCGGCCTCGAAGACCACGTGGGCGTGCTTGGGATCGGGGTCGGGGGCGTAGTGGAACTCGCCGGGCCGCTGGTAGCCTTCGGGCTGGGCGATCTCGAAGCGGCCGCTCATCCCTAAGTGCATGACCAGGGTCTCGCCGCGGTCGAGCACCGCCATCAGATACTTGGCCCGGCGTTCGAGCTTCTGGATGGTCGCGCCGGTCAGGCGCTGGACGAAGCCGTCGGGGAACGGAAAGCGCAGGTCGGGGCGGCGCGCCTCGACCCGTGACAGGCGGCGGCCTTCGAGCACCGGCTGCAGGCCGCGCCGGACGGTTTCGACCTCGGGCAATTCAGGCATGGCCTTGAAGTGGCATTTCGCGGCGGCGGCGACAACCATTGGCGCGGCAGCGGTCGGCGGGGATCGCTTCTCTTGTTCCTCTCCCCGCTTGAGGGGAGAGGTCAGGTGAGGGGTTGGCGGCGCGAAGCGGCGCTATGCGGCCAAGGCCGAGGCCCCCTCACCCCCAACCCTCTCCCCCAAAGGGGGCGAGGGAGCTGTGGCGGTGCGGGCCCATTGGGTCGGTTCCTCTCCCCGCTTGAGCGAGGGAGTCTTTAATGGGATGCCTCCTCTCTAGATGCTCCCCTTTTGGGGGAGCTGTCAGCGCAGCTGACTGAGGGGGACTTTGATCCGGCCTTGAGAGCAGTCCCCCTCCGTCTCGATGCTGCGCATCGATCCACCTCCCCCAAAAGGGGAGGATCTGATGCCTCCCCGCGACTGGCGCGGGGGGCGTGGTCGAGCTAAGACCCACGCCATGACCGGACCCTCCGCCACCTTCGGCTTCCGCGACGTCGACGCCTCTGAGAAGGCCGGCCTCGTGCGCGGCGTCTTCGACAGCGTCGCCAGCCGCTATGACCTGATGAACGACCTGATGAGCGCGGGCGTGCACCGGCTCTGGAAGGACGCCACCGCCGCGCGGCTGAACCCGCAGCCGGGCGAGGTGATCATCGACTGCGCCGGCGGCACCGGCGACATGGCCCGGCGCTTCGCCAAGCTGGCCCGCGCCGCCCAGCTGCGCCGCGGCGGGCCCGACGCCCAGATCATGATCATGGACTACAACGCCGAGATGATCGCGGCCGGCCGCACCAAGGGCGGCGAGCCGGAGATCACCTGGAACGTCGGCGACGCCCAGCGGCTGCCGCTGCCGGACGCCTGCGCCGACGCCTATGTGATCTCGTTCGGCATCCGCAACGTCACCGATGTGCAGGCCGCGCTGGTCGAGGCGCGCCGGGTGCTGAAGCCGGGCGGGCGGTTCCTGTGCCTGGAGTTCTCGCAGCCGGCGACCGAGATGCTGCGCAAGGCCTACGACGCCTATTCGTTCAAGGTGATCCCGCAGATCGGCCAGCTGGTGACCAAGGACCGCGACAGCTACCAGTACCTGGTCGAGAGCATCCGCCGGTTCCCCGACCAACGGACCTTCGTCTCGATGATCGAGAAGGCCGGCTTCAGCCGCGCGGGCTACACCAACTTCACCGGCGGCGTCGCGGCCCTGCACCACGGCCGGGCGTTCTAGCGCCGATGGGAAGTCTCGCGGCGTTCGGACGGCTGACGGCGGCGGGCTGGTCGCTGGCGCGCAACGACGCCCTGCTGCCGCGCGAGCTTGACGCCCTCTATCCGCCGAGCGTGCGGGCGCTGTCGGGCGCCCTGCGGGTGTTCGCCGGCCGCCAGGCGCGCGAGGGCCGTCCCGGCGAGCGGCTGGCGCGGTCGCTGGAGAAGCTGGGGCCGGTGGCGATCAAGGCGGGGCAGCTGCTCTCGACCCGGGCCGACATCTTCGGCGCCGAGTTCGCCGACGACCTGTCGCGGCTGAAGGACAAGCTGGCGCCGTTCCCGACCGAAATCGCCCGCCGCGAGGTGGAGCTGGCCCTGGGCCGGCCGATCGAGAGCCTGTTCGCCAGCTTCGGCGAGCCGGTGGCGGCCGCCTCGCTGGCCCAGGCGCACGAGGCTGTGCTGCTGGACGGCCGCAAGGTGGCGGTGAAGGTGCTGCGGCCGGGCATCGCCCATCGCGTGGCGCAGGACGCCGAGGTGCTGGCCTTGGCCGCGCGGCTGGTCGAGAAGGTCTCCGAGCCGGCCCGCCGGCTGGAGCCGCGGGCCCTGGCCGCGACGGTGATCCGCGCCACCGAGCTGGAGCTCGACCTGCGGCTGGAAGCGGCCGGCGGCGACGAGCTGGGCGAGGTCATGGCCAAGGACGGCTACATGACTGCGCCGAAGGTCGTCTGGGACGGCGTCGGCAAGAAGGTGCTGACCCAGGAGTGGGCCAAGGGCGCGCCGCTGTCGGATCCGGCGAGCCTGGAGCTCGAAGGCCTCGACCGTCCGGCCCTGGCCGACAAGCTGCTGCGCGCGTTCCTGTCCCAGGCGCTGGACCACGGGGTGTTCCACGCCGATCTGCACGAGGGCAATCTGTTCGTGGCCGCGCCGGCGGAGATCACCGCCGTCGACTTCGGCATCGTCGGGCGGCTGGCGGCGGCCGAGCGGCGCTACCTGGCCGAAATCCTCTGGGGTTTCCTGGAACGCGACTACGAGAAGATCGCCCAGACCCATTTCGAGGCCGGCTACGTGCCGCGCACCCATTCGGTTCATGCCTTCGCCCAGGCCTTGCGGGCGGTGGGCGAGCCGCTGTTCGGACGCACCGCCAGCGACGTCTCGATGGGCCGGGTGCTGACCCAGCTGTTCGAGATCACCGCCCTGTTCGACATGCGCCTGCAGCCGCAGCTGGTGCTGCTGCAGAAGACCATGATGACGGTGGAGGGCGTCGCCCGCCGGCTCGATCCCGACCACGACATCTGGAAGGCGGCCGATCCGGTGGTGCGCCGCTGGATGCTGCGCGAGCTTGGGCCCCAGGCGCAGGTCAAGCGCTTCGTCAGCGAGGGGATCGAGGCGCTGCGCGCGCTGCACCGGCTGATCGAGAACCCGCCGCAGCCGAGCGCGGCGGTGGCGGTGGTCGAGGAGCGGCCCTCCCGCATGGCCTGGTTCGCAATCGGCGCGGCCGTGGCCGGCGCGGCGTTCCTGCTCGGGGTTTGGTTGCTTTAGAGGAACGTGCCCCGCCGCGTCCCTCTCCCCGCTTGAGGGGAGAGGTTAGGTGAGGGGTTTGGCGGCGCGGAGCGGCGCTTTGCTGAGTCAGCGGTCCCCCTCACCCCAACCCTCTCCCCCAAGGGGGCGAGGGAGTCTTTGTGGGAGCACCCCTTTTGGGGGATCGACGGCGCTCCCAATCGGCCGCAGGGGCGTTCATTTGGCGTAAGGAGCGCTCTGCCCTATATTCCGCGGTCTTCCAGACCGTGAGCATCCCTTGGGCGTCACCCTTGATCTTTCGCGTGGACCCGTCGCGTCCGTCGTCAAACCAAACCTTTCGGGCCTGACCCGCAAGGCGCTGGCGCAGGCGTTGATCGACGCCGAGGTCGTGCGGCCGGACAAGGCCAAGATGCGCGCCAGCCAGCTGTGGCGCTGGATCCACCACTACGGTGCGACCGACTTCTCGGCGATGACCGACGTCGCCAAGGACACCCGCGCGGCGCTGGAGCAGGCCTTCACCCTGGCGCGGCCCGAGGTGGTCGAGCGCCAGGTGTCCAAGGACGGCACCCGCAAGTGGCTGATCCGCATGGCCCCGGGGATCGAGGTCGAGACCGTCTACATTCCCGACGTCGGCCGCTCGGGGGCGCTGTGCGTCTCCAGCCAGGTCGGCTGCACGCTGAACTGCACCTTCTGCCACACCGGCACCCAGGCGCTGGTCCGCAACCTGACCGCGGCCGAGATCGTCGCCCAGGTGCAGGTGGCCCGCGACGACCTGTCGGAGTGGCCCTCGCCGAAGGAGGACCGCCGGCTCTCGAACATCGTGTTCATGGGCATGGGCGAGCCGCTCTACAATCTCGACAACGTCGCCGACGCCATCGACATCATCGCCGACGGCGAGGGCATTGCCATTTCGCGCCGCCGGATCACGGTCTCGACCTCGGGCGTCGTGCCGGAATTGAAGGCGCTGGGCGAGCGCACCCAGGCGATGCTGGCGATCTCACTGCACGCCACCTACGATGACCTGCGCGACGTGCTGGTGCCGCTGAACAAGAAGTACGACATCGCCACGCTGATGGAGGGCATCCGCGGCTATCCGGGTCTGTCCAACACCCGCCGCGTGACCTTCGAGTACGTGATGCTCAAGGACGTCAACGACAGCCCGGCCGAGGCCAAGGCCCTGGTCAAGCTGCTCAAGGGCATCCCGGCCAAGATCAACCTGATCCCGTTCAACCCGTGGCCAGGCACCAACTACGGCTGCTCGGACTGGGGCGCGATCGAGAGCTTCGCGGCGATCCTCAACCGGGCCGGCTACGCCTCGCCGATCCGCACGCCGCGGGGCCGCGACATCCTGGCCGCCTGCGGTCAGCTGAAGAGCGAGAGCGAGAAGGTGCGCGCCAGCGTCCGCCGCAAGCAGGCGGCCGAACAGCCTGAGCCTATTGCCTAGCCGGCGGCCCTGCGTGCTAACCATGCGGCCGAGTTTCTAGAGTCCAGCCGACGGGGTCCCATGCCGCAACTGCAATCGCCTGAGATCCAGGCCTTCGCCAACGGCTTTCCGATCGCCCTGATGCATATCGGGGTCACGGTGGCGATCCTGTTCATCGGCGTGGTGGTCTATGTCCTGATGACGCCGCACCGCGAGATCGCGCTGATCCGCGAGGGCAACTCCGCCGCGGCCCTGTCGCTGGGCGGCGTGCTGGTCGGGCTGGCGATCCCGCTGTCGGCCTCGCTGGCCGGCTCGACCTCGGCGCTGGAGATCGGCATGTGGGGCGCGGCCTGCGTGGCGCTGCAGCTGCTCATCTTCCGACTGGTGGACCTGGCGCTGCACGGCTTGCCCCAGCGCATCCAGGAAGGCGAGATCGCCGCCGCGGCGCTGCTGGTCGGCGCCAAGCTGGCCACGGCCATTATCATCGCCGCCGCGATGGCCGGCTGATCCGATCGGCCCGATGCACTTTCCCCGGCTTCCAGACTGGCTGGTCTATCTGGCGGTGGTGCTGGCGCTGCTGATCGCAGCCGTCGGCCGCCAGGAGCGCGCCGACGCGCCACCGCCGCCGCCGCCGGTGGCCGGCGGCGAGGGCCTGCCGCTGGGTCCGGCCTCGCCGTTCGACCCGCAGGTGGTGGTCGACGTGCCGGGCAAGGCCGAGCCGGGCGTCGGCACGGCGTTTTCGGTCTCCGACGCCGGGGTGTGGATCACCGCCCGCCACGTGGTCGACGGCTGCACCCAGACCGCCATCGTCGTGGCCGAGGGCCGTGGGGTGGAGGCCAAGGTTCATATCGATCCGCGCGGCGAGGCCGCGATCCTGACCACCGAAGGCGGCGCGCCGCCGCTGCCGATGGGCCTGGAGCAACAGCTGCGCCGCGGCGACCGGGCCTTCCATCCCGGCTATCCGCAGGGTGAGCCCGGCGAGGCGACCTCGCGGCTGCTCGGCCGTGAGAACCTGGAGGTCCGGGGGCGCGGCGCCCGCACCGAGCCGGTGCTGGTCTGGGCCGAGACCGGCCGCACCGACGGGCTGGAGGGCACGCTGGCTGGGCTGTCAGGCTCGCCGGTGCTGGACCGCGCCGGCCGGGTGATCGGGGTGACGGTGGCCGAGAGCCCGCGCCGCGGGCGGATCTATACGACCTCGCCGGAAACGGTGCTGGCGGCGCTGAGCGCCAGCCATCAGCGGGCCGACAAGTTCGCGGTCGGCGAGCCGATCACCACCGACAACTATGGCCGCGTGGCCGACACCCTGCGGCGCGACCTGCGAGTGGCGCAGGTGATCTGCCTGCGGACGTCGTAGGCGGCGAACGCGGGTGTCATCCCGGATTGCGCAGCAAGACCGGGACCCATGAACGCCGGATGGATCAGGACGTGGCGGGGCGGCGGTCCCTTTTCGGACTCAGACGCGAATGGGTCCCGGTCTTCGCCTGCGGCGAAACCGGGATGACACTTGCTGGGGCTCCGAGGGAGCACCTGAAAAGCTCCCTCGCCCCCTTGGGGGAGAGGGTTGGGGTGAGGGGGCTGCTGACTCAGCTAGAGCGCCGCTGCGCGCCGCAAGACCCCTCACCTAACCTCTCCCCTCAAGCGGGGAGAGGAACAGGCCCTTGCTCTTCCTCCTCAAGAGTCAAAGTCCCCCTCAGTCAGCCTGCGGCCGCCAGCTCCCCCAGAGGGGGAGCATCGAGGGCTTACGCTTCTTTCGGCTGCGGGCTGAGGCGGGCGACCGCGAAGGCCAGGACGATGCCGATCAGGCCGAGGGCGGCGGAGTAGAAGAAGAAGGTCATGTAGCCGGCGCCGAGCGCTTCGGGGGTGACGCCGGACTTCTCCATGGCGTTGGCGAAGGTCTGCGGCGGCAGGCCGGCGAACAGCGGCTTGAAGGCCGCGAAGATCCCGCCGGCGTCGGCGCTGGCGGCGGCGCCCTCGACGATGCGGCCCGACTGCGAGGCGACCAGCTTGCCGAGCAGGGCGTAGAGAGAGGAGAACAGCGCGTACTGGGTGGCGGTGAAGCCCTGGCCGGTCAGGCTGGACATGTAGGCGATCAGGCAGGTGCCGGCGAAGCCCGAGGCGATGTTGTCGACCCCGATGGCGACGCTGAGCGCCCAGAGCTCTGGCCCCTGGGCGGCCAGCCAGGCGAACACCAGGTTGGACAGGGGACCTGCGAAGGCGCCGACCACCATCGAGCGGATCAGACCAAAGCGGGCGATGCAGAAGCCGCCGAGCCCGACGCCGAGCACGCTCATCACCACGCCCAGGACCTTGCGGACCTCGGCGATCTGGAGCTTCGAGTAGCCCATGTCGAGATAGAACGGGTTCATGATGTTGAGCACGAAGTCGCTCAGCCGGTAGACGCAGATCAGCGCCAGGATCAGCCCCGCGGCCTGACCGTAGCGGGCGAAGAAGTTGGCCAGCGGCGCGCCGAGGGCGACGCTGAGATAGCGGCCGGGGCGGGTCTGCAGTCCCGGGGCCGGGCGGGCGGCGAAGAAGATCACCAAGGCTCCGACCACGACGCCGCCGAGCTGGGCGAAGACGCCCCAGGGCTTGGCTTCCCAGAGCGTGGTCACCTGGGCCGCCGCGCCCGTCAGCCCTACCTTTTCGAAGGCGGCGGCGAGGATCGCAGCGTTGCCGGCCAGGCCAGAGCCGAGCACCACGCCGCCGAGCACGAACAGCAGCAGGCGGATCGCCCACTCCGCGCCGTCGCGGGCCGGGGCGGCGGGGATGTCGCCGGTGTCGATGGCGCGGATCTCGTGCTGCGCCTCGCGCGGGGCGCCGAGCACGCCGAGCACCCCGACCAGCATCAGCACCGCCATGATCGCGTAGGAGGTGTTCCAGCCGGCGTATTCCGACAGCGCCAACGGCAGCACGCCGGCGACGATCATCGCGATGCGGTAGCCCCACTGGTAGGCCGCCGCCATCGCCCCTTGCTTCTCGGTGACCGCAGCCTCGATCCGCCAGGCGTCGATGACGATGTCCTGGGTGGCCGAGACGAAGCCGACCAGCACCGCGAATAGCGCCATGAGGCCGAGACTAGAGACCGGGTCGGTGCCGGCGATCGACCACAGGCCGAGCACGATCAGCCCCTGGCAGAGCAGCATCCACGAGCGGCGATGGCCGAGCCACTTGGTGATCACCGGGACCTTGGCGCGGTCGACCAGCGGGGCCCAGAGGAACTTCAGCGAATAGGCCAGGGTCGCCAGACCGAAGAAGGCGATCACTTCCAGCGACAGGCCCGCATCGCGCAGCCAGGCCGAAAGGGTGTCAAAGATCAGCAGGTTGGGCAGGCCCGAGGCGAAGCCCAGGGACAGCATGACCAGCGAGCGGCGCTCGAGATAGACCGCCAGGGCCTGGAGCGTGCCAGGCTTCTTGCCGGCCGCCACGGCGGTCTGCGTCTCGTCGGTCATGAATGGCTTCCCCGGAACGACGCCCGGGCGGCCCCCGGCGTCAGCCGACCTTGGCGTGGTCCGGCTGTTGCGTCCAGTCGGGGGTGGCTGTCCAGCGGCCAAGCGCCGCGCGCAGGGCGTCGGGGGTCAGCGGCTTGACCAGGAAGTCGTCCATGCCGGCGGCGAGGCAGGCGTGGCGGTCCTCCTCGAAGGCGTTGGCGGTCAGGGCGACGACCGGCGTGCGCACGCCCATGCCGCGCACCTTGCGGGTGGCTTCCAGCCCCGACATGCCGGGCATGCGCATGTCCATCAGGATCAGGTCGTAGACCCCGACCTTGAGGGCGGCGAGCGCCTCCTCGCCGCCGCCGGCCTGGTCGACGCGGCAGCCTTCGCGCGACAACAGGGTGCGGGCGAGCAAGGCGTTGATGGGATTGTCCTCGACCAGCAGGATGCGGGCGCCGGGGGCGGCGGCCGGGGCGATGCGGTCGTCCTCCACCGCCCGGGCCGGGTCGTCGTCGCGGCGGGCGGCGAGCACGCGTTCGGCCAGCGAGGCGCGGCGCAGCGGCTTGATCAGGTAGCCGGCGAACCCTGCCGCGCGGTGCTCTTCGATGCGGCCGCGCTCGTCGGGGGTCAGCATGACCAGCAGCGAGCGCTTGGCCGGCGGACGCTCGGGCGCGAGCGCGCGGTCGACCAGCACGACGTCGGCGGGACGGGTGGCGGCCAGCGCCGCCTGCAGGTCGGCGGCGACCAGGGCCTTGCCGCCGGAGGCCTCGATCTGGCGACGGGCGGCCTCGGCGACGATGCGGTTGGCGCTGACGATGGCGACGGTGCGGCGGCCGAGCGGACGTTCAGCGCGGGCCGGCCGGCGGGCGAACGGCGCCTCGAACCAGAACGCGGCGCCGCCGAGCTGGGCGGTCTCGACCCCGACCGCGCCGTCCATGGCGCCGGCCAGCTTGCGGGCGATGGCCAGGCCAAGGCCCGCGCCGCCCAGTTGGATGTCGCGCAGCGGGTCGGCCTGTTCGAAGGCCTCGAAGATGGTCTCGCGCGCCGCCTGGCTGACGCCGGGGCCGGAGTCCTCGACGGTGAAGCGCAGGCCGTCGGGCGTCTCGGCGACGCTCAGCAACACGCCGCCCTGGCTGGTGAACTTGACGGCGTTGCCGGCGAAGTTGAGCAGGATCTGGCGCAGCCGACCCTCGTCGGCATGGACGGCGCCGATCCCGGCCGGCGCGGCCCAGGCGATCTCCAGGCCCTTTTCCTGGGCGCGCGGGGAGAGCAGCTCGCAAACCGAGCGCAGCAGGCTCTCGACCTCGAAGTCGGCGGGGTGCAGTTCGATCTTGTCGGCGCCCAGGCGGGCGAAGTCGAGCACGTCGTTGACCAGGCCGAGCAGGTGCTCGCCGGACTCGCGCAGGGCCGAGACATAGGCGCGCTGCTCGTCGGTGAGGGCGGTGCCCTCGAGCAGGCGGGCCATGCCGAGCACGCCGTTCAGCGGGGTGCGGAACTCGTGGCTGAGCGAGGCGAGCTGCTCGGCGCTGACGCGGGCCTGGCGGGTAAGGTCGTAGGTCATCGACCCAGGGTTTACCGCGCGCGGCTTAACGGGCGGTCAAACTGGAATCAGAGCGACGCCATTTCCTGGGCCAGGGTCACGAGGGCCGCACGAGCCGAAGCCTGCGGGATGGCGGCGAAGGCCTCCAGCAGCTCGACGCCGCCGGTCAGGGCCAGGGCCTGGATGACCTCGTCGGCGGCGTCGGCCAAGCCGCCCTCCTCACCGACCAGCCAGCCCACGGTGGTGTCGAGCGCATTGGCGATGGCGACCAGCATCGAGCCGGAGACGCGATTGGCGCCGCGCTCGTACTTCTGGATCTGCTGGAAGGAGACGCCGACCCGCTCGGACAGCACGCCTTGGCTGATGCCGAGCGACTTGCGGCGAAGGCGCATGCGGGCGCCAATGGCGACGTCTACGGGGTCTGGGCCGATGGCGTCATCGAGGGGCATTTTGTCCTCCCCACTGCTTGGGATATTCTGTCGTGGCGTTAAGCCTGCCGCAGCATAACAAGTAGACGGCCGGTAACGCGAGTCGCTAACGTATTCGTCCTATGCGCGCACCGCCTGAGACCGTCTTGGATCCAGTCGAGCTTCTCACTCCGCGAGAGCGCGATTGCCTGCGTCTGGTCGACCGGCACCTGAGTTCCAAGCAGATCGCCCGCGAATTGGGCATGTCGAAGGCCTCGGTCGACACCTATTGCGATCGTGCGCGCCGCAAGCTGGGGGTCGGCGACCGCTACGCCGCCGCCCGCGCCCTGGCCGATCACGAAATCGCTGTCCCGATCGGATCGGGACACGACGCAATCAGGACAGACGCCGACCCCGTCTCATGGGCTGATGAAGCCCAGCAAGGAGACAGGGCTGATGGGCGACTGGTTGCGAGAACTGGCGGACGCCAGAGGGGCGGTGGTGGACCTGCACCCGACCCGCGAAACGATGAGCCGCCGGGCGGCGGTGGGCCGGGCGATGCGGGCGCGGGACGAGGCGGCCGCGTTCGAGCGCCGTTGGCCGGCGCCGCCGAGCCACGAGGACCTGGCCCCGAGCTTTACCTGGAGCCAGCTCGAGCGGCAGCTCGCGGATTTGGCGGATTCGCCGATGAAGGCGGCCATGGCCCGCGACCTGATCTCTGGCTTGCGGAAAATGTCGCAGTTCAAGCCGCCGGAAATGGTGTTGCGGGAAATCCTCTGCACCAGCTGGGCGCTGTTGGACGAGGGCTTCCAACCGGAGCTGGACCCGGACTATCCGCACGAGGCCTAAGCCCGCTTGCGCGGCTGGGGCTCGTGGGGGTGATCGCGATCATCGCGGCCCTGGCTTTCGGGGCCCTGCTCGCCGGCCTGCACGCGCTCCAGAGCCTGATTTAATCCTAATTCCAAACAGGGCCTTAGCCCTGTTCCCCGAAAACTGAACACGCACAGAAGGCGCCGGCGTCTGGCCGCGCGCCAGGAGACCTCTCATGCTCAAGCAACGTCGTATGATCGCCGATCAAGTCGCGGCGAGTTTGTTCGAAGCTGAAGCCGCCATCGACGCCGCCCTGGCGAAGACGGCCGGTTTGGCGGGTGTGATGCCAAGTCTGCGTACGGACGCGGGTTTGTCGGCCCTGGTCGGCCAAGGCGCCGTGGAACGGGCCAGCGAGGCGATCGCCCTGCTCGCCCAGGCCCGCCGGGCGATCTGTGAGACCCACAAGGAGCTGGACGTCGCCAAGACCCAGATCGGTCTGGGCGCGGTGATGTACGGCGGGGTGGAGAAGCCGCCGGAAGCCTCGGCCCGGACGCGCCACATCATGCAGGTGGCTCCGGCCGCCTGAGACCCAATCCGGGCTTTCCGGAAGTTGCATCCTGCGGCGTAAGCCTCAGTATGGGGGCCCTCAGCCTTGAGGGCCCCTTTTTCGTGCTCAGCTCCCTGCCCGAACAGATCTGGGCCGTCGCCATGCTGGCCGTCTCGACCTACGCCTGGTGGCGCGGCGGCTGGGTCGAGCGCGCGGTCGCGGCGACCAATGTCGTGGCCTGGATCGCCACCATCATCGTGCAGAACCGGACGAACTGGGTCGATCCGCAGTGGGGAATGTTCGCGGTGGACGTGATCTTCCTCGGCGTCCTGCTGGGCCTGGTGGTGCGGTCCGACCGAACCTGGATCCTGCCGGCGGCGGCCTTCCAGTTGCTCGGGGTCGTCACCCACGCTGCGATCATCGCTGACGAAGGCGTGCGGGCCAGGGCCTACATGACCGCCCTGATCCTCTGGAGCTACTTGGTGCTGATCACCCTGGCGGTGGGGGCGCACCTGTACGCCCGGCGCCGAGTCATCGTCCCTGGATCCGAAGGCGTCTAGCGCGCGACCAGTACGCTGACCGGCGACTCGCGGACGATCCGTTCGGCGTTGGAGCCGAGCAGCCGCGAGACGGCGCTGGGTTCGTGGGCGCCGACGATGATCAGGTCGGCCTCGGCGGCCTTGGCCTCGGCCAGCACCTCGCCGGCGACAGGGCCGACCCGCACCCGGATCGTCACCGGCCACTTCGTGCCCGACAGCGTATCGGCCCACTTCAGCAGTTCGGCCTCGTGCAGCGCCTGCTCGTCGGCGTCGAAGGTCTTGGGCAGGTAGGTGTTGTAGCGCGACGAGCGCGGCGTGCGGACATTGAGCAGGGTGATGCGGGCGTCCGACGCCTCGGCGATCTCGCGGGCGCGATTCAGCTCGCGCTCGGTGTTGGTCGGATCCTCGATGTCGACGGTGACCAGGATGTGTGAGTAGCCGGGCATCACCACCTCTCCTTGCAGCGCGACGACGGTCGCAGCCCGGCCGCGGGCCGTCAATGGCGGCTTAGGGGAGCGACTGGGCCTCGGCGCGGTTGCTGCCTTTCGCGACCCTGGCGGCCAGCCTGTCATAGAGCTGGTCGAAGACGAGCGCGCCGGCGACGATGAGCGGGACGGCGATCACCAGGCTCACGGCCGGCGAGCCAAGCCCAACCTTGGTCAACACCGAGTGAAGCGGGCCGTGCAGCAGGTAGATGTAGAGCGAAGCCTGCGAGACCAGCACGGCGACCAGGGCGGCGATACGCGGCAGAGGCAAGGCCGCCACCAGCCCGACCAGGATGATGGCCGTGGCGGTGAGCAGCGGCTCGTTGCCGGGGAAGACGTAACCCGTGGCCAGGGCGTAGGCCACGCCCAGGGCGATGGCGGCCCAGCGTCCTGGCGATCCACGCTGCGTGCTTTCCAGCAAGGCTCCCAGCAGGAACGTGCCGGCGTGAGCGGTGGGGATGAAGGTCCAGATCGACATCGCCTTGACGTCGCTTAGGCCGCCGGGATTCAGAACCGCGGGCAGTGCGAAGCGCAGGGACGCCATCACCAGGAACGCGACGAGGAGCGTCCCCACCGGGTTGGTTGCGAGACGCCGCCGCACGGCCGGCAGCCGCAGCAGCAGGAGCACCGCCAGCATGATCTGCAGGTAGCAGCCGATGAACCAAAGCCAGACGCCAAGCTGCTCTTCCTTGGGCAGGCTGGCGTAGTCGATGAAGTTCGCGGCGTAGCCGATCATCCGCCAGCCGCCGGACATGTCGCCGTCGAGTCTTCGCAACCCCATCACCAAACCGATCGGGAAGCTGATGATGGCGATCTTGATCAGGCCCCGCGCGATCGCGCGGGTCGATCCGGTGTCCCGCGCCCCGCCGAGTTGGAAGCGAGCGAAGGTCACGCCGGCCAACATGAAGAGGACGAAGGTCAGGCCGCCGCCGACCGAGAGCAGCTTGTAGTGAAAGGCCACGATCAGGATGATCGCGGCGGCGCGAAGGATTACGACAGGATCCACCCGAACGCTTCGCAGCAGGCTGCGCGCGCGTTTGGCTTGCGTGTGCTCGGTCGCGGGCAGCAGCGCCGCGAGCTCGGCGACGCTCCGGTCGTACCAGTCGTCAGGCAGCGCCGGGATGATGGCTTCCAGGCGCAGCATCGCCTGCACCGAATTGAGGCTGTCGGCGCCTAGGTCGGCGAACGTTTGCGCCGGGGAGTCGACGGGCCGACCGAGCAGGCCGGCGAAGACGTCGGCGATGCGGCGTTCGCCGGCGTTGAACGTGCGAGCGGCCTTGCGGCTCTTGCCGTCGGAGCCGGACTGGAGGCCTTCGGTCTCGCGCAGGGCGGCGCGATCTATCTTGCCGTTGGGCAGCAGCGGTAGGGCGGCGTGGGTGATGACCCGCGCCGGGACCATGTAGCTCGGAAGGCCGCGCGCCATCCTCTGGCGCAAGGCGGCGCCGATGCGCGCGGCGTCTCGCGGGACGACGTGGGCGACAAGTTGCGCCTCGCCGTCGGGCGCGGGGCTGACGAGGACGCTGGCGTCGGCGACGTCGTCGATTGCGCAGACGTGGCGCGTGACATCGGCGAGCTCGACCCGGTAGCCGCGGATTTTCACCTGGTCGTCGGCGCGGCCGATCAGCATCACCGATTGGTCGGGCAACAGGTAGCCGCGATCGCCGGTCAGATAGCGCTGGCCGACGTCCTCGCCGGCGGCTGGGCAGGCGGCCTCGGTCACCACGTGGTAGGGTGTCTCAACGAGAACTTCCCCCACCTCGTTCGTCTCAAGGCGCTGGTGGTCGGCGTCGACCACGCCCAGGCGCGCGGGGCCCGTCGCCTTTCCGACCGGCAAGACGCGCCTGGGATCATCTTCAGGGCCGCACAGATGATAGGCGACCGCCTGAGGCGTTTCCGTCGAGCCGTAGAAATTGACTTGCTGCAACGAAGGGTTGGCGGCCGCGAACGTCTCGACGACGTCCCGAGTCAGCATGTCGCCGCCCCAGAATATGTAGCGGAGACCTGGCAGCGCCGGCCTGCCGTCCGTGATCGCCGAGAGCAGCCGCCCGAGGGGCGGGGTCGCGTGGATGACGGTGGGCGCTTCGGCCGAGAGCCACGCCCACAGGGCGCGGGCGTCGTTCATCGTCTGCTCGTCCGGGATGAGCAGCGTGCCGCCGTTGCTCAGCGGCAGGAAGAGGTCGCGCATGATCGGGTCGTGCGACAGCCCGGAGAGCATCGAGACGCGGTCGTCGGCATCAATGTCGAAGCTCGATCTTTGCCATTCGACGAACGCAGGAATGGCCGAGTGCCCGACGCCCACGGCCCTGGGGCGTCCGGTGGTGCCAGAGGTGAAGAGGCAATAGGCGATGTCGGAGGGCGCGGCGGTCGGGGGCTGCGGCGCCGGCGGCGACTTTCCGGCCGAGGCTGGAATTTCGGCGCATCGCCATCCGGCCTGGCCAAGACCGTCCAGCGCTCCCTTGTAGCGATCGGGGTCGGCAATGACCCAATCGGCCATGAAGGCCTCGGCCTGTTCAGCTAGGCGGGCGAGCGGATAAGCCGGGTCGAACGCGGCGAAGGTCGCGCCCAGGCGAGACAGCGCCAGCATGGTGACGACGTAGTCGGCGCTCCGCTGCTCGATGAAGGCGACGCGATCGCCCGCCGACAGTCCGAGCTGGGCCAGAGCCGAGGCCCGGCCTTCGACGCGATCGGCAAGCTCGTCATAGGTAATCGACGCGCCGTGGTGTCGGATGGCCGGATGCGCCGGGCGCTGGGCCGCCGTTTGCCTGAACAGGTCGAACAATCGAACGGCCGGAAGAGACGCCGGCAGCTCCTTGGCGGCCGATGGGCGGCGGCTGGCCTCCAAGATATCGCGAACGGAAGCGTCGGGGTTTGCGATCGCCGTGGCCAGGACGTCGCGATGACGTGAGAGGAAGCGGTCGATGCGCTCAGGATCGATCGACCCTTCGTCGAAATAGGCCTCGCCCTCGTAGGTCGGATCCTTGTCGCCGACGCGACGCTGCCAACGAAGGTTGACGCCATAGTCCGACGGACTGGGGAGGAACTGCCGCGGACCAAGCGAGAGCCCCTCGAAGACGGGCGTCGATGCGTCGGGGTAGAGGTTGAGCGCGAAGTCCGCCTTGGCGCCGGTGACCGCTCGGACGCGGTGATAGGGCAGCGCCTCATGTTTCACGGCGGCCCGCACGAGCTCTTGGACCCGCTGGGCGAGATGGCGGAACGTTTCGCCCGGCTCGACCCGGACATTGATCGCCAGGGCGTTGGACAGGGATCCGATCTCGTAGCGCGTGGCCGGGGTGCGACCGCTGCTTTGGATCGAGATCAGGACATCGGTGGAGCCTGTCTGGGCGTGCACCTGAGCGACAAACGCCGCGGCGAGAACGCTGAAGGGCGACGTCGAAGCGGCCGCCTGCTGTAGCGCGCCGGAAAGCTCGGAGCCCAGGTTCAGGGACCTGGCCGCGATCTTGTAGGGCGCGTCCCGATCGCGGTGGAACGTCGGAAAGCTGCTCTCGGCATGGAGCTGACGGCGGAAATAGTCGGCACACGCCTCCTCGCTGACGGCGGCTTGCTCGAACAAGGCCGGGGGAACGGGAGATGATGCGGGCGCGCCATTGTACTGGGCCGCAATCCTCTCGATGAAGATGTCGAGCGAGCGGCCATCGCTGATGGCGTGGTGTTGGGAAAAGACGAGGGCGAACCGACCGTCCGTCGATCGCGCCAGGAAGTAGTGCTGCAGGGCTGCAGGGTCGGAGAAGTCCTGAAGCTTGGACAGGTACGGGGCGGCTGCTTCCGCGATGGATGGCGCATCAAGCTCGTCGACTTCGAGCCGGCGCAATTGCGGCTCCACCTGAGCGCAGACCACGCTGTGATACCCGTGCTCGGGGTCGCGCTCGAAGCCGGTCCTGAGCGCGGGCTCATTTCCGACGGCCGCCGATAGCGCCGCTTGCAGGCGATCGTAGTCCGGGGCCCCGTCGCAAGGATACCAAACCGTGATGAAGAAGCTGTCCGCGGCGCCGGATTCCGCCAGCAGATAGCGTTCCTGGTTTGGTGAAAGCCCTGCCAAATCTACGACTCCGTCTTGGTTGTTCCTGCCAGGTGGCAGGAACCGCCCGGTCGGCGCCGCTCGTCCTTCTTTCCATCGATGCGAGCGTGAACTCTCGCCTGGGGCGTCCAGGAAGTCGGGAGAGGAGCCGAGCTGACGGCTTATCGAACCGCGTAGGTCGCAGGTGGTTCCGACGGTTCAGGCGCGGGTCAGGCGCGGAGCAGGTCGCCGGGCTGGGCGGCGCGCCGGTAGATCAGGGCTTCGGCGACGTGGCTGCGGCGCACGGGGCCGGAGCCTTCGAGGTCGGCGATGGTGCGGGCCAGGCGCAGGGTGCGGGTCCAGCCGCGGGCGGTGAGGCCGCCGGCCTCGGCGGCGCCGGCGAGCAGCGCGCGGGCGGCGGGGTCGAGGTCGGCGATCTTCTCAAGGAAGTCGCCGTCGGCCTGGGCGTTGAGCCGGGCGCCCTCGTCGCCGGCTCGCTCGGCCTGCAGCGCCCGGGCCTGGGCGACGCGGCTGGCGGCCTCGCGCGTGCCCTCGGCCGGGGCGGGGAGGGCGAGGTCGGCGGCAGTGACCGGGGGCACGTCGACCTGCAGGTCGATGCGGTCCATGAACGGGCCGGAGACCTTCATCTGGTAGTCGGTCTGGCAGCGCGGAGCGCGGCCGCAGGCCCCGCGTCCGGCCCCGCCCAGGCCGCACTTGCAGGGGTTCTGGGCGGCGACCAGCTGGAAGCGGGCCGGATAGCGGACATGGGCGTTGGCCCGGGCGACGACGACTTCGCCGGTCTCCAGCGGCTGGCGCAGGCTGTCGAGCGCCTGGGCCGAGAACTCCGGCAGTTCGTCGAGGAAGAGGACGCCGTTGTGGGCCAGCGAGACCTCGCCCGGTTTCACCCGTAGGCCGCCGCCGGTGAGCGCAGCCATGCTGGCCGAGTGGTGCGGGGTGCGGAAAGGACGGGCGCGGGTCAGCTCGCCCTTGGCGATCAGGCCGGCCACCGAATGGACCATCGAGGTCTCCAGCAGCTCGGCCGGCGACAGCGGCGGCAACAGGCCCGGCAGCCGCGCGGCCATCATCGACTTGCCCGAGCCGGGCGGGCCGCAGAACAGCAGGTTGTGGCCGCCGGCGGCGGCGATCTCCAGGGCGCGCTTGGCGTTCTCCTGGCCTTTGACGTCGCGCAGGTCGGGAACCCGTTCGCCATCGAGCATGGCGCCGGGCTGCGGCGGGGCGAGGATCTGGGTCCCGCGGAAGTGATTGACAATGGCGACCAGCGACGGCGCGGCCAGCACCCGGGTCTCGCCGGCCCAGGCCGCCTCCGGCCCCGAGGCCTCGGGGCAGATCAGGCCAAGCCCGAAGCCGCCGGCCGCGACCGCGGCGGGGAGCGCGCCGGCGACGGCGACGATGCGCCCGTCCAGCGACAGCTCGCCGATCGCCGCCCATTCCGTCAGGGCGTCGGGCGGCAGCACCCCCATGGACGCCATGACCGCCAGCGCGATCGGCAGGTCGTAGTGGCTGCCCTCCTTGGGCAGGTCGGCGGGGGCGAGGTTGACGATGATCCGGCGGCTGGGCATCGCCAGGCCGAGACCGGCGAAGGCGGCGCGGACCCGCTCGCGGCTTTCGGCGACGGCCTTGTCGCCGAGGCCGACCAGCATGAACTTGACCTCGCCGGTGGTCAGCTGGACCTCGACGTCGACGCGACGGGCCTCGACGCCCTGAAAGGCTACGGTCACGACGCGGGAAGCCACGCCAACCCCCAGAAATGGCTCAACTTATCCACAAGCCCAGCACACCGTGCGGGCCGGATCAAGAACAAAAGTCGAACTTTTCAGGAAGGTGAGACGATTCCGCGACTTATGCGTGTCTCTTGGAGTTGCAACCTAAGCCGTTGTGCGCGCCGCTTCAATAGCGTCCCAAAGAATCGCCGCGGCATTGACGCCGGTGAACCGTTCCAGGGCGCGCGCGCCGGTCGGCGAGGTGACGTTGATCTCGGTCAGATAGTCGCCGATCACGTCGATGCCGACGAACATCAGGCCGCGACGCTTCAGCTCCGGGCCGATGATGGCGCAGAGCTCGAGATCGCGCGGGGTCAGTTCGACCGCCTCGGCGCGGCCGCCGACCGCGAGGTTGGAGCGGATCTGGCCGGCGCCCGGCACGCGGTTGATCGCGCCGACCGGCTCGCCGTCGACCAGCAGGATGCGCTTGTCGCCCTTGGTGACGGCCGGAATGAACTTCTGGGCGATGACCGGCTCGCGGCCGATCATGCGGTGCAGGTCGATCAGGGCGTCGAGATTGGGGTCGTCGGCCAGCAGCCGCGCGACGCCGGAGCCGCCGCCGCCATAGAGTGGCTTGAGCACGATGTCGCCATGGCGGGCGCGGAAGTCGTAGATCGCCTCGACGTCCGAGGTGATCAGGGTCGGCGGCTGCACGCCGGGGAAGCCGGTGACGTAGAGCTTCTCGGGCGCGTTGCGGACCTCGGTCGGATTGTTCACCACCAGGGTCTTCGGATGGATCACGTCGAGGAAGTGGGTCGAGGTGATGTAGGCCATGTCGAACGGCGGGTCCTGGCGCAGCAGGACGACGTCGAACTCCGACAGGTCGACCCGTTCCCAGTCGCCGAACTTGGCGTGGTCGCCTTTGACGTCCTGAACGGTCACCGAGCGGCCGCGGGCGAAGACCTTGCCCTCTTCCAGGGCCAGCTTGTCGGGGGTGTAGACGAACAGCGAGTGACCGCGGGCCTGGGCCGTCAGCATCATCAGGAAGGTCGTATCGCCTTCGATCTTGATGGCATCGAGCGGGTCCATCTGGACGGCGACCTTCAACGACATGGCGGGCTCCTCAACGGTCAAGGCGTCTGAGATAGGCCGGGAGGGCGGCCGGCGCCAGCCAGAAGCGCTGGCGGCGCTGTCAGTTCAGCCGCAGGCGGACGCGTTCGCGCTGGGCGCGGGCGGCCAGGGCCGCGCCGCCGTCGAGGGTGCTGGCGTGGGCCAGGGCTTCCAGCGCGCCCGCCAGGGCGCCTTGGCCCTCGCGGGCGGCGGCGACGTCGAGCCAGGGGCGGTGGTCGAGCGGGTCGAGCAGGGCGCGGCGCAGCGCCGCCCGCTCGGCGCGGCCGAAGTCGCCGGCGGCGGTGGCCCGGGCGAAGACGTTGTTCTGCAGCCGGATCAGCACCGCCCGGTCGCTGGCCGGGGCCATCAGCCGGTCGAGCCGGTCGGCGACGTTGGGCGTCAGGCCGGCGTGCAGGGCGCGGCGGGTCAGCTCGGACGGCAGCACCACGCGGCCTTCGCTGAACGGGTCGAGCGCCAGCGGTCCCTCGACGGTTTCGATGCGCAGCAGGAAGTGGCCGGGGAAGTCGACGCCCTGGACCGACAGCCCGCACTTGCGCGCCACATGCAGGTAGAAGACGCCCAGCGCCACCGGCAGGCCGCGGCGGCGCTCGGCCACCGCCACCACGCAGGCGTTGTCGGGATGGTCGTAGGTCAGGAGGTCGCCGGTCAGGCCGAGATCGCCGGCCAGGGTCTCGGCCAGGGCCTCCTCGGGGCTTTCGTTGCGCAGCCGGGCCGACAGCCGCTCGACGCCCAGCTTGGCCAGGTCGAGCGCCGGCCGCGGATCGCGGGCCGGGTCCTCGTGCACGGCGCAGGCGACGGCGGCGTCGAGCAGCGGGAAGCTCTCGTCCGGGGCCTGGCCGGCTTCGCGCAGCAGGTTTTCGGCTTCCTCTTGGGTCATCGCGCTTAAAGCTATGCGCCTTTCCAGGCGTCGGGACTGTGAACAGGCAGCCGTCCGGGCGCCAGGGCGATCAAATCGAGCCGAACGGCCATGTTTTGCAAGCTCGGCCGGCGTGCGGCGATTGCGCGCCCCGCCCGCCGCAGACGCTCGCGCTGGGTTTCCGACACCGCTTCGAGGGCCGCCTCAAGCGTGGTGCGCTGCTTGACCTCGACCACCGCCAGCACCTGGCCGCGTTGGGCCAGCAGGTCGATTTCGCCCTGCGGCGTGCGCAGCCGGAAGCCGAGGATGCGGTAGCCCTTGGCCATCAGCCAGAGCGCCGCCCAGGCCTCGGCCCGGCGTCCGGCGGTCCGGGCCGCCGCCCCGCGCGCCTGACGAACCTGGTTCACTTCTGCTTGAGCTCCATGGCCCGGCGGTAGAGGTCGCGGCGCGGCAGGCCGAGCGCCTTGGCGACCTCGGCGGCGGCGTCGGCGGGCTTGAGGCGGGTCAGGGCGTCGGCCAGGGCGGTGTCGGCGTCGGCGGCGGTGGCCGCTTCCTCGCGGCCGGGACCGACCAGGATCACCAGCTCGCCCTTCGGGAAGTCCATCTTCGGATCGGCGGCCAGGACGTCCAGCGGGGCGCGGGTGACGGTCTCGTAGAGCTTGGTCAGCTCGCGGCCGACGGCGGCCTCGCGCGGGCCGAACACTGCGGCCATGTCGGCGAGGCTGGAAGCCAGGCGCGAGCCGCCCTCGAAGAACACCAGGGTGGCGCGGATGCCGGCCAGCTCCTCGAAGAACGCGCGGCGGCCGGCGCTCTTGGGCGGCGGGAAGCCGGCGAACAGGAAGCGGTCGGTGGGCAGACCGGCGACCGCCAGCCCGGCCAGCAGGGCCGAGGCCCCGGGAATCGGATGGACCGCCGAGCCCTGGGCCAGCGCCTCGCGCACCAGCCGGAAGCCGGGGTCGGAGACCAGCGGGGTGCCGGCGTCGGAGATCTGGGCGATGCGGCCGCCCTCGGCCAGCAGGGCCAGGGCCTTGGGACCGCTGCGCTCGGCCGAGTGCTCGTCATAGCGCTCGACCTTCTTGGAGAGGCCATAGGCGGAGAGCAGCTTGGCGGCGACGCGGGTGTCCTCGGCCAGCACCAGGTCGCAGCCGGCCAGCACGTCGAGGGCGCGCAGGGTGATGTCGCGCAGGTTCCCGATCGGGGTGGCGACCACGTAGAGGCCGGGGTCTAGCGGGGCTTCGGAGAGGGCCGGCGGGGGAGGATGACGCGACATGGGGGCAAGGCTTCGCCGGTTATCGCTCAGGTCGCAAGCCTGGAGGTGACGTGGTCGAGCAGCAGGCGTCCGGCCGGCGTGGCGCGCAGGCGCTCGCGATCGAGGGCGATGAGGCCGGCGGCGACCAGGTCGGCGACCTTCGGATGATCGGGGCTCAGGTCGAGGGCGGCGACCTCGGCGAAGTCCAGGCCCTGCGTGATCCGCAGGCCGGCAAGCAGGCGCTCTTCGGCCGCTTCGACGGCGTCGAGCGGCTCGCGGCCGGCCGGGGTCTGGCCGGCCGCGACGGCGGCGATGTAGTCGGCGGGACGGGCCGGGGCGAAGGTTGCGGTGCGCACGCCGTCCAGGGTCAGGCGGCCATGGGCTCCGGGCCCGGCCCCGACATAGTCCTGGCCGGTCCAGTAGACGAGGTTGTGGCGCGAGCGGGCGGCTTCCCCGCGGGCGTGGTTGGAGACCTCGTAGGCGGTGAAGCCGGCGGCCTCGAGGACGGTCTGGGTGGTCTCGTAGAGCTGGGCGGCGGTCTCGTCGCCGGGCGGGACCAGAGTTCCGCGGCGCACGGCGCGGTCGAAGGCGGTGCCGGCCTCGATGGTCAGCTGGTAGGGCGAGACGTGCTCGGCCCCAAGGTCGAGCACTTCGCGCAGCTCTTCGCGCCAGGCCTGGGGCGTCTGGCCGGGGCGGGCGTAGATCAGGTCGACGGAGAGCCGCGGGAAGGTGGCGGCGGCGACCTGGGCGGCGCGGCGGGCCTCGGCGGCGTCATGGTTGCGGCCCAGCAGCGAGAGGCTGGCGTCGTCCAGAGCCTGCAGGCCCAGCGACAGGCGGTCGACGCCAGCGGCGGCGAAGGCGGCGAAGCGGTCGGTCTCGGCGTCGGTGGGGTTGGCTTCCAGCGTCACCTCGACCTGCGCGGCCGGCGTCCAGAGCCGCCGCGCCAGGGCGATCAGCTCGCCGGCCTGGTCCGGATCCATCAGCGAAGGGGTGCCGCCGCCGAAGAAGATCGAGACCAGTTCACGCTCGCCGGTCAGGGCGCGCTGCGCCTCCAGGTCGGCGGCGATGGCGCGGACCAGGGCCGCCTGCTCCTGCTCGCGGCCTCGCGCCCGATAGACGTTGAAGTCGCAGTAGGGGCAGATCTTCGCGCAGTAGGGCCAGTGGATGTAGAGGCCCAGGGCGGCGGTCAAAGCAGGGCGGCCTTCAACTGGGCGAAGGCCAGGGCGCGGTGGCTGATCTGGTCTTTTTCGGCCGGGTCCATCTCGCCGAAGGTGATGTCGGCGCCAATCGCCTGGAAGATCGGGTCGTAGCCGTGGCCGCGGTCGCCGCGGCCTGGGAACACCAGGGTTCCGTCGACGCGGCCCTCGACCACCACCGCCGGGCCGCCCGGCCAGGCGACCGCTAACGCGCAGGTGAACCAGGCCGAAAAGTCGTCGGCGCCCTCTTCCTCCAGCCGCTGCTCGACCTTCTTCATCGCCCCGACGAAGTCCTTCTCCGGACCACCCCAGCGGGCCGAGTAGATGCCAGGCGCGCCGTCCAGGGCGGCGACCGACAGGCCGCTGTCGTCGGCGAGCGCGATCAGGCCGCTGGCCTCGGCGGCGGCGCGCGCCTTCAAGAGCGCGTTGCCGACGAAGGTGCTCTCGGTCTCGTCCGGTTCGCCCAGGCCGAGCTCGCCGGCGGTGACCAGTTCGAAGCGGTTGTCGAGGATCGCGGCCAGCTCACGGGCTTTGCCGGGATTGTGAGTGGCGACCACCAGCTTGGCGCCGGGTTCGAGCTTCAGGGCCATGGATATCTACCTGGGTGCGAGGGGCGGCGGACCATAGGCCAGGGCCGTTCATGTTGCATTGCAAAAGTTTAATATCGTTTTTCGATATTTGGTTTGATCGAAAAACGACGTTTGGCTATTGAAAGCCAAGCTTCGCAGCGCCATATGCTGCGGTGCAACATAAGAACAAAGGAAAACTCTCTCATGTTTATGTCCCATCTCGACCGCACGCTCATGATCGCTGCGGTTCTCCTCGCCGCCCTGCCGATCGCCGCTTTGGTGACGGGCGGGGTTTTCGCCTAAGCTCGCGTCGCTGCGAGAGGACGGAGAACGGCGATGCGCGCCCTGGGGCCAGGCTCGGTTTCGAGCTTTTTGAAGATCATCCTCGACGTGGTGTTCTTCGCCCTGTGGATCGGCATCGGCGCCGTCGGCCTGATGATGCTGGCCGCCGTCCTCTTCAGCTTCAATCCCGAGCTGCTGCGCAACATGTCGATCCGGACCGGCGGCGGGACCGAGATCGACGCCCGCGGCCCGGTGCTGCTCGGCGGCCTGGCCGCCGCCGGCCTCTATCTTGGCGGGGTGCTGGTGATCGTTGAGCGCCTACGCCGGATCTTCGCCACCCTGACCGCCGGCGATCCCTTCCATCCCGAGAACGTGCGCCGCCTGCGGGTGATCGGCCTGGTGCTCGCGGGCCTGGAAATCGGCCGCTATGTGATCTACGGGCTGGGCGCCTGGGCGCTGCCCGACGCGGCGATCTCGCAGCCGGAGTTCAGCCCGACCGCCTGGTTCTCGGTGCTGGTCGTGTTCGTGCTGGCCGAGGTGTTCCGCGAAGGCGCGCGCCTGCGCCGTGAAGCCGAGCTGACGATCTGATGCCTATTCGGGTGAACCTCGACCGAGTTCTCTTGCAGCGGCGAATGTCGCTGACCGAGCTGGCCGACCGCGTGGGCGTGACCATCGCCAACCTTTCGATCTTGAAGACCGGCAAGGCGCGGGCGGTGCGCTTCTCGACCCTGTCGGCCCTGTGCCGCGAGCTGGACTGCCAGCCGGGCGATCTGCTGGTCTACGAGCCGGGCCCCGACGACGCCGGCGACGACGATTTCGTGTAGGCGCCTGCGCAACGCCGTCGCACCGGCGCTCGCCGATTGGATCAAAGCCCCGTTCGGGGGCTAGTGTGCCCCTTCGCACGACCAAGTAGGAATTTCCGAATGCTGCTCCACCTGTCGACCTGGCAAGAGATCGAAGCCTATCTGCAACGCTCCAAGACGGTAGTGGTGCCGATCGGCTCGAACGAGCAGCATGGGCCGACCGGTTTGCTCGGCACCGATTGGCTGTGCCCGGAGATCATCGCCCACGAGGCGCAGAAGAACTCCGACCTGCTGATCGCCCCGACCTTCAACATCGGTATGGCCCAGCATCACCTGGGCTTCCCGGGCACCATCTCGCTGCGCCCGACCACCTTCATCGCCGCGATCGGCGACTGGTGCCGCTCGCTGGCCGGCCACGGCTTCGAGAAGATCTATTTCCTCAATGGCCACGGCGGCAACGTCGCCACCATCGAGGCGGCGTTCTCCGAGCTCTACGCCGAGGCCAGCTTCGCCAAGGCCGAGCGCGGCTTCGCCTGCAAGCTCAAGAACTGGTGGGAGCTGAAGGGCGTCAACGCCCTGGCCCAGCGCCAATTCCCGGTGGGCCACGGCAGCCATGCGACCCCGTCGGAGATCGCGGTGACCCAGTGGGCCTACCCGGACGCCATCAAGACCGCCGACTATTCGCCGCAGATCGCGCCGACCGGCCCGATCCGCGAGGCGGTGGACTTCCGCGCCCGCTACCCCGACGGCCGCATGGGCTCGGACCCGGCGCTGGCGACCCCGGAAAAGGGCGGCGAGCTGGTCAAGCTGGCGGCCGAGGGGCTGGTCGAGGACGTCGCCGCCTTCGCCGCCGAGCCGTTCCCGGCGCGGGGCTAGCCACCTCAACACCGCTCATCCCGGCGCAGGCCGAGACCCAGGTCTTAGGGCTCTGTGCTGGGCGTGAAGTCACCCTTCGCGGCGGATGAATCTGGGTCCCGGCCTTCGCCGGGATGACCGGGAACGGGGGTCAGGCGGTCAGGCGGTCAGGATCTGGCCGTCGATCACCTGCACCGGCCAGGGGGTGAGCTTCTGGTCGGCGCAGGGGCCGACGACGCAGTGGCCGTCGAGCGGGCGGAACAGGGCCGCGTGGCCGCCGCAGAGGATCAGGTCGCCCTCGCGGGTCAGGTAGCGGTCGTCCCAGGCGGCCAGCGGCCAGCCGGCGTGCGGGCATGAGTCGACATAGCCGCGGATCTGGCCGCCCACCTGGACCACGAAGCCGGCGAACATCTTGCCGTCTTCGCGAAAGCGGAAGCCCTTCGAGCCGGGATCGGCCAGGTCGGCGAGCGCGCAGAGCGCCACGCCGGGCCCTGGCCGGGCCGGATTGTCGGGGCCGTCGCGCATCAGCTGGCGAAACCGCCGAGCGTCGGCTTGAAGGCGGTGATGTCGACGCGCTGGAACAGGCCGGCCTTGGCGTAGGGATCGTTGGCCGAGAAGGCGCGGACCTGCTCGATGTCGTCGAACTCCACAATCAGCATCGAGCCGGCCATCTCGCCCGCTTCGTTGAGCATCGGGCCGCCGAGCTTCAGATGCGCCTTGAAGCCGCCGACATAGGCCAGGTGGGCTTCGCGGTTGGCCAGCCGCAGGTCGAGCGAGGCGGGCTTGTCGAGACAGTGGAGGACGAAGACGGTCACGGGCGTTCCTTCTGGCGTTTCTAGCGTTCGGATCTGATCGGGCGCGACAACAGGCCGGCGATAGCCTCGTCGACCTGGGCCTGCCCGGCCAGGATGGCGGCGACGGCTTCGCAGATCGGGGCTTCGACCTCGAGCTTGCGGGCCAGGGCGACGACGGCGGGCGCCGAGGCGACGCCCTCGGCCACCGAGACCTTGCCGGCCAGGGCCTGCTCCAGCGTCTGGCCGCCGCCCAGCGCTAGGCCGACGCTCATGTTGCGCGATTGCGGCGAGGAGCAGGTGAGCACCAGGTCGCCGAGGCCGCAGAGGCCGGCGACGGTCTCGGCCTGCGCGCCCAGCGCCACGGCCATGCGGGTCATTTCGGCGAAGCCCCGGGTGATCAGGGCGGCGTGGGCGCTGCGGCCCAGCCCTTTGCCCTCGGCAATGCCGCAGGCGATGGCCAGCACGTTCTTCACCGCCCCGCCGATCTCGGCCCCGATCATGTCGGTGGCCAGGTAAGGTCGGAAGGTCGGCAGGCTGAGCGCGGTGGCGATCTGGAAGCCGATCTCGTCGTTGGGACAGGCCAGGGTCACGGCGGTCGGCAGGCCGCGGGCGACGTCGGCGGCGAAGCTCGGTCCCGACAGCACGGCCGGCAGGGCCTGGGGCAGGCCCTCGTCCAGCACCTCGGTCATCAGCTTCAGGGTGCCCTGCTCGACGCCCTTGGAGCACAGCACCATCGGCACGCCGGCGCGGGCGTGGGGCCGGAAGGCGTCGAGGCTGGCGCGGAAGTGCTGAGCCGGCGTGACGTTGAGCACGAAATCGGCGCCGGCCAGGTCGGCGAGGTCGCCGGTCGCCCGCACCGGGGCGTCAAACACCACGCCGGGCAGGAAGGTCTTGTTCTCGCGCGTCTCGTTGACGGCGCTGACCACCTCGGGCTCGCGGGCCCAGAGCGTGGTGGCCAGGCCGGCCCGCGCGCAGACCAGGGCCAGGGCCGTGCCCCAGGCTCCGCCGCCGATAACGCCTGCGGTCTTCATGCCTTGGCTCCCTTGCGGCCGAATGCGTGGGTGGGGTTGGCGGCGGCCGCCTCCGGATCCAGCGGCCAGCGCGGCCGGGCCGGGGCGTCCATCGGATCGGAGATGCCGAGCGCCAGGCGCTCGGCCCCGGCCAGGGCGATCATCGCCGCATTGTCGGTGCAGTAGGCCAGCGGCGGGGCGTCGAACGTGAAGCCGTGCTTTTGCGCGATCTGCTGCAGAGCCGCGCGAACCGCCTTGTTGGCGGCCACGCCGCCGGCGACCACGAAGCGCAGCGGCGTGTCCGGACGCTCTTGCGCATAGGCGATCATCGCTCGCTCAGTCCGCTCGGAGAGCTGGCGGGCGATGGCGCCTTGGACGGCGGCGGCCAGGTCGCGGCGCTGGGCGTCGGTCTCTACGGTCGCGGCGAAGCGGGCGGCGGCGGTCTTCAGGCCCGAGAACGAGAAGTCGAAGCCCTTACGGCCGAGCAGGGCGCGGGGGAGGTCGTAGGACGACGGATCACCGCCTTCCGCCATCTTCTCCAGCGCCGGGCCGCCCGGATAGGGCAGGCCCATCGACTTGGCGATCTTGTCGAAGGCCTCGCCGGCCGCGTCGTCGATGGTCGAGCCGAGCCGCTTGCAGGCGCCGACGCCCTCGACGCTGAGCAGCTGGCAGTGGCCGCCGGAGACCAGCAGCAGCAAGAACGGATAGGGGATGTCGGCCGCCAGCCGGGCCGAAACCGCGTGGCCTTCCAGATGGTTGACCGCCACCAGCGGCAGGCCGCGGGCCAGGGCCACGGCCTTGCCGAACGAGAGGCCGACCATCACTCCGCCGACCAGGCCGGGCCCGGCGGTGGCCGCGACCCCGGTGAGGTCGCCATAGCCGAGGCCGGCGGTCTTCATCGCTTCGGCGGCGACGGCGTCGATGGTCTCGACGTGCGAGCGGGCGGCGATCTCGGGCACCACCCCGCCGTAGGGAGCGTGGAGGGCGAACTGGGCGCCGATCACCGAAGACAGCACCTCGACCTGGCCCTCGGCGTCCAGGCGCACGACCGCCGCGGCGGTCTCGTCGCAGCTGGTTTCCAGGCCAAGGACAGTCAGCGGCTCTGTCAACTAAGGGCTCCCGCCGGTTGCGGCATTCGGTCCGGTCCTATAGGCCGGGGCTTCCTTTGAACCGCCGAGGTAGACTGCGCGTCGTGCCCACGCAACCGCCCGTCCGGATTGGAGCCCGCGGCTCCAAGCTTTCGCTGGCCCAGACCGGCATCGTCCAGCGCCGTATCGCCGCCGCTCTCGGCGCCGATCCGACCAACCCTGCCGAAGTGGAAGCGGTGGCCCAGATCGTGGTGATCACCACGACCGGCGACCGCGTGCAGGACCGCCGGCTGCTGGAGATCGGCGGCAAGGGCATGTTCACCAAGGAGATCGAGGAGGCGCTGCTGACCGGCGCCATCGACTGCGCGGTGCACTCGATGAAGGACATGCCGGCGCTGCTGCCCGAGGGCCTGTGCATCGCCGCGATCCCCGAGCGCGAGGACCCGCGCGACGCGTTCCTCAGCCACAAGGTCGAGCGGATGGAGGATTTGCCGCAGGGCGCGATCCTCGGCACCGCTTCGCTGCGCCGCCAGGCCCAGGCGCTGAACCGCCGCGGCGACCTCGACGTGCGCATGCTGCGCGGCAATGTCGACACCCGCCTGGCCAAGCTGGCCGCCGGCGAGGCCGACGCCATCCTGCTGGCGATGTCGGGGCTGAACCGCCTCGGCCTTGGCCACCTGCCCCAGAGCCTGCTCGACCCGGTCGAGTATCCGCCGGCCCCGGGCCAGGGCGCGCTGGCGATCGAGACCCGCGTCAGCGATATCGACAAGCCGTGGCTGGAGGCGATCCGCCACGCGCCGACCGCGGTCGCCGTGGCCGCCGAGCGCGGCGCCCTGACGGCGCTAGAAGGCTCGTGCAAGACCGCCATCGGCGCCTATGCGCGGCTGGCGGGTGGGTCGCTGCACCTGATCGTCGAGGCGCTGTCGGCCGACGGGGTTCACAAGTTCCGCCACGAGGGCTCGGCCGAGCTGTCGGCCACCGCCGACCCGCAGGAAGCCGCGCGCGCGCTGGGCCTGTCGCTGGGCGCAGCGGTGAAGGCCGAGGGCGGCGACCTGATCTTGCCGCCGGAATAGACGGCTTTTCGCAACGCAGCGGATTGATTCAGGGCCTCCGCCCCGCCAGGGTTGCAGCTGAGCTATGAGCACCCCGCAGTCGTTGAAAATCTGGATTACGCGCGCCCAGCCCGGCGCCGACGCAACCGCAGCCCGGGTGCGGGCGCTGGGCCATACGCCGTTCGTCGCCCCGCTGTTGGCCGTGCGCATGGTCGAGGATCCGCTGATCGAGCTGGCGGGCGTCAGGGCGCTGGCCTTCACCAGCGCCAACGGCGTGCGCGCCTTCGCGCTGGCCTGTCCCGACCGATCGCTGCAGGTGTTCGCAGTCGGGGCGGCCACCGCCCAGGCCGCGCGCGAGGTCGGTTTCCGGCGGGTGTTGTCGGCCGACGGCGACGTCGCCGCCCTGGCCGAGGGCATCGCGGCGCGGCGGGGCGAGATCGGCGGGGCGGTGCTGCATCCCGGTGCGGCCGAACTGGCCGGCGATCTGGCCGGGGCGTTGGAGCGCGCCGGGGTCGAGGTCCGCGCGCTGACCCTTTACGACACCGCGCCGACGGCGCTGGAGCCCACGCAGATCGCGGCGCTGAGCGAGGCGGACGTCGCGCTCGTTCATTCGGCCCGGGGCGCGCGGGCGCTGGCCGACGTCCTGGCGGCCCACCCGCAGCCGCGCCTGAAGGTGCTGGGGCTGTCGAAGGCGGTGCTGGCCCCGCTGGCCGAGACCCCGCTGGCGGCGCTGGCCTCGGCGCCCTTTCCGCTCGAAGCGGCGCTGCTGAATCTGATAGACCGTTCGACATGAGCGACCAGCTGTCCGCCCCGCGCGATCCTGGCTCCTACGGCTCGCGCCGCCGCACCGGCCTGGGAATCGGCGCCCTGATCCTGTTCGGCGTCGCCTGCGTGGCCGGCGGCTACAGCCTGGCCCGGTTCGGCCCGACGCTGCCCGAGCTCTATCCCGACAAGCCGCGCGCCGGCGCGGTCGCCGAGGTCGCGCCGCTGGCCGCGCCGACGCCCGCCACGCTGGTGACCGACGATGCATCGCCGAGCGCGCCGATCGCCGTGGCCGCGCCGGCCGGCGATGATTCGAGCGACAGCCGCCTCGACGCCCTGGAGGCCGATCGCGGGCGACTGGCCACGGCGTCGGCTTCGGCGCTGGCGGCCAGCGCGCTGATGCAGGCGGCCCAGGGCTCGCGGCCCTTCGCGCCGGAGGTCAAGGCCGTGGCCGCCCTGGCCCCGTCGCTGGACCTGCGCGCCCTGCAGGCCGACGCCGAACGCGGCGCGCCCAGCCGCGCGGCGCTGGCGGCCAGCTTCCCCGACTATGCCGCCCGTGCGGCCTCGGCCGCCCGCACCCCCGGGGACGGCGCCGGCGTGCCGGCCCGGGTCGGCCATGCGCTCAGCCGGGTGGTGGCGCTGCGCCGGGTCGGCGAGGTGCCGGGCGATGGCCCCGACGCGATCCTGGCGCGGGCCGAACGGCAGATCGACGACGGCGACATCGTCGGGGCGCTGGCGACGCTGGAGGCGTTGCCGGCCGACGCCAAGGACGCCCTGGGCCCATGGCGCGACCGCGCCGAGCGCCGCGCCAAGATCGACCGCGAGATCGCCGCGATCCGCGCCCAGGCGCTGCAGGAGCTGTCGCAGCTGGCGCGGAGCGGCGGATGATCCGCACGGCGATCATCCTCTTCCTGGTCGCCGCCCTGGCGACCGCTATGCTGGCCATCACCGGCGAGCCGGGCCACGCCAGCGTCACCTGGCTGGGCTGGCGGGCCGACATGACCGCGGCGGCCTTCGTGCTGATCACCCTGTTCGTGGCGCTGTCGGCGATGCTGGCCTGGCGGTTGCTGGTCTGGGCGGCCGAGGCCCCGCGGCGGGCCGAGCGGACGCGGGCCGAGAGCCGGCGGCGGCAGGCCAACGACGTGCTGACCCGCGGGTTCGTGGCGGTGGCGGCCGGCGACGGGCTGGAGGCGCGCCGCTTGGCGTCGAAGGCCGCCGATCTCGCCGATGAGGCGCCGGGACTGGTGCGGGTGCTGGCCGCCCAGGCGGCTGAGGCCGCGGGCGATGCGGTCGCCGCCCAGGCCGCCTACACCGCGATGCTGAGCCTGCCCGACATGCGCTTGGCCGGCCGCAAGGGGCTGATGCAGTTGGCGCTGGCTCAGGGCGACCGGGCCGGGGCGACCGAGCACGCCGAGCGCGCCTATGCCGAGCCGCGCACCGCCCGCTGGGCCTGGCGCGCGGTGCTGGAGGCGCGGCTTGAGGCCGGCGACTGGGACGGCGCGCGCGACTTGGCCAAAGGGGCGCTGGAACGCAAGATCATCTCGCCGCTGGTCGCCGAGCGGGCGCGCGCGGCGCTGCTGGCGGCCTCGGCCGCGCAATTGGAAGGCGACGCCGACCCCCGCCGCCGGGCGCTGGCGCTCGATCACGCGGCCGAGGCCGCCAAGCTGCAGCCGGGCTTCGCGCCCGGGGTGGTGATGGCCGCGCGGCTGCTGAGCCTGGACGGCAAGCCCGGCCGCGCGGTGCAGGCGCTGGAGAACGCCTGGAAGGCGGCGCCGCACCCGGCCCTGTGGCTGGCCTATCGCGACCTGCGTACCGATGAGACGCCGCGCCAGCGGGGCGAGCGGCTGTGGCGGCTGGCCTCGCTGAAACCGGCCGACCGCGAGAGCCGCATCCTGTTCGTCGAGCAGGCGCTGATCGCCGGCGACGCCGAGCGGGCCCAGGAGGCCGCGCAGGCGCTGGCGGCCGAACCGGTCACCGCGCGCATCGCCGGCCTGTTCGCGCGGGCCGCCTTCGCCGCCGGCCAACCGGACGAGGCGCGGGTGTGGATGGCGCGCGGCGTCGGCGCGCCGCAGGAGCCGGACTGGTCCGATCTCGACCCCGAAGGCCGCGCCTTCGCCTATCAGCCCGCCGACTGGGCGCGGCTGGTGGTCAGTTTCGCCGAGAGCGGCGAACTGATCCATCCGCGTCACGAACGGCGCGAGCGGACCATGAGCGAACTGCCTGAGCTGCCGATTTCCTATGTCGATTCAGCAGTTTTGCTGGCCGGTCACGAGGCCGCGCCGGCCCCTTACGACATCGCCGAGGGGGTCTACGAGGACGACGATCCGCCACCGGCCCCGGCCCCGCGGGGCGGCGAACGACGGCCATCTGGAAGGCGGCGCTTGGCGAGCGCCCCGAGAGTCGCTAAGTAGGCGCTCCCTCGCGGGCCAAATCGGCCGGCGAGCGCGTACCAGGCCGCTTTAGCTCAGCTGGTAGAGCACCTCATTCGTAATGAGGGGGTCACAGGTTCGAGTCCTGTAAGCGGCACCACTTCTCCCGCGCGCCGATCACCTGCCGGCGTGGGGTGGCGACACCTAAAACAGCCCCGGCACCAACCGAAAGCGCACCCGGCTCGCATATGCGCGATAGTCGGGGTCTTGGAGACCCGCGCGCGCGGACCAATGCCCGCTATCCCTGGGTGTGCTTGGTCGGCCCCATCATCCAATAGTGGCGCAGCGACGAGGACCATCGAAAAAGGGCGCGGCCGGAGCCGCGCCCTTCGATCGTCTGAGACGTTGGCCAGTCCCTAGGTGTTGGGGGCCGGCGCCGGCGCGGCGGGCGCGGCGGGCGCGGCCGGCTTGGCGGCCGGCTTGGCCGGGTCGGGCTTGTACTTGTCGTTGTAGGTGATCTTGTCCTGCGCGCCCTTGCGGATGGCCTCGATCTGGCGGCCGACCGCCTCCTGAGTGCGCATCTGCTTGAGGCCGGCGGTGGCGTAGTTGATCGCCCGCTCGCCGGTGAACGGCAGGGTGCGGCTCTCGCGGATCTGGTTGACGAACACCGCATTGCCGCGCGGGAAGATGAAGATCTCGCCGGCCGGCAGCTTCATCAGGGTCTCGGTCAGGCCCTCGGGCGCGTTCAGCGTGTCGAGCACGGTGGTGGTGCGCTGGAAGTCCAGGTTTTCGCGGCCGAGCACGGCCTCGACCTGCTCGAGCGTGGTCAGCGGTTCGAACTGCTTCATCAGCTCGGGGGTGAACTTGCCGACCACGATCTGGTCGACGACCATCACCCGGCGGTCGGCGAACATGTGCGGATGCTCGGCGACGAACTTCTCGGCCTCGACGCGCGAGGGGCTGGCCACGGCCGCGGCGATCTTGCGCTGCATGGCGCCGACCAGCATCGCTTCCTTGGCCTGCATTTCCTGCTGGGCGAAGGCCGGGGTCTTGTCGAGCTTCTCCTCCTTGGCGGTTTGCGCCAGCAGCTTGCGGGTGATGATCGACTGCAGCGCGGCCTGCTCCATGGCCTTGCGTTGGGTCGCGTCCGCCGCCGAGGCGCCGCCGAGCTCGCGATTGAGTTCAGTGACCGTAATCTCTTCACCGTTCACCGTGGCGACGACCTGGCCCTTGGGGGCCTTGGAGCCGCCGCCGATCATGCCGCAGCCGCTCATGGCCACGCAGGCGAGCAGCGCTGCGCCATGAGTCCAGTTCAATTTCATCGGTTTCTCCCCGAGTATGCCGTACAGGCCTCGCCGATGCTGGCGCACCACGTTGGCGGGCGCTGGTCAACCTTGGCTGGCCGTTGCTCTCTTTAACCCTGAAACTTCTTAAGCTGTCACGAACAGCGATCTTCGGCGGGCCGGGAGAAGGCTGCGACGAACCGCGCAGCGGCGCGGGGTCCCGACGACGAGGTTTCCTTAGCGTTAGGTGTTGCAACTCAAAGCCGGACAAGGGAAAACCAGCCGCTCCGCACGGCTCGCGCCGCCGCGGGCCCGCCGACGAGGTCCCCAGTCCCAGCCGATGAGCGACGAACCCAAGCGCCGCCCGATTCTGTCCCTGAAGAATCCTCCGAAGGTCGTCGTGCCCGAGGGGCCAAAGCGCCGTGCGCCGCCGCCGGCTCCGCCGCCGCCGCCGCAGTACGACTGGAAGTGCAAACCGTGCGGCGCGGGGCTCTCGATCGAAGATACGCTGACTGACGACGTCGTGATCCGCTGTCCGGCGTGCAACGCCAAGCTGGGCACGGTCGCCGACTTCCGCGCCGACCCGCCGCCGGCCAAGCTGCGCGCGCGGCCGACCAAGCGCGCCTAGCCGCTGCGGCGGCCGGTCAGCCGCCGACCATCTGCGCCATCACCGGCCCGATCTCGTCGTGCAGCACGATGTCGGCGACCGGGTCCTGTTCGGTGGGCTCGCGGTTGACGATCGCCAGGGTCGCGCCGTTCCGCTTGGCCAGCAGCGGGAAGCCGGCGGCCGGATAAACCACTAGCGACGAACCGAGCACCAGAAACAGGTCGCAGCCGAGCGTCTCGGCCTCGGCGCGGTCCATCGGCCCCTGCGGCATCGACTGTCCGAACGAGATGGTCGCCGACTTCACCAGGCCGCCGCAGGCGCGGCAGGTCGGGATTTCGCCGCGCTGCGTGAAGCTTTCGCGAAATTCTTCGAACTCGTGTCGCAGGCCACAGGCCAGGCAGCGCGCATAGTGCGCATTGCCGTGCAGCTCGATGACCTTGTCGTCCGGTACGCCCGATTCCTGGTGCAGGTTGTCGACGTTCTGGGTGATGACCGCGCTGGCCCTACCGTCGCGAACCAGCCTGGCGACGGCGGTATGGCCGTCGTTGGGGCGCGCGCCGGTCCATTTGGCGGCGCCTGAAAACACCCGGGTCCAGGCCTCGCGGCGGCGGCCCTCGTCGCCGACGAACTCCTGGAAGTAGATCGGCTTCATCTTGCTCCACACCCCGCCAGGGCTGCGGAAATCAGGCACGCCGGACTCGGTGGAGATGCCGGCGCCGGTGAACACCACGATGCGCCGCGCCTTCGCGATCGCCTCCGCCAACTGCGCACGCCCGGTCATCTGTCTCCTCCTCGCCGTCCTCGGCGTCAGAGAGATGGGTATCGTGTCTCGGTGCGCAACGCCACGCTGGTATGGCCGGGATTTTCGCAGGTATTACTTGACGCCGGTGTCAAGTATTGCCGCTCAGGATGGATATATTCGACATCAATGTGTCGCAAGTGCGGCCTCTGTAGACTTCGCCTGCGACAATCTGTCAGGTCACCATTAATCGCGATTAACAATCCAGAAGCCTGTTCTCGCTACGGAATGCTGTGATCTGTACTGTTGGGGGCTCACAGTGAATTTCAGTAATATGCGCATCTCCGCCAAATTGATCTCGGCGTTCGTTGTGATCCTGGCGGTGTTCTCCATGTCAGCGACCGCAGTGTTCTTCAGTCTCAGCGCCACCGTGAAGGCCGCCGAGCAGAACAACGTCAGCAACCTGAACATCCGGGACGTCACTGCAGTTCTGAACTACGCGGTGGAACAACAGAACGCTGCGCGCGGCTTTGCGGCGACCCGCAACGCCGATTTCATCGCGAACGTCGAGAAGAACCGCGAGCTGCTCTACAAGCACCTCGACGACTTCACCGCCCGCACCACGCGCCCCGAGCAAAAAGAACGCGCCGCGCGCCTGAAGGCCGCGCTGAACGCGTGGGAAGCCAAGAACGACGAGATCATCACCCTCTCGCGTGATCCGGCCACCGAATTCCAGGCCCTGGCCAAGCTTGACGAAGTCCGCCTGACCGACGTGCGCGACGCCCAAGGCGCGATCCTTGCCGCCCAGAACAAGTTGGTCGCCGAGCGGCTGAAGGCCCAACAGGACGCCATCAAGCAGGCCCAGATCACCCTGATCGTCGGCAGCGTCATCGCCATGCTGGCCGCCGCCGCCATGGCCTGGCTGCTGTCGCGCGCCATCGCCGCTCCGATCGGCGCGATGACCCGCGTGATGGGCAAGCTGGCCGGCGGCGACAACGCGGTCGACGTCCCGGCATTGGGCCGCAAGGACGAGATTGGCGAGATGGCCAGCGCCGTGCTGGCCTTCAAGGAGGCCGCGATTCAGAAGCTGCGACTCGAAACCGAGGCGGCTGAGCAGCGCGCCGCCGCCGAGATCGAGCGCAAGGCCCGCGAGGAAGAAAAGGCCCGCGAGGCCGAGCAGGACGCGGTCGCCATCGGCTCGCTGGCCGAGGCCCTGGGCAAGCTGGCCAAGGGCGACATGACCCACCGCATCACCGCCGCGTTCGCGCCGAAGGCCGAGCAGCTGAAGACCGACTTCAACGCCGCCGTCGCCACCCTGCAGGAGACGATGAAGGTCATCAGCGGCAACACCACCTCGATGCGCTCGGGCGCCGGCGAAATCAGCCAGGCGGCCGACGACCTGTCGCGCCGTACCGAGCAGCAGGCGGCCAGTCTGGAAGAGACCGCCGCGGCGCTCGACCAGATCACCGCCACGGTTCGCAAGACCGCCGAGGGCGCCAACCACGCCCGCGAGGTGGTCGAGACCGCGCGCACCGACGCCGAGCGCAGCGCCGTCGTCGTCACCCGCGCTACCGCGGCGATGGGCGAGATCGAGGAAAGCTCCAAGCAGATCGGCCAGATCATCGGCGTCATCGACGAGATCGCCTTCCAGACCAACCTGCTGGCCCTGAACGCCGGGGTCGAAGCCGCCCGCGCCGGTGACGCCGGCAAGGGTTTCGCGGTCGTCGCCTCCGAGGTACGGGCCCTGGCCCAGCGCTCGGCCGAGGCCGCCAAGGAGATCAAGACCCTGATCAACGCCTCGTCGGCCCAGGTCGGCCAGGGCGTCGACCTGGTCGCAGAGACCGGCAAGGCCCTGCAGCGCATCGCCTCGCAGGTCGCCGAGATCAACGCCTCGGTCTCCGAGATCGCGGCCAGCGCCCAGGAGCAGGCCGTCGGCCTGCAGCAGGTCAACACCGCCGTTAATCAAATGGATCAGGTCACGCAGCAGAATGCGGCCATGGTCGAAGAGTCCACCGCCGCCAGCCATGCGCTCGCCAACGAGGCCGTCGAGCTCGCCCGTCTGATGGGCCAGTTCTCGATCGGCCAGGACCAAGGCCGCCCGATCGCCAGCAAGACCCCCGCGCCGCGCGTCAGCAGGCCTGCCACGACCCGGGGATACAGCTCCGGCGCCGCCACCGCGGCGAAACTCGAGCCGGTCGGAGAAACCGACACTTGGGAGGAATTCTGATGGAAGCCCAAAACCGCATCCCTTCGCCCGGCGCCGAGCTGATCTCGGTCCGGATCGCCGAGCAGGCCTATGCGATCGACATCATGGCCGTGCGCGAGATCCGCGGATGGTCGGCGGCCACGCCGCTGCCGCACGCCCCGCCGCACGTGCTGGGGATGATGAACCTGCGCGGCGCCATCCTGCCGGTCATCGACCTCGGTGCGCGGCTGGGCCTCGGCCCGGCCAATCCCAGCGCCTCGTCAGTGGTGGTGGTGGCGCAGATCGGCGATGCCCAGATGGGCCTGGTCGTCGACGCGGTGTCCGACATCCTGACCGTCACCGAGGGGCTGATCCAGCCGCCGCCGGAAGTCGGCAGCGCGGAATCGACCGCCTATGTCTGCGGCGTGATGACCACCGACACCGGGATCGTCTCGCTGCTCTCGCTTGATCATATCCTGCCGCCGGACATCCAGGCCGCAGCCTAACGACCGGTCCGCCAAAGGACCTGCGCAGTTTCAGTCAGTAGTCGGGGGTATTTTTAGTGCTGGCTCGTCTATCCATTGCATGGAAACTCATGCTTGCGGCTGGCTGCGCGATCGGCGCGCTGCTGCTGTTGGCCGCCGCCCTGGTGGCCGCCAACGCCAGCGGCATCGTCCGCGAGCTTTCGAACGACAACGCGCAGGCCCTGGCCGGCAAAGCCGCCGCCGAAGTGGCTAGCGACATCGGCGAGATCCAGGGCCTGGGCCGCTCGATGGCGCAGACCTTGGGCGCGGCCCACGCCGCCGGCGTGCGCGACCGCAAGGTGCTGGCCGAGATGATCAAGCCGGCGGCCTCGGCCTCGCCGATGATCCTCGGCTCGTGGTTCATGGAAGTCCCGAATGCGCTGGACGGGCAGGACGAAGCCCATATGGGCCAGGTCGAATCCGGCTCCAACAAGCTTGGCCAGTTCACGCCCTACTGGGTGAACAACAACGGCTCGCTGAGCCTGGAGCCGCTGGACACCGGCAGCGACTACGAGCAGCCGTTCTATCAAACCAGCTTCAAGAGCCAGAAGGCGGCGATCGTCGAGCCCTATCCCTATGAGGTGGGCGGCAAGACGATTTCGATGACCTCGGTCACCTTCCCGGTGATGTCGAACGGCCAGCTGATCGGCGTGGCCGGCATCGACCTGGCGCTGGACGACGTCTCCAAGCAGCTCGACGTGCTGCGCCCGTTCGGCGACGGCCGCGTCATGCTGGTTTCGCCGGCCGCCAACTGGGTCTCGCACCCGGACGCCAAGCTGCGCATGAAGCCCTACGCCGATACCGGTCTCGCCGAGCTGAAGGGCGCGATGTCGGGCGGCCAGGCCGTGCTGCTCAGCGGTCTCGACCAGCCGGTCGGCAAGGTCGAGCGCCTGGTCACGCCGGCCCCGCTGCCGGGCCTGAATTCGACCTGGGCCGTGGTCATGGACGTGCCGACCAAGCACATCACCGGTCCGGCCCGCCAGCTGGCCATCTGGCTCGCGGTCGGCGGCGTGGTGATCCTGGCCCTGGTGCTGGGGGCGCTGTTCGTCGCCGTCGGCAAGCTGGTGCGCCAGCCGCTGGCCGGCATCACCGCGGCGGTGGGCGAGCTGTCCGCCGGACGCTACGACAAGCCGGTGGGCGGCGCCGACAAGCACGACGAGGTGGGCGAGATCGCCCGCGCGCTGGAAGGCTTCCGCCATGGTCTGGCCGAGAACCGCGCCCTGCGCGCCGGCCAAGAGGCGGCCAACGCCCAGGCCGAGGCCGAGCGCCGCCGGTCGGAGGCCGAACGCGCCGCCGTAGCCGAACAGCAGAACGTGGTGGTCAGCGCCCTGGCCCGCGCCCTCGAGCGGCTGGCGCACGGCGACCTGACCGCCCGGGTGGAAGTCCAGGTGGCCCCTGAGTACGAGTCGCTGAAGCACGACTTCAACGTCGCCATGAGCCAGCTGCAGAACACCATGGGCGTGGTGGTCGGGGCGACCTCGAGCATGCGCTCGGGGGCCGACGAGATCAGCAAGGCGGCCGACGACCTGTCGCGCCGCACCGAGCAGCAGGCGGCCAGCCTGGAAGAGACCGCCGCGGCGCTCGACCAGATCACCGCCACCGTGCGCAAGACCGCCGACGGCGCCAATCACGCTCAGGGCGTGGTCGCCACCGCCAGGTCGAACGCCGCCGAGAGCGCCAACGTGGTGCAGCGCGCGACCGCGGCGATGGGCGAGATCGAGGCGAGCTCCAAGCAGATCGGCCAGATCATCGGCGTCATCGACGAGATCGCTTTCCAGACCAACCTGCTGGCGCTGAACGCCGGCGTCGAGGCGGCTCGCGCCGGGGAAGCCGGCCGCGGCTTCGCGGTCGTCGCCTCGGAAGTGCGGGCCCTGGCCCAGCGCTCGGCCGACGCCGCCAAGGAAATCAAGACCCTGATCAACGCCTCGTCGGCTCAGGTCGGCCAGGGCGTCAGCCTGGTGGCCGACACCGGCAAGGCGCTGCAGCTGATCGTCAGCCAGGTGGCCGAGATCAACGGCATCGTCACCGAGATCTCCGCCAGCGCCCAGGAGCAGGCCGTCGGCCTTCAGCAGGTCAACACCGCCGTCAACCAGATGGACCAGGTGACCCAGCAGAACGCCGCCATGGTCGAAGAATCGACCGCCGCCAGCCACTCGCTGGCCGGGGAGGCGGTCGAGCTCGCCCGCCTGATCGGTCAGTTCAAGACCGGCGACCAGGCGGTCGCGGCCGTTGCGCCGCCGCCCGCCCCGCGTCAACGCCCGGCCCCGCGCCTGGCGGTCGCCGGCGGCGGATCGCGCGCCGCCGCGTCGGCTGAAGAGGGCTGGGAAGAGTTCTGATCCCGGCTTGCGGGCTGACGCGTCGGCCCGCGCCAACAACGCTCACCTCGGCGAAAGCCGGGGTCCTGGCGGCGCTTCGGCTATGGCTGGAGCGCCGCTTGTGCGTTTGCGGCTAGGCCGTCGGCCGCGGCCCGAATGCCGCGTCGACGGCCGGTTCGTCCAGGCCGTCGATCTCGATCAGCTTGAGCCGGGCGCTCTCGCCCGAGACGATGGTCAGAGCCGACTTCGGCCGCTTCAGGGTCTTGGCCAGGAATGCGATCAGCGCGGCGTTGGCCGCGCCGTCGCTGGGCGGGGCCGAGACCCGCACCTTCAGATAGGAACGGCCCTCGGGATCGAGAGCCCAGCCGTCCACGCCGTCGCGGCCGCCTTTCGGCGTGACCCGCACGGCCAGGCGCATGGGGCCTAGCCCAGGCTCATCAGCGCGCCGGCGGCGGCCGGCAGTAGGTAGCGCTGGATGCCCGAGATGACCAGGATCGCGATCACCGGGCTGATGTCGACGCCGCCGAGCGAGGGGATGATCTTCTGGAACGGCGCCAGCACCGGCCGCGTCACCGCGTCGAGGAACCGGGCGACGTTGTACACGAACTGGTTGCGCAGATTGATCACGTCGAAGGCCACCAGCCAGGACAGGATGGCGCTCGCGATCAGCGCGAACACCAGCAATCCGAGCAGCGCGTCGATGATGAAGAAGACAAAGCCGACCAGCGGGGCCATCAGAAAATCCGAGTAGAAAGGGCCTCCTGTATCGACTGGCGCGACGGCGCTGGCAAGTCGCGACGCCGCATCGTCGATCAGCCGCTTGACAGACCCCGCCTTCGCCTCCTAAGTCCGCGCCTCCTGGGGCCGTAGCTCAGTTGGTAGAGCGCCTCGTTCGCAATGAGGAGGTCAGGGGTTCGACTCCCCTCGGCTCCACCAATTCCTTCTGGAATTGGTCGAACCTCAGGAATTCTCCGGACAATCAGGTCGCCGCGCCGGGCCGTCAGGCCCGCGGTTGTTGCTGCGTGGCGCAGTGGACGCCGCCGCCCGAGGCGCCCAGCGGGTCGATGTTCAGCTGGACGATCTGGCGGCCGGGATAGAGGCCGGCGAGCATCGCGCGGGCTTGGTCGTCGGCGCGGGCGTCGCCGAACTGGGGCGCGATGACCGCGCCGTTGCAGACGTAGTAGTTGATGTAGCTGGAGACGAAGTCCGGCGACCGCGAGCGGATGTCGACGGGGTCGGGCAGGCGCACGACCTCCAGCTTGCGCCCGCGCGCGTCGGTGGCGCGCTCGAGCACGCCCAGCGTCTCGTGCGCGGCGAGCGACCACGGATCGCGAGCGTCGACCACGTCGTCGACCTGGATCAGCACCCGTCCGGGACCGACGAACCGCGCCAGCGAGTCGATGTGATAGTCGGTGATGTCGGCGCCCTTCACGCCCGGCGCCCAGATCATCTTCTGCGCCCCCAGCGCGGCGCCGAGCTTGGCCGCGATCTGGTCGGCCGATTGTCCCGGATTGCGGTTGTCGTTCACCCAGCAGCTGGCGTGGGCCAGCATCGTGCCGGCGCCGTCGTGCTCCACGCCGCCCTGCTCGCCGACCAGGCCGCTGTCGATCAGCGGCAGGCCCAGGCGCTCGGCCACCCTGGCGGCGACCTGACCGTCATTGGGATGCGGCTGCTTGTTCCCCCAGCCGTTGAAGCGCAGGTGCGCCACCGCCAGCTCGCCGTCGGCCGCCCGCACGAAAGTCGGCCCGCTGTCACGGCACCAGAGGTCGTCGGTGGCGATGTCCCAGATCTCGACCTGGCCGCTGAAGCGCGACGGGTCCAATCCGCGCGCGCCGCGGGCGGCCAGCAGGGCGACCGGCTCATGGGCGCTGATCGCATTGGCGATGTCGACGATCACCGCCTGCACGGCGGCGAGGTCGCGCTTCCCATAGACGTCGACGGCGACCGGCCACTGCATCAGCGTCCGTTCGTGCGGCGCGCTCTCCAGCGGCATCTCATAGCGCGGGGCGACGGGCTTTCCAGCGCGTGCGCACCCCGCCGCGCCCGCGCCGGCGAGCAGAATTCCAGCCTTGATCATGTCGCGTCGGATCATGCGCGCTTATCCGGGCTGGCGCGTCGCCGGTCAAACGGCTGGGGTCAGAGCTTCGTGCCGGGGGCGTCTTCGGTCAGCACGCCGTCGAAGTGTTCCTCGCTGGCGTCGGCTTCGGCCTTGGTGGCGCGAACGATCCCGTCGCGGTGCTCGGGCGGGCCGTAGAGAGTGTAGAGCCGCAGGGCCTTGTCGCCGGTGTTGATCACGTTGTGGCGCGCGCCAGCCGGGACGATGATCGCGAAGTCGGCCTTCACCTTGGTCTTCACCCCGTCGATCCAGACCTCGCCCTTGCCCTTCTCGATGCGGAAGAACTGGTCGTGGGTGTCGTGCACCTCCTCGCCGATCTCCTCGCCCGGCTTCAGCGACATCAGGACCAGCTGCAGGTGCTTGCCGGTGTAGAGCACGCGGCGAAAGTCCTTGTTGCTCTCGGTCAGCTCTTCGATGTCGTCGACAAAGCCCTTCATGGCGTCCCTTTCCTGATGCTGCCTTGCGTCCAGCCTGAGCCTACCGCGCGGCGCGGACCTTGATGCAAATCAAGCCTGGACCGTAACGGGAAGCTTGAGGAACACGTTCCCCGCCGCGGTCGCAGGCGGCAGGGCGCCGGCGCGGATGTTCACCTGCAGCGAGGGCAGGATCAGGGTCGGGGCGGCGAGGGTGGCGTCGCGGCCCTCGCGCATCGCCACGAAGGCGGCCTCGTCCACGCCGTCGCGGACATGGATGTTGCCGGCCCGCTGGGCCGCCACGGTGGTCTCCCAGGCGAAGGCCTCGCGCCCGGCCGGCAGGTAGTCGTGGCCGACGAAGATCCGGGTGTCGTCAGGCAGGGCGAGGATCTTGCGGGTCGAGCGATAGAGCGTGGCCGCGTCGCCGCCGGGGAAGTCGGCGCGGGCCGTGCCGTAGTCGGGCATGAACAACGTGTCGCCGACGAAGGCCGCGTCGCCGATCAGATAGGTGACGCAGGCCGGCGTGTGACCGGGCGTGTGCAGCACCCCGATCTCCAGCGCGCCCAGCGGGAGGACGTCGCCCTCGGTCAGCAGACGGTCGAAAACCCGGCCGTCGTCCGTCGCGTCGTCGGCCTCGAACCGCGGAATGAAGATCTTCTGGACCTCGGTGATCTGCGTCCCGATCACCACCGCCGCGCCGGTCTGGCGGCGGATGTAATCGGCCGCCGACAGGTGGTCGGCGTGGGCGTGGGTTTCCAGCACATAGGCCAGCGACAGTCCCTGATCGTGCACCGCGGCCAGCACGGCGTCGGCCGAGGCGCTCGACAGCCGGGCGGCCTTGGGCTCGAAGTCGAGCACCGGGTCGATCACCGCGGCCACGCCGGTCGCCGGGTCGCTGACCAGGTGGGTCGCGGTCGAGGTCGCCTTGTCGAAGAATGTCTGTACGTGTGGGGTCATGGTCGGAGCCTCCTAGGCGTCGGCCATTACATAAGAACTTGCTAAATTAGAAACAACTCATATATCTCGGCCATGTTCGATCTTGCGAACTTCGACATCACCCGTTTCGAGGCCAGCGCCGGCGAAGCCGCCAAGCTTCTGCGCGCGCTCGGCAACGAGCGGCGGTTGATGATCCTGTGCCAGCTGACCGAAGGCGAGCGATCGGTGGGCGAACTCCTGCCCCTGGTCGGCCTGTCGCAATCGGCCCTGTCGCAACACCTGGCGGTGCTGCGCGAGGAAGCCGTCGTGGCCACGCGCCGCGAGGGCCAGACCATCTGGTACCGGATCGCCGACCCCGCCGCGATGAAGGTGGTGGCGACGCTCGCGGAGATCTTCTGTCCTCCAGACATGAAGAAGGCCGATGACCCCGACCCAACTGAATCCCAAGGACGTCGCTGAGCTGCTGGCCAAGGGCCAAGCGGTGCTGTTCGACGTCCGCGATCCCGATGAGTTCGCGCGCCGCCACGTGAAGGGCGCGCGCCTGCGCCCGCTGGCGAGCCTCGACGCTGCGCCGTTGGACGTGCCGCCCGGCGCCGTGCCGATCTTCACCTGCCGTTCGGGCATGCGGACGGCGGCCAACTGCGCGCGGCTGGCCGCCGCCAGCGGCGGCGAGGCCATCGTGCTGGCCGGCGGCGTCGACGGCTGGGCCGCGGCCGGCCTGCCGCTGGTCGAGGACCGCAAGGCGCCGCTGGAGCTGATGCGCCAGGTGCAGATCGCCGCCGGCACGCTGGTGCTGATCGGCGTCGGCCTGGGGCTGCTGGTGCATCCCGGTTTCTTCGGCCTGGCGGCCTTCGTCGGCGCCGGCCTGACCTTCGCCGGCGTCAGCGGCTTCTGCGGCATGGCGCGGCTGCTGGCCCTGGCGCCTTGGAACCGGGCGGCGCGGGCCTAGAGCCATGGAGCCGTTGAGCCTGGCGCTCGCGGCGGCGGGCGGGGCGCTGATCGGCCTTCTGCTGTCGGTGTTCGGCGGCGGCGGATCGGTGCTGGCCACGCCGCTGCTGCTTTACGTGGTCGGGGTGCGCGACGCGCATGTCGCCATCGGCACCTCCGCCGCCGCCGTGGCGGTCAACGCCCTGGTCGGTCTCGCCGCCCAGGCCAAGGCCGGGCGCGTGAAGTGGCCCTGCGCCCTGGTGTTCGGCGGCGCGGGTCTGGCCGGCTCGCTGGCCGGCGCGCAGCTGGCCAAGATGATCGACGGCCAGCAGCTGATCCTGTGGTTCGCCGGCGCCATGGCGCTCGTCGGGCTCTCGATGCTGGCGCCCAAGCGCGCCGACGGCGATCCGGGCGTGAGACTGACCGCGGCCCTGACTCGCAGGCTGGCGCCGCTGGGTCTGGGCGTTGGACTGGCGGCCGGCTTCTTCGGGATCGGCGGCGGTTTCCTGATCGTGCCGGGGCTGATGGCGGCGACGGGCATGACGCTGGCCAACGCCGCGGCCAGCTCGCTGGTGTCGGTGGTGCTGTTCGGCGCGGCGACCAGCGCCAGCTATGCGGCGTCCGGGCTGGTCGACTGGCCGGTGTTCGCCGCCCTGGTCGCCGGCGGCGCGGTCGGGGCGCTGGCGGGCGGGCCGATCGCCGCGCGGCTGGTCGGCAGGGCGGATATCGCCCGCCGGGCCTTTGCGCTGATGGTGCTGGCGACCGCCGCCTATGTCGCCTGGCGCAGCCTGGGTTAAGAGGCGGCGCGCAGCGGCGGCGCGGCGAACGAGGGCGAAACGTTCGGGAACTTGAGGCCGGTTTCGCCGACCTGATGCTTGAGGTTCAGCTTCGGGAACAGCAACTCGGCGACGCGGTAGGCTTCCTCCAGGTGCGGATAGCCGGAGGCGATCACCGTATCGACGCCGAGCTGGGCGTACTCCTCCAGCCGCTCGGCGATGGTGTCGGGGTCACCGACCAGGGCGGTGCCGGCCCCGGTCCGCACCAGGCCTATGCCGGCCCACAGGTTGGGGCTGACTTCGAGGTTGGCGCGGCTGCCGCCATGCAGGGCGCTCATCCGCGACTGGCCGACTGAGTCCGACCCCTTGGCCATCGCCCGCTGGAAGGCCTCGATGGCGTCGTCGGTGACGTACTTGATCAGCTCGTTGGCGGCGTCCCAGGCCTGGGCCTCGGTCTCACGGACGATGATGTGCAGGCGGATGCCAAAGCGGATCTTGCGGCCGCGCTTGGCGGCGCGTTCGCGCACGTCGTCGATGACCTCCTTCAGCTGGGCCGGGGGCTCGCCCCAGGCCAGGTAGACGTCGACGTGCTGGGCGGCGATCTCGCGGGCGATGTCCGAGGACCCGCCGAACCAGATCGGGGCGTGCGGCTCCTGCACGAACGGGAACAGCAGCCGGCCCTTGTCGATCGACAGGTGCTTGCCCTGGTGAGTGACGGTCTCGCCGTTGGCCAGCCGCCGCCAGATGTTCAGGAACTCCTCGGTCTGGACGTAGCGTTCGTGGTGATCGAGGAACAGGCCGTCGGCGGCCAGGGCCTGGGGGCTGCCGCCGGTGACGATGTTGACCAGCGCCCGGCCGCCGGTGAGGCGGTCGAGGGCGGCGGCCTGGCGGACCGCCTCGGACGGATGGATCAGGCCGGGCCGCGCGGCGACCAGCAGGCGCAGGCGCTCGGTGAACGGGGCGATCGAGGCCGCCGTGATCCAGGCGTCGGTGCAGTGGGCCCCGGTCGGCAGCAGCACGCCCGAATAGCCGAGCCGGTCGGCGGCGACGGCGATCTCACGCAGGTAGCGCGGGGTCGGGGCGCGGTCGGTTTCCGGATGGCTCAGATAGGCGTTGTCGCCCGCCGACGGGATAAACCAGAGGAAGTCGAGCGGGGACTTGGACATGGGGCTCTCCTATGCGCCAACGTGGCGCGGACCCATATTCCTACATATTCCATGGGATTAATCGCACTACGAGAAATCCTCATGCGAAACCCCAGGATTCCCAATAATAGCGGGGTCGAAAGCCGCCCCAGAAAAACTGCAGCGACTCATATCCCATTTCATCCATAGGAATAAGAGGTGACGTCCGTCCTCCCCTTCTGACGTCGCACCGATAGCGGAGCGTGGGCCCGATCGACGGGCCCACGCGACGCATTCCGACCGCCGGCGCGCAAGCGCCCAACATGACGCCGAACGGCGTTTCGACACCTGTTTCATCATCTGGAGGCAGGGGCGCGGCTGCGCGCCTCCGCGGGGATAGCTGTGCCTGAACTGAGCTTGAAATCGAAACTGATCCTGTCGGCCGCGACCGTGGCGATCCTGATCGGCGCGCCGCCGCCCGCCTTCGCCGACGACGCGGCCGATGCGGCCGTCGAGGAAGTGGTGGTCACCGTCCGCCGGCGGGCCGAAAAACTGCAGGACGTGCCGATCACGGTCTCGGCCGTGACCGGCCAGACCCTGGCGACCGAGCGGCTGGACCGGGTCGCCGACTACGCCGCCAAGATCTCCAACTTTGGCGCCCTGCAACAGAACACCCGGGTCTCGACCCTGACCATCCGCGGGGTCGGCGGCAACGCCAACAGCGACGGATCCGAGGCCGGGGTCGGCCTGATCGTCGACAACGTGTTCTTCACCCACCCGGGCTTCTCGTGGCTGGACTTCGTGGACCTCGAAAGTGTCGAGCTGGCGCGCGGCCCGCAGGGCACGCTGCTGGGCAAGAACACCACGCTGGGCGCGCTGGTCGTCACCACCAAGAAGCCGTCGTTCACGCCCGAGGCCCAGGTCAGCGGCACGATCGCCAACAACGAGCGCTATCAGCTGCGCGCCAACGTGTCGGGGCCGCTCGTCGGCGACAAACTGGCCGGGCGGCTGACCTTCTATCGCGACCTCGGCGGCGGCTACATCACCAACAAGTTCGACGGCGAGGACTATCTCGGCAACGACCGCTGGGCGCTGCGCGGCCAACTGCTGTTCGAAGGCGAGAGCTTCTCCAACCGGCTGATCGCCGAGCACTACGAGACCAAGGAGTACAACAACTTCTATCCGCCGGCCGGCGACCCGACGACCTTCGTCAACGGCACGCCGCGCAACGGCTGGGAGCGCAAGCTGCGCACCGCCTTCGGCTATGTCCCGAGCTACGACGTCTATGACAACGCCGACCTCGACACCCAGGACAAGATCGTCTCGCGCACCGACGGGGTCTCCAACCAGTTCGACTGGCGGCTCGGCGGCCACACCCTGACCTCGGTCACCGCCTGGCGGCGGCTGTACTTCCGGCCCCAGAACGACAGCGACCTGACGCCGTTCTCGATCTTCCGGGCCGGCTACGACGTCGACGTCGACCAGTATTCGCAGGAGCTGCGGCTGGCCTCGCCGACCGACGGAGCGTTCGACTACCAGCTCGGCGTCTACCTGCTGAAGCAGGACGTCACCAGCAACTACCGGACCCTGTTCTACGACGACGCCAGCGCCTTCCTGCTGGGCCCGACGGTTCCCGGTTTCGTGCTGAACGGGCTGGAGACCCAGCAGATCGGCAAGGCGGAGACCAAGAGCGCGGCGGTGTTCGGGCAGGGGACCTACCGGTTCAACGACCGCGCCAGCCTGACCGCGGGCCTGCGCTACACCTACGAGGAGCGCGAGGCCTCGAACCAAGGCCTGGCGTTCGGCGGGACCCCGCTGACCGGGGCGCTGGCGCCCTATGCGCCGTTCCGTGCGGCGGTGGCCGGCGCGCCGTTCCTGGTCGAGGGCCAGAAGGACTCCGGGTCGTTCTCCTGGCTGATCAACCCGTCCTACAAGCTGACCGACGACGTCCTGGCCTATGCCAGCGTCAGCTACGGCGAGAAGTCCGGCGCGGCCAATCTGGGCGCGCGTCCGGGCGACCCGATCATCATCTCGCCGGAGAAGTCGATCGACTACGAACTGGGCCTGAAGACCACCTGGCTCGGCGGCCGGGCGATCCTCAACGGCAACCTCTACTGGAACGACATCACCGACTATCAGGCGACGCTGACCAGCCAGGTCGGAACCACCGCCCGCTCGTACCTGTCCAATGTCGGCAAGGTGCGGCTGCGCGGGGTCGAGGTCGAGGGCCAGGCGCAGCTGACCGAGGCCTGGCGGGTGTCGGCCAGCGCCGCGTTCAGCGACGCGCGCTATGAGTCCTACACCAACGCCCCGGTGCCGGTGGAGTACGGCTATGCCGGCGGCCCGGCCTTCGTCGACCTGTCCGACACCCGCGTGCCGTTCGCGCCGAAGTTCACCGGCCAGGTCAGCGTCAACTACGAGGCCCCGCTGACCGGCGACCTGGTGCTGTTCGCCTACGCCAACCAGACCTGGCGCAGCTCGACCTTCCAGCACTCGCTTTCGCAGTACGGCCGCCAGGACGCCTATGGCCTGACCCACGCCGGGATCGGGGTGAAGGACGCGTCGGGCCGCTGGTCGGGCAACATCTGGGCGAAGAACCTGTTCGACCAGGAGTACGCGGCGGCGTTCGGCAACGCCTCGGCCAACACCCCCTACATCGCCATTCTCGGTGAGCCGCGCACGTTCGGCCTCACCGTGACCGGCCGCTACTGAGGGGAGGGCGCGCGATGACCGCTCCGGCTCGTCTTCCCGCCTGGCGGCTGGCGGTGTTCGCCGCCCTGGCGATCCCGTTGGCCGGGGCGGGCCTGCCGCTGGCGGTCTATCTGCCGCCCTACTACGCCCAGGATCTGGGGCTGGGACTGGGCGCCGTCGGGCTGATCTTCATGCTCAGCCGGGCGTGGGACGCGGTCACCGACCCGTTGGTCGGGGTGCTGTCGGACCGCACCCGCAGCCGGTTCGGGCGTCGCAAGCCGTGGATCGCGGCCGGCGCGCCGCTGTTCGCGCTGGCGACGGCGGCGATCTTCGCCCCGCGCCTGTTCGGGGTGGAGCGGCCCGGCGCAGCCTGGCTGAGCGTCTGGCTGGTGGTGTTCTACGTGGGCTGGACGATGATCCAGATCCCGGTCTCGGCCTGGGCCGGGCAGCTGGCGGCGCAGTATCACGAGCGCAGCCGGGTGCAGACCTACTTCCAGGTGGCGACCGCCGGCGGCCTGCTTCTGGTGCTGATCCTGCCGGCCGTGCTCGACCAGATCGGCGCCCGCGCCGGCCTGCCCGCCGATCCGGGGCTGAAGGTGGCGGCGATGGGCGGGTTCATCCTGGCCACCTTCGTCCCGACCCTGATCGCGGCCCTGGCGCTGGTGAAGGAGCCGCCGGCCCCGCCGCCGAGCCCTGCCCGCTCGACCCTGCGCCGCGACCTGGCGGTCGCCGCCCGCGACCCGTTGCTGCGCAAGGTGCTGACATCGGACTTCGCGGTCACCCTCGGCCAGCTGATCCGCTCGTCGCTCTTCGTGTTCTTCGTCGCCGCCTATATGGGCCGCCCGGACCTGGCCGCGGGCCTGTTCCTGCTGCAGTTCGTGTTCGGCGTGTTCGCCGGGCCGATCTGGCTGCGGATCGGCTACCGGCTCGGCAAGTCTCGCGCGGCGATCGCCGGCGAGCTGGTGCAGGTGGCGATCAACCTCGCCCTGCTGTTCGTCGTCCCCGGCGCCCTGCCGTTGCTGGTCGGCCTGACCATCGCCCAGGGCCTGGCCCAGGGCTCGGGCAATCTGATGCTGCGCTCGATGGTCGCCGACATCGCCGACAAGCAGCGGCTGGAGAGCGGCGAGGACCGCACTGGGTTGCTGTTCTCGATCTTCAGCCTGACCGGCAAGGCCGCCACCGCCGTCGCAGTCGGCGTGGCCCTGCCTCTGGTCGGGCTGCTGGGCTTCAAGCCCGGCGCGGTCAATGCGCCGGAGGCGCTGCTGGGCCTGAAGCTGGTCTTCGCGCTCGGCCCGGCTCTCGCTCACCTGGCCTCAGCCTGGCTGATCTCGGGCTTCTCGCTCGACGCCGCCGGCCACGCCGACATCCGCCGCCAACTGGACAGCCGCGACGCCGCGGCGGTCCCCGCCGAATGATTTTTCGCTCAAGCCTCGAGGAGACCCTTCAGATGAGCAACTATGAACTCGACATCCGCCCCGTCGCCGGCCGCATCGGCGCCGAAATCGCCGGCGTCACGCTCTCGGCCGACCTGCCCGCCGCCACGGTCGCGGCGATCGACGAGGCGCTGCACAGGTACAAGGTGCTGTTCTTCCGCGACCAGGGCCACCTGGACGACGCCTCGCAGGAGGCCTTCGCCGCCCGCCTGGGTGAGCCGGTCGCCCATCCGACCGTGCCGGTGGCCAACGGCAGCAGCTACCTGCTGGAGCTCGACTCCCACCGCGGCGGCCGGGCCAACGCCTGGCACACCGATGTGACCTTCGTGCCGGCCTATCCGAAGGCCTCGATCCTGCGCGCGGTGGTCTCGACCGCCTCGGGCGGCGACACCGTCTGGGCCAACACCGCCGAAGCCTACGCCCGACTGCCCGATCATCTGCGCGAGCTGGCCGACAAGCTCTGGGCGCTGCACACCAACGCCTACGACTATGCGGCGGCCAAGCCGGCCGCGACCCGCGACCAGATCGAGCGCCATCGCAACGTGTTCGCCTCGACGGTCTACGAGACCGAGCATCCGGTCGTGCGCGTGCATCCGGTGACCGGCGAGCGGAGCCTGGTGCTGGGGCAGTTCGTGAAGTCGCTGGTGGGGCTGTCGAGCGCCGACTCGCGGCGGATCTACGACACCCTGCAGGAGCACGTGACCCGGCTGGAGAACACGGTCCGCTGGCGCTGGCGGGCGGGCGACGTGGTGATCTGGGATAACCGGGCGACCCAGCACTACGCCGTCGACGACTACGGCGACCAGCACCGCGTCATGCGCCGCGTCACCCTCAACGGCGACGTTCCGGTCTCGGTCGACGGGCGTCCGAGCCGCACGATTTCGCCGCTGCCGACGGCGGCGATTGCGGCGGAGTAGTTAGCGTCCCGGTCTTCGGCCGAGGGGCCGAAGACCGGGCGCCGACGTCTTAGTAGCGGTAGTGGTCCGGCTTGAACGGGCCGGCGGACGGCACGCCGATGTAGTCGGCCTGGTCCTTGGAGAGGGTGGTCAGTTTCGCGCCCAGCTTTTCCAGGTGCAGGAAGGCGACCTTCTCGTCGAGGTGCTTGGGCAGGGTGTAGACCTTGGTCTCGTACTTGGCCTTGTTGGTCCACAGTTCGATCTGGGCCAGGGTCTGGTTGGTGAACGAGGCCGACATCACGAAGCTGGGGTGGCCGGTGGCGTTGCCCAGGTTCACCAGGCGGCCTTCCGACAGCACGATGATCTTCTTGCCGTCCGGGAATTCCACGTGGTGGACCTGCGGCTTGATCTCGTCCCACTTGAAGTTGCGCAGGCCGGCGATCTGAATCTCGGAGTCGAAGTGGCCGATGTTGCAGACGATGGCGTTGTTGCGCATCCGGCGCATGTGGTCGACCGTCAGGACGTCCTTGTTGCCGGTGGCGGTGACGAAGATGTCGGCCTTGTCGGCGACGTCTTCCATGGTCTGGACTTCGTAGCCTTCCATCGCCGCCTGCAGGGCGCAGATCGGGTCGATTTCGGTGACGATGACGCGGGCGCCGCCGTTGCGCAGCGAAGCAGCCGAGCCCTTGCCCACGTCGCCGTAGCCGAGGACGACGGCGACCTTGCCCGACAGCATGACGTCGGTGCCGCGGCGGATGGCGTCGACCAGGCTTTCACGGCAGCCGTACAGGTTGTCGAACTTCGACTTGGTGACGCTGTCGTTGACGTTGATGGCGGGGAACGGCAGCTCGCCGCGCTCGGCCATCTGGTACAGGCGGTGGACGCCCGTGGTGGTCTCTTCCGACACGCCGCCGATGGCGTCGCGGATCGCCGAATAGAAGCCCGGCTTTTCCTTCAGGTAGCGCTTCATCACGGCATAGAGCGCTTCTTCTTCCTCGTTCTGCGGGTTGTTCAGGACCGAGGGGTCCTTCTCGGCCTTCGGGCCAAGCACGCAGAGCAGGGTGGCGTCGCCGCCGTCGTCGAGGATCAGGTTCGGGTAGCCGCCGTCAGCCCATTCGAAGATGCGGTGGGCGTATTCCCAGTACTCGACCAGGTTCTCGCCCTTGATCGCGAAGACCGGCGTGCCGTTGGCGGCGATGGCCGCGGCGGCGTGGTCCTGGGTCGAGAAGATGTTGCACGAGGCCCAGCGGACTTCGGCGCCGAGGGCTTCCAGGGTCTGGATCAGCACCGCGGTCTGGATGGTCATGTGCAGGGAGCCGGCGATGCGGGCGCCCTTCAGCGGCTGGTCCTTGCCGAACTCGGCGCGCACGGCCATCAGGCCCGGCATCTCGGTTTCGGCGATGGCGATTTCCTTGCGACCGAAATCGGCCAGGGTGATGTCTTTCACGACATAGTCGGTCATCGGGCGGTCCTGTCGGAGAGGGTGATTGTCGGCTCTATAGCCGCCGGCCGCCATATCGGCAAGAAATCACATAAAGAAACCTTTATATGATCCAGAAAGTCGGGCCGGCCGCCAGCTGGTCCATGGCCTTGGCTGCGCCCTTGATGCTCTTGGACTTGGCGGCCTCGCGCGCGGTCAACAGCATGCGCGCCGCGGCCAACGCCGCGCCCTTGAGGCGCAAACGCTCCACGAGCTCGGCGGCGACGGCGGCGTCGTTCAAGGCCCCGAGCTCCTCTTGGAGCTGCTTGAGCGACTTGATGAACGGCTTGGCGTCGGCGTCGAACAGCGGGGCGAAGGCCTCGGCTGCATAGCGCAGCTTCTTGGCCGCGATGCGGGCCTCGTGACGGGCCGCGTCGTCGACGCCCTTGAGGTCGGCGGCGAGCTTCAGCAGGCGCTTGCAGCGGCGTTCCAGCGCCTTGGCGGCGAAGCGGTCGGCGGCCATGTCGCGGCGCTTGGCGTGGGCCTTGCCGCCCATCGTCAGCCAGGCGCCGGTCTCGATCCAGGCGGTGGTGTCGAGCACCAGGTCACGGAAGCGCCCGGAAGCGACGGCCGCGCAGGCCTTGGCGTGGGCGCGGGCGCGGGCGGCCTCGACCACCGGCGCCAGGGCCGACAGATCGAGGGCGGAGTCGATCAGCGCTCCGGCGCTCTCGGCGAAGACGTCGAGGTCGCGCGCCTCGTTGCAGGCGCCGGCCAGCCATTTCAACTCGGCCTTGATCGCCTCGGCGTGATCGTCGTCGGCGATGTCGGAGAAGGTCGAGATCGCGCTGCGCAGGCGGCGGACGGCGACGCGCAGCTGGTGCACGGCCTCGACGCTGTCGGCCTCGCGCAGCACAACGCCGTTGGCGGCGATCTGCACCAGGGTGTTGCGGGCGATGGCCTGGAAGGCGCCGGCCGCGGTCAGGTCGCGGGCCAGCGGGGCCTTGTCGTGGCGGCGCGGCGAGCGGTCCGACCCGTCGATCAGTCCCTGGCCCTGGGTCGCCTTGCCGTCGAACGACAGGTATAGCGGCGCGGTCCTGGACAACTGCCGGGCCAGGTCGAACATCGGCCGGCAGTCGCCATCCTTCAACTCCAGTTCGACCTCGCTGATGCGGCGGGCGCGCTCGCCGGCCTGCACTTCGCCCTCGTCGACGGCCAGTTCGATCGAAGCGCCGCCGAACTCGAAGGTCCGCTGGCGGCGCACGACCCGCACGGTGAAGATCGGCGACAGCGTCTTGCGCTTGGCCGGCGGCAAGGCGGCCTTCAGCGCCGGGAAGTCGAAATCGAGGCCGTCGGTGGTGATCGCCTGCTCGTGTTCTTGGCGGGCAAATCCGTCGCCGCGCTTGAGCGTCTGCACCCGCTTGCCGCCGCCCTCGCGGATGCGCAGCGAAATCCGCGCCTTGCGCAGATCGCCCTGCGGCGTGTCGTAGTAGGTGGAAACCAGAGCCTTTTCATGGGTTTCGCCGGGCGGCGCAGCGGCGAGCACGACGGCCAGGTCGGCTGGCTCGCAGAGGAATTTCAACTCGATCTCGTCTTGCCCCGCGCTCATGCGCTACACGCTCCTGACCCCGGGGGGTTCGCCGGCCTTGCGCAGGCGGCCGACATCGGCGCCCGTTCGTATGAGGAAGGCTTCACCATGAACGCTCCAATCGCTCAAGGTTTCCGTCCTGTCGATCCCGCAGAGCCGCGTCACGACTGGACGCTGGCCGAGGTCGAAGGCCTGTTCGAGCTGCCGTTCATGGAGCTGGTGTTCCAGGCCGCGG
>NZ_PNLB01000014.1 GCF_013822795.1 Phenylobacterium sp. | reverse complement strand
TGTTTAGAGCGTGACGGTCGCTTCAACCGGCTTCCACTTGAAGCTGTCACGCTCTAGGCCTGCTCGATCGCCACCGCGTCGCCCAGCTTGGCCAGCGACAGCAGCTCCAGCATGTCCTCGCGCGACAGCGCCACGCAGCCTTCGGTCGGCGTGTAGCCGGGCCGGGCCAGGTGCATGAAGATCGCCGAGCCTAGCCCCGGGACCGGCGGGTCGTCGTTGTGGGCTAGGATGCAGACCAAGTCGTAGACCTCGTCGTCGCGCCACATCTGCTCGGCGCTGGCCGGGTGGGGCAGCTTGACGGCTCGGTTGTAGGCCGGGTCGCCCGGCGCGTCGCACCAGCCGTCGTCGCGCTCCAGCGCCTTGGTTGGCAGCCGCGTCTGCGGCGGCCCGCCCTTGTCGGGACGGAACAGCACCCGGCGGATGCCCCAGGTCCCGAGCGGCGACTTGCCGTCGCCCTCGCGCTTGTCGGCGGCGGCGATCACCCCGCCCTTGCCCAGCGCGCAGCGGGTGATGCGACCGTCCAGGCGGAAGGTTCCATCTGACATCGCCGTGAAGATCATGACTTAAGGGAACTCCCGCGGTTGGCTCTTTAGGGCGATACGGTGCATGTTCGGCCTCATGGCTCAACGCAAGACCTTGCTCGTCGTCGACGACAACGAAGAACTCCGCGGCGCGATCGCCGAACAACTCCAGCTCTCCGAGGATTTCTCGGCCATCGAGGCGGCGACCGCCGGCGAAGGGGTGAAGGCGGCGATCGAGAACCGTCCGGACCTGATCCTGCTCGATGTCGACCTGCCGGATATGAACGGCCGTGAGGCCTGTCGGCAGATGCGCGAGAAGGGCGTCGTCGCCCCGATCATCATGCTGACCGCTGCAGCGGCCGACGACGATCAGATCTCCGGCCTGGAAGCCGGCGCCAACGACTATGTGACCAAGCCCTTCAAGTTCCAGGTCCTGCTGGCGCGCATTCGCGCCCAGCTGCGCAGCGCCGAGCAGTCCGAGGGCGCGGTGTTCCACCTGGGCGCCTACGAGTTCCGCCCGTCGGCCAAGATGCTGATCGACGCCAACCAGAAGAAGATCCGCCTGACCGAGAAAGAGACCAACATTCTCAAGTACCTCTATCGCGCCGGTGAAAAGCCGGTGTCGCGCGAGGAGCTGTTGGCCGAGGTCTGGGGCTACAACGCCGGGGTCACCACCCACACCCTGGAAACCCACGTCTATCGCCTGCGCCAGAAGATCGAGCCCGATCCCGGCAATGCGCGTCTGTTGCTGACCGAGGCCGGCGGCTACCGCCTGGCGCCGTAAAACGGGTCGGGGGGCTCGCATGGCGAAGAAGAAGTGGACGGTGGGGCGGGCCTTTCCGCTGATGATGCTCGCCGCAGTGGTGGTGGGCGTGATCGTTCTGGCGGTCGGCTCTCACCTGCGCCGCGCCACGATCATCGAGCAGTCCACGGCCAGCCTGCCGGCCGGGGCGCTGGCGGGCGAGCCCTGCGCGGTGCTGACCAAGGACGAGTACGTCGCGCGCGGCGCCAAGGCCAAGCACGCCTTCATCACCAACGATATCCGCTATGAGCGCCGCTACGGCCACGCCGACTGCAGCATCGTCAAGGGTGGCGGCGGCGGGAACGACTTCGTCCCCGTCTGCCAGTTCAGCGGGCCGGCGCAGCTGGTGGTGACCACCGGCAAGGGCGCCTACTACTTCGCGCCTGGCACGGGACGCCCGGCGACGGTGGCGACGCACGACGGCGTGCCGACCTGCGTCATCCCCAAGGTCGCGGCGAAGTTCTAGACCGCGAAGTCGGCGCTGACCGGTGCGTGGTCGCTGGGACGTTCCCATTCGCGCACGTCGTCATGCACCCGCGAGGCGGCCTTGCCGGTGTGGAAGGCCGCGTCCTTCAGGCCCGGCGTCACCAGGATGTGGTCCAGTCGCAGCCCGCGGTTCGACTTGCGGAAGTCGGCGGCGCGGTAGCTCCACCACGAAAACAGCTTCTCCGGCTCGGGGATCGCCTCGCGCGGCAGGTCGATGAAGTCGAGGCTGGCCTTCAGCTTGGCGAACGCCTCGAGCTCGATCGGCGTGTGGCTGACGATCTTCGACATCTGCTTGTGGCTCCAGACGTCGAACTCGCCCGGGGCGACGTTCAGGTCGCCGACGATCGCCAACGGCGCTTTTGGATCGCGGCGGCTCATGTCCGCGGTCAGCTGCTCGAAGAAGTCGAGCTTGTGGTCGAACTTCGGGTTCAACTCGCGGTCGGGAATGTCGCCGCCGGCCGGGATGTAGAAGTTCTGGATCTCGACGCCGGCGATCTTGCCGCCGACGCAGCGGGCGTGGCCCTCGCGGCAGGCGTTCAGCGGGGCGGCGTCCTCGATCGGGAAGCGCGAGGCGATGGCGACCCCGTGCCAGCCCTTCTGGCCGGCGATCTTGATGTGCGGCAGGCCGACGGCCTCGAAGGCGGCGCGCGGGAACTCGCCCTCCTGGCACTTGATCTCCTGCATGCAGAGCACGTCTGGCGCCTGCTCGTCGACGAAGCGGGCCACTTGCTCGGCCCGCAGGCGCACGGAGTTGACGTTCCAGGTGGAGAGGCGAAGGCGCATGGCGGCTGTTTAAGGGGCTTTGGGCAAAAAGAAACGCCCGGGCACTGGAGAAGCCCGGGCGTAAAGTGTGTCTCTCATGCCGCCGCCGGGAGGGGATAGGGTCCGGCACGGAAAGGGGTCGCGATCGCGCGATCCCAATAGTGTCATTAATGCCACTCGCGGAGAGAAAAAGTCAAACGAAAATCACGCGGCATATTGCCTGTTGTGAATGTGTCACGTTTTGGAGCGACCGACGTTCTTGGGCCGGGGGTCCTTCAGCACGAACAACGAGGGCGCCAGGCCGCTGGTCTTGGTCAGGCTGGTCAGGCGGATGCGCGTCGATGACCCCTGTGCGTCGGTGACCGTCCAGCCCACCAGCGCCATCGGGTTGTCGGAGAAGGTGAGGGCGATCTGCCCTTCGGCCTGCTTCTTGCCGTCGCGGGCGGTGATCGAGAAGCCGTCGGCCAGGCGCGCCACGCGGGTGACGTTGATGCCGCGGTCGAGGCGGATCTGGCGGGCCAGGAAGATCGACAGCGGCGTGGCCATCAGCGGATAGGCGTCGAAAGTCTTCAGCCGCGAGTCCGCGATCGAGACGTTGCCGCCGTCGGACACCACCAGCAGGCCGGAGGGCTTGTCGTATTCGAAGCGCGCCTTGCCCGGACGCTTCAGATAGAGCGAGCCCTGGGTCATCGCCCCGCGGGCGTCGGTCTGCACGAACCGGCCCTTGGCCTCGGTCAGGCCCTCCAGATACGCCGCGGCGCGGTCGACCAGCGCCTTGTCCGCAGCCGACAGCGGCGCGACCGGCGCGCGTTGAGCGAAGGCGGGAAGGGGCAGGGCGGCCAGGCCCAGCGCCAGGGCGCGGCGGGTCAGTCGGGTCATGCGAGAGCGAACTCCAGTTTCGGCGACCTCTATACCGCGCCGAGGGCTTCAATAGGGCGCAAGAACGGCGAAGCTGGCGCTTAGTTGCGCGGCGCCCGGCGGCAGCCTGCGACGCAGAGCCCCAGCATGATCACATTGCCGACAGCGTCGAGCAGGCCGACGACGCTCAGCACCGGCGTCACCACATAGAACCAGTAGTTGAAGACGAAGAACGGCAGCAGCGCCACGCCGTAGGCCAGGAACGTCGTCTTGGTGAACCGCGAGAACGCCGCGAACAGGCCAGCCAGGATCGCCTGCGCCCCGAAGCAGCCGATGGCGAACAAGGCGATGAAGTCGTTCGAGCGGTATTGCGGGGTGATGGTCAGGGCCATGACGCTGGACGGCGAGACCAGGCACCAGCCGCCCAGGACGAAGAAGACCGCGGCCAGGGCCCACTGAATCTGTCTGGAGCTCATCGCCGCCTCCCCCTAGCTGCTCGACCTGGACGGGCGCCGTCCCACGTGATCGTGAGCAAAAACTTACCCCGGACGAGCGGGTTTTCACCCCCTCAGGGGCGATTCCGCAGTGCAGCAAGCTTGTGCGCGTCAAAAATCGTACATATCACCGGGCCGTCGGACGCCTGAGAGACCCCGCCAGAGGGCCTCCGCGGCCGGCATGACGCGTGGGTAACATAAGGGGCGCAGCCTGATGGGCTTGGCCATTCCGGGTCTCGACGAGGCCCCGACCAAACATGCCGGACTCCTGGCCTGGGTACGTGAAGTCGCTGAACTCACCCAACCCGACCGGGTCCACTGGTGCGACGGCTCCGACGCCGAGTGGACGGCCCTGACCGCCGAACTGGTGAAGTCGGGCACCCTCCAGCCGCTCAATCCGCAGAAGCGCCCGAACAGCTTCTACGCCGCCTCCGATCCGCGCGACGTCGCCCGGGTCGAGAGCCGCACCTTCATTTGCTCGCAGGACCCGGCCGACGCCGGTCCGACCAACAACTGGCTCGACCCGCAGGAAATGCGGGCCAAGCTGCAGGGCCTGTTCAAAGGCGCCATGCGCGGCCGCACCATGTACGTCGTGCCCTTCTGCATGGGGCCGCTGGGTTCGAAGATCTCCGCCCTGGGCGTCGAGATCACCGACAGCGCCTATGTCGCCATCTCGATGCGGGTGATGACCCGCATGGGTCAGGGCGCCCTCGACATGCTCGGCGACGATGGTTTCTTCGTGCCGGCCCTGCACACCGTCGGCGCGCCGCTCGAAGCTGGTCAGGCCGACGTGGCGTGGCCCTGCAACGAAGAAAAGTACATCGTCCACTTCCCCGAGAGCCGCGAGATCTGGTCGTACGGGTCAGGCTACGGCGGCAACGCCCTGCTCGGCAAGAAGTGCTACGCCCTGCGGATCGCCTCGGTGATGGCCCGCGACGAGGGCTGGCTGGCCGAGCACATGCTGATCCTCAAGCTGACCTCGCCGCAGGGCGCGGTCCGCTACGTCGCCGCCGCCTTCCCCAGCGCCTGCGGCAAGACCAACATGGCGATGCTGCAGCCGACCATCCCCGGCTGGAAAGCCGAGACCGTCGGCGACGACATCTGCTGGATGCGCTTCGGCGACGACGGCCGTCTCTATGCGATCAACCCCGAGGCCGGCTTCTTCGGCGTGGCGCCGGGCACCGGCAACGCGACCAACAAGAACGCGGTCGACGCTCTGCACGGCAACACCGTCTTCACCAACGTGGCCCTGACCGCCGACGGCGACGTCTGGTGGGAAGGCCTGACCGATGAGCCGCCGGAAGGCCTGACCGACTGGAAGGGCCGCGCCTGGTCGCCGGAGCTCGGCGAACCGGCCGCCCACCCGAACGCGCGCTTCGCCGTGCCGGCCGACCAGTGCCCGGTGATCGCCGACGAGTGGGACGACCCGGCCGGCGTGCCGATCTCGGCCATCCTGTTCGGTGGCCGCCGCGCCAGCGCCGTGCCGCTGGTGACCGAGGCCTTCGACTGGGAGCACGGCGTGTTCCTGGCCTCCAACGTCGCTTCCGAGGGCACCGCCGCTGCGGAGAACAAGGTCGGCGAGCTGCGCCGCGACCCGTTCGCGATGCTGCCCTTCTGCGGCTACAACATGGGCGACTACTTCGGCCACTGGCTGGAGGTCGGCGCGAACGCCGACGCCGCCAAGCTGCCGGGCATCTACTTCGTCAACTGGTTCCGTAAGGGCGCCGACGGCAAGTTCCTGTGGCCGGGCTATGGCGAGAACGCCCGCGTCCTGAAGTGGATCTTCGGCCGTCTCGAAGGCGAGGCGCAGGCTGTGGACACCCCGATCGGCCGCGTGCCGACTAAGGATTCCCTCGACCTCTCCGGCATCTCGATCGATCCGGCGGCGCTGGAAACCCTGCTGTCGGTCGACGCCGAGGTCTGGGCCGAAGAAGCCGCCCTCATCCCCGAGTTCTACAAGAAGTTCGGAGACCGCCTGCCGGCGAAGCTCTGGGACCAACACGCCGCCCTCGGCCGCCGTCTTGGCGCCCAGGCCCAGGCCGCCGAGTAAGCGCAAACACATCTCCCCTTGGGGGGAGGCTGACTTTGAAGAGGCCGGAGCGGTTCAATCGCTCCGGCTTTTTCTTTGGTCGCCGCGCTAGGCCTGACGCGACGACAGGCTTGCGTTGCAAGCTGCGCCGTCCATCTGATCTGGGAACTGGATGGAGCGCGCGCCAATGACCCTCAACCTCGACGCCAGCCTCGATGACGTGATCGACCGCGCGCTCGCCGACCAGCGTATCGTCGGCACGGTGGTGCTCGTCGCCCGCGGCGGCGAGCTCGTCTACGCCCGCGCCGCCGGCGACGCCGACCGCGAACGCGGCCAGCCGATGGCGCAGGACACCGTCTTCCGCCTGGCCTCAGTGACCAAGCCGATCGTCGCGGCCGCCGCTTTGGCCATGGCCGAGCGCGGCGAGCTGGCCCTCGACGCGCCGGTCAGCCGCTGGCTCTCGGACTTCCGGCCGAACGGCCCCGGCGGCGCGCCTGCCGAGATCGCCATCGGCCAGCTGCTGACCCACACCAGCGGACTAAGCTACGGCTTCCTGCAGCCGGACGGCGGCCCGTACCTGGCGGCCGGCGTCTCGGACGGCCTCGACCTTCCCGACCGGTCGATGAGCGACAACTTGGCCCGGCTCGGCCAGCTCGAGCTGTTCTTTCCGCCGGGCGCGGCCTGGAACTATTCGGTCAGCCTCGACGTGCTGGGCGCGGCGATGGAACAGGCGGCCGGCAAGCCGCTGCCGCAGCTGATCGACGAGCTGATCCTGCGTCCGCTGGGCATGGCCGCCAGCGGGTTCTACGTCGCCAGCGCCGACCAGCTCGCCACCCCCTACATCGACGGCCAGCCGCCGCGCCCGATGCAGGAGCCGGACGTCTCGCCGTTCTTCGAGCTCTCGGGCATTCGCTACTCGCCGGCGCGGGCCACGCGGCCGGCCTCGTTCCCCTCGGGCGGCGCCGGCATGGTCGGCACGGCCGGCGACGTGCTCAAGCTGCTGGAGTCGGTGCGCGCTGGCGGCGGTCCGATCCTCTCGTCCGCCTCGGCCGCCTCGATGCTCAGCAACCAGATCGGCGACCTGGTGGTCACCACCCATGGTCCCGGCTGGGGCTTCGGCTATGCCGGTGCGGTGTTGAAGGATCCGGCCGCCGCCGGCTCGCCGCTGCGCCAGGGCACGGTGCTTTGGGGCGGGGTCTACGGCCACTCCTGGCAGATCGTGCCCGACCGCGAGACCACGGTGGTCGCCCTGACCAACACGGCCATCGAGGGCATGAGCGGGGTGTTCCCCGGCGAGCTCGGCGCGGCCGTGGCGGCGGCGCTTGGGTAGCTCATTTGGTCCCTCTCCCCCTCGGGGGAGAGGTTAGGTGAGGGGGCGCCTCGGGGCCGTGCGCTGCGGAAGCGGAGGGGCCCAACGCAAGGCCATGCCTCGCGGCCCCTCACCCCACCCTCTCCCCGCAAGCGGGGCGAGGGCTTGGTCCCGCGCTACGGCGCCGCGCCGACCAGCACTTCGCGCTTGCCGGCGTGGTTGGCGGGGCTGACCACGCCCTCGTTCTCCATCCGCTCGATGAGCGAGGCGGCGCGGTTGTAGCCGATCTGCAGCCGGCGCTGGACGTAGCTGGTCGAGGCCTTGCGATCGCGGGTGACCACAGCCACGGCGCGGTCGTAGAGATCGTCGCCCGAGCCGCCGCCTTCGTCGCCGAAAGCGCCGCCGTCTTCGCCCTCCTCGTCGCCGCCGGCGGTGATGTCCTCGAGGTACTGCGGCTCGCCCTGCGCGCGCAGGAACTTAGCCACCGCCTCAACCTCCTCGTCGGAGACGAACGGGCCGTGCAGGCGGGTGATGCGGCCGCCGCCGGCCATGTAGAGCATGTCGCCCTGACCCAGCAGCTGCTCGCCGCCCTGTTCGCCCAGGATGGTGCGGCTGTCGATCTTCGAGGTGACCTGGAAGGAGATCCGGGTCGGGAAGTTGGCCTTGATGGTGCCGGTGATGACGTCGACCGACGGGCGCTGGGTGGCCATGACCAGGTGGATGCCGGCGGCGCGGGCCATCTGGGCCAGACGCTGCACCGCGCCTTCCACGTCTTTGCCGGCGACCAGCATCAGGTCGGCGACCTCGTCGATGACCACCACCAGATAGGGCATCGGCTTGGGATCGATCCGCTCGCTTTCGTAGATCGGCCGGCCGCTGTCGTCGAAGCCGGTCTGCACGGTGCGCTCGAAGTGTTCGCCCTTGGCGGCGGCCTCCTTGGCGCGCTCGTTGTACGAGGCGACGTTGCGCACCCCGATCTTCGACATCAGCCGGTAGCGGTCCTCCATCTCTCGGACGGTCCACTTCAGCGCGACGATGGCCTTCTTCGGATCGGTGACGACCGGGGTCAGCAGGTGCGGGATGCCGTCGTAGACGCTCAGTTCCAGCATCTTCGGGTCGATCATGATGAACCGGCACTGGTCCGGCGGCAGCCGATACAGGATCGACAGGATCATCGCATTGACGCCGACCGACTTGCCCGAGCCGGTGGTGCCGGCGATCAGCAGGTGGGGCATCTTCGACAGGTCGGCGATGTAGGGCTCGCCGCCGATGTTTTCGCCCAGCGCCATCGGCAGGGCCTGGGTCGACCGCTCGTACTCGGAGCTGGCCAGCAGATCGCGCAGATAGACGGTCTCGCGCCGGGCATTGGGCAGCTCGATGCCGATGGCGTTGCGGCCGGGCACCACGCTGACGCGGCAGGCGGCCACCGACATCGACCGGGCGATGTCGTCGGCCAGGGCGACGACGCGGGCCGACTTCACGCCGGCGGCGGGCACCAGCTCATAGAGGGTGACGACGGGGCCGGGGCGGATCTGATCGATCGTCCCGCGCACGCCGAATTCGGCCAGCACGCTTTCCAGCAGCTGGGCGTTCTGGCGCAGGGCACCCTCGTCGAACATCGAGGCCCGCGGCTTGGGCTTGGCCAGCATGGCCAGCTCCGGCAGGGCGAAGCCGCCGGTCTTGACGAAATCGAACGCGCCCTGGGCCTCGCGCAGTTCGCGGCCGGACTCCTTGGGCGCAGCTTTCGGCTGTTTGATCGCGACCGGGCTGGCGATGGTGTCGCCGTCGTCGAACTCTTCGGCGTCGTCGGCATAGTCCGCGGGCTCGGCGGCCGGCGCGGGCTGCGCCTGGCGCGGGGCGGGGGCCCCCGCAGGTTCGGCCGCCTTGGCGCGCCGCGCGACCGAGGCGCGGGCGGGCTTGGCCGGTTGGGCGGGGGGTTGCTGGGCCTGTTGCAGGGCGCTGCGGACCCATTCGATGCTGGCGGTCAGCTCCGAGCGGCGCACGCCGACGGCGAAACCGAGCGCGGTCGCCGCTCCGGCCAGCAGCAGCAGCGAGGCGATCAGCACCGCGCCGGGAATGTGGGCGTAGGCGAACAGGCCGGCGATCGCGTGCAGCAGGCCATCGCCCCAGAACCCGCCCAGGCCCTTGGCCAGCGGCCAGGCCGCCGGCGCCGGCGGCGCGCTCAGCAGGCCGGCCAGGGCCATCACTCCCAGCAGGCCGATCGCCGCGCGCAGGCGCACCTTGCGGCGGGTCTGGTCCGGTTGCGGGGTGGTGGCGCGGCCAAGCCCGAACACGACCATCAGCAGGGCGCCGACGCCTGCGGCCAGGCCCAGCGATTGGATGCCGACGTCAGCGGCGGTCGCCCCGGGCGCGCCCAGGGCGTTGGTGGGCGAGAGCGCCGAGGCGGCGTTCAGGCTGGGGTCGGCGGCGTTGTAGGTCGCCAGGGCGATGATCAGGGCGATGCCGGCCGCCGCGATGATCCCGCCGCGCAGCCGCGCTGTGGCCGGATGCGACCAGGCCAGGCCGGCAATGTGCATCCCCAGCTCGACACCCGTCTTTCGCGCCGCCCGCGCCATCCCGAACTCCTGATTTCAGAGATCCCCTGTTTGCCTGCGCGAGGGTTAAGAGGCGTTTACCAAGCCCGGCCGTAAGCGTGGCTGTCCCCGCAAAATCCCGTTTCCGTTTGCGCCAAGCCCATCTAGGTTCGCCGCATGTGGAGCATGCCTCGAAGCGTCCTGCGGTTCGTCGCCGTCATCCTTGGCCTTTGCGCCGTGGGCGGGTTCATCCTCGGCGTGCGCGGCGCTCCGGAGCGGGCGCGGCTGCCTGGCGAGGCGTCTGGCGGCGGCGCGCCGATCCAGGCCAGCGACGCCCAACCGCTCGACGACTTGGTGCTGACCCCGTCTGAACTGGCTCCCGAGCCGAAGAAGGAAGAGGAAAAGCCCGCCGAGGAGACTGAGCAGGCGCCGCTTCCCGTGGAGAAGGCGCCTGAACTCAAGGCCGCGCCGGCGCCCAAGGCTCCGACGACCCCGCCGCCCGAGGAAGACCGCGTCGGCGACCTGATCGACGGCCTCACCCCGCCGCCCGAGCAACCGCCCTACTAGGCCCGCGCCGCCCGCCGCAGGGTCAGGTTGAAGCGGCCCCCGCCCGGCACCAGCCGCGACGAGCCGGGAAGGATGCGGTCGACCCCGTGGTGGAACAGCCGCGCCTCGCCGGCCAGCAGGCAGACATCGCCCGAAGCGAGCCGCACCGAGGTTGTCGGATCGCTGCGCTTCACGCCGCCGATGCGGAACACCGCCGTGTCGCCGAGCGAGACTGACAGCACTGGAAAGCGAAAGTCGGCCTCGTCCTTGTCCTGGTGCAGGCCCATTTTCGCGTCGGCGTTATAAAAGTTGATCAGGCAGGCGTCGGGCGGAACCTCGGGGTCGGCAAGCTCGCGCCAGAGCTCCGTCAGGATGCTGGGCATCGGCGGCCAGAACCTGCCGGTGGTCGGGTGGCGGGGTTCGTAGCGATAGCCCCTGGCGTCGGTGGTCCAGCCCAGCGCGCCGAAGCTGCTCGACGCCACGCTCATCGCTTTGCCGCCCGGCGTCGACTGGTGGACCAGCGGCGCGTCGGCGAGGCCCGCGGTGATCTCGGCCAGCAGCTCGGCCTGGGCGGCCGGCGACAGCCGCCCCGGCAACAGGCGAAATCCACTGGTCGTCGAAAGGCTCATCGGTGCTCATATAGGCGCAATGACGTCCCGCGCCGCCAGCGCTCCTCGCATGCCGCCCTTGCGGGCGCGCCGGCTGACCTCCGGCGAGCGCCGCCTGTGCGCGCAGGTGTTTGGCGAGGGCCTGGACCCTGCGCGGGTGCGGATTCTCAGCGTTCCGGTCTGGCCGCGACCTTTCGTCCCGTCGGCCGGGCTGGTGGTGTGGCCGGCGGCCTCCGCGCTGACGGACTTCTCGACCGCCCCGCTCTGGTTGCGCTCGGTCCTGGTGCACGAACTGCTGCACGTCTGGCAGGCCCAGCAAGGGGTCTTCCTGCCCTTCGCCAAGCTCCGCGCCGGGGACGGCCGGGCGGCCTACGCATATGATTTGGCGGACGGCCGGTCATTTTCTCAGCTCAACATCGAGCAGCAGGCGATGGTCGTCCAGCACGCCTACCTGGCCGCCAGCGGCGGCGCGAGCCCTTACAACAGCGAAGCTTATGCAGGGATCTTAGAGGCTTGGCCCGAGCCGCTGGGGCGAAGACCCCGCTCGATATAGGGGCATTACGCACTTGCGGCGGGTGCGTGTGATCCCATATCGCGACTCGACGCTGGTTGCCCCATGGGTTAACCGGCCGAGCCCTTATTCGAACCGGGGACACCGAGAAGAAAAGGGGCGCTTCATTCGAAGGCCCTAAAACCGGCGTCCGCCATTCAGGAGCGAGCAAGACTCGATATGAGCAAGATCATCGGCATCGACCTGGGCACGACCAATTCGTGCGTGGCCATCATGGACGGCAAAGCGCCGAAAGTGATTGAGAACGCCGAAGGCGTGCGGACCACTCCGTCGGTCGTCGCCATCCTCGACGACGGCGAACGTCTCGTCGGCCAGCCGGCCAAGCGCCAGGCCGTCACCAACCCGTCCAACACCCTGTTCGCCATCAAGCGTCTGATCGGTCGCCAGTACAACGATCCGCTGGTGGAGAAGGACAAGGGCATGGTGCCCTACGACATCGTCAAGGGTCCGAACGGCGACGCCTGGGTGAAGGCCCACGGCAAGGACTATTCGCCCCAGCAGGTCTCGGCCTTCATCCTGCAGAAGATGAAGGAAGCTGCCGAGCAGCACCTCGGCGAGAAGGTCGAGAAGGCGGTCATCACCGTCCCGGCCTACTTCAACGACGCCCAGCGTCAGGCGACCAAGGACGCCGGCAAGATCGCCGGCCTGGAAGTCCTGCGCATCATCAACGAGCCGACCGCGGCGGCGCTCGCTTACGGCCTTGAGAAGAACGACGGCAAGAAGATCGCCGTTTACGACCTCGGCGGCGGCACCTTCGACGTCTCGATCCTGGAGATCGGCGACGGCGTGTTCGAGGTGAAGGCCACCAACGGCGACACCTTCCTCGGCGGTGAAGACTTCGACATGCGTATCGTCGAGTACCTCGCCGACGAGTTCAAAAAGGAAACCGGCGTCGATCTGCGGAACGACAAGCTGGCCCTGCAGCGCCTGAAGGAAGAAGGCGAGAAGGCGAAGAAGGAGCTGTCCTCGGTCCCTCAGTACGAGGTCAACCTGCCCTTCATCTCGATGAACGCCTCGGGCCCGCTGCACCTGAACATCAAGCTCTCGCGCGCCAAGCTGGAAGCTCTGGTCGAAGACCTGGTCGCCCGCACCGTCGGCCCCTGCGAGCAGGCTCTGAAGGACGCCGGTCTGAAGAAGTCCGACATCGACGAAGTGATCCTGGTCGGCGGCATGACCCGCATGCCCAAGGTCGTCGAGACCGTGAAGGAGTTCTTCGGCCGTGAGCCCCACAAGGGCGTGAACCCGGACGAAGTCGTCGCGCTCGGCGCGGCGGTGCAGGCCGGCGTTCTGCAGGGCGACGTCAAGGACGTGCTGCTGCTGGACGTGACCCCGCTGACCCTAGGCATCGAAACCCTGGGCGGCGTGTTCACCCCGCTGATCGAACGCAACACCACGATCCCGACCAAGCGCTCGCAGACCTTCTCGACCGCTGACGACAACCAGTCGGCCGTGACCATCCGCGTGTTCCAGGGCGAACGTCCGATGGCGCACGACAACAAGATGCTGGGTCAGTTCGACCTGGTCGGCATTCCGCCGGCGCCGCGCGGCGTGCCGCAGGTCGAGGTCACCTTCGACATCGACGCCAACGGCATCGTCAACGTGTCGGCCCGCGACAAGGCGACCAGCAAGGAACAGTCGATCCGCATCCAGGCCAATGGCGGTCTCTCGGACGCGGACATCGACAAGATGGTCCAGGAAGCCGAGGCCAACAAAGCCGACGACGAAAAGCGCAAGGCGGCGGTCGAGGCCAAGAACCAGGCCGAGGCGGTGGTGCACTCCACCGAGAAGGCGCTGGCCGAGCATGGCGACAAGATCCAGGGCGCCGACAAGGAAGCCATCGAGACCGCGCTGGCTGACGTGAAGTCGGAGCTGGAAGGCGACGACGCCGAGGCGATCGCGGCCAAGACCCAGACCCTCATCCAGGCTTCGATGAAGCTGGGCGAGGCGATGTACGCGGCCCAGCAAGGCGGTTCGGAAGAGCAGCCTCAGGGCGGCGCGGCGGCCGACGACGTGGTCGACGCCGAGTTCGAAGAAGTCGCCGACGACGACAAGAAGTCGGCGTGACGTTCCGCCCGATGGCGGTCATCTGCAAATTCTGCGAGACGACCGCCATCGGTTCGGGCGCCCCCAGTGGAAATCTCCGTCTGCTCCGGTTTGGAATAAGCCTTGCAGTCGGGCGGGGATCATCCCACCTCAATTCTCAGATCAATTTTGAACCTCTGACATAGCATGCGGGATTATTACGAGATCCTCGGCGTGGAACGGAGCGCGGACGAAGCTGCGCTGAAGTCTTCGTTCCGAAAGCTCGCCATGGAGCACCACCCCGACCGCAATGGCGGGTGCGAGGAAGCGACCGGCCGGTTCAAGGAGATCAACGAGGCCTACTCGGTCCTCTCTGATCCGCAGAAGCGCGCGGCCTATGACCGCTTCGGCCATGCCGGCGTCAACGGCGCTGCGGGCGGTGGCGGCGGCGGCCAGTTCCACGATGTGAACGACATCTTCAACGAGGTGTTCGGCGACGTCTTCGGCGACATGTTCGGCGGCCGCGGCCGTCAGCGCTCAGGCCCGGCCCGCGGCCAGGACCTGCGCTATGACCTGGAGATCACCCTGGAGCAGGCCTATGCCGGTTCCGAGGTCGAGATCACCGTGCCGGCCTCGATCAACTGCGAGACCTGCGACGGCTCGGGCGCCAAGCCCGGCACCAGCCCGACTGTCTGCGGCGGCTGCGGCGGCGCCGGACGCGTGCGCGCCAGCCAGGGCTTCTTCTCGATCGAGCGCGCTTGCCCACGCTGCGGCGGCTCCGGCCGCCTCGTGCTGGACCCGTGCGAGGACTGTCATGGCCATGGCCAGGTGCGCAAACAGCGCACCCTGCAGGTCCGCATCCCGGCCGGCGTCGACGACGGCGCGCGCATCCGCCTGGCGGGCGAGGGCGACGCCGGCGCGCGCGGCGGTCCGCGCGGCGACCTCTACATCTTCTTGTCGGTGCGTCCGCACGAACTGTTCGACCGCGACGGACTGGACCTGCTCTGCACCGTGCCGGTGCCGATGGCGGTGGCCGCGCTGGGCGGCGAGATCGAGGCGCCGTGCTTGATGGGCGGCGACAACTGCGACGGGGCCTGCCGCATCGAGGTCAAGGTGCCGGAAGGCTCCCAGACCGGCCGCACCGTGCGGCTGAAGGGCAAGGGCATGCCGTCGCTGCGCTCGCGCGATCGCGGCGACCTGGTGGTCGAGCTGTTCGTCGAGACTCCGACCAAGCTCACCGCTCGCCAGAAGGAGCTGATGCGCGAGTTCGTCGAAATCTGCGGCGAACAGCAGCATCCGAAGTCCGCCAACTTCATCGGCAAGGCCAAACAGTTCTGGGACGACGTCACCGGCGGCTGACCTGTCGCGCTGGCGTCCCGCTCGGGCTATCAACGGCAGATGAGCGTCACAGTCGAAGCCATCGAGAAGCGTGACGGCCGCCGCGAGCGGGCCGTCGCCAGCCGAGCGCGCATCCTCGAGGCGATGGTCGACCTGATCCAGGCCGGCGAGGTTCAGCCCTCGGCCGAGGCCGTGGCGATCCGCGCCGGGGTCGGGGTGCGCACCGTCTTTCGGCTGTTCAACGACGTCGAGGGCCTGCATCGCGGCTTGCAGCACGTCATGGACGAGCGCCTGGCCCCAATCTACGACGAGCCGATCCGAGGGACCCTGGCCGAGCGCCTCGACCAGCTGGTCGCGCGCCGCGCTGTGGTGTTCGAAAAGCTCGCCCGGCCCAAGGCCTTCGCCGACGCCAACCGCTCGCGTTCGCCCAGCCTGACCGCTGGCCACCAGGCCTTCGTCGCGCGGCAGCGCGAACTGCTGTTGCGCCATCTGGACGGCGTCGCGCCGGTCGACGGCGACTTACTGGAAGCGCTCGACCTGGCGCTCAGCTTCGATGTCTGGCGCCGCCTGCGCGAAGACCAAGGCCTGTCGGTCACAGATGCGCAGCGGGTTGTCGCGGCCATGGCCCGCGCCGTTCTCACGACGATGGCGGGCTAACCGTCGGTCAGGCTGCGGATGTCAGGCCAGCGATAGCTGACCTCGTGGGTGACGCCGCCGGGACCGGGTTCGCGCCGCGGCGCGTCGGCCAGGCCGCCGAGGTGCTCATAGAACTGCCGCGCTGGAATGTTGTCGCGCAGCACCGACAGCATCAGGCTGGTCGCCCCGTTGGCGGCGAACACGCGGGCCAGGCCGGTCACCAGCTGGCGGCCGAGGCCGTGGCCCTGGGCCGCTTTCAATACGTAGAGCGTCATGATCTCGGCCTCGCCGGGTCGCTGCGCGCGGGAGGGCCCGCCCGAGGCGTAGCCGACCAGCCGAGAGCGGTCGGCTGCAGCCAGCGTCGCCTCGCGCTCGCCCGGCCGCAGCAGCCCGGCCCGGAAGCGCCGGGCGTAGACCGGGATCGACATGCGGGTCAGGTAGGTGTCCGGCAGCAGCCCCTGGTACGTCTCGCGCCAGGCGGTGATGTGCACGCGCGCCAAGTCCTCGGCGTCGTCCGGTCCGGCGGGAAAGATCACGTGCGGCAAGTGCGGCTCCTCACTTAGCCACAGCTTGGAAGTCGCAGGCGGCGGTTCAAGGGCGTTCACGCGCCTGTCAGGGGTGACGGATCGCGCGGACCTCATTAGCTTCCGCGGATCCATGAACGCCCCGACCTCCGCCATCCCCGATCCGTCCGGCGCCACGCCGGTCATGGCCCAGTTTTTCGAGGCCAAGTCCCGCCAGCCCGATGCGCTGGTGTTCTTTCGCATGGGCGACTTCTACGAGCTGTTCTTCGAGGACGCCGAGAAGGCCGCCGCGGCGCTGAGCATCACCCTGACTGCACGCGGCAACCACGGCGGGGCGCCGATCCCGATGTGCGGCGTGCCGGTGCACGCGGCCGAGGCCTATCTCGCCAAGCTGGTCCGCGCCGGTTTCAAGGTCGCCCTTTGCGAACAGACCGAGGACCCGGCCGAGGCCAAGAAGCGCGGCTCCAAGTCCATTGTCCGCCGCGACGTCGTGCGCGTGGTCACTCCTGGCACCCTGACTGAGGACGGCCTGCTCGACGCCCGCGGGGCCAATCGCTTGGCCGCCGTCGCGGTGCGGGCCGGGGCGGCCGCTGTCGCCAGCGTCGAGCTCTCCACCGGTGAGGTGGAGTGCATGGCGCTGTCGCGTGACAGCCTGGCCTCGGCGCTGGCGGCGCTCGGCCCGTCCGAGACCCTGGTCCCGGACCGGCTGTTCGCCGACGAGACCCTGACGGCGACCTTCAAGTCGGCCGGCGGACTGATCCAGCCGATGCCCTCGGCGCTCTCCGAACCTTCGGCCGCCGAGGCGCGGCTCAAGCGGCTTTACGGGGTCGAGACCCTTGACGGCTTTGGCGAGCTGACCGGCGCCGAGATCTCGGCGCTCGGCCTGATCGCCGCCCATCTGGAGACCACGCAGGCCGGCAAGCTGCCGGCGCTGACCGCGCCGCGGCGGGCGGGCGAGGCCGACGTCATGGCCATCGATCCGGCCACCCGTTCCAGCCTGGAGATCGAGAAGTCGACGTCGGGCTCGCGCGACGGCTCGCTGCTGGGGGCCATCGACCGCACCATCACCGCGCCCGGCGCGCGGCTGCTGGCCTCGCGGCTGGCCCGGCCGCTGCTCGATCCGGCCGCTATCGACGCGCGCCTCGACGCCATCGAGTGGTTCTGCGAGCGCCGCCCGCTGCGCGCCAAGCTGCGCGAGCAGCTGCGCGGCATGGGCGACATGGCCCGCGCGCTGTCGCGGCTGGCGCTCGGCCGCGGCGGGCCGCGTGACCTCGGCTCTTTGAAGGCTGGCCTGGCGGGAGGCGAGGCGATCTTCGGCATGTTCGCCGCGCCCGAGCCGCTGGATCCGGCCCCGGCCGAGATCGCCGGCGCCCTGGCCGCGCTGCACCCGACCGCCGATCTCGACCTCGCCGAGTTCCGCCGCATGCTGGCCGACGGTCTTGGTGACGATCTGCCGGCGCAGGCCCGCGACGGCGGTTTCGTGGCCGCTGGGGTCCGGGCCGAGCTCGACCAGGCCCGCGCCCTGCGCGACGACAGCCGCAAGGTCATCCTGCAGCTCGAGGCGCGGCTGGCCGCCGAGAGCGGCGTGGCGCTGAAGATCCGCCACAACGCCGTGCTCGGCTATTTCGTCGAGGCCACCGCCAAGGCGGCCGAGCCGCTGATGAGCGCGCCGCTCAACACCACCTTCATCCATCGCCAGACCCTGGCCAACCAGGTCCGCTTCACCACCGTCGAGCTCGCCGAGCTGGACGCTCGCATCGCCCAGGCGGCCGAGCGCGCCCTGGCCATGGAGGTCGCCACCTTCGAGGCCTGGCGCGAGGCGGCGATCCGCATCGCCAAGGCGATCCAGGCGGCGGCCGAAGGTGCGGCGCGGCTCGACGTCGCCGCGGGCTTGGCCGAATGGGCCGACGATGTCGGCGCCGCCCGACCTGTGGTCGATCGCTCGACGGTGTTCGAGGCCCAGGCCGCGCGCCATCCGGTGGTCGAGTCCGCCGTCAAGCGGGCCGGAGACCCCTACACCCCCAACGATTGCGTGCTCGACGGGGCCGGCGCGGCGGCGGCGCGGCTCTCGATCGTCACCGGCCCGAACATGGCCGGTAAATCGACCTTCCTGCGCCAGAACGCCCTGCTGGCGGTGCTCGCCCAGGCCGGCTGCTATGTGCCGGCCAAGGCCCTGCGCATCGGCGTCGTCGACCGGCTGTTCAGCCGCGTCGGGGCCGGCGACGACCTGGCCCGCGGCCGCTCGACCTTCATGGCCGAGATGGTCGAGACCGCCGCCATCCTCACCCAGGCGACGCCGCGCTCGCTGGTGATCCTCGACGAGATCGGCCGCGGCACCGCCACCTATGACGGCCTGGCCATCGCCTGGGCCTGCGCCGAGGCGCTGCACGAGACCAACCGCTGCCGCGGGCTGTTCGCCACCCACTACCACGAGCTCGCCGTGCTCGAGGACCGCCTGGCCCACGTCTCCAACCTGTCGCTGAAGGCCAAGGAGTGGAACGGCGACCTGATCTTCCTGCATGAGGCCGGACCCGGCCCGGCCGACCGCTCCTATGGCGTCCAGGTGGCCAAGCTGGCTGGCGTGCCGCCGGCGGTGGTGATCCGCGCCCGTGAAGTCCTCGACCGGCTGGAACGCGAGGCTGGCGCGCCGGCGCACCTGGAGGACCTGCCGCTGTTCGCCGCCCATGCGGCCGAGCCGGAGGCCCCGGCCTTCGGTCCCAGCGAGGTGGAGGCGCAGCTCAAGACCCTCGACCTTGACGGCATGAGCCCGCGTGAGGCGATGGCGGCGCTCTATCGCCTGAAGGAACTGATGCAGTGAAGGCGCTGATGGTCGATGTGGACGGGGTGATCGTCGTCCATCCCGACCCTGGCGGCTGGGCCGTCCATCTGGAGCGGGACCTCGGCCTCTCGAAGGCGCGCCTGCAGGAGGCGTTCTTCGCCCCGCACTTCGACGACGTGGTGCATGGCCGCGCCGCCCTGCGCGAGCGGTTGGCCCCGGTGCTGGCCGAGATCGCGCCGCACCTCAGCTGCGACGAGCTCTGCGCCTACTGGTTTCGGGAAGACGGCTACCTCGACCACGATCTGCTGGAGCAGTTGGCCGCCGTCCGCGCCGAGGGCTACGCGCTGCATCTGGCGACCGTGCAGGAGCACGAACGGGCCGCCTATCTCTGGAACGAGATGGGGCTGAAGGACCGCTTCGACGCCATCCACTACGCCGCCGATCTCGGCCACGCCAAACCGGCCGATGGGTTCTATGCGGCGATCGAGGCGCGCACCGGCTACGCTCCGGGCGACCTCTTCTTCATCGACGACAGGATCGCCAACGTGCAGGCGGCCCAGGCGCGCGGTTGGAAGGCGGCGCTCTGGACCGGCCACGAGCGGCTCGCCGATCTGATGGCGCGGGCCTAGGCGGCGCGGCGCGCGGCCGCCGAGGCGCCGGTGGCCAGGCGGAAGCGCCCGACCAGCTGCGACAGGGTCTGGGCTTCGCGCGCCAGGTCGGCGGCGGCGTTGGCGGTCTCCAGCACCATGCCGGCGTTCTGCTGGGTCACCCGGTCCATCTCGTTGACGGCGCTGTTGACCTGGCCGAGCCCGACCGCCTGCTCCTGGGCCGAGCTTGAGATGTCGGCGACCAGGCCGTGAACCTCGCTCACCCGGCCGACGATGCGGCCCAGGGCCTCGCCGGTCTCGCCGACCAGGTTGACGCCCTGGCTGACCTGTTCGCTGGACGCGCTGATCAGAGACTTGATCTCCTTGGCCGCGTCGGCCGAGCGCTGGGCCAGGGCCCGCACTTCCGAGGCGACGACCGCAAAGCCCTTGCCGGCCTCGCCAGCGCGGGCCGCCTCGACGCCGGCGTTGAGGGCCAGCAGGTTGGTCTGGAAGGCGATCTCGTCGATCACGCCGATGATCTGGCTGATCTGCTTGGAAGAGTCCTCGATCTGGCCCATGGCCGAGATCGCGGCCTCGACGACCGGGGCGCTGGTCTCGGCTTCCTTGCGGGCGTCGGCGACGGCGCCGGAGGTCTGGCGCGCGGTCTCGGCGGCGCGCTGGACGGTGACGGTGATCTCTTCGACCGCGGCGGCGGTCTCCTCCAGGCTGGCGGCCTGGTTCTCGGTGCGCCGGGCCAGGTCATCGCCCGAGCTCTTCATCTGGCCAACCGTGGCGGTCACCGCCGACACCGAGTCGACCACGGCGGCGATCGCGCCGTGCAGCTCGCCGACCGCGCCGTTGAAGTCGTCGCGCAGCTGGGCGTAGTCGCCGCTCAGCGGGGTCTCGATGCGGCTGGTCAGGTCGCCGCGGGCCAGCCCCGACAGCGCCGCGGCCAGGCTGCGGACCACGGTCGCCTGCTCGGCGGCGGAGCGGGCCTTCTCGGCCTCGGCCTTGGCGCGGTCGGCCTCGGCGGCCTCGAAATAGACGTCCAGCACCAGGCTCATGTCGAGCATGGCGCCCTTGATCAGCGCCGACAGGGTGTCGGCCAGTTCGGCGTTCTTGGCCTTGGCGCCGAAGCCCTTGGCGCCCTTTTCGGCCACCACGGCGCGCACCAGCTGTTCCAGCACCAGGGCGTAGCCGCCGATGTACCAGCGCGGCTCCAGGCCGATCCTGGCGTGCACCGCGCCGATGGTCTGGACCGACTTGGCGTAGTCGGTGGTGAACTCGCCCGAGGCGATGCCCTGCCAATGGCGCAGCTGGGCGTTCTGGGCCTTGGTGATGTGGCCGTCGTCGCGGAAGTGCACCTTGGTCTCGGGCGTCGCGCGAACCTGGGCGTAGAAGTGGTCGAGCGCGCCGGGCAGCTTCTCGGAGATCAGCGGTTGGGCCGCCCGCAGCGTCTTGCGGGTCTGCGGCGTCACCTGCATGAACTCCAGGCGCCCGTCCAGGCTGCTACCCGTCATAATTCACTCCACCATAACCCGCTGCCCGCAGTCCTTGGGTGGCCGTGGTTAAGGATGGGTAAGCAGTTCTCCAATCTGCCGAAGACTTGGCGGACAAAGACTACAAACCGAAGCTTGGGGCGCGATTCAATCTGCGGTCGGGGCGATTTTCGGGCGCCGCCGGTATTCTCGGCGCTGCAGACGAGGTTCGGTTTGGCCCTGGTCGCGGCGCCGCCCAGAGGAGAGGATGCCGCAGCTTCCGGAAGTGATTATATCCATCCCATGCCGCCTCGCCTTCGACCCACCCGCCTGGAATATGTCGTCGACGGCGTGCGCCTGCGCGCCCAGCTGTCGGCCGCCGCCCTCGACGCCGCCGGCGACGAACAGGAGCAGCGTCGCCGGGCGCTGGAAATCCTCAAGCAGGCCCTGTTCCGCGGCCGGATGATCGCCAAGGAGCGGCTGGAGAACGGCGCCGGCGGCATCGAGACCGCGAGGCTGCTGTCGGGGGTCACCGACGAGGTGGTCACCGCGCTCTACGACTTCACCACCGTGCACGTGTTCCGGGCCCGCAACCCGACCGAGGGCGAACGCCTGGCGCTGATGGCGGTCGGCGGCTACGGCCGCGGCACGCTCGCCCCGTTCTCCGACCTCGATCTGCTGTTCCTGCGACCCTACAAGCAGACCGCCCACACCGAGAGCGTGATTGAATACATGCTCTACGCGCTCTGGGACCTCGGCTTCAAAGTCGGCCACGCCTCGCGGACGGTCGAGGAATGCCTGAAGCTTAGCCGCGAGGACTACACGATCCGCACCTCGATCCTGGAGGCGCGCCAGCTCAGCGGCGACACCGCCCTGGCCGAGGAGCTGTTCCAGCGGTTCCGGGCCGAAGTGGTCAAGGGCACGGCCGCCCAGTTCGTCGCCGCCAAGCTCAAGGAGCGCGACATCCGCCAGGAGCGGGCCGGCGCCAGCCGCTATCTGGTCGAGCCGAACGTCAAGGAGGGCAAGGGCGGCCTGCGCGACCTCAACACCCTGTTCTGGATCGCCCAGTACCTGCACCCGGTCAGCCACGTCGACGGCTTCGTCCAGCTGGACATGTTCGACCGCAAGGAGGTCGCGGCCTTCATCAAGGCGTTCGACTTCCTCTGGGCGGTGCGCAGCCACCTGCATTTCGCCACCGGCCGCCCGGAAGAACGGCTGACCTTCGACCTGCAGCCCGAGATCGCCCGCCGGATGGGCTATGGCGACCGCGGCGACGCCCCGGCGGTCGAGCGGTTCATGCGCCGCTACTTCCTGATCGCCAAGGAGGTCGGCGCCCTGACCCGGGTGTTCGCCGCCAAGCTCGAGGCCGAGCAGATCAAGCAGCAGCCCAAGGGGCTGTCACGGCTGATCCCCGGACGCGGCAAGGCCAAGCGCAAGAAGCTCGACCCCGGCTTCCATGAGGAGGGCGGGCGCCTGAACGTCGACGGGCCGCAGATATTCGAGCGCGATCCCGTCAACCTGCTGCGCCTGTTCCGGCTCGCCGACCAGCTTGACCTCGACCTGCACCCTGACGCCTTCACCGCCGCCAGTCGCTGCGCCAGCATCATCGGCTCCAAGGTCCGTCGCGACCCCGCCGCGGCCAAGGTGTTCCTCGACATCCTGGCCCATGGCCGCGATCCGCAGCGGGCGCTGTCGATGATGAACGATGCCGACGTGCTCGGCCGGTTCATTCCCGAATGGGGCCGCATCGTCGCTCAGATGCAGTTCAACATGTACCACTCGTACACGGTGGACGAGCACACCCTGCGGGCCGTCGGCGTGATCGCCGACATCGCCAACGGCCGCTTCGCCGAGGATCACCCGCTCTCGACCGCGGTCATGCCGCTGATCGACGATCGCGAGGCGCTGTTCCTGGCCATGCTGTTGCACGACACCGGCAAGGGCGGGGCAGGGGGCCAGGAAAAGGCCGGCGCCCGCGCGGCTCGCTCGGCCTGCGAACGCCTCGGCTTGGACCGCAAGCGCATCGAAATGGTCGCCTGGCTGGTCGAGCATCACCTGGTGATGAGCGACTACGCGCAGAAACGCGACGTCTCCGATCCGCGCACCGTCGCCGACTTCGCCCGCATCGTGGAGACGCCCGAGCGGTTGCGCTTGCTGCTGGTGCTGACCGTCGCCGACATCCGCGCCGTCGGGCCGGGCGTTTGGAACGGCTGGAAGGGCCAGCTGATGCGCGAGCTCTACGGCGCCACCGAGGCGGTGTTCCGCGGCGGCCGCGGCTCGGACGCCGCCGCCGCCATCCGCCGCTATCACGAGAACGCCGCCTATGACGCACGGGTGCGGCTGATCGCGGCTGACGCCGCCGCCACCGACTGGGTGCAGTCGATGGAAGACGCCTATTTCACCTCGTTTTCCGACGCCGAAATTCTGGTTCACGCCGGGCTGGCCCGTCGCGCGGCGGGGTCTGGGGCGGCGGCCGAGGGTCACATCCGCAGCGGCCTCAACGCCTCCGAGGTGGTCATCGCCGCGCCTGACCGCTCGCGCCTGTTCGTCGATCTGGCGGCCGCGGTGACCGCGGCTGGGGCCAACATCGTCGGCGCGCGGGTGTTCACCTCTCGCCAGGGCCAGGCGCTCGACGTGTTCTACGTGCAGGACGCCACCGGCGCGGCCTATGGCGCCGACAATCCGCGCATGCTGTCGAAGCTGGCCGAGGCGCTGGAGGCCGCAGGCCGCGGCGAACCGACCAAGGGCGAACCGCGCCGGGTCTCCGACTTCGGCCGCGCCGCCGCCTTCACGATCACCCCGACGGTGATGCTGGACAACGAGGCCTCCGAGGTCTCAACCGTGGTCGAAGCCTCCGGCCGCGACCGGCCCGGCCTGCTGGTGGCGCTGGCGCGCAACCTCGCCGACGCGGGGCTGTCGATCCTCTCGGCCCACATCGACGGTTACGGCGAGCGGGCGGTCGACGCCTTCTATGTGATCGAACGCGACGGCGGAAAGCTGACCGATCCCAAGCGGATGGCGGCCTTGAAATCCCATCTGATGGGGGTGCTGGAAGAGGTCGAGGCCGCCGCCCCCAAATCGCGCACCAACCTGCAGAAGGCGCGCGCTAGCGTCGCGCGCTGACGGGGCGGCTTGACCGGTGCGGCCGCATAAGCGCACACCAACGCCCGTGACCGCAGCCGCCACTCCTGCCGCCAAGAGCGGATTGATCCGTTCTTCCCTGCTGCTGTCGGGCCTGACCCTGATCAGCAGGTTCATGGGCTTGGCCCGCGATCTGGTGCTGACCGCACGACTGGGCGCCAGCGCGACCATCGCGGCTGACGCCTACTATACCGCGCTGGCCTTCCCGAACCTGTTCCGGCGGATCTTCGCCGAGGGTGCGTTCTCCTCGGCCTTCATCCCGTCCTACACCAAGACCCTGACCGGCGAGGGCCAGGCCGAGGCCGACCGCATCGCCTCGGACGCCCTGGCGACTCTGGCGGCGGCGACCATCGCCATCACCCTGATCGCCCAGCTGGCGATGCCGTGGCTGATGTACGTGATCAATCCGGGCTACGCCTCGGATCCGGCCAAGTTCAAGTTGGCCATCGTGCTGACCCAGATCAGCATGCCCTACCTGCCGTGCATGGCGATCGGGGCGCTGCTGTCGGGCGTGCTCAACGCCCACCGCCGCTTCATCATCACCGGCATCTTCCCGACGATCCTGAACCTGGTGATGCTGATCGCGGTGATCCCGCAGGATGATCCGATCCTGGCCGCCTACGCCGCCTCCATCGCCATTCCGATCGCCGGCGTCTTCCAGGCCGCCCTGCTCTGGTGGGGCGCGCGCAAGTGCGGCGCCCACATCCGCCTGCGCTGGCCGAGCCTGACGCCCGAGATCAAGGCGTTGATCGCGCTCGCGGTCCCGGGCGCCATCGCCGCCAGCGCCGTGCAGATCAACATCTTCATCTCCGGCATCCTGGCTTCCCAGGTGGCCGGCGGCCGGGCCTGGACCGAAGTCGCCGCCCGGCTCTACCAGTTGCCGCTCGGCTTGATCGGGGTGGCGGTCAGCGTCGCCCTGCTGCCGCGGCTGTCCAGCGCCATCCAGGCCGGCGATCACGACGACGCCCAGGGCGCGACCGACCAGGCGGTGATCTTCTCGCTGGCGCTGACCGCGCCGGCGGCCGCGGCGCTGATCGCCATGCCGTTCTTCCTGATCGACGGCCTCTTCACCCGCGGCGTCTTCACCGTCGAGGACGCCCGCCAGACCGGCTGGATCCTGCTCAACTACGGCTGGGGCGTGCCGGCCTTCGTGCTCGCCCGCGTGCTGCAGCCGGCCTTCTTCGCGCGCTCGGACACCAAGGCGCCGATGCGCTTCGGCCTGATTTCGGTGGCGGTGAACATCGTGCTGGGCCTGGCGCTGTTCCAGGTGATCGGGGTCAAGGGCATCGCCGCGTCGACCAGCGCGGCGGCCTGGATCAACGTCGCCCAGATGGTGCTGCTGCTGGCCAAGCGCGGCGACTATTCGCCGACCAAGGCGGCCTGGAGCCGCATCGCTCGCATCGTCGCGGCCAGCACCGTGTTCGGCGCGCTGCTCGCCTTCGCCTCCCATGAGCGCGCTTGGCTGGAGGCGCCGCTGCGCGGCTTCCACTTCATCGGTCTGGGGGCCAAGGAGATCGCCGTGCTCGCGGTCGCCGCGGTCGGGGTCGCGGTCTACGGCCTGCTGCTGCTGGCCTTCCGCGGCATCACACCGAGCGAGATTCGGACCGCGCTGCGGCGGCGTCCTGGCGATGCGGCGGTCTCGGCCGACCTCTGACGGGCTTGCGATCTGCAGCTTCAGGCCTTATTCGCTCAAGCATGGCTTGCGGACAAAACACGTGGCGATGGCGTAGCGCCTGATCCCCGCCTTTCCCGGCGCGGTTCTGCGCGCCTGTCTGCCCTCTTCCCTTGGAAGCCGATCCCATGACTGACCAAGCCCCCCCCGCCTACAGCGGTCCCCAACGCGTGCTGTCCGGCGTCCAGCCGTCCGGCGCCCTGCACCTCGGCAACTATCTCGGCGCACTGGTGAAGTTCGCCCGCCTGCAGCACGAGGTGGAGACCTTCATCTTCGTGGCCGACATGCACGCGATCACCGTGTGGCAGGACCCGAAGCTGCTGGCCGGCCAGGTGCGCGAGATCACCGCCGCCTACCTCGCCTCGGGCCTGGACCCCAAGGTCGCGACGATCTTCCCGCAGTCGGCGGTGCCCGAGCACGCCGAGCTGGCCTGGATCTTCAACTGCGTCGCCCGCCTCGGCTGGCTCGACCGGATGACCCAGTTCAAGGAGAAGTCGGGCAAGCACAAGGAGCGCTCGAGCGTCGGCCTCTACACCTACCCGGTGCTCCAGGCCGCCGACATCCTGCTCTACAAGGCGACCCAGGTGCCGGTCGGCGACGACCAGCGCCAGCATCTCGAGCTGACCCGCGACGTGGCCGCGAAGTTCAACCACGACTTCGAGGTTCCGGGCTACTTCCCGCTGCCCGACGCTATGACCCAGGGGCCGGGCGCGCGGATCATGTCGCTGCGCGACGGGGCGGCGAAGATGAGCAAGTCCGACCCGTCGGACAACTCGCGGCTCAACCTGCTCGACGACGCCGACACCATCGCCCAGAAGGTCCGCAAGGCGAAGACCGACCCTGAACCGCTGCCGGAAACCCTGGACGAGCTGAAGGCCCGTCCGGAGGCTGAGAACCTGGTCGGCATCTACGCCGCCCTCGACGGCCGCACCTCGGCGCAGGTGCTGGCCGAGTTCACCGGTCAGGGCTTCGGCGCCTTCAAGCCCAAGCTCGCCGATCTCGCGGTGGCCAAGCTCGGGCCGGTCGGTGACGAGATGCGCCGCTTGATGGCCGACCCGGCCGAGATCGACCGCGTCCTGGCGGCGGGCGCCGAGCGCGCCCGCGCCGCCGCTGCGCCGACCCTGGCCGAGGTCCGCAAGATCGTCGGCTTCTGGGGCGCCTGATCCGCGCGGACTGAATCCCTAGGGCTGAAGGTGGCTTGCGCAGAACCCCTGTGCAGGCCACCGTCCGCGCCATGAGCCAACGCAAGTTCCTCGTCATCGCCGACGACAGCCCGGAGTTTCAGGCCGCCCTGCGCTTCGCCTGCCGGCGTGCGCGCTCGACCGGCGGTCACGTGGCGTTGCTGCGGGTCATCGAACCGGCGGTGTTCGAGCACTGGAGCGGCGTGCGCGAGGAGATCGAGCGCCAGGCCCGCGACGAGGCCGAAGCCGTGCTGCACAAGATGGCCGAGTTCGTCATCGCCGAAACCGGCATGCCGCCTGAGTTCATCATCATGCACGCCGAGAGCACCCGCCAGGCGCTGCGCAAGGTCATTTCCGATGACCCCGACATCAAGATCCTGGTGCTGGCCGCCTCGGTCGGCGGCCGCGGCCCCGGCCCGCTGGTCTCGTCGATCGCCAAGGATGGGGTGAAGTGGGGAACCCGCAAGCTGCCGGTGACGGTGGTGCCCGGCGACCTCACCGACGACGAGATCGCCGATCTGGCCTGACGGCCCGCGAAACTCCGCCACGCTTGCGATTCCGCGCCCAAAGCGCCACATCTGCCTCATGTTCATCCAGACCGAAGCCACCCCGAACCCCGAGGTTCTGAAGTTCCTCCCCGGCCGCGAGGTCCTCCCCGAGGGCTCGCGCGATTTCCGGGACCTGGACGAGGCCCAGGTCTCGCCGCTGGCGGCCGAGCTGTTCGACATCGAGGGCGTCACCCGGGTGTTCTTCGGGGCCGACTTCGTGACCGTCGGCAAGGACCCCGACCACGACTGGCCGCTGCTGAAGGCGCCGATCCTGGCGGCGATCATGGACCACTTCACTTCCGGCCGGCCGCTGTTCGTCGAGAGCGCCGCCGAGGCCGGCGGTCATGACGAGGCGGTCTACGAGGGCGAGACCGCCCAGGTGGTCGCCGAGATCAAGGACCTGCTCGACACCCGCATCCGCCCGGCCGTGGCCCAGGACGGCGGCGACATCCTGTTCAACCGCTTCGACGCCGACACCGGCGTCGTCTGGCTGCACATGCGCGGCGCCTGCTCGGGCTGCCCGTCCTCCTCGGCGACGCTGAAGGCCGGGGTCGAGAACATGCTCAAGCACTATGTGCCCGAGGTCACCCGGGTCGAACAGACGCTCTAGGGCGCACGTCGTGGGGGCGATCCGAACCTTGCTGCTGGCGCTGGCCGGCGCCGGCGCGCTGGCCGCGCCCGCCGCCGCCAGCGAAGACGACTGGCCGGTGCTGAAGGGCGCGCGGCTGGAGGGCCTGCGCCCGTGGGGCGCCTTCGCCGTCTACCGCGCTGACCGCAGCGTCACCGGCGTCTCGCTCTATCTGCGCGGCGCCGAGGCGCTCGCCCGCCGGGTCGAAACCCGCGAAGGCGTCGAGGCGACCGTCACCTGGGCCACGTCCAAGTCCTGCGCGCGGCTCACGCCGGTCCTGGCCGAGCTCGAGGCGCTGCCGGCCCCGCGCATCGAGGTGCCCGGCGTCGGCCGTCAGCCGCCGGCGCCCGCCGCATCGGCCAACGGCGACAGCTACCTGCTCTGGGCCGAGGACGCCCGCTTCGCCGCCGCGCCCTATCCGGTGCAGATCGAGGTGCGCGGCGAGGGCGGTTCGCCGATGGCGGCCTGGGTCGAGACGAGCCTGCGTCGCGTCGCCGCCTGCTGGAGCCCGGTCCAACCGTGATCATCCTGGCGCTCGACACCTGCCTGTTCGCCTGCTCGGCGGCAGTGGTCCGCGACGGCGCGGTGCTGGCCGCTCGCGTCGAGCCGATGAGCCGCGGCCATCAGGAGCGCCTGGCCCCGCTGGTCGCCGAGGTCATGGGCGAGGCTGGCGTCGGCTTCGACCAGTTGGACCGGATCGGCGTCACCGTCGGCCCCGGCTCGTTCACCGGCCTGCGCGTCGGCCTGGCCTTCGCCAAGGGGCTGTCGGCTGCGCTCGCGATCCCGGCGGTCGGCGTCGGCTCGCTCGAAGCCCTGGCCCAGCCGCACAAGGGGCGCGTCTTCGCCGTGCTCGACGCCAAGCGCGGCCAGGTCTACCTGCAGGCCTTCGCCGACGGCGCGGCGGTCAGCGCCCCCGACGCCCTGCCGATCGAGACCGCCGCGGCCCGGGTCGCCGAGCTCGCCCCCGACGTCCTGGTCGGGACTGGCGCGGCTTTGCTGGCGGAGATGCGGCCCTCGGCCCAGGTCGTCGCCGCCGACCACGCCGACCCGGCCGCGATCGCCGCGCTCGCGGCGGCCCGCGCCCCGATCCCGCCGCGCCCGCTCTATCTGCGCGCCCCCGACGCCAAGCTGCCGGGCGGCAAGAGCCTTCCCGAATGAAGCTGCGCGGCGCCTGGGGACACGAGGCGCAGGCCCTGGCGCAGATCCACGCCGCCGCCTTCGACCACGGCTGGTCAGCCGGCGAGATCGCCCAACTGCTCGATGGTCCCGGCGGTTTCGCCCTGCTGGTCGAGCAGCAGGACCCGCAGGCCTTCATCCTCTGCCGCGCCATCGCCGGCGAGGCCGAGATCCTGACCCTGGCCGTGGCGCCGCCCGCCCGCCGCCGCGGTCTGGCCCGCGCCCTGGTCGAGGCCGCCGCCGGCGCCGCGCGCATGGCCGGGGCCGACGTCATGTTCCTGGAGGTCGCGCACGACAACCTGCCGGCCCTGGCCCTCTATGAAGCGGCAGGGTTTCAACGGGCCGGATTGCGTCGCGGCTACTACGATCGCGGGGCCGCTGGAACCGCCGACGCGGTTGTTATGCGTCTCGACCTTGGCCGCGCGGCCTAGTCGCCCTATCCTTGGGGTGAGTTGAATTACGAGGAGACCGTCGTGGATCGCATCGAAAGCCTCTGCGTCGAGAAGGGCATGCGCATGACCGAGCAGCGTCGCGTGATCGCGCGCGTGCTGTCGGCCGCCCATGACCACCCCGATGTGGAAGAGCTGTACCGTCGCGCCCACGAGGTCGACCCCCACATCTCGATCGCCACGGTCTACCGCACCGTGCGCCTGTTCGAGGAAGCCGGGATCATCGCCCGGCACGACTTCCGCGACGGCCGCTCGCGCTACGAAGAGGCGACCGAGGTCCACCACGACCACCTCATCGACATGAAGAGCGGCAAGGTCATCGAGTTCGTCGACGAGGAGATCGAGGCCCTGCAGGAAGCGATCGCCCGCAAGCTTGGCTACAAGCTGGTCGATCACCGGCTCGAACTCTATGGCGTGCCGATCGAGGAGTAGGGTGCGGCCCTCGCGGCTGCGGCGTCGGGTGGAAAACTTGCGTGGGGGCGCTCGCAACCCCATAACCCCGGCATGACCGGTTCTGCGCCCACCAAGCGCCTCTACATCAAGACCTACGGCTGTCAGATGAATGTCTATGACAGCGAGCGGATGGCCGACGTGCTGGCCCCGCTCGGCTATGGCATGACGTCGACGCCGGAGGACGCCGATCTCGTCGTCCTCAACACCTGCCACATCCGCGAGAAGGCCACCGAGAAGGTCTATTCCGAGCTCGGCCAGATCAAGCTGATGAAGCAGGCGAGGGCCGAGGCCGGCGCGAAGATGACCATCGCCGTGGCGGGCTGCGTCGCCCAGGCCGAGGGCGAGCAGATCATGCTGCGCCAACCGGCCGTCGACCTGGTGGTCGGGCCGCAGGCCTATCATCAGCTGCCCGAACTGATCGCCCGCGCCCATCGCGCCCGCGGCGAGCGCCTGGCCGCCGACTTCGCCGCCGACGAAAAGTTCGACGCCCTGCCGGTCGAGCGCAATCCCGAGGGGGTGACCGCCTTCCTGACCGTGCAGGAAGGCTGCGACAAGTTCTGCACCTTCTGCGTCGTGCCCTATACCCGCGGCGGCGAGTGGTCGCGCCCGGTCGACACGATCCTGGCCGAGGCCCGCGACCTGGCCGCCAAGGGCGTGCGTGAGGTCACCCTGCTCGGCCAGAACGTCAACGCCTATGCCGGCGACGGCGGCCTGGCCGGCCTCGCGCGCCAGCTGGCGAAGATCGAGGGCCTCGACCGCATCCGCTACACCACCAGCCACCCGGCCGACATGGACGATGCGCTGATCGAAGCGCACGCCGAGCTGCCGCAACTGATGCCGTATCTGCATCTGCCGGTGCAGGCCGGCTCGGACAAGATCCTCAAGGCGATGAACCGCGCGCACACCGCCGACAGCTATCTGCGGCTGGTCGAGAAGATCCGCGCTGCGCGGCCGGACATCGCCATGTCCGGCGACTTCATCGTCGGCTTCCCGGGTGAACGCGACGCCGATTTCGAGGCGACCCTGCAGCTGGTGCGCGAGGTGGGTTACGCCGCCTCGTTCACCTTCAAGTATTCGCGCCGGCCCGGCACCCCCGCCGCCGCCTTGCCGGGTCAGGTCGACGAGGCGGTCAAGGACGAGCGCCTGGCGCGCCTCAACGCTCTGATCGACGAGCAGCAGCGCGCCTTCAACGCCGCCCAGGTCGGCAAGGTGCTGCCGGTGCTGTTCGAGAAGCCCGGCCGGCATCCGGGGCAGCTCTCTGGCCGCAGCCCGTACCTGCAGGCCGTCCACGTCGAAGGCCCTGAGCGGCTGATCGGCCAGATCGTCCCCGTGCGCATCGAGGTCGCTCATAAGATGAGCCTCGCCGGCGTGCTCGAGATGGAGACCGCGTGAGCCGCCCCGAGTACATCCCGCTTTCGGACGACGCGGCTCGCGCGGTGGCCGGCGCCGCCAGCCGCCACGCGGCGCTGATCGAGGACGCCTTCAATGTGCTGATCGAAACGCCCGGCGGCGGCGTGTCGATCAATGGCGACGCCAAGTCGCGCGCCGGCGCCAAGCAGGTGGTCGCGGCCCTGGCCGCCCAGGCCGACTCCGGCCAGGAGGTGACCGAGGCTGACGTCCGGGTCGCGATCGGGAACGCCCGCTCCGGAACCGGCAAGTCGCCGGCCGGCGGCCTGCCCAGCGGTCGGCGCGGCCAGGTCGCGCCGCGCACCCCCGGCCAGGCCCGCTATCTGGACTCGCTCAACAAGTGCGAGCTGGTCTTCGGCCTTGGCCCGGCCGGCACTGGCAAGACCTTCCTGGCCGTCGCCCACGGCGCTGGCCTGCTGCTGCGCGGAGAGGTCGACCGCCTGATCGTCAGCCGCCCGGCGGTGGAGGCCGGCGAGCGGCTCGGCTTCCTGCCCGGCGACATGAACGAAAAGGTCGACCCCTACATGGCCCCGGTCTGGGAGGCGCTGACCGACATCATCGGCGCCGAGCAGCTGCGCCGTCGGCGCGAGAAGGGCGAGATCGAGGTCGCGCCGATCGCCTTCCTCCGGGGTCGTACGCTCAGCCACGCCTTCATCATCATCGACGAGGCGCAGAACACCACCCGGCTGCAGATGAAGATGGTCCTGACCCGGATCGGCGAGGGCTCGCGCATGGCGGTCACCGGCGACCCGAGCCAAATCGACCTGGTCAACGCCGCCGACTCCGGCTTGGCCCACGCGGTCGGCCTGCTCGAGGGCGTGCAAGGCGTCGGGGTCAATCGGTTCACGGTCGAGGACGTGGTGCGCCATCCTATGGTCGAGCGCATCGTGCGGGCCTACGACGCCGACGCGGCCAAGAGCGGACGCGCGATTTGATCGACATCGAGATCGAGGACGAAGCCTGGGTCGCTGCGGCTCCGCAGGCGCAGGATCTCGTGCAGGCCGCTGCGGCCGCCGCCCTGCGGCAGGCCGAGTTCGACGGCGACGCGGTCACCATCCTGCTGACCGACGACGAAAGCGTGCGTGACCTCAACGCCCGTTTCCGCGGCAAGGACTATGCGACCAACGTCCTGTCCTTTCCGGCGCCGGAGAATCCGGAGGGGCACCTGGGCGACATCGCCCTGGCGTTCGGCGTCTGCGCCCGCGAGGCGAGCGAGCAGGGCAAGCCGCTCGCGCACCACCTCCAGCATCTGGTGGCGCATGGCGTGCTGCATCTTTTAGGATACGATCACGAGACCGACGCCGAGGCCGAACACATGGAAGGCCTTGAGCGCGTCATCCTGGCCGGGCTTGGGGTTCCAGACCCCTACGCGGCTGAGCAGGGAGACCATGGCTAACTCTTCGGATGGGATATCCAGTCCGCCCGAACCCCCCAGTCGAAGCCGGGGGATTCGGGCGTTCTTTCGTAAACTTCGCGCCGGCCGAGCCGAGCCGCCGCCGCTGGGGCCGTCCTCGGCGTCCAATGGCCTCGTAGAGCAGGCGGCCGCCTTCCAGACCCTGCGGGTCTCCGACGTGATGACGCCGCGCGTCGACATCGTCGCGGTCGAGCTTTCCACACCCTTCGCCGAGGTCGTCGAGCTGTTCGCCGAGTCCGAGCACAGCCGCATGCCGATCTATCGCGAGACGCTGGACGATCCGGTGGGGGTCATCCACGTCAAGGACATCTTCAAGCTGCTGGCCGGGCGCGGCCGCCGGCCCGGCCCGTCCGACCTGGTGCTCCAGAAGCTGCGCCGCGATGCGCTCTACGTGCCCGGCTCGATGCGCGCGGCCGACCTGCTGCTGCGCATGCAGGCCGAACGCACCCACATGGCCATGGTCATCGACGAATTCGGCGGCACCGACGGACTGGTGACCATGGAAGACCTGGTCGAGGCGGTGGTCGGCGAGATCGACGACGAGCACGACGAGGCGGCGGTCGCGTCCATCACGCCGCGCGCCGGCGGGATCTACGAGGTCGACGCCCGCGCGCCGCTGGAGAAGCTGGAGGCCGCCCTGGGCGAGCACTTGGCGCCCGGCGAACTCGATGAGGAGATCGACACCGTCGGCGGGCTGGTCTCGGCCCTTGCCGGGCGGGTGCCGCAGCGCGGCGAGGTCATCTCCCACCCCGCAGGCTTCGAAATCCAGGTGCTCGATTCCGACGCTCGGCGTGTAAAGCGGGTGCGGTTCGCGCCGGTGACGGCGCCGTCCGGCGAAGAGGTCTGATCTGAAAACGCCTTCTCCCTGGCTCGCTCGGCTGTTGGCGCTGAGCGCTGGCGTCGCCGCCGGGCTGGCCCATCCGCCGTTCGGTCTGCTGCCGGGTCTGCTCGGCTACGCCGTGATGATGCGAATGGCGGAGACGACCGGCCCGCGGCCGCGGCGCTCGGCCTTCTTTCGGGGCTGGCTGGCGGGGGTCGGTTACTTCGCGGTCGGGGTCTGGTGGATCACCGAGGCGTTTTTGGTCGACGCCGCCGCCCATGGCTGGATGGCCCCGTTCGCGCTGCTGCTGATGGCCGGCGGCCTGGCCCTGTTCTGGGGTCTGGCGGCGCTGCTCTACCGGCTCGCCGATGTCCGCGGTCCTGCCCGCGTGCTGGTGTTCGCCGGGGCCTTGGCCCTGCTCGAGTGGGTCCGCTCGCACATCTTCACCGGCTTTCCCTGGAACCTCCCGGGCGAGAGCTGGACCGCAGGCGGCGCGATCTCGCAGTTCGCCTCGGTGGTCGGCCCCTACGGCCTCAGCTGGCTGACCGTGGCGCTGGCGGCCAGCTTCGCCCTGGTGCTGGACGCCGCCTCGCCGCGCCGCCGCTTCGCCGGCCCGGCGCTGGCGATCCTTCTGCTGGCCGGGATGTTCGTCTTCGGAACCGTGCGTCTTTCCGGGGCGCCGCCGGCCCGCGCGGACGCGCCGTTGGTGCGCATCGTCCAGGCCGACATCGACCAGAAGGACAAGTGGAAGCCGGAAAACCTCGACTCCATCGTCGACGCCTATGTGGAGCTGTCGCGCGGCAAGCCGGGCGACCCGGTCCCGCAGATCATCGTCTGGCCCGAGGGCGCGCTGCCGGCGGTGATCGACGACCTGCTGGCCCCCGGCAGTCCGTACCTCGGCCGCTTCGGCCAGGCCGTCGCGCCGGGCCAGACTTTGCTGCTCGGCGCCAATCGGGTGCAGTTCGACGCCCAGGGCCAGGCCGACTACTTCAACAGCCTGGTGGCGCTGCGCGGCCTGCCGGACGGCCTGAAGGTCACCGGCGTCTACGACAAGCACCGGCTGGTGCCGTTCGGCGAGTTTCTTCCCTACGGCGACCTGGCGACCCGGCTTGGCATCCGCAGCCTGGTGCACATGCCCGAGGATTTCACCGCCGGTCCGCCGCCCAAGCCGATCTCGCCGCAGGGCCTGCCGCCGCTGCAGCCGCTGATCTGCTACGAGGCGCTGTTCCCGCGCTTCGCCGAGGCCGCAGCCGCCCGCGCCGGGGTGCGGCCGCAATGGCTGCTGAACGTCTCCAACGACGCCTGGTTCGGCGCGACCAGCGGCCCGTGGCAGCACCTCAACATCGCCAGCTATCGTGCGATCGAGAGCGGCTTGCCGATCATCCGGGCCACCCCGACCGGCGTCTCGGCGGTCATCGACGCCCAGGGCCGGATCGTCCCAGGAGCTGAGTTGGGACTAGGAAAATCCGGCGTAATCGACGCTCGGTTGCCCGCTCCACGGGCTCGAACAATCTACAGTTTCATCAGCGAAGCAGGCTTCGCCATGATGTTGCTCCTTTCGCTGGCCATGGTCGGAATTCGACAGTTAGATCGGCGAGTAGAGCGGAATTGACGAATTGGTCAGGTTTTTGACGCGTCAGTCGAGGCTCGTTTAGGGTGAGCCCATGTCCAAGGACCTCGACAGCGTTCCAAATCCGATCGACGTGCATGTCGGCCTGCGTATCCGTCTTCGCCGCAAGGAGTTGGGGGTCAGCCAAGAGCGACTCGCCGAGGCGATTGGCCTGACCTTCCAGCAGGTTCAGAAGTACGAGCGGGCGGCCAATCGCGTCTCGGCGTCCAAGCTCTATGAGATGGCCCGCGCGCTGGAGACCTCGACCGCGTACTTCTTCGAGGGCTTGGCTGACACCGCAACGATCGGCGCCGACGGCTCGCCCGGCGGCCAGGCTCACCTGCAGGCTTTCCTGCTCACGCCCGAGGGCGTCGAGCTGGCTAGCGCCTTCCCGCGCATCACCCCGTCACGCGTGCGTCGCCGCATTCTCGACCTCGTTCGCGCGATGGTCGAAGAAGACCCCTCGATCCTCGACGACTGAATCGTGTGAGCCGCGACCAGCTATCGCGTGACGATTGACGCCGCTTGCGGGATATAAAGATTTCCTTATAGGTTCCCGCGACGTCCAAATGGGGCCGCCCTGCGCCGCGGCCTGCCCGATTACCGGAGCTACCTCTTGAGCCGTTCCTCCTACATCTTCACCAGCGAAAGCGTGTCCGAAGGCCATCCGGACAAAGTCGCCGACCGCATCTCCGATACGGTGGTCGACGCCTTCCTGTCGGTGGAGCCCGAGGCCCGGGTGGCCTGCGAGACCCTGGTCACCACCAATCGCATCGTCCTCGCCGGCGAAGTCCGCGCCGGCAAGCCGGGCGCTTCGAAGGCCGAGAACAAGGCCATGACCAAGGAAATCCTTGCTGGCCTGGAGCCCAAGGTCCGCGCCGCGGTCAAGGACATCGGCTACGCGCAGAAGGGCTTCCACTGGGAAAAGGCCAAGTTCGCCAACTTCCTGCACCCGCAGTCGGCCGACATCGCCGTCGGCGTCGACTCGACCGAGAAGAAGGAAGAGGGCGCGGGCGACCAGGGCATCATGTTCGGCTACGCCTGCGACGAGACGCCGTCGCTGATGCCGGCCACCCTGCAGTTCTCGCACGACATCCTGCACAAGCTCGCCGAGGTCCGTCACTCGGGCGAGGCCGACTTCCTTGAGCCGGACGCCAAGAGCCAGGTCACGCTGCTCTATCAGGACGGCCGTCCGGTCGAGATCCTGAAGATCGTCGTCTCGACCCAGCACAAGAAGAAGATCGGCGACCAGACCGTCAATTCCAAGCGGCTGGCCGCGGCCATCAAGCCGTACGTCGAGAGCGTCATTCCTGCCGGCCTGATCACCAAGAAGACCAAGTGGCACGTCAACCCGACCGGCCGCTTCCTGATCGGCGGCCCGGACGGTGACGCCGGCGTCACCGGCCGCAAGATCATCGTCGACACCTACGGCGGCGCGGCCCCGCACGGCGGCGGCGCGTTCTCCGGCAAGGACCCGACCAAGGTCGACCGTTCGGCCGCCTACGCCTGCCGCTATCTGGCCAAGAACGTTGTGGCCGCCGGCCTGGCGCGCAAGTGCACCATCCAGATCAGCTACGCGATCGGCGTCTCCGACCCGCTCAGCTTCTATGTCGACCTGCACGGCACCGGTCAGGTCGATCCGGCCAAGCTCGAACTGGCCCTGCCGCAGATGATCGGCGGCGCTACGCCGCGCGCCATCCGCGAGCACCTCGGCCTCAACCGTCCGATCTACGCCCGTACCGCCGCCTACGGCCACTTCGGCCGCCAGCCGGATAACGAGGGCGGCTTCTCCTGGGAAAAGACCGATCTGGCCGACCAGCTGAAGGGCCTGGCCTGATCCACATCAGGTTTGGAACATCTGAAGGCCGTCGCGCACTCGCGCGGCGGCCTTCGTCGTTGTAGAGCGCGCGCATGGAAGACAACCAACACCCGCTGATGCGGTCCTACGGTCGGATCAAGTCGCGACCCATCAAGCCGCGCCAGGCCGCTCTGGTCGAGGAACTGCTGCCGCAGCTGCGGCCGCCGGAAGGCCCGTTCGACCCCCGGACCCTGATGGACGGGACGCGAGAGGCGTGGCTGGAGATCGGCTTTGGCGGCGGCGAGCACATGGCCAGCCAGGCCGCCCGCGCGCCCGACGTGCTGATCGTCGGCTGCGAGCCGTTCCTGAACGGCGTCGCCAGCGCCGTGCGGCACGTGGCTGAACAAGAATTGAAGAATGTCCGGATCCACGACGGCGACGCCCGCGAACTGGCCGCGCGGCTGCCGGGCGCCAGCTTGGATCGGGTGTTCATCCTGTTTCCGGATCCCTGGCCGAAGGCGCGGCACCACAAGCGCCGGATCGTGCAGAGCGAAATGGTCGCCGACCTGGCCCGCGTGCTGAAGCCGGGCGGGCGGCTGCGCTTCGCGACGGACGTGGCGGGCTATGCCGACTGGGCGCTGGAGCGGTTCCTGGCCTCTCCGGACTTCGAGTGGCCGGCGCAAAAGGCCGACGACTGGCGCATCGCGCCTGCCGACCACATCACCACGCGCTATGAGGAAAAGCGCCTGGGCGACTGCGAGCCGGTCTTCTTCGACTTCATCAGAAGGTAGTTGGAAGGTCGCCGTCGAAACCTGCCGACGGCGACCCCTATCGTTACGTTCCTGGCTGGCCTTTGCCGGCCGCCTTGGCGCGCTCGATGCCCTGGCGGATCAGCTCGCCGGTCTCTTCCGGGTCGGCCCAGCGCACGATCTCGACGCTCTTGCCCTTCTCCAAGTCTTTGTAATGTTGGAAGAAGTGAGCGATTTGCTCGGTCAGGATGGCCGGCAGGCTGCGCCACGAGTCCACGCCCGCATAGAACGGGTGCAGCTTGTCGACCGGCACGGCCAGGATCTTCTCGTCGCCGCCGGCCTCGTCGACCATCATCAGCGTCCCGATCGGCCGCACGCGGATCACCGCGCCCGGAACCACGGGGGTCGGGCCGACCACCAGCACGTCCATCGGGTCGCCGTCGTCCGACAGCGTGTGCGGAATGAAGCCGTAGTTGCCCGGATAGTACATGGCGGTGTGGAGGAAGCGGTCGACCATGATGGCCCCGCTGTCCTTGTCGAGCTCGTACTTCACCGGCTCACCGCCTTGCGGGATCTCGATGATGGCGTTGACGTCGTAGGGCGGGTTTACGCCCGTGGGGATCTTGGAGATGTCCATAGGGAGGAAGGACCTTGGCGACACAGGAGTTGAGGGCGCCGTCTGTGGACCAATAAGGCCCCGGCGAAAAGGGGCCGCGCGACGTTTGCGCTCCGAAAGGCTGCAAAAGCCGCCGAAACGACGCCTTTGCGGCTGGGGGCTGACAAACCCGCGGTCGCGCGCTATACAGCTGCTACATCGTCCGTTAGCGCTGGATAGCGTATACGAGCGGCAGGCTTCGGCCCGGCCGCTTTTTTGTTGCCGGAGAGCAGCCAAGCTTATGCGTGGCAAGACCGCTGAAGACCACCGCCTCCTGGAGCTCCTCGACCCCGTCGCGGAGGCTGCGGGCTACGAGATCGTCCGCCTGCGTCTGATGGGCGGCGAAGAGACCCGCCGGCTGCAGATCATGGCCGAGACGCCCGAGGGCGACATGGTGGTCGAGGACTGCGCCCGGTTGTCGCGTGCGATCTCCGAGGTGATGGACGCCGCGGACCCGATCGCCGGCGAGTATACGCTGGAGGTCTCCTCGCCCGGCGTCGACCGGCCGCTGACCCGGCTGAAGGATTTCGAGAACTACGACGGCTTCGAAGCGCGGATCGAGCTCGACCGCGTCGCCGAGGGCCGCAAGCGCTTCCGCGGCGTGCTGGCCGGCGTTGAAGGCGACGCCATCGGCATCGACCTGGAAGGCGAAGACGCTACGGCCATGATCCCGTTCGAGTGGATCGTGGACGCCAAACTCATCCTGACCGACGCGCTGATGAAGCGGGGCGCGGACGAACGCGCCGCCCGTATCAGCACCGAGGCCGACCAAGACACCCCCGAGTAAGAGGACGCAAACCGATGAGCCTGACCGGCATTTCCGCCAACCGGCTTGAGTTGTTGCAGATCGCCGAGGCCGTGGCCCGCGAGAAGTCGATCGACAAGGAAGTCGTGATCGAGGCGATCGAGGAAGCGATCCAGAAGGGCGCCCGCGCCCGGTACGGCGCTGAACACGACATCCGCGTGCGCATCGACCCGAAGACCGGCGAAACCACGGTCAAGCGCGTGATCACGGTCATCGACGACGAGGCGGTGTTCGAGGGTGAGGACGGCGTTCCGGAAGAGCCGGTCGGCGTGCGTCGCCTGGCCGACGCTCTGCGCAGCGACAAGGACGCCTTCGTCGGCAAGATCTACGAAGAGATCCTGCCGCCGTTCGAGTTCGGCCGCGTGCAGACCCAGATGGCCCGCCAGGTCGTGACCGGCAAGGTCCGCGAGGCCGAGCGCGAGCGTCAGTACGAAGAGTTCAAGGATCGCGTCGGCGAGATCGTCAACGGCGTGGTCAAGCGGGTCGAGTATGGCAACACCGTCGTCGACCTGGGCCGCGGCGAAGGCATCATGCGTCGTGACCAGTCGATCCCGCGCGAGAACTTCAACATCGGCGACCGGATCCGCTGCTACATCTACGACGTCCGTCGCGAGACCAAGGGCCCGCAAATCCTGCTGAGCCGCGCTCACGGCGGCTTCATGGCCAAGCTGTTCGCGCAGGAAGTGCCGGAAGTCTATGACGGCGTCATCGAGATCCGCGCGGTCGCCCGCGACCCGGGTTCGCGGGCCAAGATGGCCGTCGTCTCCAATGACTCCTCGATCGACCCGGTCGGCGCCTGCGTCGGTATGCGCGGTTCGCGCGTGCAGGCGGTCGTCGCCGAACTGCAGGGCGAAAAGATCGACATCATCCAGTGGAGCCAGGACGAGGCGACCTTTATCGTCAACGGCCTCGCTCCCGCCGAAGTCTCCAAGGTCGTCATGGACGAGGAGGACGAGCGCGTCGAAGTGGTGGTGCCCGACGAGCAGCTGTCGCTGGCCATCGGCCGCCGCGGCCAGAACGTCCGCCTCGCCTCGCAGCTGACCGGCTGGCAGATCGACATCATGACCGAGAGCCAGGAGAGCGAGCGCCGTCAGCGCGAGTTCACCGAGCGCACGGCCCTGTTCCAGGAAGCCCTGGACGTCGACGAGGTCATCGCCCAGCTGCTGGTCACCGAAGGCTTCGCCTCGGTCGAGGACGTGGCCTATGTCGACGCCTCGGAAGTCGCGGCGATCGAAGGGTTCGACGACGACACCGCCGACGAGATCCAGACCCGCGCCCGCGAGTTCCTGGAAAAGATCGCCGCCGAGTACGACACCAAGCGCAACGCGCTGGGCGTCCAGGACGGCCTGCTCGAGATCGAGGGCGTCACCCTGCCGATGGCCGTGGCCCTGGGCGAAGGCGACGTGAAGAGCGTCGAGGACCTGGCCGGGCTGATCCCCGACGATCTGCGCGGCTGGTTCGAGAACCGCGACGGCGAGCGTGTGCGCGAGCCGGGCATTCTCGAAAGCTTCAACCTCGACGCCGCCGAGGCCGAGGCCCTGATCATGCGCGCGCGCATTGTCATGGGCTGGGTCGAGGCGCCGCCGGAGCCGGAGCCCGAGGCGGACGTTGAGCAGTATGCCGACGACGTCGAGGCTGAGGCGGAAGCCGAAGTCGAGGCTGTCGCTGAAGAGAACCCGGAGGCCTAAGCCCAGGTGAACGCGCCTGCTTCCATCCCGGCCCGGACGGCGGCCCCCAAGACCCTCGCGCAGGCCGCGAGGGAACGGCGGGATATCGTCTCGGGTCAGGTGATGGACGAGGCCGTCCTGGTGCGGTTCGTCGCCGGGCCCGGCGGCCTCGTGGTTCCCGATCTGGCGCGCAAGTTGCCGGGCCGCGGGCTCTGGGTCGCCGCCGACCGCGCGTCGGTGGAGATCGCGGCGAAGAAGGGCCATTTCGCCCGCGCCGCCAAGGCCAAGCTCAACGCCCCGGCCGACCTCGCCGATCAGGTCGAGACGCTGTTGCGGCGTCGGATCCTGGATGGTCTCGGGCTTGCGAAACGCGCCGGCGAGCTTATCTCGGGGTTCGAGAAGGTCGTTTCGACCCTGAACGCCGGCAAGGCTGCGTGGTTGATCGAGGCGTCCGACGGCGCCGCCGATGGCCGCCGCAAGATCCTGAATGTGGCCCGCAAGTCACCCAAACCGCCGCAGCTTTGCGGACTCTTCGACGCCGAGGAATTGGGTTTGGCCTTGGGGGCCGAGAATGTGATACACACCGCCTTCCTTGCGGGGCGCGGCGCCGATCGCTGGACGAAAGACGTCCAGAGACTATCTGGCTTCCGCCCGCTCCTTCCCGAGAGTTGGCGCGAGGAAAAGCCTCCTGAGGCGGGCGGAACCTGAACCGGTTTCGCGCGCCTAGAGCTATTGGAATGTCCGTGGTCGGGACCGTCCCGGCCGATATGTAAAGCGAGCGCATGAGCGACGAGAACGACAACGGCCGGGCCCCTGGTGGGCGAGCTCCCCTGACCCTCAAGCCCCGTGGGGCTGGATCGGTCAGTGCGGGCACGGTGAAGCAAAGCTTCAGCCACGGTCGCTCCAAGACTGTGGTCGTGGAGACCAAGCGCCAGCGCACGCATGCCGCGCCGACGGGAAACCTTGCTGCGCCGTCTTCGGCCGAGAAGCGCGCCTACTCGCCGCAGCCGTCCTCGCCGCGTCCGTCGCAAGGCGGATCGTCGAACGACGGTTCGGGCCTGTCGGCCGACGAGCAGCGCGCCCGCCAGCGCGCCATCGAGCTGGCGCGTGAGCATCAGGCTCGCCAGGCCAACGAGCAGCGGGCCAGTGAAGAGCGCGCCCGCGCCGACGCCGAGGCCGCCCGCGCCGCCGCCGCGGCCAAGCCGGTTGAAGCGCCTGCGCCCGCGCCGGTCGCCGCGCCGCCTGTTGCAGCTGCTCCGCCCGCCGCGGTCGAGCCCCCGGCTCCCGAAGCGCCCCGCGCCGAGGCGCCCGTCGCGCCGGCCGCGCCTGCGCCGACCCCGACGCCCGCGCCTCAGGCGCCCGTCGCGCGGACGGAAGCCCCGCCGCGCGCCGAAACGCCGCGCTCTGATGCTCCCCGCAGCGAGGGGCCGCGTTCTGACGGCCCGCGCTCGGATGGTCATCGCAGCTCGCCGGGCCAGACCCGCACCTACGAACCCTCGCGCGAGCGTCGCGACGATCGCCCGACGACGACGACCTATCGTCCGGAGCGCGCTCCGGGCCGCTACGAGAACATGAACTTCGGCCAACGCGCGCCGCGCGCCGACGCTCCGCGTCCGCCGCGCGACGACCGTGGCCCGCGTCCGCAGGGTGACCGTCCGCAGGGCGATCGTCCCCACGGCAATCGCCCGCAAGGTGATCGTCCGCAGGGCGACCGTCCGCGTCCCAGCGGCGAGCCGGTCCGTTACTCGGCCCTGGCGCCGCGTCCGGCCCCCGGCGCCGGGCGTCCTGGCGATCGTCCCGGCGGCCCGCGTCCGCCGCGCGGCGCTGCGCCGAACGCTCCGCCCGCGACGCCTGAGATCCAGCGCGCCACCCGCCAGGCCCCGCGGCCCGGCGAGGCCGGTCGCCGTCCGGACGATGACGAGGATACCCGCCGCAAGGCCGCGGCGAACGCCCCCAACAAGGCGATCAGCCGTGTGAAGGGCGCCGCGCAGCGTCGCGAAGGCCGTCTGACCATCCAGGCCGTGGCCGGTGACGACGAGGGTGCGGTCGAACGGATGCGTTCGCTGGCCTCGGTCCGCCGGGCGCGTGAACGTGAACGTGAAAAGCGCAAGGGCGGCGGCCAGGAGCAGGCCCGCGCGGCCCGTGAAGTGGTCATCCCGGACGTCATCACCGTGGCGGAGCTCGCCAATCGGATGGCGACCCGCGGCGTCGAGATCATCAAGTTCCTGATGCGTCAGGGCGTGATGCTGAAGATCAACGACGTCATCGACAACGACACCGCTGAGCTGGTGGCCACCGAGTTCGGTCACACCGTGCGGCGCGTTTCGGAATCCGACGTCGAAGAAGGCTTCATCGGCGAAGAGGATATCGACGACAACCTGGTGTCGCGGCCGCCGGTCGTGGCGGTCATGGGCCACGTCGACCACGGCAAGACCTCGCTGCTGGACGCCCTGCGTTCGGCCGATGTCGCCGGCGGCGAGCATGGCGGCATCACCCAGCACATCGGCGCCTATCAGGTGCGTCTGGCCGACGGCCAGGCCGTGACCTTCCTCGACACCCCTGGCCACGCCGCCTTCTCGGCGATGCGGGCTCGCGGCGCGGACGTCACCGACATTGTGGTCCTCGTGGTCGCGGCCGACGACGGCGTCATGCCGCAGACGGCCGAAGCGATCCAGCACGCCAAGGCGGCCGGCGCTCCGATCATCGTGGCCATCAACAAGATCGATAAGCCCGACGCCAATCCGCAGCGGGTGATCAACGAGCTGCTGCAGCACGAGATCGTCGTCGAAAGCCTCGGTGGCGACACCCAGGTGATCGAAGTCTCGGCCTTGAAGAAGACCGGCCTGGAAAACCTCATTGAGGCGATCCTGGTGCAGGCCGAGATGATGGACCTGAAGGCCAACCCGGACCGCACCGCGGACGGCACGGTCATCGAGGCCAAGCTCGACCGCGGCCGCGGCGCCGTTTCGACGGTTCTGGTCAAGCGCGGCACCCTGAAGCGCGGCGACATCGTCGTCGCCGGCGCCAACTTCGGCCGGGTTCGCGCCCTGCTGAACGAACGCGACGAGCAGCTCGACTCGGCCGGCCCGTCGGTGCCGGTGGAAATCCTCGGCCTCGACGGCACGCCCAGCCCGGGTGAGCCCTTCGCGGTCGTGGAAAACGAGGCCCGCGCCCGTGAGCTGACCGAGTATCGGACCCGCGTGAAGCGCGAGAAGGCCGGTTCGCCGGTCGCTGGCGGCGTCACCATGGCCGACTTCATGGCCAAGCTTCAGGACAAGAAGATCTCGGAGCTGCCGGTCATCATCAAGGCGGACGTGCAGGGTTCGGCCGAAGCCATCGTCGGCTCGCTGGACAAGCTGGCCACCGATGAGGTCCGCGCGCGGATCATCCTCCAGGGCGCCGGTGCGATCAGCGAAAGCGACGTCATGCTGGCCAAGGGTTCGGGCGCGCCGATCATCGGCTTCAACGTCCGCGCTTCGAAGCAGGCCCAGACCTTGGCCGAACGCGAAGGCGTCGAAATCCGCTACTACGCGATCATCTACGACCTGATCGACGACATCAAAGGCGTGCTCTCGGGCATGCTGGCGCCGGAGCAACGCGAGACCTTCCTGGGCAACGCGCGCGTCCTGCAGGTGTTCGACATCACCAAGGTTGGCCGCGTCGCCGGTTGCCGGGTCACCGAGGGCGTGGTTCGCCGCGGCGCTCGCGTCCGGATCATCCGCGAGGACATCGTCGTTCTCGAACTGGGCACCCTGCGGACCCTCAAGCGCTTCAAGGACGAAGTCGCCGAGGTCGGCTCCGGTGTCGAGTGCGGGATGTTCTTCGAGGGCTTCCAGGACATCAAGGAAGGCGACATCATCGAGTGCTTCAGCCTCGAAGAGGTCGCGCGCAGCCTCTAGGCGGCGTTGCAGTCAAGACATCAGGCCTCCGGGAAACCGGAGGCCTTTTGCATTCCGGAGCCAATCGCCGCGGTGGGCATTCCCCCTGGCGGAGGCCAACTCAGGAGCCTGAATGCGCAATCTTCTCGCCGCCGCCCTCGGGGTGCTGGCGATCGCCGCCTGCGCCGGCGGTCCGGTCGGCAACAATGATGTTCCAGAGCCCGCCAAGCCGGTCGAGCTGGGCCGCTATCTCGGCCTCTGGCACGAATTTGCCCGGTACGAAAACCGTTTCGAGCGGGGCTGCGAGGCGGTGACCGCGGAGTACTCGGTGCTGCCCACCGGCGAGGTGGGGGTCAAGAACACCTGCCGCGAAGGCTCGGTCCGCGGTCCGATCAGGGTTTCGGACGGCAAGGCCTATCCGGCCGGCGACCGCCTGGCCGCTAAATTCCGGGTGTCATTCTTTGGCCCAGCTCTGCTGACCAACTACTGGGTGCTCGACCGCGGCGAGAACTACGAGTGGGCGATCGTCGGCGAGGGCTCGGGCCGCTTCCTTTGGCTGCTCACGCGCGAGCCGCGCCCCTCGGAAGCCGAACGCATCGCCCTGTTGGCGCGCGTCGAGGCCTTGGGATACGACACCGGCATGCTGCGCTACACACAACAACTGGCGACCCCCCGATGAGAGTTCTGATTTTGGCGCTGGCCGCGCTTATCCTTTCGGCCTGCGCCACCGCCCAACGCTACGACGCGGCGACCGACGTGCATGCGCTGCTGGTCTCGATCCGCGACAACGACAAGGCCGCCTTCGAGGCGCATGTCGACCGACCCGCGCTGAAACGCCAGATCGAAGCCCGGATGATGGCCGAGACGCGTAAGTCGGGGGCGAACGACGGCTTGGCCGCCCTGGGCGCGCTGATCGCTCCGACCCTGGCGGACCTGGCCGGCGAGGCGCTGATTCAGCCTGGCGTGTTCCGCTCTGTCGCGGCCTATTACGGCTACGATGCGGCCAAGCCTTTGCCCGGTCCGATGGTGATCGGCGGTCAGCTCAAATCGGTCGGCGAGGGCCAGGTCTGCGTGCCACGCAAGAAGGACGGCCCCTGCCTGCTGACCTTCACTGAAGAGCAGGGGACCTGGCGGCTGTCCGGCTTCGAGGGCGATCTTTCCATGCTGCGCACCAAGGCCCGTTAGGGCTAAGCTCCCTTCGCCGAACGGCGTTAGGGGAGGGTGCGATGGGCTACGAAGCGGCGCTGGCGCAGTACGAGAAGTTCGCCTTCGACGACGGACGCTGGACGCGCAACGTCTATAGGCGCGGCTCGGGCCCGGCGGTTATCGTCATCCATGAGATGCCGGGGCTGCATCCGCTGGTCGTCCGCTTCGCCGACCGGATCGCCGCCGCGGGCATGACCGTCTACTGCCCTCATCTGTTCGGCGAGCCCGGCCGCCCGGCCAGCCATCCGCTCAGCGCCCTGACCATGCTTGGCGGGATCTGCATCCGCCGCGAGTTCAACGTCTGGGCCGCGGACAAGTCGAGCCCGATCGTCGAATGGTTGAAAGCGTTGTCGCGCAAGGCGCATGCCGAATGCGGCGGCAAGGGCGTCGGCGCCGTGGGCATGTGCTTCACCGGCGGCTTCGCCCTGGCGATGATGACCGAGCCGTCGGTCGTCGCCCCGGTGCTGTCGCAGCCGTCGCTGCCGCTGGGGGCGAGCAAGCCCGAGCGGGCCGCCGGGATCGGCGCCTCGCCGGCCGAGGTTTCGTGCGCCCGCAAGCGTTTCGACGAGGAGGGGCTGTCGATGATCGGCCTGCGCTTCTACGGCGACCCGTTCGTGCCGGACGCGCGCTTCGACACCTACAAGCGTGAGTTCGGCGACAAGTTCGAAGCGATCGAGATTGATCCGAAGCACGCCGCGCCCGGCGGCCTCAAGCATCCGCACTCGGTGCTGACCATCAATCTTGCGGAAGACGGACCGACCAAGGAAGCCGAGACCCGGGTCCTTGCGTTCTTTCGGGAGCGGACCGGCGCGGGCTAGACTTCTTGACCTCGCGCGCCTAGAAGCGCGCCCTTCTCCTGAGCCGCCGCGTCCGATCCGCCGGCCAGGTCGTTAGAGGCAAGCCATGAAACGTACTTCCCCCAAGGGCCGCGCGGTCCCGGCGGGCCCGTCCCAGCGCCAGCTTCGCGCCGGTGAACTGATGCGCCACGCCCTGGTCGAGATCCTCCGCGAAGAGGACTTCAATGACGAGGCGCTTGTCGGCGTCTCGGTCACGGTGACCGAGGTCCGGATGAGCCCCGACCTGCGCCATGCGGTCTGCTTCATCGAACCGCTTGGCGGCGAGCACGCCGGCGACGTGGTCAAGGCGCTGAACCGCCACGCCAAGTTTCTGCGTGGCCGCCTGGGCCGGTCGATCGACATGAAATTCACGCCCGACCTGAAGTTCCTGCACGACGAGAGCTTCGACGAGGCGGCCCGCATCGGCCGCCTGTTCGATGACCCGCGCGTCGCCCAGGACCTCGCGCCCCAGCCGCCGTCCGGCTCCTGGAAGGACGAAGACTGATGGCTCGCCGCAAGAAGGGCGATGCGATCTCGGGCTGGGTCAACCTCGACAAGCCGTACGACTTTGGCTCGACCCAGGCCGTCGGTCGGGTGCGGCGGATCTTCAACGCCCAGAAGGCCGGGCACGCCGGCACCCTCGACCCGCTGGCCACCGGCATCCTGCCGATCGCGTTGGGCGAGGCGACCAAGACCGTTTCGTTCCTGATGGACGCGGACAAGGCCTATCGGTTCACCATCGAGTGGGGTCGCACGACCGCCAGCTTCGATCGCGAGGGCGCGACGACCGCGACCTCCGACGTGCGCCCGACCCGCGAGCAGGTCGAGGCGGTGCTGCCGGAGTTCATCGGCGACATCCTGCAGGTCCCGCCGGCTTTTTCGGCGGTGAAGGTCGATGGCGAGCGCGCCTACGACCTGGCCCGCGCCGGCGAGACGGTGGAACTGAAGGCGCGCGAAATCTCGATCTACGGGGCGCGAGTGATCGACGTTCCCGACGCCGATCACATCGAGATCGCCGTCGAGTGCGGCAAGGGCACCTATGTCCGCGCCATCGTCCGCGACATCGCCGAGCGGCTGGGGGCCTGCGCCCACGTCAGCGCCCTGCGCCGCACCCGCGTCGGCCCGTTCGACGAGGACTCCTCGATAACGCTGGAATTGTTGGAAGATTTGGGCCATAAGGCCCGCTGCTTGGAGGCATTGCTTCCGGTCGAGACCGCCCTGGACGACATCCCGGAGCTGGCCGTGACCGCCGAAGACGCTTTCAAGTTGAAGCAGGGACGGCCGATCGTTCTCGTTCCCCGACAGGTAGAAGCGCTCAAGGCCCGGCTAAGCCCCGGGACTCGAACCGTTTCGGCCATGGCGGACGGGGTCGTAGTGGCGCTCTGCGAGATGCGTGCAGGCAAGCTCGAGCCTTCACGGGTCTTTCATCTGGAAAAGAGCGGAGACTAGCCGATGTCGATTACTCTCGAGCGCAAAGCTGAGCTCATCAAGACCCACGGCCGTTCGGCCGGTGACACCGGAAGCGCTGAAGTGCAGGTGGCGATCTACTCTGAGCGGATCTCCAACCTCACCGAGCACTTCAAGACCCACAAGAAAGACAACCACTCGCGCCGCGGCCTGCTGAAGCTGGTTTCCGCGCGTCGTTCGTTGCTCGATCACCTGAAGAAGTCCGACGAGGGCCGCTATCAGGCGCTGATCGAAAAGCTGGGCCTGCGCCGCTAAGGACCGAGAGGTCAGCCCCCGGGAAACCGGGGGCTTTGCGTATCAGGCACTATCTACAGCGCCGCTTCCTTCGCGACAGGCCGAAGGGAACAAAACGGCGATCCGGGCGGTCCAAGTCAGGACGTCCGCTACACACCGAGGGTTCCATAGCAATCCTCATCGCCTGATCGTTTGGAGAGGATTTCGGAACCCCGACGCCCTGTCCGCCCCCGTTGGGAATACGCCCGCGGGATGAGAAAGAAGCAAAATGTTCGATATCAAACGCAAGACCATCGAGTGGGGCGGCAAGACGCTGACCCTCGAAACCGGCCGCATGGCCCGTCAAGCTGACGGCGCGGTCCTGGCCACCTACGGCGAGACCATGGTGCTGGCCACCGCCGTCTTCGCCAAGAGCGCCAAGCCGGGGCAGGACTTCTTCCCGCTGACCGTCAACTACCAGGAAAAGTTCTACGCCGCGGGCAAGATCCCCGGCTCCTTCCCTCGCCGCGAAGGCGCGCCGAGCCAGAAGGAAACCCTCACCTCGCGCCTGATCGACCGTCCGATCCGCCCGCTGTTCGTCAAGGGCTTCAAGAACGAAGTCCAGGTCGTCACCACCGTGCTGGCGCATGACCTCGAGAACGATCCGGACATCGTCGCCATGGTCGCCGCCTCGGCCGCCCTGGTGATCTCGGGCGCCCCGTTCATGGGCCCGATCGGCGCGGCGCGCGTCGGCTACATCAACGGCGAGTACGTCCTGAATCCGACGCTCGACGAGATGAAGGAATCGGCCATGGACCTGGTCGTCGCTTCGACCAGCGACGCCGTCATGATGGTGGAATCCGAGATCCAGGAGCTCAGCGAAGACGAGGTCCTGAAGGGCGTCATGTTCGCCCACAACGGCATCCAGCCGGTGATCGACGCGATTATCGAACTGGCCGAGCACTCGGCCAAGGAACCCTTCGAGTTCACCCCGGACGACACCGACGCCATTAAGGCCGACGTGAAGAAGCTGATCGGCAAGGATCTGGCCGCGGCTTACAAGATCGTCGCCAAGGGCCAGCGTCACGACGCGGTCTCGGCCGCGAAGGCCAAGGCGACCGAGAAGTTCGCCAAGTCCGAGGCCAATCCGACCGGCGTCGACCCGGCCAAGCTGGGCGGCGTGTTCAAGGAACTGGAAGCCGACGTCGTTCGTCGCAACATCCTGGACACCGGCATCCGCATCGACGGCCGCACCGTCGACAAGGTTCGCCAGATCGTCTCGGAAGTCGGCGTGCTGCCGCGTGCCCACGGTTCGGCCCTGTTCACCCGTGGGGAAACCCAGGCTCTGGTGGTCGCCACCCTGGGCACCGGCGACGACGAGCAGCTGATCGACGCGCTGGAAGGCAAATACTACGAGAAGTTCATGCTGCACTATAACTTCCCGCCGTTCTCGGTCGGGGAGACGGGCCGCATGGGCGCGCCGGGTCGCCGCGAAGTCGGCCACGGCAAGCTGGCCTGGCGGGCGATCCGTCCGATGCTGCCGAAGACCGAAGAGTTCCCCTACACCATCCGCCTGGTCTCCGAGATCTTCGAGTCGAACGGCTCGTCCTCGATGGCCTCGGTCTGCGGTTCGTCGCTGGCCTTGATGGATGCGGGCGTTCCGCTGAAGAAGCCGGTCTCCGGCATCGCCATGGGCCTGATCCTGGAATCGGACGGCTTCGCGGTTCTGTCGGACATCCTGGGTGACGAAGATCACCTGGGCGACATGGACTTCAAGGTCGCCGGCACCGAGGACGGCATCACCTCGCTGCAGATGGACATCAAGATCGCCGGCATCACCGAAGCGATCATGAAGCAGGCGCTGGAGCAGGCGAAGGGTGGCCGCAAGCACATCCTCGACGAAATGGCCAAGGCCATGGAAGCGCCGCGCGCCGAGCTGGGCGAATTCGCCCCGAAGATCGAAACCATGAAGATCGCGGTCGACAAGATCCGTGAAGTCATCGGTTCGGGCGGCAAGGTCATCCGCGAAATCGTCGAAAAGACCGGCGCCAAGGTCGACATCGAAGACGACGGCACGATCAAGGTCTCGGCCAGCGATCAGTCGAAGATCGATGCGGCCAAGGAGTGGATCAAGTCGATCGCCTCGGAGCCGGAAATCGGCGCCATCTACACCGGCAAGGTCGTGAAGATCGTCGACTTCGGCGCCTTCGTGAACTTCTTCGGCGCGAAGGACGGCCTGGTTCACGTCTCGCAGATCTCCAGCGACCGCGTCGCCAAGGTCTCGGACGTGCTGCAGGAAGGCCAAGCGGTGAAGGTGAAGCTCCTGGGCTTCGACGACCGCGGCAAGACCCGCCTGAGCATGAAGATCGTCGACCAGGAAACTGGCGAAGACCTGAGCAAGAAGGACGAGCCGGCCGCTGCTGAAGAAGCCTAAGGCTTCCAGTCGGTACGAAATCGGGAAGGGCGGCCGCGGCGACGCGGCCGCCCTTTTCGTTTGCCGCCAGAGCGCTAGGCTGGCGGCATGTGCAACGAGTTCCAGCGCCACAAGCTGCTCAAAGACGCCATCGAGGAGTTCGACCGGCGCGGCCTGCCGCTGTTCCGGTGGAAGGACGGCATGATCCCCAACATGCTGGACGCCCAGCCGGCCATCCGCATTCGCGACAGCGCTTTCGTCGTTCGCAGCGCCGGCGAGGGCCTGGAGGGCGCGATGATGACCTGGGCCTGGCCCGGGCCGCGCGGCGCGCCGGTGTTCAATTTCCGCTCCGAGGGTCGCGATTTTTCCCACAGCGATCGGGTGTTGGTGCTCGCCGACGGCTTCATCGAGTACACGGCCCCCGCCGCCGGGGTGAAACTCAAGGACCGCCACCTCTTCACCATGGCCGGGGAGCCTTGGTTCTGGATCGCCGGGATCGTCAAGGAGGGCTGCTTCAGCCTGCTGACCACCTCGCCGGGCCCCGATGTGGCCCCCTATCACGATCGCCAGATCGTCACGCTCGCGCCGGACGACGGCATGGCCTGGCTTAGTCTCTCACGGCCCGAACAGGCGATCCTGCGCGCCTCGCCGGCCGGCGCCTTGCAAGTCCGCACGTTGCGCAAGGACGGCGTCGAGCTGGCCGCCTGACGGCTCAGGCGTCGACCGGGTCACGCTGCTCCAGCGCCTCGCGCACCGCCATGCCCAGCTGCTCGGCTCGGAATGGCTTGCGCAGCAACGGCCAAGCCAGGGCTTCGGCGCCCTCGCCGAGCCGCTCGCCGGCGTAGCCGCTGGTCAACACGATCGGCAGGCGCGCGTCGCGGGCGCGCGCCGCGCGCGCAAGTTCGACGCCGCTCATCCCGCCGGGCATGACGATGTCGGAGATCAGCAGATCGAAACGCTCGCCCGACTGCAGTCGGGCAAGCGCCGTGGGTCCGTCCGGCGCGCCCTCGACCCGGCAGCCGAAGTCGGTCAGCAGGCTTTCGGTCACCGCCCGCACGGCGGCGTCGTCCTCGACCAGCAGCACCCGCGCGCCGCGCGCCCATTCGCCCTCGTCTGGCTTGGCCGGAGCCGGGGGGACCGCCGCTTCGGCTGCAGCGGCCGGCAGGTAGAGGGTGACCGTGGTGCCGAAGCCGATGGAGGACGAGATCGCCGCTGCGCCGCCGACCTGCTTGATGAAGCCGTAGACCTGGGCGAGGCCCAGGCCGGTGCCCTTGCCGACGTCTTTTGTGGTGAAGAACGGCTCGAACGCCCGCTCGACGATCTCTGGCGTCATGCCCGCGCCGTTGTCTGAAACCGCCACCGTCAGATACTCGCCGGCCGCCGCCCCGGCGACTTCGCCGTCGACGAGTTGCCGGCGTTGCAGGGCGATCTCGATGTCGCCGCCGCTTTGCGGCGCGGCGTCGGCAGCGTTGACCATCAGGTTCAGCAGCGCGGCCTCGAACTGGGCGGGGTCGAGCCGGCTCCACCCGACCGCGCCGTCGTGCCGGATGGTCAGGTTGACGTCCTCGCCGATCGCCCGGCGCACCAGCGGCTCGATCTGCTCGATCAGTCCGGGCACGTCGACCAGCTCCAACTTCAACTCTTGCCGGCGCGAGAAGGCCATCAACTGGCGGACGAGCTGTTCGCCGCGCCGTCCTGCGGCCAGCGCCGCCTCGGCCAGCCGTGTGACCCGCGGCCGGTCGTCCGGGTGCTGGAGGATCATGTCCAGGCCGCCGATGACCACGGTCAGCAGGTTGTTGAAGTCATGAGCGACGCCGCCGGTCAGCCGTCCGACGGTCTCCAGGCGCTGGGCCTGGGCCAGGGCCGCCTCGGTCTCGGCGCGTTCGGCCAGGCTGCGTTCCAGTTCGCGCGAGCGGACCGCCACGCGTTCCTCCAGTTCGGCGCGGGCCTGGACCACCTCGGTGATGTCGCTGCTGGTGCCGAACCATCGCGTTATGCGGCCGTCCTCGCCCCGGACGGCCGAGGCGCGCGCCGTCATCCAGCGCCAGACCCCGTCGTTCCGGCGCAGCCGGTACTCGACGTCGTAGGGCAAGCCCCCGTTTACCGCCTGGGTCCAGGCCTGAGAGACCGTGTCGCGGTCCTCGGGATGTATCGAGTCCTGCCAGCCGGTGTCGAAATGGCCTTCGGCGGGGACGCCCGTGAACTCGATCCATTGCGGACTCAGATAGTCGCAATAGCCGTCACCGCGCGTCGACCAGATCAACTGCGGCAGGCTGTCGAGCAGGGCGCGCACCCGCGCCTCGCCGGTGCGCAGGGCCTGTTCCGATTGGCGCTGCGCCGTGACATCGCGGAACGACACCGCTAGCCCGCCCGGCAGCCGCACGCCGCTGGAGCGGATGAACACCGACCGGCCGTCGATCAGGCGCCGGACCTCGACATCGTCGGAGCCGCCGGCCTCGTAGAGCGCCGTCAGCCGTTCAAGCATCCGCCGGCCGTTGCCGTCGGGCAAAACTTCCAGGATCCGCCGACCCTTGAGGCCGACGCCATCGGGCCGCCCCATCTTCTCGGCGGCGGGATTGGCGTAGGTGCAATAGAAGTCGACGACCCGTCCCTGTTCGCGCACGGGTTCGACGATGATGAAGCCCTCGCGGGCCTGCTCCTGGAAGATGCGGAAACGTTCCTCGGCCTCGACGCCGCGCAGGACCGCGATGCGGATCGCTCGGCCGATCAGCACGGTGGTCGCCGCGGTGGCGACGAAGATCGCCGTGAACAGGGTTTGCCGACCATCGAGCCAAAAGCCCGCGACGAGGAGGGCGCTGACCAGCGTTGCGGCCAGTCCGCCGCGGGCGCCGGCCACCAGGGTGGCGAACAGCACCGCGGGATAGAAGGTCATGTAGTTCGGGGGATCGGCCATCACCGCGCCGGCGGCGGCGCGCAGCAAAGCCGCGGCGCCGACGGCGCCGAGCGCCGCTCCATAAGCGATGATGGGGCGCTCCATAGCGGTGGCGAACCGCTGCGCCCATCGACCCATCATGGCGCTTTCTAAGCCCCCCACGAAGTTCCGCCGATACGGAACGCCTAAAAGGCCGCGAGGTAAAGCGTCACTGAAAAGTCACGAGGGCCGCCGCGACGGGCGGCCCTCGTCGAAGTCCTTAGCGGGGCGCCATGCGGATGGCGCCGTCGAGGCGGACGTCCTCGCCGTTGAAGTAGCCGTTGGTGATCATTTCCAGGGCCAGGGACGCGTAGTCTTCGGCGTTGCCGAGGCGCTTGGGGAACGGCACCGACTGGGCCAGGGCTTCCTTCACCTGCGGCGGGGCGGCGTTCATCAGCGGGGTGTTGAAGATGCCCGGCAGGATGGTGTTCACCCGGATGCCGTCGCCCGACAGGTCGCGGGCGATCGGCAGGGTCATGCCGACCACGCCGCCCTTGGAGGCCGAGTAGGCCGCCTGGCCCATCTGGCCGTCTTCAGCCGCCACCGAGGCGGTGTTGACGATGGCGCCGCGCTCGCCGTCGATCGGCTCCAGGTCCAGCATGCCCTTCGCCGACTTGGCGATGCAGCGGAAGGTGCCGACCAGGTTGATCTGGATGATCAGGTTGAAGGCGTCGAGCGGGAAGTGCTTGGCCTCGCCGGTCTGCTTGTCGCGGCTGGCGGTCTTGATCGCGTTGCCGGTGCCGGCGCAGTTGACCAGGATGCGCTCCTGGCCGTGCGCGGCGCGGGCCTTGGCGAAGGCCGCGTCGACTTCTTCCTCGGAGGTCACGTTGACCTTGCAGAACACGCCGCCCACTTCTTTGGCGACGGCTTCGCCCTTGGCTTCGTTCATGTCGAAGATGGCGCACTTCACGCCCTGGGCGGCCAGGGCGCGGACGGTGGCCTCACCGAGGCCGGAGGCGCCGCCGGTCACGACCGCAGCGATGGAGGAATCGAGTTTCATGGACGCTTGGCTCCCGTTCACGTCTAATAGGGTCTCGTTATCCGAGGCTTTAGCCCGATGAGCGCGGACTCAAAAGCGTCACCCCACGTCAACGGCGAGGCTTTCGACGCCAAGCAGGCTCTGGACCCCTCGCGGGCCCTGACGCCGGCCGTGGCGCGGGTGAACGAGCGCCGCGTGGCGCGCGGTTTCTGGCCGAAGATCCGCCGTGTCGCGGCTAAGGTTCCGTTCGCCGGCGACGCCCTGTCGGTATGGTTCTGCGCCAAGGACCCGGCGACGCCGACCACGGCCAAGGCGATGATGATGGCGGGGCTGGCCTACTTTGTGCTGCCGACCGATGCGATCCCCGACGTGCTGGCGGTGGTCGGCTTCACCGACGACGCGGCGGTGTTCGCCGCCTTGCTGGCCGTCGTCGGCCGCCACCTGAAGCCCAAGCACAAGGCCGAGGCGATGCAGATCCTCGAGCGCATGAAGCGCCAGGACGACTAGCCGGCGGCTTCGTCCCCGGCGCTGGCCCGGCGCGCAGCCCGGCTGAGCGCGGCCTCGCGCCAGGTGATCAGCAGGGTCGAGGCGACAACCACGCCGGCCCCGGCGATGGTCCAGATGGTCGGGATCTCGTGGAACAGGGTCACCCCGACGATCACCGTGAACACCAGGCGGATATAGTCGATCGGCGCCATGGCGGCGGCGTCGCCGATCGCCATGCCCTTGATGTAGCAGCCCTGGGTGATGGTCCCGAGCACGCCCATTGCGCCCAGCAGCAGCAGATCGAAGGGCTCTGGCCAGCGCCAGGTGAAGAAGGCGCCGGGGATGCCCATGACCAGGCCGAGCGTCGCGGCCCAGACCAAGAGCACGGTCGGCGAGTGGTCGCGGGTCATCACCTTCATGCCGGTGATGGTCAGGGCGAACAGGAAGGACGAGGCCAGCATCGCGGCCGCCGGCCAGCCGATGGCGAACTCGCCGCCGACGCCAGGGCGCAGCATGATCAGCACGCCGATGAAGCCGACCACCGCCGCGCCGATGCGCAGCGGTCCGACCGTTTCGCGCACCACCAGCGCGGCGAGCGGCACCAGCCAGAGGGTGCGGGTGAAGGACAGCGCGTTGGCGTCGGCCAGCGGCATCTTCTGAAAAGCGTAGAACGAGAGGATCATCCCCAGCGTGCCGGCGGCCGAGCGGAAGATCAGGATGCCCGGCCGCGTGGTGGCGAAGGCTGCGCCCCGCCGCTTGAGGATGATCGGCAGCAGGACGATGAAGCCGGCCAGCTGCCGATAGAAGGTCTGCAAGGCGGCCGGATAGTCGTCGCCCAGATACTTGATCAGGGTGGTCATCGCCGTGAAGCCGACCGCCGAGGCGACCATCCAGAGGGCCCCCTCGACGTTGTGGTCGAGCCGCGGCTTGCCGGCCGTCTCGCTCAAGGCTGAACGGGGGTCAGGTCGCCCAGGATGGTGGCGAACGGCGAGACCATGTTCGGGTCCCACGCGTGGCGGCCGCCGACCGTGATGCCGCCGTCGACGACGATGTGGGTGCCGGACACGAAGGCCGCGGCGTCGGAGGCCAGATAGAGCGCGGCCTGGGCGATGTCGTCGGGCAGGCCGGCCTTCGGCACCGGCTGCGCCTGGGCGGCGTTCTCGGCGACGCGGGCGGCCATCTGGTCGGCGACCTCGCGCGGCAGGCCGAACGAGGCGCCGAAGATCGAGGTGGCGATCAGGCCGGGGCAGATGGCGTTGACGCGGATCTTCTGCGGCGACAGCTGGGCGGCGGCCACCCGGCTCATGTGGATGACGCCGGCCTTGGCGGTCGAGTAGGCGATCGGGCCGAAGCCGGCCTGCAGCCCGGCGATCGAGGCGGTGTTGATGATCGACCCGCCGCCGCGTTCCAGCATCAGCGGCACGGCGTGCTTCATGCCCAGGGCCGGGCCGCGCACGAGGATGTCGAAAATCCAGCTCCAGCCGTCGGCGGTGATCTCGCCGATCGAGGTCATGCGGTCGGAGATGCCGGCGTTGTTGAACAGGATGTCGAGGCCGCCGAACTCGGACTTGGCCTTCTGCAGCGCCGCTTCGATCTCGGCTTCGCTGGTGACGTCGCAGTGGGCGTAGACGACCTGGCCGGGGAAGCGCTTCTCCAGCATGGCGCCCTTTTCGTCCTGGATGTCGGCGGCGACGACCTTGGCGCCCTCGGCCACGAACAGCTCGACCGTGCCGAGCCCGATCCCCGATGCGCCGCCGGTGATCAAAGCCACCTTGCCGTCCAGACGTCCCGCCATGTTTCGCTCCCGATCTTTGTTATGTGATCGGCGATAACTAGAGCGCGGCCGGGGAAAGTGGAAGCCGTTTCGGCGGCTTCCACTCCAGCTTCGTCAGTCGATGGTGACGACGACCTTGCCCATGGCCTTGCGGCTGCCCAGGTGGGCGATGGCGTCGGCGCCGCGTTCGAGCGGGAAGCGCTCGGAAACGTGCGGGGTGACCTTGCCTTGAGCGTACAGCTCGAGCAGCTCGTCGATGCTCTTGGCGAATAGCTCGGGATTGCGCGCCGCCCAGGTGCCCCAGAACACGCCGACGATCTGGCAGCCCTTCAACAGCGCCAGGTTCAGCGGGATCTTCGGGATGTCGCCGGCCGCGAAGCCGACCACCAGGTAGCGGCCTTCCCAGGCGATCGAGCGCAGGGCGGGTTCGGCATAGTCGCCGCCGATGGCGTCATAGATCACGTCGAAGCCGTGCTCGCCCCCGGCTTCCTTTAACAGCTGGCCCAGCGCTTTCTGGCCGTCGCGGTCGAACGGGCCGCGGCCATAGACCACCCCGGCGTCGGCGCCGTGCTTGATCGCCAGGTCGACCTTCTCCTGGCTGGAGCAGGCGGCGATCACCCGCGCGCCCATGGCCTTGCCCAGTTCGACCGCCGCCAGGCCGACGCCGCCGGCCGCGCCCAGCACCAGCAGCGTCTCGCCGGCCTTCAGGTCGGCGCGGTCCTTCAGCGAGTGCCACGAGGTGCCGTAGGTCAGGATGAACGCCGCGGCGATGTCGTGCGGCATGGAGTCGGGGATGTGCCACAGGCGGTTGGCCGGCAGCAGGACTTCCTCGGCCATGCCGCCCGAGCCGGTGTTGGCCAGGATGCGGTCGCCGACCTTGACGTTGGTGACGCCTTCGCCGACCGCCTTGACCACGCCCGACAGCTCGCCGCCCGGCGAGAACGGACGCGGCGGCTTGGACTGGTACTTGTCCTCGATCATCAGCACGTCGGGGAAGTTCACGCCCACGGCCTTGACCGAGATCACCGCATGGCCCGGCTTGACCTCCGGCGCGGGAACATCCTCGTACACCAGGGTTTCGGGGCCGCCCGTCACCTTGCTGAGCACCGCTTTCATGTCCGTCTCCCGCGTCTGGAATTGATTGGCGCGGACGCTAGCGCAGGGGCGGAAGCGGCGAAAGAGGCGGTTCGAACATTTGTTTGAGTGATCAGCTCTCGCCGTTGTCGTCGCCGCGGCGCGAGGCCTGCTGCGCCTGGCGGGCCTTCTGCTCGTCCCAGTAGGCGGCGCCTTCGTCGGGCTTGAACATGGTGCGCGGCGCCCCGTCCTTGGTGGCGACGGCGAAGACGTTGTTCTTGGGGTCGTAGAGCAAAACGTCGCCGTTGGCCCGGGTCAGGCGTTGGACGCCGGCGGGCGGGCTTTCGATGAAGGCGTAGGCTTTGCGCACGAAGTCGTCGAGGTCACGGGCGCCGAACGCCTCGCCATTGCGGTCGAAGGCGCGCTGGGCGTTCTCCTCGGCGCTGCCGCGGCGGCTGGCGGACCAGATCGGGCGGCCGTCCAGTTCGCGCACCGGTTCGTCTACGCGGGCGGGGTTCGTCGCGCGGGAAGGCGCGGCCGCGAACTGGCGGGATTCCGAGGCGGCCGGCGCCTCGTCCTTCTGGGCGACGGCCGAGGGCCGCTCGCAGGCGGCGGTCAGGATCAGGGCCAGGCCCAGGCTCAACGCAATCTTGTACTTAGCCATCGTTCTCTCCCTCTCACGGCCAAGTTGTGGAACAAATTAAGAACGGAAACCGACGTTTGTCCAGCCGCTTCGTATGGCCTATGACCGAGCGACCATTGCGGAGGGGCACGAAGCCTTGTCGGACAAGCGGATTCTCCTGATCGTCGGCGGCGGCATCGCGGCCTACAAGGCGCTGGAACTGACCCGGCTGCTGCGCAAGGCCGGGGTTGGCGTGCGGCCGATCCTGACCAAGGCCGGAGAGCAGTTCGTCACCCCGCTGTCGCTGGCGGCGATCAGCGAGGACAAGGTCTATTCCGAGCTGTTTTCGCTGACCGACGAGGCCGAGATGGGCCACATCGAACTCTCGCGATCGGCCGATCTGGTGGTCGTCGCCCCCGCCACCGCCGACCTGATCGCCAAGGCCGTGCACGGCCATGCCAGCGACCTGGCCTCGACCACCCTGCTGGCCACCGACAAGCCGGTGCTGATGGCCCCGGCGATGAACGTGCGCATGTGGGAGCATCCCGCCACGCGCCGCAACGTCGCCCAGCTGAAGGCCGACGGGGTGCTGTTCGTCGGTCCCGACGAAGGGGCGATGGCCTGCGGGGAGTACGGCTTTGGACGACTGGCCGAGCCGCCGGTGATCTTCGCGGCCATCATGGCGGCGCTGGAAGGCCCGGCGGCGCGGCCGCTGGCCGGAAGGCGCGCGATCGTCACCGCCGGTCCGACCGCCGAGCCGATCGATCCCGTCCGTGTGCTGACGAATAGGTCGAGCGGCAAGCAGGGCTTCGCCATCGCCCAGGCTTTGGCCGAGCTCGGCGCCGAGGTGACCCTGGTCGCTGGTCCGGTCGCCGTGGCGACACCTCCGGGGGTCAAGCGCGTCGACATCGAGACCGCCCGCGAGATGCTGGCCGCCTGCGAGGCGGCGCTGCCGGCCGACATCGCCGTCTGCGTGGCCGCCGTGTCCGACTGGCGCCCGGAGAGCGCGGCCGGAACCAAGATGAAGAAGGGCGCCGAGGGTCCGCCGACGATCAGCCTGATCGAGAACCCGGACATCCTGGCGACCCTGTCGCAATCGCCCCGCCGCCCGGCGCTGGTGGTCGGCTTTGCGGCCGAGACCAACGACGTCGAGGCCTACGCCAAGGCCAAGCTGGCCAAGAAGGGCTGCGACTGGATCGTCGCCAACGACGTCAGCGTCGCCGGCACCATGGGCGGCGACGACAACGCCGTCTCGATCGTCACGCAGGACGGCGTCGAGCGCTGGGATCGGACCGCCAAGTCCGAAGTCGCCCGCAAGCTGGCCGAGCGGATGGCGCAGGCGCTGGGCTGAGGCCTCAGCGCTGCGCCTTCTCCAGGGCGCAGAGCAGCAGCACCGTGCGGCGGACGAGATCGCAGGTCCGCATGTGCAGGGCCTCCAGCGCCTTGTCGCCGTCGTGTGGCAGGGCGGCGGGGATGTCGAACTGGCCAAGACCCATGCGGTTGAGGCTGGCGCGGGCCAGGTCCTGCAATGCGGCCTGCCGCCGGTGGGCGGCGACGCGAATCTCCGCGGCCAGGGCCGCAGCCTCGCTGCGCTGAGCGCCGAGCTCCAGGCGCTCCAAGGCGTCGAGCTGGGCCGCCAGGCTCAGCGGCTGGTCGCAAGCGGTCTCGCCGCCGCCGACCTGGACGCAGCGCCCGAGGAAGTATTCCAGGAACGACCAGGTCTCCGAAAACGTCCCGAGCGCGTGATAGTCCGGCGCGCGGCCCGTCGAGCAGGCATGCTGGGGCGCTCCGGCGAGGCGGGCGCCTGGCCGGAGTTCAACCGTGTTCATGAGTCACCTGGGCGTTGGCGGCTACTTCTGGCTGGCGAGATAGGCGATGACCGCCGCGCGCTGATCGGCGTTGGCGACCCCGACCAGCATCTTGGTGCCCGGCACGACCGCGGCGGGCTTGGCCAGGTACTTGTCGAGATTGGCGGTGGTCCAGGTCTGGCCCCAGGCGCTCAGCGCCTTGGAATAGGCGTAGCCCGGGACGGTCCCGGCCTTGCGCCCGACCATGCCCTTCAACGGCGGGCCGAGCTTGGCCGGGCCGCCGGGGGCGATGGCGTGGCAGGTCCCGCACTGCTGCTTGAACACCGTCTCGCCCGGCGCCTGGGCGGCGGCCGAGGAGGCGAGGCCGGCGGCGAGGGCGACGGCCAGGCCAAGAATGCTGCGTGGAGTCATCGGGGCGATCCTGCTCATCGTGCTGAGGTCCGGCGCTTGGGCCGCGAGCGGTCAACGGCCGGCTCGTCGGTCCGTTGCGTCGCGGCGAAGCTGGAGAATTTCTCCGGCTCGTCATAGGAGACCCTCAAGTGTGCAATCACGGCATCCTCTGGTGAGACGCTGGAGCGGCCCAAAACCACATCCAGCAGGCCGCGATGCCGGTTCAAGCGCCACTTGATGGTTTCGCCGCGGTCCTGGGCGGCATGGGCGAAGAGGACGGTGCACAGGGAGTCGAGGGTGCGCGCCAGATAGGGATTGCCCGACAGCTCCCAGATCTCGCGGTGGAACTCGAAGTCGGTGGTGGCCGCGGCCGGGCGGTCGCCGACCTCCCAGGCCTCCATCTGCTCGACCATGGCGCTGAGCCGTGCGGCCGCGGCCTTGGTCATGTTGAGCCGGCAGAGACGCAGCGCCTCGGCTTCCAGCACCACCCGGATGCTGTTGATGCGCTGCACGTCCTCGTCGGTCAGCCGGGTGACGAACATGCCGCGGCGGGCGTGGTTGGTGACCAAGCCGCTTTCCTGCAGCTGCATCAGCGCCTCGCGGATCGGGATGCGGCTGATCTTGAACTCGCGGGCCAACTGGCTCTCGTTGAGGCGCGAGCCAGGCGGATAACGGCCCGACAGGATGGCCTGGCGCAGCAAGCGCAGCAGGTGCGACTTCAGCGTGGTCGGCGTGGCGCCGTGAGGGTCGCCCAGGGGAAAATCGCCGTCCATCATCTACGCTCGTGGGCCGGCGACCGAGCCGGCTTTTCGTATTCAGTATACGAAACGTGCTCACCTAAGGGAAGCATGCCGCACCGCGGCGGTGGTCATGGCCGACCGGCCGCGTTATGTCGACCCGTCAGTTCGAGCGGGGAGGTCGGGCGGCCATGAAGAGAACGGCGCAGCCATGCTGATGCCCGCGCCCGACCAGGGTTTGCTGGACCGCCGCGGCGAGTTCGTCGCGGCGCTGCGCGCGATCGTCCCCGGCGAAGGGGTGATCGACGACGACGCGGGCCTGGCCGCCTACGAGTGCGACGGCCTGACCGCCTATCGCCAGCGGCCGATGATCGTGGTGCTGCCCGAAACGGTCGACCAGGTCAGCCGGGTCCTCGCCTACTGCCACGGCGTCGGGCTCAAGGTGGTGCCGCGTGGGGCCGGGACCTCGCTGTCGGGCGGCTCGCTGCCGCTGGCCGACGGGATCATCCTAGGACTGGGCAAGTTCAACCGCATCCTCGAGGTCGACTACGCCAACCGCTGCGCGGTGGTGCAGCCTGGCGTGACCAACTTGTCGGTGACCCACGCGGTCGCCGGCGAGGGCTTCTACTACGCCCCCGACCCCTCCAGTCAGATCGCCTGTTCGATCGGCGGCAATGTCGCCGAGAACGCCGGCGGCGTGCACTGCCTGAAGTACGGGATGACCACCAACAATCTGCTCGGCGTGGAGCTGGTGCTGATCGACGGCACGGTGATGCGGCTGGGCGGCAAGCACCTGGATCCGCAGGGCCTCGACCTGCTGGGCGTGGTCTGCGGGTCGGAAGGGCTGCTGGGCGTGGTGACCGAGGTGACGGTCCGCATCCTGCAGGCGCCCGAGACCCAGCGCGCGCTGCTGATGGGTTTCCAGGAGGTCGAGGCGGCCGGCGCCTGCGTCGCCGCCGTGATCGCCGCGGGCATCATCCCGGCCGGCATGGAGATGATGGACCGCCTGGCCATCGCCGCGGCTGAGGCGTTCGTGAAGGTCGGCTACCCGCTCGACGTCGAGGCGCTGCTGATCATTGAGCTGGATGGTCCGCCAGCCGAGGTCGACCACCTGATCGAGGTGGTGCGCGAGATCGGCGAGGGCTGCGGCGCCAGCTATCTGCGGATTTCGATGAACGAGGACGAGCGCAAGGGCTTCTGGGCCGGGCGCAAGGCGGCGTTCCCGGCGGTGGGCCGGATCTCGCCCGACTATTACTGCATGGACGGCACCATCCCGCGCGCGACTCTGCCCAAGGTGCTGCGGCGGATGACCGAGCTGTCGGAGGCGTGCGGCCTGCGGATCGCCAATGTGTTTCATGCCGGCGACGGCAATCTGCACCCGCTGATCCTCTACGACGCCGATGTGCCGGGCGAACTGCACAAGGCCGAGGAGCTCGGCGCGGCGATCTTGACCCTCTGCGTCGAGGTCGGCGGGGTGCTGACAGGCGAGCACGGGGTCGGCGTCGAGAAGCGCGACCTGATGGAGGTGCAGTTCGGACCGGCCGACCTGGACCAGCAGCAGCGGCTGAAGTGCGCCTTTGACGAGGACGGGCTGCTGAACCCCGGCAAGGTGTTCCCCAAGCTCTGCCGCTGCGCCGAGCTCGGCCGCGTGCACATCCATGGCGGCAAGGTCCGCTTTCCCGAACTGGATCGGTTCTGAACGTGGCCTGGACACCGAACGATGCGGCGGGCGCCGAACAGGCGGTCAAGGACGCGCTGGCCCAGGGGAAGGCGCTGGAACTGGTCGGGACCGGAACGCGGCGCGGGTTCGGACGGGCGGTCGAGGCCGACGAGGTGCTGGATCTGTCGGCGCTGAACGGCGTGGTGACCTATCAACCCGAAGAGCTGATCCTGGCGGTCGAGCCCGGCGCGCCGATGAGCGAGATCGCCGCCATGCTGACCGAGCGCGGTCAATGCCTGGCTTTCGAGCCGCCGGACTTCGGGCCGTTGTGGGGACTGCCGGCTGGCCTGGGCACCGTCGGCGGCGCGATGATGACCGGGCGCGGCGGGCCGCGGCGGCTGACGGCGGGCGGGCCGCGCGACCACTGCCTGGGGCTGAAGGGCGTCAACGGCTTTGGCGAGGCGTTCGCGGCCGGCGGCCGGGTGGTCAAGAACGTCACCGGCTTCGACGTCTGCAAGCTGGCCACCGGAAGCTTCGGCACGCTCTGCGTCGTCACCGAGCTGACCTTGAAGGTGCTGCCCGCGCCGCCGCAGGCGCAGACCCTGGTGATCCGCGGTCTGTCGGACGAAGCGGCGATGGCCGTGATGTCCAAGGCGCTGGGTTGCCCGGCCCAGGTGTCGTCGGCCGCGCACCTGCCGGCCGATATCGCGGCGCGCTCGCAGGTCGGCGAGCTCTCGGCGGCCCACGGCGCGGTGACGCTGCTGCGGGTCGAGGGCGTGGGGCCCTCGGTGACGGCGCGGATCGCGCACCTGGCGCAAGTGCTGTCCAGCGAGACGCGGCAGGCGGTGCTGGACCGCGAGGCATCGCAGCTGGCCTGGAAGGAGATCGCCGACGCGTCCTTCTTCGTCGGGCGCGACGACCCTGTCTGGAAGCTCTCGGTTGCGCCCACATCTGGCGCGGCGGTCGGCCGGCGGCTGGCCGATGAGCTCTCCGGCCGCTGCTTCTACGACTGGGGCGGCGGGGCGGTGTGGCTGGAGCTGCCGGCCGCGCCCGACGCCCATGCCGGCCGGGTGCGGCAGGTGCTGGCGCAGGTCGCCGGCGGCGAGGGCCATGCGACCTTGATGCGCGCCGGCGCAGCGGTGCGGGCGCAGGTCGCGCCGTTCCAACCGCTGGCGCCGGGCGTGGCGGCGCTGACCGAGCGGGTGCGGACCCAGTTCGACCCGCAGCGCATCTTCAATCCCGGCCGGATGTACGCCTGATGCAGACCAGCTTTTCGCCCGCGCAACTGGCCGATCCGGATACGGCGTCGTCCGAAAAGATCATCCGCACCTGCGTGCACTGCGGGTTCTGCACGGCGACCTGCCCGACCTACCTGTTGCTGGGCGACGAGCTCGACAGCCCGCGGGGCCGGATCTACCTGATGAAGGAGATGCTCGAGAACGGCGGCCCGCCGCCGGCTCGGACGGTCAAGCACGTCGACCGCTGCCTCTCTTGCCTGTCCTGCATGACCACCTGCCCGTCGGGCGTGAACTACATGCACCTGGTCGATCACGCCCGGGCCTATATCGAGGAGCACCATGTTCGTCCGTGGCCGGAGCGTTTTCTGCGCGGAATGCTGGCGCGGGTGCTGCCGGACCGGGCGCTGTTTCGCTGGGCGCTGCGGTTGGCGCAGGTCGGGCGGCCGTTCGCGGGGCTGCTGCCAGGGCGGCTGAAGGGCATGGCGGCGATGGCGCCGGCGACGCTGCCGTCGCCCGATCCCGCCGAAAAACCGAATGTCTTCAAGGCCGTGGGCGAGCGACGGGCCCGGGTGGCGCTGCTGGCGGGCTGCGCGCAGCCGGTGCTGGCGCCGGAGATCAACACCGCGGCGATCCGGCTGCTGAACCGCCTGGGGGTCGAGGTGGTCACCGCGCCGGGTTCCGGCTGCTGCGGGGCGCTGCCGCACCACTTGGGCAAGGCCGATCGCTCGCACCTGCTGGCCCAGGCCAACATCGCCGCCTGGACCCGCGAAATCGAGGGCGAGGGGCTCGACGCGATCATCGTCACGGCCTCCGGATGCGGGACTACCGTGAAGGATTACGGCTTCGTCTTCCGGGAATCTGCCGAATGGGCCGAGCGGGCGGCGAAGGTCTCGGCGCTGGCCAAGGATATTACCGAGGTTCTTCAAGAGCTTGGGCCGCTGCCGCAGGTCGGGATCCCGCCTCTGCGGGTCGCCTACCACTCGGCCTGCTCGCTGCAGCACGGACAGCAAATCGGCAATGTTCCCAAGGCCTTGCTGCAAGCGGCAGGTTTGACGATTGTCGAGCCGGTGGAGCCGCACATCTGCTGCGGATCGGCCGGCACCTACAACCTCCTGCAGCCGGAGCTGGCCGGACGCCTGCGTGAGCGCAAGGTCGCCAATCTCGAGGCGACCAAGCCCGACCTGATCGCCGCCGGGAACATCGGCTGCCTGACCCAGATCGCCGGCGGATCGGGCGTGCCGGTGGTGCACACCGTCGAGCTGCTCGACTGGGCGGCGGGCGGCCCGGCGCCGGCGGCGCTGGCGGGGCGCGTGTGAGGCGGCTGGCCCTCGCCGTCCTGCTGACCGCCAGCACGGCGTCGGCCCAGACCCCCGGCGAGCTGCCCGCGGGCCCTGGCCGCGCCGAGACCGTGCGGGTCTGCACCGGCTGCCACGAGGCCGAGGTGTTGATCCACCGCAGCCAGAAGCACGCGGCCTGGAGCGACGTCGTTCAGGCGATGGTCGAGAAGGGCGCCGAAGCGTCGAGCGCCGAACAGACGGCGATCGTCGCCTACCTCCAGAAAGCGTTACCGCCGCAGGGGTCCGGCGGGCGATAAACCGCCGTTCGCGCCGTAGACATCCGCCGTACTCAGCCGTAGATCACGCTGCTAGTTCGAAGGGGGACGCGCGTGGGAGTACTGTCGATCGCCTTGCTGGCCGCGGCCCTGACCCAGGACGCCGGGTCCGCACCGACCGACCAGGCGGTGACCAGCTATGAGGGCGGCTTCTTCGCCGCCTCGCGGCCCAGCGACGCCAAGGCGATGATCGACCGTATCCCCGGCTTCGCGTTCGACGGCGGCGGCGCCGTGCGCGGCCTCTCGGGCGCGGCCGGCAACGTGCTGATCGACGGGCGGCGGCCGTCGTCGAAGAGCGACTCGCTGAGCGACGTGCTGGCCCGCATCCCGGCCGACCAGGTGATCCGCATCGACGTGATCCGCGGCGGTGCGCCGGGGATCGACATGCAGCGCAAGCCGGTGGTGGCCAACGTCATTCGCGACCCTCGCGGCGGGATCAGCGGGACGGTCACGCTCGCCGACACCCTGACCCTCGACGCCCAGGGCCGCAACGAGGGCGAGGTCGCCGCAGACCTGGCCGCGCGGCTGGGCGCCCATGTGTTCGAGGCGGCGGCCAGCTACGAGCGCGGCGACGCCCACGACCGCCGCGGCGTCCATCGAGTGCGCACCGCCGGCGACGGGCGGCTGCTGATCGACTCGCAGATCGACAGCGACAAGCCGGTCGAGGAAGTGGTCGGTTCGCTCGCCTACGAGACGGCGCTGCCGCTGGGCGACGTGCGGCTGAACATCCGCGGCTATCGCGACGTCAGCGACGTGACCGAGCGCGACGCGTTCGCCACGCCGGCCGGATTTGGCCTGCTGCAGGAAGCCTATCGCGGGGCGGGCGGCGAGGTCGGCGGCCGCTACGTCGCGCCGCTGGGCGGCGGCGTCGAGCTGGAGACCGTGGCTCTGCGCTCGTGGCGCACCAACGAGACGCGGGCGACGTCGGCCAACGCCGCCAAGATCGTCGGCTATCGCCGCTTCGACGAGTCCGGGGAGACGGTCGGGCGCGCGGTGCTGCGCTTCCACGGCTGGGACGCGCTGTCGCTGGAGACCGGCCTGGAGGCGGCGTTCAACTGGCTGGAGGGCGACAGCGCGCTGATGGTCGGCGGGGCGCTGGTCGCCGCGCCCGGCTCGCAGGCTCGGGTCGAGGAGCGGCGCGGCGAAGGCTTCGCCACCGGGGTCTGGCAGCCCTCGCCGGTGCTGGCGCTGGAGGCGGGCCTGCGGTTCGAAGCCTCGGTTCTGGACCCTGGCCATGGCGACGAGCAGGCGCTGGAGTTCGCCAAGCCGTCGGCGGCGCTGACTTGGACGCCGAACGCTCGACAGTTAATCCGTGTGCGGATTGAGCGTGAGGTTGGGCAGCTGAACTTCAACGACTTCGTGGCCTCGGTGAACATGTACACCGGGGTGGTGACGGCCGGGGCGGGCATGCTGGCCCCGACCCAGACCTTGCGCGCCGAGGTCGCCTTCGAGCAGCGGTTCGCGGGACGCGGAGCGCTGGCGGCGATCCTGCGCCAGGAGCAGATCGAGGACGTCATCGGCCTGGCGCCGGTCGCCGGTCCCAACGGCCTGTTCGACGCGCGCAGCAATGTCGGTCCGGGCCTGCGCCAGATGCTCGAGCTGAATTCGACCGTGCCGCTGGACGCGGGCGGCATTTCCGGTGGGCTGCTGAAGGCGGGCCTAAAGGCCGTGCGCTCGGAAGTGACTGATGCGGCGACCGGCGAGCGGCGCGGTTACTCCGGCCAGTCGGCGCTGGAATGGAACGCGGCCTTCACCCAGGATCTGCCGGCGTGGAACGCGACCTGGGGCGTCAACCTGTCGGGGTTCACCGACAAGACCGCCTATCGGTTCGACGGGACCGAGGCCAGCGGGGCCGAGCCCTGGGCCTCAGCCTTCGTCGACTACTCGCCGCGTTCGGACGTGACCCTGCGGCTGGAGGTCAACAATCTGACCGCCCGCAGCGCCTGGAGCGAGCGCGACGTGCACGCCGGGCTGCGGCACGTCGCCGACCTCGTATATGCCGAGCGGCGCGACGAGGAGAGCTATCGAAACGTGCGGCTCAGCGTCCGCAAGGCGTTCAACTAGACGCCGGTCGAGCCGTGGCCGCCGGCGCCGCGGACGGTGTCGTCGAGCTCGTCGGCCTCGACCAGGGTCCACTGCGGGGCGGCGGCGATGATCCCCTGGGCGATGCGGTCGCCGCGGCGGACATGGAAGGCCTCGGCCCCGAGGTTGATCAGGCAGACGAGGATCTCGCCGCGATAGTCGCAGTCGACGGTGCCGGGTGCGTTGACGATGGAGACGCCGTTCTTGGCGGCCAGGCCCGAGCGCGGGCGGATCTGCATCTCGTAGCCGATCGGCAGGGCGACGGCGAAGCCGGTCGGGATCAGGGCGCGGGCGTTCGGCTCGATGGTGACCGTTTCGCCCTCCGGCACGGCGGCGCGGAAGTCGAAGCCGGCGGCCCCGGCGGTCGCATAGGCGGGCAGCGGCAGGTCGTGGTTGCCGTCCCAGCGCTTGAAGGTCGCCGTCATGGGCGTCAGGCCGCGCGGTTCAGTCATGGCTCTCGCCCTCCGATAGTGCGTGAGGGCGGAATGCCAGAGCCCGGCCCCCGCCTCAAGGGCGAGGGCCGGGGAAGGGTCAGTTCGTCGCCGGCAGGTGCTTGGCGAGGAAGGTCTCCAGCGCCTGCAGCATCTGGGTGCGGGTGGCCGAGCGGGTCATGTCGTGGTTCTCGCCGGCCAGGACGACGTAGTCGACGGGCTTGCCGGCCGCCTTCAGGGCGCCCGCCATAACCTGCGACTGTTGCGGGGCGACGACGGTGTCCTGGTCGCCGTGGACCAGCAGGATCGGGGCGGTGGTCTCGCTCACCAGCAGGGCGGGCGAGGTGGCGTTGAGCTTGCCCTTGTCGGCGGCGCCGAGCGTGGCGCGCAGTTCGCCGATCTTGGCCGAGTCGTCGCCGGAGATCCGCCACAGCTGTTCCAGCCAAAGGCCGAGGTCGGAAATGCCGGCCACCGAGGCGGCGCACTTGTAGGCCTCGGGGTGCATGGTGGCGCCGGCCAGGGCCGCATAGCCGCCAAAGCTGGCGCCGACGATGCAGACCCGGCGTGCATCGGCCTTGTCGGCGACGGCGGCGATCCCATCGAGCAGGTCGGTCTGCATCTTGCCGCCCCACTCGCCTGCGCCTGCCTGTTCGAACGCGTCGCCGAAGCCCCAGGAGCCGCGGAACTGCGGCTGCAGCACCGCGTAGCCGCGGGTGGCGAGGAACTGGGCCATGTAGTCGAACTCATAGCCGTCGCGCGCAGTCGGGCCGCCGTGCGGCAGCACGATCAGCGGCGGCTTGGCGCCCGCCGCCAGGCCCGGCGGCAGGGTCAGGTAGGCCGGGATTTCGAGGCCGTCGCGGGCCTTGTAGGTGATCCAGCTGGTCTGGCCGAAGGCGGCGTCCTTGAGGTCGGGATACTCCTCGCCCAGGGGCGAGAGCTCCTTGCGGGTCTTGTCGAACAGGTACCAGGCCCCTGGGGATTGGGGCGAGGCGACCCGGACGACGAAGCGCGTGCGGTCGGCCGACCACTCCCAAAGCCCGACTTCCTTGCCCTTGAAGGCCTTGGACAGGGCCGCGTGGGTCGCGCCGAGTTCGGTGTCCAGCCAGTCGTAGACTGGCCGTTCGGCCCCGCCGACGATGGCGACCGGCGCGACCCGATGGGGATCCCAGATCATGTCGGGCGAGATCCCGTTCAGCGGCTGGCCAACCGGCTGGTCGGGGCCCCCGGCCAGAGGCTTGCGGACGATGCGGTCGCCGATCGCCAGATAGATCGCATCCTCGGGCGCCGAGTAGCCCAGGTACTGGCGGCGGCTCTCGTAGTTGGGGCCCTGCCAGATCTGGGTCCAGGCGCGGGCGCCGGAGCGAGCGTAGATTTCGAACTTGTGGGTCAGTTCGTCGACGTCCAGGCGCACCTTCGGCTCGCCGGCGGCGTTCAGCGCCCAGGTGATGGTGTCGGAGTCGCCCCGTTCGACGCGCACGCCCTTGCCGGTGGCGGGGTCGACCTTCATGACCGCCGGGGCCCAGCCGTCGGTGCCCTTGCGTTTGATGCGAGTGTCCATGCCGCTGTTGGCCTCGATCGGAGCCACGGCAAGGACGAAGGCGTTCGCCGGCGGGCCGGCGACGACGCCGAGCACGGGCTGCTGAAGCCCGTATTGCGCGAAGGCGTCGTTTTCGAGCAGGCGCGAGACCGCCTGGCCCTGGGTGTTGATCGAGACGTTGCGCTCGTACCGGTAGGCCGTGCGCGGGCCGTCGGACTTCCAGTAGGCCATGCGCGCCAGGACGTGGTCGTTGCCGGCCCACCTCAGGCTGATCGCCTCGGCGTCGCCGAGCGAGATGACCGGCATGTTGGGGTCATCGATCGTGGCGATCGAGACGAAGCGCTGCTCGGACGTGCCGCCCAGCAGGGCGACGCGGCGGCCGTCCGGAGAGATGGCGGTGTCGGCGACGGCCGGAACTCGGCCAAAGGCCGAAGCGGGCGGCGGCGCCGCGTGAGCCGCCCCGGCGATGGCCGCGAGCGCGACCGCCGAAATGATACGCATGGCTGAGCTATTCCTTGGATGCGGCCGAGCCGAAGTCCCCCGAAGCGGGCTCTATATGGATACGGCGCAGTCTTGCAACCAGACGGGGCGCCGCACCCTCGAATTCGCGTCAGCTCGCCGGATAGCTTTTGGCCAGAAAGGTCTCCAGCGCCTCCAGCATCTGCACGCGGTTGGTCCCACGCGAGAAGTAGTGGGCCTCGTCCTTCATCACGATGTGCTCGACCGGCTTGCCGGCCGCCTTGAGGGCGTCGGCCATGACCTTCGACTGCTCGGGGTCGATCTCGGTGTCCTGGTCGCCGTGGATCAACAGCACCGGGCCGCCGACCTGGGCGGCGAAGCGGGCCGGCGAGGCGCCGCTGAGCTTGGTCTTGCCCGTGCCGCCCATCCGCTCGCGCAGACGTTCGAGCGCCAGCGACTCGTAGTCGTAGAACCAGCGGCGCTTGGACATCATCAGGCCAAGGTCGGAAAGTCCGCCCATCGAGGCGGCGCAGCGCCAGGCGTCCGGCTGCAGGGCGATGGCGGTCAGGGCGGTGTAGCCGCCGAAGTCGTGGCCGACGATGCAGGGCCGGCGCGCGTCGACCTCGCCCGACACCGCCGCGACGGCGTCGATCAGGTCGGTCTGCATCTTGCCGCCCCACTCGCCGAAGCCGGCTTCGTAGAACTCGTCGCCGAAGCCCCAGAGGCCGCGGTGGTAGGGCTGCAGCACGGCGTAGCCGCGGCTGGCCAGGAATTGGGCCATGTAGTCGAAGTCGGCGCGGCTGTTGACCCCGGGCGCCTCGCCGGCCATCACCACCAGCGGCGGCTTGGAGCCCGGCGCGGCGTTCGGGGGCAGGGTGAGATAGGCCTGAATGTCCTTGCCGTCGCGGGCCTTGAAGGTCAGCCAGCGGCCCAGGGCGACCGGCGCGGCCTTGAGCTCGGGATAGTCCTCGCCGAGCAGGGACACTTCCTTGCGGCCGCGGTCATAAAGATAGACCGCGTCCGGCGAGGTTCGCGAACTAACGTTGAACAGGACGCGGGTGCGGTCGGCCGACCAGTCGATCAGCCAGACTTCCTTGCCCTTGAAGATCTTGCTCAGCGAGGCGTGGACGCCGCCGAGTTCGGGGTCGAGCCACTTGTAGTTCTCGGTCGCCCCGCCCCCGCTGACGATGGCCAGGGGAGAGGCCCGCATGTGGTCCCACAGCATGTAGGGCGAGGTGTCGGGCGAGGGGCGATCGACGACCTCGATGTCGCCGCCGCTCGTGGGCTTGCGGACGATGGCGCCGGTTTCGAGGAACAGATAGACCGCGTCCTCGGGCGCCGAGTAGCCGAGGTAGCGTTCGCGGCCGCCGAGCTTGGTCGACCAGAACCGCGTCCAGAGCGCCGCGCCCTGGCCCGGCCGCGAGAGATGGATGGCTTCGACATCGGTGATGCGGTTGGTGTCGTAGTCGTGGCGCACGCGCGCCGCGCCGGTCGCATCGACGCTGAAGTTTCGGGTGGTCGCCGCACCCTTGGCGAGCGTCTCGCCGAGCCCTGTGGCCGGATCGACGCGCCAGAGCGCCATCACCGTGCCCTCGTTGCCGCCGTTGGCGCCGCCACGCAGGACGATCCGGCCCGAGCCGTCCTGCGGCGCAACCATGATCGGCTGATTGTAGAAGTGCTGGGAATAGGTCTCGTTCTCCAGCAGGCGCGTGGCGAGCTTGGCCTCGGGCGTGATGGAGATGTGGCGCTCGAAGCGATGCATCTCCTTGGGCCGAGGTGAGAACCAGAAGGCCGTCCGCACCAGCAGGTGATCGTCGCCGGCCCAGAAGAGGCCCAGGCCTTCGCCTGCGCCCAGCGGCAGGACCGGAACGTTCGGCTCGTCGATGGTGGCGATGGAGACGAAGCGCTTGTCGTCCTGGCCGCCGAGCATCCCGATGCGGCGGCCGTCGGGGGAGATCGCGGCGTCGGCGACGGCGGGGAACCGGCCGTAGGCGGACGCGGGCGGCGGCGCGGCCTGCGCCGAGCCGACAAAACCAAGGACGCCCGCCCACATGGCGGCCGCCAGAACTCTACGCTGCAAAACACTTCCCCCCGGAATGCCCGCGACAAGGGTACATGCCGCGGGCGTACATGCAAGGGTTGCGGAGCCTCAGGCCGGCGGCGGGGCGACGTAGCCGCCGAGAGACTCGTCGATGGCCTGGGCGATGGACAGGGTGCGGGAGTCGGCGCCGTGAGGGCCGATGATCTGGGCCCCGACCGGCAGGCCGCTGGCGGCCAGGCCTGCGGGGATGGTGGTCACCGGCAGGTGGCAGGCGGTGGCCAGCGCGATCCAGTTGAGCATCGCCGGATAGGGAATGGTCGCGCCGTCGGTCGTCTTGAGCTTGCGGCTGGCGAACGGCCGGTGGTTGTGCGGGAAGGCGACGGTCGGCGCCACCGGGGCGAGGATGGCGTCGAAGGCCTCGAACGTCTCAGACATCGTGCTGCGCAGGCGGGCCCGGGCCTCGTCGGCGGCGATCCATTCGGCGTGGCTGGCGGTATAGGCGCGGGTCAGGCCGGCCCAGGACTCGCGGCGTGCGCCCAGCCCCAGGGCGACGGCGGCCGGCCCGCGCATGCGGCGCATGGCGATCTGGGCCTTGGCCGGCATGTCGGTGGCGACCAGCGAGCCGAGCAGCACGCGATAGGCGTCCATCAACTGGTCGAGGGCCACGGGCGCCGAGATCGGCCGCACCTCGACCCCGGCGGCGCGCAGCCGCCCGGTGAGGCCTTCGAGCACGGCGCGGACCTCCGGATCGAGCGGGAAGCCGTCCAGCCAGAGACCGAGCTTGAGGGTCTTGAGGTCGGCGAGCTCGGCCTTGGCCGGCACGCCCTCGGCCAGGATCGAGAGCAGCAGCCGCAGGTCGCGGGCCGAGCGGGCCATGGGCCCGACGACGTTGAGGTCGCGCTCGGCGTGGGTTCCGGGGGCTGGCGGGACGTGCCCGACCTGGGAGACCAGGCCCCAGGTCGGCTTGTGCGAGAAGACGCCGCAGAAGCTCGCCGGCACCCGCAGCGAGCCGCCGATGTCCGAGCCGATCTCCAGGGCGGTGACGCCGGCGGCCAGCGCCGCGGCCGCCCCGCCCGACGAGCCGCCGGGGACGCGGCTCAGGTCCCAGGGATTGTTGGTGGCGCCGTACAGCGGATTGAACGACTGCCAGTCGGCGGCCATCACCGGCACGTTGGTCTTGCCCCAGATCACCGCTCCGGCCTGGCGGGCGGCGGCGACCACGGCGGCGTCGTCGGGCTTGCGCCGGCGCAGCGTTTCGATCCCCGACGAGGCGGCCATGCCGATCACGTCGAAGGTGTCCTTGATGGTCATCGGCAGGCCGGTGAGCGGCCCGCCTGCGCCCTTGGCCCGCAGGTCGTCGGCCGCCTTGGCGAAGTCGATGGCGCGCTCGAGGTCGGCGGCGACCACGGCGTTGAGCCGGGCGTGGGTCTGCTCGTGCCGGGCCAGCGAGAGCTTCAAGAGCTCGACGGCGGAGACCTCCTTGGCCCTCAGCGCCGACAGTTGACCGGTGGCGTCGCGGGCGAGGAGGTCGGCCATCACTTCAGCCCCAGGACGTCCTGCATGTCGTAGAGGCCGGGCGGCTGACTGGCGACCCAGCGGGCCGCCTCGACCGCGCCGCGGGCGAACAGGCCGCGGTCGCGGGCCGAGTGGCTGAGGGTCAGGATCTCGTCCTCGGCCGCGAAGATCACCGAATGCTCGCCGATGATGCCGCCGCCGCGGATCACCGAGAAGCCGATCTCGCCGGCCGGCCGCGGTCCGGTGATGCCGTCGCGCACCCGCTGGGCGACGTCGGCCAGGGCGACCTGACGGCCGCGGGCGGCGGCCTCGCCCAGCATCAGGGCGGTGCCGGACGGGGCGTCGACCTTGCGCTTGTGGTGGCTCTCGGTGACCTCGATGTCGTAGGCGTCGGCGTGCAGCGCCTTGGCGGCCTGGGCGACCAGACCCATCAGCATGTTGACCCCCAGCGAGTAGTTGCCGGCGAACACGATCGGGATGGACTTGGCCGCCGCCTCGATGGCCTCGATCTGTTCGGGCGAGGCGCCGGTGGAGCCGATGACCAGGGCCGGCGCGCCGCGCGCGGCGGCGGCCTGGGCCAGGGCCACCGAGGCGGCCGGGGTGGTGAAGTCGATGACGACCTGAGCGGCGGCCAGCGCCTGGTCGAGCGGCATGAGGCCCTCGCCCTCGACGCCGGGGCGATCGAAGCGGGCGGCGAGACGAACGTCCTGGCGGTCGGAGACCACGGCGCTGACGGCCTGGCCCATGCGGCCGAGCGCGCCGGCCACGGCGATGTCGATGGGACTGGACAGGGGGAGGTCTCCGACGCGACGAAACTTGAGGCGCGCTAGTCTCCCGTCCTGGCGGTCGCGGTCAAGGCGCCAGCCTGCACGGCTTCTGCACGGCAACGCCTCGCGCCGTGGACAGGCGCTCCCGCAGGGCTGGAAGCGAGCCGGCGATAGCTGGCGCTCCTGCAACCGGAGCTCCTCGCATGACCGCCCGCTGGCGATCCTCGTTTCGAACCAAGTCGGCGCTGGCGCTCGGCCTGGTCGCGGCCGCTGACCTCCTGCTGTTCGACCATGACGTCGGGGCCAATCTCGGCCTCTTCATGCTCGCGGCCCTGGCCGTGGCGCTGGCCGCTCATCCGGAGACGTGGCGCGAGCGCCGTGCGCAGGCGGCGTTTGGCGTCGCGGCAGGCTTCTGCCTGCTGCTGATCGATCGGCCGGGGGTGATCGCCTGGACGCTGGCGGCGTTGGCCCTGGGCGTGGCGGTGCTATCGCCGCGGACCGATGCGCGCAGCGACGTCGGCGACTGGGCGCTGCGGCTGCTGCGGGCCGGCTTGATGTCGGTTCCGGCCCCTGTGCTCGACATCCGCCGGGCCGCCGCGAGGGGCGGGCGGCCCGGGGCGGTGAGGCGCCTGTTGGTCGCTTCGGCGCTGCCGGTGCTCGGCGGAGCGATGTTCCTGGGTCTGTTCGTGCTGGCCAATCCGTTGATCGAACGGGGCCTGGCGGCCTGGCGGCTGCCGCCGTTCTCGCTGGCGCGGCTGCTGTTCTCGATGCTGATGGCGGTCATCGCCTGGGCGCTGCTGCGGCCGCGCGGCGCGCGTCGGCGGTTCATGCCGGTCTGGCGCAGCCGCGGACCGGGAACGGCGTCGGCCTCGGTGACCCTTTCACTGGTGGTGTTCAACGCGCTGTTCGCCCTGCAGAACGCCCTCGACCTGGCCTTCCTGTGGAGCGGCGCGCCGCTGCCGGAGGGGGTGAGCTTCGCGCAGTACGCGCACCGCGGCGCCTACCTGCTGATCGTCACCGCGTTGCTGGCCGGCGGCTTCGTGCTGGTCTTCCTGCGGCCAGGTGCGGCGCAGTCCCGCGCGGTGCGCTGGCTGGTGATCGCCTGGGTCGGTCAGAACTTGCTGCTGGTGGCCTCCAGCGCGCTGCGGACGATCGACTATGTCGAGGCCTATGGTCTGACCCAGCTGCGGATCTCGGCGCTGATCTGGATGGCGCTGGTCGGGCTGGGACTGGTGCTGATCTGCGTGCGGCTGGTGCGGGAGAAGAGCGCGAGCTGGCTGATCGGGGCCAATGCGGCGGCGCTGGCGGTGGTGCTGACTGGCGTGGCGATCGCCGACATCGGCGCCGTGGCGGCGAGCTGGAACGTGCGCCATGCGCGCGAGGCGACCGGCGATCCGCGTGGTCCGAGCCTGGACGTCGCGTATCTGCGCGAGCTGGGCCCGGCGGCGCTGGTCCCGCTGACCGAGCTCTCGCGCCGACCGCTGCCGCCCGGCGTGGCGGCCCAGGTTCAGGCGGCGCAGCGCCGGACGCAGGCCGAGCTGGCGGTGCGTCAGATGCACTGGCGTACCTGGACCTGGCGCGGGCAGCGGCGGCTGGATGCGGCGGCCGCATTGACGGGGCCCATCGAAGCCGGATCATGACGCTCATGGCCAAGATCCTGATCGCCGACGACGACCCGCACATCCGCCAGCTGCTGGCCTTCGCGCTGGAGAAGGCCGGCTACGAGGTGGTCGAGGCCGAGGACGGCGAGGCGGCGTTGGAGCGGGCGCAATCCGCCGCGCCCGACCTGCTGGTGCTGGACCTCAACATGCCGCGACTGAACGGGCTGGACGTCTGCCGCCAGCTGCGGGCCAAGGGCGAGCTGCCGATCCTGATCCTGTCGTCGCGCGACGAGGAGATCGACCGGGTACTGGGCATCGAACTCGGAGCCGACGACTACGTGGTCAAGCCGTTCAGCCCGCGCGAGGTGGTGGCGCGGGTGACCGCGATCCTGCGCCGGTCGCGCCCGGCGGCGGCCGTTGCGGCGGGCGGCGCGGACCAGGTCGCGCGCGGGCGGCTGAGCCTCGATCCCGACGCCTGGCTGGCGCATTGGGACGGACAGCCGCTGGCGCTGACGGTCACGGAATTCGGCATCCTGCGGACCCTGGCCGCGGCGCCGGCCAAGGTGTTCACGCGCGACGCCATCATCGACCGGCTGCGCGGGCCTGGCTTTGCGATCACCGACCGCACGGTCGACAGCCATGTGCGCAATCTGCGCGGCAAGTTCGCGGCGCTGGGCGCGCACGACGTGATCGAGACGCGATCGGGGGTCGGCTACCGGCTGGGCGCCTGCCTGGGCCAGGACGCGTGATCGGCGCCGCCAAGGCCTTCCTGAAGCGCCGCTGGCCGCGGCTGCGGCTGCGGGTGATCCTGTTCGCGGTGCTGTTCTTCGCGGCGGCGATGCCGGGGCTGAGCGCGATCTTCCTGCGGGTCTACGAGAACACCCTGGTGCGCCAGACCGAGGCCGAGCTGGTGGCCCAGGGCGCGGCGATCGCGGCGGCGGCGGCGGTCGCCTGGCCCGGCGCGCCGCCGCCGGTCGTCGTAGATACGCGGGAAGAGGGCCGATACGCGCCCGAACCCAGCACCATCGACCTGCAAGCCTCGCCGCTGCTGCCCGAGCGGCCGGCCCCGGCGCCGAGCGGCCCGCCCGACGCGGCGGCGGTGCAGACCGCGGCGCGGCTGGAGCCGATGATCGACCAGACGGTCCGCACGACCCTGGCCTCGGTGGTGCTGCTCGACGCGCGCGGGGTGATCGCACAGGGCGGCGGGTCCCTCGCCGACCTGGCCGAAGTGCGTTCGGCGCTGGCGGGCGATCCGCGCACGGTGCTGCGGCGGGTCGGCGACTATCGCCCGCGCTATTCGCTGGAATGGCTGAGCCGGGCGTCGGGCCTGCGGCTGCATCACGCGCGGCCGATCGAGGTCGGCGGCCGGGTGGTCGGGGTGGTGCTGCTGTCGCGCTCGCCGCGGGCGCTGTTCCGCGGCATCTACGAGGACCGCGGCAAGATCGCCATCGGCGTGGTCGGGATCGCCGCCCTGCTGGTGGTGCTCGCGGGCTTGGTCTCGCGCGGGGTGACCCGGCCGATCGAGGAGCTGAGCGCGGCCTCGCGGCAGGTGGCGGCCGGCGGCGTGCAGACCCTGGAGACCCCGACCACGGCGGCGGTCGAGATCCAGTCGCTGTACGAGGACTTCCGGGCGATGTCGGCGGCGATCGAGCGGCGCAGCGCCTATCTGCGCGACTTCGCCGCCTCGGTCAGCCATGAGTTCAAGACCCCGCTGGCCGGGATCAGCGGCGCCGTCGAGCTGCTGCAGGACCATGGCGAGGAGATGAGCCCGCAGGAGCGGTCGCGGTTTCTCGGCAACATCGCCGCCGATTCCGCGCGGTTGTCGCAGCTGGTCACCCGGCTGCTGGACCTGGCGCGGGCCGACATGGCGCGGCCGGAGGCCGGGCTGTCGACCGATGTGGCCGGGGCGGTTCAGCGGGCGGCGGACGCCATGCACGCCGGCGGCTTTCGGGTGGCGACGCAAATTCAGCCCGGCCTGCCGCCGGTCGCCGTGCCCGCCGCCACCCTTGAGGCGGTGGTCGGGGTGCTGTTGCAGAACAGCCGCCAGGCCGGGGCGAAGCAGGTAAGCCTCGCCCTGCGGACCCGGGCGGCAGGGGTGCTGATCGAGGCGGCCGACGACGGCCCAGGCGTCAGCGCCGCCGACGCCGCGCGACTGTTCGAGCCGTTCTTCACCACCCGCCGGGCGGAGGGCGGAACTGGGCTTGGCCTGTCGATCGCCCGCTCGCTGCTGGCGGCCAACGGCGGAACGATCGAGCTGGTCGCCAGCGAGGCGGGCGCGCGGTTCGTGATCACCTTGCCGGCGGCGGCCTAACGCGTCTGCACAAAATCTCCTTGGCTTGCGCAGGCCCGGCTGCATGTCGCCCCGCGATGCTCGGCGCGCATCACGGAGGAGGATCGAGATGGTCGAGCAAGGCTATGAGGTGGTGATCGAACAGGGCGGCGAGCGCTGGAGCTGGAGCCTGCGCGCCGACGGCGTGGTGGCCGCCAGCGGCCCGGCCGAGAGCGAACAGACGGCCGAGCGCTCGGGCGCCTTCGCGGCGGCGGCCTTGTCGGCCCTGGCCCGCATCCGCCGCCGCGACCTGGCGCAAGTCGCCGCCGCAAAATAGCCTAGCTTGGGCTGGACGAGGTTCGTCGAACCGGAGATTCCAGCCATGAAGCTGCTGACCGCCCTGAGTCTGAGCGCCGCCCTGATGGCCAGCGCCGTGTCGGCCCAGACCCCGATCACGCCGCGGGCCAAGGTCGAGGCGCTGGCTGCGGCGATCGACGCGCAATTCTACGACCCGGCCCGAGCTACGAAGATCGCGGCCGAGCTGCGCGCCGAGGCCAAGAAGGGGACGTACGACAAGCTGACCGACCCGCGCGACTTCGCCGCCGCCCTGACTGAGCGGCTGCGGCCGCAGGACGGTCACTTCGCGGTCAACTGGACGCCGCCGGCCCCCGCCAGCGCTTCCGCCGCGCCGGCGCGCAGCGGTCCGCCGCCGTTCCTGTCGCAGCGCGGCGGCTATGGCTTCGTGGCGGTCAGGGTGCTGCCGGGCAACATCGGCTACATCGACATGCGCGGCTTCGCCGACTTCGCAGCCGACGGTGACCAGGCGGCGCGGCAAGCGGCGGATGCGGCCCTGGCGCTGGTGGCTGGGACCGACGCGGTGATCTTCGACCTGCGCGACAACGGCGGCGGCTCGCCGGCCATGGTCGGCTACCTGATCGGCCACTTCGTCCCGGACGGGGCCAAGATCTACAACACCTTCAAGACCCGCGGCCAACCCGACAGCGACGAGGCGCCGATCGTCCCGATCAACGGCCAGCGGCGGCTCGATGTGCCGCTCTATGTGCTGACCAGCGGGCGCACGGCGTCGGCGGCCGAGAGCTTCGCCTACACGCTGCAGGCGGCGAAGCGGGCGACCGTGGTCGGCGAGCCTTCGGCCGGCGGGGCCAATCCGGGCGGCGGCGCGGCGCTGGGCGACGGGCTTTCGGTGTTCATCTCGTCGGGCACGCCGATCAATCCGATCACCGGCAAGAACTGGGAAGGGACGGGCGTGACGCCGGACGTGGCCGTCCCCGTGACCCAGGCCCTGGCCCGCGCCCAGCAGCTGGCGCTGACGCGGCTGGCCGGGGCGCCGCTGGGTGAGCCGAACCTGACGGAGAACCGCTGGATCCTGGAGGCGTTGTCGCCGCCGCCGCAGGTCGGGGCGCAGGCGCTGGCCCGCTACGAGGGCGGCTATGGCCCCTATCAGGCCAAGCTGGTGGACGGGCGGCTGCAATTGAAGGTCGGCCGGCGCCCGCCCAGCGTGCTGGCGCCGCTGAACGACAAGGGTCTGTTCTATGTCGAGGGAGCGCCTTCGCGGCGCATCCAGTTCGAGGAGAGCGCGCTCGTCTTTCTGTCGCCGGACGGCTCGCAGACGCGGCAACAACGCAACGGCGCCGTAACGGGAGCAAGCTAGGACCGCGTTCGGCGGTTGTCAGGGCGCGCTGCGGCTCTATAGGTTGGCGCCCTTTCAGACCAAGCGGGCCTTTAGGGGCCAAGAGGAAACGCCGCGCCTATGAGCGACGCCGAGAAACGCACCTTCACCGACGAGGAAGCGCTGAGCTTCCACAAGCACCCGACCCCCGGGAAGATCGCCATTGCGCCGACCAAGCCGATGGCCACCCAGCGGGACCTGTCGCTTGCCTATTCGCCGGGCGTGGCCGTACCGGTGCTCAAGATCGCGGAAGATCCCGAGAGCGCCTACGACTACACCTCCAAGGGCAACCTGGTGGCGGTGATCTCGAACGGCACCGCGATCCTCGGGCTCGGCAACCTCGGCGCCCTGGCGTCGAAGCCGGTGATGGAGGGCAAGAGCGTCCTCTTCAAGCGCTTCGCCGACGTCGACTCCATCGACATCGAAGTCAGCGCCACCGATCCCGACGAGATCATCACGGTGGTCAAGAACATCGGCGTGACCTTCGGCGGCATCAATCTCGAGGACATCAAGGCCCCCGAGTGCTTCCGCATCGAGACCGAGCTGCAGGAACTGCTCGACATCCCGGTGTTCCACGACGACCAGCACGGCACCGCGATCATCTCGGCCGCCGGCCTGATCAACGCCTGCGCCATCACCGGCCGCGACATCTCCAAGATCAAGGTGGTGCTGAACGGCGCCGGGGCGGCGGGTATCGCCACTCTCGACCTGATCAAGGCCATGGGCGTGTCGCCGGAAAATGCGATCGCCTGCGACTCCAAGGGCGTGATCTATCGCGGCCGCCCCAATGACATGAACCAGTGGAAGAGCGCCCACGCGGTCGAGACCGACGCGCGCACGCTGTCCGAGGCGCTGGTCGGCGCGGACGTGTTCATCGGCCTGTCGGTCAAGGGCGCGCTGACCCAGGACATGATCAAGGCGATGGCCCCCAAGCCGATCATCTTCGCCATGGCCAACCCCGATCCGGAGATCACTCCGGAAGAGGTCTACGCCGTTCGCTCCGACGCCATCGTCGCGACCGGCCGCTCGGACTATCCCAACCAGGTCAACAACGTCCTGGGCTTCCCCTACATCTTCCGCGGCGCCATGGACGTGCGCGCCCGCCGCGTGAACATGGAGATGAAGATCGCCTGCGCCCGCGCCCTGGCCGAACTGGCCCGCGAGGACGTGCCGGACGAGGTCGCCGCCGCCTATCACGGCACCCAGCTGAAGTTCGGGCCGCAGTACATCATTCCGACCCCGTTCGACCCGCGGCTGCTGGCCTACATCCCGCCGTTCGTCGCCCAGGCGGCGATGGACACCGGCGTGGCGCGCAAGCCGATCGAGGACATGGACGCCTATCGGGACTCGCTGGCCCAGCGCCTCGACCCGACCGCCGCCTTCCTGCAGAAGCTGCAGGGCGCGGTGCTGAAGGCCCCGAACAAGCGCATCGTGTTCGCCGAGGGCGAGGAGCCGACGGTGATTCGCGCGGCGCACGCCTTCGAGGCGGCGGGCCTGGGCCACGCGATCCTGGTCGGCCGCGACGAGCTGGTGAAGGAGAACATGATCGAGGTCGGGCTGGACCCGGCCGAGACCAAGCTCGAGATCATCAACGCCCGCGTCTCGCGCCATAACCCCGAGTTTGTGGACTTCCTCTACGAGCGGCTGTCGCGCCAGGGCTACCTGAAGCGCGACGTGCAGCGCCTGATCAACCAGGACCGCAACTCGTTCGCCGCCTCGATGGTGGCGCTGGGCTATGCCGACGGCATGGTCACGGGCGTGACCCGCTCCTACGACCAGGTGCTGGAAGAAGTGCTGCGGGTGATCGATCCCGCGCCCGACGGCCGGGTGATGGGCATGAGCGTGGTGCTGGCCAAGGGTCACACCCTGTTCATCGCCGACACTAACGTCACCGAGATGCCCGAGGCCGAGGAACTGGTCGAGATCGCCTGCGAGGCGGCCCGCACGGTCAAGTCGCTGGGCTATGTGCCGCGCGTGGCGTTCATGTCCTACTCGACCTTCGGTAACCCGATGGGCGTGCGCTCAGAGAAGGTGCGCGACGCGGTGTCGATCCTCGACATGATGGACGTCGACTTCGAGTACGAAGGCGAAATGCCGCCCGAGCTGGCGCTCGACCCCAGCAAGCGGGTCAACTATCCGTTCATGCGCCTGACCGGCCCGGCCAATGTCCTGATCATGCCGGCCATCCACTCGGCGGCGATCTCGACCCAGCTGGTGCAGTCGCTCGGCGGCGCCACGGTGATCGGTCCGCTGCTGCTGGGCCTGTCGAAGTCGGTGCAGATCGCGCCGCTCTCGGCCTCGGTCTCCCGCGTTCTGCAGATGGCGACCCTGGCCGCCTACGAGCAGGACGCCATCGAGGCGCAAGCGTGAGCCTCGCGCTCAACACGTTGAACTAACGAGTCGTCCGCTCCTGGGGGGGCGGGCGGCGCGTCCGTCCCATCCCCCGGAATTTGCAGAGGCCTCGCCGCAGATCTCAGACCGGAGATGCTCCCCCGTTGGGGGAGCTGTCAGACGTCAGGCTGACTGAGGGGGGTGCTCTTGGAGAGCAGTCCCCCTCCGTCTCGATGCTTCGCATCGATCCACCTCCCCCAAGAGGGGAGGATCTGAGTTTTTCACCGTGGCGATGCCTTCGTTCAAAGGAGCGCGACCCATGACCGGTCTCAGCATCGGCATCGATTTCGGCACGACCAATACGGTCGTCGCGCTCGCAGGAGCCGACGGGCCGGCGCACCTGGTGAAGTTCCCGGCCCCCGAGAAGGAAGTGTTCGCCTTCCGCTCGGCGCTGTCGTTCTACGCCCCGCCGGAGCGGCCCAACGAGCGCGAGGTCGAGGCCGGACCGTGGGCTATCGAGGCCTATGTGGAGGACCCGCTGGAGACGCGGTTCATCCAGTCGTTCAAGAGCTTCGCAGCCTCGGAGAGCTTCACCGAGACGCAGATCATCGGCCGCCGCTATGTGTTCGAGGACCTGCTCTCGGCCTTCCTGCTGAGGCTGCGCGAGCATGCCGGCGAGGATCTGGCGCAGCTGCCAAAGCGGGTGATCGTCGGGCGGCCGGTCACCTTCGCCGGCGGGTCGCCGAACGAGGAGCTGGCGCTGACCCGCTACGAAACCGCCTTCCGGCGGCTGGGGTTCGAAGAGATCCTCTATTCCTACGAGCCGGTCGGGGCGGCGTTCTTCTTCGCCCGCGAACTGCAGGAGGACGCCACCGTGCTGGTCGGCGACTTCGGCGGGGGCACCAGCGACTTCTCGATCATCCGCTTCACCCGCGAGAACGGCGAGATCCGCTCGACGCCGCTGGGCCGCGCCGGGGTCGGCGTGGCGGGCGACGCCTTCGACTACCGGATCATCGACAACCTGGTCTCGCCTGAGCTGGGCAAGGGCTCGAGCTACAAGTCGTTCGGCAAGATCCTGCCGGTGCCGAACCGCTACTATTCGACCTTCGCGCGCTGGGACCAGCTGGCCCTGATGCGGGCCAGCCGCGACATGCGCGAGATCCGCAAGCTGGTCCGCGAGGCCGTCGAGCCCGAGAAGATCGAGCGCCTGGTCGAGGTGCTGGACGAGAACTACGGCTACCGGCTCTATCGTTCGGTGTCGGCGCTGAAGGAGGCGCTGTCGTCGCAGGAGACGGCGCAGTTCCAGTTCGCGGCCGGCAGCATCGACATCAGCCGCCAGGTCGAGCGCGGCGAATTCGAGGATTGGATCGCCCCGGAACTGCACCTGATCGAGGACGCGGTCGACCGGGCGATGAGCGATGCTGGGCTCAACGCGGGCGGCGTCGACCGGGTGTTCCTGACCGGCGGCTCGTCGCTGGTGCCGGCGGTGCGCGACATCTTCTACCGACGGTTCGACGCTTCGAAGATCGAGAGCGGTTCGGAACTGGAGTCGATCGCCTCGGGATTGGCGCTGATGGGCCGTGAGCGCGACCTGACCAAGTGGGCGCGCGGGGCGTAGTGCGCCGTAGTTCTCTCTCCCCGCCGGGGAGAGGGGAGGGTGAGGGGCGGCGGCGCGAAGCGACGCTCTTCGGACTGACCGATGCGCCGCCGATGGGCCGGATCCCCCTCACCTAACCTCTCCCCCAAGGGGGAGAGGGACGAGACTATGCGGCTGATTTGGCCGCTCACTTCTTCAAACTCACCGCATCGAGGTCGATGTCCTTGGCCGGGACCAGTTCCAGGTTCGGGCGGCGTTGCTTGAGGCCGTCCGAGAACGCCTTGGCGTCGCCGGCGACGATGACGCTGACGCTGCCTGGGGCGAGGTTCTTGGCCGCGAAGTCCTGGACCTGGCCGGCGGTGATCGCCTCGACCTTGCCGGTGTAGTCGGCGACTTCGCTCAGCGGCAGGTCGTAGAGCGCGAGGTTGCCGAGGATGCCGGCCAGGCCGTCGGTCGTGGCCAGCTCGCGGCCGAAGCCGCCGATCAGCACCGACTTGCGGGCCTTGAGCTCGTCGGCGCTGGTCGGAGCGTCGGCCAGGCGCTTGAGCTCGCCCAGCATCAGGTCGAGGACTTGCGGGGCGGACTCGTTCTTGGTCTGGGCCGAGGCGCGGAACAGGCCGGTGGTGCGCATGGCCGAGAGCCGCGAATTGGCGCCGTAGGAGAGCCCGCGCTTGATGCGGATCTCCTGGTTGAGGCGGGCCGAATAGCCGCCGCCGAGCACCGAATTGGCGACCACGCCGGGGTAGTAGGCCGGGTCGCCGCGCGAGATCGCCGCCTTGGCGACGGTGACCGCCGCCTGGCCGGTGCCGGGCAGGTCGATGGCGACGGCGCGCGGCGCGGCCTTGGGGGCCACGTCGGCGCGGACCGGGGCCGGGCCGGCCGGGGCCTTCCAGTCGCCGAACGCGCTTTCCGCCAGCTTGAAGCCTTGCTCGGGGGTGATGTCGCCGGTCAGCACCAGGATGGCGTTGTCGGGCCGGAAGTACTGGCCGTGCAGCCGGGCGAGGTCGTCGGTCTTGAGCCGGGTCAGCGAGGCCGGGGTGCCCGAGGCGACGTGGCCGAAGCTGGTGCCGGAGAAGATCACCGGCGAGGCGGCGAAGCCGGCCAGCTGACCGGGCGACTGGTATGCCACCGAGAGGCCGTCGAGCGCCTGGGTGCGCTGGCGCTCAAGCTCTTCGCCCGCGAAGGCCGGGTTCTTCACCACGTCGGCCATGATCGCCATGGCGGCGGGCAGCTTTTCGGGCATGACGTTGAGGGTGACGGACGAGGACTCCTGGCCGCCGCCGGAGGAGAGCACGGCGCCGAGCGCTTCGGTCTGGCTGGCGATCTCCTGAGCGCCCCTCGTCTTGGTGCCCTCGGTCAGCATGCCGGCGGTCATGCCCATGGCCCCGGCCAGGCCTTGCGGATCGGCCCAGGCGCCGGCGCGCACGGTCAGGTCGGCGGAGACCAGCGGCAGGTCGGAGGACTTGGCGACGATGACCCGCAGGCCGTTGGCCAGGGTCTTCTCGGCCGGCTTGGGCAGCACCGGCTCGACTGCAGCGGCGAGCGGCGGCGGAGCCTGGCGCTGGCCTTCGGGCGCCAGGGTGACGATCGGGCCGGTGTACTTGGCCGAGGCGACGACCGGCGGCTTGGGCGTGGCGTCCGTCTCGCCGGCCGGGCGGGCGCTTTCGGGCTGGTAGAGGATGGTCATGCGGCCGGCGTCGGTCAGGTACTTTTGCGCGACGCGTTGCACGTCGGCGGCGGTGACAGCCTGGAGCTCGGCCAGCTCGCGGTTGGCCAGGGCGGCGTCGCCGGCGGTGCGCAGGGCGTAGCCGAGGGCGAAGGCGCGGCCGTCGATGGTCTCGCGCTCGCGCAGCTTGCCGGCGATCAGCTCGTTCTTGGCCTCGGTCAGTTCGGCGTCGGTGGGCGGGGCGTCGCGCAGCTTGGCGACCTGCGCGAGCAGCGCCTTCTGGCCCTCGTCGATCGACTTCCCGCCGGCCAGGATGGCGCCCAGCATCACCAGGCCCGGCTGCTGGGGCAGGGAGGCGTCGGAGAACACCTCGGTGGCGACTTGCTGCTCGTAGACCAGGCTGTTGTAGAGCCGCGAGGACTTGCCGCTGGAGAGGATGGCGTCGAGCACGCTGAGCGCCGGGGCGTCGGGGCTGGCGGCGTCGGGCGCATGCCAGGTCATCAGGATCGCCGGCAGCGGCACGTTGGGGCCGTAGCCCTTGAAGACGCCGGGGGCGGTGCGCGGCGGCTCGACGGCGGTGACGCGCTTGATCGGGGCGGCCGGGGTCTTCAAGGCCCCGAAGTACTTGTCGACCCAGGCGTCGAGCTCGGCCTGGTCGAAGTTGCCGACCACGACCAGGGCGGCGTTGTCAGGGCGGTAGTAGGCGGCGTGGAAGGCGCGCACGTCGTCGATGGTGGCGGCGTCGAGCTCCTCGATCGAGCCGATGCCCGGGCGCTTGTAGGGGTGCGTCTGGTAGCTGGCCTGGGGCAGGTAGAGATAGAACAGGCGGCCGTAGGGCTGGCTCAGCACCGACTGGCGCAGCTCCTCCTTCACGACGTCGCGCTCAGACTTGAAGGTCGCCTCGTCGACGACCAGCGAGCCGAGGCGCTGGGCTTCGACCCACAAGAGCCGCTGCAGGTGATTGGCCGGCACGACCTCGTAGTAGTTGGTGAAGTCGTCGTAGGTGGAGGCGTTGTTGAAGCCGCCGACGTCCTCGGTCATGCGGTCGATGGTTTCCGACGGCATGTCGCGCGTGGCCTTGAACATCATGTGCTCGAACAGGTGCGCGAAGCCGGAACGGCCTTCGGGATCGTCCTTCGAGCCGACGCCGTACCAGACCTGGACGGTCACGTTGGGCGTGGTGCGGTCGATCGAGGAGAACACCTTCATGCCGTTGGCAAGCGTGCGTTCCTTGTAGGCGATGGGTGGGACGGTGTCGGCCGCATGGGCGGGAAGGGCGAGGCCCAGGCAGAGCGTGAACGCGAGCGCGGCGGCGTGACGAAGCATACGGACTTCCCGGTTGGCGAGCGCCGAACCTAGCACTCGCCCCGGACATGGGAAGCGGCGGGAAGCTTACAGGTTTGTCATGTGTATAGGTTGCGCCCCCTCTGGGGGAGCTGTCAGCCGAATGGCTGACTGAGGGGGACTGCGGAGTCAGCAGGCCCCCTCCGTCTCGGCGCTTTGCGCCGATCCACCTCCCCCAGCGGGGGAGGAACTGGAGCAGCGCTACGCCGCCAGCTTGACCAGCATCTTGCCGGAGTTCTTGCCTTCCATCAGGCCGATCAGCGCGCTGGGGGCGTTGGCGATGCCGTCGAGGATGGTCTCCTGGTACTTGACCTTGCCCTCCTTGAGCCAGCCGGCCATGTCGCGCTGGAAGTCGCCGTAGACGTGCATGAAGTCGGTGCCGACGAAGCCGCGCAGCATCACCCGCGCATAGATGATGTTCGACAGGTTCGAGACGCTGGAGTGGCCCGAATTGTAGCCGGAGATGAAGCCGCAGACCGGGATCCGGCCGAGCGTGTTGATCCGGCGCAGGGCCGCTTCCAGGTGGTCGCCGCCGACGTTGTCGAAATAGACGTCGATGCCCTTGGGCGTGGCGTCTTCGAGCGCCTTGCGGATCGGAGTTTCCTTGTAGTTGATCACCGCGTCGAGGCCGACCTCGTCCTTCAGCCAGGCGGCCTTGTCGGCGGCGCCGGTCGAGCCGACCACGTAGCAGCCCTTGATCTTGGCGATCTGGGCGGCGACCGAGCCGACCGCGCCAGCGGCGGTGGAGACGAACACCTGCTCGCCGTCCTTCAGGGCGCCGATGTGCAGCAGGCCGCCATAGGCGGTGAAGCCGGTCATGCCCATGGCGTGCATGTAGGTGGTCACCGACAGGTCGGGATCGGCGGCGAGCTTGGTCAGGCCCTTGCCGTCGGAGGTGAAGAACTCACGGAAGCCGTTGCGGTTGGAGACCAGCTCGCCGACCGCGAAGTCCGGGTTCTTGGACTGCACGACGCGGCCCAGCGCCCCGCCCATCATGGCGACGTTCAGGTCCTGGCCGGCGGTCAGGCGCGGACGCATGGCCGGGTCGACCGACATGTAGAGGTTCTCGACCAGCACCTCGCCGTCGGCGGCGTCGGGAACTTGCGTCTCGATCAGGGCGAAGTCGCCCTGGGCGGGCATGCCGTTCGGACGGGCGACGAGGTGGATTTCACGGCTCTTGGGCATATGGCCTCCCTTTGTCTTTGAAATGCGCCGGCCCTGAATGCGGATGGGCCGAAGGGAAGTTGTCGCCTGCCGAACGCCGTAAGGCCAGGGCTTTCAAACGAATGTTCGAGATCAGTCGGCGGGCAGCGCGTCGCCCCAGTCGAGCCGCCGGGCGACGGAATAGGCGGCCTTGTCGCGCTTGGCGGCGAAGCGCGGCTCGGCGGTTCCCTGCGGCGTGCAGAGCTTGAGTTCGATGCCGGGCTTGCCGGCGCGCGGCGGGGCCAGCACGCGGGCGCTCGGCGCTTCGGCCGCGACGCCGGGGCGGGCGGCCAGCAGGTAGATGAATTTCTCGTCCTCGAACGGAGTCTCGGCGCCCTTGGCCAGCCGGTGGTCGCGCGAGCGAGCCAGGCGGTGGCTGAAGTGGCACCAGTCGGGGGCGGTCAGCGGGCAGGGCGCCTGGTGCGGGCAGGGGGCCAGGATCGCCGCGCCGGCCTCGATCAGGGTGGCGCGGGCCGTAAGGATGCGCTGCCAGCCGGCGGGGGTGCCGGGTTCGACGAGGGCCAGCACGCCGAGGGTCGAGGTCCACAGAGCGGCGATGGTCGCGGCCTGTTTGGCTTCGGGGATTTCGGCCAAGGCGTAGCTGGCGACGACGAGGTCGGCGCTCGGCCAGTCGCCGGGGGCGGTGAGGTCGGCGCGGATGCGCTCGGCGTCCCGCAGCGGCGCGGGAGCGTCGGCGGCGAGGTTCGCGGCGATGTCGAGAAAGGCGCGGTTGGAGTCGAGCAGGGCGGCCGTAGCGATCTGCGGCCAGGTTTCCAGCGCCGCCCAGCCGGCCCCGCCGGGTCCCGCGCCCGCGTCCAGCAGGGTGTTCGGGGAGAAGTCAGGCGCGCGCAGGCTCAGCTCCTCGAACACCCGGCCGCAAGCCGCATAGGTGGCCGGTAGCCGGGTCAGCACATAGGCGGTGGCGTCGGCCTGGCTGGCGACCACGGCCGCCGAGCCGCCGCCGGCGCGGTAGCGGGCGGAGATCGCGCCGGCGCGTTGGGCCATGTCCTTGCGCGAGACGCCTTCCATCAGGCGGTCGGCGGCGAGGCGGAGCTGGGGCGGCAGGTCGAAGGACATGGGGGTGGATTTAGTCTCCAGATGTCATCCCGGAAACCCTCAGTTGCTCCCCCGCTGGGGGAGCTGTCAGCCGCATGGCTGACTGAGGGGGTTTGCTGAGTCAGCAGTCCCCCTCCGTCTCGATGCTGCGCATCGATCCACCTCCCCCAGGGTGGCGGAATTGGTCACTTGCGCGCCATCACCTCGCGGCGCAGCGCGGCGAGGGCGTCGGGGATGTCGCGGCGCAGGGCCATGCGGGCGATGGGGGCGGGGATGGCGAAGGGGGTCGAGGCGCGGCTCTCGTAGAGCACGCGGGTGCGGGCGCCGCCGTCGAGCGGGATCAGCCGCCATTCCCCGTTGAGCACCTGCAGTTGACCGCCCTCGCGGTAGAAACGGATGCGGCGCGGCGGGTCGTAGTCGGAGCGGAAGACGCTGCGCACCGGCGGCAGGATTCCGGCGCGGCTGACATGCTCGCGCACGTCCCAGCGGCCGGCGGGGTCGCGCTCGAGGATGCGGCAGCTTTTGAGCCGTCGGACCATGCGTGGGGCGAGGTCGCAGTCGACGACGACCGTCCAGACCGCTTCCGGCGGGGCGTCGATGTCGACGCTGCCGCGGATCAGCCCGGAGGCGCCGCCGGGATCGGCGACGACCTCCACGCGGATGCCGTCGTGGCCCGGACTGCTGTCAGCCCGTGCCGCCCCCGGTCCGCAAAGGACCAGGGCGGCGACAAGGGCGGCGGCCGCCCGCATGGCGTTCCCTCACAGCGCAGCTTCTCCCCGTGAGGGGGTAACGCCTCAGGAGCCGTGACGGTTCTTGACCAGATCGTCGACGACGGCCGGATCGGCCAGGGTGGTGGTGTCGCCGAGGTTGCCGAGGTCGTTTTCGGCGATCTTGCGCAGGATACGGCGCATGATCTTGCCCGAGCGGGTCTTGGGCAGGCCCGGCGCGAACTGCACGACGTCCGGCGCGGCGAACGGACCGATCTCGCGGCGGACCCAGCCCTTGAGCTCGGCCTGCAGGATGTCGGAGGGCACGGTGTCGGCCTTCAGGGTCACGAAGCAGTAGACCCCTTGGCCCTTGACGTCGTGCGGGTAGCCGACGACCGCGGCCTCGGCCACGTGCTCGTTGCCGACCAGGGCGCTCTCGATCTCGGCGGTGCCCAGGCGGTGGCCCGAGACATTGATCACGTCGTCGACCCGGCCGGTGATCCAGTAGTAGCCGTCCTCGTCGCGGCGGCAGCCGTCGCCGGTGAAGTACTTGCCCGGATAGGTCGAGAAGTAGGTGTCGATGAAGCGCTGGTGGTCGCCATAGACCGTGCGCATCTGTCCCGGCCAGCTGTCAGTGATGCAGAGGTTGCCGGAGGTCGCGCCCTCGAGCACCGCGCCTTCGGCGTCGACCAGCTGGAACTTCACGCCCGGCAGCGGCTTGGCGCAGGAGCCGGGCTTGGCCGCGTGGGCGCCGGGCAGCGGCGAGGCCAGGCAGGCGCCGGTCTCGGTCTGCCAGTAGGTGTCGACGATCGGGCAGCGGCCCTCGCCGACCACCCGGTGATACCAGAGCCAGGCTTCCGGATTGATCGGCTCACCGACCGTGCCCAGCAGGCGCAGCGACTTGCGCGAGGTCTTGGTCACCGGCTCGTCGCCGTCGCGCATCAGGGCGCGGATGGCGGTGGGGGCGGTGTAGAAGATCTCGACCTGGTGCTTGTCGATCACCTCCCAGAAGCGGGAGTTGGTTGGGTAGTTCGGAACGCCTTCGAACATCAGGCTGGTCGCGGCGTTGGCCAGCGGACCGTAGACGACGTAGCTGTGGCCGGTGACCCAGCCCACGTCGGCCGTGCACCAGAACACTTCGCCGGGGCGATAGTCGAACACCAGCTCGTGGGTGTGGGCCGCCCAGGTCAGATAGCCGCCGGTGGTGTGCAGCACGCCCTTGGGCTTACCCGTCGAGCCGGAGGTGTAGAGGATGAACAGCGGGTCTTCCGCGTTCATCGGTTCGGGCTCGCAGGTGTCGGCGACGTCCTTCTTGAGGTCGCCGAAATAGGCGTCGCGGCCGTCGGTCATCGGCACGTCGCCGCCGGTGCGGCGCACGACGATGACGTCCTTGACCTGCGGGCAGGAGAGCAGGGCCTCGTCGACGTTGCGCTTGAGCGGCACGGTCTTGCCGCCGCGCAGGCCTTCGTCGGCGGTGATGACGATGCGGCTGTCGCAGTCCTGGATCCGGCCGGCGATAGAGTCCGGCGAGAAGCCGCCGAAGATCACCGAGTGCACCGCGCCGATGCGGGCGCAGGCCAGCATGGCGACGGCGGCCTGCGGGATCATCGGCAGGTAGATGGTGACGCGGTCGCCCTTCTTGACGCCCTTGGCCTTGAGCACGTTGGCCATCCGGCAGACCTCGGCGAGCAGCTCGCGGTAGGTCAGGACGGTCCATTCGCCGTCGTCGGCTTCCCAGATGATCGCCTTCTGGTCGCCGCGTTCAGGAATGTGGCGGTCGAGGCAGTTGACCGAGACGTTCAACTCGCCGTCGGCGTACCAGCGGATGCGGAAGTCGTCCTTGGCGAAGGAGACGTCCTTCACCTGGGTGAACGGCTTGCTCCAGTCCAGGCGCCCGGCGACCTTGGTCCAGTAGCCGATCGGATCGGCCTCGACCTGCGCCACCGCGGCCTCGTAGCCGGCTGCGTCCATGTGCGTCCGCTCGGCCCAGGCCTTCGGAACCGGAAAGACTTCGCCTTCACTCACGCCGCGCACTCCCTGTTTCACGCTTTGCCGGGGAGTTATGCGGGTTGGGGCGGCGGGCGCAACCGCCCAGGGGGTGAAAGTCGCTTTCGGGTGCTCCTGGGACGTCCCTCTCCCCGCTTGAGGGGCGAGGTTAGGTGAGGGGTCTTGCGGCGCGGAGCGGCGCTCTGCTGAGTCAGCGGTCCCCCTCACCCCAACCCTCTCCCCCAAGGGGGCGAGGGAGCCGGCTGTGCCCCGTCGCGCGCTGTGCGTCGATCTACCTCCCCGGCGGGGGCGGGTCTTGTCGGTCGGCGCCTTGCCGCAGCAGGCCGGATCAGCGAATGGTCGAGCCTTCCCCCCTCATCAGCCGGAGCGGCCCAAGTTCGATGCGCCTTCCCCTTGCCCTCGTGATCGCTGCGCTCAGCGCCCTCCCTGCCGCGGCGGCCGACGCCGACGGCGCCCGCTGGTGGTCGCACGTCGAGACCCTGGCCGGGCCGCAGTTCGAGGGCCGGCTGACCGGGACGCCTGGCTATGACAAGGCCGCCGCCTACGCCGCCGGGCAGTTCAAGGCGTTCGGGCTGAAGCCGGCCGGGACCGACGGCTACCTGCAGCCGATGAAGTTCACCGTGCAGCGGGTGCTGACCGAGGGCTCCAGCGCGGCGCTGGTCGTCGACGGTCAGGAGCAACCGCTGCGGGTCGGTCCGGACCTGCTGCTGGGCGCGCGGCTGCCGCAGCCCAAGGCGATCCAGGCGCCGCTGGTGTTCATCGGCTACGGCCTGCACCTGCCGGAGGTCGGCTACGACGACTTCGCGGGCCAGGACCTGAAGGGCAAGATCGCGGTCTATGTGAACGGCGGGCCGGGCGACATCTCGGCGGCGCTGAAGGCGCACTCGCGCGGGTCGGAAACTTGGCGCGCGGCCCGCGCGGCCGGCGCGGTCGGACTGATCGCGCTGCCGACGCCCAAGTCGATGGACGTGCCGTGGGCGCGCCAGATGGCCAGCGCCGGTCAGCCGGGCATGTACCCGGCCGACGAGGACCTGCGCGAGCTGTCCGGCGAGGCGTTCTCCGCCAGCTTCAACCCCGCCGAGGCCGAGAAGCTGTTCGCCAAGTCCGGGCATACCTTCGCCGACGTGCTGGCGCTGGCCGACGCGGCCAAGCCGATCAAGGGCTTTGCGCTGAACATGGACCTGAAGGCGCAGGTCGCCACAGAAGTCGGTCAGGTGGCCTCGGCCAATGTCGTGGCCAAGCTGCCGGGCAGCGATCCGAAGCTGAAGGCCGAACACGTGGTGGTCACCGCCCACCTCGATCACCTGGGCCCCAACACCTCGGGCGTGGGCGCGCCCTACTACGCCGGGGCCATGGACAACGCCGCCGGCGTCGCCTCGGTGCTGGAGATCGCGCGCGAGATGGCGGCGGCGAAGGTGAAGCCGAAGCGATCGGTGCTGTTCGTGCTGGTGACCGGCGAGGAGAAGGGGCTGCTGGGCTCGAAGTACTTCGCCGGCAAACCCAGCGTGCCGCCGGCCTCGGTGGTCGCGAACCTCAACATGGACATGGCGCTGCCGCTCTGGAAATTCGACTCGGTGCTCATCTACGGTATCGACGAGAGCACCATGGGCGACACCGCCAAGGCGGCGGCCAAGGCGGCCAACCTGGAGGTGGTCGCCGACCCCTATCCGGACCGCAACTCGTTCATCCGCTCTGACCAGTACAGCTTCATTCGCGCCGGCATCCCGGCGCTGTCGTTCAAGTTCGGGTTCAAGGCGGACACCGACCGGGCGGCGATCGAGAAGACCTGGCGGGCCGAGCGCTATCACGCCCTGGCCGACGACTTGGCCCAGCCGGTCGAGAAGGCCGAGGCGGTGAAGTTCGACGCTTTCCTCGGCCAGCTGATCACCGACATCGCCAATGCGCCGGCGACGCCGAAGTGGAAGGACGACAGCTTCTTTAAGCGTTTCGCGCGGTAGCTGCGCGGCCGGGCCGCTTGATAAAGATCTGGCGTCCTCTACGGACTGTTCCTCTCCCCGCCCGCGGGGAGAGGTTAGGTGAGGGGCGGCGGCGCGGAGCGCCGCATGGCTGAGTCAGCAGCCCCCTCACCCCGCCCCTCTCCCCCAAAGGGGGCGAGGGAGTGAAGTCTGCGGCGGGCCTTACCGCCCCTCCATCTGCGCCAGCATTCGCTCCAGGGTGGCCAGTTCGTCGGCCTCGCCGGCCGGTTTGTCCCAGCGGATGCGGCTGATGCGGGGAAAGCGCATGGCGACGCCGGACTTGTGGCGGGTCGAGCGCTGCAGGCCCTCGAAGGCGACTTCGAAGACCAGGCCCTGGCGGACGTCGGCGCGGACGGCGCGGACCGGTCCGTAGCGGTCGACCGTGTGATCGCGGACGTACTTGTCGATCTCCTTCAGCTCCTCGTCGGTGAAGCCGAAATAGGCCTTGCCGACCGGGGTCAGCACCCGCGAGCCGTCGACCGCCTCGCTCCAGACCCCAAAGGTGTAGTCCGAGTAGAAGCTCGAGCGCTTGCCGTGGCCGCGCTGGGCGTACATCAGCACGGCGTCGATCAGGAACGGGTCGCGCTTCCACTTGAACCACGGGCCCTTCGGGCGGCCGGCCTCGTAGACGCTGTCCCAGCGTTTGAGCATCAGCCCCTCGGCCAGGGCCGGGTCGCCGGGCGGCGGCTGGCGACGCTGGGCGGCAAGCTCCTCCCAGGTCGCGAACGGCTGGATCGGCGAGAGGTCGATGCGGCTGGTCTTCAAGGCCCCGACGAAGGCTTCCAGCCGCCCGCGGCGCTGGGCGAAGGGCAGGGCGCGGGTGTCCTGCCCGCCGTCGGACAGCAGGTCGTAGGCGCGGATCCCGGCCGGGAAGTCGGCCAGCATCTTGTCGGTGACGCTCTTGCGGTTCAGCCGCTGCTGCAGGTCGGCGAAGCTGGCCATGCCGTCCTCGCGCAGCACCAGCAATTCGCCGTCGAGCGCGCCGTCAAAGTCCAGCGCCTCGATCACGTCCGGAAAGGTGCGCGAGATGTCGTCGCCGGTGCGGGTGTAGAGCCGGCGCACGCCGCCCTCGCTGACCGCCTGGACGCGGATGCCGTCCCACTTCCATTCGGCGGCGTAGTCGGCCGGGTCGAGCTTGCCGAAGTCGACCGCCTCGTCGATCGCCTGGGCCAGCATCACCGGCCGGAAGCGTCCGGGGGCGTCGGCGGTCGGCCGCGCCGAGCGACCTTCGAGCCAGGCGAACAGGTCGTCGTAGGGCGGGGCGAGCGCGTGCCAGACCTCCTCTACTTCCGAGACCTCGACCGGTCCGACGGCGGCGACGGCGGTCTTGGCGAGGCGCGCGGAGACGCCGATCCGCAAGCCGCCGGTCATCAGCTTGAGCAGCGCCCAGCGGCCGGTGGCGTCGAGGGCGTCGAGCCAGCCCTCGATCAGCCGCTGGACCTCGGCGCGGCTGGCGCCGCGCAGGGCGTCGACGACCTCCGACAGCTCCGGCTCGCGGTTGGCGCCGGGGCGGGCCGGCCAGACCAGGGCGACGGTCTCGGCCAGGTCGCCGACATAGTCGTAGGACCAGCCGAACAGCACCGGGTCCATCCGCGCCTCGACCGCCTTGCGGATGAAGGCCGGCTTGGCGGCGTCGAAGACGAGGTCGCCGGTCAGGGCCGCCAGCGCCCACCCCCGGTCGGGATCGGGCGCGTTGGCGAAGTGGTCGCGCAGCAGGACGAGCTTGGCGTTCCGCGAGGCGGTCAGCGACAGGCGGTCGAGGAGCTCGGCGAAGGCGCGCATCAGTCCTCGGTCTCGTCCTCGTAGCCGACCAGGGCCAGGGCGCGGGCCTTGATGTCGTGCAGTTGCGCCCAGCGCAGCAGCGCTTCCTCGCGGCCGTGGGTGATCCAGAGCTCGCCGGGGCGCAGCTCGTCGACGGTGGCGGTCAGTTCGTCCCAGTCGGCGTGGTCCGAGATCACCAGCGGCAGCTCGACCCCGCGCTGGCGGGCGCGGGCCCGCACCTGCATCCAGCCCGAGGCGAAGGCCAAGACTGGGTCGGGGAAGCGGCGCGACCAGCGGTCGGCCAGGGCGCCGGGCGGGGCGATGATGATCTGGCCGGCGAAATCCTGCTTCGTCGTCGAGGTGGCCGGGGCCAGCGGGCCGAGCGCCACACCGTGCTTCTCATAAAGATGGTTCAGCCGGTCGAGCGCGCCGTGGACATAGATGGTTCGGTCCCAGCCGGCCTCGCGCAGCAGGGCGATGATCCGCTGGGCCTTGCCCAGCGCGTAGGCCCCGACCAGGTGCGATCGCTCGGGGAACTGCTGCACCGAGCGCAGCAGCTTGGCGATCTCGTGGCCGTCGTCGGGGTGTCGGAACACCGGCAGGCCGAAGGTTGCCTCCGAGATGAACACGTCGCAGGGGACCGGCTCGAAGGGCGGGCAGGTCGGATCGCGGCGGCGCTTGTAGTCGCCGGACACCACCATGGTCAGGCCCTTCCAGGCAACGACCGCCTGGGCCGAGCCCAGCACGTGGCCGGCCGGAACCAGGGTCACGTCGACGCCGTCGCGGCCGACGCTCTGTCCATAGGGGACCGGCTGGACCGAGCCGGCGAAGTCGGCGCCGTAGCGTTCGGCCATGATCGCCAGGGTCTGCGGGGTGGCGATTACTGTGCCATGGCCGGCGCGGGCGTGGTCGGCGTGGCCGTGGGTCACGACCGCGCGGGTCACAGGCCGCACCGGATCGACGAAGAAGTCGCCGGGCGCGCAGTAGAGCCCCTCGGGCCTGGGACACAGCAGGGCTTCGGGCCGGATCATGCCTGGGGATATAGGGAGGCGGCGGTGCTTGGGAACATTACACAGTATTCATATTGTGAAATCGGCGTCATGACCAAGACTTAACGAGTATTCGTCGAAGTCGTTTCGTATACCTCTGTCATCGGGACGCGGACATCGCGGACCACACCAGACCAGAGGGACAACACCATGCGCAACTCCACCGCTTTCAACGGCTTCGCCAACCTCGTTCTCGCCGCCACCCCGCTGATGGCCATCGCCGTCGCGATCCTGACCAAGGCCGCCGGCGTCGCTTAAGGGCAGGTGCAAAGTTGACCTGCCGTCACATTGACCGATAGGCGGAGGCGCCTCAAAGAACGGGGATGACGATTACCCCGGAGGCCCTTCGCGATGCGGCCCGGCACATGGTTGAGACCGTGCCGCAGGCCTCCGCCCTCGGCTTTAAGCTGATTTCCGTTGAGCCTTCGCGAGGCTCCATCTTCACTCCCTGGCGCGAAGAGCTGGTCGGCGATCCCGACACCGGCGTCATCGCGGGAGGGGTGATCACCGCGCTTCTCGATCATGTCTGCGGCCTGGCCGTGACCTCGCGATCGCTGGAAGGCGGCTTTCTTTCCACGGCGACCCTGGACCTGCGCATCGACTACATGCGCCCGGCCGCCCCGCGCGCCGACGTCACCGCCAACGCCCACTGCTACAAGCTGACCCGCAATATCGCCTTCGTGCGCGCCCACGCCTTCGACGCCGATCCGGAAGATCCGATCGCCACGGCCCAGGCCGCCTTCATCCTAAAGCGGGCCGCGCCATGACCCAGCAGGCCGCCGCCCAACGGCTCGAACAGTTCCTTGGCCGGGTGCCGTACGTCCGGTTTCTCGGCATGCGCGCCGAGCTGGCCGGCGACGAGATGACCGCCATCTTGCCGTTCGCGCCGCACCTGATCGGCAACATGGTGCTGCCGGCCCTGCACGGCGGAGTGATCGGGGCGTTCATGGAAATGACCGCCTTGGCCCAGCTGTCGGTGATCGCGCCCAGCGCCAAGGTCCACAAGACCATCGACATCACCATCGAGTACCTGCGGCCCGGCAAGGCGATGACCATGTACGCCCGCGCCGATGTGCGGAAGGTCGGCCGCCAGATCGCCAACGTCCATGTCGAGGCTTGGCAGGAGGCGCGCGACAAGCCCGCCGCCGCTCTGCGCGGGCATTTCCTGCTGAGCGGCAGCTAAGCCTTTCTCGGATGCTCCCCTTCTGGGGGAGCTGTCAGCGCAGCTGACTGAGAGGGACTTTGATGCTGCTGCCATGAGAGCTGATGTCCCGTCGGCTGCACGACCAGTTCCTCTCCCCGCTTGAGGGGAGAGGTTAGGTGAGGGGTCTTGCGGCGCGGAGCGGCGCTTTGCTGAGTCAGCAGTCCCCCTCACCCCAGCCCTCTCCCCCAAGGGGGCGAGGGAGGGTTCTGAGCTTTCCTTAGGTCTAGATGCTCTCCCGCTGGGGGTGCAGTCAGCCGAATGGCTGACTGAGGGGGACTTTGACTCAGCTGTCTTAGAGCAGTCCCCCACCGTCTCGATGCTGCGCATCGATCCACCTCCCCCAAGAGGGGAGGACCTGAATTTGACTAGGCCGCCGCCTCGCGATCGTCGCGGCGGTTGCGGGCGGTGTGGATGGCGATGGCCAGGTCGATCACCGCCACGGCGGCGACTGCGCCGAAGGCGGCGTAGGCGATCTTGCGGCGGGGGTTGTCGCGGCCGATGGCGCGGCCGAGCACGGCGAGGTCCATCAGGTCGCCGCCGGCCCGCATCCAGAACCACGGTCCAGGCGGCACCGGCGAGAGCAAGCCGGCCCCCGAGGCGATCTCCCGCGCGCCGAAGGCGCTCATCGCCTGGTCGTCGAATTTGAGCCCGAGGAACCGGGTCACTTGGCGCGGCGCGGCGACCGCGGCCACGCCGACCGCCAGGGAGAACAGGCCCAGGGCCCGCTTTGCGACCACCAGATTCATCGACGCCTCCGTACCAGCCTAGGTAGGGAGGACGCGAAAGCGGCGCTTCAGTTCCCCGCGTCGGCCGGCGGCAGCGTTTTCTTCTCGGCGGCGATCTTGTCGAGTTCGGTCTGCGCGGCGGCGGTCGCGGCGACGTCGCCCTTGCGCTTGGCGACGATCAACTGGCCGGCGGCCTCCATTTCGCGGACCGGCAGCAGGTGCGAATTGTCGGCGCGCTTGAACGGCCTGGTCTGGATGCGTTCGAGCACCTTGCGCTGGCGTTCGGCCTCCGGGCCTTCGCCGGTCCCATAGCTGAACATGAAGGCGTCGATCTTGGCCTTCAGGCCTGCGTCGAGGTCCTTGCGGCGGACCATCGGGTCCTCGGGAATGGTCGGCGAGGTCCAGATCACGTCGACGCTGGCCATGGTCTTCTTGGCCAGGTCGGTGTCCAGCATCTCCATGCGCTCCATCGAGGCGGTGTTGTTGGTCGCCGCGTCGAGCAGGCCCTGGGCGACCGAGAACAGGTTGGCCTCGTGGTTGGCCGAGCGGACGGTCTTGAAGCAGGCATTGGGGTCGATGCCCTTGGGCGCGAACAGATAGGTCATCGGCGCGAGGGTGCCGGAGGTCGACTTGGCGTCGCCCATGCCAAAGTTCAGCGTGTGGTCGCACTTGAGCAATCGGTCGAGGGTGATCCCCGAGCCCTTCTTGACGACAATCACGGCCTGGTAGCCGTCGGGGCCGTTTGGCTTGACGGTGCGGGCGAAGACCTCGCCGTTGGCGCGGCGCACCGCCTCCAAGCCCGAGTGATTGGTGAACCAGCCGACATCGGTCTGCTTGAAGCGCATCGCCTCGATCAGCGAAGTGTAGTTGGTGCCGAAGAACGGCTTCACCGGCACGCCGACCGACTTCTCCATATCGGCCAGGAACGGCCCCCAATCGTCCATCTGGGTCTGGCGGCCCTCGGTCGACATGATCGAGAAGTTGATCACCTGCGGAGGGGCCTTGGCCTCGTCCTTCTGGCTGCAGCCGGCCAGTGTGAGCGCGGCGGCCAGGGCGAGCGCGAGGCGGCGCGTGAGCATGGAAACTTCCCCCGAAAGAGCGACTGGCCGGGCTTTTGCGCCGGTTCCGTGACAGCTCCGCGACGAAGATGAGCGCAAAAGTCTGCTTGAGGCGAGGGCCTACTGGGGTTAGGCCGCGCAGATGTCCGACACCTCGATCCAGAACCCCACCCTGCGCGGCCTCTCTGCCCAGGCGCGCGAAGCGAAAAGCTGGCCCTTCGAACAGGCCCGCATCCTGCTGGATCGGACGCTCAAACTTCGGTTGTCCGACTCCGAGCGCGACCTGGCCGCCAGCCTGATCGGCGAGGGTAAGGCCGACCAGGCGGTGAGCACCTTCCCGGTGCTGGCCCAGCCGGTGGTGTTCCAGTGCGGGTTCGGCGCCTCGGGCCTGCCGCACATGGGCACGTTCGGCGAGGCCGCGCGGCCAACCATGGTGCGCACCGCGTTCCGCGCCCTGACCGAGGACGCCATTCCGACCAAGCTGATTGTCTTCTCCGACGATATGGACGGGCTGCGGAAGATCCCCGACAACGTGCCGAACCGCGAGATGCTGGAAGAGGATCGCGACAAGCCGGTCTCGGCCGTGCGCGACCCGTTCGGCGAGTACGAGAGCTTCGCGGCCCACAACAACGCCCGCCTGCGCGCCTTCCTCGACGGCTTCGGGTTCGACTACGAGTTCATGTCGTCGACGCAGACCTACAAGTCGGGCCGGTTCGACGAGGTGCTGCTGAAGATCCTGGCGCGGTTCGACGCCGTTCAGGGCGTGATGCTGCCGACGCTCGGCGAAGAGCGCCGCGCCACCTATTCGCCGTTCTTGCCGGTCAGCCCGAAGTCGGGCCGAGTGCTGCAGGTCCCGACGGTGAGCCGCGACGTCGAGAAGGGCACCATCACCTTTAACGACGAGGACGGAACCCTGACCGAGGTCCCGGTCACTGGCGGCCATGTGAAGCTGCAGTGGCGTCCCGACTGGGCGGCGCGCTGGTACGCGCTGGGCGTCGACTTCGAAGCCTCGGGCAAGGACCTGGTCGATTCCGTGCGGGTCTCGAACAAGCTGGTGAAGGTGCTGGGCGGTACGCCGCCCGAGGCCTTCCACTTCGAGCTGTTCATGGACGAGAACAACCAGAAGATCTCCAAGTCCAAGGGCAACGGCCTGACCATGGAGGAGTGGCTGCGCTACGGCGCGCCCGAGAGCCTCGCCTACTACATGTACCAGTCGCCGAAGTCGGCCAAGCGGCTCTACTTCGACGTCATCCCGAAGGCGACGGACGAGTATCTCCAGCAGCTCGAGGCCTTCAACAAGGCGCGGGCGACCTCGAACGGCACGGCGATCGACAACCCGGCCTGGCATGTCCACCGCGGGGCGCCGCCGGAGAAGGGCTCGCCGCTGTCGTTCTCGCTGCTGCTGAACCTGGTGTCGGCGGCCGACGCCTCGACCAAGGACATCCTCTGGGGCTTCGTCAGCCGCTACATGCCGGGCGCGTCCGCGCAGACCGAGCCGATGCTCGACCGGCTGATCGGCTACGCGATCAACTACTACGAGGACTTCGTGAAGCCCTCGAAGAAGTTCCGCGCGCCCGACGAGAAGGAGCGTGCGGCGATGGAGGACCTGCTGGCCCGCTTCAAGGCGTTGCCGGCCGACGCCGACGCCGAGACGATCCAGAACGAGGTGTTCGAGGTCGGCAAGACCGCCGGGTTCGAGCCGCTGCGGGCCTGGTTCCAGGCGCTGTACGAAGTGCTGCTGGGCCAGAGCCAAGGGCCGCGGTTCGGCTCCTTCGCCGCGATCTTCGGCCTGGAGCGGACCATCGCTCTGATCGAGCAGGCGCTGGCCGGGGAACTGGCGGCGGCTTGAGGCGCCGTTGATTGCTCCCCCGCTGGGGGAGCTGTCAGCCGCATGGCTGACTGAGGGAGCCTGCTGGCTCAGCGGTCCTCTTCCGTCGCGCTCCGCGCGCCACCTCCCCCAAAGGGGGAGGAATTAGCGTCCGTAATCGCCGTCGCCGATCGGCATGCCGGGCGGGGTTTGCGGTTTCAGCTTCGGTTCCGAGAGTTCGGCCAGCAGGGCCGAGTCGCCCAGCAGCGCGATCAGGCGCTGGCGGTGGGCGCGGTCGGCCGGGTCCGCGCCGCCCTTGAGCCGGGCGGGCAAGGCTTTCAGCCGGGCGCTGATCTCCGCGCCGACGGCCGGCGAGACCTTGGGGTCGCGTGCCGCATTGGCGAGGTTCAGCACTAGCCGGGTCTGCACCCGCCGCGAGACTTCGCCCAGGCGTCCGGCGGCTGGCGCGAACACCGTGTCGATCAACTGGTCGAGCATTTCGCCGACGCCGAGCTGCCCCGGATCGCGGCGCTGCTGGTCGACCAGCCGGGCCATGCGGTCGGGCGCCAGCAGGTTGTCCAGGGTCAGGCCGGCGGCGACCTCGGCGGCGACCAGCGGGTCGAACACAGGGCCGCCGGCGGTGGCGAACACCTCGATCACGTACTGGCGGTCCGGATCGCCCGACTGGGCCGAGGACAGCATCGCCGCCAGGGTCTCGGGGGTGTCGAGCTCCTTCGGGTCGAGGGTGGCCATCAAGGCGGCGAGCGCCGCGCGCTGCTGGGCGGCCGGGACCGGCGGCGAGGTCTCGCGGCCGTCGCCGATCACCGCGTAGGCGAAGTCGACCCCGCCGACGAGCTTGCTGGCCGCCTCGAGTTGGTAGCGGTGCAGCAGGTAGATCGGGACGTACTTGCGCTTGAGGTTGGCGACCGGCTCGCCGGGTTTCAGCGCGCCGAGGCCGAATTGGCTGAGCGCCACGCGGCGCACCTCCATCATGCGGTTCAGTTCGGCCACGGGATCGGGGCCGTCGTCCCACAGGCTGCCCCACGGCTGGGCGGCGCCGAGCGGGCGGGAGTCGACGTCGGTGACGTAGCGCTGGCCCTGGTCGACCGAGGCCTTGACCTTGCGCTGGGCGGCCTCGCCGTCGGAACCATAGAGCCAGTCCACGGTGAACTTGTCCCAGCCGCCGATGTCCACGCCGTAGGCGTCGGAGAGGTCGATGCGGCCGTCCTTCAGCAGCACCCGCGGCGCCGGATAGTCCATCACGCTGGCGCGGTCCTGGGTCGAGCCGGCGAAGTTGTGCGCAAAGCCGATCGAGTGGCCGACCTCGTGCGCCGACAGCTGGCGCAGGCGGGCGAGCGACACTTCGATCGGGTCGTTGGGACCGCCGGTCCCGTTGTGATGCGCGCCGACCAGGCCTTCGAAGATCAGCATGTCCTGGCGCACGCGAAGGGCGCCCAGCAGCACCGAGCCCTTGACGATCTCGCCGGTGCGCGGATCGACCACAGCCTGGCCATAGGACCAACCGCGGGTAGCGCGATCGACCCAGTTGATGACGTTGTAGCGGACGTCGAGCGGGTCGGCGCCTTCGGGCAGGACCTTGACCTGGAAGGCGTCAACGAAACCGGCGGCGTCGAAGGCCTGGTTCCACCAGGCCGCGCCGTCGACCAGGGCGCTGCGGATCGGTTCGGGCGCCGCGCGGTCGACATAGAAGACGATCGGCTTCTTGACCGGCGAGCGGGCGGCGGCGGGGTTCGTCTTCTCCAGCCGGAAGCGGTTGGCGTAGCGCTGGACGATCTCCTCGCCGAGCGGCGCGGCGTAGTCGAGCGCCATGGTCGAGAAACCGCCGGTGCGCGGGTCGAAGGCGCGCGGCTGGTAGCCGGGCTCGGGCAGCTTCACCAGGCTGTGGCGGACCTCGAAGGTGATCAGCTTGGGGTCGGGGGCGATGTTGCGCACCTCCGGTCCCGGGGTGTCGGAGGCGTAGGTCTGGCGGGCCTCGAATTCGAGGTTCTCGGGAAACACCTTCACCGCGCCGGGGTCGGCGAGCGAGAGATCGGGAACCAGCTTGTAGCCGGCCTCGCCGGCCTGTTTCAGCGCGTCGGCGACGCCGATGCCGTCGCGGGTCAGGAAGGATCCGATGTCGACCAGGATACGGCCGTCGGGCGTGGTTTGGATGACCTCGCCGGCCCAGACGGTGGAGACGGAAAACGCCTCGCGGGCGGCGGCCTGCTCGGCCTCCGGCGCGCCGGCGGCGCGGAAGCGATGGTTTTCGAACTCGGCCACAACCTTCCTGCCGATACGGCGGAAGGCCAGCACCTGGGTGTCGCCGATGCGGGCGCGGTCGAGCCCCACCGGGGCCGAGCCGAGACCGGTCTTGAGCGCGCTCACATAGAGGAAGCGGCCGCTCACCCCTTGCGCGTCAGGGGCGGGCAGCGACAGCAGGATGCGGCCGCGGGCCTTGTCGACATAGACTGGCAGCAGTCCGTCCTGGCGGACCGCGCCGGCGGTGGCTGCGGCGGGTTTGTTGGGAGCGGCGAGGGCCGGGGCGCCCAGACAGACAGCCAACACCGCCGCTGAGGCGGCCGCCAGAAAGCCAGTTCGAACCATGAAAACGCCCCTTTCGAGCGACCAACCTAGGGTCGTTCGATCGATGCGGTCCAGGGCGCGCCTCACACCCGAGTGAACGTTGATCACCTTGACGTAAACGGAAGCACCGTCTTACGGTGTCAATCAATAGAAACGATGCGTCCAGGGAGGGCGCCGCATGGCCATTGATCTACGTCGGCCCAATCGCACCTTCACGATCAGGCAGCTGTGCCTGGAGTTCAAATGCACCCCGCGCGCCCTGCGGTTCTATGAGGACAAGGGGCTGATCTCGCCGGCGCGGGACGGCATGAACCGGGTCTATTCCTACAAGGACCGCGCCCGGCTGCAGCTGATCTTGCGCGGCAAGCGGGTGGGCTTGGCGCTCTCCGAGATCGGCGAGATCCTCGACCTCTACGAACTGAACGACGGCGGGGCGGCGCAGAACGCCAAGTCCCTGGTCAAGTTCCGCGAGCGGATCGTCGAGCTGGAAGCCCAGCGCAACGACATCGAGCAGGCGATCGACGAGCTGCGCAAAGGCTGTGACGCGCTCGAGGAGCACCTGAAGGCCACGCGCCCGGACCTGCTGCCGCGGGCGGCCGACTACGATCAGGTGCTGCGCGAACGGCTGGGCGACCTGGAACACGCCAAGTAATCGCCGATCACGGTTCGCCGTGATCATGCAACCACGATAAACCTTCGGGGCTTTCGACGCGGTCGGGAGCCCCTTTCGCCGTCACCGACCTCATTGGAGCGGACATGCCCTATCAGCCCCCCGTACGCGACCACCTGTTCCTGCTGCACGATGTGCTGCAGATCGAGAACTACGCGAACCTGCCGGGCTTCGCCGACGCCTCGATGGACGTGATCACGCAGATCGTCGAGGAGGCTGGACGCTTTACGGGCGAGGTGCTGGCGCCGCTGAACACCGTCGGCGACAAGCAAGGCTGTGTCTGGAGCCCGGACCATTCGGTGAAGACCCCGGCCGGCTTCAAGGAGGCCTACGCCCAGCTGGTCGAGGGCGGCTGGCCGGCGCTGGGGGCCGAACCGGCCTATGGCGGCCAGGGCCTGCCGCACGTGGTCAACCTGTCGTTCTCGGAGATGAGCTCGTCGGCCAACATGGCCTTTTCGATGTATCCGGGCCTGACCCACGGGGCCTATTCGGCGATCCTGAACGGCGGGTCGGACGCGCAGAAAGACCTCTATCTGCCGAAGCTGGCCAGCGGCCAGTGGGGCGGGACCATGAACCTGACCGAGCCGCACTGCGGCACGGACCTTGGCCTGCTGCGCACCAAGGCGGTCCCGCAGGGCGACGGCTCCTACAAGATCACGGGCGGGAAGATCTGGATCTCCGGCGGCGAGCACGACATGGCCGAGAACATCGTCCACCTGGTGTTGGCCCGCATCGAGGGCGCGCCGGAGGGCACGCGCGGGATCAGCCTGTTCATCGTGCCGAAGTTCATCCCCGACGCCGACGGCAAGCCGGGCGCGCGCAACAGCGTCTATTGCGACGGCCTCGAAGAGAAGATGGGTATCCACGGCAACGCCACCTGCGTGATCCGGCACGAGGAGTCGGTGGGCTGGCTGGTCGGCGAGGAGAACAAGGGCCTGTCGCTGATGTTCGTGATGATGAACGAGGCGCGGATCGGGGTGGGCCTGCAGGGCATCGCCCAGGCCGAGGCCGCCTATCAGGCCGCCGCGACCTTCGCCAAGGAAAGGCTGCAGGGGCGCTCGCTGACCGGGCCGAAGAACCCGGACGGTCCGGCCGACCCGATCATCGTCCACCCGGACGTGCGGCGGATGCTGATGGACTCCAAGGCGCTGATCGAGGGCGGCCGCGCCTTCCTGTTCTGGACCGCGCTGCAGGGCGACCTGGCCCATTCCAGCCCGGACGAGGCGGTGCGCCAGAAGGCCGGCGACTACATGGCGCTGATGACCCCGGTGGTGAAGGGCTTCCTGACCGACAAGGGGCTGCAGATCTGTTCCAACGCCGTCCAGGTGCACGGCGGGTCGGGCTTTACCGAGCACTTCCCGGTCAGCCAGTACATGCGCGACGTGCGCATCGCCCTGATTTACGAGGGCACCAACGGCGTGCAGGCGCTGGACCTGGTCGGCCGTAAGCTGGCGGCGCAGGGCGGCCGGGCGGTGATGAGCTTCTTCGCCGACATCGACGCCTTCGTGGAGGCCAACGGCGGCGACAAGGAGCTGGCCCCGTTCACCGAGGGCCTGGCCAAGGCCAAGGGCGAGCTGCAGGACGCCACCATGTGGCTGATGCAGAACGGGCTGATGAACCCCGACAACGCCGGCGCCGCCTCGACCGACTACATGCACCTCTTCGGCCTGACGGCGCTGGCCTACATGTGGGCGCAGATCGCCAAGACCGTGCAGGGTAAGATCGCGGCGGGCGAGACCGATCCGTTCTACGCCAACAAGCTGGTGGTCGGCCGTTACTATGTCGAGCGCATCCTGCCCGAGACCGGCGCGCACCTGACCAAGCTGAAGACCGGCTCGGAGCTGATGATGGCGCTGCCGGCGGAGGCGTTCTGATGGCCGCCTACACGGCCGACGTCGCCTGGAGCCTGCGCGAGGGCGAGGACTTCGCCAAGGGGCGCTACAGCCGCGGCCATGTGATCAGCTTTGACGGCGGATTGATCGTGCCGGCCTCGGCCTCGCCGCATGTGGTCGGCAAGTGGGCGGTGCCGGAGGCGGTCGATCCCGAGGAGATGTTCGTCGCCGCGCTGTCGAATTGCCACATGCTGACCTTCCTGCATAAGGCGCGGCTGGCCGGGTTCGTGGTGACGTCTTACCGCGACCACGCCAGCGGGATCATGGAGGAGATCGCGCCCGGCAAGATGGCGGTGACCAAGGTCACGCTGGCCCCGAAGATCGAGTGGGACGGCGCGGCGCCTGACGCCGAGCAATTGGCCCATCTGCACCACGAGGCGCACGAGGAGTGCTTCATCGCCAATTCGGTGAAGACCCACGTGACGGTGATCTGAAGGGACCCTCACCCAACCCTCTCCCAGAGGGAGAGGGCTAGAACTCTTCTCCTCTCCCCCTTGGGGGAGAGGTCGGGTGAGGGGGCTAGGGCGCTAGCAGCCGGCGCAGGCGTTCGCTCAGCGCCGCTGCGTCCTTGAGGTCGCATTCCCAGATGGTTTCGACCCGCCAGCCGGCGGTCGTCAGCTCGGCGGCGGTGCGCTGGTCGCGGGCGACGTTGCGAGCGACCTTGGCGGTCCAGTACTCGCGGTTGGCCTTGGGCACGCGCGAGCCGCGCGGGCAGTCGTGGCCATGCCAGAAGCAGCCGTGCACGAAGATCGCCAGCCGGCGGCCCGGCATGACGATGTCCGGCGAGCCGGGCAGGTCCTTGCGGTTCAGGCGATAGCGGGCGCCGAGCGCGGTCAGCGCCTTGCGCACCTTCAGTTCCGGCGCGGTGTTCTTGCCCTTCACCCGGGCCATCACCGCCGAGCGCTTCTCGGGGGTGAAGACGTCGCTCATGGGCGCAGAGCCTTGGGCGTGCGGCCCAGGCGCAGGGTTCCGGTCAGCACCCGTGCGGCGATCTGGCGGCCGCCCGGCGCCTTGGACATCGGCGTGAAGAAAGCGTCGCGGACGAAGGGGCCGAGCCAGCCGCCCGACTGGAACATCGGCGTCAGCCAGCGCGACATGAACTGGTAGAGCCCGGCGTGGCGGCGGCGCGAGGCCTGGAAGCCGCGGACCGAGCGCGGGACGTCGTCGTCCAGCCGCTCGGCGAGCTCGACGGCGTCGATCAGGCCCATATTGGCGCCCTGGCCGAGCTGGGGGCTGGTGCCGTGGGCGGCGTCGCCGATTAGCACGAAGGGACCGTCCGACCAGCGGCCGACCTGCACGTCGCGATAGCTGGCGCGGGTGAACTGCTCGGGCGTCTGGAACTGCTCGATGATCGGCGCGGCCTGCGGCCACATCGCCTTCGCCCGCTTGCGCCAGTCGCCAAGATCGCCGCTGAGGAACCTGTCCATCGCAGTCACCGGCATGGACCAGAAGAAGCTGACCAGTTGCGCGTCGCCGCCGTCCGGGCCGGGCCCGATCGGCAGCACGCCCATCATGGTCGAGGCGCGATCATAGCGCTGGGACAGCGATCCGGCGAAGGCGCCGGTCTCGTCGCGGGCGTTGGCCCAGACCGCGCCCCAGGGATAGAGCGGGGCCTTGGCGTGCGGCCGCAGCTGGCCGCGCAGCCGCGAGGCCGAGCCGTCGGCGACGACCACGAGGTCGAAAGGGCCGTGGCTCTGGCCGGCCGTGTCGATCAGGACTGCGGGGGAGTGGTGCTCGATGCTCGCCACGTCGACGCCGGTGCGCAGCTCGACGCCGCCGGCGTCCAGGCCGTCATGCAGAATGTCGAACAAGGTGGCGCGATGCACGCCGACCCCGAAGGCGCCTGGCCGCCAGTCGGCGTAGCGCATGTCCATGATCAGCCGGCCGCGCAGGTCGCGGCCGTCCAGCCGCTCGACCCGCGCGCCGCGCGCAATGACTTGTTCGGCTAGACCGAGCTGGCGCAGGGCGGCCAGGCCCGAGGGCTGCAGCAGCAGCCCCGAGCCGAGCGGGCGCGGCTGCTGGAAGGCTTCCAGCAGCACGACGGCGTGACCCTTGCGCGCCAGGGCGCGCGCCGCCGCCATGCCGGCGACGCCGCATCCGACGACCGCGATCCTCAGGGGCTTAGAGCCCTTCGAACAGGGCGGTGGAGAGGTAGCGCTCGGCGAAGCTGGGGATGATCGCGACGATCAGCTTGCCCGCATATTCGTCGCGGGAGGCCAGGTCGAAGGCGGCGGTCAGGGCCGCGCCGGACGAGATGCCGACCGGCAGGCCTTCTTCCTTGGCCACGCGGCGGGCCATGGCGAAGCTGTCGTCGTTCGACACTTGAATGATCTCGTCGATCACGCCGCGGTCGAGGATCGCGGGCACGAAGCCGGCGCCGATGCCCTGGATCTTGTGCGGGGCGGGCTGGCCGCCGGACAGCACGGGCGAGGCCTCCGGCTCGACCGCGACCATTTTCACGGACGGCTTGCGGGCCTTCAGCACCTGGCCGATGCCGGTGATGGTGCCGCCGGTGCCGACGCCGGAGATCACCGCGTCGACCTTGCCGTCGGTGTCGTTCCAGATTTCCTCGGCGGTCGAGACCCGGTGGATCAGCGGGTTGGCCTCGTTGTCGAATTGCTGGGGCATCACCGCGCCGGGCGTGGCCTCGACGATTTCCTTGGCGCGGGCGACGGCGCCGGCCATGCCGCGTTCGGCCGGGGTCAGCTCGAGCTTGGCGCCGAGGATCAGCAGCATCTTGCGACGCTCGATCGACATGCTCTCGGGCATGACCAGGGTGATCGGATAGCCCTTGGAGGCGGCGACGAACGCCAGGGCGATGCCGGTGTTGCCGCTGGTCGGCTCGACGATCGAACCGCCGGGCTTCAGCTTGCCGGTGGCTTCGAGCCACTCGATCATCGCCACGCCGATGCGGTCCTTGACCGAGGCCAGCGGGTTGAAGAACTCCAGCTTGGCGACGACCTCGCCCTTGGGCTTCAGCGCCTTGGTCAGGTTCGGCAGGCGGACCAGCGGCGTGTCGCCGATCAGGTCGATGACGGAGTCGAAGATCTTGCCGCGGCCGGAACGCTTGTAGCGGGCTGCGTCATAGGTGGAGTCGGCCATGGCTCTCTCGTCGGTTTAGCTGTGCCGCCAACCTAAGCGCCCAGTAGAGATTTGGAAGCGCACTTCTTCTGTTTCGTCGGCCAGCCTGGCTATTCGGCGGCGACGGCCGCCCGTCGGTCGAGCAGCGGTTCGAGAATCTGCTCGGCCAGCCAGCTCACGACCGGGACCACGACGCCGTCGCCGACCACGTGCAGCGCGCCGGTGGCGGCGCGGGGCAGGGCGTAGCCGTCGGGCAAGCCCATCAGCCGGGCGCCTTCGCGCGGCGAGACCAGCCGGCTGCGGACCTCGCCGTGCTCGACGACCACCAGGGTCTGGCGCGAGGAGCCGCCACGCGGGGTGCGCAGGCAGCCGGCCAGGCCGTCGAAGCGGACCTCGGCGCGCTGCACGCGCTGGCCGTCCTCGACCCGCATCCGCCGGAAGACGGCGCCGACCTGGCGGGCCCCGGACGCGCGGGCGGCCTCGATCTTGGCCAGGTGCTGCGGGGCCATCAGCGCCAGCAGCCGCCCAGTCTTGTCCGGTCCGTGCCAGGCGACGGCGTCGTCGGGCTCCAGCAGGGCGGCGAGATCGGTGTTGCGGGCGGCCGGCGCGGCGCCGCGCCACCAGATCCAGCGGCGGGCCAGGTGTTCGGGCAGCCGGGCGTGGGCTTCGCGCACCGCGCGGGTGTGAAACGGGCTGTCGCCGACCAGGCCTGGGGCCGGCGGCTCGCGGGTGGCGATGACGAACACCCGCGGCCGCGACTGCGGGGTGAAGCGGGCGGCGTCGATCTCCAGCGCCCCAAAGGCGTAGCCCTGGTCGGCCAGCGCCTGGCAGAGGGCGGTGAAGTCCTCGCCGCCGTGCGAGGTGAGCAGGCCGCTGACGTTCTCGATGACCACGGCGCGCGGAGCCGCATCGCCCAGCGCCTGCACCAGCCGCCAGAAGCCGAAGAAGGCCGAGGAGCGTCCGCCGGCCAGCCCGGCGCGGGCGCCGGCGAGGCTGAAGTCCTGGCAGGGCGAGGAGGCCCAGGCGAGATCGGCGTGCGGCGGCAGGGCGGCCGGATCGATCGCCCAGACGTCGCCCTGGTGGAAGTGCGCTTCGGCGTCTTCGAAGTTGGCGCGATAGGTCGCCGCCTTCAACGGATCGAAGTCATTGGCGAACGCGCAGGTCCACGCCGGTCCCAGGCCGAGGCGGGCCATGCCGCCGCCGGCGAAAAATTCGTAGAAGGAAAGCGCCCGACTCATTGCGCGTTGAGTCTACCCTGGCCGCCGCCATGCGAAAGGACGCCGTATGCGACATGCTCTCCTGACCACCGCCGCCGCCGCGCTTCTGCTCGCCGCGTGCCAGCCGCAGGCGCCCGACGGGTCGGTGGCCCAGCCGCCGGCCGACGCCCCGGCGCCCGCCGCTCCGGCTCCGGCTCCGGCCGCGGCGCTGCCGGCCGCATTCCAGGGCGACCTGGACGCGCACGGGACCGAGCCGTTCTGGGGCGTGAAGATTCGCGAGGGTCAGATCGAATTCTCGACCCCTGAATCCAATATCGCCTTCCCCAACAAGGGCGCGAGCGTCGTGGACGGCAAGGTGGTGTGGGAGAATGCGGAGGGGCCGCGGCCGATCAAGATCACGCTGCGCGAGCAAGCCGGCTGCTCGGACGGCATGTCGGACCTCACCTATCCGCTGGCCGCTGAGGTCGCGCTGGGCGGCACGACCTACAAGGGCTGCGCCGTGAAGACCGCGGAAAAGCCGAGAGAAGGCCAGTAGCAGAGCCGCCGCAGCCCGGCCGAAACCGAGCTGCGGCCTGCGGCCGCCGTCAGGCGGTCGGGAAGCCCTTGTCGCGCAGGTAGGCTTTCACGTCGACGTCGCGGCCCATCAGGGTGTGATAGGCGATCGCCGGATCGATCGAGTTGCCGACGCTCATGACGTTGTCGTGCAGCTTCTTGGCCATGGGCTTGTCGTACATGCCGCCGGGCGAGCTCTTGAACGCGTCGACGACGTCGAGGGCCAGGGTCTCCGACCACAGATAGCTGTAGTAGCCGGCCGAGTAGCCGTCGGACGCGAAGACGTGGCCGAACTGCGGGGTGCGGTGGCGCATGACCACTTCGCTGGGCATGCCAAGCTTGGCCAGCTCGTCGCGCTCGAAGGCGTCGGGGTCGATGTCGGCGCCGCCGGCCAGGTGCAGCTTCATGTCGATCAGGGCCGACGATAGGTACTCGGTGACGTCAAAGCCCTGGCGGAAGGTCTGGGCGCGTTCGCGCTTCTCGACCAGCGCCTGCGGGATCGGCGCGCCGGTCTTGTAGTGCAAAGCGAACTTGGACAGCACCTGCTTGGTCGGCAGCCAGTGCTCGTTGATCTGGCTGGGAAACTCGACGTAGTCGCGCGGCACCGCGGTGCCCGACAGCGAGGGGTAGTCCACGTCGGAGTTCAGGCCGTGAATGGCGTGGCCGAACTCGTGGAACATGGTCTCGGCGTCGTCCCAGGAGATCAGGACGGGTTCGCCGGGCGCGCCCTTCACGAAGTTGGAGTTGTTCGAGACGATCGTCGTGATCGGCTTGTCGAACTTCTCCTGGCGGCGATAGGCGTTCATCCAGGCGCCCGAACGCTTGCCGGTCCGGGCATAGGGGTCGAAGTACCAGAGGCCGATGTGCTGGCCGGCCTTCTTGACCTCCCAGACGCGGATGTCGGGGTGGGCGACGGGGACGTCGGTGATCTGCACAAACTCGAAGCCGTAGACCTCGCCGGCCGCCCAGAACATGCCCTCGCGCAGCTTCTCCAGCTGCATGTACGGCTTGAGCTCGTTCATATCGAGGTCGTAGCGCGCGGCGCGGACCTTCTCGGCGTAGTAGCGGTAGTCCCAGGGCTCGATCTTGACGCCCTTGCGCTCCTTGTCGGCGATCGCCTGCATCTCGGCGACCTCTTCCTTGACCCGAGCGATGGCCGAGGGCCACACGCGGGTCATCAGCTCCATGGCCGCCTCCGGCGTCTTGGCCATGGCGTTCTCCAGCCGCCAGTGGGCGTGCGTCTGGTAGCCGAGCAGCTGGGCGCGCTCGAAGCGCAGCTTCAGGATCTTCTGGATGTTGGCGTTGTTGTCCTTGGCGTCGCCGTTGTCGCCGCGGCTGTAATAGGTGCGCCAGACCTTCTCGCGCAGGTCGCGGCGGCTGGAATAGGTCAGGAACGGGTCCATCGACGAGCGGGTGTTGAGGATCGCCCACTCGCCCTTCTTGCCGCGCTCCTCGGCGGCGGCGGCCGCGGCGGCGCGGACGTCGTCGGGCAGGCCGCCCAGCTCGCTCTCGGTGCGCAGGTAGAGAACGTAGTCGGTCTCGTCGGCGAGCAGGTTCTGGCTGAAGCTGGTGAACAGCGTCGCCAGTTCCTGATTGATCTGCGCCACACGCTTCTTGTCGGCGGGCGAGAGCTTGGCGCCGGCGCGCACGAAGCGGTTCCAGTAGACCCAGGCGAGGCGCTGTTGCTCGGGGGTCAGCTTGGCGCGGTCGTTGTAGACGGCCTCGATGCGCGCGAAGAGCTTCTCGTTCTGCAAGGTCTCGTCGCTGTGGGCCGACAGTTTCGGATTCAGCACCTTCTCCTGGGCGCGCAGCTCCGGCGTCGAGAGGGTCGAGGACCAGACGCCGCCGAACATGCCGACCCGGTTGATCAGGTCGCCGGACCGCTCCAGCGCCGCGATGGTGTTGTCGAAATCGGCCGGCGCGGGATTGGCGGCGATGGCGTTGATCTCGCTGCGCTCGGTCTTCATGGCCAGGTCGTAGGCGGCCGGGAAATCGGCGACGGCGACCTTGTCAAAGGCGGGAACGCCGCCGAACGGGCCGGTCCATGCGGCGGTCAGGGCGCTGGCCGCGGCGGCGCCCTGCGCGAAGGCGGCGGCGGGCAGGGCCGAGGCGGCGGCGAGCGCGCCGGAGGCGGCAAGGAACGTGCGCCGTTGCATGAGGACTCCAGGAGAAATTGATCGGGAGCCGCGGACCTTAAGGTCAAGCCGCACCGACGTCACATGACAGGGTCGTAATGTGACGTCAGGCCGCGTCGAGGACGGCCTGGATCTCCAGGGCGACGGCGGCGCCTTCGCGGCTGACGGCCAGCGCCAGCTCGTAGGGCCGGCCGCAGGCGTTGAGCACCAGGGCGACGACCTGGACCGCGTGCTCGGGGCTGGACAGGCCCATCAGGATGTCGCGCTGGACCATGCGGCTGGCGCCGAACACCAGGGTGCGGACGGCGGCCGGATCCATGTCGCGGAACTCGCCGCGCGACACGCCCTCGTAGAACATCAGGTCGAGATTGGCCTCCAGCACCGGGGTCCGCTCAAGGCGCGAGGCGTCCAGGCGGGCGGTCATCCAGCCCCAGGCCGGGTCGCGGCTGACCGACAGGATGTAGCTGTGCAGGCGGGTGGCCAGCCGCAGCGACACCGACATGCTGGCCGGCAGCCGGGCGTCGAGCACCTCGGTCAGCGCCGCGATGATCTTGCGGCTCACCGCCCGCAGCAGGTCCTCGGCGGTCGGGAAGTAGTTGTAGAACGTCCCGCGGGAGACGTCGGCGGCGGCCACGAAGTCCTCGATCGAGCAGGCGTCTGGGCCCTTCTCGCCGATGACCGAGATGGCGGCCTCGAGCAGACGCTCGCGCGTGTGCGCCTTGCGTTGCTCGGCCGCCGCGGCCCGGGCCTCAAGATTGACCCGCATGGGACGCCGGGGAGTCAGGCGGCCTCGGGCAGGTACTGGCGCACCGCATTGGCGGCGGCGAGCGACAGGGGGTCGCTCTGGCGTTCGAGCACGTCGATCTCGTGTTCCAGGGCGGCGGTGATTTCGCGGTGCGCGAGCGGGGAGAGCTCGAGCAGGGCGCGGGTGGCCGCGCGCGACAGGGCGAGCGCGGTGGCGAGGTCGACCTCGACCCCGATCTGCCAGGTCGGCGACGGAGCTTCGGGAGGGGTGGGGGCGCGGGCGGGGAGGGCCATGGCTGCTTGGGTCTTCGGGTCCAGGTTGGCGGGCGACGCTGGGAAAAAGGAATACGTGCGGCCGGCCTGCGTCTCGGGCCGTCCGCTGGATTCACACACCACACTGCAACGCTTGATTTGACAGATATGTCAGCCTGACAAGGTTGTCAATTTGAAATCCCGCAGTTCGGCGAACGGCTGCATGGACGGCCGCCGCGGGCCCGGCTACATCCAGGGGCATGGCCATTGGCGTCTTCGATTCAGGCGTGGGCGGGCTCTCCGTGCACCGCGCGCTCGTGCAGCGGCTGCCTCAGGCCGACTTCATCTATCTGGGCGACCAGGCCAACGCGCCGTACGGCGGGCGGACCGGCGAGGAGATCGTCGACCTGACCCGGGCCGGCTGCGAGCAGTTGTTCGACCTCGGCTGCGACCTGGTGGTGCTGGCCTGCAACACCGCCTCGGCGATCGCCCTGCGGCGGCTGCAGCAGACCTGGCTGCCGGGCTACCGCAAGGCGCTGGGGCGGCCGGTCAACGTGCTGGGCATCATTGTCCCGACCATCGAGGCGGCCACCGGCATGCCCTGGGAGCACGAGGCCGAACGCCGGGGCGACAAGGTCGAGAAGCTCGACATCCTGGCGGTGTTCTGCACCCCGGCTACGGCCCGCTCGCGGGTCTACGAGATCGAGATCGACAAGCGCCGCCAGGACGTGGCGGTGTTCGCCGAGCCCTGCCCCGAGCTGGCGCGGATGATCGAGAACGGGGCCGGGGCGGTGGAGCTGGCCCAGGCGGTCGAGGCCCACGTCGCGGCGGTGACGACACGGGTCGGCCGCGCCCCGGACCGGGCGATCCTCGGCTGCACCCACTACGAGATCATCGCCGACATCTTCCGCGCTGCGCTGAAGCCCGGCACCCCGCTGATCCACCAGCCGCAGGCGACCGCCGATGCGCTGGAGGCGTACATCGCCAAGCATCCGGAATACCGCACCGGCGAGAGCGCCGGGCGGCGGTTCATCACCACCGGCGAGCCGGGCGCGCAGAACTTGCTGGTTGAGACCTTCTGGGGAGGGCCGCTAAGCTTCGAAAAGGCTTAGGGAGGCCCAAGATCATGAAAACGCTGGGCATTGCCGCCGCGATATCGCTCGCGATGGCTGGCGCTGCGCACGCCGAGGTCACCGATAGTGGGGCCGCTGGATTTCAAGTGCGCCACGTCGTCGAGATCGCCGCGCCGCCGGCCAAGGTTCGGACCGCGGCGCTGGACATCGGCAAGTGGTGGAACAGCAGCCACACCTATTCGGGCGACGCCAAGAACCTGTCGATCGATGCGTCGGGCTGCTTCTGCGAAAAGCTGCCCGACGGCTTCGTGCGTCACATGACCCTGGTCTATTCCGCGTCCGACGCCGTGCGGCTGGCCGGCGCCCTGGGGCCCCTGGCGACGACCGGGGCGAGCGGGCATCTGGGCTTGGGCTTCGGCAAGACCAGCGATCCGAACAAGACGCAGCTGACCTTGACCTACGATGTCGGCGGCTACGCCAAGGGCGGGTTGGCCCAGACCTGGGCCGCCCCCGTCGACGGCGTGCTCGGCGAGCAGGTCGCGCGGCTGAAGGCGTATGCCGAGACCGGCAAAGCGCAGTGACTAATGCCTCCCCCGCTGGGGGAGGTGGATCGCCGCGAAGCGCCGAGACGGAGGGGGACAGCTGACTCCGTAAGCCCCCTCAGTCAGCCATGTGGCTGACAGCTCCCCCAGAGGGGGAGCAATTTGAACCTATCCCCGCGCCGCCTTGGCCAGAACGTCGTCGAGCCGCGCGCCCGGTTCGTAGAGGCCAAGGCTCGGCGACAGCGGCGCGCCGGCGCTCTGTTGGGCGTCGGCCATCGGCGCGCCGAGCCGGGTTTCGACCGGGATCACCCCGCTCCAGGCGTTCCACTCCTCGTCGGCCGCCGTGCGGTTGACGCCGCCGTCGCGCTGCTTGGCGCTGGCTTCCTCGATGGTCATCTCGACCAGGCCGATCTGCAGGATCTCGTTGTCGGTCGCCGGCCGCAGCTCGGCCGAGCGTTCGGGATAGAGCCGGTCGATGAACGCCTCCATCGCCGCGCGCCGGGCGGCCAGGCCCTCGATCAGCCGCGCGCGGCCGAAGGCCATCACCGAGCGGTAGTTCATCGAGTGGGCGATGCCTGAGCGCGCCAGCACCAGGCCGTCGACCTGGCTGACCGTGACGCAGACCGGCAGCCCCCCGGCCTGCGCCTTCAGCATCCGACTGGCGGCCGAGCCGTGCCAGTAGAGCTTGCGGCCCTCGCGCCAGTAGGTGGTCGGCGTCACGAACGGCTGGCCGTCGATCACGTAGCCGACATGGCAGAGCAGTCCAGCGTCGAGAATGGCGAACACCGCCGCCTCGTCATAGGCGGCGCGGTCGGGCTTGCGGCGGGCCCGCGAGCGCGGGGTCTGGATGAAGCTGCTCATGCGACGGCTCTCCTCTCGGCTCTCGATCTAGCGCGACGGCGGACTGTCGTGGCGATCCAATGCCGGCTATTTATTCAGACCACTTCGGGCGGAGCGCGCTGATGAGCTGGGCCGACATCTATCCGTGGCGGGGTCCGCAGGCCGGCGAGCCTGTGATCCGCCAGATCTATGACCAGGTTCGTGGAGCCATCGTGCAGAGCGCGCTGAAGCCCGGCGAACGGCTGCCGTCGAGCCGCGACTTCGCCCGCCGCCTGGGCGTGGCGCGGGCCTCGGTGGTGGCCGCCTACGACCTGCTGCTGGCCGAGGGCTATGCGGTCGGGCGTCCAGGTTCGGGCACCTATGTCTCGGGCGACCTTTCCGGGGTGGCCGAACTGAAACCGGCTGCGCCCGCCGCGCATGAGCCGGCGCTGCTGCCGCCGCGGGTCCGCGAGCTGGACGAGGCGGCGCTGCCGACGCCGCAGGCCGAGCAGCGGCTGTTCACCAGCGGGCGCACCCTGCTGGACGCTCGCGCGCAGGACGCCTGGTCGCGCTCGACACGGCGGGCGCTGCGCCACCTCGATCCTGTCCACTTCGGCTATTCGGACCCGCGTGGCGACCGCGAGCTGCGGGCGGCGATCAGCGACTACCTGCGCGCCGCGCGCGGAGTGATCTGCGAGCCAGACCAGGTGATCGTAACGGCCGGCGCACAGCACGCGGTCGACATCGCCGCCCGGGTGCTGCTGAAGGAGGGCGATCGGGTGTGGATGGAGGATCCCGGCTATCCGGCCACCCGCCACGCGCTGGCGGCGATGGGGGCCGACATCTTCCATGCGCCGGTCGACCGGCACGGGATCGTGGTCGCCGCCGGGGTCGAGGCGGCCCCGGACGCGCGCGTGGCCTTCGTCACCCCCTCGCACCAGTATCCGCTGGGCATGACGCTCTCGATGGGCCGGCGAATGGAGCTGCTGGCCTGGGCGCGGGCGGCCGGCGCCTGGATCGTCGAGGACGACTACGCCTCGGAGTTCCGCTATTCGGGCCCGCCGCTGGAGTCGCTGCAGGGCCTCGATGGCGGCGAGCGGGTGATCTATGTCGGCACCCTCAACAAGGCGCTCTTTCCGGGTCTACGCATGGGCTACATGGTGGCCCCCAAGCCGCTGGCCGCCGCCCTGGCCAACGCCCGCCAGCTGATGGATCGCCAGCCGCCGACCCTGACCCAGGCGATCGTGCTGGACTTCTTCCGCGAGGGCTACTTCGCCGCCCATATCCGCCGCCGGCGACTGGCCTACAAGGCGCAGCGCGACGCCCTGGCCGGCGCGCTGGAGGCCCAGCTCGGCCACCTGCTGGAGGTCGACGTCCCCGACCAGGGAATGACCCTGATCGCCTATCTGAAGGGGAGCGGCTCGGACCTTGAGGTCGAGGCGGCGGCCGCAGCCGGCGGGGTCAGCGTGCGGGCGATCAGCCGGCTCTATCGCCAGGCGCCGCCGCGCCAGGGGCTGATGCTGGGCTTCTCGGGCTTTCCAGAGCGGATGATGGCGCCTGGCGTGACGCGGTTGGCGCGGGCGCTCGCGGTCTAGGCCCGGAAGATGTTCAGCGCCGCGTGCTGCAGCAGCATGATGGTCTTGGCGTCGGCGATCTCACCGCTGGCGATCATCGCCATGGCGTCGTCGAACGGCAGTTCGAGGACGCCGATCTCCTCGCCTTCGTGCTCCAGCCCGCCGCCGTCGCCGACCCGCATGCCGGCGTCGTACTCGGCGACGAAGAAGTGCAGCTTCTCGGTCACCGAGCCCGGGCTCATGAAACATTCGAAGATCTTGTGGATCTCGCCCAGCCGGTAGCCGGTCTCCTCCTCGACCTCGGCGCGGATGCGCTCCTCGGGCGAGGCGTCGTCGAGCAGGCCGGCGGCCGCCTCGATCAAGAGGTCGTCATGGCCGTTCACATAGGCCGGATAGCGGAACTGCCGAGTCAGGACGACGGTGCGGGCGGCGAGGTTGTAGGGCAGCAGCGCCGCGCCGTTGCCGCGGTCGTAGGTCTCGCGGCTCTGGGTCTGCCAGCTGCCGTCGGCGCGGCGCCAGTCGAAAGTCGTGGCCTTGAGCACGTACCAGTTGTCGGACAGCAGGCGCACGTCGCGCACCCGGATACGGTCTGACACGGACATGGCGCGGGCCTCCTGGCTGGAGGCGGCATTCGGAAACGATTCCGCCCGCCTGGCTATGGGCCGGGCGGGCGGAAGGACGTCCGTCGATCTTGGAGACGCGCGTCAGGCGGCCGAGGCGGCCTCGGCGGCGACCACGCGGCTGACCGCGTTGACCACCGCGCCGATGCGCAGGGCGGCCTGGATCGAGGTGTTCGGCATGCCGTGCTTCTTCAGCTCGGACTCGTGGGCGTCCAGGCACATGCCGCAGCCGTTGATGGCCGAGACGGCGGTCGACCACAGCTCGAAGTCGACCTTGTCGACGCCCGGATTGGCCAGGATGTTCATGCGCAGCTTGGCCGGCAGGGTCTTGTACTCGGGGTTGGTGAGCAGGTGCAGCGAACGGTAGTAGACGTTGTTCATGCCCATGATCGCGGCGGCGGCCTTGGCGGCGGTCGCGGCCTCAGTCGAGAGGCCGGCCGCGGCGGCGGCCGCGTCGACCGCCTTGATCACCGCCGGCACGCCCACTGCGTGGGCCGAGGCGACGAACGCGCCCCACTTCTGCTGGTCGGTGAGTAGGGTCTCGTTGGCCAGGCTCGACAGGTTGAGGCTGAGGTCCTTGGCGTAGGCGGGCAGCGTCTCGCGCAGGGCGTCGAGCGACATGGCAATCTCCAAACTTTGGGCGCGTGAAAGCGTCCGCCAGTCTCGGCGACGCTTACGTCAGGATAAAGGGGGAAAGAGGCGTCCGGGCCGTGCGGGGAGGAGCAGCGGCCCGGACGTTGACGGCGTGCGGGCAGGTCGCGCGACCCGCCCGTCCGCTGGTGGCCTTTAGGCCGCCAGGGTCTCGCCGCCGACCGCGCGGTTGCACGGGCAGAGTTCGTCGGTTTGCAGCGCGTCGAGGACGCGCAGGGTGTCGGCCGGAGCGCGGCCCACGTTCAGGTTGGTCACGTAGACGTGCTGGACGACGTTGTGCGGGTCGACCACGAAGGTGGCGCGCAGGGCCACGCCTTCGTCTTCGTTCAGGACGCCGAGGGCGCGGGCGAACTTGCCGCTGTTGTCGGCGAAGTTCCAGATCGCCAGGCTGTTCAGGTCCGGGTGCTCACGGCGCCAGCCGAGCTTGGAGTGCTCGTTGTCGGTCGAGCCGCCGAGGACGACGGTGTCGCGCTCTTCGAACTGCGAGTTCAGACGGGCGAACTCGGCGATTTCGGTCGGGCAAACGAAGGTGAAGTCCTTCGGGTAGAAGAAGATGACCTTCCACTTGCCGGGGAACGATTCGTTGGTGACGGTCTCGAAGGCGCTTTCGCCGTTCTCTTCGTGACGGTTGAACTTCGGCTTCACGCCGACGACCTTGAATTCCGGAAGCTTTTCACCAACGCCGAGCATCGATCTCTCCAAGTGATTTGAACTGTTCGGCCGAAGCCGTGCCGCTGAGATAGTGCTGCAGCGCACAAAAGGCCAATCGATAGTTTCTGGCTTTCGGATAGATAATTCCTATCTTGAAGGCATGAGTCTCCCCACCCTCCGACAGCTCCAGTACCTCAAGCTCCTGGCCGAGCATGGTTCCTTCGGCCGCGCCGCCGACGCGGCGCATGTCACCCAGCCCACCCTGTCGGCGGGCGTGCAGGAACTGGAGAAGATCCTCGGCGGTCCGGTCGTCGACCGTGCGCGCTCGGGCGTGATCCTGACCGCGGTCGGCGAGGTGGCGCTGGGCAAGGCGACGACCATCCTCAACGAGGCCGAGGAGCTGGTGCAGTCGGCCCGCAACGCCGGCCAGCCGCTGACCGGTCGCTTTCGGCTGGGGGTGATTCCGACCGTCGCCCCGTTCCTGTTGCCGCGGGCGCTGCCGCTGCTGCGTACGCGTTTCCCCAAGCTGCGGCTCTATCTGCGCGAGGACCTGACCCATCGGCTGATCGCCCTGCTCAAGGCCGGGCAGCTGGACGCCGCGCTGATCGCCCTGCCGTACGACATGAGCGGCCTGGCTCACGCCCACGTCGCCGATGACGAGTTGCTCGCCGCCCTGCCGGGCAACCACCCGCTGGCGCGCGAAGCCGCCGCCCCGCCGTCGGCGTTGGAGAACGAGGACCTGATCCTGCTGGAGGACGGCCACTGCCTGCGCGACCACGCCCTGGCCGCCTGCGGGCTCAAGCCGCCCAAGGCCACCGGCGAGGAGGAGGCCTTCGCGGCCACCTCGCTGCCGACCTTGGTGCAGATGGTCGGCTCGGGCCTGGGGGTGACCTTCCTGCCGGCGATGGCCGTGGCCGCCGGCCTGACCGACGCGGCCGACGTGGCGGTGATGCCGCTGGAGGCCGACCATCCCAGCCGCGAGATCGTCGTCGCCTGGCGGGCCGGCTCCAGCCGCGCCGCCGAGGGCCGGCTGCTGGCCGACACCTTGCGGACCTGACCGCTCAAAAAACATCTTAGATATATCTTGAATTCAGATCCACCTTCGATATATCTGCGATTACGACATATCTAAATAGGATCTAAAATGCATCGACATCATCATTGGAAGGACCATCGCGAGCATCGTGGCCGCGGTCCCTTCGGCGGCGGCTTCGGCCGTGGCGGCGAACACTGGGGCGGCCGTGGCCGCGGCGGCCCGCGCATCGGCCGGCTGCTGGAGCACGGCGACCTGCGCTTCGTCATTCTGGCGCTGCTCAAGGACAAGCCGAGCCACGGCTACGAACTGATCCGCGCCCTCGAAGAGCGCACGGGCGGCTCGTATCGTCCCAGCCCCGGCGTGATCTATCCGACCCTCAGCCTGCTGGAAGACGAGGGCTTCGCCCGCCCGACCGGCGCCGAGGGCGGCCGCAAGGCTTTCGAGATCACCGAGGCCGGTCTGGAAGCGCTGGAGCGGAACAAGCCGGCGGTGGACGCCGTTTTCGCTCGGCTGGACGACGCGGCGGAATCTTCGCCACGCTCTTCGCCCCGGGTGGCCCGGGCCATGCAGAACCTGGCCATGGCCCTGCGGGTCAAGCTCTCGGGCGAAAAGCCGACCGACGCCCAGGTGGACGCGATCGTCGCGGCCATCGACGAAGCCGTCGCCAAGATCGAGAAGGCCTAAAAGATGGAGGCCGTCATGAAATCGAGCGCCACGGTTCCGACCGCCAACGCCGGCCGCTACATGGTGCAGCTCTGCAAGCACTTCGGCCACAAGGTCCCGGCCGAATGGAACGACCACGAGGGCAAGATCACCTTCGAGATGGGCGAGGCCGCTTTGCGGGCCGCCCCCGAGACCCTGATGATGGTCGCCCAGGCCGGGGATCCCGACAGCCTGGCGCGGCTGGAAAAGGTGATGGACAGCCACCTCAAGCGCTTCGCCTTCCGCGAGCCCGACATGGCCGTGGAATGGCGGCGCGGGGCGTGAGCTGACGACCAAGCTGCTCCCCCGCTGGGGGAGCTGTCAGCCGAATGGCTGACTGAGGGGGACTTTGACTCCCATGAGAGCAGTCCCCCTCCGTCGCGCTTCGCGCGCCACCTCCCCCAAGACGGGAGGATCGAGAGTCTAGTTGATCCCCAGCGCCGCCTTCACCGCGCGCCAGTCGACCAGCTTGAAGTTCTGGCGGGCGCGCGGGCCGGTGGTTTCGCCGTCGGTGTCGGCGTCGTCCTGCACCACGATCAGACCTTCGGGAAACGCCCCGACCGGTCCGCCCAGCGCGGCCAGGCCGTCGGTGCCGGTCACGGCGTCGACGCCATTGCCCGGCACGATCGAGAAGCGGCCGGCATAGGCCGGCTGCGCCTCGTCCACTCGCCACACCGCAAAGGCGCTGTCGCCCTGGCTCGAAGCCAACAGGTAGGTCTTGCCAGCGTCGCGCAGCAGGGTCAGGCCCTCGACGTCGGGCTTGAGGACGTCGCTGGGCGCGGGGGCGAAGTGGGTGCGGGCGCCGCCGCTGGCCGGATCAAGGCTGTAGCGCCAGATGCCCTTGGCCTCTTCGGCCACGTAGAGCACGCCCGCCGCATCGTCGACGACGCAGCCCTCGGATTGCGAGCCGACCGCGAAGCTACGGGTCAACTGCACGGCGGGCTTGCCGGCCTGGTCGCTGACCGTGAACTGGGCGACGTCGCCGTCCTTGCCGACCATCACCGCGATCGTCGCGCCGCCGATCTTGCCCATGCAGAAACCGTAGGGCTCGCTGACCTTCACCGGCGTGCGGCCCCAGGGCGTCACCGCCAGGCTGTCGGGATCGAGCAGGTAGAAGGCGATCGATCCGCGGCGGTCGCTGGCCCCGACCAGCACCTGGGGCTTGCCGTTCACGACGAAGTCGCCGCGCAGGTCGACATTGTTCAGCGGCCCTTCGGGCAGGAACTGCCGGTCCTTGCCGTCCAGGCCGTAGACGTAGAGCCCGGCTTTCTTGTCGGTGCCGAAGATCACGCCGCGTGAGGGATCGCGCGGATCGGCCCAGATCTCCGGGTCGTCGGCGGCATCGCGCGCGGTGGTGCCGACCGCTGCCGTCTCGCCGACCGCGAGCACCGGCGTGCCGGTTCCCAGGATCATTCCGGCGGAGTCGGAGACGCTCTCCGGGTCAATGGCGGCGCATCCCAAGCTGAGGGATGAAATTGCGACGACTGTCACAAAACTGAAAATATTCTGCTTAGAAACCGTCACTAGCCCCGCTCCGCGTGCAAGATATATCCCCTGCGCTGCAAATCATGCTGCGCGGGGTCGGTCAACCGTCCCGCCTGTCGGGGGACCCCATGACGCGACTTTCACTGCTCGCCTGTGCGGCGATGGCTCCGCTTGCGCTGGCCATGCCCGCCCATGCCGATGACGCGGCCGACGCCACGCCGGTCTCGGAACTGATCGTCACCGGCGAGATCGCCTTCCGCGACCGTACCGAGACGGTCGCGCCGGCCCTGTCCTATGGGCTCGAGTACTTCCAGCGGTTCGAACCGCTGACCGCCGGCGACGCCATGAAGCGCGTGCCCAGCGTCGCCTTCCTATCCGACATCCTGGAGAGCGACGGGGCGCGGCTGCGCGGCCTCGATCCCGGCTACACCCAGATCCTGATCAACGGCGAGCGGGTGCCCGGCGCGGGCCTCGACCGCTCGTTCTTCGTCGACCGCATCCCGGCCGAGCTGATCGAGCGCATCGAGGTGGTGCGCTCGGCTAGCGCCAACCGCAGCGGCGACGCGGTGGCCGGCGCGCTGAACATCGTGCTGCGCGACGCCCAGACCCTCGACGGCGGATATCTGCGCGCCGGGGCCATCCTGCTCGACGACGGCCGGGTGCGCGAAACCCTCGGGGGGGTGTGGTCGGGCGAAGTCGGCCCCGGCCGGCTGCTGGTCGGCGCCAGCGTCCAGGGCCGCCGCAATCCGAAGATCAAGCAGAGCTGGCGCTATGACGAGCCGGGCGGCACGCTCGACAACATCGAGCTGCAGACCGACACCCGCAACGGCACGGACTATTCGTTCAACGCCGCCTACGAGGTCCCGCTGGCCGGCGGCGACCTGGAGCTGTCGGGTCTGTTCGTGCGCACCGATCGCCTGGCCGACGAGGATTCACTGGAGTACGTCGCCGGCCGCGTGCGCCCGGCCGATCTCTCGGTGACCAACGACAACAATGTCGACATCACCACCGACAACTGGTCGCTGAACGGCAAGTTCACGCGCGAAATGTTCGGCGGCAAGACCCGCTTCAAGGCCGGATACGCGCTCTTCGACGACCAGCAGGACGAGATCGAGGAGGAGTACGAGTACCTCCGCGACTCCAACCCCTATCCCGAAGACGACCGCTTCACCGGCGACCTCACCAAGTCCCGCCTGAAGGACAAGGAGCTGTCGCTGGCGGTCGAGCACGAGCGCGACCTCGGCTTTGCGACGGTCGAGTTCGGCGTCCAGTTCGTCGACAAGAACCGTGACACCGACATCGTCACCGATCGCAACCGGGTGACCATCCCCAATCCGCCGGCCGCGCGGCCGACCCTGCCGGGCGCCTATGGTCCGTTCGTGCCGGTCCCGGGCGGGGTCAACAAGATCGAGGAAACCCGGATCGATCCCTACCTGATGTTCTCCGGCGGCCAGGACGCGCTGAAGTGGGAAGCGGGCCTGCGCTACGAGACCACCAGCAGCAAGATCACCGACGAGACCGCGCCGGCCGCCGACCGCACGGTGGAGAAGGACTACCAGTTCCTGCTGCCCTCGGCGCACATCCGCTACAGCCTGTCGGACGACGACCGGATCAACGCGTCGGTGGCGCGCACCGTGCGCCGTCCGGGCTTTGGCCAGCTCTCGCCGGCCGTGCTGCTGGCCGAGATGGGCGACAACGATTTCGTCGGCAATCCCGACCTGCAGCCGGAAACCGCCTGGGGCCTGGATCTCGGCTACGAGCGCCGGCTCGGGACCCGCGGCGTGGCCGGGGTGAACCTCTTCTACCGCAAGGTTTCGGACCTGATCGAGGTGGCCAACACCGGCATCGAGGGCAGCGAGGGCGAGGACACCTTCCTGCTCACCGCCCGCAACGCCGGCGACGGCTCGGTCTGGGGCGTCGAGGTCGATCTCTCGACCCCGCTGACCATGTTCGGGATGGAGCACACCGGGGTGTTCCTGAACTACTCCTGGCTCGACAGCGACATCGACGACGATTTCGGCTCGCGCCGGTTCAACGACCAGTCGAAGTACGTGTTCAACGTCGGCTTCATTCAGGACCTGCCGACCTGGGGCGCGGCGTTCGGGGCCACCTATCGCAAGCAGGGCGACGCCTACGGCCGCATCGTCGGCGAGGAGGTCACCACCAGCTACGGGGCCGACCTCGAGGTGTTCCTCGAAAAGCGCTTCGGTCAGAACTTCGTGCTGCGCCTGACCGGCTCGAACCTGCTCGACGCCAAGAAGGACGAGATCTTCAACAAGTTCACGACCCTCGAGGACCAGCGCAACCGCGACTTCGACGAGTATGAGGTCGAGACTGAAAAGGCCGGCCCGGTGTTCCAGCTGGTCGGGCGCTACGCGTTCTAGCGGCCTGTCTAGAGGACTGCAGTGCCAACCGTATTCCCTCTCCCCACTTGAGGGGAGAGGGCAGGGTGAGGGGGTTGCGGCGCGGAGCGACGCTTTGCGGAGTCAGCAGTCCCCCTCACCCCAACCCTCTCCCCCAAGGGGGCGAGGGAGTACTGCAGTCGGTGGCTCCCCCGCATCAGTCCATCAGCTTCTGGGCCAGGTACACGTAGTGCCGGGCCCAGCGCTTGGCGTTCATCTCCGGGTCGGCGTCGTTGGAATGCCCCCCGAAGGTGTTCTCGAAATAGAGGTAGGGGTACCCGAGGGCCTCCATCTTGGCGGCGAACTTGCGGGCGTGGCCGGGGTGCACCCGGTCGTCGCGCGTGTTCGTCGTCACGTAGGGCTCGGGGTAGGTCTGGCCGGGCTTCAGGTTCAGATAGCCGTCGTACTTGGCGATGAACTCGTGGTCCGCGGGCACGTCCGGATCGCCGTACTCGCCGATCCACGAGGCCCCGGCCGAGAGCTTGTGATAGCGCAGCATGTCGACCAGCGGGCTCTCGACCACCACGGCGTTCCACAGCTCCGGGTGCTGGGTCATCGAGACGGTGGTCAGCACCCCGCCGTTCGAGCGGCCGTAGATGCCCAGGCGGCGCGGCGAGGTGATCTTGCGCGCCTCCAGGTCGCGAGCGACCGCGGCGAAGTCGTCGAAGGCCAGCTGGCGCTTCTCGCGCAGCACCGACTGGTGCCAGGCGGGACCGAACTCGCCGCCGCCGCGGATGTTGGCGATGACGTAGGCGCCGCCGCGCTCCAGCCAGATCTTGCCCATCTCCGGGATGTAGATCGGCGGCTTGGCGACCTCGAACCCGCCGTAGCCGTACATGATGGTCGGGATCGAGCCGTCGAGCTTGGCGGCCTTCGGGCGGACCACGAAGTAGGGGATCTTGGTCCCATCGGAGGAAGTCGCCCAGAACTGGTCGACCTGGTCCTTGCTGGCGTCGAAGCGGGCCGGCAGCGACTTCAGCTTTTGCGCCTTGCCGGTGGCGCCGTCGGCCAGCCACAGGCTCGACGGCGTCAGGAAGCCCTCGGCCCCGACGAACAGCTGGTCGTCCTTGCCGGAGGTCGAGATGATCGACAGCGTCTCGCCCTTGGGCAGCGCCAGGCGCCGCGCGGTCCACTTGCCGTTCTTCAGGTCGTAGACGTCGACCGCGCCCTTCACATCCTCCAGCAACTCGACGGCCAGCAGGCCCTTGGTGTCGGTGACCGACTGGATCGCCTGGCGCGGGCCGGGCTGGAAGACCAGCACCGGCTTGGCGGCGAGATCCTTGGGATCGTAGGCGATCAGCGCCCCCGAGCCGAAGCCGTTCCAGGCCTCCTGCAGGGTGAAGATCATCCGGCCGTCCACATAGGCCTTGAACTCCGCCTTCTTCGGCAGGGCGATCGGGGTCAGGCGGCCGTCGAAATACAGTGAGTAGTCGGACTCAAAGAAGGTCAGGCCGCGCTGGATCAGCACGCCGTCGGTCTTGCCGCCCTCCCCGCGCAGCACGCTGGCGTTGGCCCAGACGTCCGACTTCTCGCCGCGGAAGATCTCGACCGCTTCGCCCGAGCGCTTCAGGATCTTGACCACGTTGGCGTAGCCCGACGCGGTGACCTCGCCCGCCGTCCATTCTCGCCACGCGACCAGGGTGTCGCGGTCGATCCACTCGGCGCCCTGCTTGCCCTCGGGCGAGCGGAAGCCGCCCTCGACGAAGGTCTTGGTGCTGGTGTCGAACTCGCGCAGTTCGACCGCGTCGCCGCCGCCGTTCGACAGCCGCACCAGGCACAGGGTCTCGTCCGGCTTCAGGCAGGTCGCGCCCTTCCAGAACCAGTTACGACCCTCGGCCTTGGCGAGCTTGTCGATATCGAGCGTGACCTCCCAGGCCGGGGCCGCGGTGCGGTAGGAGGCGAGGGACGTATGGCGCCAGACGCCATGGGTGTTGGTCGCGTCCTGCCAGAAGTTGTCGACCCCGCCGGCCCGGAAGTCGGGCTTCGGCACCCGGTCCGTGGCGGTGAAGATCGCGCGGCCTTCGGTGAGGAAGGTCTGGTAGCGCGCGTCGCCCTCCAGACGCGCCAGGGACTTGGCGTTCTGGGCCTCGACCCAGGCCATCGCACGCGGGCTGTCGATGTCTTCGAGCCAGATGAACGGGTCGGCGGGCGGCGTCTGAGCCAGGGCCGCCGGGGCGGTAAGAAGAGCGCCTACGAGCGCCGCTGTAACAACTTTCATGGGCGTTACGCATAACGGCCAAGCCGGAACCTGTCTCGTGCAAGGTGATCGCAGGCCGTTTCTCGCCTATATAGCCCCGGCCATGAGCCGTCCGTTCCTGAAGATGAACGGGCTCGGCAACGACTTTGTCGTGGTCGAGGCCCGCACCGCCCCCTTCGCGCCTACCGCCGCGGAGGTGCGCGCGATCGCCGATCGCCAGGCCGGCGTCGGCTGCGATCAGCTGGTTTCTATAGAGCCGTCGGAAAAAGCTGACGCTCGCGTGCGGTTCTGGAACGCCGACGGCGACGAGGTCGGGGCGTGCGGCAACGCCAGCCGCTGCGTCGGCTGGCTGCTGATGGAGGCTACCGGCGCCGACCAGGCGGTGATCGAGACCCAGGGCGGCCTGCTGACCGCCACCCGCGCCGGCGACAAGATCGTCAGCGTCGACATGGGCGAGCCCGGCCTCGACTGGCGGCAGGTCCCGCTGGAGGAGGAGATGGACACCCGCGGCATAGAGCTGCAGGTCGGTCCCATCGACGACCCGATCCTGCATACGCCCGGCTGCGTCTCGATGGGCAATCCGCATGTGGTGTTCTTCGTGCCCGACGCGGAGGCCGCGCCGGTGGTGCAGGTCGGCCCGATGATCGAGCATCACCGACTGTTCCCCGAGGGGGTCAATGTCGGCTTCGCCCAGATCGTCGCGCGCGACCGCATCCGGCTGAAGGTCTGGGAACGCGGCGCGGGCCTGACCAAGGCCTGCGGCACCGGCGCCTGCGCGGCGCTGGTCGCCTCCTTTCGCCGCGGCCTGGTCGATCGCAAGGCGACCCTGGTGCTGGACGGCGGCGAGTTGGTCATCGAATGGCGTGAGAGCGACGGCCATGTGATCATGACCGGCCCGGCCCAGGTCGATTTCACCGGAACCCTGCCGTGAGCCACGACCACGACATCGCCGAGGCCTTCGAGCTGACGCCGCGCACGGCGCCGGCCGACGCGGGCGGCGTCGATATCGTCACCTTCGGCTGCCGGCTGAACGCTTATGAGAGCGAGGTCATCCGCGCCCGCGCCGCCGAGGACGGGCTGGAGAACGCCATCGTCTTCAATACCTGCGCGGTGACCAACGAGGCCGTGCGCCAGGCGCGTCAGGCGATCCGCAAGGCCCGGCGCGAGAACCCGGACGCCAAGCTGATCGTCACCGGCTGCGCGGCCCAGATCGATCCGGCCGCCTTCGCCGCCATGGCCGAGGTCGACCTGGTGCTCGGCAACGCCGAGAAGTCGCAGGCCGGCGCCTATGCCGACCGGATCCCCGAGGGCAAGGTCCGCGTCAACGACATCATGAGCGTGCGCGAGACCGCCGGTCACCTGATCGACGGCCTCAAGGATCGCGCCCGCGCCTATGTCGAGGTCCAGAACGGTTGCGACCATCGCTGCACCTTCTGCATCATCCCGTATGGGCGCGGAAATTCGCGCTCGGCTCCCGCCGGCGAGGTGGTCGAACAGGTCCGCAAGCTGGCCGCCCAGGGCTATCAGGAAGTGGTGCTGACCGGGGTTGACGTGACCAGCTGGGGCGCCGACCTGCCGGGCCAGCCGACCCTCGGCCAACTGGTCGCGCGGATCCTGAAGCTGGTTCCGGACCTGCCGCGCCTGCGGCTGTCGTCGATCGACGCGGCCGAGATCGATCCCGACCTGATGCGCTGCCTGGCCGAAGACCGCCGGCTGATGCCCTACCTGCACCTGTCGCTGCAGGCCGGCGACGACATGATCCTCAAGCGCATGAAGCGTCGGCACAACCGCACCGACGCCCTGAAGCTGGTCGCCGACGTGCGCGCCGTGCGCCCCGACGTCGCCTTCGGGGCCGACCTGATCGCCGGCTTCCCGACCGAGACCGAGGAGATGTTCGAGAACACCCTGCGCCTGGTCGAGGAGGCGGGCCTCTCGTTCCTGCACGTCTTCCCGTTCAGCCCGCGCCCGGGCACGCCGGCGGCGCGGATGCCGCAGCTTCAGCGGCCGGTGATCAAGGACCGCGCCGCGCGCTTGCGCGCGGCGGGCGAGGCGGCGCTGGTCCGTCACCTGGATCGCCAGGTCGGCCGGACGTTGGCGGGCCTGGTCGAACGCCCCGGCGTGGCGCGGGCCGAGGACTTCACAGAGATCGCCTTCGAGGGCGAAGCCGAGGTCGGGTCGGTGGCGGCGCTGCGCGTCCACGGCCACGACGGCGGCAAGGCGCTGGCGCGGGTCTCCTAGGTCGTCAGGGCGTGCCGCGCCCCGGAAACGCCGGCAGGGTCCAACCGTAGTGGATCGCGCCGGCCCGCACCGCGAAGGCGGCGGCGAAGCCGAGCAGGCCGGTCCAGTAGTCGCGCAGGCCCAGGGCGTCCAGAACCACATAGACCGCCGCCCCGATCAGCGCGCAGCTGACATAGAGCTCTCGCCGCAACAGCACCGAAGGCTCGTTGGCCAGCACGTCGCGGATGATCCCGCCGAAGCAGGCGGTCAGCACCCCCATGACCAGGGCCGAGAACGGCGGCGCGCCCAGTGACAGCGCCTTAGCCGCGCCGACCACGCTGTAGGCGGCCATGCCCAGGGCGTCGAACCACAGCAGCACCTTCAACCGCGCGCTGCCGGTGCCGAAGATCCAGACCGCGACCGCCGCCGCCACGCAGACGATCATGTAGTCCGGCCGGCCGACCCAGAAGACCGGCGCGTCGAGCAGCAGGTCGCGCAAGGTTCCGCCGCCGACCCCGGTCACCGCCGCGAAGAAGGCGAAGGTGACGATGTCATGCTTGCGTTGGGCGGCGGCCAGGGCGCCGGTCGCGCCGAAGACGGCGACGGCGGCGTAGTCGAACCAGGCGAAGGCGGTGGCGAGCGCGTCCATGGCTTCATCCTCTATCGCGCAACCCTTTGACGAGCTAGAAGCGGCCCATGACCGAACCGAAGAAGGGCTGGTTCCAACGTCTGACCGCCGGGCTGTCACGCTCGTCGAAACAGATGACGGAACAGGTGGTCTCCACCTTCACCAAGCAGCCGCTGGATCAAGCCAAGCTCGATGAGCTGGAAGAGATGCTGATCGAGGCCGATCTCGGCCCGCACTCGGCTGCGCGCATCACTCAGCGCTTCGCCGAGGAGAAGTTCGGCAAGAGCGTAGACGAGCACGAGATCAAGGAAGCCCTGGCCGAGGCCATCGGCGCCGAGCTCGAAAGCCGCGAGGGCGAGTTCACGCCGCTGAACGGGGCGCGGCCCTACGTGGTGATGTTCATCGGCGTCAACGGCTCGGGCAAGACCACCACCCTGGGCAAGATCGCCGCCGACCTGGTCGGTCGCGGCGCCAAGGTGCTGGTCGTCGCCGGCGACACGTTCCGCGCCGCCGCGGTCGAGCAGTTGAAGGTCTGGGCCGAGCGCGCCGGCGCCGACTTCATGTCTCGCCCCACCGGTTCGGACGCTGCGGGCCTGGCCTTTGATGCGGTCGAACGCGCCAAGGCCGAGGGCTATGACGTGGTGCTGATCGACACCGCCGGCCGCCTGCAGAACAAGCAGGGCCTGATGGACGAGCTCTTGAAGGTCATCCGCGTGGTCAAGAAGGTCGAGCCGGACGCGCCGCACGAGACCCTGCTGGTGCTCGACGCCACGGTCGGCCGCAACGCGCTGGCCCAGGAGAACATCTTCGGCAACCAGATCGGGGTGTCGGGCATCGTCATGACCAAGCTGGACGGCACCGCCCGCGGCGGCGTGCTGGTGCCGGTGGCCCAGGCGTCCGACAGCCCCATCAAGCTCATCGGCGTGGGCGAGGGGATCGAGGATCTCCAGCCGTTCAAGGCGCGCGCCTTCGCCCGCACCCTGGTCGGACTCGACGAGACATGAAGCTCTCCCCCAGCGCCCGCAAGTGGGTCCGCGGCGTCGTCGACTACGGCGGCCTGGCCGCGTTCCTGATCGGCTTCTTCCTCAACCGCGGGGCCGGCATGACCTCGCAGGAAGCCCTGGTCCAGTCGACCTGGTGGCTGGTCGGCGGTTCGGCCCTGGGGCTCATCGTCGGCCTGGCCTTCGAAAAGCGCATCGCTCCGTTCCCGTTGATCGCCGGCGGCGCGGCCCTGGTGTTCGGCGGCCTGACCCTGTTCTTCCACGACGTCCGCTTTGTGAAGCTGAAGCCGACGGTGATGAACAGCCTGTTCGGCGTGGCGCTGCTGGGCGGCTGGGTCCTGCGCAAGAACCCGCTGAAGCTGCTGCTGGGCGATGCGATGAAGATGCCCGACGAGGGCTGGCGCAAGCTGACCCTGAACTACGGCCTGTTCTTCCTGGCCCTGGCGGGGCTGAACGAGATCGTCTGGCGCACCCAACCCGACGACGTCTGGGTGGTGTTCCGCTTCCCCGGCCTGCTGATCCTCACCGTGCTGTTCGGCTTCGCCCAGGTGCCGCTGATGATGAAGTACGCCAAGACCGACGAGCCGCCGCCGCCCCACGTCGAATAGCGATCGGCGCCCCTGGCGCCGCCGCCGTCCACTGACCATGTGTCGTCAAATCGACACCGTAAGCCGGTAGCGTCCAGGCGTGTCGACAGGCGGGGGTGGAACCGGATGGCCAAGTCGAAGTCCCAGGATAAGCCGAAGAAGGGTCTGCCGGCCCTCGAGAAATCGCCCAGCCACCTGCTGCACCGGGCGCTGCAGCTGGCGCTCGACATCTATGCCGACGAACAGGGCGAGGGCGGCGTCACTCAACGACAGTATGCGGTGCTGGCGGCGGTCGAGGCCTATGAGGGCCTGACCCAGACCGACCTGGTGCGCATCACCGGCATCGACCGCTCGACTCTGGCCGATATGGTCGCGCGGATGATCGTCAAGGGCATGCTCGAGCGCCAACGCTCCGCCGCCGACGCCCGCGCCAACGCCGTCAGTCTGACCGAAACGGGCCGCCTGGCCCTGGCCGAGGCCAAGCCGAAGATGGCGGCGGCGGACGCCCGGCTGCTGCGGCTGCTGTCGAGCGCCAAGCGCGAGGCCCTGACCACCGGACTGCGCGACCTGATCCGCGCCGGCGACGACGCCGCGGCCGCGCCGGTGCCGATCGCCGCGGCCAAGCAGCCGAAGGCGGACAAGGCCGACAAGCCGAAGAAGGCCAAGGCCGACAAACCCAAGAAAAAGAAGCTCAAGAAGGCGGCCTAGCCGCCTGCGTCAGACCCGGATGTCCAGGATCGAGCCCGGGCGCAGGATTCTCTGCGGCGGGTCGGCCGGCAGCGAAGCGGGCATGCGCTGGGCCGGCGCGGCCGGCGCCTGCGGCTGAGCCTGGACCTGCGGCTGGGCCGCGGCGGCCGGGCGGCCCATCGCGGCGGTGAAGAACGCCTGCTGGGCGCTGTTGCGCGCCGTAGGCTGGGCCTGCGGCTGCGGGGTCGGAAAGATCGGCGGGCGGATGGTGCTCACGGACGGCGCAACTATGGTTAACGGAACCTTGGCGAGGTTTCGTTGCGCCGCCTCAAGGATTGGTTAACGCCGGTGGCGCTTTCGCCTAGCGCGCCTTGGCCAGCAGTTCGCGCGCCTTTTCCGCGGTGAGCGGTCCGGTGTGCTTGGCCAGGATCGTCCCGCCGGGGCCGACCAGATAGGTCTCGGGCACGCCGGTGACGCCGAGGTCGATGCCGGCGCGGCCGTCGCGGTCGACCAGGCGCTCGGCATAGGGATCGCCGAGCCGGCCGATGAAGGCCTTGGTGTTCTCGGGCGCGTCCTTGTAGGCGACGCCGATGATGCGCACGCCCTGCTTCTTCAGGTCGACCAGCACCGGATGCTCGATCTCGCAGGGGGCGCACCACGAGGCGAAGATGTTGACCAGCACCGGCGCGGGCTGGGCGGCGTCGTGCAGCCGCACCGGGCGGCCGGTGTCGAGCGTCGGCAAGGTCAGGTCGGGCAGCGGCTTGCCGACCAGGGCGTCGGGCTGGACCTGAGGATCGCGCTTGAGAGAATAGAGGCCGAACAGCAGGCCGAGCGCCAGCAGCGCGGCCAGCGGCAGGAAGGCGAGGGTGCGGTTCACTGGTCGCCGTCCCGCTCAGCTCGGCGGCGCCAGGCGCGCGACTGGCGCAGCGTGAAGACGATCATGCCGAGGAAGACGAGCGCCGTCAGGCCGTAGGCCGGCCACACGAACAGCGCGTACTTGCCGGCGTCGAGATCGAGCATCGGGTTATCCTCTCGCCGCGCGCAGGGCGGCGGCCTCGGCCCGGCGGCGCCAGACCTGGGCGCGGATGCCGACCAGCCACAGCGAGCCGAAGGCCGACATATAGGCCAGGCCCATCAGCAGCAGCGGCCACAGATAGTCGTTGGTCATCGCCGGGCCTTCGGCGCGGAACACCGAGGCCCCCTGGTGCAGCGTGTTCCACCAGTCGACCGAGAACTTGACCACCGGCAGGTTCACCGCCCCGACCAGGGCCAGGATCGCGCAGGCGCGGGCGGCCTTGGTCTCGTCGTCGAGCGAGGCGCGCAGCGCCATGTAGGCGAGGTAGACCAGGAACAGCACCAGCACCGAGGTCATCCGCGCGTCCCACTGCCACCAGGTGCCCCACATCGGGCGGCCCCAGAGCGAGCCGGTGAACAGCGCCATGAAGGTGAAGGCCGCGCCCAGAGGCGCCGCGGCGCGGGCCGCCGCGTCGGCCAGGGCGTGGCGGAACACCAGCGCCAGGAAGCTCGCGGTCGCCAGGCAGGCGTAGACGAACATGCTCATCCAAGAGGCCGGCACGTGGATGAACATCAGCCGGACGGTGTCGCCCTGCTGGTAGTCTTCGGGGGCGGTGAAGCCGAGCCAGAGACCGGCCAAGGCCAACGCCACGGCGATGACGCCGAACATCGGCGCGGCCCAGCGGGAAAAGGCCATGAACCGCTCGGGATTCGACAAAAAGGCCGGCGCCGGGATCATGCCTGCGGCTTAGCCTCGGGCGACCCTGCCTGCAAGCGGCGCGTGCGCAGCGCTTGGCCGCGGGGCGACAGGCGATAGCCGACCTCGAGGCTCTCGGTCAGGCCCATGGCCTTCAGCTTGCGCACATCGGTCTTGAAGGCGAGCGTCTCGCGGCCCAGCCGGGCGGCCAGGTCCGGCGCCCGCACGCCCGGATGGGCGGCGATCAGCTCAAGCACCGCGGCGGTCCACGGCCCGCGGGCGTCAAGCCGGGCCAGCCGCGTCTCGATCTCATCGAGGGCATCGTCCGAGACATCGAGCCGTAAGGCCCGGCGCGGGTCCTCGCCGATGAGGCGGAAGGCGATGCGGTGGATCGGGGCCTCGCCCTCCAGGGCAGCCAGCGTCTGCGCGGCGTCGGCATAGCCGGCCCGGCGCGCGTCGGCGTCGCTGATCGCCTCCGGCGCGACGACGGTGATCTCGTCGATGGCCAGCACCCCGACCGGCGTGGTCAGGGTCCCACCGGCCTTAACGGTCGGCTTGCGCCACCGGCGGAAGGCCAGGTTGACCTTGCCCTCCGCGATGGCCGCCAGGACGGGCGCCTTGAACAGCATCGCCCGTCCCTTTTAGCACGGGAGCGGACTAGCCGCGCTGCGGTCCGTGGCCGCCCCGACCGCCGCCCATGCCCTTGCCGGGGCCGCGCTGGGCCAGGGTGTCGAAGGCCTTCTGCTGGGCCGGGCTCAGCTGGGCGTAGAACTTCTTGGTCGCCGCGGCGCGCTGGTCGAAGCGGGCCAGCCGCTCGGTCATCCGCGCCCGCTGGGCGTCGAGCCGCTGCGGCGTGGCCATCTGGGCCATGGCGGCGCGGTCGCCAGGCGCGGGGCGGGCGGCGGGCTTGCCGGCGTCGAGGAACGCCTTCAGCGCCGGCTCCTGGTCGGGCCGCAGCTGCAGCGCCGCGCGCAGGTGCTCGGCGCGGCGGGCGGCCATCGCTTCCGGATCCGCACGGCGCCACTCGCCGCGGCCGTCACGCGGCTGGCCGGGCGCGGCGGCGGGCGGCGGTTGCTGGGCGAGGCTGGCGCTGGCCATCAGGCTGGTCAGCAGGACGCCGCCGAGCGCGATCGGCGCGAGTTTGGTGAAGGTCATAGGTCGTATGCTCCGGTTGCCGCCCCTCTGACCGTTCAACGGCGCGGTTGGCGAAGTCCGTCGCGGCCAGGAGGGTTTTCGTCGACAATGACGCAAGCGCTTCTGCTGGTTCGATTACACGCCGCGCAGCTTTCGGGCGCTCAGGCCCAGCGCAACACGGAGACGGACTTCATGCGCAACCTTCTCGCAGGGCTGGCCATGACCTGCGCCCTCGTCGCCGGTCCGGCCCTGGCGGCCGACCTCGACCCCGTTGCGGTGCGCAAGATCGAGGCGACCGCCTACGATTATGTCGATGGCCAGCTGGAGGGCGATCCCGACCGCGTCGCGCGCTCGCTGCATCCCGACCTCGCCAAGCGGGCCGTGAAGCCGACGCCCGACGAGGCGCTGGGCCTGCGCCGGATGAGCAAGGAAGAGCTGGTCGACCTGACGCGACGCGGCGTGCTGAAAACCCCGCGCGAGAACTGGGAGCGCAAGGTCGAGGTGCTCGACATCGCCGGCGACGTGGCGGTCGCGCGGGTCGAAACGCCCTGGTTCATCGACTACTTCCACCTTGGCCGGTTTGGCGACCGCTGGGTGATCGTCAACGCCATGTGGCAGCCCAAGCCGCAGCCGCCGGTGACGGACTAGGCTTCCGAGCTAGCTCAGCGCGTTGCGGCAGGCCGCGGCCATGGCGATCGGGCCCAGCGCCACGGCCGCCGCCGCATAGGCGGCCAACAGTGCAAAGCCCGCCTTCCACGGCAGCCCGCCGGCGAACGAGTCCAGCGCCCCGCCGCCGAAGATCACCGGCGGCACGAACAGCGGCAGGACGATCACCGCGGTCAGCAGCCCGCCGCGCCGCGCACCCAGGCTCAGCGCCGCGCCGATGCCGCCGACGAAGGCGAAGGCCAGCCCGCCCATCAGCGCGCAGGCGAAAATCAGCGGCGCCAGGTGCGGCTTGGCCCCGAGCGCGATGGCCGCCACCGGCGCGGCGAACGCCAGCGGCGCGGCGGTGGCCAACCACTGTCCCAGGCACTTGATCGCGCAGGCGATCTCCAGCGGCACCGACGACAGCGTCAGCAGGTCGAGCGCCCCGTCCTCGTAGTCGCGCTCGAACAGGCGGTCGAGCGAGAGCAGGGCGGCCAGCGCCAACGCCACCCAGGCCGCGCCGGGCGCGATGGCGGCGAGCCGCGCGGGTTCGGGCCCGGTGGCCAGCGGCAGCAGGGTGGCGACCCCGGCATAGAAGGCCAGCGAGACCATCGGACCGCCGCCGCGGCCCCAGGCCAAGGCCGCCTCGCGCGACAGCAGGGCCATGGCGCGGCTCATGGCGCGGTCTCCCCGATCTCGACAGTGAGGGCGGGGATCGGCAGCGGGTCGTGGACCGCCGCGACGATCATTCCGCCGCCGGCCAGATGCTCGCCCATGATCTCGCCGAAGCGGGCGCGCCAGTCGGCGTCGAGCGGGCTGAGCGGCTCGTCGAGCAGCCAGAGCGCGCGCGGCGCGGCCAGCAGCCGGGCCAGCGAAAGACGCCGGCGCTGGCCGGCCGACAGTCGCCGCACCTCCAGGTCCAGCAGCCGGGTCAGCTCCAGCCGGGCGGCGGCTTCGCGCGCGGCCGTCTCGCTGGCCCCGCTCCAGCGCGCCCAGAACGCCAGCTCTTCCCATGCGGTGCGAGCGGGCTTCTGGCCGTCCTGGTGACCGGCCAGATGGATGTGCTCGGCGCGGGCGTCGACGGCGTCCAGCGACCCGAAGCGGACGGCGCCCTCCGCCAACGGCACGAGCCCGGCGATGGCGCGCAGCAGGCTGGTCTTGCCGGCCCCGTTGCGACCGACCAGGGCGGCCGCCCGCCCGGCTGGCAGTTCGAGGCTAAGTCCCGAAAACAAAAGCCTTCCGCCGCGCTCGAGCGCCAGATTTTCGATCACCAGCGCCTCGATCACGCGCCAGCTCCTTGCGGGTGATTCTCAGGTAGCGAGGAAATGCCGTCCCCTGCATGGACGGTTAGGAAATCAGGGTCTATGACGCGCGCGGCCGTCGCCACCTTGGGGGGCGTACGCGGCGCTGGGACGAACGCTGTGTGTCCGCCCCGAAAAGCGCGCGATCCCCGATGTGGTTCAAGAGCGGCCGAGAACAGAGGAAGGATCCCTGATATGGCGTCTAACGACAGCCTGAAGACCCGCCGCGAACTGGTCGTCGGCGACAAGACCTACGTCTACTACAGCCTTCGCGCGGCAGAGGAAGCCGGTCTTTCGAACGTGGCGCGTCTGCCCGTCTCGATGAAGGTGCTGCTCGAGAACCTGCTGCGCAACGAAGACGGCACGACCGTCGGCGCCGATGACCTGAAGGCTCTGGCCGCCTGGATCGACAACAAGGGCGCCGTCGAGCACGAGATCAGCTTCCGCCCGGCCCGCGTGCTGATGCAGGACTTCACCGGCGTTCCGGCCGTCGTCGACCTGGCCGCCATGCGCGACGCCATGACCAGCCTCGGCGCCGATCCCGAGAAGATCAACCCGCTGAACCCGGTCGACCTGGTCATCGACCACTCGGTCATGGTCGACTACTTCGGCACCGCCAAGGCTTTCGGCGAGAACGTCGAGCGCGAGTACGAGCGCAACATCGAGCGCTACCGCTTCCTGCGCTGGGGTTCGTCGGCCTTCAACAACTTCCGCGTCGTGCCCCCCGGCACCGGCATCTGCCACCAGGTGAACCTCGAGTACCTGGCCCAGACCGTGTGGCTGAACGAAGAGGACGGCGCCTCGGTCGCCTATCCGGACACCGTGGTCGGCACCGACTCGCACACCACCATGATCAACGGCCTGGCAGTGCTGGGCTGGGGCGTCGGCGGCATCGAAGCTGAAGCGGCCATGCTCGGCCAGCCGATCCCGATGCTGATCCCGGAAGTCATCGGCTTCAAGCTGACCGGCACGCTGCCGGACGGCGCG
>NZ_PNLB01000013.1 GCF_013822795.1 Phenylobacterium sp. | reverse complement strand
GGGCCGGCCGATCCAGTGCAGCAAGGTGCTGCAGGACCTGCTGGTCGACATCATCGCCAGCCCGGAAGTCTACAAGAAGATCATCGGCATGCAGATGCTGGTGGAAGGGCTCGCGATGGGCGCCTTCGCCACCTTCTACCAGAAGCTCAACGACCCGCTCGGCCGCCAGCTAATGCAGTTGGTGATGACCGACGAGGCCTTCCACCACAAGTTCGGGAAGATCTGGGCGGACCGCACGATCCCGAAGCTGTCGGAGGCCGAGCATCAGATCGTCGAGGACTGGGCGGCGCACTGCTTCCAGATCCTGCTGTTCAATCTGGTCTCGCCCAGCGAGCAGACCGCGCTCTACGAGGAGTTCGGGCTCGACCCGGCCAAGGTGCTCGAGGAGATCCAGCTGATCGCCACCGACGAGGTGCGGCGCGAGGACATGAAGGAAAGCACCAACATCTTCCGGGTGTTGATCAAGACCTTGCTGAACGCCGGGATCATCACCGACCGCACGCGGGCCTTCTACGGCATGTATGTCGACATGGAGGAGCTGAAGGCCGAGGGCGATCGGATGGTCGGCGACGACATCGCCGAGGAGGGGATCAAGTACCTCCAGAAGATCAACTTCAAGGATCGCATCGCCGCCAACGTGACCCTGGCGGCCGAGTAGACGCGGCGCCGCGGAAGCGCCAAATTCTGCGTTGATATTGCATGGAGGCCCGCGGGAAATTCCGCGGGCCTTGCCGATTCAACCGAGACCCACGTCTGCCATGCGCGCACTCGCCACCCTGGCCCTCGCCTTCGCCCTCATCGGGGGGGCCGCCGTGGCGGCGCCGTCGGCGCCGACCCAGAAGATCGAGCTGAGCAAAATGATGGGCCGCTGGTACGAGGTCGCGCGGCTGCCCAACAAGATCCAGACCGGTTGCCAGGGCGGCACCTCCGACTGGCAGCGGGTTCCCGACGGCTTTGCTGTGGTGCAGGCCTGTCACAAAGGCTCGCTGTCGGCCCCGGTCACCGAGTGGAAAGCCAAGGCCAAGGTGCTCGACACCTCGACCAACGCCAGGCTGCAGATGACCTTCTTCAACGGCCTGGTGCGCCAGGAGTACTGGGTGCTGGATCACCGCGCCGACCAGGGTTGGCTGATCCTCGGCACGCCGGGCGGCCGTTCTGTGTGGCTGATGTCGCAACGTCCGACCCTGCCGGCCGGGGTGAAGAGCCAGGCGGTCGCCCGCCTCAAGCAGCTCGGCTACGACACCGGGCGGCTGGAATTCCCGCAGCCGGCCCGCAACTGACGGGTCTTGCGCCCCGAACGAAACCGGAACATGGTTTCGGCATGGACGTCACAATCGTCACCGTCACGCGGCCGGAGATCACCGCCAACGTCACCCGAGGAGCCGCGCGGCTGCTGGTCGACCTCGGCTATGCGCCGCTGGCGGAGGTGACCCTGCCCAACGGTCGGCGGGCCGACCTGATGGCGGTCTCGCGCAAGGGCGAGTTGGCGATCATCGAGGTGAAGTCCGGCCTGGAGGACTATCGCGTCGACCGCAAATGGCATGAGTACCTGCCTTATTGCGACCGTTTCGCCTTCGCCGTGGCCCCGGAGTTTCCGCAGCATATCCTACCGGAGGAGCCGGGCCTGATCGTCTGCGACGGGTTCGGCGGGGCGGTGCTGCGTGAGGCGCCGGCCACGCCGCTGGCTCCGGCCCGCCGCAAGGCGCTGACCATCGCCTTCGCGCGGCTGGCGGCGATGCGGGCGATGGGGGTGGCGGCGGTGCAGCTGGAGGGCTAGCGCGGAGCGCGCTTGGCGAGAATCCGCTGCAGGGTGCGCCGGTGCATGTTCAGCCGCCGGGCGGTTTCCGAGACGTTGTGGCCGCAGAGCTCGTAGACCCGCTGGATGTGCTCCCAGCGCACGCGATCGGCGCTCATCGGATTTTCAGGCGGCGCGGGCGACTCGTCCTTGCGGGCCAGCAGGGCGCGGGCGACGTCGTCGGCGTCGGCCGGCTTGGAGAGATAGTCGATGGCTCCGGACTTCACCGCGGCGACCGCGGTGGCGATGTTGCCGTAACCGGTCAGCATGACGACCTTGGCGTCGGGGCGCGCCTCGCGGACCGCTTCGACGACCTTCAGCCCGGTGCCGTCTTCCAGCCGCATGTCGAGCACGGCGTAGGCGGGCGGGCTGGTTTTCACCGCGGCCAGCGCCTCGGCGACGCTGCCGACCAGCACGATCTCGAATCCGCGTTGTTCGAGCGCCCGGCCGAGGCGTGTGCGCAGCGGCGCATCATCGTCCAGGACAAGCAGGCTCCTGTCCGGCAGGGCGGCGATATCGGCGGAGAGATCGGTCATGCGCAACCTCCGATAGGGGCGTTCTGGTCACACGCCGCCTGCGGCATCATGTCGCTGCTTGTCGCAGCTTCGCAAGTGTCTTCACGCGGATGGCGGCTTCACTTCGATGCGCGCACGAGGCCACTTGGCCGCAACAACGGCCCCGCGCGGTCTTCCGTTCTGGAAAGTCACTGTGGCCCCGGTTCGTTCCAGCAGCGTCTTGGCGATGAAGAAGCCGAGCCCCATGCCGACATGGCCGGTGCGGCCGCCGGCGACGCCGGGGCGGCTGGTGACATAGGGCTCGCCGAGCTTGGCGAGGACCTCGGGCGGGAAGCCGGGACCATCGTCGCGGACCTGGACGCTGATGGTGTCGGCGTCGAAGCGGACGGTGACCAGCACCTCCGAGGCGGCGAAGTCGACGGCGTTCTCGACGAACGAGGTCATGGCGTGCAGCACCTCGGGCATGCGCCAGATGTCGGGGGCCGCGACGCCCGGCGCGCCGGTGACGATCGCCTCGACCCGCACGCCCTTCACCTCGGCGTGGGGTTCGATCACCTCGTGGACCAGCTGCAGCAGGCTCATCCGCTCGTGCACCTCGTCGGAGGCGGCGGCGGGGGCGTCGGTGAGCCGGCGGAGGATCTCGCCGCAGCGCTCGGCCTGGGCCATCAGCAGCTCGGCGTCTTCCTTGACGCTGGGTGTCGGCGCCTCGCGGGCCAGCTCCTTGGAGACGATCGAGATGGTGGCCAGCGGCGTGCCCAGCTCATGGGCGGCGGCGGCGGCCAGGGCCCCGAGGGCCGAGAGCCGCTGCTCGCGGGCCAGCACTGCCTGGGTGACGTCGAGCGCCAGGGCCATGCGCGAGGATTCCTCGGCCGCCTGGCGCACGGTGCCGGCGATGACCACGACGCCGCAGATGTTGGCGATGGCGCAGCCGATCATGAAGGCGGTCGGCAGCTCGGTGAAGGCGCCGTTCAGCGACGGCAGCGGCGCGTGCACGAAGGCCAGCAGCAGCGAGGCGGCGATCGCCAGCCCGGCCAGCAGATTGACCCAGCGCGGGGCCAGCGTCGCCGCGCCTAGCGTGACCGGCGCCAGCAGCATCAGGATGAAGGGATTGGCCGTCCCGCCGGTCAGGAACAGCAGCAGCGAGATCTGGCCGATGTCGAAGCCGAGCTGGGCCACCGCTTCCCAGCCGCCGATCAGCCGCTGCCCGGGGGAGGCAACGCCGGTCAGCAGGTTCACCCAGGCCGAGGCACCGATGACGGTGAAGCAGAGCGTGTAGGGCGCGTCGAAGCCGAGCAGCAATGCGACCAGGGCGAAGATCAGCAGCTCGCCGGCGATGATCATCCAGCGAAGGGTGACCAGCGTCCGCATCCGCAGCCGCCCGCCGTGGGCGCCGGCCGGGTTCCAGCCCTCGCTGCCCCAGCCGGCCACGCCGAGATCGGCGACGCCTTGCGCAGGGTCGGTGCTTTGCCTATCGAGACCGGGCGACGGCTGCGACGGCGACGGGTTCCGAATGGACGCCATCATGCCGCGAGCATCGCCCCTAACGCCGCGCCTGACGAGCCCCAAAGGTCAACCATGTCCCGCCGCAATCTCATCCTTGTCGCCGCCTGCCTGGTCGGCCTGGTCCTGATGGGCGCGCTCGCCTGGCGGGCGGGCGTGTTCGATGGCCAGCGCGCAGGGACCTCGGCTTCTGGAACGGCCCTGGTCGGCGGCCCGTTCCAACTTGTCGACCAGAACGGCAAGCCGGTGGACGAGAAGATCCTGAAGGGCAAGTGGACGGCGGTGTTCTTCGGCTTCACCTACTGCCCCGACGTCTGCCCGACGACCATGCAGGTGCTGGGCGCGGCCCAGCGGGATCTGGGCCCCAAGGCCGACAAGTTCCAGGTGGTGTTCATCTCGGTCGATCCCGAGCGCGACACCCCTGAGCAGATCAAGACCTACCTCTCCAACGAGGTGTTTCCGAAGGGGACCATCGGCCTGACCGGCACGCCCGAGCAGGTGGCCGCCGCGGCCAAGGCCTATCGGGTCTATTACAAGAAGAACGGCGAGGGCTCGGACTACCTGGTCGACCACTCGACCCCGGCCTACCTGATGAATCCCAAGGGCCAGTTCGACCGCGTGCTGCCCTACGGCATCTCGCCCGAGGAAACCACGCGCCAGATCGCCGACGCGATGCGGTAGGGGGCGACGCGGGCTAGGGTGGGGCGATGAGCGCCGCGCTGACCCGCCAGCAACTCTACGACCGCGTCTGGGCCGCGCCGATGAGCCAGGTGGCGGCCGAGTTCGGCCTGTCCGGCGGCGGGCTGGCCAAGATCTGCGACCGCCTGCTGATCCCCTATCCGCGCCGCGGCTACTGGGCGCGGGCCAGAGCCGGCCATGTCGCCGAACGCCCGCCGCTGCCGGTCAGCGCCGAGCCCGCCGACGCGCCGGCGCTGACCGCTGGCGAACGCTCGCGGACCCGGCGGCGGCAGACCCGCGCGCCTGCCGAGGTGCGCCGCGCAGAGCTGCTCGATGCGGCGGCGCAGATCATCGTCGCGGAGGGCTTGCCGGCCGCCACCTTGAAGGCGGCCGCACGCCGGATTGGCCTGAGCGAGGCGCAGGCCCACAACCACTTTCCCCGCCGCGCCGACCTGCTGGTCGCTCTGGCCCGGCGTGAGCTGGAGGCGATGGAGACGCGCCGCCGCGCCGAGCTGGACCAGGGCCGGGACCGCCAGGACCGGGTGCGGCGCTCGACGCTGGCCTATCTGCGCGAGGTGGCTCAGCGCGGCGCTTTGATCCAGATGCTGACCAGCAGCGCCGAGGTGCGCGAGGGATTGCGGGCGGAGCGCGAGGCGACCCGGGCCAGCGAGAGCCGCCGGGTGTCGGACGGGTTGGAGGCCGCCTACGGCCTGCCGCCGGAGTTGGCGGTCGGGGCGACGCGGGTGCTGACGGCGGTGACGCTGCGGGCCGGGCGGCTGGTGGCGAGCGGACGGCTGTCGCTGGCGAGCGCCGAGCGGCTGACCCTGGCCATGGTCGAGGCCGGCAACCGGGCGCTGGTGCGCGCCTACCGCCCGTCCGGCGACTGAAGGCTTTGCACGGCCGCAGCGGTCAGCCGGCGGCAGAGCTCCAGCCCGGCGTCAGGAGACAACTCTCCGTGGCAGACCAGACGGCCGGCCTCCTCAGGGATCGCCACGACGAGGCTGAAGGCGCCAACCGCCTCGGCGGGCGAGAGGGCCAGCGCCTTGGCCGCGCGTCGGACGAGAGGGCGAGCGGAACGGTCGCGGGCGATGGCGACGGCAGGGGCCAGGCGGCCGCGCATGTACGGATCGCGCAGGATGACGTGCAGGGCCGGGCCCTGCGCGCAGACATCCCGGAAGTAGATTTCGGCGCTGGCGACGGCGGCCGTCTCAAGCTCGTCCAGACGGGCCGCTGCATCGAGCCCATCGGCGGTCAGGCGGGCAAAGTCCTCGGCCGCGATGGCGTTGGCGAGGTCGGCCTGGTCGGGGAAGTAGGTGTAGATCAGCGCCTTGCTGACCCCGATCTCGGCGGCCAGCCGTTCCGGCGCCAGCGGCAGGTGGCCCTGGGCGACGAGCGCGGCGCGCGCGGCCTGCAGGATCTGGCCTCGCCGCGCCTCCGCCGATAGTCGTCCGCCCATCGCCAAATCGCGCCTCCCGCCGGGGAGGTCATAGGACCAAGGGGGCCTCAAGGCGAGGCCCCCGTAGCGCCCCTATTCGGCGGCGACCAGCGCCTCCATGCCCATCATCTCTTCGTAGTTGCGGCGGTAGAAGCGGTCCTTGGCCGCCTCGTCGACGCCTTCCATGGTCCGCTCGAAGCGGCCGAGCGGATCGTTGGTGCCCTCCGGGTGCGGGTAGTCGCTGGAGAACAGGAAGAGCTCGGCGCCGCCGTCGGCGATCATCCGGCCGATGTCCTCGCCCGGGAACGGCGTGAACTTCACCGCCCGGCGCAGGTACTCCGAGGGCTTGAGGCTCATGGCCTTCAGGTGCGGATCGGTGCGCTGGAAGCTGCGATGGGCCAGGTCGAGCTGGCGCAGGAATTCCGGCGCCCAGCCGGCGCCCGACTCGATGACCCCGCCCTTCAGGTTCGGGAAGCGCTCGAACACCCCGTCATAGACCATGGCCGTCAGGAACACCTGCGGCGCGAAGGACAGCATCACATAGTCGGCGAAGCGCAGGTTCTCGCCGCCGCCATGCAGGTCCGGCGCGCGCTCACGGCCGTTGTTCTGGAAGGCCTTGGGCTGGGTCTTGGTGCCGGGTCCGATGTGCAGCACGAAGGGGATGCGCTCGCGCTCGAGCAGCGCCCAGATCGGGTCATGGTCCGGATGGCCGGGCGACTTCTCGCCGGCCGGTCCGGCTGAGACCCAGACCGCGCCGTTGCCGACCTCCAGGGCGATGCGGGTTTCCTCGAGCGCCCGCTCGGCGTCGTCCAGAGGCACATAGGCCACGCCCACCAGCCGCGGATCGGTCTTGCAGAACGAGGCCATGGCCAGGTTGTGGGCGCGGGCGCCGGCGTAGAGGCCGTCCGCCGTGCCGGCCGACAGCGCCGGGCGCAGCGAAGAGGTGGCGAACACCAGCTGGCTGGAGAAGCCGAACTGGTCGAGCACTTGGGTGCGTTCGGCCGGATCAAAGGCGCCGGCTGCAACCCAGCCCTTCGGCCCGGCGATCGGGTTTTCCATGGCCTTCTGCATCGCCGCGGCGTCGCCCTGGCGGGCCTTGGCGCCGTCGAGCAGGTCGTCGATGCGGTTGCGCTCACGGCCGTAGAGCGGCTTCAGCGCTCCGCGTACGGCGTCCTCAATGAACGGCTCAAGCCACTCACGGGTCTCCATGACATGGCTGTCGGCGTCGTGAATCACGCGCCCGGCGGCGTAGGTCATCACCATCTCCCCAATGTTTTGACTATTACACTAATAAGGCGCCAGCCGAACGGCTGCAAGCGTGGCCGGGCAAGGACCGGGTCAGGAGCTGGCGGCTTCGTCGGCGCGGCGGCGCAGCAGGTCGCGTTCGCGGCGGTTCTCGGCCAGGGCCAGGGCCGCCTCGAAGGCGGCGCGGGCTTCGTCCCGGCGGCCGAGCTTGAGCAGCAGGTCGCCGCGGACGCTGGGCAGCAGGTGATAGGCGGCCAACGCCGGCTCGCCCGACAGCTTCTCGACAAGGGCGAGGCCCGCGGCAGGCCCCTGGGCCATCCCGACGGCGATGGCGCGGTTCAGCTCGACGATCGGCGAGGGCGACACCTCGGCCAGCCGGCCGTAGAGCGCGGCGATCACCGGCCAGTCGGTGTCGCTCGCCGCCTCGGCCTGCGCGTGGCCGGCGGCGATCGCGGCCTGCAGCGCGTAGGGGCCGCCGACGGGATCGAGTTCGTGGGCGCGGGCCAGGGCCCGCAGGCCGCGGCGGATCTGCAGCTGGTCCCAACGGCGGCGGTCCTGGTCGAGCAGCAGGACCGGGGCCCCCTCGGCGTCGACGCGGGCGCTGGCGCGCGAGGCGTTGAGCTCCATCAGCGCCAGCAAGCCGTAGGCCTCGGGTTCCTGTGGGGCGACAGCGATCAGTACCCGGGCCAGGCGCAGCGCCTCGTTGCAGAGCTGCGGCCGCATCCAGTCGTCGCCGCGGGCGGCTGTGAAGCCCTCGTTGAAGATCAGGTAGACCACCTCCAGCACCGAGGAGAGCCGCGCCGACAGCTCCTCGCCGCGCGGGGTTTCGTAGCTCAGGCCCGACTCGGCGAGGGTGCGCTTGGCGCGCAAGATCCGCTGGCCGATGGTCGCTTCCGGCAGCAGGAAGGCGCGGGCGATCTCGCCGGTGGTCAGCCCGCAGACCATGCGCAGCGCCAGCGCCGCCCGCGCCTCGCGCGCCAGCCGTGGATGACAGGCGGTGAACACCAGCCGCAGCATCTCATCACCGATGTCGTCGTCGAGCGGGGCGTCGAGGTCGGGCATGGCCTGCTGTTCGCTCTCCAGCTCGTGGGCGACCATGGCGTGCTTGCGCGCCAGCATCGGCTTTCGGCGCAGCTGATCGAGCGCGCGCCGCTTGGCGGTCGCCATCAGCCAGGCGCCAGGGCGCTCGGGCACTCCGGTGTGCGGCCAGCGTTCGAGGGCGGCGACCAGCGCCTCCTGGGTCAGTTCCTCGGCCAGCGGCACGTCGCGCAGCATCCTCGCCAGCCCGGTGATCAGGCGTGGCTGTTCGACCCGCCAGGCGGCGAGGATCGCGCGATGGGTTTCGGCGAGGCTCATCGCCGCCAGGCGAGCGGGGGCCGCGTCAAGCGTCGGCCGCGGTGGCGACCGACACCGGGCAACCGGCCTCGAAGTCCTCGCCGGCCATGGCCCGGACCTCGCACGTGCCTTCCCAGCCGGGCATGTGGTCGGCGTGCAACTGCATGAAGTTCATGGCCGAGGCGACGGCCTCTTCCTTGTTCTGCATCTCGAAGATGGCGTAGCCGCCGACCATCTCCTTGGCCTCGATGAACGGCCCGTCGATCAAGGCGACCTTGCCTTGCTTGAGGGTGACGCGGGCGCCAGTGACCAGCGGCATCAGCCCGCCGGTGTCGATCATGCGGCCGGCCTTGATCTCCTCGTTGGCCAGCTTGTCCATCGCCTCGATCAGTTCGGGCGTCGGCGGGCTGGTGTGCGCGGACGTGATGAAGAACATGAAACGCATGGAATTCCTCCTCGGCGGGCCGGGGCGAAGGGCGCCCGCGAGTCCTCCCGCTACATGGATCGACGAACCAGGCGCCGCCAGACCGACAGGCGAGCTCGAAAAATTCGCAAATTTGGGGCGGAGAGGCGAGCAGCAGCGCGAATTCCCTGCCTGGCTGCGGCATCAGCGCTGGACTCGCTTAACCACCGCCATGTTATGTTGCGCCGCAGCAAAGAGGACTCGGCGATGCTCTACACGCTCTATGAGGCCGGCTATTACGCCTCCACACCGCTGCGCTGGGCCGCGCGGGCCACGCGCGACTTCTGGTCGTCGCCACTGAACCCGGCCAAGGACAGCGAGCTTGGGCGGCGGTTGTTCGCCGGCTCGGACCTGTTCGCAAACCTGACGCGCCGCTACGGGCGGCCGGCCTGGAATATCGATTCCGTCGAGATCGAGGGCGAGAGCGTGCGCGTGCGCCCGACCGAGGTCTGGTCGACCCCTTGGGTGAAGCTCGTTCACTTCACCCGCGATATGGCCGACATGCGCAAGGCCGGCCGCCGCGAGCTGGAGCCGGCTGTGCTGATCGTCGCGCCGCTGTCGGGCCACTACGCCACGCTGCTGCGCGGCACGGTCGAGGCCTTCCTGCAGGACCACGAGGTGTTCATCACCGACTGGTCGAACGCCCGCGACGTGCCGGTGATGGAAGGCCGCTTCGACTTCCACGACTATGTCGACCATGTCCGCGACATGCTGCGCCAGCTGGGGCCGCGCCCGCATGTGGTCGCTGTCTGCCAGCCGGGTCCGGCGGTGCTGGCCGCCGCCGCGCTGATGGCCGAGGACGGCGAGGACTGCCGCCCCGGGACCATGACCATCATGGGCTCGCCGATCGACGCGCGGCTGTCGCCGACGGTGACCAACAAGCTGGCCGAGGAAAAGCCCTTCGCCTGGTTCAAGTCGACGATGATCGACACCGTGCCGGCGCCCTATCCGGGCATGGGCCGCCGCGTCTATCCGGGCTTCGTGCAGCTCTACTCGTTCATGTCGATGAACGCCGAAAAGCACCAGGACGCGCACCTGCGCTACCTGGAGGACCTGATGAAGGGCGACGGCGACGCCGCCGAGAAGCATCTGGAGTTCTACGACGAGTACCTGTCGGTGCTCGACCTGCCGGAAGAATTCTATCTGCAGACCATCGACTACGTGTTCCAGCAGTACCTGCTGCCGAAGGGCGAGCTGATCCATCGCGGCCGGCCGATCCAGCCGGGGTCGATAAACGACATCGGCCTGCTGACGGTCGAGGGCGAGAACGACGACATCTCCGGCATCGGCCAGACCCAGGCGGCGCACGCGCTGTGCACCGGGCTCTCGGACGACTTCAAGGAGGACTACGTGCAGCCGCACGTCGGCCACTACGGGGTGTTCAACGGCCGCCGCTTCCGCGAGGAGATCTATCCGCGGGTGCGGGCGTTCATCCGCCGCATGGAAGGCGCTCTCGAAAAGGCCCGCGACGCAGCCTAAGTTGGCGGCATGAGTATCTTCGGCCGCTCGCTGGCGGACGGCGATCGGCTGGAGGTGGCCGGCGCTACGGTTCGTCTTAAGGTTCACGCGCGCGCGCGGCGCATTTCGCTGCGGCTGGACCGCAGCAAGCGCGAGATCATCGCCACCGCGCCGTCGCAGCGGCGGTTGCCCGAGGCAGCCGCTTTCGCGCGCGACCGCGCCTCGTGGATCGCCGAGCGGCTGGCCGAACTGCCGCAGAGCCAGGCCATCGCGCCGGGGATGACCATCAGCCTGTTCGGCGCGCCCTGCCGGCTGGAGGCCAGCGACAAGCCTGCTCGTCTGCATCCGGCGAGCGATGAGGCGCCGCTACGGATCAGCGCCCGCGGCGAGGGCGAGGTCTATGCCAACGCCGTGATCCGGATCATCAAGCGCCACGCGCTCGCCGTGTTCACCGAGCGCACGGCGTTCTACTGCGCCCAGCTCGGGGCCAAGCTGCCCAGCGTCACCATGATGGACGCGCGCGCCCGCTGGGGCTCGTGCCGGCCCGGCCTGCCGGGCAAGCCGGCGGCCATCCGCTATTCTTGGCGCCTGGCGCTGGCCCCGTACGAGGTGGCCGATTACGTCGCCGCGCACGAGTGCGCGCACCTGCTGGAGCTGAACCACGGCCCGAAGTTCTGGGCCCATGTCAGCGCCCTGGTCGGCGACGAGCGGCCGCACCGCGCCTGGTTGCGGGCCGAAGGGGCGCGGCTGCACGCCTTCGGGCGCTAGATCTGCGACATCGCCGACCTCGACCATTACCGCGAATTATCTTGGTTCCGCCCCGGACCGGAGGGAGAAGGAGCCGTAAGCCGCGCGTGCGGCCGTTGGAGCCTTAAGACTTGATCTCCCTCGCGCTCGCCGCTTCGCTGTCGCTGACTGCGCCGGAACTCCCGCCCCTGCCGCCGATCAAGCGCGAGCCGCAGGTGGTCTATGTCGACCGCGCCGGGGCGGTGCTGGGCGTGCGCGGCGGCCGCTATGGACCGCCGGTCGATATCACCAAGCTGCCCGCCCACGTACCGGCCGCCTTCATCGCCATCGAGGACCGGCGCTTCTACGAGCACACCGGGTTCGACGCGATCGGCATCGCCCGCGCCATCGTGGCCAACGCCGAGCAGGGCCGCGCGGCGCAGGGCGCCTCGACCATCACCCAGCAGCTGGCCCGCAACCTCTTCCTGAGCGCCGACCAGACCATGGAGCGCAAGGCCAAGGAGGTGATGTACTCCGTCCAGCTGGAGCGCACCTATTCCAAGAAGCAGATTCTTGGTCTCTATTTGAGCCGGGTCTATTTCGGCTCCGGCGCCTATGGGATCGAGCAGGCCTCGCGTCGCTATTTCGGCAAGAGCGCGGCCAAGCTGAGCCTGCGCGAAGCCGCGACCCTGGCCGGGGTGCTGAAGTCGCCGACCAAGTACAATCCGATCGAGGAGCCGGCCAACGCCGCGGCCCGGGCCGACCTGGTGCTTGCCGCGATGGTCGAGACCGGCGCGATCACGCCGGCCCAGCGCAAACAGGCCATGGCCCAGCCGCTGAAGCTGGCCGGCGGCAGCTACAGCGCCTCGGCCAACTACTTCATCGACTGGCTGGACGGCCAGCGTCGCCAATTGGTCGGAGCGCCCAAGCAGGACGTCATCGTCGAGACCACCCTGGACGCCGGCCTGGAGGCGGCCGCGGCCAGCACGACCCGCGCCGTGGTCGAGCGCTACAAGGCCCAGGACGTCAGCCAGGCGGCGCTGGTGGCGCTCGACGGCCAGGGTCGGGTGCGGGCGATGGTCGGCGGGACCGACTACGCCGCCGCCCCCTATAACCGCGCGGTCACCGCCAAGCGGCAGGCGGGCTCGGCCTGGAAGCCGTTCGTCTACCTCACCGCGCTGGAGGCGGGGCGCACCCCGGACATGGCGGTGGTCGACGAGCCGATCACCATCGGAACCTGGTCGCCGCAGAACTACAGCAACAGCTTCTCCGGGACCCTGACCCTGGAACAGGCGGTGGCGCAGTCGACCAACACGGTGGCGGTGCGGCTGGCCGACGAGGTCGGACGCGGCAATGTCGCAGCCACGGCCAAGCGACTGGGCGTCGTCTCGGTCGTGAACACCGACCCGGCCATGGCGCTGGGCACCAGCCTGGTCTCGCCGCTGGAGATGGCCCAGGCCTATGGCGCGTTCTCGAACGGCGGCAACCGGGTCCAGGCCTACGGCATCGAGCGCATCCGCACGGTCGGCGGCCAGGTGCTCTATCAGCGCAAGGCGGCCTCGGCGGCGAACGTGATCGGCAACCCGGCGCTCAGCGATCTCAACCGCATGCTGCGCGGCGTGGTCGCGGCCGGCACCGGGACGCGGGCGAAGATCCCCGGCTATGACATCGCCGGCAAGACCGGCACCACCAGCGACTACAAGGACGCCTGGTTCGCCGGCTACAGCGGCGGCTTCACGACCGTGGTCTGGATGGGCAACGACAACGGCGCGCCGATGAAGCGGGTGACCGGCGGCGGGGCCCCGGCCGAGCTGTGGCGCGGGTTCATGACGACGGCGCTGAAGCGCGGCCCGGCGCTGGCCATCCCCTACGGGCCGCCGGCGGCCGCGCCGCCGCCGCCGCCGCCCGAGACGATCGAGACCCTGCTGGAACCGTCGCCCGAGCCGGCGCCGACCACGACCACCGCCGAGGTGATCGACGAGCCGCCGATCTAGTAGGGGACGTCGTCGGCGGGGGCGGCTTTCTGCTGCGGCGACTGCGGCGGCGCCGCCGGCTGGCCGCCGACTCCGATGGCGTCGGCGATGCCGTCGACCAGGTCGCCGATCGGATCGCTGGGCGCGGGCGGCTCATAGGTTCCGCCGGGAATGGCCTGGACCTTCAGCCGCGGCAGGGCCTGGCCCATGAAGTCGCGCCAGATGCCGGCCGGGGCGCCGCCGCCGGTCACCCGCTTCATCGGCTTGTTGTCGTCCTTGCCGACCCAGACGGCGGCTACGAAGCCGCCGGTGTAGCCGACGAACCAGGCGTCGCGATAATCGCTGGTGGTCCCGGTCTTGCCGGCCAGATCGTAGCCGGGGACCTTGGCGCGGGTCCCGGTGCCGCTGGTCACCACCTGGCGCATCATCTGGTTCATGTACTGCAGGGCGGGGGTGCCGATGACCTGGGTGCGCTCGGTCTTCTCGACGCTGTGGTCGTAGAGGATCCTGCCGCTGGCGGTGCGGATCCGCTGGATTCCGTAGCCCTTGGCCATGAACCCGCCGTTGGCGAAGGGGGCGTAGGCCTGGGCCATCTCCATGGGGCTGACCTCGACCGCGCCAAGCGCCATCGAGGGATCGAGCTGGATGTGCGAATTGATGCCGAGCCGGCGGGCGGCGGCCGCGACATTGCCGGTGCCGACCTCGTTGGCCAGCCGGGCGGCGACGGTGTTGATCGACTGGGCCAGCGCCGTCTGCAGCGTCATCGGCCCGCGAAAGTCGCCCGTGTAGTTGCGCGGCGACCAATTGCCGATCTTGATCGGCTCATCGACCACCATGTCGGCCGGGGTGCGCCCGGCCTCCATCGCCGCCAGATAGACGAACGGCTTGAACGCAGAACCCGCCTGGCGGCGGGCGGTGGTGGCGCGGTCGAACTGGCTGTCGGTGTAGTTGGCCCCGCCGACATAGGCGCGGATACGGCCCTCGCCGTCGATGGCGACCAGCGCCCCCTGGCCGATGCCCTGGCTCTTGCCGGCCTCCACGCCCTTGCGGATCGCCTGCTCGGCGGCGGTCTGGATCGGCAGGTCCAGGGTGGTCTCGACCACCAAGTCCTCGGTCGGTTCGCCGACCAGGCTGCGGACCTGGTCGTCGACCCAGTCGGTGAAGTACTGCGCCCGCTGGTTGGCCAGGGTCGGGTTGACCCGCACCGGGGTCTTGAAGGCCGCGTCGCGCTCGGCCGGGGTGATCGCGCCGGTGCGGACCATCTCGTCCAGCACGATGGTGGCGCGGCGCTCGGCGCGGTCGGTGGCCGAGACCGGCGAATAGCGGCTGGGGCCCTTCATCATGCCGGCCAACAGCGCGCTCTCGCCGAGGGTCAGTTTCGAGGCGGGTTTGCCGAAGTAGCGCTGCGAGGCGGCCTCGATGCCATAGGCGCCGCCGCCGAAATAGACCCGGTTCAGATAGAGGGCGAGGATCTCCTTCTTGGAGAATTTCGCCTCCAGCCACATGGCCAGGATCAGCTCCTGGGCCTTGCGGCGATAGTTCTGGCTGGGGGTCAGGAAGAGGTTGCGGGCCAGCTGCTGGGTGATGGTCGAGCCGCCGCGCAGCGGGCCGCCCTTGTTGCGCATGTTGTAGATCTGCGAGCGCAGGATGCCCCACGGGTTGAAACCCGGGTGCCAGTAGAACCAACGATCCTCGATGGCGATGAACGCCTTGGGCACGTAGGGCGGCAGCGAGTCGAGGTCGACCGGCGGGGTGTTCTGGCTGCCGCGCACGGCGACCAGCGCGCCCGACTGGTCGAGATACGACACCGACGGCTGGCGCTCGACATCATAGAGTTTGGAGGTGTCGGGCAGGTCGACCGCGAACACGGCGAAGAAGGCCACGACGAAGATCAGCGCCCAGACGCCGAGGACCGCGGTCCAGTAAAGGAGCGCCTGCAACGGGGTACGCTGGGCCGGCCGGCGAGGGCCCGGTCCTGACTTGGCCATGTGTCGTCCTAAAGAGTTCGCCGAATGCCCGCCCCGGGGCGGCTAGATAGCTGATGCGCACCAAACGCGCGACATGATTGACGAGCGATGAACAAGCTTGGCTTTGAAGCGCGGTCGCCCGCGACTTGACCCGGCCCCTGGGGCCGCTCCTTTCAATGCGTCGGTCAGCAGCGCAGCGAGGTGATTCGTGACCGGTTCCATTCAGTTCCTGAGCCCTTCGCAGGCCGCCCGGCGGCTGGGGGTCTCGGCCAAGGCGCTGCGGCTCTATGAAGAGCGGGGCTTGATCGCGCCGTTGCGGACCTCTGCGGGCTGGCGCGCCTATGGCCCCGATCAGCTGGCGCGGGGCGCAGAGATCGCGACCCTGCGGGCGCTGGGGCTCAGCCTGGCGCAGGTCGAGCGGGTGCTCGGCGGCGACGCGCGCGTGCTGGAGCCGGCCCTGGCCGCGCATCAGGCGTCGCTGGAGGCTCAGGGGCGCAGCCTGGCGCTGACCATCGAGCGCGTGCGGCGGATGCGGGCGCAGCTGGCGGCCGGCGCGGCGCCGAGCGTCGCGGAGCTAGCGGCGCTGCTGGCGGGGCCCGTGGTCGCCTTCGATCTGCCTTGGCCGTGGGGCGGCGAGCGCTTCGAGCTGGGCGAGCTTGCGCCGCTGACCTACCTGGTCGGGCCGCTGGGCAGCGGCAAGACGCGGTTGGCGATGCGGTTGGCGCAGGAAGTGCCGGGCGCGCGCTTCGTCGGTCTCGACCGGCTGGAGCAGGCGGCGGACCCGGACGGGCGCGTCGAAGCCGCCGCGGCCTGGCTGGTCGAGGACGGCGCGACCCGCAGCCCGGCGCTGCTGTCGCTGCTGGCCGAGCTGGAGGCGGACGGGGATGGCGCGCTGGTGGTCGACATGGTCGAGGACGGACTGGACGAAGCGACCCAGACGGCGCTGATCGCCCGTCTGCGGCGGCGCGGACCGCGGGCGCGGCCGCTGGTCTTGATGACCCGCTCGACCGCGATCCTCGATTTGGCGGCTGTCGGTCCGGGGGAGGCGGCGATCTATTGCCCCGCCAATCACAGCCCGCCGATCCGCGTGGCGCTGCATCCGGGCGCGGCCGGCTTCGAGGCCCTGGCCATGTGCCTGGCGCCGCCGCAGGTGCGGGCCCGCACGCAGGGCATGATCGCCTGGCGTCCGGATGCGTCCCACGCCGCGTTGTGAGCTCAACTCACAGAGCATCCGGCGAAAGCATCGTTTGATCGGGACCGCCGCGCGTGGCGCAATCAGGGGCGAAAGGAGGGCGTGCAACGCGACCCCGGCGCCCGCAAAAGGCGAGCCCGCCTACATGGGAAGCCTGCTAACGGTTCGCAATCCCAACATTTTCGCATAACCGCGTTGCGAAAAAAGCAGTTGCCGCTGATCTTAACACCGTTATCTTAGCGATGCTTAGTTCAACTCGCACAGCCGGTGGGGATACCGGCTGTGATCCCCGGATTGGCCCGAGCCGTGTCCTGACCGGACTCGCACATTCTCCCCGAACGCTGGAGGGCTTTCGATGAAGCTCCGTACCTTCGCGGCCGCCTGCGCCGCCATGATGTCCGTCTCCTTCGCCGCCGGCGCGGCCCTGGCTGACGATCCGATCACCGCCAAGCTGCAGACCCCGGTCGCCGAAAAGACCAAGTTCATCGCCGGCGGCGCTGTCTTCACCTGCGAAGGCGACACCTGCCTGGCGGCGGCGCCGTCCTCGCGCACCTACGGCGCGGCGACCTGTAAAGAAGTGGCCAAGAACGTCGGTGCGGTCGCCTCGTTCGGCGGCGCGCGCAAGCAGCTGGAAGCGGCCAAGCTCGAGCAGTGCAACACCGCTGCTCTGCCGGCTCAGCAAGTGGCCAACCGCTAAAGGCTGAAGGACCCAGGTTCGCGCAAATCTAGGCGCGCCTCCCAGCCGCTAGTCTAGTCGAGCCTGAAACTCGGGCGCCGGGCCCTCCGGCGCCCGTCTTTCTATGTGCGGGGCGCCCGGTCGGCTTGGCCTCGGGCCGAGCGCCGCTTATGAACCGGCCGCGATGACCCAAGTATCCCGACAGACCGTCTTTCCCGACAGCCCGGCCCCGGCGGCCGGCCTGCTTGAGCCCGCCTTGAGCGAAGTCGCCGGCGATGGGGCCGAGCCCGTTTCCTTGACCATCGACTATGGAGTCGCGGCTGCGCCCGGCGCTGCGGTGTGCGTGGAGGCCGGCGTCGAGCGCGCGACACGCACCCTGGTCTTCGCCTATGGCCGCGTGCTGGCGCCGGACGGCGCGGTGCTGGCCACCGGGGCGGCTGTTTTCCGTAAGGTGAACGCCAGATAATACAAGGTGTCGCGGCCGGTTTGGTTGCGACGCTGAAAATCGCGTGCTATCAGGCGCGCGGCTTCGGGCCAGGGGCTTTTCCAGTCTCGATGGCCAATGTGCTTTTCCAAGCGCTTTCAAGCCTTTAGGGTCGCAGTGGAGATTTCTTCGCCGCGGCCTTTTGCGCGCACCGGGCGGAACAAATAAGTGGCGGACGATTCCAAGACTTCGAATGTGGGCGGCAGATATGCCCAAGCCCTGTTTGATCTCGCGAACGATGAGAAAAAACTGTCGGCCGTCGAGGCCGACCTCAAGGCGCTGAAAAAGATGAGCGCCGACAGCAAGGATCTGCGGACCTTGCTGGCTTCGCCGGCGTTCAGCGCCGACGACAAGGGCAAGGCGTTGGCCTCCCTTGGCGCAAAGGCGAAGTTCAATCCCACCACCAGGAAGTTCCTGGGGTTGCTGGCCGCTAACGGCCGCGCCTCGGCGCTCCCGGCGGTGATCACGGCCTTCGAGGCCCTGGCGTCGGACGCGCGCGGCGCGATCTCGGCCCAGGTGACCACGGCCGTGCCGCTGACTGCATCCCAATCGAAGGGTGTCGCCGCCGCGTTGCGAACCGCGCTCGGCAAGGACCCCGAAATCGAGACCCGCGTTGATCCTGCCCTTCTGGGCGGCATCAAGGTGCAGGTCGGTTCCCGTCTGTTCGATGCTTCGCTGCGTTCGAAGCTCGACTCCCTCAAGTTCGCCCTGAAGAGAGCGTAAGCCCATGGACATCCGCGCCGCCGAGATTTCGGCCATCCTCAAGTCGCAGATCGCCAATTTCGGCGAAGAAGCCGACGTCTCGGACGTTGGTTCGGTTCTGTCCGTCGGTGACGGCATCGCCCGCGTCTTCGGCCTCGACAACGTCCAGTCGGGCGAAATGGTCGAGTTCCCCAAGGCCGGCGTGAAGGGCATGGCCCTGAACCTGGAAAAGGACAACGTCGGCGTCGTTATCTTCGGCGAAGACCGCGCCATCGCCGAGGGCGATGAAGTCCGCCGCCTCGCCGAAATCGTGGACGTGCCGGTCGGCAAGGGTCTGCTGGGCCGCGTCGTCAACCCGCTGGGCGAGCCGATCGACGGCAAGGGTCCGATCCAGAACGTGGCCGAGCGTCGCCGCGTGGACGTGAAGGCCCCGGGCATCATCCCGCGCAAGTCGGTGCACGAGCCCGTGCAGACCGGCCTGAAGGCCATCGACTCGCTGATCCCGGTCGGCCGCGGCCAGCGCGAACTGATCATTGGCGACCGTCAGACCGGCAAGACCGCCGTCGCGATCGACGCCATCCTGAACCAGAAGTCGATCAACGCCGGCGATGACGAGAGCGCCAAGCTCTACTGCATCTACGTCGCCATCGGCCAAAAGCGTTCGACCGTGGCCCAGATCGTCAAGACGCTCGAAGAGCGCGGCGCCCTGGAATACACCATCGTCGTTTCGGCGACCGCCTCGGAACCGGCTCCGCTGCAGTTCCTGGCTCCGTTCGCGGGTTGCGCCATGGGCGAGTGGTTCCGTGACAACGGCATGCACGCCGTCATCATCTACGACGACCTTTCCAAGCAGGCCGTCGCCTATCGCCAAATGTCGCTGCTGCTGCGCCGTCCGCCGGGCCGCGAAGCCTATCCGGGCGACGTCTTCTATCTGCATAGCCGCCTGCTGGAGCGCGCTGCGAAGCTGAACGAAGACAACGGTTCGGGCTCGCTGACCGCTCTGCCGGTCATCGAAACCCAAGCCAACGACGTGTCGGCTTACATTCCGACCAACGTGATCTCGATCACCGACGGCCAGATCTTCCTGGAAACCGACCTGTTCTTCCAGGGCATCCGCCCGGCCGTGAACGTCGGCATCTCCGTCAGCCGCGTGGGCTCCTCGGCCCAGATCAAGGCGATGAAGCAAGCCTCGGGTCCGATTAAGGGCGAACTGGCCCAGTATCGGGAAATGGCCGCCTTCGCGAAGTTCGGTTCGGACCTCGACGTCACCACCCAGCGCCAGCTGGCGCGCGGCGAACGCCTGACCGAGCTGCTGAAGCAGCCGCAGTACTCGCCGCTGAAGGTCGAAGAGCAGGTGGCGGTGATCTACGCCGGCACCCGCGGCTACCTCGACGGCATCGCGACCGCCGACGTCGGCCGTTACGAGGCCGAGCTGCTGGCCCGCCTGCACGCCAAGCACCAGGACATCCTGGACACCATCCGCACCAGCAAGGAGCTGAAGGCGGACACTGAGGCTAAGCTGAAGGAAGCTCTCGAAGCCTTCACCAAGAGCTTCGCGTAAGTCAGCGGAGCTTTAGGAGATGGCCAGCCTCAAGGAGATGCGCAATCGGATCGGAAGCGTGAAAGCCACGCAGAAGATCACGAAGGCGATGCAGATGGTGGCGGCGGCGAAACTTCGCCGTTCGCAGGACGCTGCGCAAAACGCCCGGCCTTACGCCGAACGCATGGCCTCGGTCATCGCGAACCTGGCGGCCGGGGTGTCGGGCGACGGCGCCCCCAAGCTGCTGGTCGGTACGGGCCGCAACGATCGCCATCTGGTGGTCGTGACGTCCTCGGACCGCGGCATGGCCGGCGGCTTCAACACCTCGATCATCCGCGCCGCGCGCGAGAAGATCAACGAGCTGATCGGCCAGGGCAAGGACGTCAAAATCCTCGTCGTCGGCAAGAAGGCCCGTGACCAGCTGAAGCGTCAGTACGGCGACAATATCGTGGCCTTCTTCGAGGCCGGCAATCCGTCGATGGCGGGCGCTCAGCCGGTGGCCGACAAGATCACCGAACTGTTTGAAGCCGGTGAGATCGACGTGGTCACTCTGGCGTTCAGCCGGTTCAAGTCGGTGGTCACGCAGACCCCGACCCTGACCCAGCTGATCCCCGCCCAAGTTCAGGACGGCGGCGCGACGATCGACCTGAAGGGTGCGGCCTATGAATACGAGCCGGGCGAAGAGGAAATCCTCGAAACCCTGCTGCCGCGGAACCTGACCGTTCAGGTGCTGTCGGCGATGCTCGAAAACCAGGCCGGGTTCTACGCCGCCCAGATGACGGCGATGGACAACGCCACCCGCAACGCCGGCGACATGATCGCCAGCATGACCCTGCAATACAATCGTTCACGCCAGGCGCAGATCACCAAGGAGCTGATCGAGATCATCTCCGGCGCCGAAGCGCTCTAACCCGAAAGAGTCCGAACTCATGGCTACGACCCCCAAGGCTCCCGCCAAGAAGCCCGCCGCCCCGAAGGCGGCCGCCGCGCCGAAGGCCGCCGCCGCCAAGGCCGCGCCGAAGGCTGCTGCCCCGAAGGCTGCTGCCCCGAAGGCTCCCGCCGCCGCCAAGAAGACGACCGCCGCTCCGGCCGCCGTCGCCGGCGTCGCCACGGGCCGCATCTCGCAGATCATCGGCGCCGTCGTCGACGTCGAGTTCACCGGCCACCTGCCGGCGATCATGAACGCGCTGGAAACGACCAACACCGACCAACGGACCGGCGTGCCGTTCCGCCTGGTGCTGGAAGTCGCTCAGCACCTGGGCGAAAACACCGTCCGCACCATCGCCATGGACACCACCGAGGGTCTGACCCGCGGCCAGCCCGTGACCGACACTGGCCGCAGCATCACCGTGCCGGTCGGCCCGGCGACCCTGGGCCGCATCATGAACGTCATCGGCGATCCGATCGACGAAGCGGGCCCGATCAACACCGAGTTCTACGCCCCGATTCACCGGGAAGCTCCGAGCTTCGCCGAGCAGTCGACGTCGGCTGAAGTGCTCGTCACCGGCATTAAGGTCATCGACCTGCTCTGCCCCTACACCAAGGGCGGCAAGATCGGCCTGTTCGGCGGCGCCGGCGTGGGCAAGACCGTGACCATGCAGGAGCTGATCAACAACATCGCCAAGGCGTACGGCGGTTACTCCGTGCTCGCCGGCGTTGGTGAACGCACCCGCGAAGGCAACGACCTCTATCACGAGATGATCGAGTCGAACGTGAACCAGCCCGGCGGCGGCGGCGAGAGCCGTTGCACCCTGGTCTACGGCCAGATGAACGAGCCCCCCGGCGCCCGCGCCCGGGTCGCGCTGACCGGCCTGGCCCAGGCCGAGTACTTCCGCGACCAAGAGGGCAAGGACGTGCTCCTCTTCATCGACAACATCTTCCGCTTCACCCAAGCCGGCTCGGAAGTGTCCGCGCTGCTGGGCCGCATCCCGTCGGCCGTGGGCTATCAGCCCACCCTGGCCACCGAGATGGGCAACCTGCAGGAGCGCATCACCTCGACCTCCAAGGGTTCGATCACCTCGGTCCAGGCCATCTACGTTCCCGCCGACGACCTGACCGACCCGGCCCCGGCCGCCTCGTTCGCCCACTTGGACGCCACCACCGTTCTGTCGCGTGACATCGCGGCCCAGGCCATCTTCCCGGCCGTGGACCCGCTGGACTCGACCTCGCGGATCATGGACCCGCTGGTGATCGGCGACGAACACTACGCCGTGGCCCGCCGCGTCCAGGAAACCCTGCAGGCCTACAAGGCCCTGAAGGACATCATCGCCATCCTGGGCATGGACGAGCTGTCGGAAGAGGACAAGCTGACCGTGGCCCGCGCCCGGAAGATCCAGAAGTTCCTGTCGCAGCCGTTCCACGTGGCCGAGCAGTTCACCAACATGCCGGGCATCTTCGTGAGCCTGGAAGACACGATCCGCTCGTTCAAGGCGGTCGTGGACGGTGAATACGACCACCTGCCGGAAGCGGCCTTCTACAACGTCGGCACCATCGAAGACGCGGTGGTCAAGGCCGAAAAGCTGGCCACGGAAGCCTAAGGATCATGGCTGGGAAGCTTCACTTCTCGCTGGTCTCGCCCGAGCGCGAACTGTTCTCGGGCGATGTCGACCAGGTCGACGCGCCGGGCACGGAAGGCGACTTCGGTGTGCTGGCCAACCATGCGCCGTTCATGACCACGCTGAAGGTCGGGCAGGTGAAGGTCTATAGCGGCGGCGCCGTGAAGGTCTTTGCGATCGAAGGCGGATTCGCCGACGTGACCCCGGAAGGCCTGACCATCCTCGCCGAACAGGCGGCGGAAGTGGCCGCCTAACGACCGGCCGCAGCCAGACGATCAGAGGCCCCGACGCCCCAGGCGCCGGGGCCTTTTCGTGTCTGGAGCGTAAGTCACGCGATTTTGCCGTCTTCGGCGGGCGCAATCGCCATCGATCGGTCCGATTGCTGCGCTAGAGGGCTTGCGAGGGACCGCCTGTTTCGAGTGTTATGCGGCACGCTTAAGTTAGGGGATCCCGCCATGCGCACCGCCTTCGTCAGTCTGATTGCTCTCGCTGGGCTCGCCACGGCGGCTCACGCCCAGCCGGCGCCCGAAGCGGCCCCGCCGGCCGCCCCCGCCGCCGAACCGGCCCCTGCCGCCGCGCCGGCGCCGGCCGCCGACGAAAAGTCCTACGTGCTGCCGACCAGCGGCCCCGAGGGCCAGATCATCGACGTCATCAACCGCGTCTGCAAACCGCTCGTGAAGGGCGGCGACTTCAAGACCCTGGCCGGCGGCATGGCCGGCTACAAGCTGAACAAGCGCGAGGGGACCTATGTCGGGACCCTGGTCGAGAAGCCCTACACCCTGACCATCTGGCCGCAGGGCTCCAACAAGGATGTCTGCCGGCTGACGCTCAGCTATGCGGTCAACGGCGAGAAGCCGATCATCGTCGGCCTGAACATCTTCTCGTTCCTGCACAAGCCCGAGCTGGTCCAGCAGCGCAACGACTTCGTCCCGGCCACCGACTACAAGCGCATCACCAACTCGTGGGAATACTTCACCGACAAGGAATCGATCGGTCTGGTGTTCCTGCAGCTGAAGAAGCCGGACGGCAGCTCCGCCGGCAAGAACGCCGACCTGGGCGAAGTGCTGTACTCGGAACGCAAGTTCTAGGACTTCGCCAGCGCCCTTCGGGGCGCTCGGACCCTATCGAAGGGCGCGGGAGCACCTCCTGCGCCCTTTGTCGTTTCGGCCGCAGGGCGCCGGTCGATCGGGCGTTGACGGGCGGCGCCGAGCGCGGCCAGGGTCGCGCCAAACCTCGACTGTTTGGAGTTCCCCCACGATGACGACGCGCGCCCTGCTGCTTGGCACGGTCTTCGCCTTCGCCTGCGCCGCCGCCGCTCCGGCCGCCGATCTGGCCAAGCGCCAGTCCGGCCAGATCGTCTACGACAATGTTCCAGAGACCCCGGCCGCCCTGAAGGCGGTCATCGCGCCCTACTACAGCGCCCGCTCCGCCGTGTTCGAAGACTGGCTGGACGACGGCTCGATCCTGATCGCCACGCGCTTTGGCGACGTGAACCAGATCCACCGCGTGGTCTCGCCCGGCGCGGCGCGCACGCAGCTGACCTTCTTCCCTGAGCCCGTGAACAGCGCCAAGGCCCAGCCTGGCCAGGCCCGCTTCGTCTATCCGCGCGACGTCGGCGGCGCCGAGTACTACCAGGGCTACATCCGCGGCGTGACCGGGGCCGAGGTGCAGCTCACCGCGCCCAAGACCCGCAATGCGGACTTCACCTTCTCGGGCGACGGCAGGCTGGTCGCCTGGAGCCAGGTCACCCCGGGCGACCCGAACTACGACATCATGCTGGCCGATCCGGCCCAGCCGGACGGCCGCCGCGTCGTGCACGAGGGCACGGGCGCGATGGCGGTGCTCGACTTCTCGCCAGACAGCCGGCGGCTGCTGCTCAGCCGCTACAACTCCGTCGCCTCGACGGAGCTGTTCGTGCTCGACATCGCCAGCGGAGCGCTGACGCCGGTCGGCCCGACCGGCCGCCCGATCGCCTATGTCGGCGGCGCCTTCGCCGCGGACGGCGGCCACGTGGTCACGCTCTCCGACGACAAGTCCGACATGGCCCGGCCGGTCGTGATCGACCTTGCGAGCGGCGCGGTCCGCGACCTGGAGCCGGGCGCCAAGTGGCCGGCCGAAGGCTTCGACTTGTCGCCCGACGGCGCGCTGGTCGCCTATCTGGTCAACGAGGAAGGCTATTCGAAGATCGTCGTGAAGGAGCTCGCCACCGGCAAGACCCTGCCGACCCCGGCGCTGCCGATGGGCGTTCTGACCGGTCTGGGCTTTTCGCCCGACGGCAAGCAGCTGGGCTTCAGCCTCTCGACCTCGACCTCGTCGGGCGACGTCTGGAGCTTCGCCCTGGCGGACCAGAAGCTGGTGCGCTGGACGCAGAGCGAGCTTGGCGGTCTGGATCCTGCCAAGCTGGTCGAGCCGACGCTGTTCCGCTACCCGACCTTCGACAAGCGCTCGATCCCGGCCTTCATCTACAAGCCGGCGGCCAAGGCGGGCGAGAAGCTGCCCGTGGTCATCCAGATCCACGGCGGCCCGGAAGGCCAGGAGCAGCCCAACTTCAACCCGCGCCGCCAGTCGTGGGTGAATGAAGTCGGGGCGGCGGTGATCATCCCCAACGTTCGCGGCTCGAGCGGCTACGGCAAGACCTATATCGGCCTCGACAACGCTGAGAAGCGCGAGGACTCGGTCAAGGACATCGGCGCGCTGCTCGACTGGATCGCCAAGCAGCCGGACCTCGACGCCAGCCGCGTGGCGGTCGTCGGCCAGTCCTACGGCGGCTACATGTCGCTGGCGGTGGCGGCGCACTACAACGACCGCATCGCCGGGGCGATCGACCTCTACGGCATCTCCAACTGGAAGACCTTCCTGGCCAACACCGAAGGCTATCGCCGCGACCTGCGCCGGGCCGAGTACGGCGACGAGCGAGACCCGAAGATGGCGGCCGTGTTCGACAAGATCTCGCCGCTCAACATGAGCGCCAAGATGAAGAAGCCAATGATGATCTATCAGGGCGCCAATGACCCGCGGGTGCCGCAGTCGGAGTCCGAGCAGATGGTCGCCACGCTGCGGGCCCAGGGCACTGAGGTCTGGTACGTGCTGGCCCTCGACGAAGGGCACGGCGTGGCCAAGAAGGCCAACGCCGAAGCGGTGCGCGCCAGCGAGATCGTCTTCCTGAAGAAGGTGCTCGGGACGAAGTAGTCGCTAGCTGGCTGGAGCCGAGGCCAAAGCCTCTTCCAGCCAGCCCTGGGCGATCTCGGTGATCTCGCGCCAGCCAGGCTCGGCGATCAGCCAGTGGCTCATGCCGGGAGCCTCGATGAATTCGCCGCCCAGCCGGGCGGCGGTTTGCCGGACGGTGGCGGGGGGATGGATGACGTCCCGCTCGCCGCCGATCACCAGGGTCGGGACGCGCAGAGGGCCGACGCTGGTGGTCATGAACGGGTCGAGCCACCAGTTCAGCGTCTCCCACAGCGCGCGGCCGCTCTCGGGCCGCATACGGGCCGCGACGGCCTCGCGTTCGGCGCGGTCCATGCGGTCTAGGCTGTAGCGTCGCGCCAGCCCGCGGTCCGGGGCCACCGCCTGCGCCCAGAACGGGCCGAGGGCGTGAAGGCCGAAAGCGGTGATCGCCTCTTCCATCGACGAGGCCGCAACGCCCCATGGGGCCGTCGGGGCCAGCAGCACCATCGCCCGCACCGGCGTGCGGCTGGCGGCCAGGGCACAGACCAGCCCGCCCATCGAGTGGCCGACCAGGATCGGGGCCTCGTCGAGACTGGCGCAGAGCTTGGCGATGTCGCGGGCGTAGTCCGTGACCGAGACGCCGAGGACGGCGTGAGGAGGCTCACCCTCGCCATGGCCGCGCAGATCGGGGGTCAGGACGAAATGGCCGGCCGCCTCGAAGGGCCCGCGCAGGCGCTCGAACGCCCAGCCCCCGCAGAACGCGCCGTGCACCATGACGATCGGCGCGGGAGCGGTGCTCATCGGCCGATCAGGCCGCGCGGCCGGGTTGGCCGGTGAACACCTGGAAGGCGCGGGCCACGGTCTCGTAGATCGCCTTCTTGAACGGCACGACCAGGCCGGGGGCCTCGTCCAGGCCGCCCCAGCGCCAGGCGTCGAATTCGGGGTGGCCGTGGCCGCTGAGGTCGATCTCGCTCTCTTGGCCGTCGAAGCGCAGGGCGAACCAGACCTGGCGCTGGCCCTTCCAGCCCTTGGCGATCTTCGAGCCGTTGTGCCCGGGCGGGAAGTCGTAGGCCAGCCAGCCGTCGGTGCGGCCGAGCAGGGTGGCGGTGACCACCCCGGTCTCCTCGGCCAGTTCGCGGCGGGCGGCGAGATAGAGATCCTCGCCGGCGTCGACGCCGCCCTGCGGGAACTGCCAATTGTAGGGTTCGGGGGTCTGGAACCGGCGGCCCAGCCACACCCGGCCATCGGGGTGGAAGAGCACCACGCCCACGTTCGGGCGGTAGGCGGACAGGTCAGTCATCTCAAACCATTTAGCGACGTGAGGCCAAAGCGGAAGCCGGAGCCAGCTGATAACCCCTAGATTCGACCGATTCAGCCCATTTTGCGACCTGCGACAGGGTCACCGGATAGGCGAAGCCTGAACCCAGAGCCTGGCCGTGCTGCAGGGCGCCGGCCTCGATCGCCAGCAACTGCTGGTCGATCGCCTCGCCGGAGAGTTGCTCGTCGATGATGCGGGCGGCCGAGGCGCGCATCGGGCCGGTGCGACGGGCCGCCTGGCCGTCGTCGATGAAGGCCAGGCCGCGACCGCGCAGGGCGGTCTGGAAGGCGTTCATGCCGGCGTCCGAAGTCATGAACCGCGAGCCGAGATAGTTGGTGACCCCGAAGTAGCCGGTCGCGCGCGACAGCACCCATTCCAGCTTCTTGACGGTTTCCGAGCCCGGCGCGTCGGCCAGCAGGGTGTAGGGGCCCGGATCGTTGTCCGGATAGTCGCTGGGCTCCATCGGGGTCTCCAGCAGAACCTCGTGGCCGGCGGCGCGCGCCAGGTCGATCCAGCCTTGCAGGCCCTCGGCGTAGGGCACGAACGACAGGGTGATTTCCGGCGGCAGGGTGTCGATCGCCTGGCGAGTGGCCGCGGCGTTGAGGCCCAGGCCCCCGATCACCAGCGCGACCTTGGGGCGGCCGTTCGGCGCGAAGGGCCGGGCATAGGCCTCGGCCGGGGTCTTGCCGTTGGCGGCGATGATCGGCAGCGGGCCGCTGGGCCCCTGCGAATGGAAGCCGGCCAGCGGTGCCTGGGGCAGCGGATCGGCGGCGTGGAAGGCGCCGCCCTGCATGGTGATGGTCGCCTCGCCCGCCGCGCCGCCAGCGCCGATCGGGGTTTCGGAGAGGCGGAAGATGTCCTCGGTCACGGCCGGCTGGCCGTCGCTGCGGCCCAGGGCTTCGCGCCAGCCATCGGGCGCGGCCTCGCCGCCGATCTTGGCGAGGGACAGCCGCACGACCGGCGAACTGGCCTTGGGGTCGCCGATCAGGGCTACCAGGGTCAACAACACTAGGACGAAGAGCGCTCCGGCGGCGCTCGCTCCCACATAAGGATTGGCGAGGGCGCGCAGCGCGGATTCGGAGATCGGCGGGGCCGGCGCAGCGGCGGCGATCGCGGGGGCGAGGTGCTTCTTTGAAAACATCACATGATCACGGAACGTTCCGGCATTGGAGCGTCCGCGAATATGGTTAACAAACGACTTATACAGTGAACGTCGGCGCGATTTCCGTTAACTTTCAATTAACTAATCGCGCCGCCGTTTTGGCCGTTTTACTTCTTGTCGGGAGAGGCCTTTTCGAGGGCTGGCGCGCCCTTCGGCGACACCACCGCGGCCATCTTCGGTTCGGGCTTTGGAAGCTTCGGAGTCGCCGCCACCGAACCGTATTTCAGGACATCCACGGCGCGGGCCAGCTGGAAGTCGCCCTTGTCCTCGTCGAAGCCGCTGGGCGGGGCCTCGGCCGGGATGTGGGCGCCACGGCGCGCCTTGCCTTCTTCAGCGTTGAGCGCGTTGCGGAACGAGGCTTCCGAGAACTGGAAGGCGCGGTTGGCGATGCGCTGGGCCTGGTCGCGGGTCTCGGCGACTTCCAGGTCCGGCTCGATGCCGGTCTTCTGAATCGAGCGCCCGGCCGGGGTGTAGTAGCGCGCCGTGGTCAGCTTCAGCGCGCCGTCCATGCCGCCGCGGAGCGGGATCACGGTTTGCACCGAACCCTTGCCGAAGGTGGTCAGGCCGACCACTTCGGCCCGCTTGCGGTCCTGCAGCGCGCCCGCCACGATCTCGGCCGCCGAGGCCGAGCCAGAGTTCACAAGCACGACCATGGGCAGGCCGCCGGTGACGTCGCCGGCGCGGGCGTTGTAGCGCTCGATGTCGCGCGGATCGCGGCCGCGCTGGGAGACGATCTCGCCGCCTTCCAGGAACATGTCGGAGATGCCGACCGCCTGGTCGAGCAGCCCGCCGGGATTGTTGCGCAGGTCGAGGACCAGACCCTTCATCTTCGGGTTCTTGGCCTTCAGCTCGGCCAGGGCGGCCTCGGCCTCGTCGGTGGTCTTCTCGTTGAAGCCGGAGACACGCAGGTAGCCGTAGTCGCCTTCCATCTTGGCGGTGGCCGACTTGGGCTTGATCACCTCGCGGACGATCTTCACGTCGAAGGGATCGGACTTCTCGCGCGCGATGGTCAGGGTGACCGCCTCGCCTGGCTTGCCGCGCATCTGCTTGACCGCCTCGTTGACCGACAGGCCGAGCACGCTCTCGCCGTTGACCGCGGTGATGAAGTCGCCGGGCTTCACGCCGGCCTTGAAGGCGGGCGTGCCGTCCATCGGCGAGATGACCTTGACCACGCCCTCTTCGCTGGTGACCTCGAGCCCGAGGCCGCCGTATTCGCCGCGCGTCTGATCGCGCATGTCGTCGAAGGAGTCGGGGTTCAGATAGCCCGAGTGCGGATCGAGCGAGGTCAGCATGCCGTCGATGGCCGCCTCGATCAGCTTCTGATCGTCGACCTCGGTGACGTACTGGCGCTCGACGGTGTCGAGCACGTCGCCGAACAACTCGAGCATCTTGTAGGTCTTCACCTTGGGCGCTTGAGCCGAGGCGAGAGCCTGCTGGCTCACATAAGCCATGGAGCCGGCGCCGAGCACGAAGGCCGAAGCCCCGATCAGAAAATACTTACGCATGTCAGGCCTTGAAGCCTCCCTTTGCGACGGGACGGCGCCGCACCGGAATTTCCTGAACCAACGTTCCGCGAGGAATCCGGCGGAATTGGTTCGCAACGCTAGCTTGCCCCGTCCAGCCACCTGGCCGGGTCGACTGGGACCCCGCGTTCGCGGACCTCCAGATAGAGTTCAGATGGGGAGTTTCGTCCATCCGTCATCCACCCGACAGGCGCGCCCGCCGCGACTGATTGACCGACCCCGACCGTCGTTCGGTCAAGGCCAGCCAACACCAGATGGTAACCCCCGGCCAGCCGCAAGATCAAAATAGTCCCCCACCCCTTAACGGGGCCTACAAACTGGACGAGGCCGGTGCCGGGCGCTGCGACCGAGGCGCCGCCCGTGGCCGCCAGGGTCACGCCGGAAGCCTCGCCGCCACCGCTGAGGGCGTCGCCATAGCGCTGGACCAGCTTGCCCTTCACCGGCGCCAACAGGCGGATCGGCGGCGTGATCGGGCCGCTCTCGACCGGCGCGGCGCCGGGCGGGGTGGCTTCGAGCCGCTCTCTCCGTTCGGCCAGTTCGGAGTCGGAGGTGAACAGCGCCTCGCTGGCCACCGCGGCCAGCCGGCGCTGGCGGGCGATCTCGCCGGCCTCGGCGGCGTAGACCTTGGCGCGCTTCTGCAACTCGGGGGTGATCGCCTTGACCAGGATCGCCGCCCGCACTGCATCGGTGGCGTCGCCAGGGCTGACCAGCAGGGCCGGCGGCGGATCGCGACGGAACTGGGCCAGCGCGGTCAGCAGCCGCGCCATGCGGTTGAGGTTGCGGCCCTGTTCGGCGTTCAGTTCCGTCTCGCGGACGTTGAGCCGTTCCAGCCGCATCTGCCCCTCGGTGGCGGCATAGGCGATGGCGCCGGCCGCCAGGGTCGCGGCGGCGGCGGCGCAGGTGGTGGTCAGGAGGACGCTGCGGCGCATCATCGCATCAGGGATAGACTGAGCGCTGCGCGCCCTCAATCACGATGATAGGGGCTGCCGGCCAGGATGGTGACGGCGCGGTAGACCTGCTCGGCCAGCATGGCCCGGGCCATGGCGTGGGGCCAGGTCTGCGGCCCGAAGGCCAGCTTGCCGTGGGCGGCCGCCAGCAGGGCCGGATCCAGGCCGTCGGCCCCGCCGATCACGAACACCAGTTTCCGGGCGCCGTCGTCGCGCAACCGAGCGATCTCGCCGGCGAAGGCGCGCGAGGCCCTCGCCGTTCCGTGCTCGTCGCAGGCGATGACGTGAGCGCCTTCGAGATGCGGCCGCAGGACCTCGGCCTCGGGGCCCTTGCCCGGCTTGCGCGCTTCGACCTCGATCACCTCTACCGGGCCCAGGCCGAGCGAGCGGCCGGCCGCGGTGGCGCGGTCGACGTAGAGCTTCACCAGCTCGACTTCGGGTGAGCGCGGCAGACGGCCGACGGCGAGGATGGTGATTTTCATGGGCGCGTCGCCGATCAGGTGCTCCCCCGCTGGGGGAGCCGCCGGCCAGATGGCCGACCGAGGGGGACTTTGACTCAGGCTGCCTTGAGAGCAGGCCCCCTCCGTCTCGGCGCGATGCGCCGATCCACCTCCCCCAGCGGGGGAGGGGCGGAGGGTTCAATCAGCTCTGCGGCGTGCGGTGCGCCGAGTCGACCGACCAGATCTTCTCGATGTTGTAGAACTGGCGCACTTCCGGACGGAACAGGTGGACGATCACGTCGCCGGTGTCGATCAGCACCCAGTCGCAGTGCGGCAGGCCTTCAACCCGGGCCTTGCCCAGGCCTTCTTCCTTCAGCGCGCGCAGCAAGTGATCGGCCATCGCGCCGACATGACGGTGCGAACGCCCGGACGCCACAATCAGGGCGTCGGCGACGGCGCTCTTGCCTTTCAGGTCGATGAAGACGACGTCCTGCGCCTTGTCATCGTCGAGGCGCTGCAAGATCAGTTCACCGAGGGCGACGATCTTCGCCTCGGGGTCGGAAGAAGCGCCGGAAACCGGGGCTTCGTGCGCTCTAGGCGCAGGGTCAGGGCTCAGCGGGGTCGCTCCTTTGTTGCCTCGCTAGGAGAGACATAGCACGGATTGGGCGCGTTGGTCAGCCCAGCGTCACGAAGTCTTCAAGCCGGCGGCCCGATCGATCGTTCCTGGCCCGCCGCGATCGTGATCGAGCTACTTCGCCTGCCGGGCGCGCAGCGCCGTCGAAGACTGGAAATTCAAAGGCCCGGTAAGGAAAACCCAGCGCGGCGGGGAGGCGCCGGGCAGCAGCTTGGCCTGCAGCAGCGACACGCGAGTGTGGGCGAAACGTCGCGCCGCCGGCGAAGAGCGGCTTTTCAGCGAAATCCAGGGCCGCGAGACGACCGCGACCGGAACTTCGGCCATGATCTGGGTCCAGCCGCGCCAGCGGTGGAACGTCGCCAGGCTGTCGGCGCCCATGATCCAGACGAAGTCCACGCCGGGGAAGCGGGCCTTCAGGGCGCGGATGGTGTCGATGGTGTATTGCGAGCCGAACCGGGTCTCGGCGTCGCTGACGATCATGCTGCGGCCGTGGGCGACGGCCCGGGCGCCGGCCATGCGTTCGGCCAGCGGCGCGGTCTCGCGCGTGGTCTTCAACGGGTTCTGCGGCGAGACCAGCCAGATCACCCGATCGAGCTGCAGTCGCCTGCGGGCGGTTTCGGCCACGTGGGCGTGGCCTTCGTGGGCCGGATTGAACGAGCCGCCATAGAGGCCCACGCGCATCCCCGGCTTCAGGTCGAAGCCGAGCCGCAGGGCCGCCGGACGCCCCGCCATCGGGCGGCGCCTAGCCGCGCCCGCGAACCACATGGACGTCCCCGGAACTCAAAGCGTCTTCGCCGTAGCCGGATTTCGGTCGAGGTCGAGGTCGCTTTGGCGGACCCGGGCGCGGACGGTGAAGACCCCGTCGCCCGAGAGGACGCCGCCACGGGCGAACAGCCGGCCATGCTCCCAGTTGGAGAGGCCGAGCTCGGGGCGGTCGAGCGCGAACTGCCCGTCCACCCAGCGAGTGAAGCCGTCGCCGACGAACGGCGCGTTCACTGCGCCGTAGAAGCGCTCGTGCGCCGCCTGGTCCTGCGAGATCAGGCTGGCGGCGAACTGCGGGCTGTAGCGGTTGAAGAGCTCGGCGGCGGCCTCGACGCTGTCGACCAGCACCAGGGTCAGCTCCGGGGTCTCTTCCCACTCCCATTCGCGGCCAAGCTCGCCCTCGGCCAGCAGCTCGACCTTGGGCTCTTCGACGGCGCCCTCGGCGCGGCCGACGACCACGCGAGCCTCGCGCCAGGCGGCGGGCAGGGCGGTTTCCGAGCCCTCGACCACGTGCAGTTTCACATTGCGGCGACGCTCGCCGGCCGCGTCGAGCGCGGCGAGGAAGGCCGGGACCAGCGTGTCGGCGGCCTCGCGGACGATCGCGCAGACGTTGAGGGTGTTGCAGACCTTGCGGTCGAGCGAGTGGTAGACGGCGGCCTTGAAGCGGGCCGGGGCGGCGTCGGCGGCCGCCACCATCCAGGCGCCGCCAGTGCCATGCAGGCTGACCGGCGCGCCGGCCTGGCGGGCGATGGCGCCCAGCTGGGCCACGGCGGGGCCGGATCCGCGGGCGACGGCCAGGGCTAGGCGCGGATCGGAGAACATCGCCCAGCCGGCGGCATGCTCGGGGCTGTCGACCAGGGCGGCCGAGCCGGGCGGCAGGCCGGCGGCCTCAAGCGCCGGATCCAGCGCGTGCTCGACGATGGCGCGAGCGGTGCCCAGCGCGTCCGAACCGATGCGGAAGACCACGGTGTTGCCGGTGCGCAGCACGCCGGTGGCGTCGGCGAAGACGTTGGGACGGCCCTCGAAGATGAAGCCGACCACGCCCAGCGGGGCGGCGACCTGCTCGACGCTCCAGCCGGGATGCTCGACGCGCTCGACCAGCCGGCCGCGGCCGACCTTGGCGTCGCGCCAGACGTGCAGGCCGGCGATCATGTCGGCGCGCATCGCATCGCTGACCGCCAGGCGGGTGGTGGAGCGGCCGCGGGCCTGGGCGCGGGCGACGTCCTCGGCGTTGGCCTTGGCGATCGCGTCCCAGGCGCCGTCGTCGGCGAGGTTGCCTGCGAAGGCGGCGAAGAAGGCGGTGATCGCCTCGTCGCTGACCTGGGTGAGTTGGCCGAACGCGGCGTGCGCGCGGGCCACGGCGCCGGCGGCGATCGCCTGGACGGGGGCCGGCACGTGCAGCAGGTCGCCGGTCTCCTGGACCACCACCAGCCGGTCGCCCGGCCGGAAGGCGGCCGCCAGTTTGTCGGAGACATAGGCCACGCGGTCGCCGCCGAACGGGATCGGCATGCCGGCGACCAGCGTCTCCAGCTTGCCCGTCCGGGCTCCTGTCTCGGCCTTGGTGCTCGCCGCCGCGTCGTCCATTACGCGCCCTAATGCTCAGTTTGAGGTTTAGTAGGCCGCTTTAGGGCCCGTCGCAAATCCGCAATCGTCGGTCAGGCCGGCGTCCGCGCCGCCAGCGCCAGGTCGTCGGCGTGGATCATCGGGCCGTAGCTGAAGCCCAGTACGCTCTCGATGGCGTCGGACTTCAGGCCGCGGATGCGCTCGGCGTCCTCGGAGTCGTAGCGGGCCAGGCCGCGACCGATCTCGCGCCCAGTCTCGTCGACCACGGCCACGGCGTCGCCCTTGCCGAAGCGGCCCTCGACCGCGCGCATCCCGGCCGCCAGCAGGCTCTTGCCGGTGGCCAGCGCCTGGGCCGCGCCGTCGTCGACAATCACCGCGCCGGAGGTCGCCAGCGAGCCGGCGATCCAGGCCTTGTAGGCGGCCGCGACCGACACCGACGGCTCGATCACGGTCGCCTTCTCGCCGGCCTCGATGGCGGCGAGCGGGGCCGGGCGGCGGCCCAGCGTGATGATGGTGGCGCAGCCGGCCGACTGGGCGATGCGGGCGGCCATGATCTTGGTGGCCATGCCGCCGGTGCCGACCCCGGCGCTGGCGTTGGCGCCGCCGGCCATGGCCTCGATCTCCGGCGTCAGCTGGCTGATGCGCGGCAGGTGCTCGGCGGCCGGGTTGTTGCGCGGATCGGCGGTGTAGAGGCCGTCGATGTCCGACAGCAGGACCAGGGTCTCGGCGCGGATCATCTGGGCCACGCGGGCGGCCAGCCGGTCGTTGTCGCCGTAGCGGATCTCTTCGGTGACGACGGTGTCGTTCTCGTTGACCACTGGGATCACGCCCAGCCCCAGCAGCGTCGTGAGCGTGGCGTGGGCGTTCAGCCAGCGGCTGCGGATCTCGGTGTCGTCGCGGGTGATCAGCACCTGGGCGGAGACCAGTCCGTGCGGCGCCAGCGCTTCTTCCCAGGCCCGCATCAGCTCGGACTGGCCGGCTGCGGCGCAGGCCTGCTTTTCCGGCAGGGTCAGCTTGCGGCGGCCCATGGCGAGGCGGCGGCGGCCCAGCGCCACGGCCCCGGACGAAACCACCAGCACCTGCTGGCCCCGAGCGCGCAGCCGCGCCAGGTCGGCGGTGAAGGCGGCCAGCCAGGCCGCGTCGGGGCCGGACTCGCCCGCGACGAGGGCGGAGCCGACCTTGACGACGACCCGCTTGGCCTGCGCCAGGCCGCTCACGGCGTCCAGCCCGCGCCGCCGCTCTGTTCGGCCTCTTCCTGGGCGATCTGCGCCTTGTGGTCGCGGACCGTGCCGTAGGCTTCGCGCAGCAGTTCGGTCACACCCTTGCCCGAGACGCCGGACACCAGCCGGACCTTGTTGCCGGTCGCCTCTTCCAGCGCCTCGCGCTGCATCTCGATGACGCTGTCGTCGAGGGCGTCGATCTTGTTGAGGGCGACGATCTCGGTCTTGTCGCCCAGCTCTTCGCCATAGGCTTCGAGTTCGCCGCGCACGGTGCGCCAGGCCTCGGCGACGTCGGTCTGGGTGGCGTCGACCAGATGGATCAGCACGGCGGTGCGTTCGACGTGGCCGAGGAAGCGGGTGCCGAGCCCGGCGCCTTCCGAGGCGCCCTCGATCAGGCCGGGAATGTCAGCCAGGACGAAGCGCTCGCTGGGCGACAGGTCGACCATGCCGAGGTTGGGGGCGAGCGTCGTGAACGGATAGTCGGCGATCTTCGGCTTGGCGGCGCTGGCCGCGGCCAGGAAGGTCGACTTGCCGGCGTTGGGCAGGCCGACCAGGCCGACGTCGGCGATCAGCTTCAGCCGCAGCCAGATCCAGCGTTCCTCGCCCTCTTGGCCGGGATTGGCGTGGCGCGGAGCCTGGTTTATCGGCCCCTTGAAGCGGTCATTGCCCCAGCCGCCGTTGCCGCCCTTGAGCAGCAGCAGGCGCTTGCCGGCCACATTCATGTCGGCGATCAGGGTTTCCTTGTCCTCATCGAGGACCTCGGTCCCCACCGGAACCTTCAGCACCACGTCCTCGCCGGCCCCGCCGTGGCGGTTGCGGCCCATGCCGTGCACGCCAGTGCCGGCCTTGAAGTGCTGGGTGTAGCGATAGTCGATCAGGGTGTTGAGGCCGTCGACCGCCTCGATCCACACGTCGCCGCCGCTGCCGCCGTCGCCGCCGTCAGGGCCGCCGTACTCGATGTACTTCTCGCGCCGGAACGACACAGCGCCGCCGCCGCCGTTTCCGGAGCGGATGTAGATCTTGCACTGGTCGAGAAACTTCATCGGGGCCTTTTGTAGCATGGGAAGCGCCCCGTCGAGCCTTGCGGCTGCGGGGCGCTTCGATTCATCGCGCCTGTGGCCTTACGCCAGCCACACCATCATCCGGGTCGGGGTGGCCCGACCGCCGCGGGCGATCGACGGGCGCAACTCGACATCGCCGGTGTAGAGGAAGCCGGCGTTGCACAGCACCTGGCCCGAGGCCGGGTTGTCGGCGAAGTGGCCGGCGTGCATGTAGCGCCGGCCCCAGGTCCGGTGCGCCCAGACCAGGGCGCCGCTGGCCGCTTCGGTGGCGTAGCCCTGGCCCCAGTGCGGGCGACCGATCCAGTAGCCGATCTCGCGCGCGCCGCCGTCCCGGGTATCGAAGCCCAGGACGCCGATCGCGCCATGTTCCGGATGGTCGATGACGAACACCGCTTCGCGGGCGGGATCGGCCTCGCTCGCCTTTTCCAGGAAGCCTTCGGCGTGCTCGACCCCATAGGGGTAGGGCATGCCGGTGGTCATGCGGGCCACGTCGAAGTCGTTGGCGTAGCTCGCCAGGCGGGCTGCGTCGGCCTTGCGGGCCTTACGCAGCCGTAGCCGCTGCGTCGTGACGACGGGCTCCAGTTCGATCGCACACATCGGTCTACCTCCCGGCCCTCTATCGGGGCCCCAGAACGCAAAGAGGGGGAGTCCGGCGGTCCGGACTCCCCCTCGGAAGCACTCTGCCCGGTCCGCCTTACGGCGAACCCGGTTTCAAGAGGTTCGCCTGATTATTCAGCCGCTTGGGCCACAACCACGTTCACGTAGGTGCGGTCGTCGCGCTTGGTCACGAATTTCACGGCGCCGGCGGCGGTCGCGAAGAGGGTATGGTCCTTGCCGATGCCGACATTGTCGCCCGGGAAGAACTTCGTGCCGCGCTGGCGCACGATGATGTTGCCGCCGACGACAGCTTCACCACCGAACTTCTTTACGCCGAGGCGGCGGCCAGCCGAATCGCGACCGTTGCGCGAAGAGCCGCCAGATTTCTTGTGAGCCATAGCTCTCTCCTAACTCTCTAGTGCGCGCTTATTCGGCGGCGTCGTCAGACTTCTTGGCGGCGGCCTTCTTCGGCGCAGCCTTCTTGGCCGGGGCGTCAGCCTTGGCCGGAGCGGCGGGAGCCGCAGCTTCCAGTTCGGCGACCACGTTCTTCAGGTTGCGGGCGCGAGCGTCCAGCAGGGCCTTCGGGGTCAGGTCGACAACGCCGTCCCACTTGGTCGATTTGCCGGCGCCGGCGATCGAGGTCACGCGCAGCACGGTTTCCGACTGGCGGTGACCGCGGGTGCGGCGATAGCCCTGACGGCGGGTCTTCTTGAAGATCTTGATCTTCTCGCCGCGGCGGGTCTCGATCAGCGTGGCCGAGACGGTCGCGCCGTCGACCAGCGGAGCGCCGACCGTGATGGCTTCACCATCGCCGAGCAGGAGGACGTCGCCGAACGCGACTTCCGCACCCGGTTCACCGTCGAGCTTTTCGACGACCAGCAGGTCACCGGCTTGAACCCGGTACTGCTTTCCGCCGGTTTTGATCACCGCGTACATCGTTGGCGCCTTGGACTATAGCAAAATGGATAGCGCCCGCGAGATGGCCCGCGGGCGAGAGGCGCGGACTTATACAGAGGGGCAGTGGAGAGTCAACGCGCCTGGCGTGTTTCTACTGTCACGTGGCTCAATCCTGGCAATCCGGCCAGGCGTCCACGATAGATTTCCGCCGGCTGAACGTCCCGCGCCTCGACTACGACGATGGCCGCGTGGTGGCCCGGCCCCAGGCGCCAGAGGTGCAGGTCGAGCAGGCGCTCGCCGCCGCTCTCCATCCGTTGGCGGATCTCGGCGGTCAGTTCGGGCGAGGGGTTGACGTCCAGCAGCACCGCGCCGGTGCGGGCCAGCAGCCGCCAGGCGAAATGCGCGAGCAGCACGGCGCCCGCCAGGCCCGCCAGAGCGTCGGCCCAGGCCCAGCCGAACATGCGTCCGAGCCCGAGCCCGGCGATGGCCAGGGCCGAGACCGCCGCGTCGCCCGCCAGGTGCAGATGCGCCGCCGACAGGTTGAGGTCGCCGTCGCGGTCGTGGGCATGGGCGTGCGCCGGGCGCAGCAGCCACATGCAGACGAGGTTGACGGCCAGCGCCACCCCGGCGAGGGCCAGCGCTCCATCATAGGCCACCGGCGAGGGCGACAGTATGCGATGGCCGCTCTCGATGGCGACCAGCACGGCGCTGACCGCCAGCACCGCGGCGTTGGCGAACCCGGCCAGGTAGCCGAGTTTGCCTGTGCCGAACGAGAAGCGCGGGTCCTGCGCATAGCGGCGCGCCATCCGATAGGCGGCCGCGGCCACCACCAGGGCGGCGACATGGGCGGCCATGTGCACGCCGTTGGCGATCAGGGCCATGGAGTTGAAGATCAGGCCGCCGCCGATCTGGGCGGCCAGGGTCAGGACGCAGATCGCCGCCACCAGCCAGGTCCGCCGCTCGTTGCGAGCGTGGTCGGCGCCCAGATAGACGCGATCGCCCCGGAAGGCGTCCATCTGTCCTTGGCGTTCGGGGGCGGAGGCGGTCACAGTGGCCCTTATATATAGCGGCGGTCGGAGAGCGCGGTGTTATTCGATAACACCTATATAATGGTCAAGCGGTCGAAGGCCGCAGCCTGTTCCCTTCACCTCGATCAATGACTAGATGACGCCCATGACCGACAAGACCCCCGTCACCGTTCTCACCGGCTATCTCGGCGCCGGCAAGACCACGCTCTTGAACCGCATCCTCACTGAGGACCACGGCAAGAAGTACGCCGTCATCGTCAACGAGTTCGGCGAGGTGGGGATCGACAACGACCTCATCGTCGGCGCGGACGAAGAAGTGTTCGAAATGAACAACGGCTGCGTCTGCTGCACGGTGCGCGGCGACCTGATCCGCGTGCTCTCGGGCCTGATGAAGCGCAAGGGCAAGTTCGACGCCATCGTGGTCGAGACCACCGGCCTGGCCGATCCCGGTCCGGTCGCCCAGACCTTCTTCGTCGACGACGACGTGAAGGCCAAGACCCAGCTTGACAGCGTCACCACCGTGGTCGACGCCAAGCACCTGCCGCTGCGGCTGGCCGATTCCAAGGAAGCGGTCGAGCAGATCGCGTTCGCCGACCAGATCGTGTTGAACAAGACCGACCTGGTCACCGAAGACGAACTGCGCAGCGTCGAGGCGGCGATCCGCCGGCTCAACCCGCTGGCGCCGATCCACCGCACCCAACGCTCGCAAGTGCCGCTCGAGGCGATTCTCGGCCGCGGCAGCTTCGACCTGGCCCGCATCACCGAGGTGCAGCCGGAATTCCTAAATCCCGCCCACGGCGAGCCGGGCCACGTTCACGACGAGGACTGCGACCATGATCACGACCATCATCATCACCACGGCGATCATGACCACGGTCACCACGACCATCATGATCACGAAGACCATGCGGCGGCAGCGGGCATTCGCGGCATCTCGCTCACGCTCGACAAGCCGATCCACGGGCAACGGGTGACCAACTGGCTGAACCAGGTCCTCCAGGACCAGGGGCCGGACATCCTGCGCGCCAAGGGCATCCTTGATGTCCAGGGCGAGGATCGTCGCCTGGTGTTCCAGGCCGTGCACATGATCCTCGATGGCGACTTCCAGGGGCAGTGGAAGGACGGCGACAAGCGCTACAGCCGCCTGGTGTTCATCGGCCGCAATCTCGACGAGGCCAAGCTGCGCGAGGGCTTCGAGGCCTGCGCGGCGTAGGGGGCTAGTTGCTCCCCCTCTGGGGGAGCTGTCAGCCGTATGGCTGACTGAGGGGGACTTTGATGCTCTTAGTTGAGAGCAGTCCCCCTCCGTCTCGACGCTTCGCGTCGATCCACCTCCCCCAGCGGGGGAGGACCTGGAACAAAAGAAAAGGCCCGCCCGGGTTTCCCTGGGCGGGCCTTTCTGTTTCGTCCGAAGTGCTGCTTAGAGCTCTTCGTTGATCAGGGCGACTTGGAAGAAGCCGTTGCCCTGCAGGGTGTTCATCACCGCCATGAAGTCGCCGTAGCGAACGGTCCGGTCGGCGCGGATGTACACGCGCTCTTCGGTCGGTTCCGGCTTGTTCAGGATGCGGGTCAGGTCGGCCGGCAGCGTGTCCAGCGACGTCGGAACGTCGCCGATGAACAGCTTGCCGCCTTGCTGAACGTTGATCAGCGTCGGCTCTTCGACCTTCGCACCCGGGGGCGGCGGAACCGCCGGCGGCAGGTCGAGCTTGATCGACACCGTCGCAGCCGGGATCGACACCATGAAGATGATAAGGAGCACCAGCATCACGTCCACGAAGGGCGTGACGTTGATGTCGCTGTTTTGGCCGAGGTCGAACTTGCCGCCGCCTCCGCCTCCCAGCTTCGCACCCATATGAATTTCCTTCCCTAGGGCCCCTACACTGGGGCCGCCGCACAGTCAGCGACACCCTTCGCTAAACAAAATGCGCTTGTAAAGCCCGAACCTGCGAACTTGCGCCCATCAGACCGCCTGCTCTGCTCGGCGCCTGTTTGCCGAGCGTGAATCCGTGCGATTCCGCCTCTCGCCAAGACCAATGTTAGGCAGGTAAGACCGCGCCATGACTTTCCAGTTCGACGCCTATGTCACCGCCGCCCTTTTCGGAAAGGACGGAAAGGCCCTGTTCGCCCTCGGCGACGGCACCGTCCGATTCGAGTCGGGCGAGCAGATCGAAGCCCACGACGGGGCGATTCTCTGCGCCTGCCTGCATCCGAGCGGCGAGGGTCTGATCACCGGCGGCGACGACGGGCGCGTCGTCTGGTCGCGGGCTTCCGGCGCGACCGAGATCGCCAAGATCCCCGGCCGCTGGATCGACGCCGTCGACGCCTCGCCGGAATCCAAGCTGATCGCGTTCTCGGCCGGCAAGGACCTGCATATCCGCGACAGCGCCGACCCGGCGTTCACGCGCACGTTCACGCACGAGAAGTCGGTCGCGTCCGTGGTCTTCGACCCCAAGGGCCGGCGCGTCGCCGCGGCGACCTACGGCGGCGCTTGGCTCTGGTACGCCAAGATCGCCGAGCAGAAGCCCTATGTCCTGAAGTGGGCGGGCAGCCATGTCGGCCTGGCCTTCAGCCCCGACGGCAAGTTCCTGATGTCGGCCATGCAGGAGAACGCCCTGCACGGCTGGCGCGTCGCCGACGAGAAGAACCTGCGGATGGGCGGCTATCCGGTGAAGGTGAAGAGCATGTCCTTCGTCGCCAAGGGCCAACTGCTGATCACCTCCGGCGCCAACGGCCTGGTAGCCTGGCCCTTCGCGGGCGCCACAGGCCCGATGGGCAAGCAGGCGGCCGAGGTCGGCTTCGATGAGAGCGCCATGGTCGTGCGGGTCGACGGCATGCCGGGCGGCCAGTGGGTCTGCGCCGGCCTCGACGACGGCCGGGTCTGGGCCTGCGATCTCGCCGGCCAGAAGATCGTGCCGCTGAAGGCGGAAAAGGGCGCGGCGATCGCCGCCCTGGCCATGAGCAAGGATGGAACCCGCGTCGCCTGGGGCGACGAGGACGGCGCGGCCGGCGTGGCGAGCGTTTAGTCCGCGAAGCCTTTCAACTCGCCCCAGACCTCGAAGGGGTCGCGGGTGGAGCGGAAGCTGTTGATCGGCGCGGCCTCGTCGCGCCAGCCCAGCGCCATGCCCGAGAACAGCATGTGGTCGTCCGGCAGCCCCACCGCCTTGGCCACGGTCTGCGGATAGCGCGCCCAGTACTCCTGGGCGCAGGTGTCCAGGCCGCGCTCGGTCGCCAGCAGCATCACGGTCTGCATGTACATGCCGACGTCCGACCATTGCGGCGGGCCGACCTTGCGATCGAGACAGAAGAACAGCCCGACCGGGGCGCCGAAGAACTCGCCGTTGCGGGCGAACTGGCGCAGGCGCGCCGGCTTGTCCTCGCGCGGGATGCCGACCGAGGCGTAGAGTTCCTCGCCGTTCTTGAACCGGCGGGTGCGGAGGGGCTCCCAGAGATCGGGCGGATAGACGTCGTATTCCATCGGCTCGCCCATCGGGTTGGCGGCGACCTGCGCCTTCAGCTGGGCCAGCGGCTCGCCGGTCAGGGCGTAGACCCGCCAGGGCTGCAGGTTGCCGCCTGAGGGGGCGCGGGCGGCCGCTTCCAGAATCTCGCGCACCAGGGCGCCGGATGGGACGTCCGGCTTGAAGGCGCGAACGGACATGCGGGCGGCGACGGCGTCGGAAACGTTCAACAGATTGCGTCCTTGCGGCGGCTTGACCGGAAACGCCGGCCAAAGCATCGCTAACATCTGGCCGTGGGGTAAGGGCAAGGGTCTTGGCTAAGGCGTCGAAGGGGTTTTTCGGGCGGCTGATCGGCGGCCTGTTCTTGCTGGTGCTCATCTTCGGCCTGATCGGCCCGGTCATGGTCACGGCCATCTACCGGTTCGTGCCGCCGCCGGTGACCTGGCTGATGGTTCAGCGCGTGACCGAGGGCCGCGGCTTCGATCGTCGCTGGAAGCCACTGGACGAAATCTCGCCGCGGCTGGTGCGCGCGGTGATCGCCGCCGAGGACGCCAAGTTCTGCGAGCACAACGGCTTCGACTTCGACGCTATCGAGAAGGCCTATGAGGCCAACGCCAAGGGCAAGAAGCTGCGCGGCGGCTCGACGATCAGCCAGCAGACCGCCAAGAACGTCTTCCTTTGGCCGGGCCGCTCCTATGTCCGCAAAGGCCTGGAGGCCTACTTCACGGTGCTGATCGAGGTGATCTGGGGCAAGCCGCGGATCATGGAGGTCTACCTCAACTCCATCGAGTGGGGCCCTGGCGTCTATGGCGCCGAGGCCGCCGCCCAGAAGAACTTCGGGGTCAGCGCCGCCAAGCTGACTCCGGCCCAGGCCGCGCGGCTGGCGGCGATCCTGCCCAGCCCGCTGAAGTGGAAGGCGGCCAAACCAGGCCCCTATGTGAAGCGTCGCTCGGGCAAGATCGGCAAGGCGGCCGGGACCATCAATCGCGAGGGCATGGCCGCCTGCGTCCTGGGTTGAACCCAAGGCCGATAGGCCATCCTATGCCGTGGGGGCTGCAACCCTGACGGAGGCGGACGGCATGAAGGTCGGCGTTCCCAGCGAGATCAAGCCGAACGAGCATCGGGTGGGCCTGACCCCCACCGCCGTCCGCGAGTATGTCGAGCGCGGCCACGAGGTCGCGGTGCAGGCCGGGGCCGGGACCGGGGCTGGCTACTCGGACGACGCCTATGTCCGGGCCGGCGCGAGCATCGCCGCCGACGCCGAGACGATCTTCGCCGCCAGCAAGCTGATCGTGAAGGTCAAGGAGCCGCAGCCCGCCGAGTGGGCGCGGCTGAACCAGGACCACATTCTCTTCACCTATCTGCACCTGGCCCCGGACCCGGACCAGGCCGACGGGCTGCTGGCCTCGGGCTGCGCGGCGATCGCCTATGAGACGGTCACCGATGCGGCCGGCGGGCTGCCGCTGCTGGCGCCGATGTCGGAAGTGGCCGGGCGCATCGCGGTGTTCTCGGCCGGCGAGACCCTGCTCAAGCACAACGGCGGCATGGGGCTGTTGATCTCAGGCGTACCAGGCGTGCCGCCAGCGCGGGTCTGCGTGCTGGGCGGCGGGGTGGTCGGCGCCAACGCCGCCCGGATGGCTGCGGGCCTGGGGGCCGAGGTGGTGGTGGTCGAGCGCTCGATCCCGCGCATGCGCCAGCTGGACGACATGTTCCTCGGCCGCATCCTGACCCGCTACTCGACGCTCGATGCGGTCGAGGAGGAAGTGCTGAAGGCCGACGTGGTGATCGGCGCGGTGCTGACGCCGGGGGCCTCGGCGCCCAAACTGGTCCGCCGTGAGCACCTGAAGCAGATGAAGACCGGGTCGGTGCTGGTCGACGTCTCGATCGACCAGGGCGGCTGTTTCGAGACCTCGCGCCCGACCACCCACGCCGAGCCGACCTACGTGGTCGACGGGGTCGTGCACTACTGCGTGGCCAATATGCCGGGGGCCGCGCCGCGCACGTCTTCCGAGGCGCTGGTCCACGCGACCTTGCCGTTCGGCCTGGCGCTGGCCGATCGTGGGCTGCAGGCGCTGCGGGAGAACCCGCACCTGGCCAAGGGGCTGAACGTGCTGAAGGGGGTGGTGACCCACCCGGCCGTCGCCGAAGCCCTGGGCAAGGACTTCGTCGATCCGTTCGGCGTGTGGGCGAAGCGCTAGGCGGCGGCCCAGGCGCGCGGGTCGAGGGCGATCGGATCGTCGATCGCCATCTCGTCCCAGTCGAGGTCCGGCGGCGGGCTGGAGGCCGCGGCGATCACCGCCGACAGCTCGGCGGGCGAGGTCACGCCGACCAGCACAGTGGCGGCTTCGACGCGCGAAAGCGCAAAGCCCAGCGCGGCCTGCAGCGGGTCCGAGCGGCCCTCGGCGATCAGCCGGCGGGCGCGCGAGATGCGGCTGGCGGCGGCCTTCAGGTGGGTCGGGGCGCGGTCCGGCGGCAGGAACAGCAGGCCGTTCAGGAAGATCGAGCGCAGGTGCACCTCGATCCCCAATCCGGCGAGGGCGGCCAGGGTGCCGTCGATCAGCAGCCGCTGGTCGAGCAGCGAGGCCGGGGCCTGGACGATGTCGGGGCGGAAGCGGCGGGCGACGCCGAGCGGATCGTCGGAGGCGAACACCGAGACGCCGATCTTGCGGGTCAGGCCGGCGTCCTTCATCGCCCGCAGGCGATTCCACAGGGCCATGCCGTGCGGGCCGAACAGGTCGGCGGCGCAGGGCACCAGGATGGCGTCGGCCTGCTCCACGCCCAGCCGGCGCAGGGTGGCGCGGGCCTCGGCCTCGACATAGTCGGGGCCGCGGTCGGGGCGCACGGTCGAAATCGAGATCCGGAACGGCGTCGGGCGCGGCAGCACTTCGCCCAGCGCCGCTTCGGCGACGCCGGAATGGCCGTCCACGTCCAGCACCGGCAGCTGCGCGCGCGCGGCGATGTCCAGGATGTCCCGGGCTTCGGCCTTGGGCGCGCGGCCGCGCACCAGCGTGGTCTGGTCGAGACCGAACTGTGCGGAGCCGAGGCCGAGCTTGGAGAGCGGTGAGATCATGAAGCCGGTGACGCTGGATACGAAAGCGAGGAAGCGCCATCTTCACGGCAATGCCTAAAGAAGCGGTGTCTAGGACCTTTCCAGGGAGTTAAAGTCGAGCCATGCGAGAGCCGCTCCCTGAATGGCCGATGTTCGGCATGGCCGACGACGTCCGCCCCGCGCTGGCCCAAGCCCAGCAACGGAATCTGCCCATCGCCTTGGCGACGCTGGTTTCGGTTGAGGGCGGCGGGCCGCGTCCTCCTGGGACCCAGATGGTGTTCGCCGAGGGAATTGTCGCCGGTTACTTTTCCGGCGGCTGCGTGGAGAGCGACGTCGCCGATCACGCCTTCGCGTGCCTCGATGACGCAGCGCCCCGGCGCCTGGTTTACGGCGCGGGCAGCCCCTGGCCCGACATCCAGCTGCTGTGCGGCGCGCGGATCGAGATCTTCGTCGAGCGGGTGGATCCAGGCGACCCGGCGCTGACGGAGCTGTTGGCGGCCTACGACGCGCGCCGACCGGTGGTCTGGGTCAGCGACGGGGTTCGGCGCGCGTGCGGGCCAGCGCCCGGTCCCTGGGACGGCGCTATCGTCCAGGCCTATGACCCGGTTCCGCGGCTGGTGGTGTTCGGGGCCGACCCGACCGCGCTGGCCATCGCCCAGCTCGGGGTCCAGTCAGGCATGGAGACGACGCTGGTGCGGCCCAAGGGCCCGCAGGCGCCGCCGCCGATCGCCGGGATCGCCTATCGCCGCGACGAGCCGGCGCAGGCGCTGGCCACCATCGGGACCGACGCCTGGACGTCCATCGCCATCGCCACCCACAACCTCGAGATGGACCGCGAGGCGCTGGCTGCGGCTCTGCCGTCCGACGCCGGCTATGTCGGATTGCTGGGCGCGCGAAAGCGTTTGCCCGAGCGGCTGGAGCCGCTCCGCGCCGCCGGCTTCTCGGAGGCGCGGCTGCAGCAATTGCACGCGCCGATCGGGCTCGACATCGGCGGCAAGGCTCCCTGGGAGGTGGCGCTGTCGGTGATCGGCGAGATCACGGCCCTGCGCCACGCGCGCCTGGCCGAAGAGCCCCGCAAGGCGACGCCCAAGCGCGCGACGGCTTAGAAGGCGTCAATTGCTCCCCCTCTGGGGGAGCTGTCGGCCGCAAGGCCGACTGAGGGGGCTTTCTGAATCCGCAGTCCCCCTCCGTCACGCTGCGCGCGCCACCTCCCCCAGCGGGGGAGGAATTGGGTGTTAGGCCCGCGCCAGAGGCAGCACGTCGACCAAGTCGCCGGCGGCCAGGGCCGGAGCGTTGGCGGGGCGGCGCAGCAGGGCGTCGGCGGCGGCGAAGACGCTGACCAGCGAGGAGTCCTGGTCGCGGTAGGGCTCGGCGATCAGCGCGCCGTCCGCATAGCTGAGCTTGGCCCGCATCCAGTGCTCGCGCGATCCGTTGGCGGCCATCGGCACGGCGGTTTTGGCGCTCACGATCGGCAGGTTTTCGGCCCCGCCCTGCATCTTCATGATGATGGGCTTGAGGAACAGTTCGGCGCAGACGAAGGCTGAGGCCGGATTGCCGGGCAGGCCGAGCAGCTTGCGGCCGTCGCCCAGCACCCCAAAGAAGGTCGGCTTGCCGGGGCGGACATTGACGCTGGCGACCTTGAGCGACAGGCCCAGCGCCTGGGCCGCGGCGCGGACCAGATCGTGGTCGCCGACCGAGGCGCCGCCGACCGTGACGATCAGCTCGGCGTCGGCGTCGCGCAGGGCGCCGATCACGGCGTCCAGCTCGTCGCGCACCGGCTTGCATTTGAAGGCCGCGCCGCCCCAGCCCTCAACCATGGCGGCAAGGGCCGGCGCGCCGGAATCGTAGATCTGGTAGGGGCCCGGCGCGGCCGGCGCCTCGACGATCTCCTCGCCGGTGGACACGATCGCCACCCGCGGCCGGGCGTGGACGAGGACTTCGGCGCGCCCGGCGGAGGCCGCCAGGGACAACCGCCAGGGATCGATGCGGGTTCCGGCGCTCAGCAGCGCCTGGCCGGCTTTGAAGTCGCCGCCGGCGGGCCGCAGGTTAGCGCCCGGCGCGGAGGCGGGCACGGTGACGGCGTCGCCCTCGCGGGTGGCGTCCTCCTGGATGACGATGGTGTCGGCGCCGGCGGGCATGGCCGCGCCGGTGAAGATCCGCACCGCCTGGCCGGGCTTGAGCTCGCCCTCATAGCCGTGGCCGGCGGCGCTCTCCCCAACGATGGCCAGCGTCCCGGGGGCGTCGGCGCTGCGCAGCGCCCAGCCGTCCATGGCCGAGGCGTCGAACGGCGGCTGGTGGCGGACGGCGGTCACGTCCTCGGCCAGCACCCGGCCTATGGCGGTCTTGAGCGCGATGGTTTCGCCGGCCAGGGGCGAGACCTCGGCCAGCATCGCCGCGCGGGCGTCCTCGACGGGCATCAGTTTCATGCGCGGGCCCAGTCGCCGGACTTGCCGCCGCTCTTGGTCAGCAGCCGCACGCTTTCGATGGTCATGCCTTTGTCGGCCGCCTTCAGCATGTCGTAGATCGTCAGGCAGGCGACCGAGACGGCGGTCAGCGCCTCCATCTCGACGCCGGTCTGGCCCGAGGTCTTCACGCGGGCGGTGACCGCCAGGCCGCCGTCGGCCGGGGCGACGCGCACCTCGACCTTGCTCAGCGCCAGCGGATGGCACAGCGGGATCAGGTCGGCGGTCTTCTTGGCGGCCATGATCCCGGCGATCTCGGCGGTGGCGCGCACGTCGCCCTTCTTGGCGTCGCCCGACAGCGCCAGGGCCAGGGTGGCGGCGTCCATGCGCACGAAGCCCTCGGCGGTCGCCTCGCGGGACGTGACCGCCTTATCCGAGACGTCGACCATGTGGGCGCGGCCGGTCTCGTCGATGTGGGTGAGCTTACTCACCTACTTCTCGAGCAGGCGCGGCATGAGTTCGACCATGTTGCAGGGGCCATGGCGGCTGTCGAGCTGGGCCGCGATCACCTTATCCCAGCCGTCCTTCACCGCGCCGTTGGAGCCGGGCAGGCAGAACACGAACACGCCGTCGACGATGCCGGCGGTCGCGCGGCTCTGCAGGGTCGAGAGGCCGACCGACTGGTAGCTGACCAGATGGAAGATCACCGAGAAGCCGTCGATCTTCTTGTCGAACAGCGGCTCGACCGCCTCGGGCGTCACGTCGCGGCCGGTGATGCCGGTGCCGCCGGTGGTGATGATGGCGTCGATGCTGCCCGAGGCGACCCAGGCTTTGATCTGCTCGCGGATCTGGGCGACGTCGTCCTTGACGATGCCCTTGTCGGCCAGCTCGTGGCCGGCGGCCTTGATCCGCTCGGCCAGCACGTGGCCCGAGGTGTCGCTTTCCTCGTCGCGGGTGTCGGAGACGGTCAGCACCGCGATGCGGACCGGCTTGATCGCCTGGCTCTCGTCGATGCGGCCGCCGGGGGTGAAGGCGTTCATGGCTTGGTGCTCTCCCATCGGGCGATGTCGGCGTGGTCCTGGTCGCGCGGTTCGATCCAGCGCGAGCCGTCGGGGCCGGTCTCCTTCTTCCAGAAGGGGGCGCGGCTCTTCAAGTAGTCCATCAGGAAATCGCAGGCCTCGAAGGCCGCGCGGCGGTGCGTGGCGGCGGTGGCCACGAAGACGATCGGCTCGCCGGGCGCGATGGCGCCGACCCGGTGGACGATCTGGAAGTCGTCGAGCGCGAAGCGGGCCTTGGCCTCCTGCGCGATCTTGTCGATCGCGGCTTCCGTAAAGCCGGGATAGGCCTCGAGTTCCAGCGTCGTCGTGGCGCCGCGCTCGGCGCGGGCCAGGCCCGTGAAGGTGGCGATGGCGCCGGTCTCGTCGCGGCCCTGGCTGAAGGCGGTCAGCAGCGCGCCGGGCTCGAACGGCTGGTCGGTCAGGCTGATCATCCGCCGCTCATCGGCGGCAGGTAAGCGACCTCCGACCGCGCGGTCAGCGCCGCGTCGCCACGCACGATCTCCTGGTCGAGGGCGACCTGGACGCCGGGCCGGGCCAGAGCTTCGGCGAGGTCGGCGTCCTCGTCCGACAACAGCGCGGTGAGGGCGGCGATGGAGTCGGCGTCCAGCTCGCGCGAGCGCCAGCCGGCGACGTCGCTCAGGCGACCGAACAACAAAACCCTGGCCATGACCTCAGCCCCCGGTCGTCGACATGTGGCGCGCGACGGCCGGGGCGGCGGCGCGCTCGATGTGGAAGTCGTGGCCCTGCGGCTTGGCGTCGATCGCCAGGCGGATGGCGTCCACCAGTCCCGCGTCGTCGGCCCCGGCGCGGATCACCGCGCGCAGGTCGCTGGCGTCCTCGCGGCCGAGGCAGGTGTGGAGGGTGCCGGTGCAGGTCAGCCGCACGCGGTTGCAGCTCTCGCAGAAATTATGGCTGAGCGGGGTGATGAACCCTAGTCGCCCGCCGGTCTCCTCGACTCGGACATAGCGGGCCGGGCCGCCGGTGCGGTGGGCGATCTCGTTCAGCGTCCAGAAGCTCTCCAGCCCGCGGCGGACGTCCTTCAGCGACAGGAACTGGTCGGTGCGGTCGACCTCGATTTCGCCCAGCGGCATGGCCTCGATCAGGGTCATGTCGCAGCCGCGGGCATGGGCCCAGGCGATCAGGTCGGGCAGTTCGGCGGCGTTGTCGTCCTTCAGCGCCACGGCGTTGATCTTGACCGAGAGGCCGGCGGCCAGGGCCGCGTCGATGCCGGCCATGACCTTGGGCAGCTGGCCGCCGCGGGTCAGGACGCGGAACTTGGCCGGGTCCAGCGTATCCATCGAGACGTTGACCCGCCGCACGCCGAGGCGGGCGAGGTCGGCGGCGAATTCCTCCAGCCGCGTGCCGTTGGTGGTCAGGGTCAGCTCGTCCAGCGCGCCCGACTTCAGGTGCCGCGAGAGGTTCTCGAACAGGCCCATCACGCCCTTGCGGACCAGCGGCTCGCCGCCGGTGATGCGCAGCTTGCGCGTGCCCAGCGCCACGAAGGCCGAGGCGATGCGGTCCAGCTCCTCGAGCGTCAGCACCTCGGCCTTCGGCAGGAAGGTCATGTGCTCGGACATGCAGTAGACGCAGCGCAGGTCGCAGCGGTCGGTGACCGAGACACGCAGATAGCTCACCGTCCGACCGAATCCATCGATCAACGGTTGGACGCGGGCCTCTTGCGGCGATGCGGCGTCATAGGGCGTCATGCTGAGCATAAGATAGAGGGGAACACGGTTTGGCGACAGAGGCGCCCGAATTCGAGGCTGTGGTTTTGGCCGCCGGCGCGGGACGGCGGTTCGGCGGCGGCAAGCTGCTGGCGCCGTGGGCAGGCGGCGCCCTTTTGGACGGCGCCCTGGCGGCCGCCTTCGCCGCGCCCGTCCGCCGGGTGATCGTGGTCACCGGAACGGCAGCGGCGGAGGTCGAGGCGTTGGCTCGCGACCATGCCGCGCGTTCGGGCGCCTCCTCGCGTCTGCTGGTGGTTCATGCCGACGACCACGAGGAGGGGATGGGCGCGTCGCTGCGCCGGGCCGCCGCCGAGCTGCCCGCGAACTGTGCAGGTGCATTTGTCTTTCTCGGCGACATGCCGCGCGTGCCCCATGCGGTGCTTGGGAAGCTCGTCGCGGCGGTCCGCGCCGGTGCGCCGGCCGCCGCGCCGGTGTTCGAAGGCCAGCGCGGCCATCCGGCCCTGATCGGCTCAGGCCTGCTGCCGCAACTGCGCACGCTGTCCGGCGACGCCGGCGCGCGCGCGATCCTCAAAGGGCTCGGCCAGGCGCTGGCCCTGGTCGAGGCGCCCGACGACGGCGTGCTGTTCGACGTCGACGAGCGCAGCGACCTCGATCGCTAGGCTTTGACGAACGGCTGGCTCAGCGTCGGCTGGCCGGTGAGGGTCAGCAGGGCGTTGGCCACCGCCGGGCCGATCACCGGGGTGCCCGGTTCGCCGACCCCGCTCGGCGCATTGCCGGACGCCACGATGTAGGTCTCGACGGTCGGGGCCTCGGAGTTGCGCAGCACGCGATAGCTGTCGAAGTTGCCCTGCTCGACCACGCCGTCCTTCAGGGTTATCTGGCCGAACATCGCCGCCGACAGCCCGTAGCAGGTGCCGCCTTCCATCTGCGAGGCGATCTGGTCGGGCGAGATCGCGGTGCCGCAGTCGATGGCGGTGACCACGCGGCCGACCTTCGGGACGCCGCCGTCCAGCTTCACCTCGGCGATCTGTGCGACCACCGAGCCGAAGCTCTCGTGCACGGCCACGCCGCGGGTCCAGCCCGCCGGCGCCGGGGTCGTCCAGCCGGCCTTCTCGGCCGCCAGGTTCAGCACCGCCAGGTGACGGTTGGCCCCAGCCTTGGTGTAGAGCGCGCGGCGGTACTCGACCGGATCCTTGCCGGCCTTCTTGGCCAGCTGGTCGATGGTGTGCTCCATCACATAGGCGGTGTGGGTCGCGCCGACGGAGCGCCACCACAGCACCGGCACGCCCGAATCCGGCTGGATCAGCTGGGCGTCGACGATCGGCGTCGCCTTCAGATAGGGCGAGCCTAGCGTGCCTTCGACCGCGGTCTCGTCGAGCTTGGGCTGGCCCATCGGCGAGCCCTTCATCAGGGTCTGGGTGACCACCCGCTGGCGCCAGCTGGCGGGGTAGCCGTCCTTGTCCAGGGTGACGCGCACCGTGTGGTGGGCGATCGGCCGGAAGTAGCCGGCGGCCATGTCGTCCTCGCGGGTCCAGACCAGCTTCACCGGCCGGTCCTTGCCGACCTTCTTGGCGATCTCGACGCACTCAGCGACGTAGTCGGACTGGAAGTTGGCGCGGCGTCCGAACGAGCCGCCGGCGAACAGGGTCTCGATCTCCACCGCGCCGGGCAGCATGCCGACGATCTTGGCGGTGTTGAGCTGGTCGATGGTCGGGATCTGTGAGCCGAAGGTCAGCTTGGCCTTGCCGCCGCCGGCCTGGGCCACGCAGTTCATTGGCTCCATGGTCGCGTGGGCCAGGAACGGGAAGTCGTAGGCCGCCTCGAACGCCTCGCCCTTCACCGTGGCGATGTCGCCCTTGCTCTCAAAAGCCTGCCACTTCTCCTTGTCGGCCGGCTGGGCCTTGCCGGAGGCCAGCTCCTTGTAGCGGGCGAGGATGGCGTCCGAGGAGCGCTTCTCGGCCTCGTCCTCGTTCCAGGTGACCTTCAGCGCCTCGCGGCCCTGCTTGGCGGCCCAGGTGGTCTCGGCGACCACGGCCACGCCGCTGGGGATCTGATAGACCTCGACCACGCCGGGGACCTTCTTGGCCTCGGCGGCGTCGAACGAGGCGACCTTGGCCCCGAACTTCGGCGCGTGCGCGACCATGGCGATCAGCATGTTCGGCAGCTGGACGTCCTGGGTGAACTTGGCGGTGCCGTCCGACTTGGCCTGGGCGTCCTTGCGGCGCACGCGGTCGGTGCCGATCAGCGTGAAGGTCTTGGGGTCCTTCAGCGTCGGCGTGGCGGGCGGCGTCGCCTTGGCGGCGTCGGCGACCAGCTCGCCAAAGCCCGCGCTCTTGCCCGAGGCGTGGGTCAGGACGCCGTCCTTCACCGCAATCTCGCCGGCCGGCACGCTCCACTTGTTGGCGGCGGCCTCGACGAACATCGCCCGCGCCGAGGCGCCGGCCTTGCGCAGCTGGTCCCAGGAATTGGAGATCGCCGACGAGCCGCCGGTGCCCTGCACGCCCATGCCGGTGTTGGCGTAGACCTTGGCGATGGCGGGGGCCTGTTCGACGCGGACCTTGCTCCAGTCGGCGTCCAGCTCCTCGGCGACGATGGCGGCTAGCCCGGCGTGGTTGCCCTGGCCGAATTCGATGTGCTTGGAGACGACGGTGACCACGCCGTCCGGCGCGATCTTGATGAAGGGGCCGAAGGCGCCGAAGTCCTCCTTGGCGCCGATCGACAGCAGGTCGCCGGGCGAGCAGGCCCCGACCACCAGGGCGCCGCCGACCAGGCTGGCGCCGATCACCACGTCGCGGCGAGTTGCGCCGGCGATCGCCTTCTTGTTCACGGGAGCGTTCATCTGCGGTTCCCCCCTCAGGCCTTGGCCGGCGCGGCGGCCGGAGCGGCTGCGGGCGCGGGCATGGCGGCGGCGTCCTTGATCGCCGCGCGGACCCGCTGATAGGTCCCGCAGCGACAGATATTGCCGTCCATCGCCGCGTCGATGTCGGCGTCGGTGGGCTTGGCGTTGGCGCCCAGCAGGGCGGCCGCCGACATGATCTGGCCCGACTGGCAGTAGCCGCACTGCGGCACGTCATGCTTGACCCAGGCCTGCTGCAGCGGGTGCTGCCCGCCCAGGCCCTCGATGGTGGTGATCTTGCTGGCGGCGACCGCCTCGATCGGGGTCACGCAGGAGCGGACGGCCTGGCCGTCGACCATCACCGTGCAGGCGCCGCATTGGGCCACGCCGCAGCCGTACTTGGTGCCGGTGAGCTGGAGCTCATCGCGCAGCACCCAGAGCAGCGGGGTGTCGGGCGCCGCCTTGACGGCCAGGGGCTTGCCGTTGACGTCCAGAGTCATGGCCATGGGTATCCCTCCCGCATGTGAGCGTTCGCTCATCCTAACGACGTTCAGGCTCGCCGGTAAAGTGGCTGCGTTCGGCGCCGACCACGGCTAGGCTGTGCGCCTGACAGTCAGGGGACCTGAATGCGGAAGGTGATGTTGGCGATCGGGGCGGCGCTGGTCCTGGCCGGCTGCGCCAGCACGGCGCCGATGGACGCGACGAACGCGCCCCAGACCTATGCCTGCGCCGGCGGCCGTTCGTTCACCGCCGCCTACGACCTGGCCGGCGACAGGGCGATCGTCCGGGCTGGAGACCGCACCTACCGTCTGCCGCACGTACGCTCGGCCTCCGGCGCCAAGTACGCCGCCGGCGGGGTCGAGCTCTTCAGCAAGGGCGACGAGGCGATGCTGACCGGGACGCCCGGCGCGGCCTACCGCGACTGCAAGACCGGTTGATGGACGCCTTTCCCGCCTTCTTCCCGCTCAGCGGCCGCACGGTGGTGATCGCCGGCTCGGGCGAGCCGGCGCAGGCCAAGCTGCGGCTGCTGGAAGGCTCGCCGGCCCGTATCGTGCATCTGCAAGGCGACGCGGCGGCCGATCCCGCCGCCTATGCCGGCGCTGCGCTCGCCTTCGTGGCCAGCGCCGACGATGTCTTTGCGCAAGCCGCCGCCGCCGCCGCCCGCGCGGCCCACGTGCCGGTCAACGTCGTCGACCGCCCGCAGCTTTGCGACTTCACCACCCCGGCGGTGATCGACCGCGGCGAGGTGGTGGCCGCCATCGGCACCGGCGGCGCCTCGCCGATGCTGGCGACCATGCTGCGCGCCGACATCGAGCAGCGCGTGCCTGAGGGCGCCGGCCGGGTCGCGGCCCTGTTCCGCCAGCTGCAGGACGAGGTCCGCGCCGCGCTGCCGCAGCTGCACGAACGCCGGACGTTCTTGCGCGAGGCGCTGACCGGACCGGCCGCCGCCGCCGCCATGGCCGGCGACATGGACGGTGCGATGAGGCTGCTGCGCGAGGCGCTGGCCGGGGGCATCGCCGCCCAGGGCCGGATTCGGATCGTCACCGGCCGAGGCCCGGCCGACCTGTTGACCCTGCGCGCCGTGCGCGCGCTGGCCGCCGCCGACGTGATCGTCGCCGACCCGGACGCCGATCCGGCGATCCTGTCGCTGGCGCGCCGGGACGCCGAACGCCTGCAGCCGGACGCGGCGAGCGCTGAGCGGCTCGCCGCCTTGGCCGCGTCCGGCCAGAGCGTCGTGCGCGTGGCCACGGCGCCGATCGTGCTGACCGAACTCGAGCAGGCCGGCGTGGCGGTCGAGATCCTGCCGACGGCGGCGCCGTGAGCACCCTGACGGCCGAAGACTTCGCCGCGGTGATGTTGTCGCTGAAGGTGGCCGGCGCAGCGACGCTGGTCGCCCTGCCGATCGCGGTGCTGGTGGCGCTGGCCCAGGCGCGCGGCCGCTATGCTGCGCGGGTGGTGCTGGACGCGGCGGTGACCTTGCCGCTGGTGCTGCCGCCGGTCGCGACCGGCTATGTGCTGCTGCTGTTGTTCGGCCGGCGCGGCGCGTTCGGGCAGGCGTTGGAGAAGGTCGGGATCGTCTTCGCCTTCGACTGGACCGGCGCGGCGCTGGCCGCCGGGATCATGGCGTTCCCGCTGATGGTCCGCCCGATCCGGCTGGCCATCGAGGCGGTCGACCGCGAGGTGGACGAGGTCGCCCGCACGCTGGGGGCCGGGCGGTTGGTCCGCTTCTTCCGCATCACCCTGCCGCTGGCGCTGCCCGGCGTGGCGGCCGGCGCCATCCTCGGCTTCGCCAAAGCGCTGGGCGAGTTCGGGGCGACCATCACCTTCGTCGCCGCCATCCCGGGCGAGACCCTGACCCTGCCGGCGGCGATCTACGGCGCCACCCAATCGCCGGGCGACGAGGCGCGGGCCGCGGCCCTTTGCCTGGTCGCCGCGGTCATCGCCGTGGCCGCGGTGCTGGTCTCCGATGCGGTGGGCCGCTGGGCCGCGCGCGCCGCCCGCGGCGATCGGGAATAATTATCCGGGTAATATTGACGAGGATTTATAGCCGGGTAAAAGCATCCTCCAATCTGGAGGACGCGCCATGGCGCTCGACTTTCCCCCCGCCCTCCGCACCGCCGTCGCCCGCGGCCTGACCGCGGCCTTCGGCGTCGGCGAGCCGGACTCGATCGTCGCGCTCGGCGGCGGGCTTTCCGGCGCCGGCGTGTTCCGCATCCGGGTCGGCGGCATCGCCTACCTGCTGCGGCTGGACCAGGCGCGCGACGGCTTCCGCGATCCGCAGCAGGCCTATGAGTGCATGCGCATCGCCGCGGCCGGGCTGCTGGCCCCGCGGGTCCGCTACGCCGATCCGGACGACGGCGTGGCGATCATGGACTTCGTCGACGAGCGGCCGCTGTCGCTGGAGTATCGCGGCACGCACGACCAGCTGGTGGTCGAGGTCGCCCAGACGGTCCGCGCCCTGCACGGCGGTCCGCCGTTCCCGCCGTTGGTCGACTATCTCGACGGGATCGACGCGCTCGTCGCTCAGTTTCAGGCGCGCGGCCTGGTGGCGCCGGCCGCCATGGCCGAGCTGCTCGACCGCTGGCGGAACCTGCGCGCGCGGTACCGGACCGATCCGGCCGACCTGGTGGCCAGCCACAACGACCTCAATCCGCGCAACGTCCTCTACGACGGCTCGCGCCTATGGCTGGTGGACTGGGAGTCGGCGTTCCTGGCCGACCGCTATGTCGATCTGTCGTGTGTCGCCAACCTCTTCGCCCACACGCCGGCGGACGAGGACCTGCTGCTGGCGACCTACTTCGGGGCCGTGGATGCGCCCCGCCGCGCCCGGCTGCAGGTCATGCGGCAGGTGAACCACCTGTTCTACGGGCTGGTGATGGCGAACGCGGTCGGCGAGCAACCGCCGGCGAAGGACCTCGCCGGCCGCTCGCTGGCGCAGCTGCACGAGGCGCTGTCGCTGGGCGAGCCGGTGCTGGACACCGACGCGGGCCGCTTCGCCTACGTGAAGGCGCGGCTGGCCGCGGCGCTGGACGGTCTGCGCGATCCCCAGCTGGAAGCGGCGCTGGCGGTGATCGCCTGACGCGTCGCTCACCTGGTGGAGACCTGCGAAGCCAGTTTCCCTCTCCCCCTGGGGGAGAGGGTAGGGTGAGGGGCGGGCCTCTCAGCAGCTGCCGGTTCCGTCGTGCGTCGCTCCGCGCCGCCGACCCCTCACCCCAACCCTCTCCCCTTGCAGGGGCGAGGGAGGTGTCTCCTTGTCCGAGCGTCTCAGCCTACTGATCCAGCGACCGGCCGCGGGTCTCGGGCAGCAGCCACAGGCAGACCACGACAGAGGTCAGGGTGAAGACGAACGGGTACCAGAGCCCGGCATAGATGTGGCCGGTCGCCGCCACGATGGCGAAGGCGGTGAACGGCGTGAAGCCGCCGACCCAGCCGGTGCCGATGTGGTAGGGCAGGGACATCGCCGTGTATCGGATGCGGGTCGGGAACAGCTCGACCAGGCAGGCGGCGATAGGGCCGTAGAGCGCGGTGGCGGCGATCACGAAGACCAGCAGCACTCCGAACGCGCCGGGCAGGTTCATGCGCTCCGGATCGGCGTGCGACGGATAGCCGGCATAGGCCAGGGCGGCCTTGATCTCGCCTTCGACCTTGGCCTTGGCGGCCTTGGCGCTGTTGCCGACCAGGCCGGCGGCGCTGGCGGCGTGCACGGTGGTCGAGCCGATCCGCACCATCGCCGGCGCGCCCGCGGCCCCGACCTCGTTGTCATAGGAGACGCCGGCCCCGGCCAGCACGCCTTTGGCGATGTCGCAGGACGACAGGAACGCGGCCTTGCCGACCGGGTCGAACTGCAGCGAGCAGTCGTTCGGATCGGCGACCACCACCACCGGCGTGCGGGCCTGGGCTTCCGACAACGCCGGGTTCAGCGTCTGGGTCAGCATGTGGAAGCCGGGGAAGTAGGCCGCCAGCATCAGCACCATGCCGAACAGCATCACCGGCTTGCGGCCGATCTTGTCCGACAGCCAGCCGAAGACGACGTAGCCGACGGCGCTGACCGCCGTCACCGACAGCATCAGTAGGTTGATGGTCTCGGGCGGGACCTTGAGGAACCGCTCCATGAAGGTCTGGGCGTAGAAGAAGCCAGTGTACCAGACCGCCCCTTGCGCAAACATCACCCCGACCAGGGCCAGGAGCACGACCTTCAGATTGCGCCACTGGCCGAACGCCTCGGCGAAGGGAGCCTTGGAGGCGGTCCCTTCGGCTTTCATCTTGGCGAAGGCGGGGCTCTCCGAGAGCTTCAGCCGCATCCAGATCGAGATCGCCAGCAGGCCGGCCGAAAACAGGAACGGGATCCGCCAGCCCCATTGGTCGAAGGCCTCGGGGCCGAAGTACTTCCCCAGGACGAGGCGGGTGACCAGGATCACCATCAGCGCGCCGAACAGGCCGAGCGCCGCCGAGGTCTGCACCCAGCCGGTTGCCCAGCCACGGCCGTCGGCCGGCGCGTGCTCGGCGACATAGATCGCCGCGCCGCCGTACTCGCCGCCCAGCGCGAAGCCCTGGACGATCCGCATCAGCACCAGCAGCGCCGGGGCCAGCAGCCCCACCTGCTGGTAGGTCGGCAGCAGGCCGATTGCGAAGGTGGCCGCGCCCATCAGCACGACGGTGACCAGGAACGCGCCCTTGCGGCCGGCCTTGTCGCCGATCCGGCCGAACACCAGCGCGCCCAGCGGCCGGAACAGGAAGCCGGCCCCGAACAGCGCCAGGGCGGCGATGTAGCCGGCGGTTTCCGGCAGGCCCGAGAAGAAGGTCTTGGAGATGACCTGGGTCAGGCTGCCGAAGACGAAGAAGTCGTACCACTCGAAGGCGGTCCCCGCCGATGAGGCGGCCACCACGGTGCGCAAAGACGCCGGCTTCTTGCCCGCTTCCACGGCGACGTCCGCCATCCACTGTCTCCCCCGAAACTAGGGGAAGGTCTAACTCGGAGAACGGCGATGTGGGAAGGGACGATCGTTGTCCTGACGGAGCGTGACGCAGCGGGCGCCGCGTCGGTGCGGTTCGCTCATTGCGCGGTAAGGCGCAGGTTCTGTTCCAGTCGCTGACGGACGCGCGCGCGTCCTAGGGCGGATGGCTGTGACGAGGGCGGGATGACGCTGCGCTGGTCGCTGATCCGTTTGAAGGTGGTGGCCAGAGTCTTTGGATCGTTGTCGAAGTCGCCATGATGGCGCGCGTCCGATTGCGCGGCGGCCGGCGCCTTGAACCAACGACGCGCCTTGCCGTCGAAAATGTCAGCCGGGAAGAGGCGTCGATCGCCCGCATCTCGGGCGAGTAGGGTAGTCTGGGGGCGACATTTCAACGCCTGGGCCAGCCGCCCGGGGGCGGGCGCTCGGGGCCGCTAGGCCACAGCGGCGGCCTCGTCGTCGTCGGCGCCTGGCTCGACGGCGGCCAGGCGGGCGATTTCGCCAAGCAGCGCGGCGGGCGAAATCGGCTTGCCGACCACCCCGTCCATGCCGGCTTCCAGATAGGCGGTCCGCTGGTGGGCCAGCACATTGGCGGTCAGGGCGACGATAGGCGTGGCGGCGACCGATCCGCCGATGGCCCGGATGCGGCGCGCCGCCTCCAGGCCGTCGATGCCCGGCATTTGCACGTCCATCAGGATCAGGTCGAAGGCGCCGCGGCCGGCGGCCTCGACGCCGAGATAGCCGTCGGCGGCGGTCTCAACCACCGCGCCCAGCTTCTCCAGCAGCTTGGTGGCGATCATGCGGTTGGTCGGATTGTCCTCGACCACCAGTACTCGCAAGCCGTTCAGCCAATCGTCGGTCGACTCCTCGGGCGCGACCGCGGCCTCCGACGGCGCGGCCGAGACCTCCAGCCAGAACACCGAGCCGACGCCTTCGGTCGAGGCGAAGCCGACCCCGCCGCCCATCATCTGGGCCAGCTTCTGGGTGATCGACAGGCCCAGGCCCGAGCCGCCGAACTTGCGCGTCGTCGAGGCGTCGCCCTGGTCGAAGCGCTGGAAGATCCGCGGCTGCACGGCTTCTGGGATGCCGACGCCGGTGTCGGCGATCTCCAGCCGCAGCATCTGGGTCACCGGTCCTGGCCGCAGGCGGGCGCGGATCGTGACCTGGCCCTTCAGCGTGAACTTCACGGCGTTGCCGACCAGGTTGAACAGCGCCTGGCGCAGCCGCACCGGATCGGACACCACCCAGCCGATCGCCGGGTCGACATCGACCACCAGCTTCAGGTGCTTGGCGTCGGCCTGGGGGCGCAGTAGTCGCGCCACGCCCTCGATCAGGGCGCGCGGGTCGATCGCCTCGGGCGCCATCTCCAGCCGCCCGGCCTCGATCTTCGAGAAGTCGATGACGTCGTTCAGCAGCTCGGCCAGCATTTGGCCGCAGGACAGCGCCTCCTCCAGCATCCGCCGGCCCTCGTCGGACAGGGTCTCGGACTTCAGCAGGTGCAGTACGCCCATGACGCCGTTCATCGGCGTGCGGATCTCGTGGCTCATATTGGCCAGGAACGCGGCCTTGGCCTCGCCGGCCGCCTGGGCGGCGCGCTGCGCGGCGATCAGGTCCAGCTCCTGGCGCTTGCGCTGGTCGAAATCCTGCACCAGGCCCACGCCCTTCAGCCAGCGCCCCTGGCGGTCGGTCGACAGGTGGTGGAAGACGCGGACCCAGCGGGCCTCCCCGCTCGGCCCGATGGCGCGGGCTTCGAAGGCGGCGCCCGCCGCGCGCTTGCCGTCGCGGATGTCGCGGAACGATTGGCGGACATGGTCCAGATCGTCGGGGTGGAAGCGCGGAAACTGCAGGGTCTGGGCTTCTTCGTAGCCCTTGATGTCCTTGCCCAGCATCCGCTCGAATTCGGGGCTCGCCCAGAAGCTCTTCTGGACGTGGTCGATCTCATAGACGCCGGCGTCGGCGGCGGTGAGGGCGAGCTTCAGGCGCCGGGCGTTGACCTCGGCCTCGCGGCGCGCCTGGGCCAGCGGCGTGATGTCGTCGACATAGCAGACCACGCCCTGCACCGCGCCCTTGGCGTCGCGCCAGGGGCGCGCCTGCCAGCGCACCCAGCGGCGCACGTCCTCGATGTCGTTGATGCGATCCTCGTCGCGGCTGACCACCTCGCCGTCCAGAGCGCGCTGCAGCGCGCCGACCAGCCGCTTGGGCGCGCGCGGGAAGGTCTGGGCCAGGGTCAGGCCGATCTGTTCCTTGTCCTGGCGGGTGAACATTTCGCGCCAGGCGCCGCTCATCACCAGATAGCGCAGCCGGCGATCGAACATCGCCACCGCAAAGGGCGCGCCTTCCACCAGCTGCAGCATCTGCTGCTGGCCGCGCACCGCCCCGTCGCGGGCCTGCACCAGCTCGGTGATGTTCTGCATCACCCCCCGCAGAGCGTACTCGCCGCCCGGCCGCGGCTCGGTGCGGAAGGTGTTGCGCCAGTGCGACCAGCCGCCGGTCTTGTCCTTCAACCGGTGCTCGAACGAGCCGGCCTTGCCGTAGAGGATGCCCTCCATGACCGCCGTGCGGACCGCCGGGCCTTCGTCGGGATGCAGCACGGCCCCGACCTTGTCGATGTCGTCGATCTCGTCGTCGCGATAGCCGGTCAGGTTCAGGATGTCCTGCGACCACTCGATCCGGTCGTTTTCCGGCTCGTAGGACCAGGTGCCGATGCCGGCCGCCTGCGACAGCAGCTGGCCGGTGCGCTCGGCGGCGACCAGGCGGGCGTCCAGTTCGCGCTCGCGGGTGGCGTTGCGGACCACCCCGATCAGCTCGCCGTCGGGCAGCAGTTGCGCGCGCCCCTCGAACCAGCGCCAGCTGCCGTCCTTGGCCCTGATGCGCGAGGCGTGGTCGCTGTAGCCATGCTCTTGCAGTCGCTGCAAATGCGCCGCGATGCTGGCTTCCTCGCCAGGATGGATGAAGTCGCGCGCGAACTGACCGACGACCTCGGCCTCCGTCCAGCCGGTCTCCCGCTCGAAGGTGGGATTGACCAGCTTGAACTTCTTGTCCGCGCCGATGACGAACATCACCTCGCGACTGTTCTCGAACAGCCACTCGATGATCGCCGTCGATTCCTGCGGTGTCCGCCTCGCGGCCATCGCCCCCCGCCCCTTTGTTCGGCAGGCAAGGTAACGCGGGTCGGTAAACGTAACGTTTGGACCCGCGATTTTCTAACGCGATGGTTGTGGCGCGAAACTTCGGCGCGAAACCTAGAAGGCGTTCTCGCCGGTGATGGCGCGGCCGAGGATCAGCGCATGGACGTCGTGCGCGCCTTCATAGGTGTTCACGGTCTCCAGGTTCGCGGCGTGCCGCATCACGTGGTACTCGCCCGAAATGCCGTTGCCGCCGTGGATGTCGCGGGCCTCGCGGGCGATGGCCAGGGCCTTGCCGCAGTTGTTGCGCTTCATCAGGCTGATGGCTTCCGGCACCCAGGCGCCCTGGTCGAGCAGGCGCCCCAGCGCCAGCGCGCCCTCGAAGCCCAGCGCGATCTCGGTCTGCATGTCGGCCAGCTTCTTCTGGACCAGCTGGCGGGCGGCCAGCGGGCGGCCGAACACCTTGCGGGTCAGGGTGTACTCGCGGCTGGCGTGCAGGCAGAACTCGGCCGCGCCCATGGCGCCCCAGCTGATGCCGTAGCGGGCCTTGTTCAGGCACGAGAACGGACCGCGCAGGCCGGTCACGTTCGGGAGCATCTGGTTCTCGGGCACGAACACGTCGGTCAGCGAGATGTCGCCGGTGACCGAGGCGCGCAGCGAGAGCTTGTTCTGGATCTTGGCGGTGGCGAAGCCTTCAGAGCCGCGATCGACCAGGAAGCCGCGGATCACCCCGTCCAGCTTGGCCCAGACCAGCGCCACGTCGGCGATCGGGCTGTTGGTGATCCACATCTTGGCGCCGTTGAGCACGTAGCCGCCGTCCACCTTCTTGGCGACGGTGCGCATCGAGGCCGGGTCGGAGCCGCCATCGGCCTCGGTCAGGCCAAAGCAGCCGACGATCTCGCCGCGGGCCATGCCGGGCAGGTACTTCATCTTCTGCTCTTCCGAGCCGAAGGCGTAGATCGGGTACATGACCAGCGAGGACTGCACGCTCATCGCCGAGCGGTAGCCGCTGTCGATCGCCTCGATCTCACGGGCGATCAGGCCATAGGCCACGTGGCTGACGCCGGCGCCGCCATACTGCTCGGGCAGGGTCGCGCCGAGGAAGCCGAGGGCGCCCATCTCGGTCATGATCTCGCGGTCGAAGCGCTCGTCGGCGAAGGCCGAGACCACGCGCGGCAGCAGCTTCTCGCGGGCGTAGGCGCGGGCGCTCTCCCACACCATCCGCTCTTCCTCGGTGAGGCGCGAGGCCAGGTCCAGCGGGTCTTCCCAGTTGAAGGTCTTCTGCTGGTCGCCAGTGTCGAGGGCCATGACGCGTTCTCCGAAAGATGACGCGCGCCTTATGACCTCATTTTACGTGCCCGTGTAGACGCCTTTGCGCTTCTCGCGGAACGAGGCGGCCGATTCCTTGACGTCGTTTACGGCGCGGCGGGCGTGGGCCAGGCCGACGGACTCGTACTTCACCGCGCCGACGAAGTCGGACTCCATGTTGGCCTGCAGCACGCGCTTGGCCATACGGATGGCCAGCGGCGGCCATTGGGCCATCTGCTCGCCATAGGCGAGCGCGTCCTCCAGCAAGGTCTCGTGGGCGGTAAGGCGGTTCAGCAGGCCGAGCTTCAAGGCTTCGTCGGCCAGCACCATGCGGCTGGTGAAGATCAGGTCGGCGGCGCTGGCGTAGCCGACGATCCGCGGCAGCAGGAACGACAGGCCGGAGTCCGGCGAGATCGCTCGCTCGGCGAAGGTGGTCTTGAAGCGGGCGTGCTCGGAGCCGATGCGCACGTCGCAGGCCAGCGCCCAGGCCATGCCGGCTCCGGCGCAGACGCCGTTGATCGCGCCGATCAGCGGCTTGTCGAAGTCGTGCAGCAGCCGCGCCCAGCGGCCCATCCAGGCCTCCTCGTCCAGGCGTTCGCTCTGCGGCGGCGGGGCGTCGCGCTCGGGGGCCGGACCGGTCAGGTCGGCGCCCGAACAGAAGCCGCGGCCGGCCCCGGTCAACACCAGGGCGCGGACGGCGTCGTCGTCCCGCGCCGCGATCAGCCCGGCCTCAAGGTCGCGGCGCAGCTCGGCGGAGATGGCGTTCAGCTTCTCGGGGCGATTCAGGGTCAGCACCCCGACCTGACCGCGGGTCTCGTAGGTGATGGTCTCGTAGGTCATGACGCCCTCCCGTTCGCGGAAGTCTGCGCCGTCGTTGTTCGCGGCTAGACCTCGGCCCACATGCGCAGAAGGTTGTGATAGGTCCCGGTCAGCGACACAAGCTCCGGCGCCCCGGCGCCGACCTTCAGCGACAGCTGCTGGATGGCGATGTCCATCTGGAACAGCAGCGCGCGGCGGGCGTCGTCGCGGATCATGCTCTGGATCCAGAAGAAGCTCGAGGTCCGCGCCCCGCGCGTGACCGGGGTGACCTGGTGCAGGCTCGAAGCCGGATAGAGGATCAGGTCGCCGGCCGGCAATTTCACCTCGTGGACGCCGTAGGTGTCCTCGACCAGCAGCTCGCCGCCGTCATAGTCCTCCGGCTCGGTCAGGAAGAGGGTGGCCGACAGGTCGCTGCGGATACGCACGCTCCCGTCACGGCTTTGGCGGATCGAGTTGTCGATGTGGGTGGCGAAGGTCTGGCCGCCGCCATAGCGGTTGAACAGCGGCGGAAACACCGTCTGGGGCAGGGCTGCGGTCACGAACAGCGGGCTGCGCGACAGGGCGTCCAGGATCTTCTCGCCGGCGAACAGCGCCGCCTCCGAGCCTTCCGGCAGTTGCTCGTTGCGCTTGGCCAGCGCCGACTGCGTGCCGGAGGTGGCGTTGCCATCGACCCAATCGGCGGCGTCGATCACGCGGCGGAGCTCGGCCACCTGCGCCTTGGTCAGCACCTCGGGGATATGCAGCATCATCGGGCGGAACCTTAAGGCGAGGCGGCGGGAAGACAAAAGGCCCCGCCCCGGACGGGGCGGGGCCTCTCGGCGTCCGATCTATTACAGGGCTGAACCTAGAAGCGGTAGTTGAGCGTCAGGATCGCCTGGCGGCCCTGACCGTAGTCGGCGTGGTGCACGCCGTTGGTCGAGGCGATGTACTCTTCGTCGGCGACGTTCTTGATGTTCAGCTGCAGGTCCAGGTTCTCGCGGACCCGGTAGGCCGCGTAGATGTCGAACTTCCAGTAGGCCGGCGCATAGACGCGGTTGCCGCCGCCGCCCGCGCCGCCCTGGTTGCCGCCGTAGCTGTCGGAGACGTAGTTGGCGCCGCCGCCGAAGCTGAACCGCTCGTTCAGGTCGTAGGTGGTGAACAGGCTGAAGGTGTGCTCGGGCGTGTTGGCCAGCTGTTCGCCCTGGTTGACGCCGTTATAGGCGCCGCGGACCAGTTCGCTGTCCATGTAGGTGTAGCCGCCGAACACCATCCAGGCCGGGGTGACGCGGCCGGTGACGCCGAGCTCCACGCCCTGCACCATGCTCTCGCCGACCTGGGCGTAGACGCCGTTGGCGATCAGGATCTGGGCGTTCTCGCGGGTCATGTGGAAGATCGCCGCCGAGGCCGACAGGCGCTCGCGGAAGAAGGCCCACTTCACGCCGGCTTCGGCCGACGTGATCTCTTCGGGATCGAGCAGCACGGTCGAGAGGTTGCCCAAGCCGTTGCCGCTGCCGGTGTTCTGGTCGCCGCCCGAGATGGTCGGCGGCGTCGTCGAGGTGCCGTACGAGACATAGAGGCTGCCGTTCGCCACCGGCTTATAGACCAGGCCGACCTGATAGTTGGTGAACTGCCAGTCGCCGTTGCGCGGGGTGATCACCGAGCTCGTCACCAGGCCCAGGGCGCTGGTCACGGTGACGTCGCGGCCCTTCACCGAATAGTCGTCAAAGCGGACGCCGACGTTCAGCAGCCACTTGTCGCCGAACGACATGGTGTCGAAGGCGTAGACGCCAAGCGTGTTGGTGTAGCTCACCGCCGCGTCGGGGCGGGTGATGCGGCCCTGCCACGGATCGCTCGGATTGGGATCGTAGACGCGGGTGCAGTCGCCGACGCCGGCCGTGGTGACGTTGTTGGCGAAGCCCGTCGGGCAGGCCGAGCCGGCCGTGGTGTAGACGACGTAGGTCGCGTTGCGGTTGGTCTCGCGCGACAGCTCCAGCCCGACGTCGTAGCTGTGCTCGATGCCGCCGGTGCGGAACTTGCCGTAGAAGTCGGTGACGTTGGCGACGGTGGCCGCCTCGTTCCAGCGGCCCTTGGTGCCGCGCTTCATCCACCACTCGCCGGCCACGAACTGCGCGTTGCCGCCATCGCCGGGGTTGGTCACGACGTAGTCGTTCAGCGTCTTGCCGACGCGGAAGGCGTTGCGGAAGGTGATCGCCTCGTTGATGTCGTGCTCGGCGATCAGGGTGACGATGTCAGCCTGCGTCTTCTGGAAGTCGCGCGCCTTCAGGCCGTAGAACGACTCCCGCGGCACATCGAGCACGCCGCTCGCGGTGGTGCGCGGAGCGGTCGCGCCGCCCAGCTTGGTGTACAGCGGCACGCCGTAGTCGGGCATGTCGTTACGGGTCAGGTGATAGTAGCTGCCGGTGATGCGGGTTTCGGTGCCGAGCCCGATCGTACCGGTCAGCGCCGCGCCCCAGGCGTCGAAATCGACGCTGTCGCGGCCCGGGACGTCGCCCTGGGTGCCCATCAGGTTGAAGCGCACCGCGCTGGTCGGGCCGACCGGCAGGTTGGCGTCGACCACGCCGCGCAGATAGCCGTCGGTGCCGACCATGGCGCTGGCGGCGATGCTCTCTTCAAGCCGCGCGCGCTTGGTCGTCAGGTTGATCGAGCCGCCGCCCGAGCCGCGGCCGTTGTAGGCGCTGTCCGGACCTTTGATGACTTCCACCTGCTCGAGGTTGAAGACCTCGCGGACCTGGCCGCCGGAGTCGCGGATACCGTCGACGAAGATGTTGTTGCCCGAGGCCTGGCCGCGGATGAAAGGCCGGTCGGCGAGCGGCTGGCCGCCTTCGCCGGCGCCGAAGGTGATCCCCGGCGAGGTGCGCAACAGGTCGGTCAGCGAGGTGGCCGCGGTCTGGGTGATCACCGCCTGCGGGATCACGGTGACGCTGCGCGGGGTGTCCAGCACCTGGGCGGTGTACTTGGGCGAGGTCGGCTGCAGGGTCTGGTGAGCCTCGACCTGCAGGCCGGACACTTCGGTGGAATTGTCTGCGGCTTCGTCGGCGAGGGCGAGTTGCGGGACCAGGGCCAGGCCGGCGACGCCGGCGACCGCTGCAGGAGTGAGCGCCTTGCGCGCATAGGCGCGAACGCCGCTAGTCCGTCGAGTATTCACCGATTGCCCCGGTTCGTGTGCGAATGAAACTGCGAGGCGCTATTAGTTAGGGCGGGCGCCCGTGGCAATGCGAATTATTCGCAAATCATGCTGGGTGTGTCATCGGGGTCGCACTGGCGCGGGCGTGAGCAGCTTGGTCGGCGGTTCGGCGAACTTTGTCGCACGAAGCTCGCAACCGCCGGCCAGTTCGGCTGTTCCACTGACCTGGGTCTCGACAGGAACATCCAGTGACCGAAGTCAGCGTCTATCAGCTCGTTCGACCATTCGCCTGGATCGCCGCGACGGCGTTTGCGGTGGGCTTCGCCGGCTATCTGGCGATCGGCCCGGGCGAGCCTAGCCTGGCCCACGGCCCGGACGCCCCTGTGATGGCGTCGGTCGCCTCGGCCGGCTAGCCCTTGGCGACGAACCAGCCGTTGCGGAACCCGGCGTCGGCCTTGCCGTAGGCCACGTCCTCGCCCTCGGGGGTCTTCACCTGCCCACCCGCGGCCGTCAGCACCGCGTGCCCCGCGGCGATGTCCCATTCCATGGTCGGCCCGTGACGCGGATAGATGTCGGCCGAACCCTCGGCGATGCGGCAGAACTTGATCGACGAATCCATCGGCTCACGCAGGTCGAAGCCGTACTGTTCAGCCAGCTTCTGCGCGGTCTCGTCCTTCATGGTGTGGCTGACCAGGGCTACCGCCGCGCCTTGCGGCCAGGGACGGGTGCGCACCGCATGCGGCGCCGCGCCAGGGCTGCGCTTCATCGCCGCGCCGCCCTGGGTGAACCAGGTCTCGCCGGTCGCCGGGGCGTTGACGGCGCCGGCCACGGGACGGCCGTCCTCGATCAGGCCGATATTGACGGTGAAGTTCGGATCGCCGCGTACGAAGGCCTTGGTGCCGTCCACCGGGTCGACCAGGAAGAAGCGCGGGCCGATCGCGTCGGGGGTGCCGAACTCGCTGGCGTCCTCCTCGGAGATCACCGGGATGTCAGGGAAGGCGGCGGATAGCCGCTCCAGGATCAGCGCCTCGCCGCGCCGGTCGGCTTCGGTCACCGGGCTCTCGTCGGCCTTGGAGAAGACGGTCAGGTCCGACTTCCACAGCGGCAGGATCAGGGCCGCAGCCTCTTCGCAAATATCGGCCAGCACTTCGCCGACGTCACGTCCGCCGCTCATCGGGCGCCTCGCGGGTCATCGCTCACGAACGTCAGGGCGATCACGTCGCTGTCGATCACCTGTTTACCCGCATGCTCGAAGTTCACCGTCACCTTGCGTCCCGCGATCGATTGCACCTGGCCCAGGCCCCAGTCCTCACGGGTCGGGTGCATGACCAGCACGCCGGGCTCGAGGAAAGGATCGGGACCGCCCATGGGCGGTTCTCTAGAGTGCAGCGGCGCGTTTGCCAAAGCGCCAAATCAGGACAAGTTCGCGAGCGTAATGATGGACGGCGTAGACTCCCCCCAATCGACCCCCGAAACCGCGCCGGAAGCCAAGGCTCCGCCGCGCACCGCCGAGGTGGCCGCTTACCTGGCCGCGCGGATGTGTCACGACTTCATCAGCCCGGCCAGCGCCATCGTTTCGGGCCTGGACCTGCTGGACGATCCCAGCGCCCAGGACATGAAGGAAGACGCGATGAACCTGATCTCGGGTTCGGCGCGCAAGCTGGCCGACCTGCTGTCCTTCACCCGCGTGGCCTTCGGCGCCTCGGCCTCGGCCGAGACCTTCGACCCGCGCGAGCTGGAAAAGCTGGCCCAGGGCGTCTTCAACCACATGCGTGCGACGCTCGACTGGCAAGTCGAGGCGCCGGCCGTCAACAAGCCGGCCGCCCGGGCGCTGATGAACCTGGCCCAGATGGCCGGCGCAGCCCTGCCCACCGGCGGCGTGGCCAAAGTCCGCGCCGTGGCGCAGGACGCCACCATCGCCATCGCGGTCGAGTCCGTCGGCCCGCGCGCGCGCCTGCGCCCCGAGGTGCTGGCCGGACTGCGCGGCGAGGGGCTGGGCGACGGCCTGCACGGCCACTGGGTCCAGGCCTACTACGTCCATCTGTTCATGGGCGACGCCGGCGGCCGGGTGTTCGCCGACGTGTCCGAGGAAAAAGTCACCTTCGCGGCGACGGTTCCGGCCTGACGGGGGCTTGTGGGCGCGGCTGCGCGCCCACAACTCAGTGAGCCCAACTGGAGGGCTCACCCCATGTTCGATCATCTCTCTGTCGGCGTGCGCGATCTGGCCGCAGCACGGACGTTCTACGACGCCTTCTTCGCCCCGCTCGGCTGCGCCAACGCCTGGGCGGCCGAGCACGAGCTCGCCTATGGTCCGGGCGGCGAGAGCCGCCTCTTCTGGCTCTATCCGGCGCAAGGCGATCAGGTCGCGGGCCTAGCGACGCACATCGCCTTTACGGCCCCCACGCGGCTGGCCGTGGATCAGGCCTATGCCGCGGCGCTGGCGGGCGGCGCGACCAGCGTGCGGGCCGCCGGCCTGCACCCTGACATTTCGCCGGACTATTACGGCGCGGTGCTGCTCGATCCGGACGGCAACAAGCTCGAGATCGTCGCCGGAACGATGCACTAGGCGCGAGCGTCCGGTGGGGCGGCCTGCGCCCCACCAGATCGCAGATCAGGCGGCCGCGGCGGAGACCCGACCCTTGGGGTCGGGGCCGTACTTGTTGGGGCCAGGCGTGCCGTCGAGCACGTAGAAGATGAGCAGCACCAGCGCGCCCAGGAATGGGATCAGCCCGAGCGCCAGCCACCAGCCTGTGCGGTTGGTGTCGTGCAGCCGGCGCATGGCCACCGCCAGGCTGGGGATCAACAAGCCCAGCATCACCAGGCCGAACACCCCATAGAGCGCCTTGGCCGGTCCGTTCAGGACGGCGAACGGATCGGTCGGGTCGGCGACCGCCGTCGGTCCGCCGACCATGCCGATCAGTATTGAGAAGACGATCTGGATCCCGATCAGGAACAGCCAGAAAAGCCAGAATTCCATCCGGCGCGCGCGGCCGGTAAAATCCGCGTACTTGCGGAGCGGTTGGAACATCAAGTCCATCGTGCCCTCCGAAGCTAAGCTAGGCGTGACCCTAGCCTAACTTCGGAAGGTGACAACTCCCGCGCGTGCGGGCGCTAGTTTCGACTAGTTCGGCGGGAACGGCGCGCGCAGGCCGCCGATCTTGGCCACCGCGCCGCGGTGCATGACGAAGGTCGGATGCTCCAGCTGGGTGACGTCGGAGAGCGGGCTGGTGGCCACGGCGATGATGTCCGCGTCCTTGCCGACTTCCAGGGTGCCGATGCTGGCCGAGCGGCCCAGCAGATCGGCGGCGTTGACGGTCGCCGACTTGATCGCTTCGGCCGGGCTCATGCCGACGCTGACCATCAGCGCGAACTCCTTGCCGTTGTCGCCGTGGGCGGAGACGCCGGTGTCGGTGCCGAAGGCGATCTTGACGCCGTTGGCGATGGCGCGGCGGTGGTTCTCCATCGCCACCTTGGCCGCGATCTCGGCCTTGTCGAGCGAGGCCTTCGAGCGGGCGCCGGCGCGGGCCTGAGCCAGGGCGGTGTTCGGGGCGAGCATGGTCGGCACGAAGTAGGCGCCGGTCTTCTTGAACAGGGCGTCGGTCTGGGCGTTGCCGAAGGTGCCGTGTTCGATCGAGTCCACACCCGCGTTGAGAGCGCCGATCATGCCGTCGGTGCCGTGAGCGTGGGCGGCGACCTTGCGGCCGAACATGTGGGCGGTGTCGACGATCGCCTTCATCTCGTCATCGAACATCTGGGCGCCCAGGCCGCCGGCCACGTTCGAAAGCACGCCGCCGGTCGCGGTGAACTTGATCACGTCCGCGCCCTGGCTGATCTGGGCGCGCACCGCACGCCGGCAGTCTTCGGCGCCGTTGCAGACGTTGTCGCCCTCGTGGTGGGCGACCTCGGTCATGTCGCGGTTGAGGTTGTTGGAGCCGTCGCCATGGCCGCCGGTGACGGCGATCGGGCGGCCGGCCGCCACGATGGTCGGGCCGGTCAGCAGGCCGTTATTGATGCCGTCGCGCAGGGCGGTGACGCTGCGGATGTCGCTGCCGAGGTCGCGGATGGTGGTGAAACCGGCTTCAAGGGTGCGGCGGGCGTTGTCGATGCCGATGACCATGTCGTCTTCGATGTCGCGGTTCACCGCTTCCATCCGCGCCTTGACCTTGTCGTCGTCGCTGAAGATATGGACATGGCTGTCGATCAGCCCAGGCAGCACGAACTGGTTGCGCAGGTCGACGACCTTGGCGCCGGCTTCGGGTTCGACGAAGCCGTCGCGCACGGCTTCGATCTTGCCGCCGCGGATGATGATCGTGGAGGCGCCGCGCGGCGCCTGGCCCGGCTTGTCGAGCAGCGCGCCGGCGTGGATGACGGTGGCCGGCTGGGCCTGGGCGGCGGCTTGGCCGCTCGCGCCCATACTCAGAACAATGGCGGCGCCAAGAATTTTTGCGGCGGTGGGCGCCGAGACTCTACGCATGGATACTCCCCCCTATAAAACGGCCCGCACTCTAGCTCCGGTGGCGCCGGGGTCTAGAGTCCAATTGGAGGTTATATGACCCAACGCCTCGCCCTTACCGCCCTCGTGGTCCGCGACTACGACGAGGCGATCGGCTTCTACGTGAACCAGCTCGGCTTTGGCCTGACCCGCGACGACGACATGGGCGGCGGCAAGCGTTGGGTGGTCGTCACGCCGCCCGGATCGCAGGGCGGATTGCTGCTGGCCAAGGCGGCGGGCGAGGCCCAGGCCGCGCGGGTCGGCGACCAGACCGGCGGCCGCGTCGGCTTCTTCCTCCACACCGACGACTTCGCCGCCGATCACGCGCGCATGGCGGCGGCCGGCGTGAAGTTCCTGGAGGCGCCGCGCCATGAACCCTACGCCACCGTGGCGGTGTTCGAGGATCTCTACGGCAACCGATGGGATTTGCTGCAGCCCAAGTGAGAGCTTCTGACTCGCGCTCTGGCCCCAGGCGTTGTTTGATCCCTCCAGCCAAGAGGGAGATGGTCCGATGTCAGGCCTCAAGATCCGCAAGGTGGCCGGCGCCCTGGGCGCCGAGATTTCCGGCGTCGACCTCGCCGGCGACTTGCCGGACGCCGTGATCGAGCAGATCCGCGCCGCCTTCGTCCAGCATCAGGTGGTGTTCTTCCGCGACCAGACCCTGACGCCGCAGGCCCAGCTCGCCTTCGGCCGCCGCTTCGGGCCGCTGAACATCCATCCCTATGTCGCCGGCATGCCGGGCCATCCCGAGGTCATGGAGATCGTCAAGGAGCCGGGCGACAAGGTGAACTTTGGGGGCGGCTGGCACTCCGACATGAGCTTCCTGGAGAACCCCTCCATCGGCTCGATCCTCTATGCGGTCGAGATCCCGGAGTGGGGCGGCGACACCCTGTTCGCCAGCCAGGCCGCCGCCTACGAGGCGCTCTCGCCCGGCCTGAAGGCGACGCTGGAGAGCCTCAACGCCGTCCACTCCGCAGGCCGCGAGTACTCCGCCCAGGGGCATTCGGCCCAGAAGCGCGCCTCGATGAAGGTCGTCGAGGCCGAGGGTGCGGTCGGCGAGTTCATCCACCCGGTGGTCAAGGTCCACCCCGAGACCGGCCGCAAGGCGCTCTACGTCAATCCCGCCTTCACGATGCGGATCGACGGTTGGAGCAAGCGCGAGAGCAAGCCGCTGCTCGACTTCCTGTTCGAGCATTCCCGCTACGAAGCCTTCACCTGCCGGTTCGCCTGGACCGCCGGCTCGGTGGCCTTCTGGGACAACCGCTCGGTCTGGCACTTCGCGCTCAACGATTATCCGGGGCAGCGGCGGCATATGCGCCGCGTCACGGTCGACGCTTGGCCCGCTCCGGTGGGCAAGCCCGCTCTCCAGACAGCGGAGGGCGTTTCCTAGGCGAGGCCGCGGCAGGTCTCGTTTCCAAATAAAAACAAAGACATTTCATTAGGGAGATTTCGAGAATGGTCACCGTCAATCCGAACGGGACGCTGAAGGGACGCGTCGCCCTGGTCACCGGCGCCAGCCGCGGCATCGGCGAGGCGATCTGCGCGCGCCTGGCGCAGGAAGGCGCCAAGGTCGTGGCCTCGGCCCGCACCGCCGAGAGCGGCGAGAGCCGTCTGCCCGGCACCCTGCAGGACACCGTCGAGCGCATCGGCAAGGCCGGCGGGCAAGCGGCCTTCATCAAGGCCGACCTGGCGCAAGCCTCCGAGCGTGAACGTCTGGTCGAGGAAGCCACGGCGCTCTACGGCCCGGTCGACATCCTGATCAACAACGCCGCCATCACCTACTTCATCCCGGTCGAGGAATTCCCGGAGAAGCGCTTCAAGCTGATGATGGAGGTGCAGGTCTACGCGCCGTTCCACCTCTCGCAGCTGGTCATCCCCGGCATGCGTGACAAAGGCGCCGGCTGGATCGTCAACATCTCCTCGCCGGCCGGCATCCATCCCAAGCAGCCCTACGGCCCGGGCCGCGGCGGCACCGTTTATGGCATGTGCAAGGCGGCGCTGGAGCGGTTCTCGACAGGCCTGGCGTCAGAGGTCTACGCCGACAACATCGCGGTCAATGTCGTCTCGCCGGGCCTGGTCGACACCCCCGGCGTCGCCGTCCACGGCCTGATCAACGAGGCCACCAAGAGCCGTGTGCAGCCGATCGAGTACATCGCCGAGGCGGTCTATCGCCTGGCCTCGGGCGACCCGCAGACGGTCACCGGCCGGGTCGACTACGCCGAGCCGCTGCTCAAGGAACTGGATGTCCAGCCCGCCGCCCTGATCTGATCCAACGGTCTGGCCAGGACGTCCCAAGCGGACCTTCTGGCCAGACCTGGGCGGCCGCCGACTAGACGGCCGGCGCGGGCCGGGCGCGCTGGTTGTAGAGCAGGCCGCGCCGGCGCTCCTGTTCCTCCGGGGTCACCGACTTCGGGTCCTCGCCGGGATCGGCGACGACGGCCATGCCGCGCTGCACGGCGGGGCGGGCGCTGACCTCGTCGAACCAGCGCTTGAAGTACTTGAACTCGCCCATGTCGATCCCCTGCAGCTCCCAGCTGGCGGTCCAGGGGAAGGAGATCATGTCGGCGATCGAGTACTCGTCGCCGGCGATGAAGCGGCGGTCATAGAGCCGGTTGTTCAGCACCCCGTACAGCCGGTGGACCTCGTCGTTGAAGCGCCGCTGGGCGTAGGACTGGTCGCCGTGCTCGGGAGCGACGCGGCTGAAGTGGCCGCGCTCGCCGAACTTCGGGCCTTGGTTGGCCATCTGCCAGATCACCCACTGGATGACCTCGTACTTGCCGCGCGTGTCGGCGGGCAGGAAGCGGCCCGCCTTCTCGGCCAGATAGATCATGATCGCGCCGGACTCGAACACGCTCAGCGGCGGCCCGCCGTCGGCCGGCTCGTGGTCGACCAGGGCCGGCATGCGGTTGTTCGGCGAGATCTGCAGGAAGCCGTCGGTGAACTGGTCGCCGCGGCCGATGTGCACGGGGACGACCTTGTAGGGCAGGCCAAGCTCCTCGAGCAGGATCGTCACCTTCTTGCCGTTCGGCGTCGGCCAGTAGTGCAGGTCGATCATGGCGGTCCTCTTGCCTCGGGTATGTCGGGCGGCCAGCCTAGGCTCCGCCGGTGCCGCCTCAATCGACAAATTCTGATCGGATCCCCGGCTTCTCCTGCAGGCGGACGGGAAAACTGCCCTGCGCCACACCGCTCCTTAACCAACGCAGCGCCAGAAACGCCATGAGGGAGGAGCGCCCGCTTGAAGACCTGTCTCGTCGTCGATGACAGCCGCGTGATCCGGAAGGTCGCGCGCCGAATCCTGGAGGACATCGGCTTCGAGATCGCCGAGGCCGCCGACGGGCTGGAGGCGCTCGCCTGGTGCCGCGCGGCCATGCCCGACGCCGTTCTCCTGGATTGGAACATGCCGGCCATGTCGGGCATTGAGTTCCTGCGCATCCTGCGCCAGGAGCCCGGCGGCGAGCGGCCGACCGTGGTCTTCTGCACCGTCGAGAACAGCGTCGAGCGTATTCGCGAGGCGCTCGATAGCGGGGCCGACGAGTACATCATGAAGCCGTTCGACGGCGACATCATCACGGCGAAGTTCGCCGAGGTCGGGCTCGCATGACGCCGGGCGACCGCGAACTGGTGGCCCAGCTCTGCGCGGCGCGCGCGGGCGTGCGGATCGATCCCGAAAAGTCGTATCTGATCGAGAGCCGGCTGGCGCCGGCGGCTCGCCGCGAAGGCTTCGGCAGCGTCGCCGACATGCTGGCCATGCTGCGCGAGCGTCGCGAGGACAAGCTGGCCTGGTCGATCGTCGAAGCCATGGCGCAATCGGAAAGCGCCTTTTTCCGCGACCGCGAGCCGTTCGCCTTGTTCCGTGACGAGGTGCTGCCGGCCCTGGCGCGCGTGCGAGGGGGCGAACCGGTGCGCATCTGGTCGGCGGCCTGCGCCGCCGGGCAAGAAGTCTATTCCCTGGCCATGATCGTCGAGGACGAGCGCGGCCGCCTGCCGGGCCTGAAGGTCGAGCTGTTCGGCACCGACATCGGCGAGCGCCAGCTGGAGAAGGCTCAAAGCGGGCTCTACACCCAGTTCGAGGTCCAGCGCGGCCTGCCGATCCGCCAGTTGGTCCGCCACTTCGAACAGTCCGACGACATGTGGCGGGTCTCGCCGCGGCTGCGCCAGATGATCCGCTGGCGGCGGGTCAACCTGGTCGCCGACCTGTCGACGGCCGGCCGCTTCGACGTGATTTTCTGCCGCTACGTGCTCTCGACCCTGGTCGAGCCGATGAAGGGGCGGCTGCTCATCAATCTGGCCCGGGCGCTGAGCCCGGAAGGCTACCTGTTCCTCGGCGATCAGGAATCGGCGGCGGGGCTGTCCGACGCCTTCGAGCCGGTCAGCGGCCGGCCTGGCCTCTACGCCCGCAATCCCGCCTACCGCGTCGCCGCCTGAGGCGGCGCGAGCGCTCCCCCAGAAATGCAAAAACCGCCACCTCGGCCTGCCGCTGAGGGCGGCGACCTGGTGACGGTCCGGGTTGCATCGTCAGGGCGGCGAACTGTCCCGCCGCCGCTGAGAGACCTTACCTCTTGGCGTCTTCGGCGGTGTTGGTGACGGCGGTGCCGGCGGCCTTCACGTCCTTGCCAGCGCCCGAAACGGTATTGCAGGCGGTGACGGAGAGGCTGGCGGCGAGCACTGCAAGGATCACAAGCTTACGCATGAGAGCATTCCCTTGATGGCGTAGAAGTCTAAGGCGTCATTAACGGTCAAGCCGCGGCCTGGTTCCCTCGCGCGGCGGGACGTCGGCCGGCCTGTTCGTCCAGCGGCGTGGGGAAGATCAGGCGGGCGGTGATCCCGCCCTTGTCGTTGCGCACCACCTCCGAGCGGCCGCGCAGCTGGCGGCCGAAGGCGGTCATCAGCGTCCGGCCGACGCCCGACGTGGTCAGGGCGTCCGGCGGCGCGTCGCCGTCGTCGCTGATCTCCAGCTCGGCCTCGTCGCCGCGGACGGTGAAGTTGACCCGCAAGGTGCCGCCACGCCCGGCGAAGGCGTGCTTCTGGGCGTTGGTCACCGCCTCCACCGCGAACAGCGCCAGCGGGGCCAGCCGGTCCGGATCGATCACCAGGTCGTCGACATGGATCTCGGTCCTCACCCCGGCGCCGTGCGCGATGTCGGCGGCGATCAACTGGGCGGTCAGTTCTTCCAGGAATGCGCGCAGGTCGACCCGCTTCAGGTCGGGGCCCTGGTAGAGCGCGCGGTAGATCAGGGCCAGCGCGGTGATCCGTTGGCGGGTGTCGGACATCGCCGCCCGCGCGGCCGGATCGGTCAGCGCCCGCTGCTGCATGTTCAGCAGCGAGGAGATGACCTGCAGGTTGTTCTTCACCCGGTGGTGAATCTCGCGCATCAGGTCGTCCTTCTGCGCGAGGGAATCGCGCAGCGAGGCGTCGCGTCCGACGATGGCGTCGGCCATGTCCTCAAGCGTCTCGGCCAGGTCGCGGATTTCCGGCGGGGCCTGGTCGGCCTGCACCGGCCGCACGCTCAGTCGCCCGCGGGCGTAAAGCGCGGCGATGCGCTGCAGGTAGGCGATCCAGCGGATCACCACCCGTTCGGTCACCACCGACACCGCCACCAGCGCCAGGATGAAGGTCAGGATCGGGAACACGATGCTGGTCAGCGGGTTCAGCGTCGCCCACGAGAACAGACCGCCCGAGCGCGCCGAGAGGATCACGAACAACTCGTCGCCGACCAGCGGGGCCGCCGAATAGACCCGTCGCTCGCCGCGGACGTCACGTTCGTACCAGACCATCGAGCCCTGCTTCAGGGCCTTGGCCCGCCAGTCGGTCGGCAGGGCCGGGAAGGCCTCCTTGTCGGTGGCGTTGATGTAGGTCCCCTCGCCGTCGGCCAGCGCGACCTCGGAGTGCTCGGGCAGCGAACGGTCGGCCGTGCGGGGGGCCAGGCTCTCGAGCGAGATCACCGCCACCAGCGCTCCGTCGAAGCCGACACGCGGGTCGTGGGCGGGCACCGCCGCCAGCAGCGCCGGCACGGTCGCGTAGTTGGCTCCCGGGTCGCGGGTGATCACCAGGCTGTCGCCCTTGGCCAGGCTCTGGAACCAGGGGCGGCTGGCCCGCGCCATGTCGGCCGGCACGTCGCCCGCCGCGCAGGCGACCCGGCCTCGGCGATCGAAGCGGATCAGGTTGTGGTAGCCGGGAATGCGATGGGTGACCTCGGCCAGCCGCTGGGCGCAGTTGAAGCCCACCGAACCGGGAGCCAGCGTCTCCAGCAGGATGTCGGCCGCCTCCATCCGCGCCCGGGCGGTGGCCGCGCTGCGCTCGGACGCGGCGGCCAGCTCCTCGCGCAGTTGCACGCCCTCACGCCGGAACGAGATCGCCGATTGCAGGATGCCGAGCAAGAGGACCGGCAACAGTGCGGCCGCCAGCGCCGCCGTCAGGCGGACCCGGATGGTGGAAAGCGATCCCCAGGGCGTGCCGTCCATGCTTCCGCCCTATCAGCGAGCGGTGCTCAACCGCTCCGCGTCCGCCAGGATGGCGCTCATGGCGTCGCCGGCCGCGCTTCCATCTCGCTCATAGCTCCCGTCTTCGAGGATGCTGTGCAACGCCTTGCGCGCGCGGCTGACCCGGCTCTTCACCGTGCCGACCGCGCAGCCGCAGATCTCGGCCGCTTCCTCGTAGGCGAAGCCGCCCGCTCCAACCAGGATCAGCGCCTCGCGCTGTTCGGCTGGCAGTTGGGCCAGCGACAACCGCAGCTCGTCGAGCGCCACCGGCGCCTCGGGGTCGTCCACCGCCACCAGGGTCCGCTCGGCGGCCTCCTGGTCCAGTTGGCTCTGGCGCCAGGAGCGCCGCTTTTCGGAATAGAACTGGTTGCGCAGGATCATGAAGGTCCAGGCCTTCATGTTGGTGCCCATCTGGAAGCTGGCGCGCGCGTCCCAGGCCTTCATCATCGCGTCCTGGGCCAGATCGTCGGCGCTGGCCGGATCGCCGGCCAGGGTGCGGGCGAACGCGCGCAGATGTGGGATGAGCTTCACCAGCTCGCGCTTGAAGGCCTCGTCGTCACCCTGATCTGGCCGGGCCTTGCTGTGCTCGGCCATCAGCCGTTCTCCGCTGACTTCTTGTCCGCTTGTCGAAGAATGGCGAGGAATTCCTCGGGTACTGGTTCGCTGACGACCTCGTCGAACATCTGGCGAAGACGCACGCCGATGGCCTGCTGGCGCAGACGGGCTTCGTCCAGCGCGGCAGGCGCTCGCCGACGGTCCTCTGTGGCACGCTGTTCTATCATGGCCTCGGCGCCCGGCTTTCGCTGAGCCCGCCCCCTCGGTTCGTCCTGGTCGCCGGTCAACGCCTCACCCCACCCAGGGTTCCAAACTGTAGACATAATAACGCTGAGGAAAACCTCGTTCTGACGGAACCGGTTCCCAAGGCCTACGTTCGGGCACATGATGGACCTGCCCAGGGAGCCAATCCTGGTCGGCTGCATCGAACTCGAGAGGGAGGAGTTTGATTTGAGTCTTCTTGCCCGACTGGCGCCGCATCTTCCGTATGTACGGCGCTATGCCCGAGCCTTGACCGGCGACCAGACCACCGGCGACCACTATGTTCGAGTGGCCCTGGAAGCGCTGGCGGCCGGCGATCGGGTGCTGGAGGCCAATCTCACTCCTCGCGTGGCGCTGTATCACGTCTTCCACGCCATCTGGCTGACCAGCGGCGCTCAGCTCGAGGCGCCGGGCGACGAGGGCGGCGACGACGCCAGCCAGCGGCTGATGCGCATCGCCCCGCGCTCGCGTCAGGCGTTCCTGCTCACCGCGCTTGAAGGCTTCACGCCCTCCGAGGCCGCCCAGATCCTGGGCGTGGAGTTCGGCGACGTCGAGCGGTTGATCGCCGAGGCCCAGGCCGAGATCGACGCCGAACTCGCCACCGACGTGCTGATCATCGAGGACGAGCCGGTCATCGCCGCCGACATCGAGGCGCTGGTCACCGAGATCGGCCACACGGTGGTCGACATCGCCGCCACCCGCACCGAGGCGGTCGACGCGGTCAATCGCAAGACGCCGGGCCTGGTGTTGGCCGACATCCAGCTCGCCGACGGTTCGTCCGGCATCGATGCTGTGAAGGACATCCTCGCCCGACACGACGTGCCGGTGATCTTCATCACCGCCTTCCCCGAGCGCCTGCTGACCGGCGAGCGCCCGGAGCCGACCTTCCTGATCACCAAGCCGTTCCAGCCGGAGACCGTGAAGGCGGCTATCGGTCAGGCGCTGTTCTTCCATCCGCGCAACACCCGCAAGGCGGCCTAGCGGCGGATCCTCCACCTTCGCGTTCAAGCACGCCGCGCCGGGGTCTTGGCGCGGCGTTTTTGCCGGCGTTGCGCTAGCGGACGCTCGTCGCCCCGTCCGGCGTCGGGGTGGTCTGCAGCGTGCCGTGCGCAGGTTCGCCGAGCTCGAACGACTGGGCGGTGCGGACGGCGCTGGCCTTGCTTGGCGGCGTCGCCGACTGTTCGCTCGCTCGCCACGACCAGGCGCCGAACAGCGCCAGGGTCGCCAGCGCCGTGGAGACCGCCAGGACCCAGAACATGTGCACGCCGATGCGTCCCTGCCGCGCGCGCGTCGCGTTCAGTCCGGGCCGAGAGGTGTAGCGGGTCGTGGCCATGTGTCGTCGCCTCCAGGGTTAGAACGGCAGCCGGTCGAGGGGGCCGGGCGGCGCCGGGCGCGCGGAGTCTCCGCGGTCGACCGACATCTGGCCGAGCAAGGCCCCGGCCAGGGCCACCGACAGGATCACCGCCAGCGCCCACCAGCGGCGGCGCAGCGAATGACCGTGATCCTCCTGCGTTCCTGCCGCGCCGAAGCGCTCATTCCGCTCGTGGATCATGGCCTCTCCCCTGACCAGGCGAGCGAACTTGCCCGCGTCTGGCTAACGTTCCGCAGGGGGCGGACGTTCCGCACGCGATTTTTGCTTGGCCGTGGGGTTCGACAAGTGCGCGCCGCGTCTTATCTTAAGGGCATGAACAGGACCAAGCTTACCGCCGCCATGTTCGCGGCGCTTACCCTGGCTGGGGCCGCCCAGGCCCAGGCTCAGGCCCCGTCCGGGCTCGAAGGCATGACCGTGCGCGGACAGAACGGCGTCGTGCTTGGGGTCGTCGAGCGGGTGACCTATCGCGATAATGGCGCCCCCGCCCAGGTGCTGGTGCGCCCCAAGGGCCCGCCTGGCGCCGGTCCGCGCAGCCTGTCCTACGGCGCGCTGCGCAAGGAGGGCGGCGAACTGTCGGCGCCGCTCAGTCAGGCGGAATTCAACGCCATGCCAGCGGTCAACGTCGCGCCGAAGTAGGCGAGGGCGAGACGGCCGGGAAAAAAATCGCGTGGTACGGGAACGAACGCATCGCGCATGGGTTTATGGATTGCGGAGGCGGCGACGCCCCCCCCGACTTGAGACCGGCGAACATGCCGGTCTGCCGCCTCCGCACCCCTTTTCTCGATGATGCGCACTCAAGAGGCGGGCCTAGAGCCCGCCTTTTCTTATGCGCCTCGTCCTAGGGCGTGGTCAGCTCCAGGGTGACGTCGGCGCGCCGACGCAGCGGCCGGGCGTCGCCGGACGCCGTGACGGCCCCTTGCTGGCCGGCGGCGGCCAGATCGAACTCGGCCGCCGGCAGGCCGTTGGCGATCAGCGCCTGGGTCACCGAGGCGACGCGCTGCTTGGACAGCTCCAGATTGGCGGCCGGCGCGCCGACCGCGTCGGCCAGGCCCAGCACCTTCACCCGCTCGACCTTGCAGGCCTTGGCCGAACTGGCGGCCTGGGCCAGGACCGCGCGGCCCTCTTCGGTGACCTCGGCGCTTTCGGGTTCAAAATAGATGTGGACGGTCAGGTTCTCGCAGGCGGCGGGAGTTTCGATCTTCGCCCGCGCTCCGCCGGGGGGCGTGGTGGCGCATCCGGCCAGAACCAGCCCGGCGCCGGCGCTCAGCGCCGCGATCGTCCACGTCTTCATTCCCAGACCCATGATGCTGCAGTCCTCAATATGACGATGGGCGGACAGCATAGCTGACCGCCCATCGCAGGCTAGTCTAGGTTGCGCCGATGCGATCAGCGCGGGCTGCCGTCTTCCCAGTAATAACGGCCCGAACCGTTGTCGTAGTAGTAATACCGGCCCGCGCGCTCATCGTAGTACTGGCGGCGGTTCTGGTTTTGGGCTCCGCAGCCGCCGTCCTGGCGACAACCGCGGACCGCGCCCGCGCCGCCGCCCAGCGCCGCGCCGATGGCCGCGCCGGTTCCGGCGTCGCCGCCGCCCACATTATTGCCGATCACCGCGCCGGCCAGGGCGCCGAGGGCGGCGCCGCCGGCGGCGTTCCGCTCGACGTTGCCGGTGGTGGTGCAAGCGCTCGCCAGCAGGCCGGCGCCGGCCAGGGCCGCGAGCGGCATGAGAGATTTGGCCTTGAGCATATGGCTCTCCTTACTTATCCCGCCGACCCCAACGCGCGCCTTACGGCAGAGTTCCGGACGGAACCGCGTCCAACCGCCGCCGTTAGGGGGCTGCTCCCACGGGGGCGCTCGCAGAGGACAAATGGCTCAAGCACCGAAGATCTCCCGTATCGAGGCGGTGGTGAACGTCGCCTCCGGCGGCGCCACGGCCCAGGACGCCGAGCAGATGCGCGCCCTGCTGGCCGAGCACGGCGCTCACGCCAACGTTCAAGTTGCCGACAGCGCGGAGATCGAACGGCGGCTGCGCTCGGCGGTCGATGCTGCGCCCGATCTGCTGGTGATCCTGGCCGGCGACGGCACCGCCCGTTCGGCCGCCGACATGGCCGGGCCGCAGGGGCCGCTGATCGCCCCGTTGCCGGGCGGCACCATGAACATGCTGCCGAATGCGGTCTACGGCGCGGTCCCCTGGCGCGAGGCGCTGACCACGGCGCTGGAGACCGGCGTCGAGCGCGACATCGGCGGCGGCCTGGTCGAAGGCCGCAGCTTCCTGGTCGCTGCGATCCTTGGCGCGCCCGCCCTCTGGGCGCCCGCCCGCGAGGCGGTGCGCGAAGGCCAGTTCCGCCTGGCCTTCGCACGGGTGCGCCGCGCCTGGCGACGAGCCTTCTCCGGGCGTTTGCGCTACTCGCTCGACGGCGGGCCGCGCGGCAAGGCCGAGGCGGTGGCCTTTCTCTGCCCGCTGGCCTCCAGCGCGCTCTCCGACGACGCCCAGAGCCTGGAGGCCGCGGTCATCGACCCGCAGACCATGACCGAGGCTGCGCGCATCGGCATCAAGGCGCTGGTCGACGACTGGCGCAACGACCCGGCGGTCAGCGCCGGCCCTTGCCATCAGGCTCGCGTCTGGGCGGCCAGTCGGGTGCCGGCCGTGCTCGACGGCGAACCGGTCTGGCTGGCCTCGAGCGCCACCGTCGACTGGCGGCCCCAGGTCGCCCGATTGCTGGCGCCGCCGCGGGCGGCCGGATGATCCGCATCGCCCACCTCTCGGACATCCACTTCGGCGGCGAGAACGTCGCGGCGGTGAGCGCCGCGGCCGAGATCCTGAGACAGGGCGGCTTCGACCTGACCATCGTGTCGGGCGACCTCACGCAGTTCGGGGCGGTGGGCGAGTTCGAGGCCGCCGCCGCCTGGCTGGCCTCTCTGCCCGGACCGCAACTGGTTTGCCCCGGCAATCACGACGCGCCCTATCTGGCCTGGTGGGAGCGGTTCTTCAGCCCGTTTGGGCGGTTCTCACGGATCATTGGCGCGGCGGAGGCGCAGACCTTCGCCGGGGCGGGTCTGGCGGTCTATGGCCTCAACACCGCCCGCGGGGTGCAGCCGCGCGCCAACTGGTCCAAGGGGCAGATCTCGCGCGCCCAGAGCCGCGAGGCGCTGGCCTGGCTGGCCGCCGCCCCGCGCGAGGCGCTGAAGGTGGCGGTCGTGCACCATCCGCTGGTCGAGATGATCGGCGGGCCAATGACCGGCAAGGTCTGGGGCGGCGAGGCGGCGGCCCGGGCCCTGGCCGAGGGCGGCGTCGACCTGGTGCTCTCGGGGCACATCCACGCGCCGTTCGTCTGGCCCTATCCGTTCGCCGGCGGCTGCGCTCACGCGGTCGGGGCCGGCACCCTCTCGAGGCGCGAGCGCGGCGTCGCGCCCAGCTTCAACATCATTGAGGCCGACGCCGGCGAAATCCGCATCATCGCCCAGGGGTGGACCGGCTCGCGGTTCGAGCCGCTGCGCAGCTGGGCGGTGAACCGCAGACAGCAAAACGCCCGCCCCGACTAGGGGCGGGCGTTCAGCATTTCAGTCGTTCGCGCTAGAGCGCGCCGCGCCCTCGAACCAGGTGCATGACGAGGGAAACCACGAAAAGCACCAGGAACACGAAGAACAGAATCTTGGCGACGCCCATCGCGGCGCCGGCGATCGAAGTAAATCCGAGTACGCCGGCGATGAGGGCGACTACCAGGAAGGTCAAGGCCCATCCAAGCATGTCGTTTCTCCGGTTATTGTGTCCGGAGAGGTAAACGCTCAGCTGTGCCTGACGTTCCGGGATCTAGACCGGACCCGGGTGGGTCCAGCCGGCCTCGCCCTTGCGGGCGGCGTCGTACTGGGCCTGAGCGAACGTCCAGTTCGGCAGCGCGTCGAACCAGGCCTTCAGGAAGCCTTCGCGGTCGTTCTTGTGATCCAGGTAGTAGGCGTGCTCCCAGAGGTCGGCGACCAGCAGCGGCACGACGCCGGCTTCGGTCAGCAGGTTCACGCCATCGTGCGTGTCGACGATCGACAGCGCGTCGCCCTTGGCGGCCAGCCACACCCAGCCCGAACCGAAGTGGCCGACGCCCTTGGCCACGAACTGGGCCTTCAGCTGCTCCAGCCCGCCGAAGTCGCGGTCGATGGCGGCGGCCAGATCGCCCGAGACCTTCTGGCCGGGCGGGCTCATGCATTCCCAGAAGAAGGTGTGGTTCCAGGCCTGGGCCGAATTGTTGAACAGCTTGGCCTGCCCGACCGCACCGCGCACGACCTCTTCCAGCGAAGCCGGCTTGGCGCCCGCCTCGTCCAGCATCGGGTTCATGACGTCGAAGTAGCGCTTGTGATGCTTGCCGTGGTGCAGGTGCATCGTCGCCTCTGAGATCACAGGCTCCAACGCGTTGTGGGCGTACGGAAGGTTCGGCAGTTCAAACATAGCAATTTCCTACGGGGGAGGGATCGCGGGCTGGCGCCCACGTCCCACACTAACCCGAACTGTGGTGTTTGGTTCTCTAGGATTTGGAGGCGCGGCCGGCCATCAGCGCCGAAACGACGGTGGCGGTGGTCCGCGGGTTCTTCAGCGCCACGGCGGCGACCGCCCCGACGATCCCCAGCGCCACCCAGGGCTTGGCCTGGGCCAGTTCGAACATGCGCGAGGAGAGGTCCTTGTCCTGATCGCGCTTGTGGTGGCGGCGAGGCGGGCTGGCCATCATCAGCAGCACCATCCCGATCGCCCCGGCCAGCAAGGCGGCGGCCGCGGCTACCAGCACACCAGCCCACGCCTCGCCGACCGCGGGGATCAGCGCCGCATGCAGGGCCATCGCCAGGAACACCACGCAAACGACCGCCGTCGCGGCGAGCGCGACGGCGGCGACAACGTAATAGAGCGCTCGCTTCAGGATCAATTTTTGCGGCCGCTGGCTAGCAGCAGGCCGATCAGCAGGCCGACGCCGAGCGCCGCGCCGGTCGCCACCAGCGGGCGTTCCTTGACGCGTTCGACGACATAGCGCTGGGCGTCGTCGATGTGCTCGCCGGCGTTGTCGGCGTAGGTGCGGCTCTGGGCGCGGATCTGCTCGAGCCCTTCGGTGACGACCTTTTCGAAGCGCTTGGCGGCTTCGCCGAAGCTGCGCTGGGCCTCAGCCGAGAGCTTGGAGGCGGAATCGGCCATCTGTTGGGCCGCGGCCTTGGCTTCGTCTTTGGCTTGGTCGACGGCGTTGGTGGCCATGTCAGATTCTCCAAGTATTCAGCAGGTAACGCAGGGTTGGCATGGAAGCCTTGCCACAACGTCAAAGGCAATAGGCGGTTCCGAAAATTGACTGAAAGACTCCACGCGCAATTCGGGGCATACAACCTTCGGTTCCTGTCGCTCGGACCCGAACCTCGCTTAATGGTCGCGCGATGGTGAAGCCCGCCGCTGGACGCAATCTCGATCACGAACGCCTCGAACTGGCGCTCGAGTCAGCGCGCCTGGGCGACTACGAATGGGACATGGTCGCGGACGTGGTGCGCATCAGTCCGCGCATGTCCGAGGTCAGCGGCCTGCCCGCCGGCGAGTGGCCGGCCGAGAAGGGCGAGTTTCTTTATCGCGGCGTGCACCCCGACGACCGCGAGCGCACCCGTCAGTTCATGGAAGCCTCGATGCGCGCCGAGGGCCGCTTCGAAGCCGAGTACCGCCGCATTCGCGAGGATGACGGCCGCACCGTCTGGATGCGCACCTCCGGCCTGCTGGTCAGCGACGACGAAGGCCGGCCGATCCGCGCGGTCGGCGTCGCCCAGGACGTCGGCGACCGCCGGGCCGAGGAGGACCGCCGCCGGGCCCTCATGGCCGAGCTCGACCACCGGGTGAAGAACGTGCTGGCCGCGGTCCAGGCCCTGGCCGTGCAGACCGCCAAGCGCACTACGTCGCTCGACAGTTTCCTGTCGACCTTCTCGGGTCGGCTGAAGTCGATGGCCTCGGCCAACGAACTGCTGACCGCCGCGCGGTGGCGCGGCGCGGCCATCGCACACCTGGCCGCCGCCGAGCTGGGCGGCATCGCGCCGGGCCAGACGCGTTGGGATGGGCCTGAGCTGTTCCTGACCCCGCGCGCGGCCAACGCCCTGTCGCTGGCCCTGCACGAGCTGGCCACGAATGCGGTGAAGTACGGCGCGCTGTCGGTGGAGACCGGCCGCGTCGATGTCCGCTGGACGCAGATCGCCGATGGCGGGTTCGAGTTGTTCTGGACCGAGACCGGCGGCCCGCCGGTGGTCGTCCCGACCCACAAGGGCTTCGGCTCCACCCTGCTGGGGCAGGTCACCGGCCGCGAACTCAACGGCGAGGTCGAGGTCGAGTACCGCCGCGGCGGCGTCAGCGTGCGGCTGCGCGCCGGCCCCGCCGCTGTCGTCTCGCGGCCCGAGACCGTGCCAGAGGCGCCGGCCCCGCGGAAGATCGAGATCACGCCCGCCGCCCAGGGCCCGGTCGATCTGCGCGGCAAGCGCGTGCTGATCGTCGAGGACGCCGTGCTGTTGGCCCTGGAGCTGGAGACCGGCCTCTCCGACGCCGGCGCCCAGGTGGTCGGCCCGGCCTACGAACTGGCCGAGGCGATGAGCCTGCTGGCCGGCCACATCGACGCGGCTGTCCTCGACGCCAACCTTAACGGCCTGGCGGTGACCCCGGTGGCCGAGGCGCTCGCCGCCCGCGGGGTGCCGTTCGTGTTCGCCACCGGCTACGGCGACAGCGGCGCGCCGATGGGCTTCGACGCCCCGATCATCCGCAAGCCCTACGACGTCACCCAGGTCGCCGCCGCCGTCGGGGCGCTGCTGGCCTCCTAGATCGCCTCGGCTAACGCGGGCGCCGGGGCCTTTCCTGGGTGCAGCCAGCACTCGGACCGATCATGCAGCTCAGCCAGGGCCGCGCGCACCGCCGCGATCTGCGCCTCCCACATGTTCGGCGGCGGGATCGTGCTGTTGTCCAGCACGTTCATGCAGGCGTTGGCTTCGAACACAAGCAGTTCGCCGTCAGGCCGCAGCGAGACGTCGATTCCGAAGTGGTCGAGCCCGACTGTGGCGCGGATCGCGTTCAATACGGGCGCCATCCGCGGCAGCGTCTCGGCCTGGAACCTGTCTCGCGCGGCGCTTTCCTCGGCCTGGGCGCCGGCGATCCGGCTGGCCGAGTGCAGCAACCAGCGCTCGCCGATGATCAGGTGGCGCCAGAAGACGCGCTCGCCGACGAAGATCAGTCGCAGCTTGCGATAGAGGCCGTCGGCGTCGGCGAAATCGATGAACTCGCTGGCGTAGATCGCCTCGTCGATCCCCAGCGGAATGTGCGCCGCGTCGAGCTGCTCGCGGCTGTCCAGCCGCACCAGCCCCTTGCCGCCGTGCCCTCCGGCCGGGCGCAGCAGCAGCGGAAAGCCGAGTCCAGCCGCCAGGATCGCGGCGATCAGCTCGGACCGGGTCGGGGCGCTCAGCCGTACGGTCCGCGGGGTGCGCACCCCGGGGATTTTGGCCAGCAGCTCGGCGCTGCGGTCGCGCCGCGAACTCAGGACGGCGGTCGGATGGTTCAGCATCGGCAGACCGGTCTGCTGCGCGACCAATTCAGCCTTGCCCAGGGCGTTCGCATAGAGATCGGGATCGGCCATGTAGTTGACCAGCGGAACCCGCGGCAGCTTCACCTGGAACGCGTTCTGCCGGTTGTCCAGCCACAGGTCGCGTCCGCGACTGCGCAGCTCGGGCATGTAGGAGAGGTAGCTGGCGGTTCCGTTGACCGTGAACCGCGGCCGTCCAAAGCCGCTCTCGATCAACATGTGGACCTCGCCGCCAGCCGGCGCGCTGACCAGGAACAGGAGCTCGGGGCGGGGATGACTTGACGGCGAATCTGACACCGGAGGCGCCGTAATCGGCGCTGCGGTCTCCCGCAAGAGGTCTAGGCGTTCAGGAACGCGATCATCTCGCGCACCGCGGCGCGGTCCTGGATCATGAACATGTGCCCGCCCTCGTAGAAGCGCAGCTCCGCGCCGGGAATCCTGCCGGCCAGCCGTTCCAGCGTCGCGGGCAGGGCGATGCCGTCATAGCGGCCGCCGGCGACCAGGGTCGGGGCGGCGATCTGGTCCAGCCGCGCCCAGGTGTCGTGGTCGGCCCGCGCCTCCAACTGGCGGTGCGCGCCTTGGGCGCGGCCGGGCTCGTCCGCGTACGGATCGGCGGCGGTCATGGCGATGATCTGGGCGTAGGTCTCGGGATTGGCCGCGGCCCAGGCGTCGTCGCGGCGGGTGTCGGAGATCGGCGTCAGGTGTTTTGCTCGCGCCTCGCCCTTCAGGTGCTCGATCTCGTGGAACGCGAACGAGGCGCCGCCGGCCCCGCCGGGGGAGGTGCAGGCCAGCACCAGCCGGCGGATGCGGCCCGGATGGCGCAGCGCTAGCTCCTGGGCGACCATGCCGCCGAACGAGACCCCGATGACGTGGGCGCTGTCCCAGCCCTGGCTCGCCATCAGCGCAGCCGCATCGTCGGCGTAGTCGGCCATGGCGTAGCGGACGTCCGGCTTGTCCGATCGCCCCAGGCCCCGCTGATCGTACGAGATCATGTCGAACGTCTTGGGGAACGGCCCGTCGAACTGGTTCGGCTTCACCCGCAGGTCGCCGCCGGTGCCGGAGATGAACAGCAGGGGCGCGCCGGTTCCTGCGCGCTCGAAATAGAGGTTCAGGCCATTGACGGCGGCGATGGACATGGCGCGCTCCCCTAAGCTTGCACTTGGCCCCATGGGCGGCGCCGCGGCCGCTTTCGTCAACCGTCCTCCTGTCCCCGCGTCGCTTGACGGGCGCGTTTACGGCGGCATGCAAACCGGTGCAGCCTCCGGGCGGACGAGGAGGGCGGCGCATGAGCCAGATGCAGGGCGAACCGATCGCGCGGATCGGCTGGTTGCGGGCTGCGGTGCTGGGCGCCAATGACGGCATCGTCTCGACCGCCAGCCTGATCGTCGGCGTCGCCGCCGCCGCCCAGGGACGCAGCGAGATCCTGATAGCCGGGGGCGCGGCGCTGGTGGCCGGGGCCATGTCGATGGCCGCCGGCGAGTACGTCTCGGTCAGCTCGCAGCGCGACACCGAAGAGGCGGCCCTCGAGGCGGAGCGCCGCCAACTGGCGGCTGAGCCGGAGGCCCAGCTGCGCGAACTGGCCGCCATCTATCAGGGGCGCGGCGTGGCTCCGGACCTGGCGCTGCAGGTCGCCCGCCAGGTCAGCGCCCACGACGCCCTGGGCGCTCACGCCCGGGCCGAACTTGGCCTGTCGGAGATCACCACCGCCCGGCCGATCCAGGCGGCCTTCACCTCGGCGGTCACTTTCTCGGCCGGCGCGGCCCTGCCGCTGGCCGCCTCGCAGATGGCGCCGATGGCCTGGATCGTGCCGGCCGTGGCGGTCGCGTCGCTGGTCTATCTGGCGGTTCTGGGGGCGCTCGGCGCTTGGGCCGGCCGCGCGCCGATGTTGCGGCCGGTGGTGCGGGTCACCTTCTGGGGGGCGGTCGCCATGGCGGTCACCGCAGGGGTCGGCGCCCTGTTCGGCGTCGCCGCCTGAACATGAAAAAGCGGCCCGGCGTCAGGCGCCGGGCCGCTCAATTCGTCGATCAGGAACTGATCAGACCGCCTGCAGTTGGCCGGCCGAGTTCTTGCCGCTGCGCTGGTCGCGCTCCAGCTCGAAGCTCAGCTTCTGGCCCTCGTGCAGGGTGCCCATGCCGGCCCGCTCCACCGCCGAGATGTGCACGAACACGTCCGCGCCGCCATCGTCAGGCTGAATGAAGCCGAAGCCCTTTTGGGCGTTGAACCACTTAACCACACCAATAGTCATTGTTGTCCCTTTCCGGACATGAGTTCTCGCGCCCACGTCGGGTCGCTCGATCAAATTTTCGGAGAGGTCCGGAGGCAATTGTGAAGCTGATCTCTCAAGTAGAACTAGCGTCACGGCAGCGAGCCAAAACGACATTTGACTCGTTCAAACTGCGCGTAATTTTCCCGTGCGGCAAGAAATATATGGAAAAATCGCCATTCGCTGCCGGATATGCTATGGCTTGCGGATGCAAAAAGGTTTGGAACGGGCCGTTTTGACGGTCGCACTTCGGGACGGCGTCTGGGCCGTCGAGTTGGACGGTGACACCTTCGGGCACTCCCCCGACAAGGACGTCGCCAAGGCCGCCGCCAACAAGCGGGCGCGTGAGGTTCAAGACAACGGCCGCCCCTGCCAAGTCCGCGTCAGCGGCGAACTTGGCTTTTTCGCAGCCTAGCCCCGGCTAGGCGATCGCTCGTAGTCGGCGCAGCCCACGGGCGCGCCGCCCCCTCCCTCGGCGCAGCCGGGTGAGGGGGACTTTGACTCCTAGACCACGCCCTTCGCCCGCAGCCCCGCCACGTCGTCGGCGCTGAGCCCCACCTCGGCCAACACCTCGTCCGTGTGTTGCCCCAAATCCGGACCTGGCCAGCGCACCGCGCCGGGGGTTTCGGACAACTTGGGGAAGGCGTTTTGCATCTTCACCTTGCCGAACACCGGATGCGGCAACTCCACGATCGCCTCGCGGGCTTGGTACTGCTCGTTCTCCAGCATGTCGGACGCGCGGAACACCCGGCCGCAGGGAATGCCGCTGGCCTCCAGGTGCGCGATCAGCTCGGGCAGCTTCCAGGTCGCGGTCCAGGCGGCGATGATTTCGTCCAGTTCCTTCTGGTTCTCGCCGCGCGCCGCGTGGCTGACGAACTTCGGGTCGCTCGCCAGGTCGGACCGGCCCATCGCCTCGGCCAGCCGCGCGAACACCGTGTCGCCGTTGCCGCCGATCAGGATCATCTCGCCCTCCGCGCACGGATAGACGTTCGAGGGCGCGATGCCGGGCAGGATCGAGCCCGAGCGCTCGCGCACATAGCCGGTCAGGTCGTACTCGGTGACCAGGTTCTCCATCACCGCCAGCACGCTCTCATAGAGGGCCGCGTCGATCATCTGGCCGCGGCCGGTGCGCTCGCGCGCGTGCAGCGCCATGGTGATCCCCATCACCGCATGCATGGCGGTCAGGCTGTCGCCGATCGAGATGCCGGCCCGCGCCGGCGGCCGGTCCGGTTCGCCGGTCACGTGGCGCAGCCCGCCCATCGCCTCGCCGATCAGGCCGTAGCCCGCGCGCTTGGCGTAGGGCCCGGTCTGGCCGAAGCCTGACACCCGGGCGACGATCAGGCGCGGATTCCGCGCGGCCAGGGCTTCATAGCCCATGCCCCACTTCTCCAGCGTGCCAGGCCGGAAGTTCTCGATCAGCACGTCGGCCTGGTCGATCAGCTTCAGCGCAATGTCGCGGCCTTCGGGCGTGCGCAGGTCCAGGCCGACCGAGCGCTTGTTGCGCCCGATCACCGGCCACCACGGCGACAGTCCCTTGGGCAGGCTGCGGCCCCACTGGCGCATCGGGTCGCCGGTCTTCGGGTCCTCGATCTTGACCACGTCGGCGCCGAAATCACCGAGGATCTGGCCGCAGAACGGGCCGGCGATCAGCGTCCCCATCTCGACGACCTTCAGCCCCTGCAGCGGGCCGGTGTTGGCGGCGGCGTCGGTCACGTTTGCTCCCTCCCCGGAACAGATCACGCGTCTGTGAGTTTTCGACCCGTGCGCCGTCCGTTGGACCCGCGCCGATCATCTTAGTCAATCTTAGGAGGGTTTGATGACCCGTCACCTGCTGATCGCGGGCGCGGCTATTGCTGCCATTTCGCTGGCCGCTTGTGGGCAGAAGACCGACACCAAGGGCGCGGCCACGCCGGCCGAGCAGGCCGCGACGCCTGACGCCAATCCGGCCGCGACGGTGATCACGCCGTCGAACGAGGCGGCCGCCCCCGACTTCGTCGCCAAGGCGGCCGCCAGCGACATGTTCGAGGTCGAGGCCGCCAAGCTCGCCGCCACCAAGGCCAAGAGCCCCGAGGTGAAGAAGTTCGCCGCCGACATGGTCACGGCCCACACCAAGACCACCGAAGGCCTGAAGAAGGCGATCGCCGACTCCGGCCAGACCGCTCTGGCGCTGCCGACCGTCTTGCCCAAGGACCTGCAGGACAAGCTGACCGACCTCGGCAAGGCCGATAACTTCGACAAGGCCTACATGGACAATCAGGTCGACGCCCACCAGGCCGCGCTGGATGTCCTGCAGCGCTACGCCCAGGACGGCGACGTCCCGGCCATCAAGGCCTTCGCCGCCGCCACCGCCCCGACCGTGCAGCAGCACCTCGACAAGGCCCGCACGATCCGCGACGCGGTGAAGTAGCGTCAGCCTAGTTCCTCACCCCATTGGGGGCGTGGCGCGCGAAGCGCGACGGAGGGGGACTGCTGACTCAGCAAGCCCCCTCAGTCAGCCATCCGGCTGACAGCTCCCCCAGCGGGGGAGCAATTGGGCCGCAACCGGCGCATCCCGCAAAAAACCTCCCGTCCTCCCATTACGGCAGGGTTCACATCACCCCTTCCCAGGCGTAAGGCGGCGCCATGACATCCTATGTCCTGCCGCCTCATGCTCCCGCCTCCGTGCCCGTGGAGGGCGAGGCGGCGGTTTTCCCGGTCCGCCGCATCCTTTGCGTGGGCCGCAACTACGCCGCCCACCGGCGCGAGATGGGCGGCGACGACCGCGATCCCCCGTTCTTCTTCGCCAAGCCCGCCGACGCGATCGTCCCGCCGGGCGGCGAGGTCCGCTACCCGCCGCGCACCAACGACCTGCATCACGAGATCGAGCTGGTCGTCGCGCTGAAGGGCGGCGGCGCCGACGTACCGGTCGAGCAGGCGCTCGGCCTCGTCTACGGCTATGCGGTCGGCGTCGACCTGACCCGCCGCGACCTGCAGAACGTCGCCAAGGCCAAGGGCCATCCGTGGGACGCCGCCAAGGGCTTCGACGCCTCGGCCCCGATCTCGGCGATCCGCAAGTGGGACGCCGCCCCGCCGCAGGGCCGCATCGCGCTCTCCGTCAACGGCGAGGTCCGCCAGGAAGGCCAGGTCGCCGACATGATCTGGAACCTCGCCGAGGTGATCGCCGAAGCCTCCAAGCTCTGGACGCTGGCCCCCGGCGATCTGATCTTCACCGGCACCCCCGAGGGCGTCGGCCCCATCGTCCCCGGCGACCTCGTCGAGGGCGAGGTCGAGGGCGTCGGCCAACTCAAGTTCACGGTGTCTGCATGAGCCTCACCCTGCATTCCTACTGGCGCGCCACCGCGCCCTACCGCGTCCGCATCGGCCTCAACATAAAGGGCCTCGACTACGGCTATGTCGGGGTGAACCTGCTGAAGGGCGAGCAGCACGCCGACGACTACGTCACCAAGCGCAACCGTCAGCACCTGACCCCGGCGCTGGAGACCGAGGGCCACGTGCTCGTCCAGTCCCTGGCCATCCTCGAATGGCTGGAGGAGACCCATCCTGCGCCGGCCCTGCTGCCGACGGACGCCTTTGACCGCGCCACCGTGCGGGCCATGGCCGCCATCGTCGCCTGCGACATCCACCCGCTGAACAACATGCGCATCCAGAAGGCGCTTGAGCAGTTCGGCGTCGACGAGGCCGGCCGCCTCGAATGGAGCCAGCGATGGATCGTCGACGGCTTCTCGGCGCTGGAGCCGATGGTCGCGCGCCACGGCCAGGGCTTCGCCTTCGGCGACACGCCGACCCTGGCCGACTGCTGCCTCGTGCCCCAGGTCTATTCGGCCCAGCGCTACGAGGTCGACCTTTCCCCGTTCCCCGCGATCGCCGCCGCCGCCGCCCATGCGGGCGCGCACCCGGCCTTCGCCGCCGCCCATCCTGATCGCCAACCGGACGCCGTGCATGCTTGAGGACCTGAAGGAAAACAACCGCCGCTGGGCGGCTGGAAAGCTCTCCGTCGACCCCGGCTTCTTCGAACGCCTGGTCGCCCAGCAGAGCCCCGAATATCTCTGGATCGGCTGTTCCGACAGCCGCGTCCCGGCCAATGAGATTGTCAATCTCGATCCGGGCGAGCTGTTCGTGCACCGCAACGTCGCCAATCTCGCCCCGCCGCAGGACGCCAACTACCTGTCGGTGCTGCAGTTCGCCGTCGACGTGCTGAAGGTGAAGCACATCATGGTCGTTGGCCACTACGGCTGCGGCGGCGTCGCCGCCGCCGTCGACGGCAAGCGCCGCGGCCTGGTCGACCACTGGCTGCACCCGATCCGCGAGGTCTACGCCGAGCACCGCGACGAGCTGGAAGTCCTGCACGACCACGAGCGCATCGACCGCCTGATCGAACTCAACGTCATGCGCCAGGTCCGCAACGTCGCCTCGGACGTCTTCGTCCAGGACGCCTGGGCCCGCGGCCAGAGCCTCAGCGTCCACGGCTGGGTCTATTCGATCGCCAACGGCCTGGTCACCGACCAGAACTGCACCATCAGCGGCCCCGTCGACCTCGACAAGGCCCGCGACGAGGGACAGTAGGGACCGAGCCTAGTTGCTCCCCCTCTGGGGGAGCTGTCAGCCGCATGGCTGACTGAGGGGGACTTCGACGCTTCTGCTTTGAGAGCAGTCCCCCTCCGTCTCGGCGCTCCGCGCCGATCCACCTCCCCCAAGAGGGGAGGATCAGATGCAGCTACTTCACCCGCACCCGGGCGCCGGCCTTGCGGCCTTGGTCGTCGACGACCGTCAGCCGGTAGAAGCCCGGGCCCTTCGGGCGCCAGATCGTCCGTCCACTGACAGGATCGGCGGCCAGCGGCTCGCCGGCGACGTACCAGGAGAGGCCCTCGCCGCCGGCCGCCAGCACCAGGCCGCGCGAGGCCGGCCCGAACGCTTCGACCTGCACGGTCGAGCCGTCGGGCGGGAAGATCAGCCGCGGGCCCTGCTCGCGGGTCTCTAGGCGCTGCAGCGCGCTCGGCGCGCCGCGCGGCGCGATCGGCCGCGGGGCGCTGGCCGGGGCGTCGATCAGGTCGGCGACGTCGAACAGCAGCGGCAACGCCGCGTCGCGCCCAGTCAGGCCGCCGCGCGCGCCGCCGTCGGCCCGGCCAGTCCAGACGACGATCACGTAGCGCCCGACCAGCCCCGCCGCCACCGCGTCCCGGAACCCGTAGGAGGTGCCGGTCTTGAACGCCATCACCGGCCGCCCCCTGGTCAGCGCCGTCGCCGTCGCCCCGGCCGGGGGCGGGGTCTCGCGCAGGATGGCCAGCACCTGCTCGGCCGCCTCCTGCCGCATCAGCCGCCGGCCGCCCTGGCGCTCGCGCCGCGCCGCCTCGTCCTGCGTCCAGGCCAGCGGCTTGGCCACGCCGCCGTCGCCCAGCGCCGCGTACAGCACCGCCAGGTCGCGCAGGGTGATCCCGACCCCGCCCAGCGCCATCGCCAACCCCGCCTCGCGCGTCTGCGCCTTGGGCCGCACCAGGTTCACCCCGGCCCCGTCGATCCGCGCCTCGAACGCCGCCGGCCCGACCTTGTCCAACAGCTCCACCGCCGGCACGTTCAGCGAATAGGTCAGCGCCTCGCGCGCCGTGACCTTGCCGCGGAAGATGCGGTCGAAGTTCTCGGGCTGGTAGTCGCCGAACCGCCGCGCGGCGTCGTCGATCTGGGTGTCGGGCGCCGCCAGTCCGTCGTCGAACGCAAAGCCGTAGATGAACGGCTTCAGCGCCGAGCCCGGCGAGCGCACCGCCCGGGTCATGTCGATCCAGCCGCCGGGTCGCGCCAGCCCGCCCGAACCGACCGCCGCGCGCACCGCCCGGCCCTTCAGCTCCACCACCAGGATCGCCGTCGTCGCTTCGGGGCCTTGGCTCTGCGCCATCCGGGCGGCCAGCGGCTCCAGCCGCGCCTGCAGGCCGGCGTCCAGCGTGGTCAGCACCGAAGCCTGGTCCACCGGCGCCGCCCGCGCCAGCTCGCCAGCGACGTGCCAGGCCAGGGCCGGGAACGGCGCGCGGCCGGGCAGGGGTTCTTGCTCGGCCTCGGCCGCGGCGACCTCGCTCAGCGCTCCGGCGCGGATCATCTTGTCCAGCACCGCCCGCCGCGCCGCACGCGCCGCCTCGGGGCGCTTGTCGGGCCGCCGCGCCTCTGGAGACTGCGGCAGCGCGATCAGCAACGCCTGCTCGCCGGCGGTCAGGGTCTCCGGCTCGTGGCCGAAGTACGACAGGCTGGCGGCCCGCACTCCCTCCAGATTGCCGCCATAGGGGGCCAGCGTCAGATACAGCGCCAGGATCTCGCGCTTGGAGAGCCGCGCTTCGATCTGCACGGCCCGGACCATTTCGATCAGCTTGGCGGAAATGGTCCGCGGCCGCGGCTCCAGCAGCCGCGCGGTCTGCATGCTCAGCGTCGAGGCGCCCGAGCTGACTCGCCCACTGGCGATCGCCGACCCCGCCGCCCGCGCCACCGCCAGCGGATCGACGCCGGGATGGATCCAGAACCGCGCGTCCTCGATCTGCACCAGCCGCTTCTGGAAGCTGTCGTCGGTGCGCGTCAGGTCGGCCCGGATCCGCCAGCGCCCGTCCTCGACCGGCAGCGCCCGCAGCCACGCCCCGCGCCGATCCAGCGCCACCGGCGAAGACCGCTCGGCCCGCCCCATGTCCGGCGGCAGCGCGGCGTCGGCCGCGAACACCGCGACCTCCACGCCGAGCAGCGCAATGAGGCCGAGGGTGAGGCGACGCACGCTCTTAGTTGCTCCCCCACTGGGGGACCTGTCGGCCGCATGGCCGACTGAGGGGGACTTTGACTCCGGAGTGCGGTCCCCCTCCGTCTCGATGCTGCGCATCGATCCACCTCCCCCAAGAGGGGAGGAACTGGAGTCCGTACTCATGGCCCGGGCGCGATCACCGTGCGGCTGGCGCCGGTGCGCGCGTTCAGGCTTGGACGGTACATGTCCTTGGCCTGCGCCCCCGGCAGCAGGAAGTCGCCCGGCGTCACCGCCCGCGCCACATAGGCGAAGGTGAAGCCGCCCTTGCCGGCCAGGTCCATGGCCGCGACATAGCGGTCGTCGCGGGCCTCCTGGACGTCGGCGCTGGAGAGCTCGCCGAGGAACTTGAACGGCCCGCTCTGGGCGTCGTCCGGCCCCAGCACGGTCTCGATCTCGAAGCCGGCCGGCAGCGGATCATCGACCACCAGCGACATCGAGCGGCTCTGGCCGGAGCGGCCCGACACCACCACGATCACCCGCTCGCCCTGGGTCAGCGCCGAGGGATCGACCGATCCGCCGGTGAACCCGACCAACCGCTTGGAGAGGGTGATGCCGTTGTCCTCGGCGGGCGGCGGGGCGACCGGCGTGCCGGTCACCGTCACCGTGCGCCACAGGGCGCCCTTGCCGGCGTTGACGAAGCGGGCATCGGCCAGCTTGCCGACCGCCCAGCGCGGGGCGCCGCCGACCGCGGTCAGCGGCTGGACGCCCTGGGCGTCGATGCGGATCGCCCCGACCGCCTTCAGCATCCAGTGCGCCGCCTGCAGCAGCCGCGCCTGTTCCTGGGTGTTGAGGCTGTCCGGATCCTTGACCGCGTTCTCCAGCCGCTTCTGCAGCCCGCGCGCCAGGTCGGTCTCGCCGGCCTCGTAGGCCAGCGCCGTCACGGCGGCGATGTCGCGCAGCGGGCTCTGGTACCAGTCGGCCTCGTCACGATAGCCGAGCGCGGCGATCGCCTGGCGGAAGGACGAGCGCGCCCGGGCCTTGTCGCCCATCATCGCCAGTCCGGCGCCGACTTGCGCCTTGGCCAGCGGCGAGGCCTCGCTCTTCATCTGCACGTCGTGCCACCAGCGCAGGCGCGCCAGGTCGCCGCGCCCGCCCTTGGCCAGCACATAGAGCGCATAGGCCGAGGCGCGGCTGCGCATCCGCTCGGTCGCCTTCTTCGAGGCGTCCGACCCGCCGGCCCACCAGTCCGGATACTCCATCCGGTAGGAGACCGAGGCCCAGCCCTCGGGCCGCGAGACCTGGCGCATGGCGCTCAGCGCCCGGTCGATCGCCTCCTGCGGCACCGGCGTTCCGGCCTTCTGCGCTTCAAGCAGGAAGTCGGTGACATAGGCGCCCAGCCAGGGATCGGCCTCGCCGTCGCCGACCCGCCAGAGCCCGAAGGCCCCGTCCAGGGTCTGACGGTCGAGCAGCCGCCCGACCGCGCCGGCCAGGGCGACCGACGAGCGCTTCAGCTTCGGATCGCTGGCGACCTCCGCCGCATAGATCAGCGGATAGGCGCCCGACACGGTCTGCTCGGTGCAGCCATAGGGATAGCGCGACAGAGCATTGGCGATCGGAGCCGGGTCGAAGCCGCGGAACGGCGAGTAGCTGACGTGCAGGGTGAGGTCGCCGGCCGCGAGGCCCGCGAGCAGGCTGGAAGCCGGCGTGAACGCCGCCCCCGGCTGCTGCAGCTCGTAGGTCGTCCGGGTGATCGGGCTCCAGCCCAGCCGCGTCTGGATCGGATAGTCCTTGGCGGTCGAGAAGCCAGGGCCGGAGACCTTGAAGCCGACCTGGCCGATCCCGGCCCGGCCCGGCGCGCTGAACGGGATCTTCTCGGCCACGCGTTGGCCGAGCGCCAGCTGGAACGCCTTCTTGAACGGCGCCAGCACCCCGCCGCCGCTGGTCAGTTCGGCGATGTACGACCCGACCTTGCCCTCGATGTTATGCAGCTCCAGCGTCGCGAACGCCTTGTCGCCCGGCGCCAGGAACCGGGGCAGGGCGAGGTCGGCGACCACCGCCTCGCGCACGGTCAGCGGCTTGCTGGCCGAGCCGACCGCGGTGTCGGTCCAGGCCACCGCCATCAGCCGCAGCTCGCCATTGAACTGGGCGGCCGGCAGCTTGATCACCGCCTTGCCATCCAGGCCCGTCTCGACCACGCCCGACCACAGGGCCACGGTCTTGATCGGCGTGACTGACAGACCCTCGCCGCCGATGCCGTCGGCGCCGAAGCTGACATTGGCCGGCGCCCCCAAGTTTGGGTCCAGCAGCCGTCCGTAGTCGTCGCGGTAGTCCAGCGTCAGCGCCCGCTTGCCGAAGTACCACTTCACCGGATCGGGGCTCTGGAACTTGGTCAGTTGCAGGATGCCCTCGTCGACCGCCGCCAGGGTGACCCTGGCTCGCCCGGCGAACCCGGCCCCCTTGATGGTGATCGGCACCTCGACCAGCGCCTTGGAGTCGATCTTGGCCGGGGTGTTGAGCTCGACGCTCAGCTTCCGGTCCTTCGGGTCCAGCGGCACATAGACCAGGCCCAGCGCCCGCCGCGGCTTGGGCGAGGCGACCGGATCGCGCGGCTGCACCACGCTGACCAGCACATAGGCCCCGCCGCCCCAGGCGGCGCTGGTTTTCAGCCGCACCGTCGCCCCGTCCTTGCCGACAGTGACGGTCTTCAGGTCGATCAGCCGGTCGGTGGCGACGGCGATCTGCGCTTCGCCGGCATAGGGCGGCTTCAGGGTGATCTCGACGGTGTCTCCCTGCGCATAGGGCTTGGCCCCGGCGCTGACCCGCACGAAGTCGGGGGCCTCGACGTCCTTGGCCGGCGCGCCCCAGCCCGACGCGAAGCGGATGACGCTCTTGGAGCCGCCCGGCCCGGTCATCTCCAGCCGGTAGTCGCCCCAGCCCAGCCGGCGGCTGATCCGGGTCGGCTGGCCGGCGGCGAGGTTCACATTGGCCTTGGCCACCACCACGTCGCGGCTCGTCCGCCGCCACTGCCAGCGGCCGTCCTGCTGGAACCAGTCATAGTCCCAGTTCTCCGAGATCAGGGTGTAGGTCGTGCCCGGCGCGGCGATCCGCTGGCCGGCGGCGTTCACCGCGATCAGGTCGATCAGCATGGTCGGGTCGCCCGACCCGTTCGAATCCCCCTGGTCGATCTTGGCGCCCAGATAGACGGCCTTGGTCCGCACCTTCAGGTCCAGGCCCTCGCGCACCGGGCGCCCGCCCGGCTCGAAGACGCTGGCGGTGAAGGCCGCGGTCAGCGGCTGCGGCGTGTCGCCCGCTTCCTCCGACGACAAGGCCAGCACCGCGCGGCCGGCGCCGTCGGTGACGGTCTGGCCGATCTCCAGGAACTTCTCGGCGAACGGCTCGCGCTGGTCGCCCCACTGATAGCCTTCGAAGGCGGGGAACGGGTTGGGGTCGACGCGCAGCCGCGCCTCGCCTTGCGTCTGCAGGCCCGCGCCGGCCGCGCCGTAGAGGAACCGCGCGGTGACGTCGATGTTGCGGGTCTCGCCGGCCTTCAGCGGCACGGCCTCCTGGCCGACGGCGGTCACCGCCAGCCGCTGCGGCGCGAAGTCCTCGACCTGGAACGACAGCTCGCCGGCCGGCTTGTCCAGCCCGTCGATCTCCAGCTTGGCGGTCCAGCGCCCGCGCGGCGCGCTCTTGGGCAGGGCGATGTCCACCGGCACGGCGCCCAGCGGGGCCTTGTCGAAGGCGTAGCGCTTGTACTCGACGCCGGAAGGGCGACGGACCACGACCGCGCCCTTGCGATCCTTCACCGCCTTGGCCTCGCGGTCGCGCAGCAGGGCGTTCAGGTGCACCGTCTCGCCGGGCCGATAGATGCCGCGGTCGGCATAGAGATAGCCGTCGATGGCGGTCTGGGCGGTGCGGCCCGAGACGCCGCTGTCCTCGGTGCGCCCGCCGATCCCCTGCTTGGACAGGTCCACCGGCGCGCGGTCGAGGTCCAGCACCGCCAGGTCGCCCTGGGCGCCGTAGGCCATGACCATCTTGGCGTCGGCCGCGCCTTCGCCGTCCAGCAGCGGGCGGTCGAAGCGCACGCGCCCCTGGGCGTCGCTCTGCGCCGCGGCCAAGTCCTCGCCGTTGCGCGCCACCAAGGTCACGCGCACGTTCGGCATCACCTTGGCGGTCTTCAGTGAGCGGACCACCACGTCCAGCGCTTCGGACCCGTCATAGGCCGACAGCGCCATGTCGGTGAATACCACCCAGCGCCGCGCCTGGGCCGGCGGATTGGGATCATAGTCGTCGTCGGAACCTTCGCCCTTGATCGAGCGGCCGCCGGAGGCGTCGCGCACCTTGATCACATAGGCGCCGGGCTTCATCTCCTTCAGCACCGCGCCCAGCGGGAACACCGTCGTCACCCGCTCGCCGGCGCCCTGGGTAGTCACCGGTAGTTCGCCCTTCCAGACCACCCGGCCCTCGTCGTCGGGACTGTCGGAGCCGTAATCGCTGGGCCACTCGCCCTCGGCGGTGGGGTCGGGAGCGCTGATCGACTTGCGCACCAGGTTGCGGTCGACGACCCGCCAGACCTCGACGGACAGCCGGCTGACATTGACCGTCTCGATCCCGATCCCGTCGGAATCCTCGCGCGGCAGGATCACGCCCTCGCCGGCGAAGCCGACGAAGGGCGGCCGCTCGCCGAAGGTGAAATCGACGTCGGCGTTGGCCGCCAGGGTCTCGCCGTTCTTGGCCGGCAGCCCCTTCAGCAACGTCACCCGGCGGTCGGCGAAGCCGGTCCCGCCGATGCACAGCTCCGAGCCCTTCACCGTCACCGCCGGCGCCCCGCCGAGGTCCGGCGAGACCAGCACGAAGTCGGCATAGGACTTGGCCGGGTCCAGCGCCCGGGTCAGCTCCACGCAGGCGGCCGGCTGGTTGGCCGAGGTGTCGATCCGGTGGCGCCAGACCGCGAACCCTTCCGGCTTAGGGATGCCGCGCCGCGCCGCCTTGGCGTCGCGCGGCTTGCCGAACAGCGACCAGCCCTGCGTCCCCGGTGCGACCTGAGTTTCCTGCGAGGGCTTGCCGAACCAGTCGACGCCCTTGGCCGACAGCACCCCGCCGCCGAACGCGGCGATCACCAGCCCGGCCGCCATCAGCCCCGGCATCCTGCTGGCGCGAAGCTTGGCCAGCCAGCCTTTCGGGGTCGGCGTCTCCGGCGTCTGGTCGCTCGCCATCGGTCTCTCTCAAGCTGGACGGAATGTCGCAGCCAGGGGACGCGAAAGGCTCCGCGGCGTCAATCTTCGGTAGGCGTTCGTCCCCACCCGGCCCACACGAAAAGAAGGGGCGAGCCCCGGCTCGCCCCTTCCGTCGGTCGCGCCCGCGCGCGGTCAGTTCTGGTTCGGGCTGGCGGTGCTGATCTTCTCCATGGCGTCGCCCACGGTGAAGCTCGCCGCCTTGGCCCGCGGCGGGAACTCCTTGAAGGTTTCCAGCAGCTTGGCGACGATCGCCTGGGCCGGCACGAACAGGAACATCCGGTGCGCCGAGAAGTCGCCGTAGTAGATGCTCTCCGGCCCACGTTCGAACGGGTCTGAGCGGATGTTGTACAACATCGGCGCGCGCAGCCCCGTGAAGGCGCCCTGCCAGACGCCGAGCGGCGTCTTGTGGTTCACCTCGCTGTTCTGCTCCATGAAGGCGACCTTCCACTGCTTGACGCGGACCGCCATCAGGTCGCCGTCGTCGCTCCAGTAGGCGAAGCCCTGCCGCGGCCACTCCTTGGCCTCGCCCTTGAAGGCGGGGATCAGGTTGTTGCCGTCGAGGTGCACCTTGAAGGTCTTGTCGCCGATCTTCCCGCCCTTGCGGATCCGCTCGACGATGTCGGCGTCGCCCGCCGCCGCCGCGAAGGTGGCCAGGAAGTCTTCATGCGCGCAGATCTCGTTGATCACGCTGCCGGGCTCGATGGTTCCGGGCCAGCGGATGGCGCAGGGCACGCGGAAGCCGCCCTCCCAGTTGGTCGCCTTCTCGCCCTTGAACGGCGTGGTCCCGCCGTCGGGCCAGGTAAAGCACTCGGCGCCGTTGTCGGTGGTGTAGACGACGATGGTGTCGTCGGCGACGCCCAGCTCGTCGACCAGGGCCAGCAGCTCGCCGACATGGCCGTCATGCTCGACCATCCCGTCAGGATAGAGGCCAAGGCCGGTCTTACCTTTCGAGGCTTCCTTCAGGTGCGTGAAGACGTGCATGCGGGTCGAGTTGAAGTAGCAGAACCAGGGGCCGCCCTCCTTGTTCTTGCGCTTGATGAAGTCCTTGGCGTCGGCGAGGAACTCCTCGTCCACCGTCTCCATGCGCTTGGAGTCCATCGGGCCGGTGTTCTCGATGGTCTGGCCGCCCTTGCCGTCGGCCTTGCACTTCAGCACGCCGCGCGGGCCGAACTTCTTCCGGAACTCGGGGTCCTTCGGATAGTCCTCGTTCTCCGGCTCCTCCTCGGCGTTCAGGTGGTAGAGGTTGCCGAAGAACTCGTCGAAGCCGTGCATGGTCGGCAGGTGTTCGTCGCGGTCGCCCAGGTGGTTCTTGCCGAACTGGCCGGTGGCGTAGCCCTGCGCCTTCAGCACCTGGGCGATGCAGGGATCGTCGGCGCTCAGTCCCAGGTCCGCCCCCGGCAACCCGACCTTGGTCAGGCCGGTGCGGATCGGCGACTGGCCGGTCAGGAACGCCGCGCGCCCGGCGGTGCAGCTCTGCTGAGCGTACCAGTCGGTGAACAGCGCGCCTTCCTTGGCGATGCGGTCGATATTGGGCGTGCGGTAGCCCATGACGCCGAGGTTGTAGGCGCTGATGTTATACCAGCCGATGTCGTCGCCCATGATGAACAGGATGTTGGGTTTGCCCTTCGGCATCGCGCGCGCTCCCTTGTGTGGTCGGGGGCGCTGGACACGCCTCCCAGGGGCGGCAGCCTCCGCCTGAGCGGCGCCATGCGCCATCCGGCCGCCCCCTGCGGCGGCTTCGGGTCAAGGCCCCAGGCGTAACGCCGTTCGGCTTGCGCCCGCCCGCGGTTGGCGCGACTGTCGCGCCGCAACGAACAGGGGCGATGCGATGATCTTCGAGCAGATACCGACCGGCGGCTGCCAGTCCTACCTGGTGGGCTGCGAGACCACCCGCGCCGCCGCGCTGATCGACACGGAGTTCTCACAGATCGACCGTTATGTCGGCCTGGCCGGCCAACTCGGCCTGCACATCCGCTACATCGTCGACACCCACACCCACGCCGACCACTTTTCGGCCAGCCATGAGTTGCAGAAGCTGCTGGGCGCGCCGGTGGTTATGAACCGGCTCAGCCCCGCGCCTTACGCCGACCTGCGGCTCGACGACGGCGACATGCTGATCGTCGGCGAGCTGCGCATCCAGGCCCTGCACACCCCCGGCCACACCCGCGACTCCATGTGCTTGGTGATGGCCGATCGGGTGTTCACCGGCGACACCCTGCTGATCGGCGGCACCGGCCGCACCGACCTGCCGACCGGCGATCCCCACGCCCTCTATGAAAGCCTGTTCGACAAGCTGCTGAAGCTGCCGCGCGAGACGCTGGTCTTCCCGGCCCACGACTATAAGGGCCGCACCCACTCGACGATCGGCGACGAGATCGACGCCAATCCGCGCCTGCAGAAGACCGACCGCGCCGAGTTCGTGGCGATGATGCAGAACCTCGACCTCTCGGCCCCAACCCACCTGACCGAGGCCCTGCGCACCAATATGAGCGGCGGCAAGACCGTCGCCCAGCTGCTGGCCGAGGCCTCGGCCAAGGTGCCGTTCATGTCGCTGGTCGAGTTGCACGGCCGCATCGGCGGCAACAGCGGCGACATGGTCATCCTGGACCTGCGCGAGAAGGACGCCTTCGACGCCGGCCACATCCCCGGCGCCCGCCACCTGCCGCGCGGCCAGCTGGAGCTGCGGGTCAATTCCGAGCTGCCCGACCCCACCGTCCGCATCCTCGCCTGCTGCGAGTTCGGCAAGATCTCGACCCTGGCCGCCGCCACCCTGCGCGAACTCGGCTTCACCCGCGCCGTCGCTCTCGACGGCGGCCTCAAGGCCTGGCGCGACGCCGGCTACGAACTGGAGAGCTGATCCGAACCTAGCGCGCGGCGAACCGCAACACCGGCCCGTTCCAGTCGGGGCTGGCGATGTCCAGCTCCTCGACCGGCCCGGCCGCGCACGTCGCCGCCACCTTGCGCCAGAAGGTCAGCGCCCCGGTGTTGGCCCGCGCCACGGCGATCTCCCAGCCGCCCGGCTCGTCGGCGATCAGCGCCTGCGCGGCCGCGCGCCCGGCCCCCTGGCCGCGATGTTTGCGCACCACGAAGAACTCGGCCATCGAGCGCCGCGTCGGCAGGCCCGAATGCGCGGCGTCGTTGATCAGCGCAAAACCGGCCGGGGCCTCGCCCGACTTCAGCAACCAGGCCGACCAGCTGGCGCGCTCGAAGAACGGCGTCAGCGGATAGTCCGTATACCGACCATCGGCCTCCAGCTCGCCGCGCGCACTCCCGGCCCAGAACTCCGAAAAGTCGTGGGTGTAGAGCTGGAAGAGGTTCTGCAGCAGGGCGCTGTCGCTCCGGGCGGCCCGCACGATCTTCAGGCTCACGGTCGCGCCTCCAGGCCGGCTTCCAGCTCGTCCATCGTGCGCGCGAACGCCGCTTCCAGGTCGATCTCGTACATCCGCGCCAGGGTCATCACGCTCCACAGACAATCGGCCAGTTCGTGCGCCAGCTTGGCGGGGGCGTCGGGGATCGCCCGTACGCCTTCCGCCGCCTGCACCAGCTTCATCAGGTCGCCGACGTCGCCGACAAAGCCCAGCGCCACCTCCTCGCGGCTCCAGGGCCGCCCGTAGCGCTGAGTTTCTACCCCCGCATAGAGCTCGCGCACCCGCCAGGCGCGCTCGGACATCGAACTGAAACTGGTCATCGTCATCCCCACAGGCCGACCGCGACGCATAGTCTAGCCAACCGCCCGCCGCCTGGGGGCGCAAATCGGCGCCCAATTGCAGACCGCCCGTGGGAGTGTGGGGCGTTCGGCGGGAGGTCTCGAATGTCTATGCGTGTGTTGGCGGCCGTCGCGGTCATGGCGGCGGCGTCGCCGTGGACGGCGGTCGCGCAGGCCCCGGCCGTGTCGGTGGTGCTGAAGCCGCTGGCCGCCAACGGCGAGATTTCGCAGGTCGAGGTCCGCCAGTCGGTCTCGGGTTTCGCAGCAGCGGCGGGCCAGACCCTGTTCACCGTTCCCGCCCGCGTCACCACCATTCTCGGCCAACCCTACGCGGAGGCCGACATCGTGGCGCGCGACGAGGCCGGCCCGCTGCCGCTGGCGATGGCGGTGGCGCCGGCCGAGCCGGGCTATCCGCTCGAAATGCGCACCTTCAGTCCAAGGCGCGCGACCCAGGGCGCGATCACCCTGAGCTACGCCGCCGACGTGACCCCGGCGATGAGCCCGCGTCGCCCCGGCCCGTCCTACGATCTGCGCGGCGCCGACGGCGGTTTTGGCGGCGCGTTCTTCTCGTTCCTGCTGCTGCCGGCCGACGTTCCCGCCGACTTCAAGCTCGACTGGGACCTCAGCGCCGCGCCGGCCGGGGCGCGCGGCGTCTCGACTCTGGGCGAAGGCGCGGTCTCGCTTTCGGGGCCAACCGGCGGGATCAACACGATCTTCCTGCTGGGCGGCGCGGTGCAGGGCTACGCCCCGCCGGGCGAGCGCTTCAGCGCTTACTGGATCGGCCGACCGCCCTTCGATCCGCAGACCGCCTCGGCCTGGTCGGCGCGCAGCTACCGCGTGCTGCAGGACCTGTTCGTCGACCCCGCCGCGCCGCCCTACGTCCTGCTGATGCGGCCGTTCGCGCGGCCGCGCGACGGCGGCGGGGCCACCAACGGCGGCTTTATGCTGGAGTACGGCCTGGGCCAGATGAGCGACGTCTCACGCCGCATCATGTTCACCCACGAGATGGTCCACCACTTCGTCGGCAGCTTGAGCGGCGACACCGGCGCCAACGCTTGGTTCGGCGAGGGGCTGGCCGAGTTCTACAAGATCCGCGCCCCGCTGCGCGCCGGCCTGATCAGCCTGGACGAGGCCGCCGCGGAAATCGCCGTGATGACCGGGGCCTACTACAACAGCTCGGTCGTGGACGCGCCGTTCGCCGAACTCGGCCGTCGCCGCTGGGCCGACGGCGCAGCCCAGAGCGCGCCCTACAACCGTGGCTTCATGTACTTCGTGGACCTCGACGCCGCCGTCCGCGCGCGGTCCGGCGGCGCGCGGTCGCTCGATGATCTCGTCCTCGCGATGCTCGCCAGCCGCCGCGCCGGCGGCGCCTATGACGAGGCCAAATGGCGCGATCTGCTGCGCGCCGAGCTGGGCGAGGCCGGGCCCGCGCGGCTCGACGCCATGCTGGCCGGCGACCTGATCGTGCCGCCCGCCGACGCCTTCGGCCCGTGCCTGGCGCGCCGCAAACTCGAGCATCCGCGCCCGGTGCTCGGCATGTCCGAGGACGCCTTCCTGATGAAGCCCGCCGTGATCTCCGGCCTCCAGCCAGGGTCGGCCGCGGCCCAGGCCGGCCTGCGCGACGGCGACGAGCTGGTGTCCTTCCAGGGCGTCGCCCCACGCATCGCCCACAGCGCGTCCAACGTGCGGCTCGATCCGGTCGTCCAACTCGTCGTCCGCCGCGACGGCGTCGAGCGGCAGGCGGCCTTTTCGACGCAAGGGCCGGTGGTCGCCGAGTACGTCTGGTCGCCGGTCGCCGCTGCGGGCCGATCCTGCGCGCTCTAGACGCGTCGCCGCATGGTCAGGATCGGAAACGGCCGGCCTTCGCTGTCCAACGCGGAGCGGTCGGTCACCTCGAAGCCGAGCCGCTGATAGAAGGCGATGGCGCCCGGATTCTGTTCATTGACCCCCAGCCAGGTCGCCCCGCGCGCCTGCGCGTGGGCCATCAGCGCCCGCCCGATCCCGCCGCGATGCACGGCCGGATCGACGAACAGGGCCGCGATCTCATCGCCGTCCAGCCCCATGAAACCGACCGGCCGGCCGTCCCGCTCGACGGTCCACAGCTGCGCGTCGCTGGCCAGGTAGCCGCGCACCTGCGCCTCGATGGCGTCGATGTCGGCGGCCGTTAGGAAGTGGTGGGTGGCCTCGACCGCCGCCCGCCACAGCGCGAGCAGGGCAGGGGCGTCGGCGGCTGTCGCGCGTCTGATCATCGCGCGCAGATAGTCGGCGGACGTGCTTAGGCCAAGCCCGCTCGCAGCCGCTCGAAGGCGCTCGGCCCCCGCCGCTCTGCGATCGCCGCCAGGATCTGGGCCGCACACGCGCGCGGATCGTTGAGGGTGGTGTCGACTGTGCAGTCGTAGTCGGCATGGGCGTGCACGACGTCGACCTGGCTGCGCACCTGTCCCGGCTGCCGATCGCCGCGGGCCAGTTCGCGGCGCTCGGCCTCGGCCAGCTCGCAATGCACGCCGACGAAGAACACCTCGTGTCCCGCCGCCGCCTCCAGCCAATCGGCCAGCAGCCAGCGCTCGAACAGCACGTCGTCGACGATGACGCTCAGCCCGCAATCGGCCATCGCCGCCACCGCCCTGTGGAACGCCCGGGCCATCGCCTCGCCGCCGGGGCCCAGGTGCAGCGGGACTGCTCCGTCGCTGCGGCGTGAGAAATAGACCCCGTGCGGATCGTTGTGCCACGCCGGCGGCAGCAGTCCGAACACGAAACTGTCCAGCCCGGTCAGGACCGGCTGCGGATCGATCCGCCGCTGCAGCGCCCGCCCCAGCGTGCTCTTGCCGGCGCTGGACGTGCCGTTGAGCAGGATGATCGCAGGCGGGGTCATGGCCTCTCCACTCCTGATGGACGGCCCAGCTTAGCCCCGGCCACGGCCGGGGCTAGCGTCCTTGACATCGTCGACAATTTGAGAATAGAAATTCGCATTCCGATTTATGGAGGCCCTGATGGCCGACGTTCCGATCGCCGCCGCTCCGCTCGCTCCTCGCCGCACGGCCTGGCTCGACGTGGCGCTGATCCTGCTCGCCGCCGCGGCGATGCTGGCCCTGCCGGCGCCCGACGCCGGCGGCGCGGTGGTCGCCCAACTGATGGTGCCGCTGCGCATGCTGCTGCTGGTGGGCGCGGCGACGCTGCTGCTGCGTTGGCGTGGCCTCACCTGGGCCGATGTCGGCCTGCGCCGCACAGGCTCCTGGGGGCGGACCGCGTTGCTGGTCGGCGGCGGCTATCTGGCCCTGGCGCTCTGCGCCGGGCTGCTGATGGCCTTCGTGCTGCCGGCGCTCGGCCAGCCCGCCCAGGCCTCGGCCGCCGCCTTCGCCAGCATCGAGGGACAGCTCTGGAAGTACCTCTCCTGGCTGGCCATCGCCTGGACCTCGGCGGCGATCGGCGAGGAGCTGATCTTCCGCGGTTTCCTGCAGTCGCGGCTGGAGGCCGGGTTCGGCCCGGGCGGCGCCGGCGCGATCCTCGCCCTGCTGGTCCAGGCCGGCGTGTTCGGCTTCGCCCACGGCTATCAGGGGATCGGCGGAGTGCTGCTGACCGCCGCGGCCGGGCTGGTGCTCGGGGGCGTGCGGCTGGCCGCGCGCCGGGGATTGATCCCCTCGATGTTGCTGCACGGCCTGATCGACACGGTCAGCCTGACCGCCGTCTATCTCGGCGCGCTCAGCCTGGCGCAGGGTGCATGAGCCGGGTGATCCCGCCGCGCCAGAAGCGCAGCGAAGAGACCCTGGCCCGCATCCTGGCGGGCGCCTACGCCATGCTGGCCCGCAAGGACCTCGCCGAGATTTCGATGGAGGAGATCGCCCAGGCCGGCGGCGTCTCGATCGGCGCCATCTATCGCCGCTTCAGGAGCCGCGAGGACCTGCTCGAGGTGCTGATGACCGACCTCCAGCGCCGCCAGCTCGCCGCCCTGGAGATCGAACTCGCCCCCGACAAGTGGGCCGGCAAGCGCCTGGCCGAACGCCTCGACTGGTTCGTCGCGCGCCAGGCCGAGGCGGTGTCGAAAGCCCCTGGCCTGGTCCGCGCGGTGCTGGCCAGCGCCATGGCTCCGGTCCAGCGCGACCACGACGAGGTTGCGGGTCTCAACGCCCAGGCTGCGGCGCGCCTGGCCGACTGGCTACTGGAGTGCGGCGAGGAGATCACCGCTCCCGATCGCCAGGCGACCGCCCGCGTGGTGGTCGCCCAGCTTTCGGTCAGCCTCAACCTCGCCCGGCTCTACCCGCCGACCTTCGCGCCGATGGACCCGGACGCCGTGATCCCGATCCTGCGCCACAACGCCCTGGCGGCGCTGACGGGCGCATAGCGCCAAGATGCTCCCCCGCTGGGGGAGCTCCCGGCGCAGCCGGGTGAGGGGGACTTACGACTCCAGCGCCTGACGGATCGTGGCGACCGCTTCGTCGACGTCCTCGAGCACGAGTTCGGCGGAAATCCTCAGCGTCCTGATCCCCTGTTCGGCCACCCAGGCGTCGCGCTTTCCGTCTCGAACCGGACGCGACCCGGTCCCATGGCTATAGCCATCGACCTCCACGCAGAGCCGAGCGCTGTCGCAGTAGAAGTCGAGCACGTAAGGCCCGATCGGGTGCTGTTTGCGAAAGTGCAGTCCGTCGAGCCGACGGCCCTTGATCGCCTTCCAAAGCAACACCTCGGGAAGGCTCATCGCTTTGCGGAGACCAAGAGCCAGGCTTCGTGTCCGCTCGGGCGCTTCCATGGTCAAAGTCCCCCTCAGTCGGCCTGACGGCCGCCAGCTCCCCCAGAGGGGGAGCATCTCAAGACGCCAAGATGCTCCCCCTCTGGGGGAGCTCCCGGCGCAGCCGGGTGAGGGGGACTTACGACTCCGTCCTTACGCGTCCAGCAGGCCGACCAGGCGGCCGCGGATGATCTGCTCGGCCTCGGCCATCGTGCGTTCGATCAGTTCCTGCACGCTCGGCACGTCGTGGATCAGGCCCGCGACCATGCCGCACGACCAGCCGCCGGCGTCCATCTCGCCGTTGACCAGGATGCGCGGATAGACGCCCGCCACCTCGGCGGCGATGTCGGCGAAGGTGACCTTGTCGCCGAGCTCCTTTTCCTTCTCCAACAGCCGCTCGACCCCGGCGTTGACCAGCACCCGCTCGGTGTTGCGCAGCGGGCGCATGATCAGGCGGGTGTCCAGCTCGCTGGCCGCGACCAGGGCGTCCTTCACGTTCTGGTGGACCGGGGCTTCCTTGGTGGCGATGAAGCGGGTGCCCATGTTCATGCCGTCCGCGCCCATGGCCAGGGCCGCGACGAGGCTGCGGCCGTCGGCCATCCCGCCCGAGGCCAGGAACGGCACCTTCAGCTCCTCGCCGGCCCGCGGCAGCAGGATGAAGTTCGGCACGTCGTCCTCGCCCGGGTGGCCGCCGCACTCGAAGCCGTCGACGCTGACCGCGTCGCAGCCGATGGCCTCGGCCTTCAGGGCGTGGCGCACCGAGGTGCACTTGTGGATCACCACGATGCCGGCTTCCTTCAGCATCGGCAGCCACTTGGCCGGGTTGTTGCCGGCCGTCTCCACGACCTTGATCCCGCTCTCGATGATCACCTTCACAAAGCCCGGATAGTCGGGCGGCGTCACCGCCGGCAGGAAGGTCAGGTTCACGCCGAACGGCTTGTCGGTCATCGCCTTGCAGCGCTCGATCTCGGCCTTCAGTTTCTCGGGCGTGCCCTGGGTCAGGCCGGTGATGATGCCGAGCCCGCCGGCGTTCGACACCGCCGCCGCCATTTCGGCGAAGCCGACGAAGTGCATGCCGCCCTGGACGATCGGGTGCTGGATGCCGAGCAGTTCGGTGATGCGCGTCTTCATGGTGGCGTTCCCTTTTTCGCGAGGCGCGTCCTGGCGCGCATCTTCCCCGCCTGCATCGCCTATCGGCCGCCGCGTCGCAACAGGGCGCGTAGGGTGGCTAGAGCTCCAGCGTCCCGTTTGCGGTGGTCACGCACTGGCCGCCGACCCGCAGCACGCCGGCCGCGTCGGCGCTCAGCCGCACCACGCCGTCGCGGCCGACGCAGCGGCCCTGTTGGGCGCTGTAGCTCCAGCCGGCCTGCGCCAGTTGACCGACCTGCCGGCGGAACACCGCGATGCTGCCGTTGCCGCTGCCGCATACCGGGTCCTCGTTCACCCCGCAGGACGGCGCGAACGAGCGGGTCTCGATGTCGCGGCCGCTGGCGTCCACCGCGAACAGCGACAGGCCGGTGATCCCCAGCCGCCGCTCCAACGCCGCCGAGCGGCCGAAGTCGGGAGTCAGCGCCGTCAGGGTGTCGATATCGGCCAGCTGCGCCACCGCCCAGATTGCGCCGACGTTCATCACCGCCGGAGCCGGGGCGCGCAGCACGCGGCGGCCCAGCACCGCCTCCATCTCGTCGATGTCCGCGTCGTCCAGCGGCGTGATCTGCGCCGGCGGCAGGGTCAGGGCCAGCTCGCGCTCGGCGCCCTCGCCCTGGACGGTGATCTCGACCAGCCCGACCCCGCAGGCCTGGACCAGCTTGCCGGCCTTCGGCGTCACCTGACCGGCCTCGATGACGGCGTGGGCGCTGCCCAGGGTCGGATGGCCGGCGAACGGCAGCTCGCTGCCCGGCGTGAAGATGCGCAGGCGGTAGTCGGCCCCGTCCGTCGGCGGCAGCACGAAGGTCGTCTCCGACAGGTTCGTCCAGCGGGCGATGGCCTGCATCTGGTCCCCGTCCAGGCCCTCGGCGTCCAGCACCACGGCCACCGGATTGCCCAGCAGGGGCCTGGCCGAAAACGCATCGACCACCTTGTAGCGCCGCTTCATCTGAGGTCTCCGTTCCGGCCTGCCTGCAATGCTCTCGCCATAGCCCGCCGCGCCGGCGTTGGGAAAGGCGCCCGCGCCTGCTGGACGCCGCCCCGCCGCTGTGCTGACTGGCGCGCGCAGATCACGAGGGGAGACGCCGATGACCTACAACACCCTACTCTGGGAAGTGGAGGATCGGGTCCTCACCCTGACCCTCAACCGTCCCGACCAGCTCAACTCCTTCACCGTCGAGATGGCCCACGAGCTGATCGCCGCCTTCGAGCGCGCCAGCGAGGACGACGGCGTCGGCGCCATCGTCGTCACCGGCGCCGGCCGCGCCTTCTGCGCCGGCATGGATCTCTCGGCCGACGGCAACGTCTTCGGCCTCGACGAGAGCCAGACCCCGACCATGGCCGACATGCGCGATCGGCTGGACGACCCGGTGATCCGCGACGGCGTGCGCGACACCGGCGGGCGCGTCACCCTGGCGATCTACAACTGCAAGAAGCCGGTCATCGCCGCGATCAACGGCGCGGCGGTCGGCATCGGCGCGACCATGACGCTGGCCATGGACATCCGCATGGTCTCGGAAAAGGCCCGCATCGGCTTCGTGTTCGGCAAGCTCGGCATCGTGCCGGAGGCCTGCTCCAGCTGGTTCCTGCCGCGCCTGGTCGGCCCGCAGCAGGCGCTGGAATGGGTGTTGTCGGCCGACATCTTCGACGGCGCCGAGGCCCTGCGCGGCGGCCTGGCCCGCTCGATCCATACGCCCGAGACCCTGGTTGGCGAGGCCCAAGCCCTGGCCCGCAAGTTCATCGCCGGCCGCTCGCCCGTCGCCGTCGCCCTGGCCCGCCAGATGTTGCTGCGCAACCCCGCCCAGCCGCACCCGTTGGAGGCCCACCGCGTCGACTCCCTGGCGATGTTCTACGCCAGCATCGGCGACGGCAAGGAAGGCGTCGCCGCCTTCCTCGAGAAGCGCGAACCGCAGTTCGCCGGCCGCGCCTCGCAGATGCCGCCGTTCTACCCCTGGGAATAGGGGCTCAGACGAGCCCCAGGTCCTTGGCGATCAGCGAGCCGTCCACATAGGGCCGCTCGCAGATGATCTTGTCGCTGCCCGGCGCGAACTCGAACGCCGCCGCCATCCGGATGCGGAACGTGCGGCCGGTCGGCGGCACGACCTTGTCGCCGATCCGCAGCGGGCCCAGGTGCGTGCCGGTCAGGTACATCTCGATGTGCACCGTGTCGCCGCCATGGGCGATGCTGATCAGCTCGTTGCCCTGGTCGGGGAACGGGGTGCGCGACTGCTCGAAGTACCGGCGCACCTCCTCCTCGCCGTCATAGACGCGCGCGAGGCCGTTGATCTCGTAGCGGGGGTGCTCGAACGTGGCGATCACCGCGTCGAAGTCCAGCTCGCATTCGAGCCGCATGTGGTCGCGCACGGTCTGCATGCGGCGTTCGGCGAGGTCGGTCATCTGATCACTCTTGCTCATCCCAGCCGCACCGGCGCCTGGGGAATGGTTTTCCAGAATTCGGGGTCGTGGCCGTACATGATGCGGGCGCCGCGGGCCTGCATCTCGCGCAGCCGCTGGAACACCGCCAGCGCCGCCTCACGGTCGGCGATCACGCCGGGCGTATGCATCTTCTCCAGCGAGTCCTTCAGGTAGCAGGCGTCGCCGCACAGGATGAACTCGCCGCCGATCTCGGTCTGCACCCGCAGCGACTGGTGGCCCGGCGTGTGGCCATAGGTCGGCAGGCAGACCACCGAGCCGTCGCCGAACACGTCGTGCTCGCCGTCGACCGCGCGCAGCTTCTGGCCGGTGTCCCAGTCACTGGTCAGGTAGCCGTTGCTGCTCTCGACGTGGCGGGCATGCGCCAGCTCGCGGGCCTGGATCAGGATGTCGGCGTTGCGCAGCTGGCCGTTGCCGCCGCAGTGGTCGAAGTGCAGGTGCGAGTTGATGACCACGTCGATGCTTTCCGGATCGACGCCGATCGAGCGCAGCCGCGCGCCGATCTCCTCGCCCGGATGGAAGTGGAAGTCGTGATACTTCGCCAGGGTCTCGCCGACATAGGCGGCCGGGTCGCTTAAGGTCGCGTCGTGCAGGCCGCTGTCGAACAGCGCCCGGCCCTTCTCATGCACGATCAGGTACGACGGCACCGGCACGGTGATCAGCCCCTCCTCGCCGTCGAGCATGAAGAACCGCGGAATGGTCAGGTAGCCGCAGGTGAAGGCGTAGAGCTGGGCGGTCATGTCGGCCTCGGGGCGGTGAGTTCGAGGAAATTGCTGACGGTGCGGTCCAGCGCCTGCGCGATGACCGCGCGCTCGGCCGGCGCCGGCGGCATCAGGATGAACTGCATGCGCACGAAGGTCAGGCCGGCCATGAACAGCCGCGCGCACTCCTTCGGATCGGGCGCGTGGATCTGGCCGCGCAGCGCAAAGCCGCGGAAATAGTCGGCGGCGATCCCGACCTCGGTCTCGAACAGGGTGTCGACGAACTGGGCTCGGTGCGCATCCAGCCGGCCGCGCTCGGTCGACAGCAGCTCCATGAACCGCATCTCGTCGTGCCCCAGCCACTGGTCCAGCGAGTCGGCGGCGTACTGGCGGCAGAAGCCGGCCGGGTCCTCGGCCAGCGCCCGATAGCGCGGCGAGGCCAGCCGTCCGGCCGAGTTCGCCGGGCCGTGCGCGTCGATCAGCGCCGAGAGGATCGCATCCTTGCCGGCGAAGTGATTGTAGAGGCTCGGCGCGCGCATCCCGACCGCGGCGCCGATCTGGCGCATCGAGGTCGCCGCAAAGCCCTGCCGCGCGAACAGGTCGAGCGCGGCTTCCAGGATCCGCTCGCGGGAGCTTGCTTCGGGCGCGACGTTCATGCCATTTCTCTGCCTAACGAACGTTAGTTAGTCAATGGGAGGTTCCGATGCCCACGCCGCACGTCCGGCCGCCGAGCGCTGAGTCCTTGGGGGAAGCGCCAGGCCGAGGCCGTCTCGCCGGCCGCAGGATCCTGGTCGTCGGCGGTGGCCAGCGGACCTTCGACCCGGCCACCGACCCGATCGGCAACGGCCGCGCGACCTCGATGCTCTGCGCGCTGGAAGGCGCGGCCGTCGCGGTCGCCGACTACAGCCTGGCCAGCGCCCAGGAGAGCGTCGACCTGATCGCCCGCGACGGCGGGACGGCCTTCGCTATCCAGGCCGACATCACCTCCGAGGACGACGTGCGCCGCATGATCGACGAGGCGGTCGCCGGGCTCGGCGGCCTCGACGGCCTGGTGCTCAATGTCGGGATCTTCGGCCAGACCGGCCTGCGCACCTTCGACCTGGCCGAGTGGGACAACATCGTCGCGACCAATCTGCGCGGGCCGATGCTGTGTTGCCGTTACGGCCTCGACCGCATGGACGACGACGCCTCGATCGTCTTCGTCTCCTCGATCGCGGCGAAGAAGGCCGGCTCCCAGCTGGTCGCCTACGACGCCAGCAAGTCGGGCTTGGCCGGCCTGGCGCGGCACATGGCGCTGGAGGGCCTGACCCGCGGCATCCGCGTCAACACCGTCATGCCGGGCCTGGTCGACACCCCGCTCGGGCGGCTGACCACCGCCGGCCGGCCCGAGCGCGCCAGCGCCAAGGGGCCGTTCGGCCGCCAGGCCACCGGCTGGGAGATCGCCTACGCGATCCTGTTCTTCCTCTCGGGCGAGAGCGTCTACGTGAACGCCCAGACCCTGGCCGTCGACTCCGGCGTCACCGGCCTCTGACCCCCATCACCTACGGAGTAAGCGCATGGCTCTGCCCGACGTCACCACCCACCAGGACCGGCTGCTGACGGTCAACATCAACGACGCCCCGCCGCCCTCGATGGACGGCGTCTCCCTGACCCCGCTGTTCCTCGACCGCGAGAACGGCGTCTGGGTGCTGTACGGCAAGTTCGCGCCCGGCACGGTGCTGCCGACCCACTTCCACACCGGCACGGTTCACTTCTTCACTACCAAGGGCCAGTGGAACTACCGCGAGTATCCGGACGACGTGCAGACCGCCGGCAGCTACCTCTACGAACCGGGCGGCTCGATCCACACCTTCACGGTCCCGGCCGACGCGACCGAGGCCGCCGAGGGCTTCATGGTGGTCAATGGGGCCAACGTGAACTTCGTCGACGGCGTCTACCAGAACATCACCGACGCCGGCTCGCTGGAGGAGATGTTCAAGGCCCTGGCCAAGGCCACCGGCGCCCCGCTCAACTACATCTCGCCGGGCGCGGCCGCGGCCCGTCGGGCGTCCTAGAGTTCCGTTCACGGCCGAGGTCGCGCTAGGCTGGGCCATGACCCAGCCGACCATTCTGCTCGACCTCGACGGCACGCTGGTCGATTCCCTGCCGGGGATCGAAGCCAGCTGCCGCGCCGCGCTCACGGCCCTCGGCCATGTTCCCGCGCCCGACCTCGACATCGCCGCGCTGATCGGCCCGCCGATCGAGGACATCGTGCACGTGCTGCTGGCCCCCTATGGCGATGACCGGATCGACGAGTGCGTGGCCGCCTATCGCGCCGACTACGGCGCGCGCGGGCTGCTGGCCAGCCATCCCTATCCCGGCGTCGCCGCCGCGCTCGACGCGATGCGCGACGCGGGCGCCCAGCTGATCCTGGCGACCTCCAAGCGCCGCGAATTCGCCGAGCGCATCCTGGCGCACATCGGCTTCGGGGTGCGCTTCGCCGCCATCCACGGCTCCGAGCCCGGCGGCGCGCTCGACCACAAGCCCGAGCTGATCGCCCACATCATCGCCCGCCACGGCCTCGACCCGGCCCGCTGCGTGATGGTCGGCGACCGCCGTCACGATGTCGCCGGGGCCCACGCCAACGGCGTGCGCGCCCTCGGCGTGCTCTGGGGCTACGGCAGCCGGGACGAGCTCGAGACCGCCGGCGCCGACGACCTGGTCGGTGATCTGCAGGACCTCGCCGCCGCGGCGCTGGCCCTGCTCAGTAGCTGAGCTTCGGGTACCAGTCGCTCCCGCGGCCCTCAGGCGTCAGGTCGAGGATCGACCACAGCGCCGCCACGTCGGGCGCGTCGCGCGGGTCCTGCCCCGGATCGGCCATCGCCAGGGTCATCTCGCTGGCCCAGAACAGCCGCACCTGGTCGCCCTCGCGCTTGAACACCACCAGCGCCGGGTTCTCGCTCCCGTCCTCGTTCAGCAGTCCGAGGTCGCGGGCATAGGCGTCTCTGCACGAACTCCAGCCCGCGCCAGCCGCGCTCCTGGGCGAAGGTCATCTGCCGCTCCACCGGGCTGCGGCCGAAGATTTTCAGGGCCACGCGCTGCTTGATGTCGTCGGCGTTGCCGGCCACCGCGCCCAGCCAGTTGGTGCACATCGGGCAGGGGCGCTCGCGCTGCGGCCCGTACATCCAGAAGTACGAGACCAGCGTGTCCTTGTCGCCGAACAGGTCGGCCAATCCGACCTCGGCGCCGTCGGCGTCCTTGAACCGGTAATCCCTCTCGATCACCGGCCCGTCCGGCAGCGCGCGGCGCTGCTCGGTCACCCGCGTCATGTGCCTGCGAAATTCGATCTCCTGCGCCAGCAACGCGCGCCGCGCGTCGCGATAGGCCGCGCTCTCGCCCGGGAACGGCGTGCGTCCCTCGGCGGCGAGCTGGGCGGCGGGAACCAACGTCTGAGCAACCATCGGCGGTCTCCTTTCATGGCGCGGCCGGCCGGCCGCTCCCCCAAGGACGTCCCACGCCCCCGAACGCCGACAACCGCCCGCAGAGAGCCCGGGTTCCGGCCTGACGTTGAGCGTTTCAATCAAGCTTGGCTGTCGCGGCGTGACCGTGGTTCACAAGACGCCGGTGCGGCGCTGGAGAGGGCGAAGGTGAAGCAATCGGAATACTTGGCGCACGACGCCGTCGGCCTGGCGGGTCTGATCGCCCGCCGCGAAGTCAGCGCCGCCGAGGTGCTGGAAGCGGCGGTCAGCCGCCTCGAAGCGGTCAATCCGGCCATCAACGCGGTGATCTACACCGACCTCGCCGCCGCCCGCGCCGAGGCTGAGCGCCCGCGCGAGGGCCCGCTCTCCGGCGCGCCGTTCCTGGTCAAGGACTACGCCGCCCACGTGGTCGGCTGGCCGACCTCGGCCGGCTCGCGCCTCTATCAGCACGAGGTCGCCGCCGCCGACGCGCCGATCGTCAGCGCCTATCGCCGGGCCGGCCTGGTGATCTTCGGCAAGACCAACCTGCCGGAACTGGGCCTCGACGCCACGACCGAGCCCGACCTCCACGGCCCGACCCGCAATCCCTGGGACGTCGAACGCACGGCCGGCGGCTCCTCGGGCGGCTCGGCCGCGGCCGTCGCCGCCGGCATCGTGCCCGCCGCTCACGCCAGCGACGCCGGCGGCTCGATCCGCATCCCGGCTTCCTGTTGCGGCCTGTTCGGGCTCAAGCCCTCGCGCGGCCGGGTCTCGTTCGCGCCGGTCAGCGACGGCATCGCCGGCTTCGACGCCCAGCACGCGGTGACCCGCACGGTGCGCGACTCCGCGGCCCTGCTCGACGCGGTCTGCGCGCCGCAGATCGGCGACCCCTATTCTGCGCCGCCGCAACAGCGGCCGTTCTTGGAAGAGTGCCGCCGCGACCCCGGCGTCCTGCGCATCGGCTTCACCACCGAAGCCTTCGAGGCCGGCGTGATCTCTGCGGAGTGCCGCCAGGCGGTGACCTCCACGGTGAGCCTGCTCGCGGGGCTCGGCCACGTGGTCGAAGAGTTCGCCATGCCCGCGGGCTTGGACGCCGCGGTCGCCGCCTCCAGCGCCGTCCTCGCCGGTCACATCGCCGCCGATCTCGACGACCGCGCCCAGCAGCTCGGCCGCCCGATCGTCGAGGCCGATGTCGAGCCGCTGACCTTCGCCCGCTACCAGCACGCCAAGGGCTACAGCGCCTCGGACTATGTGCGCGCCCTGCGCATCGTCCACGGCTACGGCCGCGCCGTGGCCGGACTGTTCAGCCGCTTCGATGTCGTGGTCACCTCGACGCTCGGCTCGCCGCCGGTCGCGCTCGGCGTGCTGCGCGGCGCCGCCCCCGGCGCGGCCGGCGTCGCCCGCCGGGCCTTCATGCCCAACACCCGGATCTTCAACCTCACCGGCCAGCCGGCGATGAGCATGCCGCTGGCCTGGACGGACGGCGGCCTGCCGGTCGGCGTCCAGTTCGTCGCGGCGATGGGGGCCGAGGCGACGCTCTTCCGCCTCGCCGCCCAGCTGGAACAGGCCGCGCCCTGGGCCGCCCGCCGCCCACGGTTAATTTAGCCGGCGCCTTCGCTCCGCCGTCGGGCGCAGGAGCTACGGCGACCGCCGGCCGCGACTGACCTCCTACGTCTTGGCCGGCGCGGTGTAGCGGCGCTCGACCATCTCGCGCATCCGGCTGCGCGTCTCGGCCGGGTCGCGCTGCGCCTGCAGGGCCTTGGCCTCCCGGGCCAGGTCGTCGTCCTTGATCGCCGCGCGGAACCAGCGGGTGTAGTCGCCGCGCTGCAGGTGATGCAGCCAGGTGGCGTCGTCGACGCCGTCGGCGATCTGCAGGAAGGTCGCCAGGTTCTGGGCCCGCAGGTTGAGCGCCTTCTTGGGGCCCCGGAAGTAAAAGCTCTTGTCCTCGCCGAGCTCGCCTTCCGCGTACTTACGGACGTGGCGCTTCAGGTCCTGCACCGGCCGGTCGGCCTCCACCCACATCGGCTTACCGGCCAGCCGGCTCCAGTAGAGCACCGCCTCGCCTTCCGGCGCCTTGGGGATGCGCGGGGCCGACGTCCCGACCGCCTTGCAGAAGGCCTTGATCACCTCGCCGGCCTGCGGCCCCACCGCCAGCACGGTGTTCACGCCGGCCAGCGCCGCCGGCGCCATCTGGTCGGGATGCACGGTGACCAGGATCGCCGGCAGCGGCGGCAGGCTCGCCGGCTCGGCCGCGCCGGAAGCCTCGATCGGCAGCATGTGGTGCGCCTCGTCGATCACCAGCCAGTGCGGCCGCGCATGGCTCCGCGCCAGCTCGCCGGCCTGGGCCATGAGCTCGCGGAACACCTTCGGCCGATCCTCGACCTTGAAGCCCAGCAGATTGACGACCAGCGGCGGGGCGCCGGGCTCCTCGAGCACCCCCATCGCCTCCTGCACGGTCGGCTGGTGGGTGGCGTCGCCCAGCACGATGCCTGGCTGCAGGCCGTCATAGTCGCCCTCCGGGTCGACGATCATCAGCTGAAAGCCCTGGGCGGTGAGCTTCTCGATCAGCGCCGTGGCCAGGGTCGACTTGCCGAACCCCGAAGATCCGGCGATCAGCACGCCGCCCTGGTCGCTGCGCAACGCCGCCTCGGGGGCGTCAGCACTAAGCGTGATCTGCTTGCGGGCGGCGGCGCTGGCGATCAGCGGCGAGTCCTCCGCCAGCAGGGCGGCGATCGCCTCGGCGACGCCGGCCCCGTGGTCGGCCTTGGTCACCAGGTCGGCGGTCGCCTTGACGGCGTCCAGCGCGTTGGCCACCGCCACCGAACAGCCGCTGGCGGTCAGGAAGGCGTGGTCGTTCTCGGCGTCGCCGATCGCCACCACGTTGAGCGGCGAGAGCTTCATCGCGGTCAGCGCCGCGGCCAGGCCGCTGGCCTTGTTGACCCCCGGCGGCAGCACCATCACCGCGCCCTTGTTGAAGATGATCTGCCACTCCAGGCCGAGGTCGCGGATGGTCTCCAGCACCGCCGTCTCGTTCGGCTCCCAGGTCGCTACGATGCCGCGGCCGACCGACAGCGGCGCGACGCCGCGCGCTTCGAGCGCGGCGACCAGTTCGGGCGGCGGCGGCGGGGCGACTGGCCGCTCCTCCTGGGTGGCGGGGAGGTAGAGGAGCGAGCCGTTCTCGGCGACCACCAGGTCGAACAGGTCCAGACGGTCGAACACCTGCTGGAGGTCCGGCAGCTCCCGTCCGGTGACCATCAACAGCTTGAGCCCGGCGGCCTTCAGGGCTTCGAGCGCGGCGATTGTCGGCTTGTCGACCCGCCCGTGATGGGCGAGCGTCCCGTCATAGTCGGTGGCGAAGGCGATCAGGCGCATGGTCTGTTAGCGACCGCCGGCCGGTCGGGTTCCGAGTGCTGGCGGCGGTTCCCCGATGCGGCATGTTCGGGTCAGGCGCGGCGTTCGCCCCGATAGATCGAGATCGAACCGGTCGGCGTGGGCGCTCGCCAAGTCTCTTCGACACCCTTAAAGCCGGCCTCCGTCATCAGCTGCGGCAGGATTCCCTCCGCATTGGGCCGGGTGTTCGCAAAGCCGTCCAGGGCTTGGACCTGCCGGAAGAGCAGGCGCATGAGCCAGGAGCGCTGCAGGCCGTAGTCGGCGATCAGCGCCCGGCCGCCCGGCGCCAGGACGCCGAACATCGCCGCCAGGATCTTGCGCTTCACGGGCAGCGGGCACTGGTGAAGCACCAGGCTGGAAACGACCTTGGTCGCCGGCTGCGCGCCCAGCACGCCGACGAGGTCGTCGCCGAAGCCTTGCCGCCACTCGACCTGATCAGCGCCGGCCTTGCCGCGTGCGATCTGCAACACCGCGTCGTCCGGATCGACGCCGACGATCCGCGCCCCAGGACACGCCCGCTCGAGCATGAGGGCGAAGGTGCCGGTGCCGCAGCCGACGTCGATGATGCGGTCGCCCGGCTCGGGGGCGGTCAGGCGGAGCAACGCGCCGCGCCAGCGCCGCTCGCGCGTCGCCAGGGCGATCACCTGGTCGTAGGCGCCGGTCAGCCCGTGACGCCCGAGCGCGGGTACGAAATCTGCGGTGTCGCTCATGCGGCGGCCGCCGAACCTTGCGCCTCCTCGAGATAGTCGGTGATCGAGTCGCGGCCGGGGCTCAGCCCCCGCAGCTGCAGGACCGCGCCGACATTGCCGCGGTGATAGGTCCCGTGCGTGCAGACATGGAGCAGGATTTCACCACGTCGCATGCGCGCCGGCTTGCCGCTGGTGAAGGTGAAGTCCACGTGCCGATCGAGGTCGTCGGGCGACAGGCTCTCGACATAGGCGCCGTACCAGTCGCCCACCTCCCGCATCCCCGCCGCCAGCGCCTCGAACCCCGGCAGCGTCTCCGATCGCGCCGCCTGATAGGGATGGGCCTGACCCAGCAGGTGATGCTGGAAGATGCGGTCGACGACGTGAATGTGGTCGAAGATGCGGAGCAGGATCGTCGCATCCAGATCGCTGAAGCCGTCGAGGTTCCGGCCGACGACCTCGCAGAGGCCGCGATCGGCCCAGCGCTTGACGGCGATGAGCTGCGAATAGGGCGATTGGCTCATTGTGGACCTGTCAGTTCATTGATTTTCCAGAAGTCTTCAGAATAATATGAGCGATAGCTCGCAATTGAATACTCGCATTCGGAGGGCGGAGCCCTGGCGTCCAGGCCGGTCACAAACCCGAGGAAAAACGCCTCTCAAGCGCGCTCGCGCGCCACGGTCGACGCCCTGGTCGAGGCGACCGCTCGCATTCTGGTGCGCGACGGCTTCGAGCGGGCCAGCACCAACCGCATCGCCGCCGCGGCGGGCGTCAGCGTCGGCTCGCTGTACCAGTACTTCCCGGGCAAGGAGGCGTTGGTCGCCGCCGTCATCGAGCGCCACAACCGCGACCTGATGCAGGTCGTCCAGGCCGCGGTCGCGCAGATCGCCGGCGCGTCGGTCGAGGTCATGGTGCGAACCCTGGTCGCCGCCGCCGTCGCGGCCCACCGCCTCGATCCGCAGTTGCACCGCGTGCTCGCCGAACAGACCCCGCGCGCCGGCGACGGGACGGAGGTGCTGTTCTTCCCCCGCGAGGCCCAGGGTCTGTTCCGGGCCTATCTCGAAGAGCGTCGCGATGAACTCGGGGCCTTCGACCTGGACCTGGCGGCGTTCGTCTGCGTGACCTCGATCGAGGCGCTGACCCACTCGGCGGTCATCCATCGTCCCGCCATGCTGACCGACGAGGTCGCCGTCGAGGCGCTGGTGGGCGAGGCCACGCGCCTGATCACCGGCTATCTCCGCGCCTCGCCGCCTAGCGCAGCGCCAGGGTCAGCGCCTTGACCTGCATGTAGTCGGCGATCCCGTAAACTGAGCCCTCGCGGCCATAGCCGCTCTGCTTGACCCCGCCGAACGGATTGGCGGCGTTGGAGATCAGTCCGGCGTTGATCCCGACGATGCCGGACTCGATGGCCCGCCCGACCCGCATCGCGCGGTTCAGGTCGTCGGTGAACAGGAACGCGGCCAGCCCGAACTCCGAGGCGTTGGCCCGGGCGATCGCTTCTTCTTCCGTCTGGAATTCGAACACCGGGACCAGCGGCCCGAAGGTCTCCTCGTGACAGAAGAGATCGTCGTCGCCGCCGAAGGTCACGGTCGGCTGGAAGAAGTTGCCGTCGAGCCGTGACCCGCCGGTCAGCACCTGGCCGCCGGCCGCCACCGTGCGGGCGATGTGATCCTCGACCTTGGCCACGCCCTTCTGATCGATCAACGGACCGATCACCGTATCGGCGCCGAAGGGGGCGCCGACCTTCAGGGTCTTCACCTTGGCGACCAGCGCCTCGACGAAGCGCTCGCGGATCCCCGCCTGCACATAGACCCGATTGGGGCAGACGCAGGTCTGGCCGCCGGCGCGGAACTTGCCGGCCACCGTGCCCTCGACCGCGACCTCAATGTCGGCGTCGTCGAACACCAGCAGCGGCGCGGCCCCGCCGAGCTCCATCGAAAGCCGCTTCAGGGTCGGGGCGCACTGCGCCGCCAGCGTGCGGCCGACCTGCGTCGAGCCCGTGAACGACAGCTTGCGGATCAGCGGCGATGCGGTCAGCGCCCCGCCGACCACGTCCTGCGCCCCGGTCACCACCGAGAAGCAACCAGTCGGAACTCCGGCCTCCAGCGCCAGGGCGGCCAGCGCCAGCGCCGTGAACGGCGTCGCCGAGGCGGGCTTGAGCACCACCGGGCATCCGGCGGCGAACGCGGCGGCGGCCTTGCGGGTGATCATCGCGGCCGGGAAGTTCCACGGCGTGATCGCCGCCACCGGACCGACGGGTTCCTGGAAGGCGAGGATCAAATCCTGCCCGTTGGGGCTCTGTATCGCCTTGCCGTCCAGGCTTTGGGCCAGATTGCCGAACCAGCTGACGAAAGAGTTTGCGTAGCGGATCTCGCCCAGCGCCTCCTTGAACGGCTTGCCGTTCTCCAGCGCGATGATCGCGGCCAGGGCGGTCTCGTGCTCGCTAACCTTCTGAGCCCACTGGGAAAGGATCGCGCCGCGCTCGGCCCCCTTCAGCGCCGCCCAGGGCCGGAAGGCGGCGTCGGCGGCGCGAATCGCCCGCTCGACCTGGTCTATCGGCAGCTTTGGGACCGCGCCGAGCACGCTTCCATCGGCAGGATTGACGACCTCGATGACGTTGGCGCCCGCCGCGGCGATCCATTCGCCGTCGACCAGCGCGGCCTGGCGGATCAGGCGCGCGGCGCCGGCTTTCAGTTCGTCCACAGACGGTTGATCTGACATGCAAAATCCCTTCGCCAAGCTTGCCTGGCTATAGGTTCCCAGGCCCGTGCAGGGTTCCGATGAAACTTTTCGTGTTGCGCCGCAACCGCCCGAAAGCTTGACTCAGGTGGGTCTTGGAGTCGTCATAAAGCGGACATGCCGCATTGCAGCATGAGCTTGGCGGAGGCGCTTATGACGGATCTTCCGTTCGCCTACTCTCTCGCCCACGCCGAGTGCGGCTGGGCCTGGCGGATCTTTGACGAGGACGGCGAGACGGTCGCCCAGGGCCTCGATCTGTCGCAATCCGACGCCCAGGCGTCGGTTGAGAGCGCGATCCGCATGGCGGCCTCGGAGGCCCGCGCCTAAGCGCCGCTTGACGGCATCCTTCGCAGACGTTTCTTTCCCTGGCAGCGCGGCCTGAAGGCCGCATCTGCCGCTTTGGGGACGTCTCGCCGCATGAAATCACAGTTGCTGGCCGCCACGGCGGTCGCTTTGTTCGCCTTCGCACCGGCTTCGGCCCAGGCGCCCAAACCCGCCACGCCGACACCCGCCGAGGCCAAGGCCTTCGTCGACAAGGCCGAGGCCGAACTCGCCGCCTTCAACCAGTACGTGGCCAAGTCGGCCTGGGTGCGGGCGACCTACATCACCGAGGACACCCAGTGGCTGGAGGCCAAGGCCACGGCCGAGCAGAACGAGCTGACCGCCCGCTACGCCCGTGAGGCGGCCAAGTACGACGGCGTCGCCGTCGACCCGGTCACCGCCCGCAAGCTGAAGCTGCTCAAGCTGTTCCTGGTCTCGCCCGCCCCCAACCGCCCCGGCGCCGCGGGCGAGCTGGCGACCATCGCCACCCGCCTGGACTCGACCTTCTCGGCCGGCAAGTTCCAGCACGGCGGCAAAACCCTGAACCTCAACGAGGCCGAGGAAATCCTGGCCAAGAGCCGCGATCCGGCCGAGCTGAAGGCGGTCTGGGAGGGCTGGCACTCGGTCGCCCCGCAGATGCGCGGCGACTACGCCAAGCTGGCCCAACTCTCGAACGAGGGGGCCCGCGACCTGGGCTTCAAGGACACCGGCGCGCTGTGGCGCTCCAACTACGACATGGACCCGGACAAGTTCGCGGCCGAGACCGACCGCCTGTGGAACCAGGTTGAGCCGTTCTACCGCAATCTGCACTGCTACGTGCGCGGCCAGCTCAACGACAAGTACGGCGACGCGGTGCAGAAGCGGACCGGCCCGATCCGCGCCGACCTGCTCGGCAACATGTGGGCCCAGCAGTGGGGCAACGTCTACGACGTGGTCCAGCCGAAGACCGCATCGTCGAGCTACAGCCTCGACAAGCTGTTGGTTTCAAAGGGCTATGACCCGGTGAAGATGGTCAAGACCGGCGAGAGCTTCTACACCTCGGTCGGCATCTCGCCGCTGCCGGAGACCTTCTGGCAGCGCTCGATGATCACCCGCCCGAAGGATCGCGAAGTGGTCTGCCACGCCTCGGCCTGGGACCTCGACGACCGCGACGACGTGCGCATCAAGATGTGCACCAAGGTCGACGCCGACGACTTCTACACCGTTCACCATGAGCTCGGGCACAACGTTTACCAACGCGCCTACAAGGACCAGCCGTTCCTGTTCAAGAACGGCGCAAACGACGGCTTCCACGAGGCGATCGGCGACTTCGTCGGGCTCTCGGCCCTGACCCCGACCTACCTCCAGCAGATCGGCCTGCTGGACAAAGCGCCGGGCGCGGACGAGGACATCCCGTTCCTGCTGAAGATGGCGCTCGACAAGATCGCTTTCCTGCCCTTCGGCCTGATGGTCGACCGCTGGCGCTGGGAGGTGTTCTCGGGCGAGGCGACGCCGGAGCACTACAACGACGAATGGTGGAAGCTGCGCCTTAAGTATCAAGGACTTGCTGCGCCGGGATCGCGTCCGGCCGAGGCCTTTGATCCGGGGGCCAAGTACCACGTGCCGGCCAACGTGCCCTACACCCGCTACTTCCTGGCCCATATCTACCAGTTCCAGTTCCACCGCGCGGCCTGCAACCAGATCGGCTGGAAGGGCCCGCTGCATCGCTGCTCGGTCTATGGCGAGAAGGAAATGGGCCAGAAGTTCAACGCCATGCTGGAAATGGGCGCGTCCAAGCCGTGGCCCGAAGCCATGGCCGCCTTCACCGGCGAGAAGGGCGCGGACGCCAGCGCGGTGACCGCCTACTTCAAGCCGCTGAACGACTGGCTGACCGTCCAGAACAAGGGCGAAAGCTGCGGCTGGTAGGTCGGTTAACGGGCGCCGAATTAAGCGTTGCCTTAACTGTCTTCGGCGCCCGTTCGTTTACTCTGCTCTGGCAAACTCCAGCGGATTCAACTCTGAACTGCTGGGGCTCCAGGCTGTGGAAAAGATCACCAAGCAAGTCGCCAGGCGTATTCATGGCATGACCGGGCGGCTCAAGGCCCGATGCGTCGCGGGTATTCGCGACGAGCGCGGCGCGACCGCCGTCTTCTTTGCTGTGGGCCTGCTGCTGCTGGCGCCCGCCACCATGGGTCTGATCGACCTCTACATGATCACGACCCAGCGCGGCCAGCTGCAGGACGCCCTCGACACCGCCACGCTCTATGTGGCGCGCTCGACCGCGACGTCGGCGACCGACATTCAGAATTCGGGCGACGCGGCGCTGCGTGCGAACCTCAAGCTGCCGAAGGGGCAGGAGATCACCTCCAGCACCTTCAAGCTGGCCGAGGACAAGATCACCATCAAGGGCCGTGCGACGATCACCCCGCCGACGGTGGGGCCGCGCCTGTGGGTGCAGGCCGACATCGCCGCCGACTCCGAGGTGCTGCGCAACTCCAACAACGTCGAAGTCGCTCTGGTGCTCGACACCACCGGCTCGATGGAAGACTACATGGAGAACCTCAAGACAGCGGCGAAGGACCTCATCGATCTCGTCGTGAAGGATCAGCAGAAGCCGTACTATACCAAGGTCGCGATCGTTCCCTATTCGGTCGGGGTCAATATGGGGACCTACGAGGCCGCCGCTCGCGGTGCGGTGAAGGGAACCACCGCGATCACCGGCGCGACCAAGGCCAACCCGGTGATGATCACCTCGGCTAATCATGGGTTGTACGAAGGCGAACGCCTGTACATTTCCGGTGTCAGCGGCATGGCGGCGTTGAACGACAAGACGTTCATCGCGACCGCCGTGACGAAGGACACCTTCAAGCTGCAGCGCCTCAAAGATCAGAAGATCGAGAACGTCGACGGCACCAACTACGCTGACTACGTCTCCGGCGGAACCGTGCAGTGTAAGGGCGAAGGCTGCAGCCAGAACATCTTCACCAACGCCAGCAGCACTTCGAGAAATGTCTATGAAACGACGTTCAGCAAGACTGCCTGCGCGACGGAGCGTACCGGCGACCACGCCTATGACGACGCCGCCCCGTCCGGCGCCCCGGTGGGCTGGCACTATGCTGCATCGTGCCCCTCCAAGCCGATCGTACCGCTCTCGACCAACAAGACGACGCTGAAAGGCGTCATCGACTCGCTCGTTCACTCCGGCTCGACCGCCGGCCATATCGGCCTCGCCTGGGGTTGGTACATGATCTCGCCTGAGTGGAAGGGGACTGGTCTCTGGACCGACGACAGCGCGCCCGCCGCCTACGGCGAAAAGCAACTGCTGAAGGTTGTCGTTCTGATGACGGACGGCGCTTTCAACACCCCCTATTGTCGCGGGGTCGCGGCCAAAAACTCCGGCGACGGAGCGCCAAACGCCGACAAGCGTATCAACTGCGATGCGGTCAACGGCGATCCGTTCGCCCAAGCCGCGAAGCTCTGCACCAACATGAAGGCCAAGGGTGTGATCGTCTACACGGTCGGCTTCAACGTCGGCAGCGAGACGGCCGTGAAGAACCTGATGAACAACTGCGCGACCGCGCCGGAGTACGTCTACATGCCCAACGGCGGGGCCGAGCTGCGGGTCGCCTTCCGGGCCATCGCCCAGGACATCAACTCGCTGCGGATCGCCAAGTAGCCGCCGCCGCGAGGATGAAAGTCGAACGCGCCGGGCCCAGTCGCCCGGCGCGTTTTTCTTTGGCTCAGCCGATGCGCTCGGGGCCTTCGCCGCCCTCGACCTGCTCGGCCTGGGCCGCCAGCTTGGCGAGGCTGGCCGCGTGGCTGTCGCGGGTGATCTTGTAGAGCGAGACGCAGAGGATCGCCGCGCCATAGAGCCCGCCCAGCACGAACAGGTAGGTCAGGCCGAGGTTCGAGACCACGCCCTCGCTGACCTGGCCCGGCTTGGCGTTCTGCGGGAAGCCGATGGCCAGCAGGATCATGCTCGAGGCGAAGATGCCGACGCCGGAGACCGCCTTCTGCACGAAGGCGGCGGCGGCGAAGAACAGGCCCTCGGACCGGCGGCCGGTGCGCAGCTCGGAGTCCTCGACGACGTCGGCGATCATCGACGAGATCAGGATCGCAGAAATGATCGAGAAGCCGGTCGAGAACACCGCCTGCACGAACAGGATCGGCAGCAGCGCCGGCGAACTGTTGTCGGGGAACACGCCGGTCAGCCGCAGGGTGATCGGGGTCACGGCGATGACGAAGGACAGCACCTTGGTCAGCTGGGCGGTCTGCTTCTTGCCAAGCCGCTTGGAGAGCGGCGCCGCGAAGCCGAAGGCCAGCGCCGCCGAGATGAAGTTGGCGGCCGCCAGGATGGCGATCTGGTTCGACGGCAGCTGCCAGAAGAAGGTGTTGAAGTAGAGGTTCAGGGACAGCACCAGGCCGCCGGCCATGGCGTTGAACAGGCCAGCCCCCATCAGCACCAGGAACGACTTGTGGCTGAGCGTGCCGACCATCTCCTTGGCCAGCTGGCCAAGGCTGAGCTTGCGGGCCGGCGGAATGCGCAGGCGTGGGATCTGGTTGTGGGTGCCCATCGCCGAGATCAGGATGGCCGCGAAGATCACCGCGGCGGCGACATAGCCATAGGTGACGTAGCCGGCCGGGTTCAGCTGGCCGACCGGATGCTCGGCGTCCGGGGTCAGGAACACCTTCAGCGCCAGCAGTGTCATGGTCAGGCCGCCCCACCAGGCGAAGAAGTAGCGGTAGGACATGACCTTGGTGCGCTCGTCGTAGTCGGTGGTCAGTTCGGCCGCCAGCGCCGCCGAGGGGATCTCGTACATGGTGATGAAGCTGCGGATGATCACCGCCACCACGATCAGGTAGACGAACAGCGCTTCGTGCGACCAGCCTTGCGGCGGATTCCACAGCAGCAGGTAGGACAGCGCCACCGGCAAGGCCGAGGCGTACATGAACGGGTGGCGGCGGCCCCAGCGCGAGCGCCAGTTGTCCGACACCTGGCCCATGATCGGGTCGAGGAAGCTGTCGATGATCAAGGCGATCATGATCGCCAGGCCGACGGTCGCCGAGGGCAGGCCGACCACCTGGTTGTAGAAGATCAGCAGCAGATACGAGAAGCCCTGGTCCTTAACCCCGAAGGCGACTGAGCCGAAGCCGTAGAAGAACTTAGTCGAGACGCTCAAGCGCCCCTGTTTTTGAGCATCTGGTACGGCATCCGCCACGGCGTTTCCCCTGTTCTATGTTCGCTTTTGTAAACACGACCAGGAGGGCGAGGGAAGGGGGCGTCTCAACCTGCGCTAGCGATTACCGGTTCGGCCTGCGGCGGCGGGCCCTCGTCGCCGACCGTCTTCTCCCCGGCCAGGGCCGCGACGTTGCGCTCATGGGTCTCGCGGTCGATCCGGTAGAAGACCAGCACCAGGATCGAGAGCATGTTCATCCCGAAGGTGATCGGCAGGTAGATCAGCGCCAGGTGGCGCATGATCTCCGGGCCCACCGAACCGGCCGGCGCGTGGGTCGGGAACGCCACGAAGGTCAGCAACAGGCCGCTCAGGAACACGCCGATGCCGGCGGTGAACTTCGGTAAGAGGCCGTTGGCCGCAAACAGCAGGCCTTCCGAGCGCACCCCGGTGCGCACCGCGGCGTCCTCGACGATGTCGGCGATCATCGAGGAGATGATGATGTAGCCCGCGATGGCCAGGGTGGTGGCGATGAAGGCGTCGACCCAGAGGATGGCGAACACCCACGGCGAATGGTTCGGCGGCATCAGGTGCAGCAGCCGCAGCAGGATCGGGGCCGAGGCGGTGACCGTCGAGACGCTGAACAGGCCGAGCATCGCAGCCTTCTTGCCGAACGCCTTCGAGGCCGGGGCGGCGATCGCCACGCCGGACACCGAGGCCAGCACCGAGGCCAGGGCCAGCATCGAGATGTTGGCGGCGCTGAGCCCCCAGAACTCCAGATAGAAGTATTGGCTGAGCGCGTTGGTCATGCCCGCGGCCACGCCCGAGCAGAGGCCGGAGGTCATCACCACCACCAGCGAGCGGTTGGACAGCGTGCCGCCGATCTCGGCCAGCAGCTGGCGCAGGCTCGCCTGCCGCTCCGGCGGCGCGGCCAGGCGCGGGATGTGCCGATGGGTGCCGAGCGAGGAGACCAGGATCGAGGCGGCCATCACCAGCCCGGCCAGAATTCCATACTGCGCATAGCCGTCGCGGTTGAGGATCCCGCCGTTCTCCGGGCTCAGGAAGACCTGGTAGAGCACCACGTTCATCCCGAAACCGCCGATCACCCCGAAGAAAAACCGGTAGCTGAACAGGCTGGTGCGCTGGTGGTAGTCGGAGGTCAGCTCCGGGGCCAGCGCCTGGCTCGGCACCTCGTAGAGGCTGACGCAGATCCGCAGCAGCACCAGCATGCCGATCAGGTAGAGCCCGATGCTCTGCGGCGGCCAGTCGGCCGGCGAGTTCCAGAAGCCGATGCAGGCCAGCGCCACCAGCGGGGCGGCGGCGTACATCAGCGGATGGCGGCGGCCCCAGCGGGTGCGCAGCTTGTCCGACCACTGGCCGATCGCCGGGTCGATGAAGGCGTCGAGGATCAGGGTGGCCATGATCGCCGTGCCGACCCACAGCGCCGGCAGTCCGATCACACGGTTCAGATACGGCGCCAGCACCGCCGAGGAGAGGCCGAGCGTGGCGACTCCGAACGCGACCGAGCCCACGCCGTAGAACACCTTCGAACCGACGCTCAGACACCCGTCCGCCGCTTGGGCCTCGCCCATGCCGTCCTCCCTGACCAGAGGGCCGCGATCTTCGCCGCGGACGCCGCTGGTTCGAATATTCGGTACGACCGGGGCGCTGGCAAGCGCCTATTCGCCAAAGTCAAAAGCCCCTCGCGACGATGCGCCGCGAGGGGAGGTTGAACCGCTGGGAGGTGCGGTGCGTCAGGCCTTGGGCGCGACCGGGCTGAGGTCTCCGGCCGGGCCGGTCGCCGCGGGCGAGGCCGCTTCGATCTGGGCGTCGGTGGTGCGGGTCTCCAGCGCCCCCGCCTGCAGCTTGCGCAGGTTTTCCTCGTGGGTGGTCTTGTCGATCCGGTAGAGGAACAGGCAGGTGATCGCCACGGCGTAGAAGCCGCCGATGGTCGGCAGATAGATGAGCGCCAGGTTGCGCAGCAGCTCGGGGTCCACCTCGCCCGGCTTGGCGCCCTGCGGGAAGGCGACATAGGCCAGCAGCACGCCGGAGGTGAAGACGCCGACCCCGGAGACGATCTTCTTGAACAGGTTGTCGGCCGAGAACAGCAGGCCCTCTGAGCGGCGGCCGGTCTTGACCTCGCTGTCCTCGACCACGTCGGCGATCATCGACTGCAGCATGACCCCGGTCATGATCGCCATGGCGCCGTTGGCCATGAAGTCGATGATCAGGATGCCGAACAGCAGGTTGGTCCCGTTCTCGGGCATCAGGCCCAGGATCCGCAGGCCGATCGGCAGCAGCAGGGCGATCACCGCGCCGAAGAACATGGTGATGGCGGCCAGTTTCTTGCCGAGCTTGGCGGCGACCTTCGGGGCTGCGACGACGCCGATCACGCTGGCGACCACGCCGGTGACGGTCAGCAGCGCCAGCTGGCCTTGGGTCAGACCCCAGAAGTAGAGGTTGAAATAGAGCTCCAGCGCGGTCTTCAGGCCCAGCGACACGTTCATGAACATGCCTGAGATGGTCAGGGCCACGAACGAGCGGTTGTTCAAGGTCGCGCCCACTTCGCGCAGCATGGCGGGCAGGGTGATCTTCCGCTTCGGCGGCTGGCGCAGGTAGGGGATCTGGTGGTGCGTCGCCCGCGACGAGATCAGGATGATCGTGAAGATCGTGATCGCCGCGACGATCGAATAGGTCTGCCAACCATCGCGCGAGAGCAGGCCGCCGGTGCCGTCGGCGTTCTTCTTGAGGAACACCTGGTAGACCAGCAGCTGCATGATCAGGCCGCCGGCCACGCCGCAGAACGAACGGATGGCGATCATGCTGGTGCGCTGGTCATAGTCGCTGGTCAGCTCGGCCAGCAGCGCCGTCGAAGGCAGTTCGAAGAAGGTGTCGAACAGCCGGATGACCAGCAGGCAGACCAGCATGTAGCCGAACAGCGCCTCGTCCTCCCAGCCGACCGGCGGGTTCCAGATCATGTAGAAGGCGATCGCGACCGGCAGGGCCGCGGCGTACATGAACGGGTGGCGGCGGCCCCACTTGCTGCGGGTGTTGTCCGAGATCTGCCCGACCATCGGGTCGACGAAGGCGTCGAAGATCAGCGCGATCATGATCGCCGTCGACACCATGGCCGGCGGCAGGCCGACCACCTGGTTGTAGAACAGCAGCAGGAAGGTCGTGATGCCGCGCTGCTTGATGATGTTGGCGGCCGCGCCCAGGCCATAAAGCGCCTTGGTCGTGAACGTGATGGGCGGGCGCGGCGGCAGGCCGGCGGCGGCGTCGGTCATGTCGGGAATCCTGGACTAAAGGTCAGGCTTTGAAGGGCTGCGGCGATGCGGCGGGGGGCTCGGGGGCCGGATCGGGTTCGCTCGAAGCGCCGGACCGCTCGGCCAGGCGGGCGAGGTTGTCCTCGTGCTTGGCCTTGTCGATGTTGAAGAAGCTGAGGCTGACGATCCCCAGCCCGAACAGCACCCCGATCACCGGCAGATAGATCAGGCCCATGTTGTGGATGATCTCGGGGTCCACCTGGCCGCGCTTGGCGTTCTCCGGGAAGGCGATGAGCGCCAACACCGAGCCGGAGATGAACACCCCGACGCCGGAGACCAGCTTCTTGAACAGGTTGTCGGCGCTCATCAGCAGGCCTTCGGAACGGCGTCCGGTCTTGACCTCGGCGTCCTCGATGACGTCGGCGACCAGCGACACCAGCAGCACCCCGGTGCCGCCCGCGAGCGCGGTGTTGATCACGGTCTCGATGACCAGCAGGCCGTAGAGCAGGCCGGTGCCGTTGGCCGGCATGACCCCGAACAGCCGGGCGACGACCGGGCTGACCCCGACCAGCAGGGCGCTGGCGAACATCAGGATCGCGCCGTGCTTCTTGCCCAGGCGCTTGGCGACCTGCGGCGCGGCCACCACGCCGATGGCTCCGCCCAGGACGCTGACCGTGACGAGGCCCGCCAGCTGAGACTGGGTCAGCTCCCAGAAGTAGAGGCCGAAATAGATCTCCAGCGCGTTGCGGGCGCCGACGGCGATGGCCACGAACATCCCGGTGATGGTGGCGATGACGAAGGCGCGGTTGTTCAGAGTCGCGGCCACTTCCTTGGCCATCGCCTTGAAGGTGATCTTGCGGTTCGGCGCCTGGCGCAGATAGGGAATCTGGTTCTGGGTGCCGGCCGTCGACACCAGGATGCAGGTGAAGATCAGCAGCGAGGCGCACAGCGAGTAGGCGAAGTAGCCGTCGCGGGCCAGCACGCCGCCGGTGCCGTCGGGGTTCTCCTTGAGGAACACCTGGTAGGCCAGGACCGTCATCCCCAGCCCGCCGATCACCGCGAACAGCATGCGCAGCGAGATCAGCTTGGTGCGCTCGTCGTAGTCCTTGGCCAGCTCGGGCGCGAGGGTCGAGTGCGGCAGCTCGAAGAAGGTGTCGAACAGCCGCACGGTCAGCAAACAGGCCAGCAGATAGGCGACCATCTGGCCGTCGCTGAGCCCCGCGGGCGGGTTCCACAGCATGTAGAACGCCACCGAGACCGGGATCGCCGCGGCGTACATGAACGGGTGGCGGCGCCCGAGGCGTGATTTGAAGTTGTCGGAGACCTGGCCGACCAGCGGGTCGACGATGGCGTCGAACATCAGGGCGATCATCAGGACGAAGGTCACCGTCGACGGCGGCAGACCCACGACCTGATTGTAGAACAGCATCAGGAAGGTCGAGAGCCCGCGCAGCTTCACCGCATTGGCGACGGCGCCGACGGCGTAGAACAGCTTGGTGGCGAGGCTCAGAGGTGGTCGAGAGCCGGTCATGCGCGGGGGCTCTGACCGTCGGCGCACGCGCGCGTATTCGGCTTGGATGGGCCGTCGACCAATTGTTCCTCCCGCCGCGCGATAAATGCTGCGCAGCCGCCATTATGACGAGGCCAAACCACAGCCTTGAAGCTGCGATCGACGCTCATGATCAATTGGCCAAATCGTGAGGGACGGTTTCCCCATCGTCAACGGGTTTCGTGGCTGCGGCTGGGCGCCTTACCGTTACCAGACAGGGATTTGGCGCGGCGGGAGGGGCGCGCGACCGATGTTCTGCAAACATTCCGCGGCGGCGGCGGGCGCTCGGCCCGCCGCCATGCCGCATCCTAGAACTCCGACTCAGGCGGCGGTGGTCAGCATCACCTTGCCGACGTGCGCGCCGCCTTCGAGATAGGCGTGGGCCGCCGCCGCCTCGTCCAGCGGGAAGGTCTTGTCGACCAGCGGCTTCAGCTGGCCGGCGGCGATCCAGGGCCAGACGGTGGCTTCGACCGCGGCCGCCAGCCGGGCCTTCTCGTCGGCGTCGCGCGGACGCAGGGTCGAGCCGGTGACCACCGCCCGCTTCATCATCAGCCGGAAAATCGGCAGCGCCACCTCGCCGCCGCCCTGGGCGGCGATGAACACGATCCGCCCGCCGGTCTTCAGCGCGTCGAGGCCCTTGGCGAAGTAGTCGCCGCCGACCATGTCGAGGATCACGTCGACGCCGCCCTGCGCCTTGGCGACCTCGGCGAAGTCCTGCGTGGTGACGTCGACGCTGACGTCGGCGCCCAGCTTCAGCGCCTCGGCCGCCTTGCCGGCGCCGCGGCCGGTGGCGATCACCTTGGCCCCGGCGGCCTTGGCCATCTGTATCGCCGTTGTCCCGATCCCGGACGTCGCGCCGTGAACCATCAGCGTCTCGCCGGCCTTCAGGCTCCCATGTTCGAACACGTTGGCGAAGACGGTGAACACCGTCTCGGGCAGGGCGGCGGCCTCCAGCGCGCTCAGGCCCGGCGGAATCGGCAGGGCGTGGCGCGCGTCGACCACGGCGTACTCGGCATAGCCGCCGCCGCCGAGCAGGGCGCAGACCTTGTCGCCGGCCTTCCAGCGGCCGGACCCGACCACCACTTCGCCGGCGACCTCCAGGCCCAGCGTGTCGGGCGCGCCGGGCGGCGGCGGATAGGCGCCGATGCGCTGCGCCAGGTCGGGACGGTTCACGCCTGCAGCCTGGACCTTGATCAGGATCTGCCCGGGTCCCGGCTCGGGACGCGCGATGGTCTGCGCCTTCAAGTTTTCCGCAGGTCCTCGCCCGCCCTCCACAGCGATAGCGGTCATGGTCTCGGTCACAGGGGCGCCCTCCGGCAGGTTTTCAGCGTAGTCTCCCAGATAGATGCCGCAGCGGATCTGGCAATGGGAGGTCTCTCGATGGATGAACCAGTGAACACCCGCGTCCAGCGCGGTCAGCGACTGGCCGAGGCGACGCGCGAGGATCTCGAACTGTACGGCGTGGCCGAGCTCGAGGACCGCATTGCAGCCCTGCAGGACGAAATCGACAGGTGCCGTGCCCAGATTGAGCGTAAGCGCTCGGGCCGGGCGGCGGCCGACTCGCTATTCTCAAAGCCAAGCTGAGCGGCGCTTACGGATAACCGAACGTAAACGCGGGTCATCGATAATGGGTGTTTACGTCTGGCATGGGGGTTGCAGACCTCCGCCGCCGAAGCCGCAGACACCTGCGGGCGAGGATTTTAGAGGCTGAGTGCTGTCATGACCGAAGGATTTGCGCCGATCGGCGCTTGGCGAGCCGACGTGATCGCCGACTTTGCGCGATCCGAGCTGTTCGACCGCACCTTCCAGGAAGGCATGGACCTGGTCGAAGAGACCGCCGGCTACCTGGATGGCTCGGGGCGTCAGGAATCCAAGCTGCTCTCGCGCAGCGCGGCGCTGGCCTATGCCGGCGAAAGCATGCGCCTCACCACCCGGCTGATGCAGGTCGCTTCCTGGCTGCTGGTGCAGCGCGCCGTGCGTGAAGGCGACATGCCGCCGGAGAGCGCCCGCGAAGAACGCTATCGCCTCGGCGCCGAAGACATCTGCCGCGGCGCCACCACCGAGGATCTTCCGGCCGGCCTGCTGGTGCTGCTCGACCGCTCCGAGCGGCTCTATGAGCGAGTCCGCCACCTCGATCGGCGCATGTACATCGAAGAGACCGAGCCGGAGGACGCCAACCCGGTGCTGTCCCAGTTCGGCCGTCTGCAGGCCGCCTTCGGCGCGTAGGTCCCGTTCAAACACCGCTCATCCCGGCGAAAGCCGGGACCCAAGCAGCGCTTCGGTCATGGCTGGAGCGCTGTTTGCGTGTTTGCGATCCCGCTTGGGGCCCGGCTTTCGCCGGGATGAGCGGATGGTGGGCAGGGCCGGGGAGGCGAAGCGCCGTCGCCACACACAGCAAAAAACGCCGCGCGGGAGCGCGGCGTTTTCGTATCTGCTCGCATAGTTGGGCGGGCGCGCGCCAGGCGCGCCGCAGGCCTTACTTGCGGGTGAAGGCGCCGAACTTGGCGTTGAAGCGCGACACGCGGCCAGCGCGGTCCAGAAGCGTCTGGTTGCCGCCGGTCCACGCCGGGTGCGTCTTCGGGTCGATGTCGAGGTTCAGGGTCGCGCCCTCTTTGCCGTAGGTCGAGCGGGTCTGATAGCTCGAACCGTCGGTCATCACGACCGTGATGAAATGATAGTCCGGGTGGGTGTCTTGTTTCATCGCGAGGGCAACCGACGTAAAGGAGCGGCAGAAAGTTCACGGTCCGCCGCAAGGGCGGGCGCGAAGGAAGCCGCGCGTATACAGGAAAAGGCGCGGTAAGAGCAAGGGCGCTAGTTTCTATGAGTGATTTGGCCGCCGAGGCCCCTGTCGACGGACGGCCCAGCGCCGGCGCTGCTATGGCGCAGGAACTGAGCGAAGCCGCCCAGCGTCGGACCCGCAGCCGCAACGTCGGGGCCCTGCGCGCCCTGGCTCCCTATCTGGCCCGGCACAAGGGCGACACCGCCTGGGCCGGCCTCTTCCTGATGACGGCGGCCGCCTCCACCCTGGGCCTCTCGGGCGCGGTGCGGCTGCTGGTCGACCACCTGACGGCGCCGGGCGCGACAGACGCCAGCGTCGCCCCGCGGTTCTGGCTTATCGGCGGCGTGGCCCTGGCGCTCGCCGCCTCCAGCGCCCTGCGCTACTTCTTCGTCACCAAGCTGGGCGAGCGGATCACCGCCGACCTGCGCAAGGGCGCCTACGCCCACATCCTGACCCTCGACCAGCCGTTCTTCTCTAAGACCCGCACCGGCGAGGTGCTCTCGCGGCTGACCACCGACATTCAGATCGTCGAGAGCCTGCTCTCCACCTCTATCTCTGTGGCGCTGCGCAACCTGCTGACCCTGATCGGGGCGCTGGTGCTGCTGGTGATCGTCAGCCCCAAGCTGACCGGCCTGGTCGTCGCGCTGTTCCCCTTCGTGCTCGCGCCGCTCTTTCTCTATGGGAAGCGGGTCCGCAAGCTGACCACCTCGACCCAGGACCAGTTCGCCGCGGCCGTCGGCCACGCCGGCGAGACCCTCGACGCGCTCGAGACCGTCCAGGCCTTCGGGCGCGAGGGGGCTGGCGCGGCCACCTTCGGCGAGGCGGTCGAGGCCTCGTTCCGCACTTCGCTGCGCCGGATGACGGCGCGGGCGATCATGACCGCCCTGGTCATCGGCCTGGTGTTCGGCGGCGTCGTCTTCATCTTCTGGCTCGGCGTCCACGCCGGCCTGCGCGGCGAGATGACCTGGGGGGCGCTCTTCCAGTTCGCCTTCCTCGCCGTGATGGCCGCCGGCTCGGTCGGCGCCCTGGGCGAGACCTGGGGCGACGTGCAGAAGGCGGCCGGCGCCATGGAGCGGGTCTCCGAGCTGTTCGCCGCCACCCCCACCATCGCCGCTCCGGCCCAGCCCAAGGCGCTGCCGCAGCCGGCGCGTGGCGAGATCGCCTTCGAGGACGTCCGCTTCGCCTATCCGACCCGGCCGGAGGCCCTGGCGCTCGACGGTTTCTCGCTGCACATCGCGCCGGGCGAGACCGTCGCCCTGGTCGGTCCGTCCGGCTCGGGCAAGAGTACGGTGTTCCGCCTGCTGCTGCGGTTCTACGATCCGGTCAGCGGCACGATCCGCCTCGACGGCGTCGACCTGCGCGACGCCGACCCCGCGCAGGTGCGGGCCCGCATGGCGCTGGTCTCCCAGGACTCGCCGCTGTTCTCCGGCTCGCCGGCCGACAACATCCGCTTCGGACGGCTGGACGCCAGCCCTGAGGACGTTCGCGCCGTCGCCCGCGCAGCCCAGGCCGAGGGCTTCCTCGAGGCCCTGCCGCAGGGCTTCGACACTCCGCTGGGCGACCGCGCCCGCAGCCTCTCGGGCGGCCAGCGCCAGCGCCTGGCCATCGCCCGCGCGCTGATCCGCGAAACCCCGATCCTGTTGCTCGACGAGGCCACCAGCGCCCTCGACGCCGAGAACGAGCGCCTGGTGCAGCGCGCGCTCGAGGACGCCATGGTCGGCCATACCACCCTGGTCATCGCCCACCGCCTGGCCACCGTGCTCAAGGCCGACCGCATCGTGGTCATGGACGGCGGCAAGGTGGTCGAGCAGGGCTCGCACGCCGAACTGATCGCCAACGGCGGCCTCTACGCCCGGCTGGCGGCGCTGCAGTTCGGGGACGTGGCGGCCTGATCTAGTAGTTCCTCCCCCGCCGGGGGAGGTGGCGCGCGCAGCGCTACGGAGGGGGACTGCTGACTCAGCAAGCCCCCTCAGTCAGCCATTCGGCTGACAGCTCCCCCAGAAGGGGAGCAACTGGGCGGCGCTAACCCCGCGCCTTCACCGCCAGGCGGGGGAAGTCGCTGAACACGCCCTGGACGCCCGCCGCATAGAGCGCCTTGAACACCGCGCCGACGTCGCCGTGCGCGGCGGGGTCCGCGCCCTTGCGCAGGCTCGTGGGCAGGAACCGGTTCTCGGCCCGAACGGTCCAGGGATGCACTTGCAGGCCCGCTGCGCGGGCGTCGGCGACCAGGCTGGTCGGCGGGCCCAGCGCGCCGCCCTGCGTCGGGATCACCAGCGACCAGTCGGGGCCGACGCCATGGGCGTAGCTGGCGATGCGCTTCAGGCCGTCGGCGCTGACCATCTCGGGCCGGTCGGCGCCGACCAGTTGCACCAGCTTGGCCTGCGACATGGCCTGGAAGTTGCGCAGCGATTCCGGTTCGAAGCTCTGCACGAACACGAGGTCGTGGACGCCGCCCAGGTTGTTGCGGGTCAGCGCCTCGGCCAACCGCCGCTCGATCGGCAGGTGGATGCTGGCGAAATAGGCCGGGTGCTTCATCTCCGGATAGATCCCGATCGGCCGTCCGCAGCAGGCGCTCTGCTGCTTGGCCAGGTCGATCACTTCCTGAAAGGTCGGGATGGCGTCGCAGCCGTCGAACTTGGCGCTGACCGGGCGCAGCTGCGGCAACCGCTCGCGGGCGCGCAGGGTCTTCAGTTCGTCGAGCGTGAAGTCCTCGGTGAACCAGCCTTCGATGCGCTCGCCGTCGATGACCTTGGCGGTCTTGCGGGCGGCGAACTCCGGATGGGCCGCGACGTCGGTGGTGCCGGAGATTTCGTTTTCGTGGCGGACGACCAGGTGGCCGTCCTTCGTCAGCACCAGGTCCGGCTCGATGAAGTCCGCGCCTTGCTCTATGGCCAGCAGATAGGCCGCACGGGTGTGTTCGGGCCGCTCGCCGCTGGCGCCACGATGGGCGATCACGATGGGCTTGCGGGCGTCGAAGGCCATGGCGGGGCTCGCCGCCAGGGCGGCGCTCGAAAGGGCGAAGGCGCGGCGGGTCAGGTCCATCGGGCGACACTAGCCGCCCAAAGTGACGCTTGCATCAAGCCCTAGGCGGCGGCCTTCAGCTTCTCGAGCAGCATCGGGTGCAGCTCGAGGTTGGCCGCGCAGATCGAGCCCGAGCCCATGATGTCGTCGCCGCCGTCGGCGTTGGTCACCTTGCCGCCGGCCTCGGTGATCATCAGCACGCCCGCGGCCATGTCCCAGGGCTTCAGGTCGCGTTCCCAGAACCCGTCCAGGCGGCCGGCCGCGACATAGGCCAGGTCCAGCGAGGCGGCGCCGAAGCGGCGCACGCCGGCGACGCGTTGGCTGATCTGGTGCAGTTCCTTCAGGAACCGGGCGTGCTGGCCGTGGCCCAGGAACGGGATGCCGGTGCCCAGCACCGACTCGTCCAGGTGCTTGCGGCCGGCGACGCGCAGGCGTTTGTCGTTGACGAAGCAGCCCTTGCCCTTCTCGGCCCAGAACAGCTCGTTGGTCACCGGATTGTAGGTCACCGCCGCGACCACCACGCCTTCGCGCTCCAGCGCGATGTTGATGGCGAAATGCGGGATGGCGTGCAGGAAGTTGGTGGTGCCGTCCAGCGGGTCGACGATCCAGGTGTGGGTCTTGTCGGTGCCCTCGACCAGGCCGCGCTCCTCGCCCAGGAAGCTGTAGCCCGGGCGGGCCTTTTCCAGGGCCTCGAAGATGGTCTGCTCGGCCTTGATATCGGCGGCCGAGACGAAGTCGGCCGGCGCCTTGCGCGACACCTGCAGCTCGCCGAGCTCGCCGAAGTCGCGGTTGAGGCCGCGGGCCGCCTTGCGGGCGGCGTCGCTCATCACCTTCAGGAGGGCGGTTTGAGTGCTCACGGTGTCAATGATCTCGGGCGAAAGAAGCCGCGGAAACTAGTGTCCGGGCTCGCTCAAGGCAAGGCGTCTGGCCTATCGTGGTCACATGACGCACCAAATGACGCGCATGGGCCGCTGCTTTTGCGGCGACCTTTCGGTCACGATCGCCGGCGATCCGCTGCTGGTTTCGAGCTGCGCCTGCACTCGTTGTCAGCGCCGGACCGGCAGCTTCTTCGGCGTCACTGTCTATGTGCGGCCAGATCAGATCGTGGCGCGGACGGGAACGAGCGACACCTTCCAGGCGCCCGGGGCGACGACCACCTTTCACCGCTGCGCCCGCTGCGGGACCAGTCTCTGGTGGGTTCCCGACGACGAGGACGACATCGTCGGCATGGCTGGCGGCTGCTTTGCGGGCCAGGATCTGCCGGCTCCGCAACGCATGGTCCACACGGCCACGCGCCATCCGTTCGTCTGCACGCCGCCCGGCCTGCCGGAGCACGAGGACGGCCCGCCCGAGTAGGTCAGCCGCGCGCCGCGAGGCCCCGGGCGATCGCCGCGTTCAGCGCCTGCACCGCTGCGGCTGGGCCTTGCGGATGGCTCCAGACCCCGGCCGAGACCGCCAGGAAGTCCGCGCCGGCCGTGGCCAGGCCCTCGGCGTTCTCAGGCGTGATCCCGCCGATGGCGACGCAAGGTACCTCCATGGTCTCCTGCCAGATGGTCAGGATGTCCGGCTCGGCCTGCGTCGGCGCGTCCTTGGTGGTGGTCGGGAAGAAGGCTCCGAACGCCACGTAGTCGGCCCCGGCCTCGGCCGCTTCCATCGCCAGGTGGCGGCTGTCGTGGCAGGTCACCCCGATCATCGCCTCGCGGCCCATGAGCTTGCGGGCCTCGGCGTAGGGCGTGTCCGACTGGCCGACGTGCACCCCGTCGCAGCCGAGCCGCGCGGCCAGGTCGGGCCGGTCGTTGAGGATCACCGCCACCCCGTGGCCCTGGGCGATCGGCATGATCACGTCGACCGCCGCGGCGATGGTCGCATCGTCCACGTCCTTCAGCCGGATCTGCAGCGCCGCCACGTCGCCGGCGTCCAGCGTTTGCGCCAGCGTGCGGCCGAAGACGGCCAGGTCGTCGAGCTTGGGCGGGGTGATCAGGTAGAGGCGGCATTCGGCGGTCATGACCGCCTTCTAGCCGCGCGCGCCGTCAGCGACAAACGGCCGCGCGTCGCACCCACTAGCGGTAGCGGCCTTAAACTTGCAAATGATTTGCAACGACGTTCGCATTTGCTACAAACCTCTTGTCGCCGAGGAAAGAGGCCGCCTTGTACGTTTGCAATTGTAACGGCATCCGCGAACGCGAAGTTCGCGCCGCCATTGAAGCCGGCGCCTCGCGCCCTGCCGAAGTGTTCCGGGCGTGCGATTCCCAGGCGCAATGCGCGCGCTGCGTCTGCGATATGCGCAAGATGATCGGCGAGCACGGCGAGGCCCTCCGCTACGCGGCCGAATAGGTCTTCGCCACCGGTTCGTAAGCTTGCGAACGAAACGCGGAATTACTTGCAAACATAGGCTTTGACTAAACTCGCCCTGGGGAAGAGTTTGCCCTTCGAAGTGGATTCGAGGAGGCTCACGTGAAGGGCGACAAGGCTATTATCAAGCGGCTCAACGCGGTGCTGACCAACGAGCTGACCGCGGTGAACCAGTACTTCCTGCATGCGCGCATGTACCAGGACTGGGGCTATGCCCGTCTGGGCAAGATCACCTACGATGAATCCATCGGCGAGATGAAGCACGCCGACAAGCTCATCAAGCGCATCCTGTTCCTCGAGGGCCTGCCCAACCTGCAGGACCTGAAGAAGCTGAAGATCGGCGAGACGGTGCCCGAATGCCTGGCTGCGGACCTCGCGGTCGAGGTCGGCGGCCGCGTCGACCAGATCGAAGGCATCCGCGAGTGCGAAGCCACCGGCGACTACGCCACCCGCGAGATCCTGCGCGAGATCCTCAGCGACACCGAGGAGCACATCGACTTCCTCGAGACCCAGCTGAACCTGGTCCGCACCCTCGGCGAGCCGAACTACCTGCAAAGCGCGCTCGGCGAACTCGAAGGCGGCGAGGGGCACTAGGCCGCTCCAGGATCGTCATGGCCGGGCTTGACCCGGCCATGACGAGGAGCTTCCCGCCACTCCAAAACCCGCTAGGCTCCCCGCAACGATAAGGGGAGCGAGCATGACCGAAGCGGTCGCGGGCGACGGCGTCGTCACCAAGAAGAAGAACCGCCTGGTGATCGGCGCGGCATCGGCCGGCACGGTCTTCGAGTGGTACGACTTCTACCTCTACGGCTCGCTGGCCGGGTTCATCACCCAGCACTTCTTTTCGGGCGTCAACGAGACCACCGGCTACATCTTCGCCCTGCTGGCCTTCGCCGCGGGCTTCGCGGTGCGACCGTTCGGGGCCATCGTCTTTGGCCGCCTGGGCGACCTCTGGGGCCGCAAGAACACCTTCCTGGTGACCATGCTGCTGATGGGGCTGTCGACCTTCGC
>NZ_PNLB01000012.1 GCF_013822795.1 Phenylobacterium sp. | reverse complement strand
TGGACGACCAGCGGGAAGTACATGGTCATCGGATGGAAGCCCTCGTCGATCATCGCCTTGGCGAAGTCGAGGGTGGTCACGCCGGTGCCGTCCAGCCAGGCGTCGTCGAACAGCGCCTCGTGCATGCACGGACCTTCCGGGAAGGCCGGGCTCATCACCGGCGAGAGCCGGGCCTTGATGTAGTTGGCGTTCAGCACCGCGTCCTCGGCCACCTGGCGCAGACCGTCGGTCCCGTGGCTGACCATGTAGGCGTAGGCGCGGACGAACATGCCCATCTGGCCGTGGAACGCGCTCATGCGGCCAAAGCCCTGGGCGGCCTCGTCGATGGTCTCCTCGACCAGCTTGAAGCCGTCCTCGCCCGCGACCACCCACGGGGCCGGCGCGTGGGCCGCCAGCGCGGCTGACAGCACCACCGGACCTGCGCCCGGCCCGCCGCCGCCGTGCGGCGTCGAGAAGGTCTTGTGCAGGTTGATGTGCATGGCGTCGACGCCCAGGTCGCCCGGGCGCACCCGGCCGACGATGGCGTTGAAGTTGGCGCCGTCGCAGTAGAAGTAGGCCCCGGCCTCGTGGGTCAGGCGCGAGATCTCCAGGATGTCGCGCTCGAACAGGCCGCAGGTGTTGGGGTTGGTAACCATGATCGCGGCCACGTCCGGCGACAGCTTGGCCGCCAGGTCGGCGGTGTCGACCCGGCCGTCGTCGGTCTGGGCGATCTCGACCACCGAATAGCCGACGAAGGCGGCGGTGGCCGGGTTGGTGCCGTGGGCCGAGGTCGGCACCAGCACGGTGCGGCGATGTCCCTGCCCGTTCGCCTCATGCGCGGCCTTGATGGCCAGCAGGCCGCAAAGCTCGCCGTGGGCGCCGGCCTTCGGCGACAGCGCCACCGCCGGCATGCCGGTCAGGGTCTTCAGCCAGTGGGCCAGGCGGTCCATCAGCGCCAGCGCGCCCTGGACCGTGGCCTGGGGGGCCAGCGGATGCAGGTCGGCAAAGCCGGCCAGCCGCGCCATCTTCTCGTTCAGGCGCGGGTTGTGCTTCATCGTGCACGAACCCAACGGATAGAGCGCCAGGTCGATGGCGTGGTTCTTTTGGCTGAGGCGCACGTAGTGGCGCATCGCTTCAGGCTCGGAAAGCCCCGGCAGGCCGATCGGCGCGGCGCGCACCAGGTCGCCCAGGTCCGAGGCGTCCTGCGCCGCCGGGGCCAGATCGACGCCGGTCTTGTCCCAGCCGCCCAGTTCGAAGATCAGCGCCTCGTCCTGCAGCAGCCCGCGGCCGCCGGTCAGCGAGGTATGGCCGGTCGATTCGGCGGCGCCTTCCGGACGGGTCGGACGGCCAACGTTCAGCATGGTCATTACGCGGTCCTCCCGGCGAGCGCCTGGGCGAAGATCTGGATGTCCTGGGTGGTGGTGGTCTCGGTCGCGGCGACCAGCAGGACATCGTCCATGCCGGCGCCCGGGTCGAGCCGCGAGAACGGCACGCCGGCGACGACGCCGTCGGCCAGCAGGGCGTCGACGGCGGCGGCCGCGTCGCCCTTCAGGCGGATCGCGAACTCGTTGAAGAACCGCGGGGTCAGCACTTCGACGCCCGGCACGGCGGCCAGCGCGTCGCGCAGCTCGCGGGCCTTGGCGTGGTTCAGCGCCGCCAGTTGGCGCAGACCCGTTTCGCCCAGCAGCGACAGGTGGATGGTGAAGGCCAGGGCGCAGAGCCCCGAGTTGGTGCAGATGTTCGACGTCGCCTTCTCGCGGCGGATGTGCTGCTCGCGGGTCGACAGCGTCAGCACGAAGCCGCGGCGGCCCTCGGCGTCGAGCGTCTCGCCGCAGAGCCGGCCCGGCATCTGCCGCACCAGCTTCTCGCGGCAGGCGAAGAGGCCGACATAGGGACCGCCGAAGTTCAGGCCGTTGCCGATCGACTGGCCTTCGGCCACGGCGATGTCGGCGCCCATCTCGCCCGGCGACTTCAGCAGGCCGTAGGAGACGGCTTCCGTCGTCACCACGATCAGCAGCGCGCCGGCCGCGTGGGCCGCCTGTGCGATCTTCGTGACGTCCGTAACGACGCCGAAGACGTTGGGGGTCTGCACGACCACCGCGGCGGTGTCGCTGTCGATCGCCTCAAGCACCGCGGCTTCAGCGTCGATCGCCGCGGCCTGACGCACGATGTCCATGCCCTCGGCATGAGCGATGGTCTGGGTGGTCGCCGCGTAGTGCGGATGCAGGCCGCCCGACAGCACCGCCTTCTTCCGGCGGGTGACGCGCTGGGCCATCATCACCGCCTCGGCGCAGGCCGTGGAGCCGTCGTACATTGAGGCGTTGGCCACCTCGAGCCCGGTCAGGGCCGCGACCTGGGTCTGGAACTCGAACAGCACCTGCAGCGTGCCCTGCGCGATTTCCGGCTGATAGGGCGTGTAGCTGGTCAGGAACTCCGAGCGCTGGATGATGTGATCCACCGTCGCCGGGACATGGTGCTTATAGGCCCCTGCCCCGCAGAAGAACGGCCCTGCCCCGGCCGGACGGTTCATCGCCGCCAGCCCGGCCAGCTCGCGCTCGACCTCCAGCTCGCCGGCGTGCAGCGGCAGGTCGAACAGCTCGGCCTTGCGGGCCGCCTGCGGCACGTCGACGAACAGGTCGTCGATCGACGCCGCGCCGATGGTCGCCAGCATCTGCGCACGGTCGGCCGGAGAAAGGGGCAGGTATCTCATCGTCTCGTCACTCCCCGCTCCTGCGAGCGGCGCGTCGGCGTGGGCCCCGGCTTGCGCCGGGGCGAAGGATGGTTCGGGCTTACAGCGTGCCCAGGAAGTCTTCGTAGGCGGCGCGGTCCATCAGCGCCTCGACCTCGGCCGGGTTGGCGACCTTGATCTTGGCGAACCACCCCAGGCCTTCCGGCTGGTCGTTGACCGTCTCCGGCGCATCGCCGAGCGCGGCGTTGCCTTCGACGACCTCGCCCGAGATCGGGGCGTAGACGTCAGACGCCGCCTTCACGCTCTCGACCACGGCCAGGTTGTCGCCGGCCTTGACCGACTTGCCCGCTTCCGGGACCTCGACGAACACGACGTCGCCCAGCTGTTCGGCGGCGTAGGCGGTGATGCCGATGGTCGCGACGTCGCCCTCGACGACGACCCACTCATGATCCTTGGTGAAACGCATAAAGGGCCCTCTCTCAGAGCTTGCGGACGTAACGATGGGGAACGAAGGGCATGGCCGTGACCTCGGCGGTCTGGGCCTTGCCCCGCACAATGACTTTCAGCTTTGAACCGAGCTCGGCGTAGGCCGGCGGGACGAAGCCCATGCCGATCGGCTTGCCGAGGCTAGGCGAAAAGCCGCCCGACGTGACAACGCCAATCACATTGCCTTCTTCGTCGGCGATCTCCGCGCCCTCGCGGGCCGGCGCGCCTTCCAGCACGACGAACCCCACGCGCTTGCGGGTGACGCCCTCGGCCAGCTCCTTGGCGATGCGCGAGGCGCCTGGGAAGTCGCGGGCGTCGCGGCGCTTCTTCGACACCGAGAACGCCAGGTCCGCCTCGACCGGGCTGACGGTCTCGTCGACGTCGTGGCCATAGAGCGGCAAGCCGGCTTCCAGGCGCAGGCTGTCGCGGGCGCCCAGGCCGATCGGCTTCACGCGCTCGTCGGCCAGCAGCGTGTTCCAGACCCGCTCGGCCTCCGAGGCGGGGATCGAAATCTCGTAGCCGTCCTCGCCGGTATAGCCCGAGCGCGAGACGATGGCGTCGGTCCCGAAGGCGGTGATCGCGCGGGCGTCCATGAACACCATGCCGGCGGCGTCCGGCGCATGCTGGGCCAGTACCTCGGCGGCCTTCGGACCCTGCAGCGCCAGCAGCGCGCGGTCCTCCAGGCGCTCGATGCGCACCTGACCGGCCAGTTCGTCGTCGATGACCTTGAAGTCGTTGTCCTTGCAGGCGCCGTTGACCACCACGAACAGGCCGTCGTCGTCCGGACGCGCGGCCATCAGGTCGTCGATGATGCCGCCCTTCTTGTTCAGCAGCACCGAGTAGCGCTGCTTGCCGGGCTTCAGGCCGATGAAGTCGCCGGGAGTGACCTCCTCGAAGGCCGACAGCGGCGAGACGCCGCGCAGCCGCGCCTGGCCCATGTGAGAGACATCGAACAGGCCGGCATTCTCGCGGGTCCAGAGATGCTCTTTCAGCACGCCGTCCTTGTACTGCACCGGCATGGAATAGCCGGCGAACGGCACCATGCGGGCGCCCGCGGCGATGTGCGCGGCGTTGAGCGGGGTGGTCTTCAAGTTCTCGTCTGACACGGCGGACTCCGGCTGATGACTTCGCGAGCGCGCAAAAGGGCCATGCCCTCGCGACGTTCGCGCCCCCGCTGTCCCTGAGCCTGAGAGATTTCAGGACCAGGCGGTCCCTTGCTCCTTCGGCGAGCCCCGGTTTCCCGGCGCTACTTTCCAGCGTGCATCAGCTCGCGCGGTCCTTTTGCCTGAGCGTTTCCGGGGCGGTTGCGCCTTCGGCTCCGGACCCCGAAAGGCCCGATCTCTCCCGCGAGAGTCGCCGCATAACTCTTCGATCACCGAATGGGAGTCAATGCGCCACGCGCCGCCGGGCGAGCGCTTGTGACGATCTGCGCGCCGGCGTCGCCGCGCGGGCCGCCGCGTGGTAAGTTTCTTTCGCCAGGCATAACAGCGACCGCCTCGGCCGCGGGACCCGTCTGGCGGAGACGGCGCCATGCCCTCAATCACCCCAAAGTCCCTGAAGCACGCGCTCGAAGGCCGCGACGCCTCGGCCCTGATCGGCTTCTATGTCGACGATGCGGTCATCCAGATCATCGACCGCGACCACACCCCCAGCGCCCCGATGGAGCTGCGCGGCAAGGACCAGATCGCCCGCTACTACGAGGACGTCTGCGGCCGGGCGATGACCCACAAGCTGGAGTCGGCCGTCGCCGACGACGCGCACATGGCGTTCAGTGAATCCTGCGCCTACCCGGACGGGACCAAGGTGTTCTGCACCGCGATGCTCGACCTCGACCACGGCCGGATCCGCAACCAGGTCACAGTGCAGGCCTGGGACGCCTGAACGCCCCAGCCGAACCTACATCCGGTCGGTCGCGGCGATGCCCAGCAGGTCCAGCGCCTGCTCCAACTGGCGCAGGGTGGTCTGCGCCAGGGCCAGGCGCGAGGCCTTCACCGCCGGTTCGGCGCTGAGGATCGGACAGGCGGCGTAGAACTTCGAGAACGCCTGGGCCAGCTTGTAGGCGTGCTCGGCGATGAAGTTCGGGGCCTTCTTGTCGTAGGCGTCGATCAGCGCCTGGTCGTAGGCGTCGAGCAGCAACACCAGGTCGCGCTCGGCCGGTTCGGCGACCACGATCGGCCCCGGCTCGGCGCCCTCGGCCTGCGCCTTGCGCAACACCGACTTCACCCGCACCGCCTGGTACAGCAGGTACGGTCCGGTCTTGCCCTCGAAGCTGGAGAAGCGGTCGAGATCGAAGACGTAGGACGTGCCGCGGAAGTTCTGCAGGTCGGCGAACTTCAGCGCCGCGACCGCCACCTTGTGGGCGGTGTCCTCGAAGGTGTCGGGATCGAGCTCGGCGCCCAGGCCCGCCTCGTGCAGGCGCTCGCGCGCCTTGTCGCGGGTCATGACGATCATGTCGTTCAGCTTCAGAACGCCGCCTTCGCGGGTCTTGAACGGCTTGCCGTCGGTCCCGTTCATGGTCCCGAAGCCGACGTGCTCCAGGCTGCCCTTCTCGGCGTAGCCGGCCAGGTAGGCGGCGCGGAACACGATCTCGAAATGGTCGGCCTGACGCTGGTCCACGGCGTAGAGCACGTGGTCCGGGCCGAAGCTCTGCTTGCGGTCGAGAATCGTCGCCAGGTCGGTCGTGCCGTACATGGCCGAGCCTTCGGACGAGACCACCAGCAGCGGGTCGGGGCTCGGGACCACGACCACCGAGCCGTCCGGCAGCTTCTTCTTCTTGGTCTCGTTCGGACCGGCCACATGCACGATCCGCGCGCCCTGGTCCTCGACCAGCAGGCCCTTGGCCTCCAGGTCCTCGACCATCGGCTTGATCAGCTCGTCGACGTCGCTCTCGCCCTTCCACAGGTCGAAATCGACGCCCAGGGCGTGGAAGTCTCGCTCCAGGGCGACCTTGGTCACCTTGGCGAAGTGGCGCCAGAGCAGGAAGTAGCCGGCCCGGCGCGCCTGTAATTCGGCGGTCAGCTTGCGGGCCCGGTCGCGATAATCCGGCTCGGTCTTCCCGCGGGCCGCGGCCAGCGGATAGAGCCGGTCGAGGTCGGCCAGGCTGACCTTCGCGTCGAACAGAGCGAAGGCCGCCGCCTCATCGGCGTCGCTGACCTCTCCCTTGGCGTTCAGTTGCTCGACGAGCGCAGCGATCGACGCATCCTCGTCGGTGACCGCCCCGATGAGCAGCCCCATCTGGTAGCCCCAGTCGCCGAAGTGGGCGTCGCCCAGCACGGTGTCGCCTCGGAACCGGTAGATGCGCTTGAGCGATTCGCCGATGATCGACGAGCGCAGGTGACCGACGTGCATCGGCTTGGCCACGTTCGGCCCGCCGTAGTCGATCATCACCTTGCGCGCGGTCTCCACCGCCTGCGCGCCCAGGCGCGGGTCGGCGGCGATCTCGGCGGCGCGGGCCGACAGGGCCTGGTCGCTGACACGCATGTTGATGAAGCCGAGGCCCGCGGCCTCGACCGACGCCAGGCGCGGGTCACCGGTCAGGTTCGCCACCACCTCGGCGGCGATCTCGCGCGGGTCGCGCTTGGCCACCTTGGCTGCGGGCAAGGCCCCATTGCATTGGAAGTCCGCCAGGTCGGGCCGGTCAGACGGCGTCACCCGGCCGAGTTCGGCCGGCAGTCCCGCCGCGGCGAAAGCGGCGGCGACCGCTTCGCTCAGGCCCCTTTTCAGGTCGCTCATTTCTTTTCGTTGGTGTTCCCGGCGACGGCCGACCCGGCGTTGAGCCGGAAGCGCTTACCGTCACGGTTGAAGGCCGCCATCTGCGGCGTGACGTCGAAACCGACCAGCACTTCGAAATTGGCGCCGCTGGTGGTCATGGTGGCGCGCGGAATGGTGATCTGATTGATGGTTTCGGTGGCGTAGAGGCGATCCTGGCCGGTCGGGAAGTTGATCGGCAGGTCGAAGTATTCCTTGGCGATCACAGATTCGCCGCGCTTGGTCACCGCCACCCAGTAGCGGTAGTTCTTCGTAGAACCCTCGGCCAGCGGGCCCTTGCCCAGCTCGAAGAGGATTTCCATCGTCACCTTGATCGGCTCGTCGTCCTTGTACTGACAGCCGGCCGAAATGCCCTGGATCTCGCCCGAGAAGCCGACCGCCGAGGACGCCTCGCGGTTGTCCTTGAACTCGACGTAACGAGCCGCGTCGTAGAGCACCTTCACATACGGGCACGGGCCGGCGTTGCGCAGCTGCGGCAGCGGCGCCTGCACGTCGCTCCATTCCGAATCGCGCTTGCGCTTCTTGGAGGCTTCTTCCTGCTGACGCTGTTCGTCGTTGCCGCGGCGTTGGGCGAGCGCCAGCTCAGGAACCGTGGACCCGGCCACGATCAGGCCGGCGGCAAGCAGCATCAGGGAGCGGCGCATCAAGGTCGTCCAAACCAGAGGGGCGCGCCGCCGCAGGGGCGGTGCGCGTGCATCGTCCCTAGTAATGGCTATCGATTGAGGCCGCAACGCGGCTGGCGGACACGGGCTTGAACGCCTAACTTGCCGGCCATGTTGCAAGAGCCCCGCCCTCGCCCCCCGCTCACGGTCCTGCTGGCCACGCCGCGCGGTTTCTGCGCCGGCGTCGACCGCGCGATCCAGATCGTCGAGCGCGCCATCGAGAAGTACGGGGCCCCGGTCTATGTGCGCCACGAGATCGTCCATAACCGCCACGTGGTCGAGCGGCTGAAAGACCTCGGCGCGGTGTTCGTCGAGGAACTGTCGGAGTGCCCGACCGACCGCCCGGTGGTGTTCTCGGCCCATGGCGTGCCCAAGTCGGTGCCGGCCGAGGCCAAGGGCCGCCAGATGCTCTATCTCGACGCCACCTGCCCGCTGGTCTCCAAGGTCCACGTCGAGGCCCAGCGCCACTACGACGCCGGCAAGGAGATCGTGCTGATCGGTCATGCCGGCCACCCGGAGGTCGTCGGCACCATGGGCCAACTGCCCGACGGCGTCGTTCAGCTGATCGAGACGGTCGAGGACGCCCGCGCCTTCAACCCGATCGACCCGGCCAACGTCGCCTTCGCCACCCAGACCACCCTGTCGGTCGACGACACCGCCGAGATCGTCGCGGCCCTGCGCGAGCGGTTCCCGGACATCGCCGCCCCGCACAAGGAAGACATCTGCTACGCCACCACCAACCGCCAGGAGGCGGTCAAGGCGATCTCGGAACGCGCCGAGGTGCTGCTGGTGCTGGGTTCGGCCAACTCCTCCAACTCGGTGCGCCTGGTCGAGGTCGGTAAGCGCTCGGGGGCCAAGGGCGCCTACCTGATCGACGACGCCCGCGGGCTGGACCTTTCCTGGCTGGACGGCGTGGCGACCGTCGGGGTCACCGCCGGGGCCTCGGCGCCCGAGCTGCTGGTCCAGGGCCTGATCGACCGCCTGGCCGAAGCCTTCGACGTCACGGTCGAGGAAGTCGACACCGTCCGCGAGACGGTCAGCTTCAAGCTGCCGCGCAAGCTGACAGCGGACGCTTGACGCGCGGCCCGCGCTCCCGCACTTCCGCGCCAGCATGGCCGTTTACACCGACATCACCGACGAGGAGCTGAACGCGCTCCTCTCCGACTTCGACCTCGGCGCCCCCGTGTCGTTCAAGGGCATCGCCGAAGGCGTCGAGAACTCGAACTTCCTGCTCGAGACCGAGGCCGGGAAGTTCATCCTCACCGTCTACGAAAAGCGGGTGCGCGAGGACGAGCTGCCGTTCTTCCTCGGCCTGACCCGCTGGCTGGCCCAGCACGGATATCCGTCGGCCACGCCGATGATCGACAAGGCCGGCGAGGCGCTGAAGCACGTGCGCGGCAAGCCCTGCGCGATCTTCTCGTTCCTGCCGGGCCTGTCGGTCCGCCGCCCGACCGCCGCCCACTGCCGCGAGGCCGGCGAGGGCCTGGCCCGCCTGCACCTGGCCGCCGACGGCTTTTCCATGACCCGGGCCAACGACCTTGGCCAAGACGCCTGGGCGCCGATGTTCGCGGGGCTCAAGGCCCAGGCCGAGGCGCTGAAGCCGGGCCTCTCCGCGGTGATCGACGGCGACCTGGCGCGCCTCGCCGCCGCCTGGCCCAAGGACCTGCCCAGCGGCGTGATCCACGCCGACTACTTCCCGGACAACGTCTTCTTCCATCCGGGCGGCAAGTTCGCCGGGACCATCGACTTCTACTTCGCCTGCAACGACTTCCTGGCCTACGACATCGCCGTGGCCCTGAACGCCTGGTGCTTCGAGGCCGACGGCAGCTTCAACATCACCAGCGCCCGCGCCATGCTCGCCGGCTATGAGGCCCACCGCCCGCTGACGAGCGCTGAGCGCGCCGCCCTGCCGGCCCTGGCCCACGGCGCAGCCATGCGCTTCTTCCTGACCCGGCTGCACGACTGGCACGCCACGCCGGCCGGGGCGCTGGTCCGGCCCAAGGACCCGCTGGAGTACGAGCGCAAGCTGGCCGTCCACCGCTCGGCGCCCGACCTCGTCCTGCTGGGCGAGGCCTCGTGACGCCTCAGGTCGTGATCTACACGGACGGCGCCTGCTCGGGGAATCCCGGCCCCGGCGGCTGGGGCGCGGTGATGATCTCCGGCGAGCACGTCAAGGAGATCTGCGGCGGCGAGCCGGGGACGACCAACAACCGCATGGAGCTGATGGCCGCGATCCAGGCGCTGGAAGCCCTCAAGAAGCCCTGCAAGGTCGAGCTCCACACCGACAGCACCTACGTCATGAAGGGCATTTCGGAGTGGATCTTCGGCTGGAAGAAGCGCGGCTGGAAGACCGCCGACAACAAGCCGGTCAAGAACGACGACCTCTGGCGGCGGCTGGATGCGGCCCGCGCCCGTCACGAGGTCAGCTGGAACTGGGTCAAAGGCCACGCCGGCCACGAGCTGAACGAGCGGGCCGACGCGCTCGCCCGCAAGGGTCTGGAAGCCGCGCGCAAGGCTTGACCGTTCAAGTCCGAACGACAACCATGTTCGGGCCTGAACAACAGAAGGCCGAACCATGGCCCCGATCCTGCAAGATCGTCCCGACGTCGCCGTGTTCAGCGAGATCGGCGTCATCGAGCACCTGATCCGCCAGTCGGTGCAGCAGCACCTGCCGTCGGGCATGACCTTCGCGCATTTCGAACTGCTGCAGCACTTCGTCCGCAACGGCGACGGCCAGACGCCGGCCGAGCTGGCCCGCGACATGATGCTGTCCAAGGCCGCCCTGACCAACATCCTTCAGAAGATGAGCGAACTTGGCCTGGTCAGCGTGCTGGGCGACGTCAGCGACGGGCGCAAGAAGCGCGTGCGCCTGACCCGCGCCGGGCTGGAGCAGCACGCCGCCGTGCTGAAAGAGATGAAGTGGAAGATGGAGCTCCTGCGCGAGGGCTTCACCGACGCCGAGTTCCGTCAGGCGCTGCCCTTCCTGCGCAACCTGCGCCGCTTCCTCGAGGAGGTCAGCGCGGGACCCGCACCCGGAGCCGCGAGCCGCCGCTGAGGCCGGTCACCTCGACGATCGCCTCCAGCTCCAGCTGCGCGCCGTCCTCGGATTCGGCCGCCCATTCCTTGCCGTCGATGAGCACACGCCCGGCCCCGTGCACAAAGGCGGCCGAGACCCGGCCCTGGTGCCCGACCAGCCGCGCGACGTTGTCGTTGATGTCGGTGGCCAAGGTCCGCTCACGCGGCCAGAAGCGCCGGGCCGCCAGGGTGGTGACGATGGTCAGCACCGCGAACAGGCCGATCTCCACCACCGCGTTGCGGGTGAAGAGGCTGACCACCGCGACCACGGCGGCGCAGGCGGCCGGCCACAGCAGCCAGCCCGATCCGAACGCGATCTCGATCGCCAGCACCGCGGCCCCGACCGCGGCCCACAGCCAGAAGCCATGGGTGACGTAGAACTCGGCCAGCGGGCTCATCGGCTCAGGCTCCGGTCGGCGGGACGGCGCTGCGCGGCGCGCGCGGCGGGGCCGGACGCTGCGGCGGGTCGTCGGTGCGGATCGTCTTCACCAGTTCGCCGACCCCGGCAAGCGAGCCCACCAGCGCCGACATCTCCGCCGGCACAATGACGGTCTTCTGCTGCGGACTGTCGGCCAGCTTGGCGAAGGCTTCGACGTACTTCTGGGCGACGAAGTAGTTGATGGCGTTGACGTCGCCGCGGGCGATGGCCTCCGAGACCATGGCGGTCGCCTTGGCCTCGGCCTCGGCTTCGCGCTCGCGCGCCTCGGCGTCGCGATAGGCCGCCTCGCGGCGACCTTCGGCTTCCAGGATCGCGGCCTGCTTGGCGCCCTCAGCGCGGGCGATGGCCGCGGACTTCTCGCCGTCGGCCTCGGTGATCACCGCGCGGCGCTCGCGCTCGGCCTTCATCTGGCGGGCCATGGCGTTGGTGATGTCGGGCCCCGGCATCAGATCCTTGATCTCGATCCGCGCCACCTTCACGCCCCAGGGGCCGGTCGCGGCGTCGATGACGTGCAGCAGGCGGGTGTTGATCTGGTCACGCTGCGACAGCACCTCGTCCAGCTCCATCGAGCCGACCACGGTGCGCAGGTTGGTCATCGCCAGCTGGGCGATGGCGTAGTTGAGGTTGTCGACGCGGTAGGCGGCCGCCGCAGCGTCCATGACCTGGATGAAGACGATGCCGTCGACCTTCACCACGGCGTTGTCCTTGGTGATGACCTCCTGTTGGGGCACGTCCAGGACCTGCTCCATCATGTTCACCTTGCGGCCGATCCCCTCGACGAAGGGGGTCAGGAAGCTGATGCCCGGCGCCAGCGTGCGGGTGTAGCGGCCAAAGCGCTCGACCGTGAACTCGCGCCCCTGCGGCACGATCTTGATAGCCCCGAACAGGATCACCAAAGCCAGGATCAGTAGGACGACGACCGCAGTCAATTCCATGACAACCTCCCCGAGAACAGGCGCCACCCTAGCGCGGAGCGGGCTCCGCCGTCACGTCCTCGTCTTGCGGCGTCGGCTGCACCACCCCGCTGCGGTATTGGGCGTGGGACAGCACCGTGGCCAGCTCGCGCCCTCGCGCGGCCGTCAGTCCCTGCGCCCGCTGCACGCCGTCGTCGCAACCACGATAGAGCCGCCGCCCCTCGGCGAAGCCGGCGTTGAAGCTGTCCTTCAGCTGGGCCTCCTGCTCGGGATCGGCGCTCTCGGTCTCGACCAGGCGGTTCATGCGCGAGCGCCAGTACTGGTCGTCGCTCCCCTCGCAGGCCTGGCGCAGCGCGTGGCTTTCGCCCAGCACCCGGCTCAGTTCGACCAGGGTCTGGCGCATCTCGGGCGATCGCTCCTGCGCCAGGCTCGGGACGGGAGCCAGCAGGAGGGCGGCGACGATGGGCAGGACGCGGCGCATGGGCCGCACTTAAATCCCCAGGCCCCGGCTTGTCACCCATGGCCCGAAGACGCTAGCCCTCCTCCTCCACGCTGGAGCTAAGCCCGCATGCGCGTCCTTGCCGTAGTTCTCGCCCTCGCCGCGGCCGCGCCGGCGCTCGCCGCCGAACCGGCCAAGCCCGCCCCGAAGCCGGCGGTCAAGTCGGCCGCGACCGGCGCCTTCGACGCCCGCGATCCGGGCGCGCTGGTCGGCCTGCTGGCTTCGATGGACGCCAAGGCCAGCATCGTGGGCGGCGCCGACGGCGTGGTCGTGCTCGACATCGCCACCCCCGGCGGCAAGTTCGGCGCGCAGTTCGTCGACTGCGACGCCCAGGGCAAGGCCTGCGGCATGGTCGCCTTCTCCACCGCCTTCGAGCGGCGCGGCGCGAACCTGGCGCAGATCAACGTCTTCAATCGCAGCCAGGTCGCCTGCCGCGGCTACCTGACCGACGACGGCCGCGCCAACGTCATGTACGGCGCTATGCTCAGCGCGCGCACCAACGCCGCGGAGATGAAACAGCACCTGGGCGTCTGGCAGGGCTGCCTCGCGACCTTCGGGCGCTTCAACCGCGAACCGACGACGTTCACGCCCGGGGCCTAGAGCCCGGTCTGCCACGGGGCGGCGGCCAGCCGCTCGGCCAGGAAATCCATCAGCACCTTGACCCGCACCGGCCGCACCCGTCCCGGCGGGCTGACGATGTGCAGCGCCGGGTTCGGCGGGCGCCAGTCGCACATCGCGGTCTCCAGCGTCCCTTCCTGCAGGTCGCGCCAACAGATGAACTCGGGCTGCAGCGCCACCCCCAGCCCGGCCCGCAGCGAGGCGCTGAGGCTCTCGGAGCTGTTGACCCGCATCGGCCCGGTCACCGTCACGCTCTGCTCCTCGCCGGCCGCATTGGTGAACCGCCACAGGTCCGGCGTCTCGACGTTGGCGTAGGTGAAGCAGCGGTGCTGGGTCAGGTCGCGCGGATGCTGCGGCTTGCCGAACGCCTCGAAGTAGTGCGGCGCCCCGACCAGCATCACCCGCATGTCGCAGAGCTTGCGCGCCAGCAGCGAGGAGTCCTGCAGCTGGGCGATACGCACCGCCAGGTCATAGCCTTCGGCCACCAGGTCGACCTTGTGGTCGGCCAGGTTCACGTCGAGCGTCACCTCCGGATAGCGGGCCAGGAAGTCGGGCAGGATGTCGGCCATGTGCAGCAGGCCGAACGACACCGGCGCGGCCAGCCGCACCACCCCGCGCGGGATCACCGACTGCGCCGCCGTCTCGGCCTCCACCGCCTCGCCCTCAGCCAGGATGCGGTTGGCGCGCTCCAGGGCGTTGCGGCCGCTCTCGGTCAGCGACAGCCGCCGCGAGGTGCGGTGGAACAGTCCGGCCCCCAGGCGCGCTTCCAAGCGCGAGACGGCCTTGGAGACGGTGGCCTTGGACAGATCCAGTTCGTCGGCGGCGCGGGCGAACGAACCGGTCTCGGCGACCTTGGCGAAAATCGCCCACGCTTCGAAGTCGGGCAGCTTGGTCATGTCAATTTCGGAAACGATCCGTTTCCATCGTTTCTATTTCTAAATTCCAGGGGATCGCTACCTTTTTCTCGAACGGACGGCCCAAGCAAACCCGTCCCCCGGAGTACCGAAGATGATCGACATTCGACCCTTCAACACCCTCGGCGGCGCCAACCACGGCTGGCTCGACGCCAAGCATCACTTCTCGTTCGCCGACTATCACGACCCCAAGCGGATGAGCTGGGGCGCCCTGCGCGTCTGGAACGACGACAAGATCGCCCCGAACTCCGGCTTCCCGCCGCACCCGCACGCGAACATGGAGATCATCACCTACGTTCGCAGCGGCGCGATCACCCACCAGGACAGCCTGGGCAACCAGGGCCGGACCGAGGCGGGCGACGTGCAGGTGATGAGCGCCGGCTCGGGCATCCGTCACGCCGAGTACAACGTCGAGAACGAAGACACGACGCTGTTCCAGATCTGGATCCTGCCGACCAAGGCCGGCGGCGAGCCTTCGTGGGGCGCCAAGCCCTTCCCCAAGGGCGACCGCTCCGGGAAGTTCGTGACCCTGGCCAGCGGCATCGACGGCGATGAAGGCGCCTTGCCGATCCGCGCCGACGGCCGCGTCGCCGGCGCCACGCTGAAGGCCGGCGAGACCACCGAGTACCAGCTCGGCGAGGGCCGCTACGCCTATCTCGTGCCCGCCACTGGCGCGATCGAGGTCAACGGCGTGAAGGCCAACGCCCGCGATGGCCTGGCCATCCGCGACGAAGCGACGATCCGCGTCACGGCCCTTGAGGACTCCGAACTCGTCCTCGTCGACGCCGCCTGACGCTGACTAGGCCCGGACGCAGCCCCCCGCGTCCGGGCCGCCCCTTTTCATCCGAAGCAGGAACTCCCGATGACCAAAGTCCTCGTGCTCTACCACTCGACCTACGGCCACATCGAAACCATGGCCAAGGCGGTGGCCGAAGGCGCGCGCGAAGCCGGCGCGACCGTCGACATCAAGCGCGTGCCGGAAACCGTGCCGGCCGAGCTCGCCAAGGCCTCGGGCTACAAGCTCGACCAGGAGGCGCCGGTCGCCACGGTCGAGGACCTGACGAACTACGACGCGATCATCGTCGGGGTCGGCACCCGCTACGGCCGCATGGCCTCGCAGATGGCGGCGTTCTGGGATCAGACCGGCGGCCTGTGGGCCAAGGGCGCCCTGGTCGGCAAGGTCGGCGGCGTCTTCACCTCCACCGCCACCCAGCATGGCGGCCAGGAGACGACGATCATCTCGACCATCACCCAGCTGCTGCACCACGGCATGGTCATCGTCGGCCTGCCCTACGCCTGGGCCGGCCAGATGAAGCTGGACGAGATCACCGGCGGCAGCCCGTACGGCGCTTCGACCATCACCGCGGGGGACGGCTCGCGCCAGCCCAGCGCCAACGAACTGGACGGCGCGCGCTTCCAAGGCCGCCACCTGGCCCAGATTGCGGCCAAGGTCGCAGCGTAACGTCCGGAACGCCGGCGGAAGGCGCACACACCCCTTCCGCCGCAAGACCGAGCCCGTCCCCGCCAGCCCCGGGGGCGGGCTCTTTTGCGTTTTAGGCCGGCACGCCGGCGCGCAGCTTGGCCGTGCGGTCAATGGCCGCTTCGGCTTCCTTGATCAGGTTGGCGACGATCGTCGCGGCCGGCAACACCTCGTGCACGCCGCCGGCCGACTGGCCCATAGCGAAGCACGAGCGGTCGGGATCCAGGCCCTCGAGCTGGCCGCCGATGCCCCCCATCACGCCCTCGCGGGTCGACAGCATCGCCTGCATCGGGAAGGGCTGGATGTCCTGCGGACGGGTCTCCCATTCCTCGACATAGGGGTTCTTCTTCACCCGCATCGGCTTGCCCGAGTACGAACGCGTGCGGATGGTGTCCTCGTCGGCCGCCTCCAGGATCGCCTGGCGGTACATCTCGCCGGCATGGGCTTCCTGCGAGGCGATGAACCGGGTGCCCATCCAGACGCCGGTCGCGCCCAGGGTCAGGGCCGCGGCCAGACCACGCCCGTCATAGAGGCCGCCGGCCGCCACCACCGGGATCTTCACCGCCTCGACCGCCTGGGCCACCAGCGGCATGGTGCCGACCAGGCCGGTGTGGCCGCCGCCCTCGCCGCCCTGGCAGATGACCGCGTCGCAGCCGGCCTGCTCGGCCTTCACCGCGTGCTTCACCGCCCCGCAGACGACCATGACCTTAAGGCCGGCCTTCTTGAGCTTTTCCATGATCGGCATCGGCACGCCGAGGCCGGCGACGAAGGACGAGGCGCCCTCCTCGATGATGATCTCCACCGAGGCGGTCAGGCTCTCCGGCGAGGCGGCCAGCAGATCGACGCCGAACGGCTTGTCGGTCAGGCTTTTGACCTTGCGCATCTCGTCGCGGATGAAGTCGGGGGTGCGGCCGGCCATGCCCAGCACGCCATAGCCGCCGGCGTTGGACACCGCGGCCACCAGCTCGGCGTAGGAGACGCCGCCCATCCCGGCCAGCATGATCGGGTGCTTCACACCCAGGAGATCGCACAGCGGAGTATGCAGGCTCATCGAAATCCTCCCGAATTTTATGGCCGGGAGGATGGCGCCGGGCGAGCCCCATGGAAACTATGACCCGACGTCATTCACCTCAGATGCTCCCCCTCTGGGGGAGCTGTCAGCCGCATGGCTGACTGAGGGGGACTTTGACTCAAGCTGCTTGAGAGCAGTCCCCCTCCGTCGCGCTTACCTCCCCCAAGAGGGGAGGATCATTCCTCAGAAGATCGCGTAGCCGCCGTCGATCAGCACCGAGTCCCCGGTGTGGAAGGCCGAGGCGTCCGAGGCGAAGTAGACCGCCATGCCGCCGAAGTCGGCCGGCTTGCCCCAGCGCCGCATCGGCACGCGCTTGATGACGTTGTCGTTGAACTTGTCGTTGTCCTGCGCGCCCGCCGTCATGTCGGTGGCGATCCAGCCGGGCAGGATGCAGTTGGCCCGCACGCCGTAGCGGGCGTGCTCGACGGCGATCGCCCGGATCATCGGGATCAGCGCGCCCTTGGTGGCCGCATAGGCTTCGTTGCGCGCCGCGCCGTCCAGCGCCGAGAGCGAGGAGATCGCCACCAGCGAGCCGCCGTGATCGCCCTGGCCCGAGCGCTCGACCATGTGCTTGCAGGCCTCGCGGAAGGTGAAGAACACCCCGTCCAGATTGACCGACAGCACCTTACGATAGGTGGCGGTGTCGAACTCGGCGAACGACTTGGCGCCGCCGCCGATTCCGGCGTTGGCGACCACGGTGTCGACCCGGCCCATCTTGCTGACCGCCTCGACCATGCCGGCGCGCACAGCCTCCTCGTCGGCGACGTTGACCACCTGGGTCAGCACCCGCACGCCGGTCGCCTTCAGCTTCTCGGCCGCATCGGCGTTCTTGCCGGCGTTCGAGCCCCAGATGACGATGTCGGCGCCAGCCTGGGCCATGGCCTCGACCATGCCGAAGCCGATGCCGCCGTTGCCGCCGGTCACCAGCGCCACCTTGCCGGTCAGGTCGAATGGTTTGTAGGCCACAGGCGCCTCCCTCGTTTTCAAACAGTTGTTGGCCGAACTGGAGCGGCCTTCCGCCGGGGCCGTCAAGCGCTCGTGTTGACTTCCGCCCCGCGAAGGCGGCTCGATCATGCCGCTGGAGGGAGCCACGCCATGCTCAAGCTCTACGACCACCCGCTGTCGCCCTACGCCCAGAAGGTCAAGATCGCCCTGCGCGAGAAGGGCCAGCCGTTCGAGACCCTGACGCCCGGCGGCCTCGGAGCCGGCGGCGCGGCCGGCGAGTTCCTGCAGGCCAATCCCCGCGCCGAGGTCCCGGCCCTGGTCGACGGCGAGGTCCGAATTTTCGACTCGACCATCATCCTCGAATACATCGAGGACCGCTGGCCCGACCCGCCGCTGCTGCCCGCCGGAGCCGCCGAGCGCGCCCGCGTGCGGATGCTGGAAGAGGCGATGGACACCCACTTCGAGGCGATCAACTGGGGCCTGTCGGAGATCCGCTGGTTCCGGAGAGCCGAGGGAGAGCTGGAACGCACCCTGCTGGCCCGCGCCGCCAGTCAGACGCGCCGCTGGTTCGCCTGGCTGGAAGACGAGCTGGCCGATCGCACCTGGTTCAACGGCGAGCGCTTCGGCTGGGGCGACCTGGCCGTCGCGCCCTATCTGAACGGCTCGGTCGGCCACGGCCTGCCGCCCGACAAGGGCACCCGTCTCGCCGCCTGGCTGGAACGCGCCAACGCCCGCAGCTCGGTCGCCCGAACGGCGGAGGAAGCGGCGGCCTCGTCGCGCGCCGCGGCCATGCCCAACGTCGCCGAGCTGGTCCGTCAGGGCCTATTCAAGCGCGAGTACCGCGACCACCGCCTGGAATGGATGATCAAGAGCGGCGGCGCTCAGGTGGTGATCGACGGCCTGGCCAAGGACAACATCCGCTTCAGCCCCGACTTCGGGCCCCGCGCCGGCGACTAGGATGGGGAGCCGCCGCACCGCCGGGCTGGCGCTGATCGCCGCGCTCGCCCTGCACAACCTCGAAGAAGGGCTGGCCTACGCCCTGCTGGGCGGCCATGTCGAGGCGATGCTCGACAGCTACCATCTGACCTGGTGGCGGCCCGATCCGGCGGTGTTCGCCCTGCTGCTGACCGCCATCACCCTGGCCATCGGGCTGCTGGCGGCGTGGGCGGCGACGGGCTCGGTGACCTCGGCCAAGGTCATCACCCTGCGCGCCGTGGCCGTGGTGCTGCTGCTCAACGTGCCGGTGCCGCATGTCACCGCCGCCTGGGCGTTCGGCGGCTACGCTCCCGGGGTGCTGACCGCCGTGCTGATCAACCTGCCGGTCTCGATCTGGGTGCTGTGGACGCTGCGAGCTGCACCACAACCTGAGTAACGTTGTTCTTTCGAATACAGCAGAGCAAGCTCCCGTCGCGCAAGCCCGCGCAAAGAACAAAGGAGAGTTTGCGTGAGAACTATTCTTGCCGCCGCCGCCCTGGCCCTGGGACTCAGCAGCGCCGCCATGGCTCAGAACGCCCCCAGGACCTACGACCTGGGCCCGGTCTGGCAGATCTCCTATATCGAGACCAAGCCGGGCATGTTCGACGACTACATGTCCTACCTGAACTCGACCTGGCGCAACATCCAGGAGGCCGACAAGGCCCGCGGCGACGTCCTCGACTACCGGGTCCTGGCTGTCGACAATCCGCGCGACGGCGAGGCCGACGTCATCCTGATGATCGAATACAAGAACATGGCCGTGTTCGACCGCAGCCTCGACGAGAACGAGGCGATCATGGCCAAGGCCTTCGGCAGCGTCACGAAGAGCAACCAGGCCGCGGTCTCGCGCGAACAGGTCCGCGTCCTGCGCGGCGGCCTGACCGCCCGCGAACTGACCTTCAAGAAGTAGCGTCTGTCAGGGACGGCGGCTCTAAGTCGCCGTCCAACCGCCGTCCACCACCATGGCCGCGCCGGTCGCCGACGCGCCCATGTCGGACACCAGGTAGAGCAGCATCCCGGCCAGGTGTTCGTACTCGACGAACTTCTTGGTCGGCTGGGCGGCGAGGATCACGTCCTCCATCACCCGGTCCTCGGGGATGCCGCGGGTCTTGGCCTGGTCGACGATCTGCGCCTCGATCAGCGGGGTCTTCACATAGCCGGGGCAGATGGCGTTGGCGGTGATGCCGGTGCGGGCCAGCTCGACGCCGAGCCCCTTGGTGAACCCGACCACGCCATGCTTGGCGGCGACATAGGGCGCCTTGAACGGCGAGGCGACCAGCCCATGGGCCGAAGCGATGTTGACGATCCGTCCGCGGCCCTGCGCCTTCATGATCGGGATCGCCGCGCGGCTGGCGTGGAAGGTCGAGGACAGGATGATCGCGATCAGCGCGTCCCACTTCTCGGGCGGGAACTCGTCGACCGGGGCGACGTGCTGGATGCCGGCGTTGTTGACCAGGATGTCCAGCCGGCCGAACTCGCGCACCGCGTACTCGATCAGGTCGGTGATCTCGCCTGGCTTGGTCATGTCCGCGCCGTGATAGCGGATCGCCGCATTGGTCCGCGCCTGCAGCGCGGCGCGGTCGGCCTCGATCTTGGCCGGGTCGCCAAAGCCGTTGAGGATGACATTCACCCCCTGCTCGGCCAGCGAGGCGGCGAGCGCCTGGCCGATGCCGCTGGTGGACCCGGTAATGACGGCCACATGGCCCTGCAGCCCATAGTCCACGGCCATCCGATCAGTCCTTCTGCTTTTTGGCCGCTGACGGCGGCGGAGGCTGGGGCCGCGAGAACACCCATTCGGTGTCGCTCGAAGCGCTCTTCTGGAAACGGTAGCCCTCGACGTCGAAGGCCTTGAGATCCTCGGCCTTCTCGACGCCGTGGTCGATGGCGTAGCGCGCCATCAGCCCGCGCGCCTTCTTGGCGTAGAACGAGATGATCTTCGATGAGCCGTCCTTCTCCTCGAAGAACTTGGCCGTCACCACCGGCAGCTTGATCGCCGCGCGGTCGACCGCGCCGAAGTATTCCTGGCTGGCGCAGTTCACCAGCGTCGGGTCCTTGTGGCCGGCCCCGGCCTCATTCAGCACCCCGGCGATCTTGTCGCCCCAGAAATCGTAGAGGCTGGCGCCGCGCTTGGTCTTGATCCGCACGCCCATCTCCAGGCGATAGGGCTGGATCGCGTCCAGCGGCCGCAGCACGCCGTACAGCCCCGACAGGATGCGCAAATGCTTCTGGGCGTAGTTCAGGCCCTTCTTGTTCAGCTCCCGCGCCTTCAGCCCCGAATAGACGTCGCCGTTGAACGCGAACGCCGCCTGCAGACCGTCCTCCATCGCCGGGTCGAAGGCCGCGAACCGTTCGCGATTCAGCTCGGCCAGCTTGTCCGACAGGTCCATCATCTTCTTCAGGTCCGCGACCTTCAGCTTCTTGGCCGTGAGGCTCAGCTCGGCGATGTCCTCGGCCATCTGCGGCGTCGTCATCGGCGCGGCGCCGTCCGGTCGCGTGAAATCGAGCGCCTTGGCGGGGGAGATGACGATCAGCATGGGAACTCAGAAATGGACTCGCGGATTCATGATCCGCTTCGGGTCCAGGCTTAGCCGGATCGCCGAGAGCGCCGCAACCTCGACCGGCGACTTGTAGCGCCTGGCCTCCTCGGTCTTCATCGATCCCAGCCCATGCTCGGCCGAGATCGAGCCGCCCATCGAGGCGACGATGTCATGGACGATGCGCGAGCCTTCGCTGCGCAGCGCCGAGTGCGCCGCGTCGTCACCGCCGTCCGGGCGGATCACATCGTAGTGGATGTTGCCGTCGCCGACATGGCCGAAGGCGGTGACCCTGGCCCCGGGAACCAGCGCCTCCATGCGCGCCGTCGCCTGGTTCAGGAACTCCGCCACCCGGCTGACCGGCACCGAGACGTCGTGCTTCCAGGTCGCGCCTTCCGGCTTCTGGCCCGGCGACTGGTTCTCGCGGACCGACCAGAAGGCCTGCGCCTGGGCCTGGCTCTGGGCGACGGCGGCGTCGCGCACCAGCCCGTCCTCCAGCGCGGCGCCCAGCAGCCGTTCCATGGCGCTCTCGGCCGCGCCCGGCTCGCCCGAGGCGATCTCGATCAGCACGTACCAGGGATGGATTTCGCTCAGGGGGTCGCGCTGGTTGGGGATGTTCTTGAGCACGAAGTCGATCCCGCGCCGGCCCATCAGCTCGAACGCCTCGACCGCGCCGCCGGCCGCGTCCTTGGCTCGCGCCAGCAGCTGGATCGCCGCCTCGGGATCAGCGACCGCGGCGATGGCGGTGGCGCGCGAGACCAGCACCGGGAACAGCTTCAGGCTGGCGGCGGTGACCACGCCCAGCGTCCCCTCGGCCCCGATCAGCAGCTGCTTGAGATCATAGCCAGTGTTGTCTTTACGCAGGCGCTTCAGCCCGTTCCAGATCTCGCCGTTGGGCAGCACCGCCTCCAGCCCCAGCACCAGCTCGCGGGTGTTGCCATAGCGCAGCACCGCCGTGCCGCCGGCGTTGGTCGAGATGATCCCCCCGATGGTCGCCGTCCCCTGCGAGGCGATGTCCAGCGGGAAGCGTCGCCCCTTCTCCAGCGCCGCCTCGTGCGCGGCCTGCAAGGTCACGCCCGCCTCGGCCACCAGCACGTCGTCGAAGGCGTCGACATCGCGGATCGTCCGCATCCGCTCGGTCGACAGCAGGATTTCGCCCAGCGGGATCTGCCCGCCGACCAGGCCGGTGTTGCCGCCCTGCGGCACCACCGGCGTCCCGGACTCCGCACAGACGCCGATCACCGCGGCGACCTCGGCGGTGGTCTTCGGCAGCGCCAGGAACGGGGTGTTGCCTTGCCAGCGGTCGCGCCACTCGACCAGCTTGGGCGCCAGCCGCTCAGGGTCCTGGCTCCAGCCGCCCTCGCCGAGCACGGCCTTGAGGCGGGAGATCACGTCGGCGGGCACGGAAACGGTCATGTCCCGACCCTAGGCCCCCGCCCCGCGCCCTTGAAGTCCCATTTCGCTGCGGCGCGCCGACTTGCGCGCCCTTGCCCGCCCTGATTGTCTGGCAGCCCTACTTCAAGCCATGCGGGCGGGGCGGCGATGAACGATCAGCGGGACACCTTCGACGTCGTCGCGGCCGAGTACGACGCCGTTCGCCCACCCTATCCGGACGCGCTGTTCGAAGACTTGGCCGCAGTCGTCGGCGGCGCCGGCCAGCGGGTGCTGGAGGTCGGATGCGGCAGCGGCCAGGCCACCACCGGCCTGCTGGGCCGCGGGTGGGAGATCGTCGCCGTCGACCCAGGCTCCGACCTGATCGCCCTGGCGAAGACGCGGCTGAGCGAAGTCGATTTTCACGTCGGCCAGTTCGAGACCTTCGTTCCGGACCCGGCGAGTTTTCGGCTCGTCGCCTCCGCGCAGGCCTGGCACTGGATCGAACCAACCGTCAGCTTTCCCAAGGCCGCGGCGGCTCTGCAGCCGGGTGGATGGCTGGCGATCTTCGGACACGTTCCGCTGTCCCCCTCCCCCGAGGTCCTGGAGCTGCTGGAGCCCATCTATGCGGACATCGCGCCGGACCTTTGGCGGCCCCCGCCCCAGGCCTGGTATCTGCCCGAAGGTCCGGTTCGCGCGCTGATCGACGCGTCCGGCCTCTTCGGGCCCGTGACCCACAAGGCCTACGCCTGGCCCGAGCGCGTGACCGCCAGCGGCTTCGTGCGGCAGCTGCGCACCCGCTCCGACTACAACGTCATCGACCCGGGCCGACGCGACCAGCTGTTGGCCGCAGTCGAGGCGGCGCTGACGCCGTTGCGCGACTTTGCGCTGCGCAACGAAACCCACCTCTACCTCGCCCAACTCAAGCCCTGAGGCGCCTCACGGCGGATCAAACGCAGGATGGAAGCTGACATCTCCCGTCCGCCCCGAAGTCCCTAGAACCAGGCGCTGGAAGTACCGATTGGGCTTGCCCTGATAGGTGAGCGCGGGGTCGCTCACGAACCCGAAGCGGCTGTAGTAGTTCGGGTCGCCCAGCAGGACGCAGCCGCCGGCCTGCAACTCTCTCAGGCGATCCAAGCCTTGCAGGATCAGGGCGCTGCCGACGCCGCGCCGCTGCAGCCCCGGCGCGACCGAGACCGGCCCGAGCCCGTACCAATCGCCCGGACGCCCATCGATACGGACCGGCGAGAAGGCGATATGGCCGACCACCTCCCCGTCGACGTCCACGGCCACGAGCGAAATGGCCAGGGCTCCAGCCTCGCGCAGGGCGTCGATCACGCGGGCTTCGTCGCCGTCGCTGAACGGCATCGGCGCGAAGGCCGTAGTGGTGAGTTGGCCGATGGCGGTCGCGTCGCCGGGACGCTCAGGTTCGATGCGTGGGATCGTGTTCAACGGGATGTCTTTCAACGGGCATGACACAGCAAGGCGGCCGCAGTTCCAGCGGTCCGCGGTGAAGGCTGTCGGCGCCGCGCACGGCGCCAGGGTCACGCAATTGTCGACATGCGAGAACGCTACGAAGTCGCCGACGGACGGTCAACGCCGGCGGACGCAGACCTAGTAGCGGCTCACATCCGAGCTTCGAGGGTCAACGACGCGAGCCGCGCGATGCAGGTCACCCATCCGCGCCCGCACCCGCCATGGTCGCGCATAGTCCAAGGCGCCTCGCAGCGGTTCTGAGCGGCGGTCCAGGTCGGCGATGACCAAGCCGCCGCGACCATCTGGGAGCGCCTTGGATATCCACCTGCCATCGGGCCCGACCAGGCCGCTCGGCGCCGCCGCGCTGCATTGCGCGGGCACGGAAAACCCCAGCCAGAAGGCGCCGCACGCGGCATGGCCCTGTGCTTGGAGCGCGAACATCGGGTCACGCGAAAAGGTCGAGAGCAGCACGACATCGACGCCCTCGGCGGCATACTCGACGAAGAGCTCGGGAAACTGGATTTCGATGCAGAGCAGGCAGCCGAAGCGAAAGCCGTCCACCTCGAAGGTCAGCAAGCGCAAGCCTGGAACGTACCAGTCGGTGACTTCCGTATAGGACAGCAGCCGCTTGTCGTAGCGGCCGACCAACTCGCCCCGGTCAGAGATGACGTAGAGGCTGTTATGCGGCCGATTGGGCGGCGTCAGCGGATGGTTCGCGCCGACCACCGCCCACAGGCCAAGCTCGGCCGCCAGAGCGGAGGTGGCCTCCAGTTCGTCGCGGAGGACCGCCCAGTCGACATCCCATCCGGCCAGGACGCGCTTGCCCTCGCCCGACGGATAGCCCGACATCGCGCCTTCCGTGAACTGGATCAGCCTGGCGCCGGCTTCGGCGGCTTGCCGCATCTGGGCGCGGATCGCCGCGCCGTTTGCGCGCGGATCAAAGCCCACCGGGGTCTGCGCGATGGCGATGCGCAACGCTTCACGGGAATCTGCGAGATCGGCCATAGCGAATTCTTACTGAGCGCAATGTCGCCTCGCCACCCGTCTCCCGCGACTAGGCCGTTGACAGCCTCCCGATCATCGGCCCCGCTGACGGGCGACGAGAGCCTCACGAGAGGCCGGGGAGGAAACATGGGTTCGCAGACGATACAGGCGCTGCTCGACGACGCCGTGGCCAGGGGCGCGGCGCCGGGCCTGACCGCCGCCGTCGCCCGCGCCGACGGGACCGACAGCTACTTCGCCGCCGGCGTGCGCGGCGCGGCGGACCCGACGCCGATGTCGCCGGACGACACCTTCTGGATCGCCTCATGCACCAAGGCGATCACCTCGGCCGCAGCGCTGCAGCTGGTCGAGCGCGGCGTGCTCGAGCTCGACGCGCCGGTCGGCGAGCGATTGCCCAACCTCGCCGCGCCGCAGGTGCTGGAGGGCTTCGGGCCCGACGGCGCCCCGCGCCTGCGCCCGGCCCGCACGCCGCTGACCCTGCGCCGCCTGCTGACCCACACCTCGGGCCTGGCCTACGACTTCTTCCACGCCGACCTCGCCCGCTACTACGCCCACGTCGGCGGCAGCCTGATGGAGAGCGCGCCGGGCGCGCCGGTGCTGGCCTTCGATCCGGGGGCGGGCTGGCAGTACGGCATCGGCATCGACGCGGTCGGCTGGCTGGTCGAGCAGGCGAGCGGCCAGGGCCTCGACGCCTATGTCGCCGAGCACATCACCGGCCCGCTCGGCATGAGCGACACCGCCTTCGTCGCCACGCCGCAGCTCGAGGCGCGCGCCGCCGGCATGCACCACCACGCGCCCGACGGCGCCTTCATCCCCGCGCCGCACCTGCCCTCGTCGCCGATCTACTATGGCGGCGGCGGCCTGCGCTCGACGGCGCCCGACTACCTGAAGTTCCTCCGCGCCGTGCTCGCGGGTGACGGCGCCGGCGTGCTGGGGCCAAGGACGCTCGCCTGGCTGCGCGAGGCCGACAGCGCCATCCCGGCCGGCGACCTTTCCACCGCCATGGCCCCGATCAGCCTCGACTTCCGCCCGATGCCCGGCACGCCCAAGACCTGGACCCTGGGCTTCCTGCGCAACGAGGCCGACGTCCCCGGCATGCGCCGCGCCGGCAGCCTCGCCTGGGGCGGTCTCGCCAACTGCTACTACTGGGCCGACCCGGCCAGCGGCGTGGCCGGCATGCTCTGCGGCCAGTTCCTTCCCTTCGCCGACCCCGGCATGCTGGCCGCCTTCGAAGCCTTCGAGCGGGCGGTCTACGCGGAGTAAGGCGCGGGTCGCCTAGCGCGCCGGGGTCTGCAGCCAGCCGATGAACTGCTGGTGGACTTTGGCGGTGGCGGCGGGATCGAAGCGGAAGGCCGAGTCCGGGGACTGGACCCGCTCGTCGAAGGCGTGGGTGACCCCGGGAACCGTCATGACCGTGACCTTGGCCCCGGCGGCCTTCGCCCGCTCGATCAGGCGCGTGCAGCCGGCCGGGGGCTGGACGACGTCGCGCTGCGCCATCACCAGGTCGACGCCGCCGCTCCAGGTCCAGCCGCGGCGCCCGCCGCGAGCCGGCGGCGCGCAGAACGGATAGGTCAGGCGGATCGCCTCGACCCCGGCCATGGTCTGCTGGAAGTCCTCATCGCCATGCAGGGTGACTAGGTCGCCGAGCGCCCAGCCGCCATGGCTCCAGCCGGCGACGCGCACGTGGCGGTGGTCGACGCGCGGATCCTGCGCCAGCAGGTCCAGGGCGGCCAGGATGTCGGCGGTGCGAAACAGCCCCTGCAGCCGCGCCCCGGCGCAGACCCGCCGGCGCGCCCACTCCGGATCCCAGCCGCGCGGCCCGTAGCTGTCGAGCACCGCCGCCGCCCAGCCGGCCTGCAGGGCCGATTGCGCATACTCGTCCATGATCGGATTGGGGCCGCGGCCGTTGCTGATGCCGCCGCAGCCGGGGACGAGCAGCACGGTCGGAAACGGCCCGGCGCCGGGCGGGGTGTGCAGCGTCAGGCCCGAAGCCATGAACTTGGCGTGCGCCGCGCGCGGCTGCGGCGCCAGGAACGACGGGTGCGAGCCCTTCCAGACATAGGCCGCGATCGCCGCCGCGACCAACAGCGCCACCGCCCCAGCCGCCAGCAACAGCAGCTTGACGAGACTGCCCAGGCGAAAGCGGTGGTTGGCCTCATCCGACATCGCCGCCAGCTTCGGCCCTCGTCGCCGCAGGGCTATCCCGCCGCGCCCCCACGTTCGGCGGGGAAACACCTGAGGGGGGGCCGGGGCGGGCGGCGCTGCTGCGCTCGCGACCTTCGAAAGTAGGCCGCTGAACGGCTGCCCCGCTGGTCGTGCGCGATAGACTGAGTTGGGCTCGTTACGGACATCCAAGGCCATGGCAACCGAGCTTGGCTTTGCGCTCGACTTGACCGGCGTCTACCTTGGAGCGGTTCGGATCTAAAGAGCGCGGGGACCAATGTACGCTGCACTTGTCGAGGTTCGGGATCACGCCCTGTGGATCAACCACGTGTGGCCGGCTGGGCCCCTGACTGATCTGTTGAAGTCGATCGAGCCCGGTGCAGACATCTCCTTGGAGGTGAATGGCCGCGTAGGTGTTTGGCGGAAGATGTCGACCGGAAGGGATGGCCGGCCCACGCATGGCTTCAAGCCGTTGGATGGTGCCCAAGCCGCTTGGCACGACCTTCAGAGCAGCAGAGGCTTGAAGGTGACCATTGACCTGGCTCAGCCGGGGCCGGTCACGCCCGCAGAGCCTGCAAAAGCAATCTCTATCGCCTTGGCTCCCCTTGATGGGAGCCCGGCTCAAGTGGGCAACCGACGGCTGAAACTGCCAGAGCCGGTATCAGCGATTTACCGAGCGGTCGGTGAGCTGGAAGCTGCATATCCGGGGAGGAAGTTCACACCTGACGGCCATCTTGTCGGCTCGATCGGTGAAGTCCTTGCCGCCGAAGCTCTTGGTCTCACGCTGCATCCCGCCTCCCATCCAGGGCATGACGCCGTCGACCAAACGGGGCGGCAGGTTCAGATCAAGCTGACGAGAGGAAAGTCAGTCGCCATGTACGCGACGTGTGACAGGCTCGTAGTGCTTCGCATCATCTCGAACGAAGAGGCTGAGATCGTTTTCGACGGCGAAGGCGAGGCAGCTTGGGCAGCGGCTGGGCCGATCCAAAAGAACGGTCAGCGAGTAGTTTCGCTCGCCAATTTGGCAAGGTTGTCTGACTAAGCACAAATTGTTGCGGTTTCCGGGCAAACCACCCATAGTTGTTGTTATGGTCGCTTTTTGCGCGCCCAGAGAACCCCGCCCCACCCGGCGGGGTATTTCGTTTCAGAAGCTACCCCTGGCCGGGCCGCCAAGTCGTGGACTTACGAGCGGCCCGATCGCGCTGCCTGCGCTCCTCTGGAGTGATGACGGGGATGCGGCGGGTCACTGAGAACGTAACCTCGTCGACGACCTGAGGCGCGGCCACAGAATTGCTGTCATCGACATGATCGGGGCGGCGAATGAACTCGACCGTCCGGCCGAGCATCTTCACGATCTGTTCGTCGGTGAAGCCGGCCTCTCGCTTCTCCGCGATGAACTTCGCCTCGGTGCGGTCCTTGAACGGCGCGCGCGCTTTTCCGTCGGCGGCAGCACCATCGTAGGTACTCCGATAGTTCAGGCGTCGCTCCTTGATCTCGACAATCTCCGCCGGGTTTGTCGACGCAGTCTGAGTTGGGTGCTTGGGCTTTGGCATAAGGCCCAGGTTAGCAGAGCGGCGTTCTGCGACCAAGGAGTGTTGCCAAGGCGTTCTCCTTGGAGGGAGAGTGCCCCCGACCTCGCGGCCGGGGGCCATTTAGCTGGCGAGCGGAAGCTTCCAGGCAATGCCGTCAGATTGCGTAACCAGAACGAACGAGCCGGGCTTCACGCTGTCGGCCACCAGCATCATCCTGTCGCGCACGTCGGTATGAGGACCGTAGGACAGGCCGTAGTACTCAGCGTCGGGCAGGTGAAAGACGCGGCCGTCGTCACTGACGATGTATTTGTAGAAGCCAACATCGCGCATGGCTTCGTGAAGAGCCTCGTACTCATCGTAGGATGCGGCGTGCATCTCGATGCGTACGATGAAGCCAACCATCGAAGTACGGTTGGCAGAAGACCCGTAGGGCGGTAGAGAGTTCATGTTCAGACCTTGCTTGGTTTGTGTGGTGCCGAACCGCTTCGATCTTGCCGGACGGGCGGTTCGGTAATCCCAATATAGGGCCAACGGCTGAGCTCGCCTAAATTGAAATCGCTGCAATCCACGCCTTCGTTAACTTGGCGTTAACAAGTTGGCGACTTCCGCGCCGAGTGTTGCCGTAACGCAACACATGCATTGGCGCGGCTTGAATAACAATCAAGGAAATCAAGATGGCCGCGCACGGCGGCAAACGCCCCGGTGCTGGGCGGAAGAAAGGCGCTGTCGCGCAGGCTAAGCGTGACATCGCCGAGATGGCGAAGGAGCACGCTGACGCCGCGCTGAACACGCTGGTCTCGGTCGCGAACACCCCGAAGGCTCCGAGCGCGACCCGAGTTTCTGCGGCCACGGCTGGTGCCGCCAATGTCCGACCCTGGCGCATAGCTGTCTTGGCAATCCAGCCCAACGCCGCCCCGACCTGGTCGGGCGAGCGCCCATCGCAAGCACCCCGCCCCCTACCCGACGAACCCCGCCGCGCGCTTCAGGCGGTCGTTGATCGCCTCGCCCAGGCCCTCGTGCGGGATCGGGGCGACGGCGATGGCGGCGGGCGTGGTGCGGTCGGCGTCGCGCAGGTAGGCGAAAAGGCGCGAGGCCGCTTCGCGCAGGTCGCCGGTCGGGCTGAGGTTCCAGCGGTGCTCGCCGGGCCCGAAAGCCAGGTACGCCTCGCCCGGCTCGGGCGCAGCGACGTTGAGGCGCACCGGCGCCTTGGGCGAATAGTGGCGGGCCAGCCGGCCGGGCGAGCGCTTGGCGTCGGCCTGCGCTTCCGCCAGCGGGCCGATCACCGCCTCGATCTCCTCGCGGGTGACCGAGCCCGGCCGCAGCAGCCGCGGCTGGTCCAGCAGGGCCACCACCGTCGACTCCAAACCGACCTCACAGGGGCCGCCGTCGAGCGCGGCGGCGACCTTGTCGCCGGTCTCTTCCATGGCGTCGGCGTAGTTGGTCGGGCTGGGCCGTCCCGAGCGGTTGGCCGAGGGCGCGACCACCGGCCCGCCGAACCGCGCCAGCAACGCGCGGGCCAGCGGATGGGCCGGGGCGCGCACCGCCACGGTGTCGAGGCCGGCGCGGGCCAGGTCGCTGACCGCGTCGGTATCGGCGACCGGTAGCACCAGAGTCAGGGGGCCGGGCCAGAACGCCTTCGCCAAGGCGCGGGCGCGGGCGTCGAAGACCGCGATCTTCTCGGCGGCCGCCAGGTCGGCGACATGCGAGATCAGCGGGTTGAAGCTCGGCCGGCCCTTGGCCTCGAAAATCGCGGCGACGGCGTCCGCGCTGCCGGCGTCGCCCGCCAGCCCGTAGACCGTCTCGGTCGGCAGGATGACCAGTCGGCCCTCGCGCAGCGCCTGGGCGGCGGCGTCTAGCGCCGCGTCGCCGTCAGGTTGACGCTGACCTTCACCTCGGCCGGGATTTGATCGGTGCTCTTCCACTCGCCCTGTCCGACGCCAAAGGCCGTGCGGTCCAGGGTCGTTACACCGCTGACGCGCGCCTTGTCGCCCTCGATCTTGAGCGTGAACGGCAGCCGCTGCGGCCTGGCGACCCCGCGCAGGGTCAGCGTCCCGATGGCGACATAGCGATTCTCGCCGGTCTTCTCGAAGCGGCTGGCGGTGAAGGTCGCCTTGGCGTGGCTGGCGGTGTCGAACCAGTCGGCGCCCTGCAGGGACTCATCGCGCTGGCTGTCGCCTGAAACCGCCGAGGTCAGGTCGATGCTGACGCTGACCTTGGATTTGTCGAGCGCTTCGGGGCTGAACAAGATGTCGGCGGTCCAGCGGTCGAAGCGGCCCTCGATGGCTGAGCCGCCCCAGGCGGTGGCGAAGCCGAGGGTCGAGCCGGCATTGACCTTCCAGGCCGACGGCGCGGCCGCCTCGGCCTGAGTCTCGGCGGCGGGCGCGGCCGGCGTTTCCACCGGCATGGCGGCAGGCGCCTCGACCGGCGCCTCTTCGACGACCAGCGGCGGAGGCGGCAGCGGCTTGCTGGCCGGCGGCGCGGGCCGCACGGCGTAGCCGGCCCCGATTACCGCCAGGGCGGCGACCACGATGCCGATCAGCCGCGGGTCGAGCCACGCGCCCGGCTTGGTCCCAGGCGCCATGTGGGCCAGCACCGGCTCGTCCTTGCTGAACAACTGGTGCTTGAGCGCCCCGGCCACGTGCAGCGCCACCAGGACATAGGCGCCCCAGGCCAGGACCTCGTGCCCGGTCTCGCCGAACCCGTGCCACGCGCTCTTGGCCGGTTCGGCCACGTGCGCCAGTCCCGGCACGTGCGGCCAGGGGACGACGCCGTAGAGCAGGGTCGGCACCTGGATCCGGCTCGCCGAGACCATGATCCAACCGGTGATCGGCAGGCCGATCATGATCACGTAGAGTCCGACGTGCGCGACCTTGGCCAGCACCTTCTCCCAGGTCGCCATGCCGGCCGGCAGCGGCGGCGGCCGGTGGGTCAGCCGCCAGGCCAGCCGCGCCAGGCTGAGCAGCAGGACGGTGATCCCGATCGACTTGTGCAGCTGCACCAGGGCGAAGCCCTCGGGCGTCCGCCCCCCGCCCATCCGCCAGGCGATGATCACCTGGAACACGATCGCCGCGGCGATCAGCCAGTGCAGGACGATGGCGACGGCGCTGTAGTGACTGCGCGCCTGAGCGGACTTGGACATGGACAATCTACTCTTACTCGACGCGACTGCGGGCGCCCTGCGCGGCTCCGGCAGGTTCGTGGGCGACGCCCGCGAATACCTGCCGCTAGGGCGCGGTTGCGTTCCAGATTCACATATGGGCTTGGCTCTACCGGTCTGGCTAGGCCTGGGGGCCGCCGCGTCCCGCAACGCACCGTTTCGCCCGCCGCAACAGTCACGCTCCGGCCGCGGTAGGGCGCCCCTGACGCCCGAAATCGACCACACAAGCCCTTGCGCGGCAACCAACTTGCATTTTGCAACTCGTGAACACTTGGAGCGCCGCCTCCCCTCCCCTAAAGAACGCCTGACATATCGGAGTTCAGCATGTCCTACCGCGCGCCCGTCCGTGACCTCGCCCTTTCGCTGCAGATTGCCGGCCATCCGGCGCTGGTATCCGGCGCCTTTGCCGAACTCGATGACGATACGGTCGCCGCCGTGCTGGAGGCCGCCGGGGCCTTCACGCAGGAGCAGCTCGCGCCGCTGAACCGCAAGGGCGACCAGGTCGGCGCCCGCTACGAGAACGGCACGGTGATCGCCGCCCCGGGCTTCGCCGACGCCTACCAGGCCTTCGTCGCCGGCGGCTGGAACTCGCTGTCGGCCGATCCCGAGCACGGCGGCCAGGGCCTGACCAAGGCCATGGAGCTGGCGGTGTTCGAGATGGTCCACGCCTCGAACATGGCCTTCGGCCTCTGCCCGATGCTGACCCAGGGCGCGATCGAGGCGCTCGACCTGCACGGCACCGAACGTCAGAAGTCGCTGGTGCTGCCCAAGCTGGTCTCGGGCGAATGGACCGGGACGATGAACCTCACCGAGCCGCAGGCCGGCTCGGACCTCGCCGCCGTCACCACCCGCGCCGAGCCCGACGGGAACGGCGGCTACAAGCTCTACGGCCAGAAGATCTTCATCACCTGGGGCGACCACGACGCGGCCGACAATATCTGCCACCTGGTGCTGGCCCGCCTGCCCGACTCCCCGCCCGGCGTGAAGGGCATCTCGCTGTTCCTGGCCACCAAGCGCGAGGTGCTGGACGACGGCTCCCTTGGCGTCGCCAACGAGCTGCGGGCCGGCTCGATCGAGCACAAGCTGGGCATCCACGGCTCGCCCACCTGCGTGATGCTGTTCGAGGGCGCCAAGGCCGAGCTGGTCGGCGAGATCAACAACGGCATCGCCCATATGTTCGTGATGATGAACGCCGCCCGCCTGCAGGTCGGCGTCCAGGGCGTCGGCATCGCCGAGCGCGCCTTCCAACAGGCCCTGGCCTTCGCCCAGGAGCGCAAGCAGGGCCGCGCGGTGTGGTCGGCCGAGGTCCCGGCCCCGCTCTACGGCCACCCCGACGTGCGCCGCTCGCTGCTGCTGATGAAGGCCAAGATCGAGGCCGCGCGCGGCATCTGCATGACCACCGGCGTGCTGGCCGACCAGGCCCGCCTGGCCCCCAGCGAGGCCGAGCGCGCCACCGCCAAGGCCCGCCAGGAGCTGCTGACCCCGATCGCCAAGGCCTGGTCCACCGACGTCGGCGTCGAGGTCGCCTCGATGGGCGTCCAGGTGCACGGCGGCATGGGCTTCATCGAGGAGACCGGCGCGGCCCAGCACTACCGCGACGCCCGCATCGCCCCGATCTACGAAGGCACCAACGGCATCCAGGCCATCGACCTGATCGGGCGCAAGGTCGCCATGCAGGACGGCGCGGTGATGGACGCGCTCTGCGCCGAGATGCACGCCACCGCCCAGGCGCTGCAGGGCGATCCCGCCCTCGGCGGCGTGGCGGCCCATCTCGAGGCCGGTGTGGCGGCGCTGGAGCGCGCCACCGACTGGGTTCTGCAGAACAAGGGCCCCAACGCCCTGGCCGGCGCCACGCCCTATCTGAAGCTGGCCGGCGACGTCATCGGCGGCTGGATGCTGGCCCGCCAGGCCCAGGCCGTGGCCGACGGCCAAGACGCCTGGAGCAAGAGCAAGCCGGCCCTGGCCCGCGTGTTCGCCAGCCAGGTCCTGGCCCAGGCGCCTGGCCTGGCCGCGGGGGTGATGGAAGGCGCCGACGACTTCGAAGCCGTCGGCGCGGAGGCTCTAGGCGCGTAGAGCGTGACAGCTTCAAGTGGAAGCCGGTTGAAGCGACCGGCACGCTCTAAATGTTTGAAGATAGACCCTTTTTGTCCGGTTCAGGTGATTCCACCTGAACCGGAAAGGGTCTAGACCGCCTAGAGCTGAGCCAGCATGTAGTCGGCGGCCGAGACCTTGAACTCGCCCGGAGCTTCGACGTTGAGCTCCTTCACGACGCCGTCCTCGACGATCATCGAGTAGCGCTGCGAGCGGACGCCCATGCCGAACTTCGAGGCGTCCATCTCCAGGCCGAGGGCTTTGGTGAAGTCGCCATTGCCGTCGCCCAGCATCAGGATGTCGCCCAGCACCGACTGGCTTTCGCCCCAGGCCTTCATGACGAAAGCGTCGTTGACCGACACGCAGGCGATGGCGTCCACGCCCTTGGCCTTGAAGTCGGCGGCGTGATCCTTGAAGCCCGGCAGGTGGCGGGCCGAGCAGGTCGGCGTGAAGGCGCCGGGCACCGCGAACAGCGCGACCTTCTTGCCGGCGAAGATCTCGTCCGTCGTCATCGGCTTGGGACCTTCGGCGGTCCCGGCGGAAAAGGTGGCGGCGGGCAGTTTGTCGCCGACTTTGATGGTCATGATCTGTCTCCCTGATCAGCTCAGCCCCACCAGATAGCGAGCTGCGCGCAAGCATCAACGGCCTTGTGTAACGTGAAGACTTGAAAGCTCCGCGATCAGCGTCACATTCGACGCATGGGAGACGGCGAATTCCTTTCAGGCAAGATGCTGATCGCCATGCCCGGCATCGGCGACCCGCGCTTCGAGCGCGCCTTGGTGCTGATCTGCGCCCACGACGAGAGCCATGCCATGGGCATCGCCGTGAACCGCCCGGTCGAGGGGCTGACCTTGCCCGACCTGCTCGGCCGGCTGGACGTCAAACCCAGCATCGAGCTTCCGGCCGATCTGGTGCTGCTTGGCGGGCCGGTGGATCGTGAGCGCGGCTTCGTGCTGCACACCGACGACTACATGGCCGGCGAGCACAGTTTGCATGTCGGCGACGGCGTCGCCCTGACCGCCACCCGCGAGGTGCTGGAGGCGATCGCCGGTCACGGCGATCCGCCGCGCCGCTCGGCCCTGGCGCTAGGCTATGCCGGCTGGGGCCCAGGTCAGCTGGAGCGCGAGTTGCGCGACAATGTCTGGCTGACCTGCGAACCCGACGAGACGCTGATCTTCGGGGCCGACCATGCGCACAAGTGGTCGCAGGCGCTGGCCAAGATCGGCGTCGATCCGCGGCTGCTGTCCTCGACCGCCGGCCGCGCCTAGGCCGGATCTAGCCGCGCGCCTTCACCGGGGCGGCGCCGTCGACATAGCTTTCGTTGAGATAGACCTCGGCTTCCTGCGGCGAGAGCGCCGGCGCATAGCCGAAGCCCTGACCGTAGTCGCAGCCCAGCGACAGCAGCTGGCGGGCCATCTGGGCGTTCTCGACGCCCTCGGCGACCACTTCCAGCGCCAGGTCCTGGCCGAGCTTGACCACCGACGAGACGATCTTCGCCGAACCTTCGTTGGTCGCCATGGTGCGCACGAAGTAGCGATCGATCTTCAAGGTGTCGAACGGCAGGCGGGTCAGGTAGCTGAGCGACGAGAAGCCGGTGCCGAAATCGTCTAGCGCCAGGGCCGCGCCCGCCTCGCGCAGCTTGTGCAGGATGACGGCCGCGCGGTCGGGATCGCGCATGACGTCGCCTTCGGTGACTTCCAGCTTCAGCGCGCCGGGCGGCAGGCCCGTCTCCCGCCGGATCTCCAGGACGTCTGAAATCAGGTCGGGGCGGTCGATTTCGCCGGTCGAGAGGTTCACCGCCACGGTCAGCTCGCCGGCGGCGCGATGGTCGAGCCGCCAGCGCGCGAGCTGGGAACCGGCCTGGCGCATCATCAGCGCGCCGAGCTCGCTCATCAGCCCCATTTCCTCGCAGAGCGGCAGGAACTGGTCGGGAGTCAGCAGACCGCGGCGCGGGTGACGCCAGCGGACCAGCGCCTCGAAGCCGGACAGGGCGCCGGTCGAGAGCCGCACGATGGGCTGATAGAAAGGTACGATCTCGTTGCGGCCCAGCGCGCCGCGCAGGTCGCTCTCGAGCGCGAGGCGCGAGAGCCCGTCGCTCTCCAGGCTGCGGCCATAGGCGGCCGCGCCGCCGCGGCCGCCGCTCTTGGCGGCCTCCACGGCCAACTCGGCGCGGCGCAGCAGTTCGGCGGCCTCCGGCGCATCCTCGCCGCCGGTCGCCTCGACGGCGCCGATCGAGAGGGTGGGGTGGATGTCGAAGCCGGCGACGCGCAGCGGCTGCTCCAGCGCCTGGCGCAGGGTCTCTGCGGCCGGCATGGCGCTGATCGTGGTCAGTACGGCGAACTCGTCCTCGCCGACCCGCGCCAGCAGCGCGTGCGGTGGGAAGGCGGCCGCCAGCCGCGAGCCGAGCGCGGCCAGCACCAGGTCGGCGCGTTCATGACCCAGCGCCTCGTTCAGGCGGCGAAGTCGGTCGAGGTCGGCCACCACCAGTTCGTGCTGGCCGGGATGGGCCAGGCGCTCGCGGGCGCGGGCGACGAAACTCTTGCGGTCGAGCAGGCCGGTCAGCCCGTCCTGGTCGGAGGCGGCGAACTTGGCCTCGGGCGCGACGACGCCGGCGGCGCGCAAGCCCTCCTCGAGCCAGACCCCGCGCCAGATGCAGACCCCGCCGCCGCGCATGCGCAGGCGGACGGAGATCTCGGTGCCAGGCTCCTGAACGCGCAGCACGTCCTCCGCCAGCGCCCGATCCGGCGGCAAGGCCAGGGCGCGCATGGCCGCCGACGAACACTCAGGCGCAAGCGGTCCCAGACCCAAGGCGCGCGAGGCGCCGGTCAGATGCAGGCGGTCTTTCTCAGGTTCCCAGAGCCATAGGGCCACATCGGCGGCGCCTAGCGCCTCCAAGGTCGCGGTTGCGTCCCAGCTCCAACGATCGTTCGGCATCGTCTCAAGACATTTCCGGCCAACGCGCCGCAGAGCGGATCGGCCCACGACAGCCGAGCGCTAAACAGACACTCCTTCGTCCGGGCCCTCGTGCGCCCGCAGCGGGGAGACAAGGCCGAACAGCACATGATCTCGCCAGACGCCGTTAATTTTCAGATAAGCCTGGGCGAGACCTTCCTCGCGAAACCCGGCACGGTTGAGGAGGCGTCGCGAGGGCTCGTTGCTGGGCAGGCAGGCCGCTTCCAACCGGTGCAGGGCGAGCGTGCGGAAGGCGAAGACGGTCAGGGCGCGCACGGCGCCAAGCGTTTGCCCTTGCCGCGCAAAGGGTTGGCCGCACCAGTAGCCGACTGATCCCATCTGCGCGACGCCGCGCCGGACGTTGGAAAGCGTGATCCCGCCGGTCAGGGCGTCGTCCCGCGTGCGGAAGACGAAGAATGGATAGGCGGTTCCGGCCTCGCGATCACGCGCATAGGCGGTCAGCCTGCGGCGGAAGGCCGCACGGGTCAGATCGTCGGCCGGCCAGGTCGGCTCCCAGGGCTGCAGGAAATCCTTGGACTGCGCGCGCAGTTCTCGCCACTCGGCGAAGTCCGCGGCGCGCGGCGGACGCAGGCGCACGCCGTCGCCCTCGATACGAAGGCCGCTCTCCGGCGCGATCCAGTCCAACAAGGCCATGGGCGGAACGTCGCGGGATGCGCGGAATCCGTCAAGAGAGGCCGATGTACTAGCCGAACAAGGCCCGCTGGAACGCCTCGCCGGCCTTCATCGCGCCCTTGGGCCCCAGGATGCTCGCCGCCGCCGCACGCGGGGCCAGCATCTGCGCGCCCAGGCGGGCGATGTCGGCGGCCTCGACGGCGTCGATCTGGGCGGCCAGCTCGGCTGGCGGCAGGGTGCGGTCAAACAGCAGCACCTGGGCCGCCGCCTGCTCGGCCCGCGACAGCGGCTGCTCGCGAGCCATGAACATCGAGGCCTTGAGCTGCGCCTTAGCGCGGGCCAATTCGGCCGCCTGCACGCCCGCGGCCATGCCCTTGATCTCCTCGGCCGCGACCTTGGCCAGCTCGGCGGCGTCCTTGGCCGCACAGCCGGCGAAGACGCCAAGCACGCCGGTGTCGGCATAGGTCTCGGAATAGGCGTCGACCGCATAGGCCAGGCCGCGCTTCTCGCGCGCCTCCTGGAACAGCCGCGAGGCCATGCCCCCGCCCAGGATCTCGGCGTAGAGCCGCAGCGCGAAGTAGGCCTCGTCGCGCACGCCGACGGCCGGCAACAGAAAGACCAGGTTGGCCTGCTCCAGCGCCTTGGGCGTATTGCGTACGCCGCCGACGAAAGCCGCCGGGGCCGGCTCGCTCGCCCCCTGCCCGACCGCGTCGCCGAAGTCGCGCTCGGCCAGGGCCAGCAGTTCGTCTTCGTCGACGGCGCCGGATGCGCAGATCACCAGCGCGTCGGGCGCGTAGAGCGCACTGCGCCAGGCGGACAGGGTGGCCGGAGCGGCGCGGCCGATGGACTCGTCGGTGCCAAGAATCGGCCGGCCCAGCGGTTGGCCGTTGAAGGCTGCGTCCTGGGCCATCTCGAAGACGTGGTCGTCGGGGGTGTCGGCGGCCTCGGCGATCTCCTGGCCGACGACCTGGATCTCGCGGGCGAGGTCGCCGGCGTCCATGGTCGGGCGCAGGACGAGATCGGCGGTCACGGCGCTGCCGAGGTCCAGCCCGCCCTTAAGCGCGCGGATCTGGAAGCTGGTGCGCTCATAGCCGGTGGCGGCGTTGATCTGGCCGCCCTCGGCCTCGATCACCTCGACGATGTCGCGAGCCGAGCGATCGCCGGCCCCCTTGAACACCATGTGTTCGAGCAGGTGCGACCAGCCGGAACGGGCCTCGTCTTCGGAGCGTGCGCCGCGGCCGGCGACGACCGACAGCGCCAGGGTCTCAAGTCCGTCGATCGGGTCGCAGACGACCCGGACCCCGTTCTTCAGCTTATGGATGTTGGGCAGAGCCTCAGCCTTCCGCAAAGGCCCTGACATAGGCCTTGATGGCCTCGGCGTCAGCCGGCAGGCGGTCGAAACGTTCCTGTTTGCCGGCCAGATGCGCGGCGGTGCGCGGCATCACCGGGGTCTCGCCGGTGGCGGCCTCGACCGTCTCCGGGAACTTGGCCGGGTGCGCTGTCGACAGCACCACGATCGGCGCGCTGGTCGCGCCGCGGGCCCGCTGCATGCCCGACACGCCGACGGCGGTGTGCGGGTCGATCAGTTCGCCGGTCTCGCGCAGGGTGGCGACGATGGTGCGGGTGGTGTCGCCCTCGCCCACCGTCACGCCCGTAAAGGTCTCGCGCATAGCGGCCAGCGCCTGGGGCGGGATGTCGACGCCGCCGGTCTCGGCGAAGGCGGCGAAGGCGCGGGCGGTCTCGACGCCGTCGCGACGCACACATTCGAAATAGAGGCGCTCGAAGTTCGAGGCCGACTGGATGTCCATGGCCGGCGACTGGGTCGGGGCGGTGACGCCACGCACATAGCGGCCGTCCTCGAAGGCGCGAGCCAGGATGTCGTTGGAGTTGGTCGCCACGATGATGCGGTCGATGGTCAGCCCCATGCGCTTGGCGACATAGCCAGCGAAGCCGTCGCCGAAGTTGCCCGACGGGACCGCGAACGACACCGGCCGGTGCGGCGCGCCCAGCGCTACCGCGGCGGTGAAGTAGTAGACGCTCTGGGCGACGATGCGGGCGAAGTTGATCGAGTTGACCGCCGACAGCCCGACCGACTGCTTGAGCGCGGCGTCGGACAGCGAGGTCTTGAGGATCGCCTGGCAGTCATCGAAGTCGCCGGCCACGGCCACACAGCGGACATTGTCCTCTTCGGCCGTGGTCATGAAGCGGCGCTGGACCTCGGAGATCCGGCCGTCCGGGAACATCACGACGATCTTGGTGTTGCCGCGGCCGCGGAAGGCCTCGACCGCCGCGCCGCCGGTGTCGCCGGAGGTGGCGCAAAGGATAGTCTGGGTGCGGTTCTGCTGGCCCAGCACGTGGTCCGACAGGCGGGCCAGCAGCTGCATGGCCACGTCCTTGAAGGCCAGGCTCGGGCCATGGAACAGCTCGGCGATGAAGCCGCCCGGCGCGATCTGACGCACCGGCACGACCGCCGCGTGGGTGAAGCTGGCATAGGCCTCGGCGCACATCTCAGCCAGGGTCTCGCGGTCGATCTCGTCGCCGACGAATTTGGCCAGGACTGCGGTCGCGACCTCGGCGTAGGGGCGGCCGGCGAAGGCGGCGATCTCATCGCGGGTGAAGCTCGGCCACTCCTGCGGGACGTAGAGTCCACCATCCGGGGCCAGGCCCGCCAGGACCGCATCGACAAAGCCGACCGAGGGCGACTGCCCCCGCGTAGAGACGTACCGCATCAGGACTTCCGTTTCCGCCAGAGCATGGCGGCATAGACGCCGACCAGGGCTGCGGCAAGGCCGAACCAGGTCAGGGCGTATTCGAGGTGACGGTTGGAGATTTCCGCCGGCAGCGGGGCCGGATTAAGCGCCGGCCAGTCGGGGTTGGACGAGGTCTCGGCCATCAGGAACAGCGGCGCGGGGGCGTCGACCTTCAGGGCCTGCGCCATGGCGGCGACGTCGCGGACGTACCAGCGATTGCCGGCCACGTCGTTGGGCGGGCTGAACCGGTTGCCGGCCTCGGGAACGCGCAGCACGCCGACCACCTCGACGGGGGCCAAATCCGAGACATTGACCCGCGGCCGGGCCGAGATGTCGTCACGGACGAAGCCCCGGTCGACGAGGATGCTCTGGTAGCGGCCGCTGGCGACGCGGCAGGCGGAGATCAGCCGGGAGCCGGCATTGCCTTCCCGAACCGAATACAGCTCGAGATACGGCGCGCTGCTGAGGCCCGGGCACACGAGCCGGACGCGGGAGAAGTCGAGGTCGGCGCCGGCGGACATGCGTTCCAGGGCCGCCTCGCCGCTCGTGGCGGGAGCCGCCTGCAGGGCCGCGACGCGGGCGAGCAGGGCTTCCTTCCAGTGCAGCCGCTGCATCTGCCAGCCGCCCAGGCCGAGCAGGATGGCCAGCGAGATCGCGGTGGCGATCGTCAGGCCGACCGGGAAGCGCCGGGCGCGATCAGTCATGGCGGGCTTCCGACGCCTTGTTGGCGAACTGGGCCGCCAGCATCAGCCCCTTCAGCGGGCGCAGCAGGCCGAGGCAGACGACAAGCGTCAGGGGGAGGAAAATGACGAAGTGCACCCAGATCGGGGGCGAGAACATCAGCTCTGTGAAGAGCAGGGCGAAGGCGCAGAGGAAGCCCGCGATCAGGATCACGAAGACCGCGGGACCGTCTCCAGAGTCGGCCTTGGCCAGATCGTAGCCGCACCGCTCGCAGGCGGGGGCTACGGTCAGAAAGCCTTGAAACAGACGCCCCTCTCCACAGTTCGGGCAGCGGCCGCGGAGGCCCGCCAGCAGCGGATTGGAGCTGTCCATATCGGCGGGCCTTAGTGGCCCGCCCCGCCGAACACCACGTAGATGAAGGCGAACAGGAAGAGCCAGACGACGTCGACGAAGTGCCAGTACCAGGCGGCGGCTTCGAAGCCGAAGTGCTTCTGCGGGCTCATGCCGCCGCGCAGCAGGCGGATCAGGCAGACGGCCAGGAAGATCGTCCCGATGAGGACGTGGAAGCCGTGGAAGCCGGTCGCCATGAAGAACGACGAACCGTACAGGCCGGAGTTCTCCGCGCCCTCGCCGCCGAAGAAGTACTTGTGCTCGAGGATGTGGTGGTACTCGTAGACCTGCACCATGGTGAAGACGGCGCCGAGCGCGATGGTCAGCATCAGGCCGATCTTGGTGCCCTTGCGGTCGCCCTGCTGCAGCGCGTGGTGCGCCCAGGTGACCGTGGTGCCCGAGAGCAGCAGGATCAGGGTGTTCAGCAGCGGCAGGTTCCAGGCCGGAACCGTTTCGATGCCGGCCGGCGGCCAGGTGGCCCAGGCCAGACGGACTTCCTCAATCGAGGACAGGGTCCGGTGGCCGTGGAACAGGGCCATCTCGAAGAAGATCCAGAACCAGGCGACGAAGAACATCACTTCGGAAGCGATGAACATGATCATGCCGTAGCGCAGGCCGATCGAGACGACGGGGGTGTGGTCGCCCGCCTTCGATTCCTTGATCACGTCCGACCACCAGCCGTACATCGTGTACAGCACGCCAGCGAGGCCGGCGAAGAACACCCACGGGAAGTGCTGGGGAAGGCCGAACATGCCCTTCATCCAGATCACCCCGCCGATCGCCATGATCGTCGCGGACAGCGACCCGACCAGCGGCCACGGGCTGGGCGGCAGCAGGTGGTAGTCGTGCTTAACTTCGCCGTGGGCCATTTCGGTCCTAACCCCTCTCAGATCCTACAGACGCCAGCCCCTCTCTCGGACCGGCGAATGACAATTCGCGTGTGCTATAGCCCCGCCTTGGCCGGAACGCCAAGGGCGGAAGAGTGCTTTGACGGCGTGGCGTCCGCGCGCTTTTCGCCGCGCTGGGCCTCCACCGACGGGAAGAAGGTGTACGACAAGGTCACTTCGCCCTTGCCCTTGGTCTCGAAGTCGTCCGCGAACTTCGGATCGACGAAGTAGACGACCGGGAATTCGATGGTCGTCTTCGGCGGAATCGTCTGATCCGAGAAGCAGAAGCACTCGAGCTTCTGGAAATAGGCGCCGGCCGATTCGGGCACGACGTTGTAGATCGCGCGGCCGGTCTGCGGCTGGTCGCTGTTGTTGGTCACCTTGAAGAAGGCGAGCCCCGTCTGGCCGATCTTCACTTCCTGGGTCACCTGCTCGGCGGTGAAGGTCCAGGGCAGCTCGCGGATGTTGGCGTCGAAGCGAATCGTCAGCTTGCGATCCAGCGCTTTGTCCGGCGCGGCCTCAGCCTTGCGCACGGTGCCGTCGAACCCGGTGACCTGGCAGAAGGCCTTGTAGAGCGGCACCGAGGCGAACGCGGCGCCGACCATGGCGACGAAACCGCCGGCCGCGATCAGGGCGACCTTGCGGTTGCGCTTCTGAAGCGGCGTGCGCTCGGGCTTAGAAGGGCCGGTGGGCAACACTGCCTCCCAGACGCACCACGGTCACGACGAAGACCAGGACGACGAACAGGACCAGGCCCAGCGCCAATGCGATGTTGCGGCCGCGACGGGCGCGGGCTTCGACGGTCGGATCGGGGGTGGGCTCGCTCACTAGAATACTCCGACGGCGGGCAGGTCGAGCAGGTGCTCGGCCAGCAGGGTCGCGAACAGAAGGGTCAGGTAGAGGATCGAGAACGCGAACAGATTGCGCGCGTCCTTCGAACTGGCCTTGACGTCATAGAGGCCATCGTCGTTGCGCTGGCCGCCGGTCTCGCCCGCACGGCTGCGGAACACGCGCCAGGCCAAGATCAGGAACACCAGGCCGCCAAGAGCCGCGACCGCCAGATAGGTCATGCCGCCGAGGCCCGTGAACGCCGGGACGATGCACAGCGGCACGAACAGCAGGCTGTAGATCAGGATCTGCTTGCGGGTCGAAGCCGCGCCGGCGGTGACCGGCATCATCGGCACGCCGGCCTTCTGGTAGTCCTCGCTGGTGTAGAGCGACAGCGCCCAGAAGTGCGGCGGCGTCCACATGAAGATGATCGCGCACAGCAGCCAGGCGTTCAGCGGCGCGGTTCCCGTCGCCGCGGCCCAGCCGATCACCGGCGGCAGCGCGCCCGCGAGGCCGCCGATGACGATGTTCTGCGGCGTCGAGCGCTTCAGCCACATCGTATAGACGACGGCGTAGAAGAAGATGGTGAAGGCCAGCAGGCCCGCGGCCAGCCAGTTGGTGGTCATGCCCAGCAGCATCACCGAGAACAGCGACAGCACCGCGCCCATGGCGAGGGCGTCGGCGCCCTGCACCTTGCCGGCCGGCACCGGGCGCGCGCGGGTGCGGCGCATCTTGGCGTCGATGTCGGCGTCGTACCACATGTTGAACGCGGCCGACGCTCCGGCCCCGACAGCGATGCAGAAGATCGCGACCCCGGCCAGCACCGGATTGATCGGCGCGTTGGCGCAGACCAGCCCCGTGATGGCGGTGAAGATGACCAACGACATGACCCGCGGCTTCAGCAGCTGGACGTAGTCCTGCCACCGCGGGGGCGCGCTGGAGCGTGGAACGGCTGGCGACATGGCCATTACAATACTCTCAAAACGACCGAAGGGCGCGCGCTGGAATGTCCCAGCCCGCGCCCCACAGAGGTCTTTAGGGAGCCGGGACCTAGTGGAGGTCCGGCTTGACCACCGGCAGTTCGTTGAACTGGTGGAACGGCGGCGGCGAGGACAGGGTCCACTCCAGCGTCGTCGCGCCCTCGCCCCACGGATTGGCTTCAGCCTTGCGGCGGAAGAGCATCGCGTCGAGCAGCACGACCAGGAAGATGCCGACCGCAGCCAGGGTCACCAGGTAGCCGATCGACGACACATGGTTCCAGAGGGTGAACGCTTCCGGATAGTCGATGTAGCGGCGCGGCATGCCTTGCAGGCCAAGGAAGTGCTGCGGGAAGAAGATCAGGTTCACGCCGACGAACATGACCCAGAAGTGCAGCTGGCCCAGCCACTCGCGGTACTTCACGCCGAAGATCTTCTCGAACCAGTAGTAGAAGCCCGCGAAGATCGCGAAGACGGCGCCCAGCGACAGCACGTAGTGGAAGTGCGCCACGACGTAATAGGTGTCGTGCAGGGTGTAGTCGATGCCGGCGTTCGCCAGGACCACGCCGGTGACGCCGCCCACGGTGAACAGGAAGATGAAGCCCATCGCCCAGAGCATCGGGGTTTTGAAGTCGATGGAGCCGCCCCACATCGTGGCGATCCAGGAGAAGATCTTCACGCCGGTCGGCACCGCGATGACCATCGTGGCGGCCACGAAGTAGGCGCGCAGATTGATGCTCATGCCCACGGTGTACATGTGGTGGGCCCACACGACGAAGCCGATGAAGCCGATGGCCACCATGGCGTAGGCCATGGCCAGATAACCGAACACCGGCTTGCGCGAGAAGGTCGAGACGATGTGGCTGATGATGCCGAAGCCCGGCAGGATCAGGATGTACACTTCCGGGTGACCGAAGAACCAGAACAGGTGCTGGTACATGACGGGGTCGCCGCCGCCGGCCGCATCGAAGAAGTGGGTGTTAAAGTTCCGGTCGGTCAGCAGCATGGTGATCGCGCCAGCCAGAACCGGCAGCGAGAGCAGCAGCAGGAAGACGGTGACCAGCACCGACCACACGAACAGCGGCATACGGTGCAGGGTCATGCCCGGCGCGCGCATGTTGAAGATCGTGGTGATGAAGTTGATCGCACCGAGGATCGACGAGGCGCCGGCGAGGTGGAGCGCCAGGATGGCGGCGTCCATCGACGGACCGGCGTGGCCGGTGGTCGAGAGCGGCGGATAAGCCGTCCAGCCGCCACCGAAGCCCTTACCCGGGCCTCCGTCGACGAACATCGAGACCAGCAGCAGGATCCAGGCGGCCACCAGCAGCCAGAACGAAATATTGTTCATCCGCGGGAAGGCCATGTCCGGCGCGCCGATCATCAGCGGCACGAACCAGTTGCCGAAGCCGCCGATCATGGCCGGCATGACCATGAAGAAGATCATGATCAGGGCGTGCGCAGTGACCACGGCGTTGTAGCCATGCTTCGACTGCTCAACGAGCCCGAACAGTTGGATCGAGGAGCCTTCCTTGAAGATCTGGATGCCCGGTTCGGCGAGCTCCCAGCGGATCAGGCCCGAGAGGGCGCCGCCGACCAGGCCCGCCATGATGGCGAACAGCAGGTAGAGGGTGCCGATGTCCTTGTGGTTCGTGGAGAAGAACCAGCGAGCGATGAAGCCGGGCTTATGTTCGGCTTCGTCGTGATGATCGTGAGCTGCGGCTTGTGCCATCTTACTATGTCCTAGGCTCATTTCGCGGCCGGCGCCGCGGCGGGCGCGGCGGGCGTGGAGGTCGGGGCCGGCGCGGCGGCGGCCGGAGCAGCCGCGGCGGGCGCCGTGGCGGCGGCCGGGGTCGCAGCGCCTTCGGCGGCCGGAGCAGCCGCGGCGGCGGGCGCCGCCGGGGCAGCGGCCGGAGCCGGCGCGTCAGGGGTCATCGAACCGCCCTTGGAAGCCACCCAGGCCTCGAATTCCGGCTGGGTCACGACCTTTATTTCGATCGGCATGAAGGCGTGGTCGACGCCGCACAGTTCCGAGCACTGACCATAGAAGGTGCCGGTGCGCTCAGCCTTGAACCAGGTTTCGTTGATACGGCCCGGGATCGCGTCGATCTTCAGGCCGAAGGCCGGAAGGGCGAAGGCGTGGATCACGTCGGCGCCGGTGACCAGCACGCGGACGGTCTTGTTGACCGGAACGACCAGCGGCTCGGTCGAAGCCAGGCGGAACGGAACGTCACGCTTCTTGGCTTCCTCCTCGGGCAGCATGTTCGAGACGAACTCACCGACCTTTTGGTCCGGAAGCTCGTAGCCCCAGTACCACTGATAGCCGGTGGCCTTCACCGTGTAATCCGGCTTGGGCATGTCGTGATAGGCGAACAGCAGGCGGAACGAGAAGATCGAGATGCCCATCAGGATAAGGACGGGAACGATCGTCCAGATCACCTCGATCAGGGTGTTGTGGCTCCACTTCGCCGGAACCGGGTTCGAGCGCTTGTTGTAGCGCACGACGACCCAGATCAGCAGGCCAAGCACGAACACGCAGATCAGCGTGATGATCGGCAGCAGGATAAGATTGTGGAAATCGTGCGCAGCATGCTTCAGCGGCGAAGCCGCCGGCTGCAGCCCGATGCCGCCCGGGGTCGGTTGACCCATCAATTCCTCTGCGAACGCCTGGACGCCCCAGAACGCCGACGTTGCGCCCGCCGCGGCTGCCGCCGCCCACGTCCGCATGCCCTGAACCCTAGACTTCATGTCCCCTCGGTCTGCTTGGCCGGCCGCGCCTCGCGAAAGACGATCGCCCCCGCCGACTGAATCAAGACGTAGCGCCGCGCAAACCGCGAGGCCCCGCCCTTAAGCCGGGGTGCATACGCGCTCTCCCTTAGCTTGCCAAGGCGCTAAGACCCCCTATGGCGCAATGTCTCGACATGGAGCCGCTTCGGACCATACGCCCACGCCTAAAAACGGCCGTTTTCGCGTAACTCCGGAAGGTTAAGCGAGGCAGTTTCCATCAAGTCGCCGGTGATCCCGGACCCGCTCCTGGGCGGATTGGGGTGACGATCGCGGCGCAAGCTCCTATTTCTGTGGGCTCGCCTTCCGAAAGCAGACCCACCGATGAACGCCCTCGCCCCCGCCGCCTCGATTCTCGACTCTGTCGGCGTCGCCCCTGAACGCGCCCGCGAAATCCTCGGCGAGGCGCTGGCCGGCGCCGACGACGGCGAGCTGTTCGTCGAGCGCTCCGAGAGCGAAGCCTTCCTGTTCGACGACGGCCGGCTGAAGTCGGCCTCGTATGATTCGTCGGAAGGCTTCGGCCTGCGGGTGGTCGCCGGCGAGACCGCGGGCTACTCGCACTCGAGCGAAGTCTCCGAAGCGGCGATCAAGCGCGCCGCCTCGTCGTCGTCGCTGGCCAAGCGCGGATATTCCGGCGTTTCGGCTGAGGGGCCGCGCGCCACCAACACCAAGCTCTATGGCGAGGACGACCCCACTGCCTCGCCCGCCTTCTCCGACAAGGTCGCCCTGCTGCAGGAGATCGACGCCTGGGTTCGGGCGCGCGATCCGCGCGTTGTCCAGGTGATGGCCAGCATCGCCGGCGAGCGGCGGATCGTGGAGATCCTGCGCGCCGACGGGCGGCTGATCCGCGACGTGCGGCCGCTGTGCCGCGTCAACGTGCAGGTCACCATGGAAAAGGACGGTAAGCGCGAGAGCGGCTATTCGGGCGCCGGCGGCCGCGCCGGCTTCGACGCCTGGATCGCGCCCGACAAGTGGCAGTCGCAGGCCGACGAGGCCATCCGCCAGGCGTTGGTCAACCTCGACGCCGTCCCCTGCCCCGCCGGGGAGATGGACGTGGTGCTCGGCCCCGGCTGGAACGGCGTGCTGCTGCACGAGGCCGTAGGCCACGGGCTGGAGGGCGACTTCAACCGCAAGGGCACCTCGGCGTTCTCGGGCAAGATCGGCCAGCGCGTCGCCGCGCCAGGCGTCACCGTCTTCGACGACGGCACCCTGCCTGGCCGCCGCGGCTCGCTGACCGTCGATGACGAAGGCACGCCGACCGAGCGGACCATCCTGATCGAGGACGGCATCCTCGTCGGTTACATGCACGACCGGATGAGCGCCCGGCTGATGGGCCTGACCGCCACCGGCAACGGACGGCGTCAGTCCTACGCCCACATGCCGATGCCGCGGATGACCAACACCGCCATGATGGGCGGCCAGCACAAGCGTGAGGAGATGATCGCCTCGACCAAGCGCGGGCTCTACTGCGCCAACTTCGGCGGCGGCCAGGTCGACATCACCAACGGCAAGTTCGTCTTCCAGTGCACCGAGGCCTACCTGATCGAGGACGGCAAGATCACCACGCCGGTCAAGGGCGCGACCCTGATCGGCGATGGTCCCTCGGCCCTGACGCGCGTGACGATGATCGGCGACGACTTCGACTTCGACTCCGGGGTCGGCGTCTGCGGCAAGTCCGGCCAGAGCGTGCCCGTCGGCGTCGGCCAGCCGTCGCTGAAACTCACGGGCCTGACGGTCGGCGGCACCAACATCTAGCGCCGCCGGCTCGTCCGGCGGGCGGCGAAACATGTCGCCGATTTAATCCACCTTTCCGGGAATTAATTGGCCTCACCCGGCCCCCACAGGTCACTTGCAGGTGATCTCTGGGGGAATTGTTACATGCTCGTTTCGGCCTTGGCCTCAGCACTTGCGCTCGCCGCGCCCGATGGGGCGCAGGAAGCGCAGACTGTCGCGCCGCCGTCCGCCGCGGTCGAACAATCCCCGTCGCAGAGCCAAGGCGTCATTCGCTATCCGCCCGAGTTTTTCGCCGCCGCCCAGCCGACCACCGCGCTCGACATGCTCCTGCGGCTTCCGGGCTTCAACATCGACACCGGCGATTCGGTTCGCGGCTTCGAAGGCGCCGCCGGCAACGTCCTGATCGATGGCCGGCGTCCGGCCACCAAGACCGACAACCTCGAGGAAATCCTCCGCCGGATCCCGGCCTCCCAGGTGGCCCGCATCGACCTCATCCGCGGCGGCGCCCCGGGCGTCGACATGCAGGGCAAGTCAGTGCTGGCCAGCGTCATCCGCAAGGAGGGCGGCGGCTTCCGCGGGCTGGTCGCTCTGTCGGGCCGCTCCGTCTATGACGGCCGCAACACCGTCAGCGCGCGCGTCGAGTTGTCGGGCGGCAGCGCGGCGCGAACCTGGGAAACCTCGTTCAACATGGGCAAGGGCATCGACGACGGCTCCGGAGAGGGGCCGGGCGTGCGCACCGGGCCGAGCGGCGCGGTGATCCAGCGTTCGGATATCGACCAGGAGGGCGACACCATCCAGACGACGGCCACCGCGGCCTTCTCGACGCCGCTGGCCGGCGGAACCTTCAAGCTCAACGGCCGCGCCTTCGACGACAGCTTCAAATTCGACGAGGTGAACCACATCGTCTTCCCGACCGACCGGGTCGAGAAGACGGTCGACCATTACGACGAACTGGAAACCGAGCTGGGCGCCAGCTTCCTGCGTGATTTCGGGAGCAAGACCACCCTGGAGGTCATCGGCCTGCGCCAGGACGCGCAGGTCGACATCGTCTCGGACTTCTCGGCCGGCGTTCGGAACGCCAACTTCACCCTGGACCGCACGACCAGCGAGACCATCGGCCGTGCAGTGCTGAAGCACCGTCCCAACGACAAGCTCTCGCTGGAAGGCGGCGCCGAGGTCGCGATCAACGTGCTGGAGAGCGAGACCGCGTTCGCCGAGAACGGCGTGGCGATCCCGCTGCCGGCGGCGAACGTGCGCGTGCAGGAAGATCGCGGCGAGGCGTTCGTGAAGGCCGTCTGGCGCCCCAGCGCGATCTGGACGCTTGAGGGCGGACTTCGCTACGAGGCCTCGGCCATCGAATCCAGCGGCGACGTCAGCCTGGAGAAGACGCTCTACTATCCCAAGCCACGGCTGGCGGCGACGTGGGCGCCGAACACGTCGACGCAGGTGCGCTTCCGGTTCGAGCGCATGGTCGACCAGCTCGACTTCGACGACTTCGTGGCCGACTCCTCGCTGAACACCGGAGTGGTCACCGCCGGCAACCCGGACCTCGTTCCCGAGCAGGCCTGGGTCACCGAGGGGGCCGTCGAGCAGCGCTTCAAGGGCGGGGCCGTGCTCGTACTGACCGCCCGGCACTACGCCATCTCCGACGTCGTCGACCGCGCGCCGGTCTTCACCCCGGCAGGCGTCTTCGACGCGCCTAGCAATATCGGCGATGGGACGAAGGACGAGCTGGCCCTGACGCTCAGCCTGCCGTTGGCCCCGTTCGGCTTCAAAGGCGCGACGATCCGCGGCGAGTCGACCTGGCGACGGTCGGAGGTCAATGACCCGACCACCGGCGAGGCGCGGGAGATCTCCGGCCTGCACCCCGTCGATTGGGAGATCCACTTCACTCACGACCTGCCGGTCCAGCGCACGAACTGGGGCGTCGACCTCTATGGCGGCTGGCGCGAGACCCACTACCGCTTCGACGAGATTTCGACCGACAAGCTGAAGCCGTTCATGGTGCTGTTCGCCGAGTGGAAGCCGCGCTCCGACATCGTGATCCGGGCCGAAATTCAGAACGCCACCTCGCGCGGCTTCCGCCACACGCGCACGGTCTATGACGGCCCGCGCAACACCGCCGACGTGCTGTTCGTGGATGATCGCGACATCCAGATCGGCTCGATCTACTGGATGCGGGTGCGCAAGACGTTCGGCGCTTAGCGAAAAGAAAAGGGCCGGAGGCGGCGACGCCTCCGGCCCTTCTTGTCAGCGCTTCGCGCCGGACGTCCTAGGACTCGCGGTCGGCCCGGATGGCGGCCGGGTTGACGGCCTGGCGCTCACCGTCCAGCACCGGCGCGATCGGCTCGGGCTGGGCGTGGGCCGGATTGTTGGCGCCGTGGGCCCAGTGCTTGATGAAGAAGCTCAGCACCACGAACACGACGCCGACGCCGACGCCGGCCCAGCCGAGCTTGTTGAAGCCGTCCATCGAGGTGGCCAGCGCCGCGGCTGGGTCGAGCACCTGGCCACCGACCGTCTCGGTCCCCATGGCGCCGGCGATGATGCCGCCGACGTACTGGGCGATCGAAGAGGACAGGAACCACACCGCCATCATGAACGAGACCACCGAGGCCACCGACAGCTTGGTGATCTCCGACAGGCCGACCGGCGAAAGGAAGAGCTCGCCCGTAGTGTGCAGCATGTAGAGCAGCGCCAGCATGATCAGCGGCAGGCGGTAGTTGTCGTCGGCCAGGCCCTGGGCCCAGACCACGACCAGGAAGCCGAGACCGACCTGCAGCAGGCCGAAGCCGAACTTCAGGGTCGGGTTCGGATCGCGGCCGCGGGCGCCGAGCCAGGCCCACAACGCCGCGAAGATCGGGGCGAAGATCAGGATGAAGCCGGCATTGAACGACTGGGTCTGGGCCGCGGAGATGCCCATCAGGTCGACGTTGCGGGCGGCGAACAGGTTCAGCGAGGTGCCGGCCTGTTCGAAGAGGGTGAAGAACACCACCGAGCCGAAGATCAGCACCAGGGCCAGCATCATCCGCTCGCGCTCGATCTTGCCGCACTTCACCACCAGGAAGTAGGCGATGAACGCCAGCGCCAGGATGGTCGAAACGCCCAGCGCCCAGCCGACCAGCTGGTTGCTCTGCACCAGCAGCCAGATCGGGGCGACGCCGAGGATGGCGAGGATGTAGATTAGCCATTCGCGGTTGATCGGGCCGGCGATCGGCGCCTTCAGAAGTTCGAGGTTCGGCGGTTCGCCCTTACCCTGCAGCAGCGGCTTGCCGAGCACGAAGACGATCCAGCCCAGGGCCATGCCGACGCCGGCGAGGCCGAAGCCCGCCCACCAGCCGACCGTCTGGCCGAGCAGGCCGCAGAGCACCGAGGCCCAGAAGGCGCCGAGGTTGATGCCGTAGTAGTAGAGGGTGAAGCCGGAATCCCGGCGCGGGTCGCCCTGCGGATAGAGCTGGCCGACGATGGTGGAGATGTTCGGCTTGAGGAAGCCGACGCCCATGATGATCAGCGAAACGGCCAGGTAGAACGCGTTCTTGCCGAGCGGATCGACCTGCTTCTCCATCGTGTAGCTGTCCTTGGCCAGGACAGTGGGCAGCGGGCCGCCGGCCTGCAGGCCCTTGATCTCCAGGCCGCCGCCCTCGGCGGGACCGAAATCATAAGCCTTGTCGCCGACCATCAGCTTGACGGTCCGCGATTCCATGCGGCCTTCGGCGACGACTTCGTACTTCTGGCCGCCATAGACGAGCTGCTGGGTCGCGGGCTTGCCCTCGACCGCCATGGTCAGGTGGCCGGCGACCAGCAGCAGGGCGCCGAAGGCCACCGCCTTGCGGGTGCCGAGATAGCGATCGGCCAGCAGGCCGCCGATCAGCGGCAGCAAGTAGACGAGGCTGGTGTAGGAGCCGTATTGCGCCCCGGCGGTGGCGTCGTCGAACAGCAGATGCTGGGTCAGGAAGAAGATCAGGATGCCGCGCATCCCGTAGTAGGAGAACCGCTCCCACATCTCGGCGAAGAACAGGATGATCAGTCCTCGCGGATGCTGTTTGAGCAACTGCATGAGGACGGGGATCCCGGTCGCCAACGTAATGACGATCCCCAAAAGGATTACGATGTTCATGAGGGCGGTATTCCGATTCCTTGGGCTGCCGGCTCTTCAGGGGGTCGTTTTCGCCCCCGCCGGGCTAATTTGGCGGGAGAAGATCACGCGGCCGGGCCGAGCACAAGCAATCGGGCGCCTGAAGCTTGGCAATGGCGGAGCTCAGACCCCACCTTGAGCGTTGCATCTGCACGAAGGAGGAGCGTCCCCATGCTGACCCCCGGCCCCGACCACCCCATCGAGATCACCCCGGCCAAGACCCGTTGGCGGGTCATGTACGGCGAGCATGTGATCGCCGACAGCGGCGATGTCCTGATCCTAACCGAAGCCAGCTATGCGCCGGTCGCGTACTTTCCGCGAGCCGATGTCTCGATGGAGTACTTCTCGCGATCCGACCGCCAAACCCATTGTCCGTACAAGGGCGACTGCGCCTACTACACGATCCTGATGGACGGCCGGTTCGCCGAGAACGCGGTCTGGACCTACGAGGAGCCGTATCCGGCGATGGACGCGATCCGCGGCCGGCTGGCCTTCTATCCGGACAAGGTCGAGGTCTATGCGGTCGAGGACGTGCTGGTCGACCGCAAGCACCCCCACGCTGCGGTGGACCAGATCGTCCAGCACACCGACAGCGGTTCGGGCTCCAGCCAGCGCGACCATTGGCCGCCGAACGTCACCTCGCCGTCCCCTGAGGGCTAGGCGACTCAGCCGGTGCGCGGTCCGGGCCATTCCGGCCGCGCGTCTGTATCCTCCAGAGACATCCCGACGCCCTCGGTGGCGCGCACCGGGATCGTGCTCGGGTCGAAACCGTCCAGGCAGAAGACGTTGATCCCGAAGTGGTCGGGCGCCGCGCGCTTGCGGTGGAAGGTGTAGATCCCGCAGCGGCTGCAGAAATAGTGCCGCGCGATCCCGGTGTTCCAGCGATAGAGCGACAAGTGCTCCTCGCCGGCCGTGATGGTCAGGGCGCTCGCGGGCGCCTTGGCCATCACGGCGTTTTTCTTCACGCACAGCGAGCAGTCGCAGGTGGTGAGTTCGGTGATCTCCGCCTCGACCTGGAAGCGCACGGCCCCGCAGTGGCACGAGCCGGCCAGCATGGTCAGTAGGCGAAGTCTTCGAACACCCGGCGCACGTCGCCCTTCCACGGACCGTTGTAGAGCTCGAGCAGGCGCTCGGCCGGGGTGATCCCGCTGTCGGCGATCTCTTCGAGTTCGGCCAGGTAGCCGCTCTCGTCGACCATGCCGGCGCTGAGCCGATTGCGGTTCTTCAGGCCCTGCTTGGCGATGGCGACCATGTCCTTGGCCACGTCCTGGACGCTGCGGCCGTTGACCTGCGCCTTGAGGCCCAGGCGCGCGACGTCGGCGCGCAAGCGCTCATGGTCGTCGACCTTCCAGTCCTTGCAGAGGTCCCAGGCGGCGGCCAACGCAGCCTGATCGTAGAAGATCCCCGCCCACAGCGCCGGCAGGGCGCACAGACGGCTCCAGGGCCCGGAATCGGCGCCGCGCATCTCCAGGTACTGCTTGAGGCGCACTTCGGGGAAGGCGGTGGTGGTGTGGTCGGCCCAGTCCTTGAGGCTGGGGCGGTCGCCGGGCAGCTCGGCCAGCTCGCCGGCCATGAACTTGCGGAACGACTTACCGGCCAGATCAACGTACTTGCCGTCGCGCTTGGCGAAGTACATCGGCACGTCGAGGGCGTAGTTGGCGTAGGTCTCGTAGCCGAAGCCGTCGGCGAACACGAAGTCCAGCATGCCGGTGCGGTCCGGATCGGTGTCGGTCCAGACGTTGGCGCGGGCCGACAGGAAGCCGGACGGCTTGCCCTCGATGAACGGCGAATTGGCGAACAGCGCGGTGGCGATCGGCTGCAGCGCGAGGCTGGTGCGGAACTTGGCCACCATGTCGGCTTCGGAGCCGAAATCGAGGTTGGCCTGGACCGTGCAGGTCCGGAACATCATGTCGAGGCCGAGCTTGCCGACCTTGGGCATGTACTCGCGCATGATCTTGTAGCGGCCCTTGGGCATCACCGGGATCTCGTCGCGACGCCAGATCGGCGTGAAGCCGAGGCCGAGGAAGCCAAGACCGAGCTCGTCGGCGACAGCCTTCACCTCGGTCAGGTGCTGGCCGGTTTCCTCGCAGATCTCGTGCATGGTCTCCAGCGGCGCGCCGGAAAGTTCAAACTGGCCGCCAGGCTCGAGGCTGACATTCGCCATGCCGCGTTCCAGGGCGATGATGTTGTCGCCCTCGTAGACGCCCTTCCAGCCGAATCGCGTCAGCCCGTTCAGCAGCGCCTGGATGCCGGCCGGACCTTCGTACGGAATCGGCTCGGTGGTCCCCAGTCGGAACACGAACTTCTCGTGCTCAGCGCCCACGCGCCAAGCGCTGGCAGGCTTCTCGCCCGCTTCAAACCAGCGGACCAGGTCCTCTAGCGTGAGGGGTCGCTCGTCGGTCACGACGTCGGCCATCTCGTTCTCCCCAGCCCAATCCAGCCAAAAGCGGCGCGATCTTTACGCCGCTCAGACAGGTGGGCGCAATTCAGGAAACCTCAAGGCGCCTCAGGAATCCTCAAGGCTACGCCAATCGCCTTGAGCAGCCTGCCAGAGGGTAAGGGCGCTGATGGCGGCGGTGTCGGCCCGCAGAATCCGCGGTCCTAAGGTAGCGGGCGTCGCATAGGGAAGGTTCCGCAAGGCGTCGCGCTCAGCCGGTGAGAAGCCGCCTTCCGGTCCGATCAGGATCGCCCAGGGCGCCGGCGGAGCCCCGTTGACGGCCGCCAGCACCGGCTTGGCGTCGCCGGCCTCGTCGCAGAACAGCAGCCGGCGCGAGGCGTCCCAGCCCTCGATCAGCTTGGCGAGCTTCACAGGTTCGAAGATCTCCGGCACGTCGAGACGGCCGGTCTGCTCTGCGGCCTCGGCGGCGATGGCGCTCAGCCGGTCAACGCGGGTGCGCTCAGCGTTGGTGCGCTCGGTGATCACCAGCCGCACGCGGCGCGCGCCCAGCTCGGAGGCCTTCTCGACGATGGTCTCGACGCGCGAGCGCTTGACCAGGGCGATGACCAGGTCGAGGTCCGGCCCGAACGCCTGGACGCGCTCCTGGGCGGTCGGCCGCAGGATGACGCCGCGCTTGCCGGCCACCTCGATCGCCGCGCGCCATTCGCCGTCGCGGCCATTGAAGACCAGCACCTCGTCGCCGACCGCCCGGCGCATCACCGAGGTCAGGTAGTGGCTCTGGCCGTGGTCGAGCCCGAGGGCGACGTCCTGGGCGATGTCGGGGGCGACGTGAAGACGGATCATGCACGAGGTTCTAGCCCTGGCGGCGTGATCAGGACTAGGCTCTCGGGATGGCAAAGTCAGACATTGACGACGACGCGTACGACGCCGAGCTCATTGAGCTGCAACTCGCTCTGGTGAAGTACCAGCAAGCGGCCATGACCGGCGGCGACAAGGTGTTGATCATTCTGGAGGGCCGCGACGCGGCCGGAAAGGATGGGACGATAAAACGGATGACGGAATACCTGTCGATTCGCGCGACGCGGGTGATGGCGCTACCCAAGCCCTCCGACGTCGAGCGCACGCAGTGGTATTTCCAACGATACGTGGCGCACCTGCCGGCGGCCGGCCAGATCGTGATCTTCAACCGCTCCTGGTACAATCGAGCCGGCGTCGAGCGCGTAATGGATTTCGCGACCCACGAGGAACAGGAGATCTTCCTCCGCGACGTGCCGCACTTCGAGGAAATGCTGGTCCAAAGCGGAACTCGGCTGATCAAGATCTGGCTCGACATCAGCCGTGAAGAACAGGCCGAACGGCTGAAGGAGCGTCGGGAAGACCCTCTGAAGGCTCTCAAGGTGAGCCCGCTGGACGACGTGGCCCAGGAGAAGTGGGAAGAGTACAGCCAGGCTCGCGACGCCATGCTTACCCGCACCCATCAATCTGAGACCCCGTGGGTTTGCGTCGTCACCGACGACAAGAAGACCGCCCGGCTCAATGTGATGCGCCATGTGGTGCGGACCATCGCCCCGAAGGAACTCGCCAAGGCAGTCGAAAAGCCCGACTCGAAGGTCCTGTTCGAATTTGAGATCGGCGCCATCGCCGAGGGCCGGCTGAACAAGTAGCCGCGCGTGACGGGGGTGGAGGAGATCTCGGCCCGCGAGGCCAGACGCATAGCGCTGGCTGCACAGGGCTTCGCCGAGCGCCGGCCGGCCGCGCCCGGCAAACGCCACCTGCTGAAGGTGATCGAGCGGCTGGGCGTCGTGCAGATCGACTCGGTCAACGTCGTCTCGCGCACCCACTACTTGCCGATGTTCTCGCGCCTGGGGGCCTATCCGCGGCCGCTGCTGGAGGAGATCGCCTGGGGCAAGCGCCCGGCCCTGGTCGAGTACTGGGCGCATGAGGCTTCGCTGTTGCCGGCGGCCACGCACCGGCTGCTGCGCTGGCGGATGGACGACGCCCGCGCCGGAGTCGGCGTCTGGAAGGGCGTCGCCCGGTTCCTGCGCAGCCACGGCGACTTCATCGACAAGTGCCTGGCCGAGATCGAAACCCGCGGGCCGATGCCGGCGTCCGAACTCAGCCTCGGCGCCAAGGGCGCGGGCAGCTGGTGGGGCTGGAGCGAGGGCAAGCGGGCGCTGGAATGCCTGTTCTGGGTCGGTGACCTCACCACCGCCACGCGGCGTGGGACCTTCGAGCGGGTCTATGGCCTGCCCGAGAAGGTGCTTGCCCGGGATATCCTGGCCGAGCCGCCGCCACGCGAGGAGGCGCAGCGCGAGCTGCTGCGGATCGCCGCCCAGGCCCAGGGCGTGGCCACCGAACGCGACCTGCGCGACTACTTCCGGATGGGGGTGGCCGAGACCAAGGCGCGGATCGCGGAGCTGGTCGAGGCCGGCGATCTGGTCCCGGTGAAGGTCAAGGGCTGGGACAACGGCGCCTATCTGCACGCCGACGCGCGTCGGCCGCGGAAGATCACCGCCAACGCCCTGCTCTCGCCGTTCGACAACCTGATCTGGTTCCGCGAGCGGACCGAGCGACTGTTCGGGACCAAGGTGCGGCTGGAGATCTACACCCCGGCGCACAAGCGCGTGCACGGCTACTACGTGCTGCCGTTCCTGCAGGGCGAGGCGATCACCGCCCGTGTCGACCTGAAGGCCGAGCGCAAGAAAGGCGTGCTGATGGTGCAGGCCGCCCACGCCGAACCCAGCGCAAACGCCGCGACGCCGGGATTGCTGGCCGCCGAGCTGAAACTGATGGCCGGCTGGCTGGGCCTGGACCGCGTCGAGGTCGCGCCGAGGGGCGATCTGGCCGAAGCGCTGGCGGCCGCGCTCAGCTAGCCTTCGGCGTCATCACCAGCCAAGGCGTCGCCTGCAGCCGGAATTCCCAGACCGCCAGCAGCTGGTCCAGATGACTCGCGCCCTTCAGGAAGTCCGGCAGCGGCAGGGTCTTAGGCTGGGGATCGAGGCGGACGATGTCGTGGGTCGGCGTGAACCGCTCGACCAGCCGCTCCAGCACGCCCGGACGATAGACGTCGTGCGTCTCGACGATCAGGTCCATGCCGGCCAGGGCGGGCGACAGGTCCGGCCGCAGCAGGTCGTCCTCGGCCCCTTCGATGTCGACCAGCACCAGGCAGCGGCGATCCTTGAAGGCCTCGAACCCGTCGGGCTCGAACCGCTCGCCGATGATCACGCGGTCAGTGACATTGTTCTTGGCCGCAAGTTCGGCGCAGGCCAGCCGCGCATGTTCCTGGATGTCGAAGGCGTGGACCGTGACCGCCGGCATCAGGCGGGCCAGGCCGACGGCGTAGTAGCCCTCAGCGCAGCCGACATCGATGACGCAGTCCAGATCCTTGGCCGCGAAGTCGCGCAGATAGGGATGCAGTTCGGATTCGTAGGTGCCGATCAGCCGCGGGGTCAGCGCCCCCTCGGTGGCGGTGGTCACATAGTCCATGCCCGCAAAGGGCCCCTGCATGATCTTGGCGCCGTACTGGCGGATGTAACCGCTGGCGATCGCCCGCGAGCGCCAGACCGCCAGCACCCGCAGCGCCACGTTCAGCTCACGCGGATCGGCCAGCGACGGCTCGCGCGCCAGGCGGTCACGCAACCACTGCACCACCTGTTCGACGTAGGTCATCCGATTCCCCCAGGGCCAACGCGGCCCTGGGGGTCATCTAACACGGGCGGCCATGCCCGTGTCAGCGTCAGACCGTCCCCTCGGCGACGGCGTGCAGGCGGGCATAGGCGCCGCCCTTTTTCACCAGCTCGGCGTGACGGCCCTCCTCGACGATGTGGCCCTGCTCGAAGACCAGGATCCGGTCGGCGTTGCGCACGGTGGAGAGGCGGTGGGCGATGACGATCGTGGTGCGTCCGGCCATCAGCTCCTCCATCGCCGCCTGAACATCGCGCTCGGTCTCGACGTCCAGCGACGAGGTGGCCTCGTCGAAGACCAGGATCGGCGCATCGGCCAGGAACGCCCGGGCGATGGCCACCCGCTGACGCTCGCCGCCCGAGAGCTTCACTCCGCGCTCGCCCACCAAGGTCTGGTAGCCCAGCGGCAGCTTCATGATGAACTCATGCGCACGGGCGCGGCGGGCGGCGAGCGCGACCTCCTCGGCCGTGGCGTCGGGGCGCGCATAGGCGATGTTCTCAGCGATGGTCCGATGGAACAGCGCCGGATCCTGGGGCACCACCGCGATGGCGCGGCGAAGCGAGCCCTGCTGCACCTCGGCGATGTCCTGGCCGTCGATCAGGATCTTGCCCTTATCCAGGTCGTAGAGCCGCTGGACGAGCTTGACGAAGCTGGACTTGCCTGAGCCCGTCGGCCCGACGAGAGCGACGCGCTCGCCCGGACGAATGGTCAGAGAGAAGTTCCTGAACAGCGGCTCGTTCACGGACTTGTAGCGGAAGGTGGCGTTCTCGAAGACCACCTCGCCTAGGTGTCCGGCCAGCGGCTCGGCGCCCGGACGGTCGGCGACCTGGGGCTCGATCTCTGAGAAGCGGGCCACGTCCTCGACGTCGTCCAGCCCCTTCTGCAACATGCGGACGTTCTCGCCGATGTTGCGCAGGTAGCCGCTCATCACCAGGAAGGCCGTGATGCCGAAGGCCACGTCCCCGGGGGTCGCCTTGCCCTGCGTCCAGAGCAGCAGCAGCAGGCCGGTAAGCCCGCCCTGCAGCACCGCCAGCAGGATGTTCTGGATCAGCCAGAGGTCGGTGAAGCGGTTCCAGGTACGAACCACGGCCCCGCGCCAGGTCTCGGTGATCTCGCCGATGCGGGCGCTCTCGCGGGCCTCGGCGCCGAAGCTGCGGACGGTGGCGTTGCCGGTGACGGAGTCGGCCAGCGCGCCGCCGATCCGCGAATCCAGGGCCACCGACCGCTGGTTCAGCGGCCGGGCGTACTTGGCGGTCAGGATCACGTTGGACGCGATGTAGAGCGCGACGACCGTCAGCGAAAAGAACCCCACCATCGGCCAGCGAACGATCATCATGCCCGACAGGCCGATGAGCACCAGCAGGGCCGGACCGATCCACATGACGATGGCGTCGGAGACCTGATCATACCCCCACATGGCCCGCGACAACCGGCGCACGGTGGCGCCCGCAAAGGCGTCCGCGTGCCAATCGGCCGAGAAGGACTGGATGCGCGCAAAGCCCTCGTTGGTCAGATCGCGCATGTTCAGCGCCGCCAGCGGGTTCCAGAACTTGTTGGCGATGTTCCGCACCACCGAGAGCACCAGATAAAGCCCGACGAACACCGCCCAGGCGCCCCAGGCGACATTGGCCGCCTGCGGTCCTTCGGCGACGGCGTCGACCAGCTTTCCGGCGGCCAGCGGGATGGCCATGTCCGCGGCGATGGAGAGCAGGCTGAACAGCACCATGCCGCTCAGCAGGCCCGGTCGGCGCAGCCAGTAGCGCATGACGAAGCCGATGACCCTGCGGTTAGGCAGGGTCCGCTGCTTCTGGTCCTCGGAGTCCTCGTAGTGGTCGGTCACTGGTCAATTCCTTCGGTCACGGCGTGCAGCCGCGCATAGGCGCCGCCCTTGTCGATCAGTTCGGCGTGGCGGCCTTCTTCGACGATCCGGCCTTGGTCGAAGACCAGGATCCGGTCGGCGCCGCGGATGGTCGACAGCCGGTGGGCGATGACGATGGTGGTGCGGCCCACCATCAGCTCTTCCATGGCCGCCTGGACCTGACGCTCGGTCTCGACGTCCAGCGACGAAGTCGCCTCGTCGAGCACCAGGATCGGCGCATCGACCAGGAAAGCGCGGGCGATCGCCACCCGCTGGCGCTCGCCGCCGGACAGCTTCACGCCGCGCTCGCCCACCGGGGTGTCGTAGCCGTTCGGCAGACGGGCGATGAAGTCGTGAGCGCGGGCCCGCTTGGCCGCCAGCATCACTTCGTCCGGCGTCGCGTCAGGCCGGGCATAGGCGATGTTCTCGGCGATGCTCCGGTGGAACAGCGCCGGGTCCTGCGGCACCACCGCGATGGCGCGGCGCAGGCTGGTCTGGCTGACCTTGGAGATGTCCTGGCCGTCGATCAGGATGCGACCGCCCTGCACGTCGTACAGGCGCTGGATCAGCTTCACGAAGGTGGACTTGCCTGCGCCGGTCGGCCCGACCAGGGCGATGCGCTCGCCCGGGGCCACAATCAGGGTGAAGCCCTCGTAGAGCGGCCGCGGCTGCTTGGCGTAGCCGAAGGTGACGCGGTCGAAGATCACCTCGCCCAGGTCGCCGCGGAACGGCCGCGCCTGCGCATGGTCGTTCAGCTGCGGCTCGGTGCGCATGTAGGTCGCCACGTCCAGCATGTCGTCCAGGCCCTTCTGGAGCATCTGGGTGATCTCGCTGAAGTTCCGCATGTAGCCGGCCATGACGATGAACGAGGTGATCGCGAACGCCACGTCGCCCGGCGTCGCCTGCCCCTGGGCCCAGGCATGGACCAGGAAGCCGGTCAGGCCCGCCTGCAGGATGATCAGCAGCAGATTCTGACCGAGGCCGATGACGTTGAAGCGGTCCCAGGTCTTGTTGACCGCCCTGCGCCAGGCGTCGGCGGTCTGTGCGAAACGGGCCTCCTCGCGCTCTTCGGCCCCGAAGCTCTTGACCGTCGGGTTGGCGCCGATGGCGTCGGCCAGGGCCGCGCCGATCTCGGAATCGAGGGCGGTGGAGCGCAGGTTGGCCGGCCGCACGAAATGCACCGACATCAGGATGTTGTAGGTGGCGAACACCGCGATCACGACGGCGACGAACAGGCCGGCCAGCGGCCAGCGCAAACCGAGCGAAATCGCCAGGCCGCCCAGCACCAGGACGGTCGGCAACAGCATGGCGATCAGCGCGTCGGCGGCGCTGTCATAGCCCCACATGGCGCGGCTGACCCGCCGCACCGTGGCGCCGGCGAAATTCGACGCGTGCCAGTCGGACGAGAAGGCCTGCACGCGGGCGAAGCCTTCCTTGACCATCCGCGACATGATCCGGGCGTAGAAGCCGTTCATAACCCGGAACATGCTGGTCCGGGACATGTAGAAGACCAGGTAGAGGCCAGACAGCGACGCCCAGGCGATCCAGGCCGCCTCGGGCACCTTCTCCGGACTCGAGACAGCATTGATCAGGCCGCGGGTGGCCCATGGGATCGAGAGGTCGCAGATCGTCGCCACCAGGCCAAAGCCGATGATCACTGCGAACTTCTTCGGTTCGCGCATCCAGTGCCCGGCCATGAAGCCGAGCACCTGGCGGTTGGTCAGGGTTCGGGGACGGTCGAGGTCGTCGTCGAGAATGTCGGTCATAACGGATTTCACAAATCGGCCCGGCAGGCGCCGGGGGTAAATTGAGACTTCGAGGGTGGGTGCCGGAGCCCGTGGGGGAGCACGGACCCCGGCGCCTCTGCCGCGCCCCTAGACGGGTCGCCGGGCCTCGAAATTGAGTATTCGACTCGATCGGCCGGGCGGCCGTCCGGACTGGTGATCGGCGCCGACGGAGATGTCCGTGAAGCCCGCCGCGGCGAGCGCCAGTTCGAACTCCTTCAGGCCCCAGAGCCGGAAGGCCATCACCTCCAGCTCGGTCTCGACCAGCCGGCCGTCACGCCAGCGCTCGTAGCGGTCGTGGGTGACCCGGCGCTGGCCGACGAGATCGATCTCCACAGCCCGGCCCTCGATCCGCAGCACGTCGCCGGATGGCGTCGTCCAGGTGCGGATGTCCGGCCGCTCGTTGGTCAGGTAGCCAAGCGGCATCAGGTCGATCAGCAGCCGCCCGCCGGGACGGAGGTGATCGAAGAACCGCTTCAGCACGGCCAGCGCCTCGGCGAAGTTGTCGAGCAGGGTGAAGGTCCCGGCTGGCACGAGGATCGCCGCGAAGTCGTGGTCGTAGCCGAAGTCCTGGAACCTGGCCTGGCGGAGCGCGGGCGAAAGGCCATGCGCGGCGCAGTGGCGAGCGCAGGAGGCGAGCATGTCGGCGGAGCGGTCGAAGCCTTCCACCTCCAGCCCGGCTTCCAGCAGCGGGATGAGCAGCCGCCCCGTCCCGACCCCGGCCTCCAGGATCGGGCCGTCGGTTCCAGCCAGGCGCTCCAGATAGAATGGAACGTCGGGCAACGAGCCGGGCGGTTTGTCGAGATCGTAGACCTCGGTGCACATCGCCCCATAGCGATTGGGGTGCGGGGCGTTCGTCGGGACCGAAATGGGTTCGGCGATAGGCATGTCGTCGTCTTTCGAGACGGACGGATTCCGCGCGTTGCGAAGAGGGAATCCGTGGAATCGGGGAACGCCAGGGCTGCGCGACGGATCGCGCGGGCATGCTGACGATGGAGGTGCAGATCAGCCCGCTGGCGGGGCCGGGCGCGACCTAGTCGCGGAACCGTCCTGCATAGGCGATCACGGCGACAAGCGGCATCTGCAGGCGATGATTTACAGCTTTCACGATGATCACCTCCCTATCAGATGGTTGCGGGGCCGGACGACGACGAGCCGCAACCTGCGCGCATGGATTTGCCCTGTCAATCACTATGACCGGTGTTATTTCACCCGCACCGCTAAGTTGCAGGCTAGGAGTGGCTGCAACGCCACAGGCGGAGTAAAGCCTGCCCATGACCGCCCAGCTTCCCGACGCCGCGCCCCGTAACTGGGTCGACCGCCACGCGCCCGCCGCTCTGCAGCCGTGGCTGAAGCTCGGCCGCTTCGACCGTCCTGCCGGCATCTGGCTGCTGATGTTGCCGGGTTGGCAAGGCGCGGCGCTGGCCGCAGCGATGGACGGCAAGCTGCCCGACCTGCTGCTGCTGGCCAAGATCTTCGTCGGCGCGGCGCTGATGCGCGCTGCCGGCTGCGCGTTCAACGACATCGTCGACCGCGACTTCGACGCCAAGGTGGCGCGCACCGCGATGCGCCCGGTCGCCTCCGGCCAGATCAGCGTACGGCAGGCCTGGGGCTTCATCGTCGCCTGCAGCTTGATCTCCCTGGGATTGCTGCTCAGCATGACGCCGCTGGCGGTGGGCCTGGGCGTCGCCTCGCTGGCCCTGGTCGCCGGCTATCCGTTCATGAAGCGCATCACCTGGTGGCCGCAGGCGTGGCTGGGCCTCACCTTCAACTGGGGCGCGCTGCTCGGCTTCGCGGCGGCCACGGGATCGGTCAGCGCCTATGGTTGGCTGGCGGCCCAGGTCGGCGGCGTGGCGCTGGCGCCAGTCGAGCAGCTGGAGATCGGGCGGCTGACGCTGGCGGCCGTGCTGCTCTACGCCTCCGGGATCTTCTGGACGCTAGGCTACGACACGATCTACGCGATCCAGGACCTGGAGGATGACGCCCTGGCCGGGATCAAGTCTTCGACCCGCCGCCTGGGCGCGAACGTCCAGAAGGGCGTGCTGGCTTTCTATGTGCTGAGTTTCGCCCTGGCGCTGGCGGCGGCCTGGGCCGGGGGCCTGGGCCCACTATTTCTGCCGCTGGCGGCGCTGTTCGGCATGCACCTGTCGCGTCAGGCGTCCCGCGTCGACGTCAACGACGGACCGCTGGCGCTGGCGCTGTTCAAGTCCAACCACCTGACTGGACTGCTGCTGTTCCTGGCGCTGGCGGCCGGGGCCTGGAAAGGACCCGTGGCGGGGTTCTAGACCGCCACGGGATCAGCCTTAGCCGAAGGCGGCGCGGCCAGCGCGCTCGGCGAGCGCAGCTTCCAGCCGGGCGCTGGCGTCGTGCAACACCTCGATCGCCTGGTCGATCTCGTGACGCTGGGCTTCAAAGGCCTTGATGCGCTCCTTGAACTTGCCCAGGGCCTGGGTGTTCTGGGCGATCAGGTCGTCGTCGCGCTCGTAGAGATCGAGGATGTCGCGGATTTCCGCCAGCGACAGCCCGACGTGCTTGCCACGCAGGATCAGGGTCAGCCGCGCACGATCCCGATAGGTGTAGATGCGCGCCTGGCCTTCGCGGCTCGGCGAAAGCAGGCCCTGCTCCTCGTAGTAGCGGAGCGCCCGCGGAGTCGTTCCGAACTCGCGGCAAAGCTGGGTGATCGTAAACGTGGTCGCCGGACGGCGAAGCTTCTGGAGCATCGTTACCTCCCGTTTTTGTCTCTCACGCGCGGGGCTTGTTCCGCGCCCGTCACCACGAACAGTTCACCGACCTTACGTTCACGTCAATGCTGACGTGGGGTGAGCATTGCCGCAGCCCTCCCTACGGCGTGAGGATGTTGAAAACAGGGAGGACGAGACGATGGGTGAACTGGACTTCACCGGCCGGACCGTACTGGTCGTGGGCGGATCGAGCGGGATCGGCAACGGGATCGCGCAGGGGTTCCGGGCACGCGGCGCGGAGGTTCACGTCTGGGGCACCCGGCCGAGCGCCGCCGACTATGCGGCCACGGAAGGCTCCGACCTCATGGGCCTGGCCTACGCCCAAGTCGACGTCGCCGATCGTGACGCGATCGCCGCCAACGGCCCCGACTTCGACAGCCTCGACGTGCTGGTGCTGTGCCAAGGCACGGTGGTCTACCGGCGCGGCGAGTTCGAGCGCGCCGGCTGGGATCAGGTCATGGCGGTCAACCTCGACAGCCTGATGGCCTGCGCCGCCAAGTTCCACGACATGCTGGCCGCCGCCAAGGGCTCGATCATCATCGTCAGCTCGGTGTCCGGCTTCCAGGCCAATCGCGGCAACCCCGCCTATGCGGCCTCGAAGGCCGGCGCGGTCAGCCTGACCAAGACCCTCGGACAGGCCTGGGCCGGCGACGGCATCCGGGTGAACGGCCTGGCGCCGGGCCTGGTCGACACCAAGCTGACCAAGGTCACCACAGAGCATCCCGACCGCCTGCGCGGGGCGCTGAACCGCATCCCGGCCGGACGCATGGGCGAGCCGGCCGACATGGCCGGGGCGGCGCTGTTCCTGGCCTCGCCGCTGGCGTCATACGTCGTCGGCCAGACCCTGGTCGTGGACGGGGGACTGAGCCTATGAGCCGCCTCAGCCGATCGATGAAGGGCGCGCGGGTTCTGGTCACCGGCGCTGGCTCGGGCATGGGCCGAGCGACGGCGGAGGTCTTCGCCGAGGAAGGCGCACACGTGGCGGTCACTGACCACGCCCTGGCGCCGGCGGCGGCGGTCGCCGAGGACCTGGCGGCCCGCGGCCTCAGCGCCCGCGCCTGGCGGCTGGACGTGTCCGACGCCGCCGAGATCGCGTCGGTCGTCCCGCTGATCGCTGCGGAGCTTGGCGGGCTGGATGCGGTGATCAACAACGCCGGCATATCGGCCTTCTCGCCGATCGACAGCGACGGCTACGAGGCGGTGTGGGACCGCTCGCTGGCGATCCTGCTCAGCGCCCACCAACGGGTGATCCGCGCGGCCCTGCCGTTCCTGCGCGCCTCCTCGGCCCCGCGGATCGTCAACATCGCCTCGACCGAGGCGCTGGGGGCGACGGCGATGGACAGCCCCTATGCGGCGGCCAAGGCCGGGGTGACGGGCCTGACGCGGGCGCTGGCGGTCGAGCTCGGCCGCGAGGGGATCACCGTCAACTGCATCTGCCCCGGACCGATCGCCACCGGCATGACGGCTGCCATTCCCGACGACCAGAAGGCGGTGTTCGCCAAGCGACGCACGGCGCTCGGCCGCTACGGCCTGCCCGACGAGGTCGCCCACATCACGCTCAGCCTCTGCTTGCCCGCGGCCTCCTACGTCACCGGCGTGACCATCCCGGTGGACGGAGGCCTGATGGCGCGCAACGCCTGATGCGTTGACGAGCATATTTGTACGCCATACAAATAACGCATGACCAACGTGCGTTCCTTGGCTGACGCGCGCCCAGCGCGGGAACCGGGTCGGCGGATGCGTTCGCGTCTGCTCGACGCGGCGGTGGAGCTGTTCAAGGACAAGGGCCCGGCCGGGGTGTCGGTGGCCGATATCGCCGCGGCGGCCGGCGCCTTCCCCAGCCAGATCACCTACTATTTCCGCACCAAGGAGGCGCTGTTCGTCGAGGCGGCCTGCCGCGAGGTGCTCTACGTCGCCCGTCGGGCCGAGGAAGCGGCGGCCCACGCGACAAGCGGCGCCGACTACAATCGCCGCCTCGTCGAGGCCGTGGTCGGCGCGCCCGGGCTGGCGCTCTTCGTCGAGGCTCTGTCGCTGACTCGCCGCCGCCAGGACCTGACGCCGCTGATCGAGCGCACCTTCGAGCGGCTGCATTCGCAGGGCGACCGCGCCTATGGCGAGATCCGCGCCGCACGCGGCTGGACCGCCAAGTCCAACACCGCCACCACCGCCCGCCGGTTCTGGACCCTGGCCCTGGGCCTCGCTCTTCGGGAAGGCGCGACGGGCGCGACCACCGCCGAGGAGGTCGAGGAGATGCTCTTGCTGCTGCAGTACGAGGGGAACACCTGATGGCCGCCGCCGTCCGCTTGGACCCAAAGGATTTTTTCACGCCGCAGGAATGGGCCCCGATCTCGGCGCGCTCGTCCTGGCGCGGCCCGGCCATGATCGCCCACGCCTGGGCGCTGATCCTCGCCGCCGGGGCGATGGTCGTGATCTGGCCGCTGACCCTGCCGCTGGCGGTGATGATCATTGGCGCCCGGCAGCTGGGCTTGGCGATCCTGATGCACGACGCCGCCCACGGCGCCCTGCACAAGAACCTGAAGGTCAACGACTTCATCGGCGAGTGGCTGACGCCCGGCGGTCTGCACCGCTACCGGCCCTACCATCTGACCCACCACCGCTTCGCTCAGCAAGGCGAGGACCCGGACCTGGTGCTGTCGGCGCCGTTCCCGATCACCGCGCTGTCCCTGCGGCGCAAGATCATCCGCGACCTGACCGGCCAAACCTTCTTCAAGCAGCGGTTCGGCGCGTTCGTCGCCAAGCTGAAGATGCGTAAGGCCGGACAGCCCGTGCTTCCGATCATCGTGCAGGAGATCAAGGATAAGCGCCGCTGGCTGGGCTTCGGAGCGGCCGTGACAGCGGCCGGCGCGCCGTTTGGACTGTGGTGGGTCTGGCCGGTCCTGTGGGTGCTGCCACAGGCCACCTGGTTGCCGCTGGTCACCCGGCTGCGCAACATCGCCGAACACGCCTGCATCGACGTCAATGAACCCGATCCGATGCGCCAGGCGCGCACCACAAAGGCCGGCTTCGCCGCGCGGCTGCTGATCGCGCCCTACTATGTGAACTATCACTGCGAACATCACATGTTCATGCATGTGCCCTGCTACAACCTGCCGCGTGTCCACCGGGCGCTGCGCGCCAAGGGCGTCAGCGAAGGCATGCTGATCGAGCCCGCGGGCTATCTGAAGGTCCTGCAGCTCGCCTCGTCGAAGGGCCGCTAGCGGCCTGCCTTCTTGCGCGCCGAGCGGAGCTGGAAGGCGAGGAACAGCAGCACTATGCCGAACACCAGGCCGTAGACGCCAAGCCACCAGGTCAGCACCACCGCCCCCACCATCGGCGCGAGGATCAGCACGATCCCGAATAGCAGCGACACCACCGCCGAGAACGCTAGCCAGCCGCGCGCCGGGACGGGGCCGCGGCGCATCGCGGTCACCAGCTTCACCCCGCCGGCGAAAAGCGCCCAGACGGCGACAATGGCCACAAAGGCGACCATGCCCAGCCGCGGCATGAAGAACAGGATCAGGCTGGCGACGATGTTGGCCACGCCCTCCACCGCCAGCAGCCCCCAGGAGTGGCGATCGCGCATCGCCTTGAATGCGCTGGCGATGGCCAGAAACCCGTCGGCCATCAGGTAAATCGAGAACACCAGAACCAGCGACAGCGCCGTGGTGACGGGCGCGAACACCGCCAGCAGGCCGAACGCCAACCCGACGACGCCGCGCAGGGCGATCGCCTGCCACGAGACGCCCTCGAACATGGAGGTGAGCACCGGGTTGGGGGAACGCAATCCTTGATCAATCGTCATGGCCGTCTCCCGTTTGGAGGGAAAAAGGCGAAAACTGGGCGTTAGGTTCCCGCCGATCGCGCGAGCGCGGGCCGAAGGCCCATGCTACGGGGCGCAGGTGATTATCCAGACCCTCGAAAGCCGCCGCGCCTTCATCCTCGAAAACACCCGCATTCAGCCGCCGCCGCACACGCCGGAACTGAACCTGTATCTGGCCGACGAGGTGACGCCGCTCTGGCGCCTGACCGAAGAGGCGCTGGCCGAAATCGGCCTGCCGCCGCCGTTCTGGGCCTTCGCCTGGGCCGGCGGCCAGGCCCTGGCGCGCTATGTCCTCGACCATCCCGATGAGGTCGCCGGCAAACGCGTGCTCGATTTCGCGTCGGGCTCCGGCATCGTCGGCATCGCCGCGATGCAGGCTGGGGCCGGCCATGTCCTGGCCACCGACATCGACCCGTTCTGTGGCGCGGCTCTGGCGGTCAACGCCGACCTCAACGGCGTGCGGATCGACTTCACCGACCAGAACCTGCTGGACGCCCCGCCGCCGGACGTCGACGTCATCCTGGCCGGCGACATCTGCTACGAGAAGCCGCTGGCCGATCAGGTCATGAACTGGTTGGCGGCCGCGCACGTCCGCGGCGCCCGCGTGCTGATCGGCGATCCGGGCCGCAGCTACTTCCCCCGCGTCGGCCTCGAGAAGCTCGCCGAGTACGAAGTGGCCACCACGCGCGAACTTGAAGACCGCGAGGTGAAGAAGACCGCGGTCTGGACTCTGCCGGCCTGATCGCGCACTCTAGAACAAATTGAGAACATATCGGCGGAGGCCAGCATGCGCGAAGACGGCAAGATCGACTATGTGGAGCTTCCGGGCGGCGACCTGGTCTCCACGAAGCGGTTCTATCAGGCGGCCTTCGGCTGGGCCTTCACCGACTACGGCCCCAGCTACGCGGCGTTCGCCGAGGGGCTGGACGGTGGTTTCGACGCCGACGCCGCCGCGCAGACCGAGCGCCCGCTGGTGGTCCTCTACGCCCACGACCTGGAGGCCATGGCCGCCAAGGTGCAGGCGGCCGGCGGCGCCATCGTCAAACCAATCTTCAGCTTCCCAGGCGGGCGGCGGTTCCACTTCCGCGATCCGTCGGGCAACGAGCTGGCGGTCTGGTCGGAAAGCTAGGACGTCGTCGAACCGTCACGCATCGTCGCTATCGTCCGGCTTCGGACGATGCTGAGGGACAGGCGCGATGGGCAAGAGCTGCGGCGAATGCGGCATGTGCTGCAAGCTGCTGGCGATCCAGGCGCTGGACAAGCCGGCGGGGGCCTGGTGCGGGCACTTCAAGCGCGCCGCGGGATGCGGCGTCTATGAGGATCGGCCGCCGGCGTGCCGCGGTTTCATCTGCCTGTGGCTGGACTCTGAGAAGCTGGACGAGGCTTGGCGGCCCGACCGCGCCAAGTTCCTGATGTACACCGAGAAGAACGGCCGGCGGCTGAACGTCATTGTCGACCCGAGCCAGCCGACGGCCCGGAAGCGCGAACCCTACTACCGCCGGCTGAAAGCGATGTCCGAGCTGGCGAAGGAGGGCCGCGAGCTGGTGGTCTGCATCGGCGACCGCCGCATCGTCGTCTTTCCGCACGAGGACGTCGATCTGGGCCTGGTCGACCCCGAGCACAAACTGGTCAGCGGCTACGCCGAGCGCGACGGCATGATGACGCCCTACGCGATGATCCTGAGCGACGTGGCGACCAGCTAGGTCAGCTGCGAGATCATCGTCGGGTCGCAGGTCGAGGCCAGCGCCACGCCCGCGCGATCCTTGGCAAGCGGCAACAGCCCCTCGCCAGCTTTCGCCGACGGCAGGGTCATCGCATAGCAGGCCTCGGCCGGGCCGCTCATCGCGCCCAGCAGCCGGACCATGTCCTGCTCCAGAATCCAAGTTTCGGCGGCGATCTCGTCGGGCGACGCCTGCTGGCCCGCCATCTGGCTGAACGCCAGGACGGCAAGCAACGCCGCCGACGCCGCCAAGGCGTCGATTGTTCGCATGTGTCTATCCCCACGCGCCATATAGCGAGACCGTCTCCGCAGAGCAATCAGACGGCGACTGTCTGCACCTGCGGAACCCGCGCGCGCGGGGCAAACTTCACCTTATAGTGCCGCCGCCGAGCATTCGCCTTCCGGAGTTCCCATGCGCCGCCGCACCTTCCTCGCCGCCCTGCCCGCCTCCGCCCTGGCCAGCGGCGCGCTGGCGCAGAGCCGCGCCGACAATCCCAATCGCGACCGTGCCGACGTTCACGGCGGCGACCGGATCGACGGGGCGACCTTCGCCTCGCGCAGCGCCGCCTGGGGCGCGAACGGCGCGGCGGCGACCGCCCACCCGCTGGCCAGCATGGCCGCCCTCGACGTCCTGCGACTGGGCGGCTCGGCGGTGGATGCGGCGATCGCCGCCAATGCGGTGCTGGGTCTGGTCGAACCCATAGCCTGCGGTATCGGCGGCGACTGCTTCGTCATGGTCTGGGACCCGAAGACCCGGCGGGTCGAGGGGCTGAACGGTTCGGGCCGCAGCCCCAAGGACCTGTCGCTGGAGACGGTCCGCGGCCGCGCCAAGAACGGCCTGATCCCCTCGTACGGCGCGGTCTCGGTCAGCGTGCCCGGCGCGGTCGACGCCTGGTGGACCCTGCACCTGCGCTACGGCAAGCTGCCGTGGAAAGACCTGTTCGCCCCGGCGATCATCTATGCCGAGGAGGGACACGCGGTGTCCCAGAACGTCGCCTACTACCTCGATCGGTCACTGAAGAACTTCACGCGTCCGAACGCTGGGATCGAGGAGGTGGAGAACTTCAAGAAGATCTGGGCCCCGGACGGCCGCACGCCGAAGGAAGGCGAGATCTTCAAGAACCCGGCGCTGGGCCGCACCTATCGCCAGATCGCCGCCAATGGGCGCGACGGCTTCTATGGCGGCGAGGTCGCCCAGACCATCGACGCCTATTTCAAGCGCATCGGCGGCTGGATGACCAAGGCCGACCTGGCCACGCACCACGCGCGCTGGGATCCGCCGCACAAGGTCAACTATCGCGGCGTCGACGTCTGGGGCCTGTCGCCCAACAGCCAAGGCCTGGCGACGCTGCAGATGCTGAACATCATGGAGACCTTCGACATCAAGGCGATGGGCTTCCAGTCTGCGGCGGCGATCCATCACGCCGTCGAAGCCAAGCGCCTAGCCTTCGAAGACCGGGCCAAGTTCTACGCCGACCCCGATTTCTTCAAGGTCCCGACCGAGTGGCTGCTGTCGAAGGAATACGCCCGCGAGCGCGCCAAGCTGATCTCGCCCAGCAAGATCCTGACGCCCGTGTTCCCGGGCCAGGCGCCGAGCCGCGGCGACACCACCTACTTCACCACCGCCGACAAGAACGGGATGATGGTTTCGATCATCCAGTCGAACTATCGCGGCATGGGCTCGGGCCTGTCGCCCGACGGCCTGGGCTTCATGTTCCAGAACCGCGGCGAGCTGTTCGCGCTGGAAGACGGGCACGCCAACATCTACGCGCCGGGCAAGCGCCCCTTCCAGACCATCATCCCGGGCTTTGCGACCAAGGGCGGCGATCCCTGGCTGTCGTTCGGGGTCATGGGCGGCGACATGCAGCCCCAAGGCCAGGCGCAGATCATCTCCAACATGGTCGACTTCGGCCTCGGTGTTCAGGAGGCCGGCGACAGCCCGCGCTGGCATCACGGCGGGTCAAGCGAACCGACCGGCGAAGCTCAAAAGGGGATCGGGGTGCTCAATCTCGAGAGCGGCGTGCCGGAGGCGACCAAGGCCGCGCTGGCGGCCATCGGCTGGAAGCTCGCCCCCGACCCCGGCGGTTATGGCGGCTATCAGGCCATCGAGCGCTGGCCCGGCCGCTATGCCGCGGCGACCGAGATGCGCAAGGACGGCGTGGCGCTGGCCTACTGATGGCGCCGACCTTCTTCGAAACGCCGCAAGCGTTCCGCGCCTGGCTGGAGGCCAACCACCAGACGGCCGCGGAGCTCTCGGTCGGCTTCCGCAAGACGGGCACGGGCCTGGCGTCGATCACCTGGCCCGAAGCGGTCGACCAAGCCCTGTGCTTCGGATGGATCGACGGTGTTCGCCACTCCATCGACGCCGAGAGCTACCGGATCCGCTTCACCCCTCGCCGGCCGAACGGCATCTGGAGCCAGGTCAACATCCGTCGGATGGCGGAGCTGCAAGCGCTGGGCCTGGTCCATCCGGCCGGCCTGGCCGCGTTCGAAGCGGGCAAGGGGCGCACGAACGAATACTCCCACGAGCGCGGCGTTCAGCTCTTTTCCGACGCTGAGACCGCGCAGTTCCAGGCGAACGCGCCGGCCTGGGCGAACTTCCAGGCCTTCCCGCCGTCCTACCGCAAGGTCGCCGTGCATCGGGTCGTCAGCGCCAAGGGGGCCGAAACCCGCGCAAAGCGGATGTTGATCCTGATTGACGCCTGCCGGGACGGGGTGAAGCTGGTCTCGGCGACCAAGAGGGAAGCACCATGACAGCCGACGAAGTCCGCGAGCTGGTGCTGGCGTTTCCAGGCGCCGAGGAAGGCACGTCCTACGGCCAGCCGTCGTTCAAGGTGAACGGTAAGTTCTTCACCCGGCTGCGCGGCGAGGACCAAAGCCTGGTGCTGCTCGACGTCAGCCATGACGAGCGCGAGATGCTGATGGAGGCCGAACCGGCGACCTTCCACATCACCCCGCACTACAGGGACTACCCAAGCGTGCTGGCCCGCATCGACAGCCTGCACCCCGGATCGTTGCAGAACTTCCTGGACCGCCGCTGGCGCAAGATCGCGCCAAAGAAGCTGGTCAAGGCCCGCGACGCAGGCGCCTGAGCGCCAGGCGGAAAATTTCGTGGAACGGAGATGGCGCGCAGCCGCTCAGAGGGCGACGGTGCGCGCACGCCGCGACGCCAACGGACAGGAGATCCCCATGGCCCAGCCGAAACCACTCGAGCGCTTCGAGTTCGAGGAAACTGACGAGGGCTACCTGCTGACCGTGGCCGGCGCCGGAGGGGATCCGGTTTCGCTCGCGGTCACCCCCGATCAGATGGACGCCATCATCGACGCCCTGAACGATGTCCTGGGCGGCGACGACGAATTCGATGATGACGACGACTGAGGTCTAGCGGATCGCCAGGCCGGTCCGCACCTGGGTCGAGGCCTGGGCCAGGGTCTCGCGATAGCAATCCGAACGCGCAATGGCCTGCTTGACCATCCGCACGCTGTCGGCTTGCGCGCCGCACGCCTCGAGCGCGGCGGCCTCCAGGCGCTTCTGAAGACGCGCGACGTCGGCCGGACGGCCCGCGTCAAGGTCACCGACCCGCACGACGGCGGAGCCGTATCCGACGGGAGCGGCGACCGCAGCGCCCGCGGCCAGCGCGAGCGCAGTCGAAACTGCGAAGATTTTGAGCATGGCGTTTCCCTACTGCCGAAATTAGTCGCAGCGGCGGGGCTCTGCGGCCTCGTCGCGCCACAACACTTGACAGATATTGGGTTTGCCGACGTCGCGCCACCGAAAACGGGCGGCTAGAACTCGTCTTCCATGGCCGATCGGAACTGCTCGAAAATCTCGGCGGCGCGCTCGTCGCTGGACGGCTCCGGTTCGGGCTCCGGCTTAGGCGCGAGCGCGCCGACAAGTCGGCCGGCCACAGCGCCGTTCTGCACCAGCAGCAGTTCCTCGCCCTCCTCGACGGCGGCGAGCAGCTGGGCGAGCTTGGGCGGGAGGTCGTCGAGATCGATGCGCTTCATGACCCGCCGATTTTACCGGCGCCCGGCAGGTGACACCAGAGCCGCCCCGTCTTTGCTGCGTTGGAGCGGGATGCTGGCGGAAAACCGCTTCGCACTTTTCCTCAACCCGCTCTAGACCGGACGACAGCACGAATGGAGAGCGCATGGCCTATCGGTCGCTGAGGGATTTCATCGCCAAACTGGAATCGGCGGGCGAACTGGTGCGGGTCAGCGAGCCGGTCTCCAGCGTACTGGAGATGACCGAGATCCAGCGCCGGCTGCTGGCCACCGGCGGCCCGGCGGTTCTGTTCGAGAACGTCATTCGCGCCGACGGCGAACGCTCGACCATGCCGTGCCTGGTCAACCTGTTCGGCACCGTGAAGCGCGTGGCCATGGGCGTGACCCTCGAAGGCCAGGAGCGCACGACCGCGGGCGAGTTGCGCGAAGTCGGCGAACTGCTGGCCTTCCTGCGCAGTCCCGAGCCGCCGCGCGGCCTGAAGGACGCCTTCGAGATGCTGCCGCTGGCCAAGACGGTGATGTCGATGCGCCCGGCCACGGTGAAGAAGGCTCCGGTGCAGGAGGTCGTCTGGACCGGCGACCAGATCGACCTGACCAAGCTTCCGATTCAGACCTGCTGGCCGGGCGAACCGGCGCCGCTGATCACCTGGCCGCTGGTGGTGACCAAGGGGCCGTCCGACGAGCGTGAGGATGACTACAACCTCGGCATCTACCGCATGCAGGTGCTGGGCAAGGACAAGACCATCATGCGCTGGCTGGCGCACCGCGGGGGCGCCCAGCATCACCGCCGCTGGAAGGCGGCCGGCAAGCCCGACGCCCTGCCCGCCGCCGTGGTGATCGGCGCAGATCCCGGCACCATCCTCGCGGCGGTGACCCCGGTGCCAGAAACGCTGTCGGAGTATCAGTTCGCCGGCCTGATGCGCGGCGCCAAGGTCGACCTGGTCCCGGCCAAGACCGTGCCGCTGCTGGTCCCGGCCCAGGCCGAGATCGTCATCGAAGGCCACGTCATGCTGGACGAATACGCCGACGAGGGACCCTACGGCGACCACACCGGCTATTACAACTCGGTCGAACAGTTCCCGGTCTTCAAGGTCAGCGCCATCACCATGCGCAAGGACCCGATCTACCTGACCACCTTCACCGGCCGGCCGCCGGACGAGCCGAGCGTGCTGGGCGAGGCGCTGAACGAGGTGTTCATCCCGCTGCTGCGCCAGCAGTTCCCGGAGATCATCGACTTCTGGCTGCCGCCGGAGGGCTGCTCCTACCGCATCGCCGTGGTCTCGATGAAGAAGGCCTACCCCGGCCACGCCAAGCGCGTGATGATGGGCGTCTGGAGCTTCCTGCGGCAGTTCATGTACACCAAGTGGGTGATCGTCGTGGACGACGACATCAACGCCCGCGACTGGAAGGACGTCATGTGGGCGCTGTCGACCCGCATGGACCCGGCCCGCGACATCACCCTCGTCGAGGGCACCCCCATCGACTATCTCGACTTCGCCTCGCCCGAGAGCGGGCTGGGCTCGAAGATCGGCCTGGACGCCACCAACAAGTGGCCGCCCGAGACCCATCGCGAATGGGGCGAGAAGCTGGGCATGGACGAAGCGACTGTGAAGGCCGTCACAGAGAAGTGGGCGCGGCTGGGCCTGCCCGGCGGCGGGGCCGAGGTCTGACTAGGACGTGACCGGGGCAAGCCTTGCCCTTTGCGCAAATCCAAGTCCAACTGCGCGTCTTCGCGGGGGCGATAGAGGGACAATCAAGTATGGACGCCGTGACATCCGGCCACGCTGCGGCCCTATGGGTCGGGCTGCACCTGATCCTGTTGCTGGTGCTGTCGCTGCTGGTCGTGCGCCAACGGCGCCGGCACAAGGTGGCGCTGGGCGACGGCGGGGTTCCGGAATTGGCCCAGGCGATCCGGGCCTTCGGCAACGCCACGGAGTACGTCCCGGCCGCCCTGATCGGCATCGCGGTGCTGGCCATGGTCGACGCACCGCCCCTCGCCGTTCACCTGACCGGTCTCATGCTGTTCGTCGGCCGATGCCTGCACGCCTTCGGTCTGTCGCGCAGCGGCGGCGCCTCCTTCGCCCGCTCGATCGGCGTGACTTTGACCTGGCTGGCCTATGTCTTCGCCAGCGTCGCCCTGCTGTTCTACGCCATCGCGTGAGCCGCGGCTTGCCGCGAGGCGCGCATCCCGCCATATGGCCTTGATGGATGAAAACCTGCTCGCCGATGTCGTCGCCGCCGCGCTGAAAGCCGGGGCGGACTCCGCCGAAGCCGTCGGGGCGCAACGCGCCGCCCTGGGCATCAACGTCCGCATGGGCGAGTTGGAGGAGGTCGAGCGCGAGGAGAGCCGCGATCTTGGCCTGCGCGTCTTCGTCGGCCAGCGGCAGGCGACGGTCTCCGGGTCCGACATCTCCGCCGAGGCCCGCGCCAAGCTGATCGAGCGCGCCGTGGCGATGGCCAAGCTGGCGCCTGAGGATCCCTACGCGGGACTGGCCCCCAAGGAGCGTCTGGCCCAGGGTCCGTTCGCGGACCTCGACCTTTACGATCCGCAGGAGCCCACACCGGAATCCCTGGAAGAAGTCGCCCGCGCCGCCGAAGACGCCGCCCGCGCCAATCCGAAGGTCACCAACTCGGACGGCGGCTCGGCCTCGGCCTCGTCGTCGCACTGGCGGCTGGTGACCTCGGACGGCTTCTCCGGAGTCTACCAGGCCTCGGCCTTCTCGATCACCGCCTCGGCGATCGCCGGCGACGGCGAGACCATGGAAAGCGGGTATGACGGCCGCTCAGCCCGCTGGCGCGGCGATCTGCCCAGCGCCAAGTCGATCGGCGAAGAGGCCGGCCGCCGCGCCGCACAGCGCCTGGGCGCGCGGAAGATCGACTCCACCACCGCCCCGGTGATCTTCGAGAACCGCGTGGCCATGTCGCTGATCAGTCCGCTGATCGGGGCCATCGCCGGCCCCTCGATCGCGCGCGGGACTTCGTTCCTGAAGGACAAGCTGAACGCCCAGCTCTTCGCCAAAGGCGTCAACATCGTCGACGATCCGCACAAGGTCCGCGGCCTCGGCTCCTCGCCGTTCGACGACGAGGGCGTGGCAAATCGCCGTTGGGCGCTGATCGAGGACGGCGTCCTGACCACCTGGCTGATGAACACCTCGTCGGCGCGCCAGCTGGGCCTGGAGACCACTGGCCACGCCTCGCGCGGCCTGGCCGGCGCCCCCGGCGTCTCGACCACCAACCTGACTCTCGAGCCCGGCGCCCACAGCCAGGCGGAACTGATCGCCCAGGCCGGCAAGGGCCTGCTGATCACCTCGATGTTCGGCCCCTCGCTGAACGGCAACACCGGCGACTGGTCGGTCGGATGCTCGGGATTCTGGTTCGAAGACGGCGAACTCGCCTATCCGGTCGCCGAGATCACCGTCGCCGGGAACTTGATCGACATCTACGGCCGGCTGGTCCCGGGCTCTGACCTCGAGATCCGCGGCTCGGCCAATGCGCCGTCGCTGCTGGTCGACGGCCTGGCGATCGCCGGGCGCTGATGACGGACCCGGCCCAGGACCTCGAACTGATCAGCCAAGCGGCGTTCGACGCCGGAGCCCTGGCCCTCAAGCTACGCCGCGAGGGCCTGGAGACGACCTTCAAGGAAGGCGACTCGCCGGTCACCAACGCCGACCTGGCCACGGATGCGTTGATCAAGCAGATCCTGACCAGCGCCCGCCCCGACTACGGCTGGCTGTCCGAGGAGACGGCCGACGATCCAGCCCGCCGCGCCTGTCGCAGGCTGTTCGTGGTCGACCCGATCGACGGCACCCGCGCCTTCATCAGGAACCGGCCCTGGTGGGCGGTGTCCGTCGCCGTCGTCGAGGATGACAAGCCGATCGCCGGCGTGGTCTTCGCCCCCGACGTCGACGAGACCTACCAGGCCATCGCCGGCGCCGGCGCGACCCTCAACGGCCAGGCTATTCACGCCTCGGACCGCGACGTCGTGGAAGGCTGCGGCATGGTCGGCGACGCGCGCATGTTCGCCCACCCCGCCTGGCCCACGCCCTGGCCTGAGATGCGGATCGAGGCCCGCAACTCGACGGCCTACCGGCTGTGCGCCATCGCCGCCGGCGCATTCGATGCAACCCTGGCCCTAGTTGCGAAGTTCGATTGGGACCTGGCGGCCGCCGACCTCATCGCCCGGGAGGCGGGCGCCTTCGTGGGCGACCACCGGGGACGGCCGTTCGTGTACAATGGCGTAAAACCTGCGCAACCGAGCTTGGTTTGCGCCGCTCCGCGATTGGCCCCATTGATCCTGGAGCGCGTACGGCATATCGACCTACCCAACTGACCATTTTGGGGAACATCATGCCCGATAAGCAGCTCCTGCACCTCGTCATCGGCGGCGAACTCGAAGATCTTGAGCACAACACGTTCCGCGACCTGTCGAAGATCGACCTCGTCGGCGCCTTCGCCAGCCATGGCGAAGCGGTCGCCGCCTGGCGCCGCAAGGCGCAAGAGACCGTCGACAACGCGCACATGCGCTACTTCGTGATTCACGCTCACAAGCTGCTGGATCCGGACAAGGACCCGCAGGAAGACTAAGGCTGGCGGCGAGCCTCCCTCGACGGGAGGCTTACTCCCGCTTCAGGATGCCTTCGGTAAGCAGCCGGCCCCACATCTGGGCGCGGAAGTCGGCCTTGATCCCGGCCTCGTCGTAGGCGTCGCTGTCGACCCATTCCAAGAAGCTCTGCCCCTTGGGCTCGCCCTCGGCCAGATAGCGCTCGAACGTATAGTCCAGCACCCCGGTCTTGCCCTGCTTCACATGCAGGTACCGGATGTGCAGCTGGTCCAGCGCCTCGCGGATCGGCAACCCCTTGCGGAAGTGCATGTAGAACACGCTCATGATGCCCGCCCGGTCCGCGCCGGACTTGCAGTGCATCAGGGCTGGGTATTCGATCGTCTCGAACAATTCCTTGGCGCCGTGGACGCGGGCGCGGCTGGGCACCTCCCGCGAGGTGATGGTGAAGTCGACCATCTTCAGACCCAAGCGTTGGCAGGCGTCCTTTTCCAGCGCGTGGAAACTGGCGTCGAACCCGCCGCGCAGGTTGATCACCGTCTTGATGCCGCGCTTCTTCCACTCGGCCAGCTGGTGCGGCCAGGGCTGGTTGGTGCGCACCAGCTCGTCGCTGATCCAGTGGGCGTTGGAAAAGCCCAGGCGCAGATAAGCGTGATCCTTCCAGAGGTAGTCCAGATAGGTCGCGACGCGCCCCTTGGGCGTGGTGAGGTCGAAATCGGCCAAGCGAGCTTCCTGCATTGCGCGGGCCTAGATAGGCGGTTCGAGACGCCAGCGGAAGCCAAGCGCGACGTCTGGTCCTAGGTTGCTGGCTTCAGCACGGCGGTGAACCCAGCGACCTTGCCGCTGCTCGGCATCAGGGCGCAGGTGAAGGTGAAGTCGCGCCATGCCGATCCCGAGCGCACCTGGCCCATGCCGGTCAGGCTGCGGGTGCTGACCAGCGTCAGCGTCTTGGGATCCTCGGCCCCCAGAAACACCCGATCGGCGTTGGGCACCTGCTTCTTCAGGGCTGGCAGGGCTGCTGGGCGGCAGATCACCTCGGCCACCTTCTTGGCGTTGCTCCAGCCGTTCGCCAGGCGCCGCTCCTCAGGCGTCTTAAGCGCCGCGATGGACTTGGCGATCGCGGTGTTCTGAGCCCGCGAAAGTTCAGGCTCCCGGCCCAGTATGGTCGGCGGCGCGGCCGGCGGGACCGGGACCAGCGTCGTTAGGGGTGCAGCCTTGGCTGGCGGCGCCGGCGACGGCGCGGCCTTGGCGGGCGGCGGAACCGCCTTGGCGGCAGGCGCGGTCGGCGGCGTCTGCGCAACCGCGAGCGCCGGTGCGAGCGCCAGAGCCAAGGCGAATGCGACGATGCGCATGACGGTCTCCATATGGGGTCTGGATCGCCGCCGCGCCCGTCGGCTCGGGTCAGGATCGGCGGCGCCCCTCGGTTTCACCCCGACCGACACCATATGCCGCCTTTGCGCCGGGCCAAGACGCCTTCTTGACTTCGCAGCGCCGAGAGCCGACCCCAGGACTGATGACCGAGCCCGCCGCCGAACTTTCCACCCGCGCCGTCGTCGCCCGGATCGCACGCGTCTACATGGCGCCGCGCTGGAAGGGCTGGACCGTGGCCATGATCGCCGCGATCGCCGTGGCCTATCTGAGCGCCAGCCTGATCCAGATCCTGGAACCGGCGATCAACGACCTGCTGGTCAACCACAAGCCAGGAACCCTCTTGGCGGTGCCGTTGACCATCGCCGGCCTGGCCCTCGCCCGCGGTCTGTCGCAGGTGATCCAGGCGACCCAGGTCAACCGCATCGGCAACGAGGTCGTCGGCCAGGTCCAGGTGCAGCTGTTCGGCAAACTGGTGCGCGCCGATCTCGCCCGGCTGAGAGCCGGCCACACCGGTTCGTTCGTCTCCTCGGTGCTCTATGACGCCGGCTTGATCCGCGAGGCGGCGACCGCCGGCGTGATCAACTACACCCAGCATCTGCTGACCGTGATCGGGGCGATTGTGGTGATGGTCAGCAATGACCCGATGCTGTCGCTGACGCTGGTCGTCGCCGCGCCGCTGTCGACCTGGGTGATGCGGCGGTTCTCCAAGCGCACGGTCAAGGCCACCAAGGGCGCCATGGCCGAGACCTCCGCGCTCTCCACCGCCATTATGGAAAGCCTCGACGGCGTCCGTGTCGTGAAGATCGAGAACCGCGAGGCCTATGAGGAAAACCGCGTCGCCGAAGTCGTAAAGCGCCGCCAGAAGTTCCTGGTCAAGGGCGCCAACGCCCGCGCCCGCGCCGCGCCGGCGACCGAAACGCTGATGACCCTGATCACCGCCGGGGTCATCGCCTACGCCGGCTGGCGCTCGCAATCGGGCGGCATGAACGTCGGGGCCTTCGTCGCCTTCATCGGTGCGCTGGGCCTGGCCTCGCAATCGCTGCGCCAGCTGGCCAACCTGCAGACGGTGATGGCCGAGGGGCTGTCCGCGGCCCGCCGCCTGTTCGCCTCGCTCGACGTCGAGCCGGAGGTGCGTGAACAGCCCGGCGCCAAGCCGCTGGTCATCACAGACGGCACCGTGGCGTTCGACAACGTCGGCTTCGCCTATGGCGCCGAAGACCGGCCGGCCCTGCAAGGCGTCAGCTTCGAAGTCCGGCGCGGCGAGACCGTCGCCCTGGTCGGCCCGTCCGGCGGCGGCAAGACCACGATCCTCAACCTGATCCCGCGCTTCTACGACGCCAGCAGCGGCAAGGTGACGATCGACGGGGTCGATGTTCGCGACGTCACCCTGGCCTCGCTGCGCGACCATGTCGCCCTGGTCACCCAGGAGCCGTTCCTGTTCGACGAAAGCATTCGCGCCAACATCGCCTACGGGCGGCCGGGCGCCAGCCAGGAACAGGTGATCGAGGCCGCCAAGGCCGCCGCCGCGCACGAGTTCATCTGCGCCCTGCCCGAAGGCTACGAGACCCTGGTCGGCGAAGCCGGCGCACGGCTGTCCGGCGGACAGCGCCAACGCATCGCCATCGCCCGCGCCTTCCTGAAGGACGCCCCGATCCTGCTGCTCGACGAGGCGACCAGCGCCCTCGACACCGAAAGCGAGGCTCAGGTCCAGGCGGCGCTGTCGCGACTTATGGCCGGGCGCGCCACCATCCTGATCGCTCACCGGCTGTCGACCGTGCGCGGCGCGGACCGCATCTATGTGATTGAGAAGGGCAAGGTGGTCGAAACCGGCGACCATGCGAGCCTGATCAAGAAACGCGGCCTCTATGCTCGGTTGGCCAAGAGCCAGGATCTCGACATGGAACCTGCGCTTTGAAGAACCTGCTGCGTAACCCCGGCGTCCAGACCTTCCTGAGCTGGCTGCTCTATCTCCACCTTATCGTCACGCTGAAGAGCCGCCGCTGGGTGCACGACAACCTCGCCAGCGTCGAGCCCGTGCTGACCGACGGAAAGCCGGCCGTGGCGCTGTTCTGGCACGGCAGCATCCCGCTGTGCCTGGGCCTGGCGCCCGTCTGGTGGCGGCGCGACAAGGTCCGCTGCATGGTTTCGCCCTCAGCCGACGGCGAGTTCATCGCCCAGGCGCTGTCTCGCGCCGGCTTTCCCGCCATTCGCACCTCCTCGGCCAAGAAGGGCGACACCACGAAGGCGCGGCAGGCGGTCGCCGCGATCCGCGAGGCGATCAACTGGGTCAATGACGGCGGCGTGCTGATCGTCACCCCGGACGGCCCGCGCGGCCCCGCCGAGGTCATCGCCCAGGGCTCGCTGCAGATCGCCAAGAAGACCGGGGCGCCGATCTACCTGATGGGTCTAGCGGTTTCGCCGGCCATCGTGCTCGACACCTGGGACAAGGTCACCTTCGCCTGGCCGTTCGGCCGTGGGGCGACCGCCTGGGACGGGCCCTACTACGTGCCCGCCGACGCCGGCGAGGCCGAGATCGCCGCCCTGATCGAAGACCTGTCGGCGAAGCTGACCGCCACCACCCGGCGAGCCGAAGCCCTGGTCGCCCGACGTTGATCCTTCCGCGCCGGGGTGACACATAGAGTCATGGCGCACGACCATTCGAGCCATCGTCACGACGACCACGACCATGACCACGATCATGGCGCCCCTGGCCATGCGCACAGCCATGGGCATGGCCATTCCCACGGTCCCGGCGGCCATAGCCACGCGCCCAAGGACTTTGGCCGCGCCTTCGCCATCGGGGTCGGACTGAACTTCGCCTTCGTGCTGGCCGAGGCCGGCGTCGGGCTCTGGTCGGGTTCGCTGGCGCTGCTGGCCGACGCCGGACACAATCTATCGGACGTGCTCAGCCTGCTGCTGGCCTGGGGCGCGACGATCCTCGCCAAGGCCGCGCCGACCTCGCGCCGCACCTATGGCCTGCGCAAGGCCACCATCCTCGCCTCTCTGGCCAACGCCGTGCTGCTGCTGGTCGCGGTCGGGGTGATCGTCTCCGAGGCGATCCACCGCTTTGCCGAGCCCGCCCCAATCGCCACCTGGCCCGTCATGATCGTCGCGGCGATCGGCGTCGTCATTAACACCGCCACGGCGCTGATGTTCATGAAGGGCCACGAGGACCTGAACATCCGCGGGGCGTTCCTGCACATGGCCGCCGACGCAGCCGTGTCGTTGGCGGTCGTGATCGGCGCGGGCGCGATCGCGCTGACCGGCCTGCTGTGGATCGATCCGGCGCTGAGCCTGCTGATCGCCGCCGTCATCGTCATCGGCACCTGGGCGCTGCTGCGCGAATCCGTCGACCTGGCCCTCGACGCCGCCCCGCGCGGGCTGGACGTCGAGGCGGTGCGCGCCTGGCTGCTGGCGCGGCCCGGCGTGAGCGAGGTGCACGACCTGCACGTCTGGGCGATGAGCACCACCGAGACCGCGATGACCGCCCACGTCACGCGTCCCGACAACAGCGACAGCGACGAATTCCTGCATGCCGCCTGCGAGGGCCTGGCCGGCAAGTTCGGCATCGGCCACGCCACCCTGCAGGTCGAGACCGGGCACGCCGCGGCCTGCCGGCTCGCCAACGCCCACGCGGTCTGAGCCCCGCCTTGCGTCCGCTCTCCTTAGCGCTCTACGCAGCCGCCACGGGGCTGGCCGAACCCCTCGCGCCCGGTCTGCTGCGCCGGCGCGCGGCCCGCGGCAAGGAAGACCCCGCCCGCATTGGCGAGCGGCTAGGCCGCGCCGGCGTCGCCCGCCCGCCCGGGCCGCTGGTCTGGCTGCACGGAGTCAGCGTCGGCGAGAGCCTTTCGCTGCTGCCGCTGGCGCAGGCGCTGGCCAGGCCGGGCCTGACCCTGTTGGTCACCTCAGGAACCCGCACCTCCGCCGAACTGCTGGGCAAACGGCTGCCGCCCGGCGCCATCCACCAGTACGCCCCGGTCGACGCGCCAGGGGCCGTGCGACGCTTTCTCGATCACTGGCGTCCCGACACCGCCATCCAGGTCGAGAGCGAGCTCTGGCCCAACCTGATCCTCGGCGCAAAGGCGCGCGGCGCGACGCTGGCGCTGATCTCGGCCCGCATGACCCAGGCCAGCGCCGACGGCTGGGCCCGCGCGCCTGCGGCGGCCCGGGCGGTGCTAGGCGCCTTCGACCTGATCCTGCCGCAGGACGCCGACACCGAGGCGCGGCTGCGCGCCCTTGGCGCAGCGACGGGTCCGCATCTCAACCTCAAGAACATTGGCGCGCCGCTCCCTGCCGATCCCGCCGAGCTCGAACGGCTGAAGACGGCCATCGGCGGGCGGAAGGTAGTGTTGGCCGCCAGCACCCATCCAGGCGAGGACGAGATCATCGCCCGCGCCGCCGCCGGAACAGGCGCCTTGCTGATCCTCGCCCCACGCCACCCCGACCGCGGCGCAGCGGTCGCCGCGCTGCTGACCCAACAGGGCTATCAGGTGGCCCGACGGGCGGCTGGCGAACCGCTGACCGCGGCGACCACGGCCTATGTGGCCGACACCCTGGGCGAAATGGGCTTGTTCTTCCGCGCCTGCGATGTCGCGGTGATGGGCGGCAGCTTCGTACCCGGCGTCGGCGGCCACAATCCGCTAGAGCCAGCGCGACTGGGCGCTCCGATCCTGACCGGCCCCGACGTGTTCAACGCGGCAGCCACCTATGAGGAGATGTTCGAGCGGGTGGCGGCGATCCGCTGCGCCGACGAGGCCGCCCTGGCCCGAGATCTGCGCGGGCTGCTGACCGAGCCGCTGATCGCGCCGCGCATCGGCCGCGCCGCTCTGGCCTACGCCGAGCGCCAGGGGGCGGCCCTGGACGAGGCTCTGACCCTGCTCAAGCCCCTGCTGCCGGCATGAAGCTCTCCACCCCGCGCTGGTGGTACGTCCGCGAGGGCGCGCCGGCCCCGATCACCCGCGCGCTGCTCAAGCCGGTGTCCTGGATCTGGTCGGCGGCGACCGCGCGGCGCCTGGCCCGCGCCCAGCCGATCGATCCGGGCGCTCCGGTGATCTGCGTCGGCAACCTCACCGTCGGCGGCTCCGGCAAGACGCCGGTGGTGCGCGAGCTGCTGCGCCGCCTGCCCGGCGCGCACGGCCTGTCGCGCGGCTATGGCGGGTCCGAGCATGGTCCACTGCGGGTCGACCCCGCCCGCCACACTGCCGCGCAGGTCGGCGACGAGCCGCTGATGCTGGCCGCCGACGCGCCAATCTGGGTGGCCCGCGATCGCGCCGCTGGGGCCCAGGCCGCCGTCGCGGCCGGCGCCTCGGCGATCGTCATGGACGACGGCCATCAGAATCCGAGCCTGAAGAAGACCCTGTCGCTGGTCGTCGTCGATGGTGAGACCCGCAACGACGTCTGGCCGCTGGGCGACGGCTCGGTGTTCCCGGCCGGACCGCTGCGCGAACCGCTGGCGGTCGGCCTGGCGCGAGCGGACGCGGTGATCGTGATGCTGCCGGCCGACCTAGGGCAGCCGGACCCGGAACTGCTCACCGCGCTCGGAGCCAAGCCGGTGCTGATCGCGCGCCTGGAGCCGGCGGAGCCGCCGCCGCCGGGCCCGCAGGTCGGGTTCGCCGGCATCGGCATGCCCTGGAAGGTGGAGCGGGCGCTGAAGGCGGCTGGTTGCGAACTGGTCGATTTCGTGCCGTTCCCCGATCACTTCGCCTATGACGCCGCCGCTCTGAAGCTGATCGAGGGCCGCGCCGAAGTCTTCAACGCCGGCCTCGTCACGACGGAAAAGGACTGGGTGCGACTGCCCCCGGCTTGGCGCGCACGTGCCAAGGCCTGGCCCGTGCGAGCGGTGTTCGAGGACGAAGCAGCCCTCGAACGCCTGATCGCGCCCTACCGCTAGAAGATCGGCTGAGCGGGCTGCTGGGCTGGCTGCGGCGGCGCAACCGGCGCTGGCGCAGGCGCAGCCTCGACCGGCGGCGCGGCGGGGTCGATCGGCTCCACCGGCATGAGGTCATCGATCGTCAGCTCAGGCGCGGCGACCGGCGGCGGCGCGACCGGGGCCAGGCCGATCTGGCGGCCATTGGCGCGCACGACGCCCTTGCTCATCGCGAACCGCGCGAAGTCGCGCCAGATCTCGGCCGGCAAGCCGGCCCCGGCCACGCCGTTCATCGGGCTGTTGTCGTCGTTGCCGACCCAGACGCCGATCACCAGATCGCCGACGTAGCCGAGGTAGAGCGCGTCGCGATAGTCCTGGGTCGTCCCGGTCTTGCCGTAGGCATACGGCGAGACGTTGCCGCCGTTGGCGGTGCCGAAGGTGACCGCCGCGCGCAGCATGTCGCGCAGGCCGTCACGCTCCTTGGCCGGCAGTTCATGCGCGGCCGGCTTGCGGGCCTGGATCACGCCGTACGGGGTCACCGGATAGCGGCCGCCCGCCACGCCGGCATAGGCCGCCGTCAGATCGAGCAGCGTCGTCGGCGCGGTGCCGAGCGCCAGGGTCAGATCGGGCGGGAACTGCGAGCGCAGCCCCATGTCCTCGGCGGCCTTGATGATCGCCCCACGGCCGACCTGCTGGGCCAGGCGCGCGGCGGCCACGTTGGACGAGCCGGCAAAGGCGTTGCGCAGGTGAATCTCGCGGTTGGCGTAGTGGCCTTCGTGGTTCTTCGGCGACCAGTCGGCGATGGTGACCGGGGCGTCGAGGATCAAGCTGTCGGGCGTCATGCCCTGGCGCAGCGCGGCCTGGTAGACGAATAGCTTGAAGGCCGAGCCCGGCTGGCGCTGGGCGTCGGCCGCTCGGTTGAACTGGCTGGTCTTGTAGTCATCGCCGCCGACCATGACGATCACGCGGCCGTCCGGACGCATGGCGACCAGCGCCGCCTGGGTGGCGTGCAGATAGCCGCCGTGGCGCTTCAGGGCGGTGCTGACGATCTCCTCGGCGCGGTCCTGCAGGATCGAATCCAGCGTGGTCGGGACCATCACTTCGCCATAGGCGGCCTCGAACGCCTCGCGCGCCTGGGACGAAACCCAGTCGGCGAAGTAGGAGCCGACGGGCAGCTTCTCGCGGCCTGAACGGACACTCGCCGGGCGCACGCCGCTGGCCTGCTGCGGCGTTATGACGCCCTGCTCGGCCATCGCCGCGACGACGATCCGGGCCCGGGCGCGGGCCGCCTCGAGGTCCTCGGTCGGGGCGAGGCGCGAGGGCGCCTTGACCATGCCGGCCAGCATCGCCGCCTCGCCGATCGAGAGCGTTTCGGGGGTCTTGTCGAAGTAGTGGCGCGCGGCGGCCCGCAGGCCGAACACCCCGTCGCCGAAATAGACGGTCGAGAGGTAGCGCGAGATGATCTCGTCCTTGGACAGCCGCGCCTCGAGATAGAGCGCGATCATCGCCTCCTGGGCCTTGCGGCGCAGGCTGCGCTTGTTGCTGAGGAAGGCGTTCTTCGCCAGCTGCTGGGTGATGGTCGAGCCGCCCTGCTGGACCTCGCCGGCCGAGACGTTGCGCTGCAGGGCGCGGGTCAAGGCCTTCAAATCAATGCCGAAATGGCTGTAGAAGCGCCGATCCTCGATGGCGATGAACGCGCCGGGAACATGCTTGGGCAGCTTGGTCACATCGACCGGCTGCTCCTTGTACGAGCCACGCCGGGCGAACGGCTTGCCATCGGCGGTGACCAACACGAGCGTCGGATCGGGCAGCGGCTCCAGCGCCCGTCCCAGCGGCAGCGACCAGACCATGAAGACGATCACGGCGACCATGGCGAGCACCGCGCCGGCAGCGATCTGCCAGGGGCGGCGACGCCAGATCGGCGGCCGTTCGCGCACGACTTCGGGTGCGCCGGTAAGCTCGGTCATGGGGCTCCGTACTCGGACGTTGGGCGATCGGCCGATCGCCCTCTTCGCACGCCGTGGAGGCGGTTGCTAGGCCCCCGCCCGCTGGGCGTAGTCCCACGCCGACTTGGCCAGCAGCGGCACCCGTTCGGCCATCGCAGCAGCCTGCGGGCTATTGGCCGTGCCGTCGCGGACCCGACCGACGATGCCCTGGCAGATCCCGGCCAGGCGGAACATGTTGTAGGACAGGAACCAGTCGAGGTGATGCAGGCCGGAACGGCCGGTGCGGGCGCAATAGGCCTCGACCGCTTCCTCGATCGTCGGGATGCCGTGCGCCTTCAGGTCCGGCAGCTGCGAGATCGTGCCGTTCACCCAGTTCATCAGCAGATAGGTGAAGTCGGCGAGCGGCTCGCCGAGCGTCCCCAGCTCCCAGTCGAGCACGGCGATGACCCGCGCTTCGGTCGGATGGATGACCATGTTGTCGAGGCGGTAGTCGCCATGGACGATCGAGGTGCGCTCCTGCTCGGGCAGGGTCTTGGGCAGCCAATCGATCAGCCGCTCCATCTCCTCGATGTGGGCGGTCTCCGAGGCCTTATATTGCTTGGTCCAGCGGTCGACTTGCCGGCCCATGTAGTTGCCGGGCTTGCCGTAGTCGCCGAGGCCGATGGCCTGGTAGTCGGTGTTGTGCAGGTCGGCCAGGGTGTTGATCTTGGCCATGAAGATCGCGTGGCGCTCGGCCGGCTCGTACTGCGGCAGCTGCTGGTCCCAGAGGATCCGGCCTTCGACCATGTCCATGACGTAGAACATGGTGCCGATGACGGCCTCGTCGGTGCACAGGCCGTAGGAGCGCGCGACCGGGAAGCCGGTCGGATAGAGCGCAGTGATCACCTTGTATTCGCGGTCGACCGCGTGCGCCGAGGGCAGCAGCTTGCCCGGCGGCTTGCGCCGCATGACGTACTTCTTGGTCGGGGTGATCAGCTGGTAGGTCGGGTTCGACTGACCGCCCTTGAACTGACGAACTTCCAGCGGGCCGGCATAGCCTTCGACATTGGCCTGCATCCAGGCGGCCAGGGCGGCCTCGTCAAAGCGATGGGACTCGGCGACCTCCTTGGTCCCGCTGTTGAGCTGTTCGCGCTGCTGCTCGGCGGTGTCGGACATGGCGGTTCCCTCGGCGGTTCGTACAGTTGTTTGAACCACCATACCGAGGCCATGGCATGGCGAGCAAGCCGTTCCGCCGCGGGAACCGTCAGCGGGCGGTCAGCGCCCGCCAACCGATGTCGGTGCGATGGAAGCCGCCGGGCCAGTCGATCCGGGCGATCGCGGCATAGGCCTTGTCACGGGCCTCCTGCAGGGTCGCGCCGCGGGCGCAGACGTTCAGCACCCGCCCACCCGAGGCTCGCAGGGTTCCGTCGGCGTCGCGCGAGGTGCCGGCGTGGAAGACCGTCACCTCCGGCCCGAAGTCCTGTTCGGCGCCTCTGATGATCGAGCCGGTGACCGGGCTGTCCGGATAGCCGTCAGCGGCCAGCACCACGCAGATCGCCGACTCGTCGCGCCAGACCGGCGGCGGCATCTGGCCCAGCGTGCCGTTGGCGCAGGCGACGAGATATGGAACCAGATCGCTTTCCAGGCGCAGCATCAGCACCTGGCATTCCGGGTCGCCGAAGCGGACGTTGAACTCGACGAGCTTGGGGCCGTCCTCGGTGGCCATCAGCTCGACGAACAGCACGCCCTTGTACGGCGCGCCTTCCGAGGCGATGCCGGCGAAGGCGGGCTCGGCCAGCCGGGTGCGGACCTGCTCAATCAGTTCGGGCGTGAAGACTGGGGCCGGCGAGTAAGTTCCCATGCCGCCGGTGTTGGGGCCGAGCTCGCCGTCATAGGCGCGCTTGTGGTCCTGGACGCCGCCGAAGACGATGGAATCCTTGCCGTCGCAGAGGGCGAACAGCGAGCCGATCTCACCGTCGAGGAACTCCTCGATCACGACGCGGGCGCCGGCCGCGCCGAAGCGGCCGCCGAGGGCGTCATCGATCGCCGCTTCGGCTTCGGCCCGGTCCTGGGCGATCACCACGCCCTTGCCGGCGGCCAGGCCGTCAGCCTTGATCACGTAGGGCGGCTGGAAGGCATCGAGCGCGGCCTTGCCGGCCTCTGCGGTGTCACAGACCTTGTAGCCGCCCGTCGGAAGGCCGTGGCGGTCGGTGAACGCCTTGGTGAAGGCCTTGGAAGACTCCAACTGGCCGGCCGCCGCGACCGGGCCGAAGCAGGGGATCTGCGCGGCGTTCAGGGCGTCGGCCAGCCCGGCCTCGACCGAGGTCTCGGGGCCGATGACCACCAGGTCGGCGGCGATCTCCTTGGCCAGCGCGACCAGGGCCGGCACGTCAGTGACCTTGAGCGGCGCCAGTTCGCCCAGCGAGGCCATGCCCGGATTGCCCGGGGCCATGACCAAGCGCTTCACCAGCGGCGAGGCCGCGATCTTCCAGGCCAGCGCATGTTCGCGCCCGCCCGAGCCGACGAGGAGGATGTTCATGCGCCGAGCGTTTGGCGCGCGCAGGCGCGGCGGTCAAGGATGGGCCGCGCCGGAGCCCGCCTCGACCCAGCGCCGAACCGTCGCGCGGGCGCGTTCCGACGCCTTGATCGCCGGTTGGCTGGGTGGCGCGGTGACCTCGAGCACCACCCCGTCGGGGTCCTCGAAGTAGATCGACTGCTGCGCGCCGTGATCCTCCTCCCAGTAGCGCACGTCGGCCTCTCGCAGCCGCAGCCGCCAACTGGCCAGCTCGGCCACGGTGTCCGCAGCCATGGCGTAGTGGCGGGCGTCTTTCGGAAGATCACGATAGAGCGGCGCCGGAGCGTCCTTCAGCTCGACCAGCACGATCTCGCCGCCGCCCGGCAGGGCGAAGATCATCATCAGCCAGGCGTAGTCGCCCCAGTCGTCGCCCTCATGGGCCTCGACGAGCTCCAGCCCGACGACGTCGCGATAGAAGGCGAGGCTGGCGCCGGCGTCGCGCACCGGAAACACCACATGGTCCAGCTTGAGCATGCCGACCGTCCTCCGAGGGGAGGCGGTCAGCATAGCACATGCGCCTAGCCCCAAACCCGGAAATGCTTGGAGAGCTTCAGCCCCTGGCGCTGATAGTGGGAGCCGCCTTCGCCGTAAAGACGGGCAGGTTTAGCGGTCAGCGGCTCATAAACCAACCGAGCGACGGTCTGGCCGTCCTCGAGCAGGAACGGGGTCTCGTGGCTGCGCACTTCCAGCACCCCGCGCGAACCGACGCCGCCCGCCTCGGCCGTCCCGAAGCCAGGATCGAAGAAGCCGGCGTAGTGGACGCGGAACTCGCCGACCGACGGATCGATCGGGGTCATCTCGGCCGCTTCCATGACCGGGATCTCCACGGCTTCCTTGGAGGCCAGGATGTAGAATTCGCCTGGATCGAGCAGCAGTTCGCCGCGGCGCGGGATCAGCGGCTCCCAGAAGTCCTTGGGATCGTGGCCATCGACATGATCCATGTCGACGACCCCGGCGTGGCGGCGGGCGCGAAAGCCGGCGACGCCGTCGGAAAGGTCGACCCCGACGCTGCGGACCTGGAGCTTCGGCGGCTCGCCACGCTTCAGGCGCAGCTGATTGAGTCGCGTCGAGGTGCGCACCAGGATCGAAAAGGTCTGCGGGGCGATCTCGATGAAGGTCGGCCCGGCATAGCCTTCGGCCACATCGTCGAAGGCCACGGAGTTGTTGGTCAGCAGCCGCACGAACACGTCGACCCGGCCGGTCGAGCTCTTCGGGTTGGCGCGGGCCGAGATGCCCTTCGGCAGCGCCAAGGCTTCCTGCAGTTCGGCGATGTAGACGCAGCCCTTCTCGAGCACTGCACCCTTGGTCAGGTCGAGCTCGTGCATCGCCACGTCCTCGATGCGCTGGGGCACCGTCCGCCCGAGCCCGGGCAGGAACGAGGCGCGCACGCGCCAGGCCCGCGCGCCCAGGCGCAGGTCGAGGCTGGCCGGCTGCACCTGGTCGGCGTCGAACGGGCGGGAAGACGTGATGGCGCCCGCGGCGATCAGGTCGTCAATGGACTGGGAAGGCAGGATACCGGGGGCGTGGCTCATCGCCGCGACACTCGCCGCCCGCTACGAGTCTGGCAAGGCTTCCTACCGGCCTGGCTGCAAGCTGCGGCAGATTTTCACTGGTGGCGAAGGCCTGGGCCGGGGTTTAGAACGCGCTGCCTAAGCTGAAAGGAACCACCATGGCCGAAGACACGCGCGACTGGGAGCTCGAGACCAAGCTGGTGCGCGGCGGCCTGGCCCGTACGCCCTACGGAGAGATCTCCGAGGCCCTGTTCCTGACCCAGAGCTTTTCCTACGAGAGCGCCGGCGCCGCCGACAAGCGCTTCTCCGGCGAGGAGCCTGGCTTCATCTATCAACGCTTCGGCAACCCGACGACGCAGATGTTCGAGGACCGTCTGGCGCTGCTGGAAGGCGCCGAGTCCTGCCGCGCCACCGCCTCGGGCATGGCCGCCGTACACGTCGCGCTGCAGGGCCTGGTTCGGGCCGGCGACCATATCGTGGCCGGCCGGGCGCTGTTCGGCTCCTGCCGCTGGATCCTGTCGGAGTGGATGCCGCGCTTCGGCGTCGAGGTGACCTATGTCGACGCCACCGACCTGGACGCCTGGAAAAACGCGGTGCGCCCCAACACCAAGGCCTTCCTGGTCGAAAGTCCGGCCAACCCGCTGCTGGAAGTGACCGCCATCGGCGCGGTCGCCGAGATCGCCCATGCGGCCGGCGCCAAGCTGGTGGTCGACAACGTCTTCGCCACGCCGGTCTTCCAGAAGCCGCTGGCCCTGGGCGCGGACATCGTCGTCTATTCGGCCACCAAGCACATCGATGGCCAGGGCCGGGTGCTGGGCGGCGCGATCCTCGGCGCCGAGCAGCTGATGACCGAGGCCTACAAGGATATCCTGCGCCACACCGGCCCGGCGCTGTCGCCGTTCAACGCCTGGGTGCTGCTGAAGGGTCTGGAGACTCTGGAGCTGCGCGTCACCCGCCAGGCGCAGAACGCCGCGAAGATCGCCGACGTGATCGCCGCGCACTCCAAGGCCAAGACCGTGCTCTATCCCACCCGCCCGGACCACCCGCAGGCGGCGATCATCGCCAACCAGATGACCGGCGGCGGCAATGTCGTGGCCTTCGACCTCGGCAGCCGCGAGGCGGCTTGGCGGTTCCTGGACACCCTGGAGATCGTCGACATCTCCAACAATCTCGGCGACGCCAAGTCGATGGCCACGCACCCCTGCACCACCACCCACCGCTCGATGCCGGAAGCCGAGCGGCTGGAGATCGGCCTGACGGAAGGCTGGGTGCGGATGAGCGTCGGCCTCGAAGGTCCCGGCGACCTGACCCGCGACGTCAGCCGGGCGCTGGACGCGGCCTAAGCCAAGGCGCTTGATCGTGGGCCTCTCCATCTGGAGGCCCACGATGACCCGCACGCGTTCGCTGATCGGCTCGGCCCTGTTCCTGGTGCTCGCGCCCGGAACGGTCGGGCTGCTGGTTCCCCATTTCATCAAGTTGGCGACCCCGCGCGTCGCCCTGCCCGGCTGGCCGTTGCTGGCCGTGCTGGGCGCGGCGCTCGCCCTGTTCGGGCTGGCGGCGCTGCTGGCGTCCTTCCTGCGCTTCGCCCTGCAGGGCCGCGGGACGCCCGCCCCCATCGCGCCGCCCGAGCGGCTGGTCGTGGGAGGCTTCTACCGGCATGTGCGCAACCCGATGTACGTGGCGGTCCTGGCCATGGTCGCCGGCCAGGGTCTGCTGACCGCGCGCCCCTGGACGCTGGCTTACGGCCTTGGCCTTTGGGCGCTCTTCCACGCCTTCGTCGTCAGCTACGAAGAGCCGACGCTGAGGCGCAGTTTTCCAGATCAGTACGCCGCCTACTTCGCGAACGTGCCGCGCTGGCGGCCACGGCTGCGGCCCTGGAAGGGCGTTTAGCCGGCTGGTCTCGGCTTCGCGTCCAGCCAGGCCAGGATCTCGGCGCTCATCTCAGTCGGATAGGTGTGAGCGAGATCATCGATCTCCCGATAGGCGACATCAGCGCCGGCGTCCTCCAGGGCCTCGACGGCCGCACGCGCCATCTCGACCGGGAACATCCAGTCGAGCGCGCCATGCACGACCTGGATCGGCAGGCCACGCAGTCGATCGCTGTCGGCCGCCTGGGCCAACATCGGATGGAAGGCGGCCGCCACGGGCGCCAGGTGCGTGAACGGCGAGTTCGGCTCCAGCCCGCTGACATAGCTGAAAGTGCCGCCGTCGCTCAGGCCGGTCAGCAGCATGCGGCTGCGGTCGAGGTTCCAGCGCGCGCCGATCTCGGCGACGATGTGCGCCAGGTTGGGGGTGTCGAAGTCCGGGCCGGTGAGCGCCCAGGTCTCGCCGGCGGCGGTGGGCGCGACCACGATCGCGCCGCGGCTGCGCGCCGCCCGCATCCAGCTCCACAGAAAGGCGCGGCCGTTCCCCGAGCCGCCGTGCAACGCCACCACCAGCGGCCAGGCGCGGTCGGCGGTGTAGTACTCCGGAACGTAAAGGGAGAACGCGCCTCGCGCGCCCGGCTCGCCACCGGCGTGCATGACGCCGGTATGAGGCGCGGGCGCATGGAAGCGCGCCTGCAACGCCGTGTCGCCGCGGACGCCGGGCTCGAGAAAGAAGCGGTTCACGGGCGGCAGCAGGCCTGCCAGCGGATAGAGGGCCTCCTGCGCCTTCGGGCCATGGCGCAGCCCTCGGAAGGCCTGGATCACGTCGCCCGCCGCCACGCCCGCGCGCAGCTCTTCAAATCCCGACATCACGGCAAGGCCAGCTTCTGTCAGCGGCTCGCGAAGCGCCGCGACCTGACCCCGCCAGGCGGACATCCGCTGCAGCGGCTCGCGCAGAGCCTCCTCCGGGGTCCCGACTGCGACCAGCAGCGCAGGCAGGTCCGGCGGATTCAGCCGCCGTCCAATGAAGGCGAGCGCCTCCAGCGCGCCCAGCAGCGCGCCGGTCAAGGCGGCCAGTTCGTCAAACTCGCGGTCGGCGTCGTCCATGTCGCCATAGTCGCGTCGGCGACCGCCCGAGGCTAGCCCTCGTCGGCGAGGCTCGTCGGATCGATGGCGTAGACCATGGAGCAGTACTCGCAGGTGACCCGGATCTGGCCGTCGTCCTCGACCATGTCGGCCCGCTCGTCCTCGCCGAACGACTTGAGCACAGTCTCGATGCGATCCTGCGAGCAACGGCAGAAGGCCTGCAGCGCCTTGGGCTCGAAAACCCGCACCCCGTCCTCGTGGAACAGGCGGAAGAGCAGGGTCTCGGCCGAGATCGTCGGATCGAGCAGTTCGTCCTCGCCGATGGTCTCGAAGAACGCCTGGGTGCGGACCCAGGCCTCGGTGGTCGAGCCGCGCGCGTCGTCCTCGGCGATGTTCTGGATCAGCATGCCGCCGGCGCGCCAGTGCAGGCCTTGGCCGACGTCGGCCTGGCCGACGGCCAGCCGCACGCGGGTCGGGGTCTGCTCCGACTGAGCGAAGTATTGCTCGGCGCAAAGGGCCAGCGTCTCGCCCTCGATGGCGGTGACGCCCTGGTAGCGGTCCATGTCCGGACCCTGGTCGACGGTCATGATGAAAACGCCGCCGCCGAGCAGGCTCTTGGCGCCCGGACGCGCGAAGCCGGTGCTGAGCTGGGCCACCGCCTCCTCATCGTAGCGGCAATAGCCGCGCAGGGAGCCGCTGGTGTCGTAGTCGACCACGACATAGCGCACGGGGCCGTCGCCCTGGGCCTGGACGATCAGGCGACCGTCGAACTTCAGGCTGGAGCCGACCAGCGCAGCGAGCGCGCAAGCTTCGCCCAGCAGGTTGGCGACCGGCTCGGGATAGGCGTGGCCGGACAGGATCTTGTGCACCGCCGGGCCCAGGCGAACCAGGCGGCCGCGCACGGCTTCGCCTTCGATCTGGAAGGGGGCGACGATGTCGTCGGGGATGGCGTTCATGACGGTGTCGGACATGGTGGCGGCATATAGGGAGGCGCGGCCGAAGTTGCGAGCTTCAGCGCCCGCCTCCCCTTGTCGCGGTTCAGATCGCGCCGAAGCACCAGGCGAGGATCGACTTCTGGGCGTGGATGCGGTTCTCCGCCTCATCCCAGATCAGCGACTGCGGGCCGTCGATGACGTCGTCGGTCACTTCCTCGCCGCGGTGCGCGGGCAGGCAGTGCAGGAAGACGCCGTCCTTGGCCGCCAGAGACATCAGGTCGCCGTCGACCTGATAGGGCTCCAGCGCTTCCATCCGTTCGTCGTGGTCGACGTCGCCCATCGAGACCCAGGTGTCGGTGATCACGCAGTCGGCGCCGCGCACGGCTTCACGCGGATCGTCGGTGGTGAACACCTGGCCTTGCAGATCGGCGGCGCGGGCCAGGTCCATCAAGTCGGGGTGGTAGAGCGCCGGACTGGCGATGTTCAGCTTGAAGCCCAGCTTGGGCGCGGCATGGATGAAGCTGGAGCAGACGTTGTTGCCGTCGCCGACCCAGGCCAGGGTCTTGCCGGTCACCGGACCGCGATGCTCCTCGAAGGTCATCAGGTCGGCGATGATCTGGCAGGGGTGGCCCTTGTCCGACAGGCCGTTGATGACCGGAACGGTGGACGCGTAGGCCAGCCGCTCGACGTCCTCATGGCTGTTGGCGCGCAGCATGATCGCATCGACCATGCGCGAGAGCACCTTGGCGGTGTCCTCGATGGTCTCGCCGCGGCCGAGCTGCATGTCGTTGGCGGTCGAGATGATCACGTCGCCGCCCAGCTGGCGCATCGCCGCGTCGAACGAGAAGCGGGTGCGGGTGGAGTTCTTCTGGAAGATCATCGCCAGCGTGCGCTCGCGGCACGGGGCGTCGCCGTCCACACGGCCCTGCGGCCAACCGCGGCGGGCGGCCTTGCGGGCCTTGGCGTCGTCGAGGATGACGCGCAGGTCGGAAGCTTCGATCTTCCAGAGGTCGACAAAGTGTCTGACGGGTTGGGTCATGGCGGGGTCCAACTAACCCCGCTCATCCCAGCCAAGGCTGGGATCCAGGTTCATCTGGCGCGAGCGGGGTGGTTCACCTGGGTCCCGGCCTTGGCCGGGATGAGCGGTTGATTATGCGGCGGTCTTGGCCTTGGCGCGGGCGGCTTCGCAGGCGCGGTCGAGCTTTTCCACCGCCTCGCGGGCTTCCTCGAGGGTGAGCGTCAGCGGCGGCAGCAGGCGCACGCAGTTGTCGCCGCCGCCGGCGATCAGCAGATGCTGGTCGCGTGCGAGCTGCATGAACTCGCGATTGTTGGTGGCGAGCTTCAGCCCGATCAGCAGGCCCTTGCCGCGGATGTCGAGCACGACGTCCGGGTAGCGGTCCTTGAGGCCGTTGAACTGTTGGGTGAAGTAGCCGGCGAGCTCGCGGACGTGATCCATCAGCTCGGGCTTGGAGAGCTCTTCCATCGAGGCCAGGGCCACGGCCATGGCCAGCGGGTTGCCGCCATAGGTCGAGCCGTGCGAGCCGACGGTCATGCCGGCGCCGGCCGCCGCCGAGGTCACGCAGGCGCCGACCGGGAAGCCGCCGCCCAGCGCCTTGGCCAGGGCCACGATGTCCGGCTTCACGTCGGCCGCCCATTCCCAGGCGAACAGCTTGCCGGTGCGGCCCAGACCGCACTGGATCTCGTCGAGGATCAGCAGCGTGCCGGTCTCGTCGCAGAGCTGGCGCATCTGCTGGAGCTGCTGCTCGGTCAGGGCGCGCGCCCCGCCCTCGCCCTGCACCGGCTCGACGATGATCGCCGCAGTGGTCGGGCCCACGGCGGCCTTCAGAGCCTCCATGTCGCCGAACGGCAGCTGGACGAAGCCGGGCATGCGCGGGCCGAAGCCCTCGAGATAGGCGGCGTTGCCCGAGGCGTTGACGGCCGCGAGCGTGCGGCCGTGGAACGAGCCCTCGAAGCCGATGATGTCGATGCGCTCGGGCTGGCCCTTGGCCCAGTGATACTTGCGCGCGGTCTTGATCGCGCACTCGATCGCCTCGGCGCCGGAATTGGTGAAGAACACCTCGTCCAGGCCGGTGGCGTCGGTCAGCACCTTGGCCAGCTTTTCCTGACCCGGGATCTTGAAGACGTTGGAGACGTGCCAGAGCTTCTCGGCCTGATCCTTGACCGCCTGAACCAGCTTGGGGTTCGAGTGGCCCAGCGCGTTCACCGCGATGCCGGCCATGCAGTCGAGGTAGGCTTCGCCTTCCGTGGTGAACAGGCGCGCGCCCTCGCCTCGTTCGAACGCCAGCGGAGCGCGGTTGTAGACGCCCATGATGTGGTCGCTGGGAACGGTCGCGGCTTGTTGCGCGGTCTTTTCAGTCACGGGGGATGCCCTCCGAAAACGTAAGCGTCCCCGCGGCGACGGCAGCGGGGACTGGAAGGCTTGGCGTTTTCCGCTGGGAACGGCGGTCTGTCAATGACCGCTTCTGTGAAGGTTCGTGGACCACTTGGCTGCAGGGGTCCATGTTTGGCCACGTTTTTCGCCGAGGAGGCCCGGATGAAAGCTCTCTACGCCCTCGCTCCGCTCGCCGCCCTGGCCATTGCCGGCTGCGCCAGCACCGCCCCCGCCCCAGCCGCCAAGGGCCAGGTCACCGGCTCCGTGCTCTACCGCGAACGGATCATGCTGCCGCCGACCGCGACGGTCACCGTGACCCTGGCCGACACCTCGCTGATGGACGCGCCGGCCAAGGTGATCGACACCCAGGTGCTGACCGGCGGATCGCCGCCCTACAAGTTCACGCTGAACTACGACCCGGCCAAGATCATCGCCAACCACACCTACACGGTGTCGGCGCGCATTGAAATCGACGGCAAGCTGCGCTTCATCACCGACACCCACACCCCGGTGATCACCCGCGGCGCCCCGCACCACGTCGAGATGATCGCCGTGGGCGTGCCGCAGAACTAATGCGACGGCGGCGGGCCGAGGAACATCTCGCTCGCCGCCTTCGGATTGTAGAAGGCGAGGTAGCGCGCCGTGCCTTCAGGCGGCAGCACCTCGACGAGCACCCGGTTGTCGACCCAGAGCTCGACCAGGTCGAAGACCCCGCCCCGATCGCAATGGACCGCCCGCCAACCCGCGGCCCGGCCGAGCGCCAGCACCTCGTCGGCCGACAGCGCCGTCGTCAGGGCGACGTGCAGGCCGCTGGCCGCATGGTCGTCGCCGTCCTGGCGGATCTGGGTCTCCCAGGGCATGGGCTCGGGACCGTTCGGCGGGCGGCTCGGATCGCGGTCGCCGTCACCCAGGTGATGGGCGGTGGCGGCTGGAACCACTTCGACGCCGACGCCGGAGCCGTCGCGGGCGATGGCCACCCATGAACCGGGCACCACCGGGAACGGCATCACTTCGCCGTCGATGATCTTTCCGAACAGTTCGGCCGTCGCACGGGTGTCGCGGGCCGGAATGGAGAAATGCGCAATCATGGCTTGCTCCGGGTTGTCCCGCCCTTGGCGGGCTTGAGAGGCGCCGCGCCACGGCGGCGAAGGTCTTCCAACAGGGTCTCGACGGCCCAAGTCGCGGCGTCGGCGGCCCGTTCACCGGTGAGGTCCCACTGCTCGCGCAACGAAACCCACCCATAGGCCGAATAAATCAGCTGCAGCACGGCCGCCGCCTTCTCCTGCTCGCTCGGGGGCAGGTCAGGCGCGGCCTCAGCCACCGCCGACGAAAAGGCGGCGCGGCGCGGTTCATTCAGGCTCTCGCGCATCTCCCGGCCCTGCTGGCTGGTGATCGAGGCGACGATGTGAGCCGGCGCGGCGTCGAAGGTCGCATAGAGCGCCGGCAGCTTGGCGATGATGTCGTCTGCGCCCTCGGGCATGCCGACGGTCACGCCGTTGCGGCGGTTGAGCCACTCCCACAGCCCGCGCAGCAGCACGTCGCGGCTCGGGAAATGTCGATAGACGGTGACCTCAGTGACGCCCGCGGCGGCGGCGACCGCACGATTGGTCACCTGCTCCACACGGCCTTCGGTCAGCAGCAGATCGGCCATGGCCGCCAGGATGCGCTCCCGCGTCGCCTCAGCCTGCTCCTGACGCAGCCTCGAATTATATGTACGGACGTCAGACATGATGTAAGTCGATATTACATCAATATGGACAACGCAACACGAAAAAGCCCTCCCGAGCGGGAGGGCTTTGATGGAGCGCAGCGCGGCGGGCCGCCTCAGGTCTTCAGCTTGTAGCCGGTCTCGAACATCCAGAGACACAGGCAGGCGAAGGCGATGACCAGGCCGGCGGTCACGCCGACCCCGGCGATCAGCGAGCCCTCCGCGTGGCCGATGAAGCCATAGCGGAAGCCGTCGATCAGATAGAAGAACGGGTTGTAGTGGCTGGCCGTGCGGAACGGCTCGGGCAGCCGGTCGACCAGATAGAAGGTCCCCGACAGGAACGTCATCGGCATGATGATGAAATTGGTCACCACCGCCATGTGGTCGAACTTCTCGGCCCACAGCCCGGCCATGATGCCCAGCATGCCGAGGATCAGGGCCGCGCCGATCCCGAAGTAGAGCACCGCCCAGAGGTGGGCGATCGGCAGGGCGGCGAACGGCAGGATCGCCGCGAAGGTAACCGCCCCGACCACCACGCCGCGGGTCGCCGCGCCCAGCGCGAAGGCCAGCACCTGCTCCAGCGGCGTCAGCGGCGGGGTCATGAAGTCGCCGACCAGGCCGTTGAACTTGGCCTGCAGCAGCGACGACGACGAGTTGGCGAAGGCGTTGTTGAGGATCTGCATCATGATCAGACCCGGCGCCACGAACACCGCGAACGGCGTGCCGTGGATCGGCGGAGCTGCGCCCTGCACCGCCACGACGAAGACCATCATGTAGAGCAACGCGGTGACCACCGGGGCGGCCAGGGTCTGCATCCCCACCTTCCAGAAGCGGCGGACCTCGCGGGTGTAGAGGGTTCCGAACCCCGCCCAGTTGAACCCGTGATAGTCGCGGGGCTGCGGGGGAATGACGGCTTCGGCTGCGGGCATGTCCTTCATGGCCCAGGATGTGCGCCCGCTTTCCCAAGATCGCAAGCGCCCGTCACGGCGCCGCTTCACGCGCGAACCCTGTGGACAGAATCAATATCTGGTTTCTGTGGACGAAGGTGAGGGCGCCTATTGTGGCTCTTAATGGATGGGTTACGATATCTAGTAGTTGATGGCGGTCAGGTTTTCCGACTGCCACAAGATGTTGATCCCAGCCACCCGCGGGGGCGGCGCTGGGGACGTGCAAGCGGGTGGAGCCAGACATGGGTTGGACTGACGAACGCGTCGAGAGTCTGAAGAAGCTCTGGCAGGACGGCCTCTCGGCCAGCCAGATCGCGAAACAATTGGGCGGGGTGACCCGCAACGCCGTCATCGGCAAGGTCCATCGCCTGGGCCTGTCGGGACGCGCAGCACCGTCGAAACCGGCGCGACCGGCCTTCAAGGCGCCGCGTCCGGCCCGTCCGGCCGCCGCCGCTCCGGCCGCGCCGCGCCGCATCGCCGAGCCGACCGCCGTCGCCGCGGCCGCGCCGACCCCCACGCCGTCGCCGGTGCGTTACATCGAGGAAGCTCCGGGCACCGCCACGGTGCTGACCCTGGGCGCGCACATGTGCAAGTGGCCGATCGGCGACCCGTCGAGCGACAGCTTCACCTTCTGCGGCCGCCGCCAGGACGAGGGCCCCTACTGCATGGAGCACGCCCGCGTCGCCTATCAGCCGGTGCAGACCAAGAAGCGCGGCGGAGCCAACGAACTGGCCCGCTCGCTGCGCCGCTACATCTAGTATCCGGGGGGATGGGTTCCGGGCGCGCTGAGCGGCGACTTCGCTGTCAGGCGCGCCCGAACTTCTTTTTGGCGGCGCCGGCCGCTATCTCTGCCCTATGACCGACGTCGCCACCGACACCGACAGCAACGCCAAGGCCTATTCGGTCTCCGAGCTCGCGTTCGCACTGAAGCGCACGCTTGAGGACGCCTACGGGTTCGTGCGGCTGCGCGGCGAGCTGTCGAAGGTCACCCACCACTCCAACGGCCACGTCTACCTGACCATCAAGGACGAGCGCGCCGCCATCGACGGCGTCGTCTGGAAGGGTTCGGTCAAGAACCTCTCCATCCGCCCGCAACAGGGCATGGAGGTCGTGGTCACCGGCAAGATCACCACCTATCCGGCCGGCTCGCGCTATCAGATGGTCATCGAGACCATGGAGGCCGCGGGCGTCGGCGCGCTGCTGGCCCAACTCGAACGCCTGAAGGCCAAGCTGCACGGCGAGGGCCTGTTCGAGCAGGCCCGCAAGCGGCCGCTGCCGACCATGCCGGCCGTGGTCGGCGTCATCACCAGCCCGACCGGCGCGGTGATCCGCGACATCCTGCACCGCATCCGCGACCGCTGGCCCTGCCGCGTGATCGTCTGGCCCGTCGTAGTCCAGGGCGACGCCGCCGCCGGCCAGGTCGCCAACGCCATCGCCCGCTTCAACGCCATGGCTCCAGACGGCCCCGTGCCGCGCCCAGACATCCTGATCGTCGCGCGCGGCGGCGGTTCGGTGGAAGACCTCTGGGCCTTCAACGACGAGGCCCTGGCCCGCGCCGTGGCGGCGGGGACCATTCCGCTGATCTCGGCGGTCGGGCACGAGACCGACACCACCCTGATCGACTTCGTTTCCGACCGCCGGGCCCCGACCCCGACTGCGGCCGCCGAAATGGCGACACCGGTCCTGGCCGAGCTGAAGGCCTATATCGGCGACCTTTCGGCCCGCCTGCACCGCTGCGGCGGGCGCACGGTCGAGGATCGCCGCGGCCGCGTCGAGCATGCCGGCCGCGCGCTGGCCCGGGTGCCCGACCTCGTCGAGATGGCCGCTCAGCGCTTCAACCTGGCCTCCAGCCGACTGGGCGCGGGACTCTCGCGCAACGTCGCGGCGCACCACACCGACCTGGTGCGGGTCTCCTCGCGCCTGTCGCCTGGCCTGCTGCAGCGTCCCCAGCAGGTGCATGCCGACCGGCTCGCCAGGCTGGTGCTGCGGCTGAAGCCGGCGATGGCGCGGGGCTTGGACCGCACCGCCGAGCGGCTCTCCAGCCTTTCGAAGCTCTACGCCTCGGTCGACCCTAGCGCCCCGCTGAAGCGCGGCTTCGCGCGCGTGCATCGGGCCGACGGCTCGCTGGTGCGGGAAGGAGCCTCGCTGGTCAGCGGCGAGGGCGTGAAACTCGTGTTCGCCGACCAGAGCCGCGAGGCGACGATCGACGGAACGCCCACCGCCGCGCCCCCCGCCCCGCCCCAACCGGCCAAGCCTGCGCGGGCGCCCAAACCCCCGCCGCCGTCTTCGAACCAAGGCGATCTGTTCTGACGGCGCCCTGTTCTGACCGGCTTTGGCGCGCTACATAGACTCCCATGAACGCCCACGACCGCGACCTCACCGGCTCCGACATCGCCTCGCTCCACTATGGCGACGGCGAGTTCGTCGTGCTCAAGCCGGGACGCTACGTGATCTGCGCCGTCTCCAAGGTGAAGATCCCGGTGGAGGCCCTGCGCTACTGGAACCCAGCCCTCCAGGAAGCCTACGCCACGCCGGTCGAAGCGCTGGCGCGGTGGAAAGAGCTGCATCCCTGACGTTCCCCTGAACCGCCGGACAGCGGTTCTCGGGCTGGCCTCCGCCGCACTCGCCGCTCCCGCCAGGGCAGCCGACCTGGCGCTGAGCGGACGTATGCAGCAGAGCGGCTTCGCCATCGGCCGCACCACGCCGCGCGCGAAGGTGATCCTCGACGGCCAGACGGTCACCCGCGCCTCCGACGACGGGTTTTTCTACCTCGGCTTCGACCGCGACGCCGGTCCCAGCGCCCAGGTGCGTGTCGACGCCCGCGGGGCCGATCTCGTACGCACCCTGCAGATCGACCGCGCCGAGTACGACATCCAGCGGATCAAAGGCCTGCGCCGGGTCTATCAGGGCCAAGCCAGCCCCGAACTCGAAGCGCGCATCGCCGAGGAGACGAAGCGAAAGGCCGCGGCCTTCGCCAGCGTCACCGATCGTGACGACTTCAAGGGCGGCTTCTCCGCGCCGCTGCGCGACTTCCGCGTCACAGCACGGTTCGGCGGCCAGCGGATCGTCGACGGCCGGCCGCGCCCGCCGCACTACGGCATCGATCTGGCCGCTCCAACGGGTACGCCCGTGTCGACCCCCGCTGGCGGTCTAGTGGTGTTGGCCGATCCCGGCATGCTGTTCGAGGGCGGCCTCGTCATGGTCGACCACGGCCAAGGATTGGTTTCAGCGTACCTGCATCTCAGCAGCGTCGACGTCTCCAGCGGCCAGAGCCTGGCCCGCGGCCAGCGCATCGGCGCGGTCGGCTCCACGGGCCGGGCGACCGGGCCGCACCTGTGCTGGCGTCTGAAGTGGCGCGGGCGGCACATGAACCCGATGCTGATGGTCGGCGTGCCGGGCCCGGCTGCGGCCTAGCGATTGCGCCGATAGGTTTCGTTCGGCCAGCGCTTGTGGGTCCAGAACCACTCAGCCGGCCGTTCGCGCACCCAGCCTTCGATCATGGCGTTGATCTTGCGCACGCCCGCCTCGATGTCGGCGCTGGTGTTGCCGGTGTGCTCCAGATGGATCGGGTCGTGCACGACCACCCGGAACCGGGCCTTGCGCCTCCGTTGCACCGACATCGGCTGCAGCACGGTGTTGAAGCGCAGCGCCAGCCGCGAAGGGCCGGGCGCAGTGTGGCAGGTCACCCCGAAGAACGGCGCGGCGATCCCGCCGTTGAACTTCTGGTCGTTCATCAGCGCCACCGACTCGCCGCGCCCCAGCGCCGCCAGCAGCTCGCGTGCGCCGTCGCCGCCCTTGGGCGCGAAGTAGCGGACCCCGTAGCGGAAGCGGTAGTCGCGCACGCGCTTTTCGACATGCGGGTTGTTCATCGCCCGATAGGTGATCTGGCACTTCACCGGCGAATTGACGATCGCCGCCGGCATCACCTCGAAATTGGCGAAGTGACCCGAAACGAACACCACCGGCTCCTGGTTGGCCGCGATCTCGTCGAAACGCTGGCCGCCCACGATCTCGACCCGGCCTGGCGCGCCGATGATCCGGTCCATGATCAGCAGCTCAAGGAAGGTGCGGCCGGTATTGTCCCACTGGGCCTTCAGCAGGTCGGCGATCTCTGCGTCCGAGGCCTGCGGAAAAGCGATGCGCAGATTGGTCTCGGCGACATTCTGAGCGCTGGTCAGCGGGCCAACGGTCTTGAAGAACCAGGCGCCGAAATCGGACACCAGGTCGACCGGCAACATTCGCGCAAACGCGATCACCACGTCGAAGGCCAAGGCCTCCAACCGCCACAAAAGATCCTGCGCCACCGGGGGCTTAGCCTGCGTCATGCCTCTCTAGTAGTCGCGTCATTCCCTGTCGCGCAACGCGAACAGCGCTCGCTTGGCGCGCGACTTGCGAAAATCCCCGCAGGCCGTCTCGCTTTGGGACGGGCGGCAAGCAGAGGGAGTGGGGCGATGGAGTCCATGGGCAGCAACATCGACGTTCATCTCGGCAAGAGGCTGCGCCGTCGGCGCCGCCTGCTCGGGCTGACCCAACAACAGCTGGCCGGCGCCTGCGGCGTGCGGTTCCAGCAGATTCAGAAATACGAGTGCGGCGCCAATCGCATTTCGGCGGCCCGCCTGTGGCAGCTGTCCGAGGCGCTCGAGGTGCCGGTCGGCTACTTCTACGATGGCCTGTCCGATTCCGCGCAGCGCGAGCATGCGCTGGGCGAGGGCCCGGGCGAGGCCGGCGGCGAAATGCTGGCCAGCAAGGAAACCCTGGATCTTATCCGCGCCTACTATCAGCTTGGCGAACGTCCGCGCCGCCGGCTGCTCGACCTCGCCAAGTCGCTGAACGGCGAACACGAAGCGGCCTGACGCCCGACTGCTTGCGCCCGACCGAGCGATCCCCAACGGGGATATCGCGGAGGCCGGCGGCAGGGTAAAGCGGATGCCATGCCCGCCCTTGCCGCCGGCCGTCTGGCCGAACTCGACGCCTTTCTTCTCGAACTCAACGCCGCCGCGGCGCGCGTGACCCTGCCCTACTTCCGGTCCGACCATGGGCTGGAGGACAAGGGCGGCGCGCGCGGCTTCGACCCCGTCACCGCCGCCGACAAGGGCGCGGAGGCGGCGATCCGCGAGTTGATCGCCGCGCGCTATCCCGAGCATGGCGTGATCGGCGAGGAATACGGCGAGGATCGCCCCGACGCCGAGTTCGTCTGGGTGCTGGATCCCGTCGACGGCACCCGCGCCTTCATCGCCGGCCTGCCGCTCTGGACCACCCTGATCGGCCTGCGCCACCAGGGACAACCGGTCCTCGGCTCTATCGGGCAACCCTATCTGGACGAAGTCTTCATCGGGCACGCCGGCGGATCGCGACTGGTCGCCGATGGCCGAACCACGCCGCTGAAGGTCCGTCCCTGTCCCAAGCTGACCGACGCGATCATCGCGACCACCGACCCTGAGGCCTGTTTCGACGGCGCAGAGCTGGGCGCCTGGACCCAGGTGCGCGCGGCCGCCCGCCTGGCGCGGCTGGGCTGCGACGCCTACGCCTACGCCATGGTGGCGATGGGCAAGATGGATATGGTCATCGAGGCGGGACTGAAGTCCTGGGACATCGAGTCCGCCATCCCCCTGATCGAGGGCGCCGGCGGCCTGGTCACCAACTGGCGCGGCCAGCCGGTGGGCCAGAACGGCGGGCAGATCGCCATCGCCGGCGACCGGGCCTGTCTCGACGAGGCCCTGGTCGCACTGAAACGATCGGCGAAGTAGCTACTTCTTCGCCGGAGCCTTCTTGGCTGCGGCCGGTTTGGCGGCCGCCTTCGGCTTCGCCGCAGCCTTGGGGGCCGCGGCCTTCGCGGCCGGCGCCTTTACGACAGCGGGCTTGGCGGCGGCTTTCGGCGCGGCCTTGGCGGCGGCAGCTTTCGGCGCCGGCTTAACAGCAGGCTTGGCGGCAGCCTTCGGAGCCGGTGCAGCCTTGGGCGCGGCGGCCTTGGGCTTGACCGCAGCCTTCGGAGCCGCGGCGGTCTTCGGCGCAGCCGCCTTCTCAGCAGGCTTGGCCGCCGGCGCAGCCTTGGGCTTTGCAGCCGGCTTGGCCGCAGGTTTGGCTTCGGCCTTAGGCTTCGGCGCGGCTTTGGGCTTGGCGGCGGCCTTCGGCGCGGCCCGCTTCACCTCGGCGACCGCGGCGACCGGCGCAGGCTCCGGAGCCTTGGGCGCAGGCGCAGGCGCGGGCTCTGGCTTGGCCTCGGCGACGGGAGCCGGCGCGGGAGCCGGCGCAGCGGCGGCCACCGGCGCGGGCGCAGGCTCCACCGGCTTGGGCGCCGCCGGCGCGGGGGCCGAGCGGCCCAGCAAGGCGTCCAACGCACGCTGGAAGATGTTCCGCATTGTGTCCGTCTCCATCAGAATTTCGTGGAACGCGCCAGGGACGCTTACGAACTCGCCGGCAGGCAGGTTCCTCGCGGCCGCGCGCTGGGCGGTGTTGTCGACGAGTCGGTCCTGTTCAGCCGACACGATGACGACCGGAATCGTGATGCTTTTCAAGTTCTCGGGGCGAGACAGGTAGGCGGTGGCCTTGAGCGCGAAGTCGATCCACCCCCAGGTCGGCCCGCCGAGGTCGAGCTTGGGTTCGGCGCGCACCTGGGCCTTGGCCCGTTCGTAACGCGCGCGGTCGTGGGTGAGGACATTGGTCTCGAAGGTCTCGGCCGGTCCGGCCTGCCGCGCGAAGGCCCCGCCCCGACCGAGCAGAACATTGAGCCCGGCCATCAGCCGCGCCGCGGCCGGCGAGGTCTTGCCCAGTTGCAGTCCCAGCATCGGCGCGCAAAGGATCGCGCCCTGGAAGTGGGTCGCCTCGCCCTTGGCCAGCGCCAGCAGCGTCAGGCATCCGCCCATCGAATGACCGATCGCGAACCACGGCTTGGGTAGCCGCGCCTCGTAGGCGGCCAGCAGAGCGCGATAGTCCGCCAGGAAGGCCTCGTAGCCGCGGGCGTGTCCGGCCAAGCGGTCAGGAAGCTCGCGATGCGACAGCCCCTGGCCGCGCCAATCGTGGGCCAGCACGACATAGCCGCGCCCGGTGAGATCCTCGATGAACTCGAAGTACTTCTCGATCGGCTCAGTGCGGCCGCCGCTCAGCACGATCGAGCCGCGGACCGCGCCACGGGCGGGGAACAGCGCCGCCCGAAGCCGGGCCTTGCCCGCGCCCTCGAACCAGGCCGCCTCGGCGCCGGCTGGAACCGGCGCACTGGGAATGGAGATCAGGGGCGCCGGCGTCATGCTCATCCCAGTTTCGCGAACAACGCCTGCATCTGCGGCTGCAGCGACATGGCGAGCCCCATGTCTGAGACCTTGAGCCGGCCGGTGATCACCGCGGTCATCGGATTGAGCTCGCCGGCGCCCAGCGCCTTCAAGTCCTTGCGGCTGATCGAGACGGTCAGGTCGGCCGGCTTGTCCTCGTTGGTCACCGCCGAGCCGTCGATATGGATGAAGCCCTCGCCACGCAGGTCGACCTTGAACGTCCTGCCCAGGCCGGAATCCTGGCCCACGGCCGCAGCAACGCGCTGGGTCAATTCCTCAAGAGTCGTGGTCATACGCACCGCCTCACATCGTCGTGAGCGGCAGCTTCGCCTCAAGCGCGAGTCAAGTAAACGGCTCAGCCAGGGTTTGAACCGCGATTTCGTCGCAGGCTTGGTTAAGAGGCGGGCGGCGCCGCCGGGCAGGTGTCGCTGATGCGCTTGGCGGTCGTGGTGGCGAGCCCGCTGAGCGGCACCCCGGCGTAGGTGGTGCTGATCTTGGCGTTCATGGTGAAGGTGGTCGGCGAGTAGGTGCCCGTCGCCTCCAGCGCCGCCTGGCTGCCGTTCTTGGTGGCGCAGTTCCCTTTCAGCCGGATCTTGCCGTCCTTGAACACCCGGGTCGGGTAGTCGCACTTGTAGTGCCGGTTCGACGGCCCCATCACGAACTTCGAGACCTCGGCCGGCGTGATGCAGCGCTTCTCGGTCTTGGTCTGGCTGATGATCGCCGAGACCTTGTTCGTCACGTCCCAATATCCCGGCAGGATGGTCTGCTCCTGCGCGGCGGCGGGAGCGGCCAGCAGCAAGCTGGCGGGGATCAGGGCGAGCAGGGCGTTTCGGATCATGTCTGGCCTTTAGCGCATCGAGTTCGCGTCAAGCTAGCAGCATGCAGGTGACTGCATGCTGACAGAACCGGGCGCAGGCCCGTTCATCTTGGGATGACAGCGCGTCGGTTCAAGCGCATATTTGCGAACAACTCTCAATAACAACCGGGAGAACGCACATGAAGACCCTCGATCTCGCCGGCATCGACGAGCTCTATCGCCAACCTGGCAAGCTGGTGCTCGACAAGGTGCTGGACCATGTCGAGAAGCACGGGCGCGCCTTCATCGGCCTCTCGCCGTTCTGCGTGGTCAGTTCGGCCGGCCCCGACGGCGCGATCGACGTCTCGCCGCGCGGCGGCGAACCGGGCTTCGTCCACGTGAGCGAGGACGGGAGGACGCTTTATCTGCCCGACCGGCCGGGCAACAACCGGCTCGACACCATCCGCAACCTGCTGTCGGGGGCCGGTCGCATTGGCCTGATGTTCATGATCCCGGGCTTTGACGACGTGCTGCGGGTCAACGGCCGGGCCAGCGCTACGGCCGATCCCGAACTGCTCGCCAAGTTCATCGAGTTCGGCAAGACGCCGCGGCTGGTGCTGATGGTCGCCGTCGAGGAGGCGTTCCTGCACTGCCCGAAGGCGATCATGCGGGCCAAACTGTGGGAGGCCGACGCGCAGGTCGAACGCACCACCCTGCCCTCCGGCTCGGAGATGATCTTCGAGCAGCTGAACCTGGGCAAGGTGCCGGTGCCGAACGAACAGATCATCGCCAGCTACAAGGAACAACTCTAGCGGGCGGGCTTCACCAGCCGCAGGGTCATGCGGTCGCTCTCGCCGATGGCGTCATAGGGCGCGCGGTCGAACTTCGGGTCGGCCGCCTCGCCGCGCGGCGCAGTCAGTCGGACCGGCGGCAGGGTCCAGACCCCGAAGGGGTGATCGCGGGTGTCGGCCGGGTTGGCGTTGATCTCGCTGGTCTTGTCGAGGACGAAGCCGGCCTCCTGGGCCAGGCGCACGGCGTAGGCCTCCTGGACATAGCCGTTGGCGGCCAGCACGTCCTGCACCCCGCCCGGCGCAGCGCGGTGCTCCTCGACGCCCAACACCCCGCCCGGCTTCAGGGCCGCAAAGGCGTCGCGGAACGCCTTCTCGGCGATGCCGGCGGCCATCCAGTTGTGCAGGTTGCGCAAGAACAGCACCAGATCGGCGCTGCCGGCCGGAGCCACTGGCCCGCTGGTCGGGCCGAAGGCGGTGATCTCGACGTCGCCGTAGATCTTCGGCTTGGCCTTCAGGCGCGCGCGATAGGCCTCGATGATCTCGGTCGCGGCCGGGTCGGTCGGCTCGAGGTCCGCGGCGATCAGCTTGCCTTTGTTCGCCGCCAAGTACGGCGCGAGGATGTCGGTGTACCAGCCGGCCCCGGGCCAGAACTCGACCACGGTCTGGCCGGGCTTCAGGCCCCAGAACTCCAGCGTCTCAACCGGATGGCGCCAGGCGTCGCGGGCCTTGTCGACGGCCGGGCGCCAGTCGCCGGCGACCGCCTCCTGCAGCGTCATGTTGCGCGCGGCCTTGGTCGGGGCGGGCTCGGCGTCGCCCTTCTTGCCGCAAGCGGCCAGGGCCAGGGCGCCGATCAGCGCGCCCCGCCGCGAGAAGGAAACCGCCGAACTTGCAAGGACACGCCGCATGGAATTCCCGAATTCACCATCGTCCCGAGCGGCTTACCTGACCCGGGACGATGGTCAAAGCGTGGCCCTAGCGTTTCACGAACCGCAGGGTCATCCGATCGCTTTCGCCGATGGCGTCGTACTTGGCGCGATCGAAGCTGGGATCGGGTTTGTCGGCGGCCGGGGAGCGGCGGACCGGCGGCAGGGTCCAGACCCCGAACGGATGGTCCTTGGTGTCCTTGGCGTTGGCGTTGATCTCGGACTTAGCGTCCAGCTTGAAGCCGGCCTTCTCGGCCGTCGCGATCACGAAATCGGTAGCGACATAGCCGTCGCTGGCGCCGGGGACCTGAGCGCGGGTCGGGTCGGAGCGATGCTCCTCGACCGCCAGCACTCCGCCGGGCTTCAGCACGTCGTGGAAGTCCTTGAACACCTTGTCCAGCATGCCCGGCTGACCCATCCAGTTGTGGACGTTGCGGGCGGTGATGACGACGTCCGCCGAGCCGGGCGCGCCGAGGGGGCCAGAGACCGGTCCAAAGCCGACATAGGTGATCGGGCCGAACTTGGCCTGGTCGGCGTACTTGGCCTCGAAGTCGGCCCGGCCCTTGCGCGCGCCGTCCGACAGCTTGGGGTTCGCCAGGTCGGCGACGCCGGCGACATAGGCGCCCCCGGTGGCCTTCGCGTAGGGCGCCAGGATCTCGGTCCAGTAGCCCGAGCCGGGCGAGATCTCGATGACCGTCGCCTTGGGCTTCACGCCCCAGAATTCGAGGCTCTCGTAGGGATGGCGCGCCGGATCGCGGGCCACATGGTCGGCGCCGCGCTGCGGCCCGGCGATGGCGGCCTTCAACGCTGCGTCTTCAGCTGAGGCGGCGGCCGGCTGGGCGAAGACGGCGATCGCCGCGGCGGTGGCGAGCGCGAACATTCGGGGGGACATCTGCATCGAGCCTTCTGGTTGTTTCCTGGACGCGGCGAAGCCTAGAGACGCTCGCAGCGCTGGCAAGCCGGCTTCAGCACTACCTGGCGAACCTTCGCATAATTGTTGCGCCGGGCAGGTCTTGAACGGGGGAAATCGCCTCCCACCTAGACAATCGAAGGCGCTGGGCATCCGGGCCTCCCGGACACAGGGCGAGGCCGATCTTGGCTCGCACGCAGTCCGGTCCACGCAACCTTGCTTAAGTCAAGAAGGTACTTTCACATGCGTACGATCGACTTCTCCCCCCTCTATCGCTCTGTCGTCGGGTTTGACCGCCTGGCCTCGCTGCTGGAAACCGCCAGCGCCGACGCCGCCGCCGGCTATCCGCCCTACAACATCGAGCGCACCGACGAGAACGCCTACCGCGTCGAGATCGCGGTCGCCGGCTTCCGTCCGGAAGAACTGAACATCGAGGTCAAGGAAAACCTCCTGACCGTCCAGGGCCGCAAGGCCGCCAACGACGACCAGCGCCGGTTCCTCCATCGCGGCCTGGCCGAGCGCAACTTCGAGCGCCGATTCCAGCTTGCCGACTACGTGGTGGTCACCGAGGCCAAGCTTGCCGACGGCCTGCTGTCCATCTCGCTGAAGCGTGAACTTCCCGAGGCTCTGAAGCCCCGCACGATCGCGATTTCGACGTCGCCCGAGGCCAATCTGATCGAAGGCGAGAAGGCCGCCTAACCTCCCCCCCGAGGCGGCTTCCAGCCCTCCGGGGCGGCGCAGCGACCTGCGCCGCCCCACTCCCCTCCCAGACTGTGCAGGGCGGCTCCGCAAGGCGCCGCCCTTTCTTTTGGTCTTAGAACTTTCCGTGTCGTCCCTGGCCGGAGGTGAAGCGGGCGGCCCCCTCGCGAGCCTCGCCGCTGGCCAGGGTGGCGCGGCCCAGCTCGATTTCAAAGCGGGTCGCGGCGTCCCAATCCATCGACCATTGCGCGATGGCCGAGGCGCGGTCGTTGCGCAGGCAGGTCTGTGGGAAGGCGCCGATCTGCGCAGCCAGTTCCAGCGCCGCGTCGAGCGCGCCGCCGCTCGGGGCCAGACGGTTGGCCAGCCCGATCTCCAAAGCTTCCCGTGCGCTGACCGGCCGGCCGGTCAGGATCAGGTCCATGGCCCGTGAATGGCCGATCAGCCGCGGCAGCCGCACGGTGCCCAGGTCGATCAGCGGCACGCCGAAGCGGCGGCAGAACACCCCGAACACCGCATCCTCGGCCGCGACTCGCAGATCACACCAGGCCGCGACCTCCAATCCGCCGGCGACGGCGTGACCCTCGATGGCGGCGATCACCGGCTTGGAGAGCGCCAGACGCGTGCAGCCCATCGGCCCCAGATCGCCCTCACGGTGCACGGGATTGCCGCGCCCTTCGCTGACGCCCTTGAGGTCGGCGCCGGCGCAGAACGCCCCGCCGCGACCCTGCAGCACCGCGACGTCCAGCGCCTCGTCGGCGTCGAAGGCTTTGAAGGCGTCATAAAGGGCTTGGGCGGTGGCCCCGTCGACGGCGTTGCGGCGCTCCGGCCGCTCAATGGTGACGACCGCGGTGCGGCCGCGGACTTCGACGCTGACAGTGTGCATGGCGGCCTCCTTGGCGGACGCCGACGATAGTCCCTTGCCCGGGCGTCAGCCCAAGGGCCTCAGATCACGTCTTCGAGGCCGCGCGCGCCCCACTTCTGGGCGTTGGTCAGGTTGGCGTTGCGCACCATGGCGCTGGTGAAGTTGGCGCGGCTGAGGTCGGCGTCGACGAAGATGGCGTGACGGCAATCGGCGCGCGCCAGATCGGCGTTCTTCAACGTCGCCCCGGTCAAGTTGCTCGGCAAGGTGCGATCGGCGCCCAGCAGCAGCGGCCCCATCTGGGCGTCGCGCAGGTCCGCGCCCGACAGCTTGGCCCCGATCAGGCGGGCCCCGCGCAGGTCCGCGCGGCGGAGGTTGCAGTTGCGCAGGTCGGCGCCGTCGAGTTGGGCGCCCTGCAGCTGCACGCCTTCCATATCGAGGCCGTAGAACACCGCGCCCTTGGCCGACAGGGCGGTCAGGTTGAAGCCGCGAATGGTTTCCAGCGCCCGCAGGTCCGCGTTGTCGAAGACACTGGGCGTGCCCTCGGCGCCGCCGGTCTCGCACCACTTGGCGTGGTCGCGGATCATGGTCTTGTACGGCAGGTCCTGCACCGACTTGCCGACCGGATCGTCGGTCAGCACGCCGCGCATGTCGGCCTGGGAAACGTTCCAGGCGAAGGTCTTGGCGCCGACCAGGATGACGTCGCGCATGTCCGCGCCGGCCAGATCCGCGCCGGAGAGGTCGCAGCCGGCCATGTTGGCGCCGGACATGTTGGCCTGCTTGAGGTTGGCGCGCACCAACTTGGCGTCCTTGAGGATCGCGTCGCTGAAGTCGGCCTTGATCGCCATCACGCCCGACAGGCGCGAGCGCTCAAGATTGGCCCCGGCCAGAATGGCGCCGGACGCCTCGCCGACCCGGTTGATGTGTTCCAGCACCCGCAGGCCCTTGTCGCGATCCCCGACCGCGATCGAGCCCTCGCGCAGGTCCGCCTCGAACATGTCGGCCCCGGTCAGGTTGGCGCCGCGCAGGCATGCGCCGCGCAGGTCGGCCCGGCGCAGCGAAGCGTCGGTCATGTTGGCGTTCTGGAGGTCGGCGCCGAACAGGTTGGCGTGGTCGAGACGAACGCCCTGCATCTGGCAATTGGCGAGCACCGCGCCGGTCAGGTCGGCGTCGCAAAGGTTCTTGCCGCGCAGGTCGAGGCCCGAGAGATCCTTCCACGCGAACACAGCCCGCGCGCCGCCCGGCTTCGAGGTCCAAAGGCGGTCATGCTTGGCGCAGACGGCGTCGAGCTCGTGCTGATCGAGCCTGCGCAACTCCTGAGCTGGAGCGCTCTGGGCGGACATCTGAAACCCCACTAACTTTCGGGTTCGATCCTAGGCGCGCGTAATTAACACGCTCTTTCCGCTGGTTAGCTCGCGGTGGTTAATTGCCCGGCGGTTGGTAGGTTTCGTAGAGGCCCGCGGCCTCGTCGGCGAGCAGACCCAGGCGCACCGGCACGCCCGCCGCCGCCAGCCGCGCCGCCCCTTGTCCGGAGGCGAAGGGCGAGGCGTCTTCACAGGCGACCACCACCTCGGCGACGCCCGCGGCGACCAGTCGCTGCGAACAGGACGCCGCGCCCGAGGAGCGCGCGCCGCACGGCTCCAAGGTCACATAGGCGATCGCGCCGCGCGCGCTTTCACCTGCCTTTTCAATAGCCTGCTCCTCGGCATGGGGCCGGCCGCCCTGGGCGGTGACCCCTTCGCCGACGACGACGCCGTCCTTGACCAGCACGCAGCCGACGCTGGGATTTTCCCCGGTCAGACCGACGTGCGTCCGCGCCAAAGCGATGGCGCGGCGCATATGGGCAAGGTCGGCGTCCGTGGTCATGCGACCGGCGGCAGGGCCGTGGCGCGGGCCTCGTCGAGATAGCGCGCGGAGGTCGGCTTAAGGTTAGCGTCGAGCTCGATCAGCAGCGGATTTCCGGTGGGAATTTCCACAGCAATGATGCCTTCGTCCGACAGGCCGAACAGCAACTTCACAATCGCGCGTAGAGAGTTGCCATGCGCCGCAACCAGCAGGGTCTCCCCGGCCTTCAGGTGCGGAGCGATCTCGGCGTCCCAGTAGGGCTGCACCCGATCGAGCGTGGTCTTCAGGCTCTCGGTATCGGGCAGGGTCGCGCCGGCGTAGCGGCGGTCCGCGGAGAAATCGAACTCGCCGCCCGGGGCCAGCGGCGGCGGCGGCACATCGTACGAACGGCGCCACACCTTGACCTGGTCCTCGCCATGCTTGGCAGCCGTCTGCGTCTTGTTGAGGCCGGTCAGGCCGCCGTAGTGGCGCTCGTTCAGGCGCCAGTCCTTGGTCTCGGGCACGAATACCTGGCCGGCGGCGGTCAGCGCCAGCCACAGGGTGCGGATGGCGCGGGTCAGGACCGAGGTATAGGCCCGGTCGATCTGCAGCCCGGCGGCCTTGATCAGTTCGCCGCCCTTCTTGGCCTGGGCTTCACCCTCGGCGGTCAGGTCCACGTCCACCCAGCCGGTGAAGCGGTCCTCAAGGTTCCATTGGCTCTGACCGTGGCGAAGAAGGATCAAGGTGGGCAAGGCGCGGCGCTCCATCTGCGGGTTGCCAGCGGGCTAAGGCCCGGCGCCCCCAGCGTCAAGGTCCGCTGGCCGTCGGGGGCGGCGCTGTCTATATGAGCACCCATGTCCGATCGCCTGTTCTACCCCCTCGCCGCGATCCTGGCGCTCGCCCTTGTGGCGCTGGGCGCCGTCTGGCCGCAGGGCCTGGGCGCCCGCTCGCCTGGCCCCTTCGGCCACACGCCTGTGCAGCAGACCGCCAAGGCCAAGGCGGCGATGGCGCGTGAAACCGAAGCCTCCGAGCAGCGGATCAAGGCCGCGCGCGAGGCGGTCGCCGACATCCAGACCCAGAAGCTCAGCCCCACGAAATGACGGACGCCGCCCAAATGACCAAATTTGACGCCGTCGCCGTGGGGCGGCGGGTGCTTACGGCCGAGGCTGACGCCCTGCGCCTGCAGGCCGACACCCTGGGCGAGGCCTTCGAGAAGGCCGTCGACCTGCTCTACGCCGCCAAGGGCCGGGTGATCTGCACCGGCATCGGCAAGTCGGGTCACGTGGCCAAGAAGATCGCCGCGACCTTCGCCTCGACCGGCGCTCCGGCCTTCTTCGTGCACGCCAACGAGGCGAGCCACGGCGACCTGGGCATGATCGCCGAGGGCGATGTGATCCTGGCGCTGTCGAAGTCCGGCCAGAACCAGGAGCTGGCCGACGTCATCGCCTACTCTCGGCGCTTCCACATCCCGCTGATCGCGCTGACCGCGTTCGCCGACAGCCCGCTGGGCCAGGCGGCGGACGTGGCGCTGCTGCTGGCCGACACCACCGAGGTCACCTCCGAGGTCAAGGCGCCGACCACCTCGACAACCCTGCAGATCGCCATCGGCGACGCCCTGGCCGTGTCGCTGCTGGAGCGCCGCGGGTTCAGCGCAAAGGACTTCAAGATCTTTCACCCAGGCGGCAAGCTGGGCGCGATGCTGCGCACGGTCGGTGACCTGATGCACGGCAAGGACGAGCTGCCGCTGGTCGGCGAGGCGACGCCGATGTCCGAGGCGCTGCTGGTCATGACCGAGAAGGCCTTTGGGATCATCGGGGTGACCGACGAGACCGGGGCGCTGAAGGGCGTGATCACCGACGGCGACCTGCGCCGGCATCTCGACGGCCTGCTGACCCACACCGCCGGCGAGGTGATGACCGCCGGTCCGAAGAAGACCGCGCCGCCGCAGATGCTGGCCGCCGAGGCCCTGGCCCTGATGAGCGACCCGCTGCCGATGGTCACCGTTCTGTTCGTGGTCGAGGAGGGCCGGCCGGTCGGTATCCTGCGGGTCCACGACCTGGTTCGCGCCGGGGTCTGACGGATCGTCACGAAACGGCCGTCGAAGGTTCGCGTTCGCATGGTCTTAAGGTCTGCGGGCCTTTAAGAACCACGAAACAGAGATAACGGAGTTACGATGCTGCCCGTCCCGCGCGCCGATCTCACGCCCAATACGTTCGAATACGAAGTCACCCCGCTGGTGAAGGCGACGGGCTTCCGCGAATACGACGCGCGCTGGCTGTTCGGACCGGAGATCAACCTGCTGGGGATCGAGGCGCTGGGGCTGGGTCTTGGGACCTACATCCACGAACTCGGCCAGACCAAGATCGTGGTCGGGCACGACTACCGGTCCTACTCGCTGTCGATCAAGCAAGCCCTGACGGTGGGCCTGGTCGCCGCCGGCTGCGAAGTCGTGGACATCGGGCTGGCGCTGTCGCCGACCGCCTATTTCGCGCAGTTCGCGCTCGACGCGCCTTGCGTGGCCATGGTCACGGCCAGCCACAATGAGAACGGCTGGACCGGCGTGAAGATGGGCGCCCAACGGCCGTTGACCTTCGGCCCGGTCGAGATGGGCCGCCTGAAGGAGATCGTCCTGGGCGGCGAGGGCAAGACCCGCCCCGGCGGCTCGCTGACCCACGTCCAAGGCTTCGCCCAAACCTTCATCGACGACGTCTCGAAGCGCGCGCAGATCAAGCGCCCGCTGAAGGTGGTCTGCGCCTGCGGCAACGGCACGGCCGGCGCCTTCGCCCCGCAGGCCCTGCGCAACATGGGCGTCGAGGTCATCGAGATGGACTGCGACCTCGACTGGAACTTCCCGCGCTACAACCCCAACCCCGAAGACCACGAGATGCTCAAGGAGATGGCCAAGGCCGTCAAAGAGCATGGCGCGGACCTGGCGCTGGGCTTCGACGGCGACGGCGACCGCTGCGGCGTGGTCGACGACACCGGCGAGGAGATCTTCGCCGACAAGATCGGCCTGATGCTGGCGCGCGACCTGTCGGGCCTGCACAAGGACGCGACTTTCGTGGTCGATGTGAAGTCGACCGGCCTGTTCGCCACCGACCCGGTGCTGAAGGCCAACGGCGCGACCACCGTCTACTGGAAGACCGGCCACAGCTACATCAAGCGCAAGACCGCCGAAATCGGCGCCCTGGCCGGCTTCGAGAAAAGCGGCCACTTCTTCTTCAACGCCCCGCTCGGCAACGGCTACGACTGCGGCCTGACCGCGGCGGCCGCGATCCTGGCGATGCTGGACCGCAATCCGGGCAAGAAGCTCTCGGAGCTGAAGACCGCCCTCCCCGTCGCCTGGACCTCCCTGACCATGTCGCCGCACTGCGCCGACGAGGAGAAGTACGGCGTCGTCGACGACGTGGTCGCCGAATACGAAGCCCTGGCCGCGGCCGGCGGCACGATCCTCGGTCGCAAGATCGTCGAGGTGATCACCGTCAACGGCGTGCGCGTGGCGCTGGAGGACGGTTCCTGGGTGCTGGTCCGGGCCTCGTCCAACAAGCCGGAAATCGTTGTCGTGGTGGAAAGCACCCAATCGGAGGACGACATGCGCGCGCTCTTCCGGCAGGAAGTAAAGCCGCGCCTGGCCAGACGTCCTCAGGTCGGCGCCTATAATCAGGAAGTCTAGCGCCCCTGGCGCGCAGCTTGCTTACTCAAAAGCCATTGTCTCATTCTGGATCGACGTGCGATTGCGGGGGCGCTCGCGGCGTGGTGAAAAATGGGGCGGGAACGGATCTCAAGGATAACCCATGCACGTCACGATGATCGGCACCGGCTATGTGGGCCTGGTGAGCGGGGCCTGTTTCGCCGACTTCGGTCACACCGTGACCTGCATCGACAAGGACGCCAGCAAGATCGAGCGCCTGCGCGCCGGCGGCATCCCGATCTATGAGCCGGGCCTCGACGTCCTAGTCGCCAAGAACGTACAGGCCGGCCGCCTGTTCTTCGACACCGACGCCGCCGAGGCGGTGAAGAAGGCCGACGCGGTGTTCATCGCCGTCGGCACGCCCTCGCGCCACGGCGACGGCCACGCCGACATGTCCTACGTCCACGCCGCCGCCGAGGAGATCGCCGGCCTGCTGGACGGCTTCACCGTCATCGTCACCAAGTCGACCGTGCCGGTCGGCACCGGCGACGAGATCGAGCGCATCGTGAAGGCCAAGCGCCCCGACGCCCAGTTCGCCGTGGTCTCGAACCCGGAGTTCCTGCGCGAGGGCGCGGCCATCGAGGACTTCAAGCGCCCCGACCGCGTGGTCGTGGGCATGGAGGACGAGCGCGCCCGCCCGGTGATGACCGAACTCTACCGCCCGCTGTTCCTCAACGAGACGCCGATCCTGTTCACCGGCCGGCGGACCAGCGAGTTGATCAAGTACGCGGCCAACGCCTTCCTCGCCATGAAGATCACCTTCATCAACGAGATGGCCGACCTCTGCGAGGCGGTAGGCGCCGACGTCCAGCAGGTCGCCCGCGGCATCGGCCTCGACAAGCGGATCGGCAGCAAGTTCCTCCACGCCGGCCCCGGCTACGGCGGCTCCTGCTTCCCGAAAGACACCCTGGCCCTCGTGCGCACGGCTGCCGCCGCCGGCGCGCCGACCCGGCTGATCGAGACCACCGTCGCGGTCAACGACGCACGCAAGAAGGCCATGGCGGCGAAGGTCGCCGAGACCATGGCCGGCGATCTGACGGGCAAGACCGTCGGGGTCCTGGGCCTGACCTTCAAGCCGAACACCGACGACATGCGCGACGCGCCGAGCCTCGACATCATCCCGGCCCTGCAGGCCCTGGGCGCCAAGGTTCAGGCCTACGATCCGGAAGGCGCGCACGAGGCCAAGCACATGCTGCCCGGCGTCGAGTTCAAATCGGATTCCTATGAGGCGGCGGCCGGCGCCGACGCGCTGGTGATCATCACCGAGTGGGATCAGTTCCGGGCGCTGGATCTCGACCGCGTGAAGGAGGTCATGAAGACCCCGGCGCTGATCGATCTGCGCAACATCTATCGCCCGGACGACGTGCGCGGACGCGGCATCAAGTACGCCTCGATCGGTCGCGCCTAGAGGATCTGCGCCCTCAGCAAGCGAAAGGCGGCGCTCTTACGGGCGCCGCCTTTTTCGTATCAGCCGGCCAGCAGGTGGATCAGGGTATTGCCGATCCAGAGGGCGCCGGCCCAGAAGGCGATGGCAAGCATTCCGACAAAGGCGAGGCAGGCGATCGAGGTCAGGCCCCGAGCAGCTCCCCGCGATGCGCCTCCAAAGGCGACGGGTCGTGGCATGTTTCGCTCCCAGACTTTTCTTTTGTTCCCCGCCGGTCGAGCGGTGGGGACCGGAAGAGGCTGACACGAATTAACCGATCTGCAAAGACCCGCGGATCAACGCGACAAATAGGCGCAAGAACAGAGCTCGCGGCCGCGCCGATCTTCACTGTGGATAACTCAGCCGACCTAGGCTGTTCCTGCGATTACGCGACGCGCCGAGATCGCTAGAGTTGGCGATCGCCGCGCTGTTCGCGCCGCCCCGGGGAGCCCGCAGGCATTGCTTCCGCTGATCGGCATCGCCGTCGTCGTGATCGGGTTCATGGCCCGACTCAATCCGCTGCTCGTCGTGACGGTCGCGGCGTTGGTGACCGGGCTCGCCGGCGGCATGGGGCCGGTCGAGGTGATCGAGACCTTCGGCAAGGCGTTCAAGGAAAACCGTTACGTCTCAGTGGTCTGGGTCGTGCTGCCGGTCATCGGCCTGCTGGAGCGAGCCGGCCTGCAGGAACGCGCCAAGAGCCTGATCGGTCAGGTGAAGGCGGCCACGGTCGGGCGCCTGCTGCTGCTGTATTTCATCCTGCGCCAAGCGACGGCGGCGCTGGGGCTGACCTCGCTGGGCGGCCATGCGCAGATGGTGCGCCCGCTGATCGCCCCGATGGCCGAGGCCGCGGCCGAGACCCACCACGGCCCCCTGCCCGACGGCATGCGCCAAACCATTCGCGCCCACGCCGCGGCGGCCGACAACGTCGCGCTGTTCTTCGGCGAGGACATCTTCATCGCCATCGCCTCCATCCTGCTGATCAAGGGCTTCCTCGAGCAGAACGGAATCATCGTCGAGCCCTTGCAACTCTCGGTCTGCGCCATTCCCACGGCGATCGTGGCGCTGTTGGTCCACGGGACGCGGCTGATGCTGCTGGACCGCCGGCTGGCGCGCACCCTGGCCGAGGCGCGGCCATGATCGGGCTGGAGGTCCTCTACGTCATCGGCGGCGCGTTCTTCGCCGCGATCGCCGTGCTCAGCGCCCGCGACGCCAGCAATCCCAAGCGCTGGAAGAACACCGCCTTCTGGGGCCTGTTCGCGGCGAGCTTCCTGTTCGGATCGCACATCCCGGACTTCGCCAACGGCTTGATCGTCATCGCCATGGTCGCCGTGGCCGGCTTCGGCGGCCTGGGCCGCGGGGAGCCGGCGACCAGCAGCCCGGCCGAGCGGGCCGAGAGCGCCGCGCGGCTGGGAAACCGCCTGTTCCTGCCCGCCCTGGCGATCCCGGCCACGGCGCTGGCCGGGACCTTCCTTTTCAAGCGCCCGGAGCTGGCGGGGCTGGTCGATCCCAAGCAGGCGACCTTGGTCTCGTTGATCCTTGGCGTGTTCGTCGCCCTGGCGATCGCCATGCCGATGCTGCGCGCCCGGCCCGCAACGCCTTTACAGGAAGGCCGCCGGCTGCTCGACACGGTCGGCTGGGCCGCGGTGTTGCCGCAGATGCTGGCGGCGCTGGGCGCGGTGTTCGCCGCCGCCGGCGTCGGGGCGGTGATCGGCCAGTTGGCCGGCCAATGGCTGCCGGACGGAAGCCGGCTGGCGGCGGTGGCGGCCTATACTTTCGGGATGGCGATCTTCACGATGGTCATGGGCAACGCCTTTGCGGCGTTCCCGGTGATGACGGCGGGCATCGGACTTCCGCTTATCGTTCAAAGGTTTGGCGGCGATCCGGCGATCATGGGCGCGATCGGGATGCTCTCTGGCTTCTGCGGGACGCTGATGACGCCGATGGCCGCCAACTTCAACATCGTCCCGGCGGCGCTGCTGGAGCTGAAGGACCGCAACGGCGTGATCCGCGCCCAACTCCCGACCGCCCTCATTCTCCTGCTGGCCAACACGGCGCTGATGTATGCCCTCGTCTTCCGTTTCTGAGCTGAATCAAGACCTTGGCCTCAAGTTCGCGCGGCTGGCGCTGGGCCATGTGCGCCGCCCCTACCCGTTCAAGCTCGACCAGGTGCTGGCCGGCGACGAGGACGTAAAGCCGCCGCGCGAGCTGCATCCGATCTTCCACGGCAGCTTCGACTGGCACTCGTGCGTACACGGCTACTGGCTGCTGGCCAGGCTCTACCGGCGCCTGCCGATAGAACCTGCCGGTCTCGAAATCGCCAATCTGTTCAACGAGATGCTGACCCCCGACAAGGTCGCCGGCGAGCTCGCCTACCTGCAGCGGCCGACCAGCGCCGGGTTCGAACGGCCCTATGGCTGGGCCTGGCTGCTGATGTTGAGCGCCGAATTGGAGCGCATCGAGGGCCAGCCGTGGGCCGCCAACCTGCGCCCGCTGGCCCAGGCGTTCGCCGATCGGTTCAAGGCCTTCCTGCCCAAGGCGACCTACCCGATCCGCACCGGAACCCATTACAGCACAGCGTTTGCGCTCACCCTGGCGCACGAATACGCGAACGAGGTCGGCGACCATGAGCTGGTCCGGCTGGTCGAGACCACGGCCCGCGGCTGGTACCTGGGCGACGCCGGCGCGAACGCCTGGGAGCCGAGCGGCGACGACTTTCTGTCGCCGACATTGATGGAAGCCGAATGCCTGCGCCGCGTGCTGCCATCGGCAGATTTCCGGGCCTGGTTCTCCAGGTTCCTGCCGGAAGCGGCCGAGCGGCGGCCGGCGAGCCTGTTCACCCCCGCCACGGTGAGCGACCGCAGCGACGGCAAGATCGCCCACCTGGACGGATTAAACCTCAGCCGCGCCTGGTGCTGGCGCTCGATCGCCAAGTCGCTGGCCCTCACCGACCCGGCGCGGCGCGTGGCGCTGGCGGCGGCCGATGAGCACCTGGCCGCCGGGCTGGAGCACGTGGCCGGGGACTATATGGGCGAGCACTGGCTGGCGACCTTCGCGCTGCTGGCGCTGGAGGCTTGAACCACGGTGTCATCCCGGAAGCTGCGAAGCGGCTGTCCGGGATCCATTCGCGCCGCGCCAGTCGAGTTGGCCAGGCCGAGCCGCATCTTGGACGATCGGGTGTTCATGGGTCCCGGTCTTCGGCTGCGCCGAAACCGGGATGACACTGATGATCAGGCCTTGGCCACGTAGGCGTCGATTTCGGCCAGGTGGCGGGCGATTTCGTCGGGGGCAAGGAAGGAGCCGGTGAAGCTGTTCTTCGCCAGCGTGATCAGTTCCTCGCGAGACAGTTCTAGGGCCTCTGCGGTTTCGAGCCAGTTCTGGCCGAGATAGCCGCCGAAATAGGCCGGGTCGTCGGAGTTGATCGTCGCGCGCAGGCCAAGGTCCAGCATCCGCTTGAGCGGATGGGCGGTCAGGTCGCCGACCACGCAGAGCTTGAGATTGGAGAGCGGGCAGACCGTCAGGGTCATGCCCTCGCGCGCCAGCCGCTCGGTCAGGGCGTCGTCTTCCAGGGCGCGGTTGCCGTGGTCGATGCGGTCGACCTCCAGCAGGTCGAGCGCCTCGTAGACATAGTCGGGGGGCCCCTCCTCGCCGGCATGAGCCACGACCTTGAGGCCGAGCTTGCGGGCGGCGGCGAAGACCTGAGCGAACTTGGCCGGCGGATGGCCGACCTCGGAGGAGTCGAGCCCGACCCCGGCGATACGGTCGAGATGGGGCTTGGCGTGCTCCAGGGTCTCGAAGGCGGCCTCTTCACTGAGATGGCGCAGGAAGCAGAGGATCAGCTTGGAGGTGACGCCAAGGGTCTGCTCGGCCTCGTCCATGCCCGCCAGCAGGCCCTCGATCACCACGCCGAACGGAACGCCGCGGTCGGTGTGGGTCTGCGGGTCGAAGAAGATCTCGGCGTGACGCGCGCCGTCGGCGGCGACCCGGCGGAAATAGGCCATGGCCAGGTCGTGAAAGTCGGCCTTGGTCAGCAGCACCTGGGCGCCCTGGTAGTAGATGTCCAGGAAGTCCTGCAGGTTGGAGAAGGCGTAGGCGGCGCGCACCTCGTCGACGTTGGCGAAGGGCAGCTTCACGCCATTGCGCTGGGCGAGTTCGAACATCTGCTCGGGCTCGAGGCTGCCCTCGATATGCAGGTGGAGCTCGGCCTTGGGCAGGCCGCGGATGAAGGCGGCCAGGTCGCCCATCAAGCCGCCGCCTTCTTCACCGCGCCGACGATGTCCTTGACGACCGCATTGACCAGCTTCTCGTCGTCGCCCTCGGCCATGACCCGGATCAGCGGTTCGGTGCCAGAGGCCCGGACCACGAGGCGGCCCGTGCCGTTGAGCCGCGCCTCGGCGTCGGCGATGACGCCTTTGACTTGATCGTTTTCCAGCGGCTTACCGCCGGCGAAGCGGACGTTTTCGAGGATCTGCGGCACCGGCTCAAACTGGCGGGCCAGTTCGCTCATCGGCTTGCCGGAGTCCTTGAGCACCGCCAGCACCTGCAGCGCGGCCAGCAGGCCGTCGCCCGTGGTCGAGAAGTCGGACATGATCATGTGCCCCGACTGTTCGCCGCCGAGGTTGAAGCCGCCCTCGCGCATGCGGGCCATGACGTAGCGGTCGCCGACCTTGGTGCGTTCGAGCGTGAGGTTGCGGGCGGCCAGGAAGCGTTCGAGGCCGAGGTTCGACATCACCGTGGCGACCACGCCGCCGCCGTTGAGGCGATCGCGCTTGGCCCAGTAGTCGGCGATCAGGGCCATGATCTGGTCGCCATCGACCACGTGGCCCTTTTCATCGCAGATGATCAACCGGTCGGCGTCGCCGTCGAGCGCGATGCCGATGTCGGCGCGGAATTCCTTGACCGCGCGGGCCACCGCCTCGGGATGAGTCGAGCCGCAGTCCTCGTTGATGTTGGTGCCGTCGGGGCTGACCCCGATCTTGATGACCTCGGCGCCCAGTTCGTAGAGCACCACCGGGGCGACCTTGTAGGCCGCGCCGTTGGCGCAATCGATGACGATGCGCAGGCCGGCGAGCGACAGGCGGCGCGGGAAGGTCGCCTTGGCGATCTCGACATAGCGGGCCTGGCTGTCGTCGACGCGCGAGACCCGGCCGAGCTCGGTCGCCGGAGCCAGGCCGGCATGCAGGTCCTGGCCCATCAGGGCCTCGATCTCCAGCTCGCGGTCGTCGGAGAGCTTGTAGCCGTCGGGGCCGAACAGCTTGATGCCATTGTCGGTGTAGTGGTTGTGCGAGGCCGAGATCATCACGCCGAGGTCGGCGCGCAGGGACCTGGTCATCATCGCCACGCCCGGGGTCGGCATCGGGCCGAGCAGGCGCACGTCCATGCCGACGCTGGCGAAGCCGGCGACAAGGGCCGGTTCGACCATGTAGCCGGAAAGCCGGGTGTCCTTGCCGATCACCACCAGATGCCGGCGCTCGTCCTGGGACTTGAACAGCTTGGCGGCGGCGAGGCCGACGCGCAGGGCCACTTCGGCGGTCATCGGATGGCTGTTGGCCTGGCCGCGGATACCGTCGGTGCCGAAATAGGCGCGTTTGGACATTCGTATTCCCGAAACGATGCGAAACTCAGATTTAGTCGACGCGCCGTTTGCGAATGCTAAAGGCGACGCAGGATTATCACGCTTTCGAGCGGCGAAAGGAAATAGGGCGGCATGTGCGGCATCATCGGAATCGTCGGCAAGTCCCCGGTGGCTGGGCGCCTGGTCGAAAGCCTTAAGCGATTGGAGTATCGCGGCTATGACAGCGCCGGCCTCGCCGCGCAGGTGAACGGCGTGCTGGAGCGCCGCCGCGCGCCCGGCAAGCTGCGCGAGCTGGAAGCGGTGCTGGAACGCGATCCGCTGATCGCCGAGGCCGGCATTGGCCACACCCGCTGGGCCACCCACGGCGCGCCGACCGAGCGCAACGCCCACCCGCACATCGCCGGCCGCGTGGCCGTGGTGCACAACGGCATCATCGAGAACTTCGCCGAGCTGAAAGCCGAACTGCAGGCCAAGGGCCGCGTGTTCTCCAGCGACACCGACACCGAGGTGGTCGCTCACCTGGTCGACGAGTACCTGAACAGCGGCCTGGAGCCGCTCACCGCCTTCAAGGCGACCCTGGACCGGCTGAGCGGCGCCTACGCCCTGGCCGTGCTGGTGACCGGCGATGGCGACGTGATCATGGGCGCCCGCAACGGCCCGCCGCTGGCCGTCGGCTATGGCGACGGCGAGATGTTCGTCGGATCGGACGGCTTGGCGCTGGGCCCGTTCACCAACCGCGTCGCCTATCTGGACGACGGCGACTACGTGATCATCGACCACGCCGGCGCGAAGATCTTCGACGCCAGCGGCGCGCCGGCCGACCGGCCGATCAAGACGCTCGCCGCCTCGGCGGCGGTCATGGAGAAGGGCAACTATCGCCACTTCATGGAAAAGGAGATCCACGACCAGCCCGAAGGCGTCCAACGCACCATCGCGGCCTATGTGGACACCCTGACCGCCCGCACCGCGATCCCCGGGAATATCGATTTTTCCAAGCTGGAGCGCATCCAGATCGTCGCCTGCGGCACGGCCTATATCGCCGGCATGCTGGGCAAGTACCTGATCGAGCGGATGGCCGACCTGCCGGTCGACGTCGAGGTCGCCTCGGAGTTCCGCTATCGCGAGCCAGCCCTGCGGCCGGGATCGCTGGCCATCGCCATCTCGCAGTCGGGCGAAACCGCCGACACCCTGGCCGCCTTCCGCTACTGCCAGGCCAAGGGCATGGCCAGCGCGGCCCTGGTCAACACGGTGGAGTCGACCATCGCCCGCGAGGCCGACGTGATCTGGCCGATCCACTGCGGACCGGAAATCGGGGTCGCCTCGACCAAGGCCTTCACCGCCCAGGTCAGCATGCTGACCGCGCTGGCCGTCGCCGCCGCCCGGGCGCGCGGCAAGATCGACGAGGCCGAGGAGAACCGGCTGGTGAAGGTGCTGCTGGAAGCGCCGCGGCTGATCGCCGAATCCATCAATCTGGAAGACGCCGTAAAGGCCATTGCGGTCGAGGTCTCGAAGGCCCGCGACGTGCTCTATCTGGGCCGCGGGCCGATGTACCCGCTGGCCCTGGAAGGCGCGCTGAAGCTGAAAGAAATCAGCTATATCCACGCCGAGGGCTATGCCGCCGGCGAGCTGAAGCATGGACCGATCGCGCTGGTCGACGAAGCGACGCCGATCGTGATCCTGGCGCCCTTCGACAGCTATTTCGAGAAATCCGCCTCGAACATGAGCGAGGTCATGGCCCGAGGCGGACAGGTCGTGTTCATCACCGACCCGGAGGGCGAACGCAGCGCCCCGGCGGGCGCGCGCGTGGTGGTGACCGCGCCCAAGTGCGACCCGCTGATCGCGCCGCTGGTCTTCTCCGCGCCCATCCAGCTGTTGGCCTATTACGTGGCCGTCCAGAAGGGCGCGGATGTCGACCAGCCGCGCAACCTGGCCAAGTCGGTGACCGTCGAGTAGCGGCCTACTTGGCCGGCGGCGTGGCCGGCGGAACTTCCGTCGCCGGCGGCGGCGTCGCGGCCATCGAGCCCGTGGCCGGCGGGGTCGCCGTCATGGCGTCGGCCGGGGGCGTGGTCGCCATCGAGCCGGTCGCCGGCGGCGTCGCAGCCATACTGTCGGTCGGCGGGGCCGCGGTCATGGTGTCGGCCGGGACGTTCACGGCGGTGTCGGCGGCGGGAGTCGCCTCCTCGGCCTTCTTGCCGCAAGCGGCCAGGGTCAAGGCGAGCGCCGAAGCCGCAGCGAGCGCGGTGTAGGTGCGAAGTTTCATGGAAAGCCCTTCATTCGAACTGCTAGTGCGCCTCGTGAACCGTTCACGGCCTCGTGAGTTCCGGCCGCGCGATCACGAAACACCTTTGAAATAGCGCCCCACCGCTCAGCTTGGGTTGAGACGCCGACTCACAAACCTTAGCTTTCAAGCAACTCTATCGGTTGAAAAGCTCTTCCATCCTGCGATGGCCAGAGCTTAGCCGAAACCTGATGTCCACTTTCGGCTGGCATGTTGCGGCCTCGCCTATCGAGCATCCCGTACGGGGGAATGCGGGAGAGCTTGGATGACCAAACGTGTGCGCAAGGCCGTGTTGCCGGTGGCTGGACTGGGAACCCGGGTGCTGCCCGTGGCGCGGGCCACGCCGAAGAACCTGCTGAACGTCTTCGACCGACCGATCCTGTCCTATGTCGTCGAGGAGGCGCGCGCCGCCGGGATCGAGCACTTCGTGTTCATCACCAGCCGCGGCCAGGGCGCGATCGAGGACTATTTCGACGGCAACCCGGAGATCGAGGGGGCGCTGGAGGCCAAGGGCAAGACCGACGTCCTGGCCGAGGTGCGCCGGGACATCCTGCCGCCAGGATCGATGAGCTTCATCCGCCAGATGGCGCCGCTGGGCCTGGGCCACGCGGTCTGGTGCGCCCGCGACATCATCGGCGACGAGCCGTTCGCGGTGATCCTGCCCGACATGCTGATGGCCGCCCAGACCCCGGCCCTGGCCCAGGCGGTCGCCGCCTATGAACAGGTCGGCGGCAACATCGTAGTGGTCGAACCGGTTCCCGACAGCGAGACCCACAAGTACGGCATCGTCGCCCTGAACGGGCGCGAGGGCCGGCTGAACCGGATGACCGACATGGTCGAGAAACCCAAGCAGGGGACCGCGCCGTCGAACCTGATCATCTCCGGGCGCTACATCCTGCAGCCTGAAATCTTCCCGTTGCTGGAACGCCAGGGCAAGGGCGCGGGCGGCGAGATCCAGCTGACCGACTCGATGCTCGAGCTGATGAAGGGCCAGGACTTCCACGCCCTGGAGTACGACGGAACCACCTTTGACTGCGGCGACAAGATCGGCCTGCTGCGGGCCAATGTCGCCTTTGCGCTGCAGCGCCCCGACTTCGCCGACGCCGCGCGCAAGGCGATCGGGGAGCTGCTGTAGGCGCGCGCGGTGCGCCTGTTCATCTATGGCTACGGCTTCGTCGGCCGGGCGCTGGCCCGGCGGATGAAGGGGCAGGGCTGGGAGGTCAGCGCCACCTATCGCGACGTGGCCGACGCCGAGCCGATGCGCGCTGAGGGGATCGACGCGGTTCCCGCCACTGACAAGGACGCCATCGCCGAGCGCCTGGCGAACGTGCAGGCGCTGCTGGTCACGCCGCCTCCGGGACCTGAGGGATGTCCGGCGCTGCAGATGCTGGTCCCGGCCCTGGCCAAGGCCGGCGCCTTTCCCGACTGGATCGGCTATCTCTCGACCACCGGCGTCTATGGCGACCGGCGCGGCGGCTGGGCGTTCGAAGGCGGCCGGCTGGCGGCGCAGTCGCCGGAAGGCGCGCGGCGGGTGGCGGCCGAGCGCGACTGGCTGGAGGTCGGGCGCGGCATGGGCCTGACCATCACCATCCACCGGCTGCCGGGGGTCTATGGCCCCGGGCGCTCGGCGTTCGAGCGCCTGCGCGACGGACGGGCCAAGCGCTACGACGCGCCGGGGCATGTGGTCGGCCGGGTGCATGTCGACGACGTGGCGGCGGGATTGGCGGCCTCGATCGCGCGGCCGCGGGCCGGCGGGATCTACAATCTCTGCGACGACGAACCGGCGGCCAACAGCACGGTGATCGCCCATGCGGCGGCGCTGCTCGGCCTGCCCGAACCGCCGCTGCTGGCGCTCGACATCGACGCCCTGCCGGTCAAGGCGCAGCGGTTCTATCGCGAGAACCGGCGGGTCTCGAACGCGCGGGCCAAGGCCGAGCTGGGCTGGCGGCCGGCCTATCCGACCTATCGCCAGGGCCTGGCGGCGATTTTGGCGGGGATGGGTCCGTCTTAGTTGCTCCCCCTCTGGGGGAGCTGTCAGCCGAAAGGCTGACTGAAGGGGCCTGGGGAGTCAGCAGTCCCCCTCCGTCTCGATGCTTCGCATCGATCCACCTCCCCCAGCAGGGGAGAATTACGACAGCGATCCCAGAACCAACCCGCCGAGCGCGCAGGCGATCAGGGTCGGGGTCAGGCCGACCTTGAAGCGCAGCATGGCGAGGGCGGCGGCCCCGGCGAGCAGGGCCGGTCGCCAGTCGAAGCTGGCCAGGACCGGCAGGTCGGGGCCAAGGCCGCTGGTCACCTGGCCAAACAGCAGGTGCAGGCCGAACCAGAGGGCGAGGTTGGCGATGACGCCGACCACCGCGGCGGTGATCGCGGCGAGCGCAGCGGCGGCGGCGCGGTGACCGCGCAGCGCCTCGACATAGGGCGCGCCGAGGAAGATCCAAAGGAAGCAGGGCGCGAAGGTGACCCAGGTGGTCAGCAGGGCGCCGAGGGTTCCGGCCGCCAGCGGATCGAGGCCGCCGGCCTGGCGGTAGGCGGCCAGGAAGCCGACGAACTGCAGCACCAGGATCAGCGGGCCGGGCGTGGTCTCGGCCAGGCCCAGGCCGTCGGCCATCTCGCCGGGCTGGAGCCAGCCGAAGCCGTCGACGGCGGCCTGGGCGACATAGGCCAGCACGGCGTAGGCGCCGCCGAAGGTGACCACGCCCATTGTCGAGAAGAACCCGGCCAGCCGCGTCCAGACGCTGGCCTCGCCGGTCAGCAGGTAGAGCGCGACGACGGGGGCCAGCCAGACCGGCAGCCAGACCGCCAGCACCCGCAAGGCGCGGCCGCGCGAGGGCGTCAGGTGCCCGCCCTGCCCCGCGGCGATCACCGCGTCGACGAGGTCGGGCGTCTCAGGGGCGTCCTGGCCCTGGGCTGGCGGCGCCAACAGCGCCGGCGCGAACCAACCCAGCAGTCCGGCGGCGAGGATGACCAGCGGGAACGGGACGCGCAGGACGTAAAGCGCCAGGAAGGCGGCCACGGCGACCAGCACGGCGGCGCGGGTCTTCAGCGCCCGGCGGCCGACCCGCAGCACCGCCTCAATCACGATCGCCAGCACCGCCGACTTCACGCCCAGGAACAGCGCCGCGGCCAGCGGCGAGGCGCCGAGCAGCGCGTAGGCGATGCTGAGGCCGAGCATGACCAGGGCGCCGGGGATCACGAACAGCAGCCCGGCCAGCAGCCCGCCGGCCGTGCGGTGCATCAGCCAGCCGACATAGGTGGCGAGCTGCTGGGCCTCGGGGCCCGGCAGCAGCATGCAGTAGTTGAGCGCGTGCAGGAACCGCCGCTCGCTGATCCAGCCGCGCTCCTCGACCAGCACCTTGTGCATCAGGGCGATCTGGCCGGCCGGCCCGCCGAAGCTCAAGCAGCCGATGCGCGCCCAGACCCTGGCCGCCTCCCAGAAGCTGGGGATCGGCGCCATGCGCTAGGCGATCAGTTCGTCGAGGGCGGCGGTGAGGCGCGCCAGGTCCTGCGGTCGCGACAGCCGGTGGTCGCCGTCCTTGATCAGGCTGAACACCACGTCGTCGCCGCGGATCGCCTGCGCGAGCTCCAACGCATGGCGCCAGGGCACGTCCGGGTCGGCCCCGCCCTGCAGGATGCGGACGGGGACGTCGATGTTCACCGGGCCGGGCAGGATCGACCAGCGGGCCCCGTCCTCCAGCAGCTCGCGGGCGATGGGATAGGGCTCGCCGTACTCGGACGGCCGCAGCCAGACGCCGGTCGCGGCCATCTGCTCGCGGGCGGCGGGAGTCATCTCCGGGGCCATCAGCTTTTCGGTGAAGTCCGGGGCCGGGGCGATCAGCACCATGGCCGCCACCCGCTCGGGGACCGCGCCGGCCACCAGGCAGGAGATCCAGCCGCCCATCGACGAGCCGACCAGCACGGCCGGACCGTCAACCAGGGCTTCCAGCACCGCCAGCGCGTCGTCGCGCCAGCGGGTGATCGTGCCCTTGGCGAAGTCGCCCTGCGAATCGCCGTGGCCGAAATAGTCGAACCGGACATAGGCGCGGCCGCGGGCCAGCGCCCAGTCGGCCAGCACCTGCGCCTTGGTCCCGGCCATGTCGGAGCGGAAGCCGCCCAGCCAGACCACCGTCGGGCCCGCGCCGGCGACCGCCCGCCAGGCCAGTTTCGCCCCGTCGGGCCGTTCCAGAAATCCGCTCGTCTCAGCCATGGGTCGGTCATAACGCGCGGATGTGACATCGTTAAGCGCGCGCAGAGGGTTTACCAAACCGAGGCTTGCGCTATGCAGAACCCCGTGACGCTTCCCCCAGACTTCACTCTCCTGCAGGTCGTGCCGGAACTCGAAACCGGCGGGGCCGAACAGACCACCATCGACGTGGCCGACGCGGTCGTGCGCGCCGGGGGCAAGGCCCTGGTCGCGACCCGTGGCGGGCGCATGGCCGCACGGCTGGAAGCCGACGGCGGACGGCTGGCCCAGATGCCGGTGCAGACCAAGAACCCGCTGGTGATGCTGGGCAACGCCGCGCGGCTGGTCGACCTGATCCGCAAGGAGAAGGTGTCGATCGTGCACGCCCGCAGCCGCGCGCCGGCGTTCTCGGCGCTGTGGGCGGCGCAGGCGACGCGCACGCCGTTCGTGGCGACCTATCACGGCGTCTACGGGGCCAAGAACAGCGTCAAGCGCTGGTACAACGCGGTGATGACCCGCGGCGACCTGGTGATCGCCAATTCCGACTACACCCGCGACCACGTGCTGGCCGAGCACAAGCTCGACCCGGACAAGATCGTCTCGATCCCGCGCGGGATCGACCTGGAGCGCTTCAACCCCAGCTGGGTGACGCCCGAGCGCGTGCAGACGCTGCGCGAGGCCTGGGGCGTCGACAGCCGCGACCGCCGCGTGAAGCTGCTGCTGGCCGGCCGGCTGACCCGGATCAAGGGCCACCTGCTGATCATCGAGGCGGCCAAGCGCATGCGCGCGGGCGGCGTCGAGAACTTCCTGATCCTGTTCGCCGGCGACGATCAGGGCCGCACCGGCTATCGCGAGGAAGTCGAGGCGGCGATCGTCGCGGCGGGCCTGTCGGAACACGTGCGGCTGGTCGGCCATTGCGACGACATGCCGGCCGCCTACCAGATCTGCGACATCGCCATGCTGCCGACCACCAAGCCGGAATCGTTCGGCCGCACGGCGGTCGAGCCGCAGGTGATGGGCAAGCCGGTGCTGGCCTCCGACCACGGCGGCACCACCGAGACGGTGCTGTCGGGCGAGACCGGCTGGCTGGTCAAGGTCGACGACCCCGACGCCTGGGCCGCGGCGATGGGCAAGGCGATCGAGATGGGCGGCCCGCGGCTGGCGGCCATGGGCCAAGCGGCGGCGAACCGCGCGCGCCGGCTCTATTCGGTCGACGCGATGTGCGAGGCGACGCTGGACGCCTACGCCCGCGTACTGGCGGCCCGCAGTTCGGGATTCCACGGCTGATGTCGCGCGAGATCAAGAAAATCCTGGTCATCAAGCTCTCGGCCCTGGGCGACTTCGTCCTGGCGCTGGCGGCGATGAAGAAGATCCGCCAGGTCCACAAGCGGGCGCACATCACCCTGCTGACCACGCCGCCGTTCGAGAGCCTGGCCAAGGCCTGCCCGTACTTCAACGCGGTCGAGACCGACGGGCGGCCCGAGGGCCTGGGCGAATGGCTGGCCCTGCGCAAGCGGCTGAAGGCGGCCAAGTACGACCGCGTCTATGACCTGCAGACCTCGGCGCAATCGGCGCGGATCTTTCATCTGCTGACGCCGTTCCCGCCGGAGTGGTCGGGCATCGCCGCCGGCTGCTCGCTGCCGCACAAGAACCCCAACCGCAACCGCATGCACACGCTGGAGCGCCACGCCGACCAGCTGAAGTACGCCGGCATCTGGCCCGACGCCCCGACCGAACCCGGCAGCGCCCCGGGACCGGACCTGTCGTGGGTGCTGCCCAAGCCGAGCCAGACGCGGCCGGTGCCGGGCGGGGTCAAGCCCAAGCCCTATGCGCTGTTCGTGCCGGGCGGTTCGGCCCACCGGCTGGACAAGCGCTGGTCGGCCGAGCGCTACGGCCAGCTAGGCAAGATCCTGGCCGAGCGCGGCTACGACATCGTGATCATCGGCGGCCCGCAGGAAAGCGCCCTGGCCCGCCAGATCCAGCGCGAGGTCGGTCACGTCCGCGACCTGACCGGCCGGACCGATTTCGCCAAGGTCGCCATGCTGGGCGCCAAGGCCGCGCTGGTGGTCGGCAACGACACCGGCCCGCTGCATCTGGCGGCGGCGACCGGCGCGCCGACCGTGGTGCTGTTCTCCAGCGCCTCGGACCCGCAACTGGCCGCTCCCCGCGGCCATGTGACGGTGCTGCGGTCGGGCAGCCTGAGCGATCTTTCTGTGGCCGAGGTCCTACAGGCGGCGAACGCTTTGCTGCCTCAGCAGTAGCACCGCTTGATTGGGGGCATCCCCTTCGTCATATATGGCTCTCCGACCGGAGCCCCCGCGCTGCCGGCCGCACGTGTTTCAACAGCTCTAGGAGCGAAAGCCTATTCGCCGCCCCATGCAGGCGCCGCCCGTCAAAGACGGACCGCGCATCAATGATGAGATCCGCGTCCCCAAGGTTCTGCTTATCGACCAGCACGGCGAGAAGCAGGGCGTGATGCCGACGTCGAGCGCCATGGAGGCCGCTGAGGAAGCTGGCCTCGACCTGGTCGAAATCGTGCCCAATGCGGATCCGCCGGTCTGCAAGATCCTGGACTACGGCAAGTTCAAGTTCCAGGAACAGAAGAAGAAGAACGAGGCTCGCAAGCGCCAGAAGGTCGTCGAGATCAAGGAGATCAAACTCCGTCCGAACATCGACATTCACGACTACGAAGTGAAGACCAAGGCGATGCACCGGTTCTTCGACGAAGGCGACAAGGTGAAGGTCACCCTGCGCTTCCGCGGTCGCGAACTGGCTCACCCGGAGCTGGGCATGAAGCTGCTGCAGAAGGTCAAGGCCGACTTCGACGAAGTCGCCAAGGTCGAGTACGAGCCGCGCATGGAAGGCCGTCAGATGATCATGATCCTGGCCCCGCGCTAGGGTCGATCACCACCGACAGATCGACGAACGGCCGCCCTTCGGGGCGGCCGTTTGCGTGTGGCCGGATCGGGGGCTAGGCGCTCTCCTCCCGCTTGGCGACCGTATAGCCCAGATAGGCGCGGCCCAGCCGCACGAGCTCGTCCTCGAATTCCTGGCTCTGCAGGAAGTCGACCCCTTCGAGCACGGCGGCCCGCATCGCGCCCTGCACCGCCCGGCCCAGCACGAAGGCCTGGACCGGACTCAGCGGGCGGCCCTCGGCATCGGTCATGCCGACTTCCACCGCCGCGAACTTCGCCGCCAGTTCGCTGTGATCGGCGTGGGCCAGCATGGCCGACACGGCGATCCGCCGCGCCCGGCTGCGCCCGGCGAAGGCCTGGACGAAGGCGCGAATGATCGCGCGATCGCGCGCCACGCCAGGGCTGCCGCCCTCCAGCACATCCATCACGGCCTGGCGGTGCGCCTCGGTTTCGCGGAGCGCGAGCGCCTGCAGGATCGAGCGCTTGTCGGGGAAGTAGCGATAGAGCGTGCCGATGCTGACGCCGGCCCGCTCCGCGACGGCGTTGGTGTTGAAACCCGCCTCGCCGGTCGCCTCCAAGACTTGAGCCGCCGCCTCTAGGACGATGTCGACGGAGAGGCGCGCCCGCCGCTGGCGCGGGATTTTGCGAGTGTTTTCAACGACGCTCATCGACGCCTCCCGGGGCCTTCGCCAGCACTGAAAGTCGAGTAACAGAGGCCGCACGTCACCCCTAGCCTTCGCCTCGGCAAATCGCGGGGCGGCAATTGAATCATCTAGAGTTCGAACGACCGATCACAGAGCTGGAGGCCAAGATCGCTGATCTCGCCAGGCTGGCCGAGACGCTGGGCACGGCGAGCCTGGAGGCCGAGTTGGAGGCGATGCGGGCCCGGGCCGACGAACTGCGCCGGAACACCTTCAAGTCCCTGAACGCCTGGCAGAAGACCCAGGTGGCGCGGCATCCGGGGCGGCCGCACTGCGTCGACTATCTGGCCGGTCTCATCGACGAGTTCGTCGAGCTTCGCGGCGACCGCAGCTTCGGCGACGACCAGACTGTCATTGGCGGGCTGGGCCGTTTCCGCGGACGGCCGATCGTGGCGGTCGGCATCGAGAAGGGGCACGACACCGCGACGCGGCTGAAGCACAACTTCGGCGCGGCGCGCCCGGAGGGATACCGCAAGGCGGTACGGCTGATGGACCTGGCCGAACGGTTCAACCTGCCGGTGATCAGCTTCGCCGACACCGCCGGCGCCTATCCCGGCGCGGCCTCAGAAGAGCGGGGCGTCGCTGAGGCCATCGCCCGCAGCATCGAACGCGGACTTTCGCTGGGGGTCGCCAACGTCGCGGTGATCACGGGCGAAGGAGGTTCCGGCGGCGCGCTGGCGCTGGCGGCCGCGAACAAGGTCCTGATGCTTGAGCACTCGGTGTACTCGGTCATCAGTCCGGAAGGCGCCAACTCCATTCTGTGGCGCGGCGCGCGCACGCCCGGCGAGGCGGCCAGCGCCATGAAGATCACCGCGCAGGACCTGCTGAAGCTGAACGTCGTCGATCGGATCGTGGCCGAACCATCGGGCGGCGGCCACGCCGACCCCGAAACGACGATCAGGTCCGTGGGCGACGCCGTCGAGGCCGAACTTCGAGGGCTGGACGGCCTCAGCGCCGAGGACCTCCGCCGCCAGCGCCGGGACCGCTTCTACGCCATCGGCCGGCTGGCCTAGCCAAGGCGAGGCCCCGCGGCGAACCAACGAAGGCCTGGAGCGGCGGTCGTTTGCGTTTGATCTCAACAGCTTGACGCGCGCTCGGGGCGGCCCGAGCCTCACGATCGCAAGCGCCGCCAGGAGGATTCGGTCATGCGCACGTGCCTGAGCGTACTGGCGGTGCTGCTGTCGCCTGTCGCGGCCGAGGCCGGCGACCTCTACCTCGTCAACGGCAAGGTGTTCACCGGCGCAGGAATAGCCCCCGCCCAGGCGCTGGCGATCCGCGACGGGAAAATCGCCGCGGTCGGAGACGACGCGACGATCCGCGCCATGGCCGGCGGCAGGGTCGCGGTCGACCTGGGCGGTCGCCTGGTCACCCCGGGCCTGATCGAAGCTCACGCCCACATCCCGGCCGCCACCTCCGCGCGGCAGGCGCCGACGCCCAACCTGCCCTGGCCCGGGCCGACCCCGGACGAGGCGTTGGCGGCGGCGGCCGCCGGAGCCGCCCAGGGTCCAGGTTGGGTCGACGTGACCATCGGCCCGCTGACGGCCAACGACACCCGAGACTGGCGCGCGGCGCTGGACGCTGTCGCACCGAACAACCCGGTCGCCCTGCGCGCCTGGTGGGGCCACGGCACGCTGGTGAACTCCGCCGCCCTCAAGGCGCTCGGCGTCGCCGACACTGCGGCCGACCCGATCGGCGGATGGCTGGGACGGCGGGCGGACGGCGCGCCCGACGGCCGCCTGCGCGAGAACGCCGAGTGGGGACTGATGCGCGCCAGGGACGCCGGAGTCCCCCCGGGCGCCCTGGCGGAGAAATACCGCGCGGCCGATGCGCTCTATGCCGGCTGGGGGGTCACCACCACCCACGTCATGCTGAACAACCAGGCCCTGCCCCGAGCGCTGGCGGCGCTGACGATCGCCCGGCCGACGACCAAGTGGCGGCTCTATGCCTGGGCCATGCCCGAGCGACGGATCGGCGACGCCTGGGACCAGTTCGCCAGCGCCCCGGCCGCGCCGGGCGGAGTGCGGGTGACCGGCGTCAAATGGGTGCTCGATTCCACGCCGATCGATCGCGACGCGCGGCTGTCCGCGCCCTATGCCGACCGTCCGGACTGGTCGGGACGCTCGAACTATACCGACGCCCAACTGCGCGAACTGCTGGCCGGGGTGCTGGCGCATCCGGACCAACAGGCGGCGCTGCACGTGGTCGGCGACGCCGAGCTGGTCCGGCTGATGGACGCCATGGAGGCGCTGGCCCCGCCGGCGACCTGGGCGGCGCGGCGGGTTCGCATCGAGCACGGCGACGGCCTGCCCGCCGGCAGGTTCGAGCAGGCCCGGCGGCTGGGCCTGGTGATGGTGCAAAACCCGCTGCACCTGGACCCGATGCCCGACGCCAGCGGAACCCCGATGCTCGTTGCGCGGCTGGGCGAGCGTGCGCCGACGAACATGCCGCTGCGCTCGCTGGTGGACTCGGGTCTGCCGCTGGCCCTGGGCTCGGACGCCGGCGGACCGGCGGCCAATCCGTTCCTGAACATGATGCTGGCCGCCATCGCCCCGACCGCCCCGGGCGAGGCCCTGTCGCGCGAGCAGGCGCTGGTCGCCTACAGCGCCGGCGGCGCCTATGCCGAGGGCGAAGAGGAGGCCAAGGGCGCGCTGGCGGTCGGCATGGCGGCGGACCTGGCGGTGCTGTCGCAGGACATCCTCAGCGTCTCGCTGGACGCCCTGCCCGCTACCCGCAGCCTGCTGACCCTGGTCGACGGCGAGCCGGTGCATGCCGAAGGCCCGTTCGCCGCGCTGAAGCCCACGCCGTGAGGCGCGCCTTGGCGTGAGCGGTCAGACGTACGCCTCGGCGCCGATGTCGGCGAGGTTGTAGGGCGTCGTGCGGTAGATCTCGTTGATCCAGTTGGCGAACAGCAGGTGGGCGTGGCTGCGCCAGCGATTGCCTGGCGCGCGGTCCGGGTCGCCGCCAGGGAAATAGTGCAGCGGCTGCGGGGTGGCCGGGTCCTTGGCCCGGTCGCGGACGAATTCGTCGGCGAGCGTGGCGGCGTCATATTCCAGGTGATTGAACATGTGCAGCCCGCGCCGGGCCGGATCCTCGACAAGGCAGAGACCGGCTTCGTCGGATTCCAGCAGCACCTTGAGCCCGACGTGTTGCGGCAGTTCCTCGCGCCGCACCTCGGTCCATCGCGAAACCGGCACGTCGACCTCGTCGGACATGCCCCGCAGGTAGGGCGAGGCCGGCGCGACCAGGCGGTGAGTGAAGACGCCAGAGCGCTTGGCCGGCAGCACGTGCTTGCCGACGCCGTGGAAGTGGCGCAGCGCGGCCTGGGCGGCCCAGCAGATGTTGAGGCCGCTGTGCACGTGGCTCTCCGACCAATCGAAGATCCGCCGCAGCTCGTCCCAGTAGTCGACCTGTTCGAACGGCAGCGTCTCGACCGGGGCGCCGGTTACGACGAAGCCGTCGAAACGCTCGTGCTTGACCTCGTCCCAGGTCCGATAGAAGGCGGCCAGGTGTTCCGGCGGCGTGTTGCGCGGCGTGTAGCTGGCCAGCTGGACCAGCGAGAGCTCGACCTGCAGCGGGGTGGCGCCCAGCAGGCGCGCAAACTGGATCTCGGTCTTCGGCTTGTCCGGCATCAGGTTGAGCAGGCCGATGCGCAGCGGCCGGATGTCCTGTCGCGCCGCCTGCGTCTCGGCCATGACGATGACGCCCTCGGCTTCCAGGGTGGCGCGTGCAGGCAAGGCGTCGGGAATCTTGATCGGCAAGGCTCGGCCCTCAAAAACTTCAATTCGGCCGGGACGGAGCTGGGATCACCCGTTTGGTTGCCGCCTCGGCCGCATCCTCCCCGGGGGAGCGCCACCTTGCTCGGGAAAGCAGGTTGGCGTTGGGCGACGCCCAACTCTTGATGCAAGACCAGCAATAAGAAATGCCGGCGCTTCCCACAAGCCCCGACCGTCCATCGGTCAGCCCCGAACGCCGAGCCGAGGCCGGACCAGCGGCACGAACCGCTCGACTTCAGCGCCCCACGGGGTGCGATCATGCCGTAGCGGCAGCTGGGCTTGAGGCGTTCGTGCGCGCTGAGGAATGGAGGGCGGGGGCCGCCATACTGAGGCCTCGAAGCCGCACCCCCGCGACCGAACAACCAAGCCCCGAACTCGGGCTTGCGGCGTAACGCAGGTCGTCTTAACAGCGCTCACATGTCCGACACCGCGCCGCGCGGGAAGGCCCCGTCCCGCTGGGCGGCGCCGTCCCTGATCGCCGTCATTTTCATCAATATGCTCGGCTTCGGGATCATCGTTCCGTTGCTGCCGTTCTACGCCAAGTCGTTCGACGCGCCGGGCTGGCAGATCGGCATGATCTTCGCGGCCTATTCAGTCGGCGCCTTCTTCGGCGAGCCGTTCTGGGGCCGGCTGTCAGACAAGTACGGCCGCAAGCCGCTGCTGATCTCGACGATCACCGGCAACTGCCTCTGCTACCTGGCCCTGGCCTTCGCCCCCAACATCTGGGCGGCGTTCGCAATCCGCCTGGTCGGCGGCCTGGCGGCCGGCAACGGCGCGGTCGTGCAAGGCTACCTGGCCGACGTCACCCCGCCCGAAAAGCGCGCGCGGCAGATGTCGTACCAGAGCGCAGCCTGGAACGTCGGCCTGATCGTCGGCCCGTCGGTCGGCGGCCTCTTCGTGCATACCGGGGCCGGGCCCGTCGGCTTCCGCATTCCGCTGTTCATCGCCTCGGGCCTGGCGCTGCTCTGCGTCATCGCGATCATGCTGTTCATTCGCGAGAGCCGCATCCGCGACACCAGCATCACCGATCGCCCCAGCCGCTGGTCGGCGATCGGCGAGGCGGTCAGCCATCCGGTGATCGGCCGGCTGATGCTGCTGACCTTCCTGGTCGGCTTCGCCTTCACCGGCATCGAGTCGATGTTCGGCCCGTGGGCCAACGCCCGGTTCGGCTGGGAGCCGCGAGACATCGGCGTCTGCTTCGCCTTCGTCGGCGTCGCCGCGTTCCTGACCCAAACGCTGGTCACCGGCCAGATGTCCGAGCGGTTCGGAGAGGGGCCGATGCTGGCGGTCGGCATGGGCATGACCGTCATCGGCGCCTCGCTGCAGACCATCTCCACGGGCGGCCCGATGACCATCGCCCTGATGTGCTTCACCGCCGTGGGACAATCGGTGGCGTTCCCGAACGTCGGAGCGCTTATCTCGCGCACCGCCGACCCGCATAAGCAGGGCCAGATCCTGGGGCTGAACAACGCCTGCGGCGCGGCCGCGCGCGTGGTCGGGCCGATCACCGCCGGCTTCGTCTTCGAGCACGTCCTGAACGGGCCCTTCATCATCGGCGCGCTGGTGGTGGCGCCGGCGATCTTCCTGGCCCTGTCGGCCGGCCGGCGGGCCAAGGCCCATCTGGCGGCGCAGCAAGCCGAGGCGGCGGAGCCCCAACCGGCGGAACAGTCGTGACCCAGGCCCCGCCAGCGCCCGCGGGCGACCGGCGGGCGCTGATCGTCCTGCTGTCGGTGATCTTCCTGAACATCGCCGGCTTTGGATTGGTGATCCCGCTGCTGCCGTTCTTCGGCAAGGCGCTGAACGCCCCGGCCTGGCAGATCACCCTCCTGTTCTCGGCGTACTCGTTCGGGCAGTTCCTGGGCGAGCCGTTCTGGGGCCGGATGTCCGACCGCCTCGGTCGCCGGCCGGTGCTGATGGTCACCATCGCCACCGGGGCGCTGGCCTATGTGGCGCTGGCCTTCGCCCCCAACATCTGGCTGGCCTTCCTGGCGCGGTTCGTAGGCGGCTTCCTGTCGGGCAACATCTCGACGCTGCAAGGCGCGCTGGCCGACATCACCCGACCTGAGGAGCGCGCGGCCAAGATGGGACTGATGGGCTCGGCCTTCTCGCTGGGCTTCATGGTCGGTCCCGCCCTGGGCGGCCTGCTGGCGCATCCGGAACTGGGAACCCTCGGCTTCCAGATCCCGCTGTTCGCGGCCGCGGGCTTTGGCCTGCTGTCGGCGCTGGCGGTGTTCGCCTTCGTGCGCGAGAGCAAGCCTGAGCCGCGCAAGGGCCCGCAGCCCAACCGCATGGCGGTGCTGCGCGTCTCGCTGGCGCACCCGATCATCCTGCGGGTGATGCTGATCAGCTTCGTGGTGATCTCGGGGTTCGCCGGGATCGAGGCGACCTACGGCCTGTGGACCGAGCACCGCTTCAACTGGGGCCCGCGCGAGATCGGCTTCGCGTTCATGGGCATCGGCGTGCTGGGGGCGTTCTGCCAGGCGGTGGTGACCGGGACGCTGGTCCGCCGCCATGGCGAGGCGCTGGTCCTCACCGCCGGCCTCGGCGCCATGTGGATCGGGATGATCTTCCAGTTCTTCTCGCCCAACTGGCCGGTGGCCATGGTCGGGTTCGCGTTCGTCTGCTTCGGGCAGTCGATCTGCTTTCCGTGTCTGACGGCGCTGATCTCGCAGGCCACGCCGCCCGAGCGGCAGGGCGAGACCCTGGGCCTCAACATGTCGAACATGGCGCTGGCGCGGATCGGCGGCCCGATCGTGGCCGGCCAGCTGTTCTCGCGCGTCGACCCCGGCGCGGCCTTCGTGGTGACGGCGATCCTGATCGTGCCGGCGGTGGTCATGGCGCTGCAGATCCTGAAGCGGACGCCGCGGCCGTGACGAAGAGGGGCGCCTTCCGCTAGGTTGCGCGCCATGTCCCAGTCCCCCGGCCACGCCGGCGCGTCGCGCGCCTTGATCCCCTATGCGGCGCTGATCGGCGCGATCATCTCGCTGTGCGTGGGCACCTCGTTCGCCAAGCAGCTGTTCCCGCTGGTCGGAGCGCAGGGGGCGAGCGCGTATCGGGTCGGATTCTCGGCGCTGCTGCTGTGCCTGATCTGGCGGCCCTGGCGCCAGCCGCTGACGCGCGACGATGTGGGCCGGCTCGTCCTCTACGGGACGGTGCTGGGGCTGATGAACCTCTGCTTCTACATGGCGATCCGCACCATCCCGCTGGGGCTGGCCATCGCTATCGAGTTCATCGGGCCGCTGAGCCTGGCGTTGATCCACTCGCGGCGGCCGATCCACTTCCTCTGGATCGGGCTGGCGGCGCTGGGCCTGCTGCTGCTCCTGCCGCTACGCGATGCGGCCCACGCGCTGGACCCGGTCGGGGTCGGCTACGCCGCGGCCGCCGCGGTGTTCTGGGCGCTGTACATCGTGCTCGGCAAGCGCACCGGCCACCTGCCGGCCGGACAGTCGGTGGCGCTGGGCATGAGCACCGCGGCGCTGATCATCGTGCCGATCGGCCTGGTCGAGGCCGGCGCGGCGCTGTTCGACCCTGCCCTGCTCGGCCTGGGGCTGGTGGTGGCGATCGTCTCGAGCGCGATCCCCTACTCGCTGGAGATGGTCGCGCTGCGCGGCATCCCCAAGCGCAGCTTCGGGGTGATGCTCAGCCTGGAGCCGGCGGCCGGCGCGCTGGCCGGCCTGCTGATTCTCAGCGAGCAGCTGGCGGCCTCGCAGTGGCTGGCGATCGGCCTGATCATCGCCGCCTCGGTCGGGGTGATCCTGACCGATCCGGCCGCCGCCGGGCAGATCGCCGAGGACGGCGCGCCCGCGCCCTGAGCTAGAACAGCCCCGCCAGCAGGTTGATCGTCAGGGCCAGCACCACGGTGTTGAACACGAAGGCGACGACGCCGTGGACGGTGCCGATGCGGCGCAGGGCCTTGGACGTGAAGGAGACGTCCGCGGTCTGGCAGGCGACGCCGATGACCACCGAGAAGTGCAGGAAGTCCCAGTAGTCGGGCAGCTCGCCGCCAGGGAACTGCAGGCCGCCGGCGTCGCGCGGCGTGTCGTCGTCGGGGGCGTAGTACTCGTGCGCGTAGTGCAGGGCGAAGACCATCTGCACCATGAACCAGGAAGCGGCGACAGTGGCGAAGACCAGCCCGATCCGCAGCGCCTTGATGAGGCCGGTGTCGACCTGGGCGGCGGACAGCTCCTTGGCGATGACCCAGATGCTGGTCGCGGCGGCGGCCACGGCGAGCGCCAGGATCACGCCCTGGCCCTGGTCCTGGGTCGCGGCGACGGCGCGCATGCGGGCCGGATCGGCGCCCCACATCATCGAGATCGCCAGCGTGATGAAGGTCAGGCAGGTGGCGTCCCAGGCCAGGATCGCGGCGGTGACCAGACTGAGGTTGTTGGGAATCAGCAGGCAGGCGCCCCAGACCAGCAGGCCGGCTCCGACGCCGGCCAGCAGTCGTGGGCGGGCGACGAAGGCGCCGAGCACGCGGCGGCGGCGGCGCGGGGCGGCGGCGGGCGGTGCGGGCGTGGACGCCATCGGAGCCTCGTTGCGAACCGGTCGAGCAACTATATCCCGGCCGGCGCCGAGTCGCCGCAGCGAGACTCAAACCCTTGCCTTCCCACACCCTTTCG
>NZ_PNLB01000011.1 GCF_013822795.1 Phenylobacterium sp. | reverse complement strand
GGAGTTTCTCCGCCGCGGGCCACACCCCCCCAACGGGGTGCTGCTCATCTGTAAGGATGGGAGACATCGATATGACGACCCTCGCCAAGCCGGCCATGCGTCCGGCTCGCCCCGAGTTTTCTTCCGGCCCGTGCGCCAAGCGCCCCGGTTGGACCCCCGAAAATCTCCAGAACGCCGTGCTCGGCCGCTCGCACCGCTCGAAGCTGGGCAAGACGCGCCTGCAAGACGCGATCGAACGCACCCGCCAGGTGCTCGAGGTTCCGGACGACTTCCTGATCGGCATCGTGCCTGGATCGGACACCGGCGCCGTGGAAATGGCGATGTGGTCGATGCTGGGCCCCAAGCCGGTCCAACTGCTGGCCTTCGAAAGCTTCGGCAAGGACTGGGTCACCGACGTGACCAAGCAGCTGAAGCTGCCGGCCGAGGTACTGGACGCGCCGTACGGCGAGCTGCCGGACCTGACCAAGGTGCGCAAGGACGCCGACCTGGTCTTCACCTGGAACGGCACCACCTCGGGCGTCCGCGTCCCGAACGCAGACTTCATCGCCGCCGACCGTGAAGGCATCACCATCTGCGACGCCACCAGCGCCGCCTTCGCCCAGGATCTCGACTGGGCCAAGCTCGATGTCGTGACCTTCTCCTGGCAGAAGGCGCTGGGCGGCGAGGGCGCGCACGGGATCCTGATCCTGTCGCCGCGCGCCGTGGCCCGTCTGGAAAGCTACACCCCGGCCTGGCCGATGCCGAAGCTGTTCCGCATGACCAAGGCTGGCAAGCTGGCCAAGGACATCTTCGAAGGCGCGACGATCAACACGCCGTCCATGCTCTGCGTGGAAGACGCCATCGACGCGCTGAAGTGGGGCGCCCAGATCGGCGGCCTGGCCGAGATGCAGCGCCGCGCCGACGCCAACCTGGCGGCCCTGGCCGCCTGGGTCGAAAAGACCGACTGGGTGGACTTCCTGGCCGCCGACCCGGCGACCCGCTCGAACACCTCGGTCTGCCTGAAGGTGGTTGACGCCCGCGTCACCGCCCTGGCTGACGACGCCCAGGCCGACTTCGCCAAGAAGCTGGCCTCGGTGCTCGAAAAGGAGGGCGCCGCCCTCGACATCGGCGGCTACCGCGACGCCCCGGCCGGCCTGCGCATCTGGTGCGGCGCCACGGTCGAGACCTCGGACATCGAGGCCCTGACCCCGTGGCTCGACTGGGCGTTCGCCTCGACCCTCGAGCAACTGCAAGCCGCCTAAGGCCCTTCTCGCGTCCTCGCGACTTCACGCCCGCAAACCGTGTGAAGCCGAGGACGCCTACCCCATATCCGCAAGGAAACTCCCATGCCCCGCGTTCTCATCGCCGACAAGCTGAGCCCGGCCGCCATCGACATCTTCAAGCAGCGCGGCGTCGACGCCGACGTGAAGACCGGCCTGTCGAAAGAAGAGCTGCTCAAGATCATCAACGACTATGACGGTCTGGCCGTCCGCTCGGCCACCAAGGCCGACAAGGACGTCATCGCCGCCGCCGGCAACCTCAAGGTCATCGGCCGCGCCGGCATCGGCGTGGACAATGTCGACATCCCCGCCGCGACCTCCAAGGGGATCGTGGTGATGAACACCCCGTTCGGCAACTCGATCACCACCGCCGAGCACGCCATCGCCATGATGTTCGCCCTGGCCCGCCAGCTGCCGGCCGCCGACGTCTCGACCCAGGCCGGCAAGTGGGAAAAGAACCGCTTCATGGGCGTGGAGCTCTACGCCAAGACCCTGGGCCTCATCGGCGCCGGCAACATCGGCGGCATCGTCGCCGACCGCGCCAACGGCCTGAAGATGAAGGTCGTCGCTTACGACCCCTTCCTGTCGGCTGAACGCGCCGTCGAGATCGGCGTCGAGAAGGTCGAGCTGGAAGAGCTGCTGGCCCGCGCCGACGTCATCACCCTGCACACGCCGCTGACCGACAAGACCCGCAACATCCTGTCGGCCGAGAACCTGGCCAAGACCAAGAAGGGCGTGCTGATCGTCAACTGCGCCCGCGGCGGCCTGGTCGACGAAGCGGCTCTGCGCAAGGGCCTGGACGACGGCCACATCGGCGGCGCAGCCTTCGACGTGTTCGTCGAAGAGCCGGCCAAGGACAACGTGCTGTTCGGCGCCGAGAACTTCATCGCCACCCCGCACCTGGGCGCTTCGACCATGGAAGCCCAGGAGAACGTCGCCCTGCAGGTGGCCGAGCAGATGAGCGACTACCTGCTCACCGGCGCGGTCTCCAACGCCCTGAACAGCCCGTCGGTCACCGCCGACGAAGCCCCGAAGCTGAAGCCGTTCGTGGCCCTGGCCGAGCGCCTGGGCGCCTTTGCCGGCCAGATGGTCGACGTCGAGGTCAAGGCCGTCGACATCGCCTACGAAGGCGAAGTCGCCAACCTCAACACCCGTCCGCTGACCGCCGCGGCGCTGGCCGGCGCCATGCGCCCGATGCTGGCCGAGGTGAACATGGTCTCGGCCCCGGCCGTGGCCAAGGATCGCGGCATCACCGTCTCGGAGAGCAAGCAGGACGACTCGCCGATCTTCGACAGCCTGGTGCGGATCACCGTCACCACGGCGCTCGGCAAGCGCTCGTTCGCCGGCACCGTCATCGCCGGCGCCCCGCGCGTCGTCGAGGTCAAGGGCATGGACCTGGACGCCCCGTTCGCCCCGACCATGCTCTATGTGAACAACCTCGATAAGCCGGGCTTCATCGGCGCGCTCGGCGCGCTGCTGGCCGAGGCCCAGGTCAACATCGCGACCTTCAACCTCGGCCGCGTCTCGGCCGGCGAAGACGCCATCGCCCTGGTCGGCGTCGATCAGGACCCGGGCGACGCGCTGGTCGAGAAGATCCGCGCCCTGCCGCACGTCAAGGAAGCGCGCACCCTGCGCTTCTGATCTATCGCGGGCCGCGCCGCCTTGCCGGGCGGCGCGGCCTCGCGCACCATCGGCCTCCGCGAGGGAGGCCGTATGTCCGACACGCCGCATCAGCGCGCAGAGGCTCTGCTCACGGCCTACGGACTGAGCTTTCCGGGTACGACCTCGGGCCCCGGATGGGCCTTCACCCGCGCGCTCTACGTGAACAGGAAGATGTTCGCGGTCTTCGGCGACAAGGCCCAGCCGCTCGACGCCCTTACCCTCATCGTCAAGCTGCCGATCTCCGCGGAGATGGCCGCTGGCCTGCCTTTCGTCCGCGAGGCCAAGGGCTGGTACAAGCAGCATGACTGGGTGACCGCCGACTTCGGCCCTGAAGACGACATTCTGGCCGAGCTCGAGACGCTCAAGGCCTGGCTGCGGCAGAGCTATGTCGCCATCGCCCCCAAGAAACTCAGCAAGCTGATCGAGGAGGCGCCGTGAGCCGCGAGAAACACACCCGCCCCCTGGCCGACGGCCGTCGCGGCCTCTGGTGGACCGACCGGCTGTGGGCGCTGAGCGCGGACCTGCCGGTCGAGCAGGTGAAGCTGTCTGAGATCGGTGAGTTCGACCTCGACTGCTGGTTCCAGGATCGCCACGTCCCCAGCGTCAGAAACGTCGCTGAGCACGCACGGCGGATCTTCGACGCCGATCTCGCCTATCCGGTGATCATCTGCGCCGAGGGCCGGCTGATGGACGGCGGCCACCGTCTGGCCAAGGCCTGGATGGAAGGCCGCGAGGAGATCGCCGCGGTTCGCTTCCGCCAGACCCCGGAGCCGGACGAGATCCTCTAGCCGCCCGACAGCGCCCCGAAGATCAACACCTCGTCGGTCTCGCTCACGGCCTGGTCGATCCCCTTGGCGCGGTCGCCATTGCGGAAGATGCGCATGTGGCGGCGGATGCGGTCTTGCTCGTCGATCACCCGGAACTTCAAGCCCGGAAAGCGCCGGTCCAGGTCGTCGAGCACCTGCGCGATGCTGCGGCCCTCCGCCGCCAGCCGGCTGGCGCCGTCGGTGTAGGAGGTCAGCTGCGAGGGGATGAACACCTGAACCATCAGAGCGGCGCCGCGACCACGGAATAGATCTCCGGCAGGTGCCGAGCGATCGGCCGCCAGGCGCCGCCCTCGTCGTCGCTCATCCAGACCTCGCCGTTGGTGGCGCCCAGGTAGAGCCCGACCGGGTCATTGGCGTCGGCGCAGAAGGCCTGGCGCTTGACCGTGAACCAGCCCTGCTCGGCCGGAAAGCCGGCGTCGTGGCGCCGCCAGCTCTTGCCTGCGTCTCGGGTGCGGTAGACCGCCGGCCGGCCCCCCGGACTGGTGCGCGGCCAGACTTCGGTGCCGTCCATCGGAAACACCCAGGCGCTGTCGGCGTCGCGCGGGTGCGGGACGATGGTGAAGCCGATGTCCCCGATCTCCTGGGGCATGGCCTGGCCGATCCGGTCCCAGCGCTCGGCCGGGCGGTCGAGGCGGTAGATGCCGCAGTGGTTCTGCTGCCAGATGCGGTCGGGCATGGTCGGGGCCAGGGCGATGTAGTGCGCGTCCTGGCCGTATTCCGGATAGGGGTCGGGGAAGAAGTTGGCCTCGACCCCCTGGTTCAGCGGCTTCCAGCTTGCGCCCTGGTCCAGGCTTTCGAACACGCCGCCGGTCGAGGTGGCGATGTACATGTGGCGCGCATCGCGCGGGTCGATCTGGATCTGGTTGAGCAGGGCGCCGTCGGGCGTGCCGCCGTCGGCCGGGCACCAATCCCAGTACTTCGGATGGTCGTTGAACCCGGCGACGCTGTCCCAGGTCGCCCCGCCGTCGGTGCTGCGGAACAGGCCTGGCGGCGAGGTCCCGGCCCACCAGACGCCCGGCTCGTCGGCATGGCCGGGCTCCAGCCAGAAGGCGTGGTCGACCGATCGCGCTGGGCCTTCGCCCTCCACCTTCGGAAAGGCGGGCGGCCGCTGCGCCTCCGTCCAGGTCTGGCCCTCGTCAGTGGAGCGGAAGATGGTGGGGCCGAGATGGCCGGTCGAGGCGGCCATCAGCAAGGTCTTTCCATCGCGCGGATCGAGCACCAGGTGATTGACGATGTGGCCCAGGAAGATCGGACCCTGCACCGACCATGTCTGGCGCGCGGCGTCGCTGCGATAGATCCAGGCGCCCTTGCGGGTGCCGACGAGAAGCTGAACTGCGGCGGACATCTGGACCTCCCGTTCGTCTCTTTGCGCCGAGCATAGCACTAGCCTGCGGCTGGCGGCGCCACCGGGAGGTGCTTGACTCTCCGGCTGTCGAAACTAGAACAAAAGAAGAACCTTGGAGAACGAAAAAGCCATGTCCGGTTTTCGCGACAGCCGCCTGGCGGCTCTCAAGGCGAAGATCGCCGCCCTCGAGGCGGGCGGGCGGGCGGACTCCGAATCCCTGCCGTTCGGGGCCGCCGCGATCGACGCCTGCCTGCCGGGCGGCGGCCTGCCGCTGGGCCAGTGGCACGAGCTGCTCGGCGCCGGGATGGAGACCGAGCTCGGCGCCTGCCCGGCCGCCTTCGCCGCCCTGGCCGCCGCGCCGCTGGCCCGTCGCGGACAGGCGGTCTGGATCCTGCGGCGGGATGATCTCTTCGCCCCGGGCCTGGTCGGGCTCGGCTTTCCGGCCGAGCGGCTGATCCAGGTCTGCGCCCGCGATGAGGACGAGGCCCTGGCGGTGGCCGAGGACGCGCTGTCGACCCTCGGCGTGGCCGCCGTCTTCGCCGAGGTGGAGGGGGTGGACCTGACCGCCGGGCGGCGTCTGCAGCTGGCCTGTGAAAAGCATGGGGCCACCGGCTTCATGATCCGTCGCCGGCCCTATGGCGGGCAGGCGCGCAAGGAAACGGCGGGCTCGGCCGCCGCCACCCGCTGGAAGATCGCGCCTGCGCCCAGCGAACCTGGGTCGGGGGAATTCGGCCTGGGGCCGCCGCGTTGGCGGGTCGAGCTGGAGCGCTGCCGGGGCGGGCGGACCGGCGCGTGGCTGCTGGAGGCTGAGGCCGCATATACCTGGGAGGCCGAGCATGGCCCGCATCCTCTGCGCCTGGTCGCCGAACTGGGCGATCGCCAACTGGCGCCGGCGGAACCCGTCAGACTCTCCGCCTGAACCCTTCGCCCTGGTTGAGACCGTCAAGGGCGCGCGCCGTCTGGCGGCGGTGGATAAGGCCGCCCGAGCGCTCGGCCTGTTCGCGGGGCAGAAGGCGACCGACGCAATGGCGCTGGTCCCCGATCTGGTCAGCGCCGAGAGCGAGCCGGAGGCCGACGCCACGGCCCTGACCGCCCTGGCCGACTGGTCGGTGCGCTATTCGCCGGCCGTGGCCGAAGATGCGCCGGACGGTATTTTCCTCGACATCAGCGGCGTCGCCCACCTGTGGGGCGGCGAGGCGCAGCTGCTTGCCGACTATCGTGCGCGGCTGGCCGGCAGCGGGATCTTCGTACGCGGCGCGGTCGCCGATACGCCCGGCGCGGCCTGGGCGCTGGCCCATTACGGCAAGGGAGCGGAGATCATCGCCCCGCCGAACGGCCAGGCCGATCTGCTGGCCTATCTGCCGCCGGCCGCCCTGCGGCTGGAGCCGGCGGCGGCGGCCCAGATGGAGCGGCTGGGCCTGCGGTTGCTGCTGCAGATCCTGGGCCTGCCGCGCGCGCCATTGGCGCGGCGGTTCGGTCAGCAGACCCTGGTGCGGATCGACCAGGCCATGGGCCGTGCGGATGAGGCGCTGAGCTTTCGCCGCCCGCCGCATCCCTGGTTCGCGCGGCTGGCCTTCTTCGAACCGATCAGCGCCCTGGAGGACCTGCAGCGGGTGACCCGCGACGTCGCCGCCAAGCTGTGCGCACGCCTGGAGCAGGAGGGGCGGGGCGCGCGCCGCCTGCGCCTCGTCTTCCATCGTGTCGACGGGCGCGCCCTGCCGCTGGAGATCGGGATGGCGCTCGCCGCCCGCGACCCTGCCCGGATCGCCAAGCTGCTGGCGCCCAAGCTGGAGACCATCGACCCCGGCTTCGGGATCGACGTGGTCACCCTCGAGGCCGAAGCGGTGGAGGTTGTCAGCGGCCGTCAGGTTCGTCTGGACGCCCGCGCCGAACCGGCGATCGAGGAGGGGCTGGGGCCGCTGGTTGACCGGCTGAGCAACCGCCTGGGCGGCGAACGGGTCTGGAAGACTGCGCCGGTGCAGAGCCACGTGCCCGAGCTGTCGGCGCGTCCGGCCGCGCCGCTGACTGCGGTCCCGCCGTACGCCTGGAGCCCGGAGGCGCCGCGGCCGCTGCGGCTGTTCCGCCAACCGGAGCCGCTGGACCTGGTCATGGCCCTGACCCCCGACGACCCGCCGCGGCAGTTTCAGTGGCGCAAGCGCCTGCACCGCGTGGCCCGCGCCGAAGGTCCCGAACGCATCGGCGAGGAATGGTGGCGCGGCGATATCGACGACGTCAGCCCCCGCCACGTCCGCGATTACTACCGGGTCGAGGACCAGGACGGCGCACGGTTCTGGGTCTATCGCGAAGGCCTCTACGAAGACGGCGTCCCGGCCCGCTGGTGGCTGCACGGGGTGTTCGGATGACCCGCTACGCCGAACTGCAGGCCGCCACCAATTTCTCATTCCTGCGCGGCGCCTCGCACCCGTGGGAGTTGGTCTCGGCCGCCGGGATGATGGGAATGCAGGCGATCGGGATCACCGACCGTAATTCTCTGGCCGGGGTGGTGCGGGCCTGGACGCAGATGCGTTCGATGGCGGACACGCCCTTTGCGGTGAAGGCCCTGACCGGCTGTCGGCTGGAGTTCGCCGACGGCACGCCGTCGCTGCTCTGCTACCCCTCCGACCGCGAGGCCTATGGCCGGCTGACCCGGCTGCTGACGCTCGGCCAGCTGCGCGCGGAGAAGGGCGGCTGCGAGCTGCACTGGGACGACTTCGCGAGCCACGCGCAGGGCCAACTGGTCCTGATCGTGCCGCCGGCTCGTCTGGACGAGGCGTTCGAGCGCCGGGTCGTCCAGATCGGCGGCGACCTGCGCGGCGACGTCTGGTTGGCGGCGTCGCGCGACTATGGTCCGCGTGACCTGCTGCGGATCTCGCGGCTGGCGGCGCTGGCCGAGCGCGCGGGCGCGCCGATGGTCGCCACCAACGACGTCCTCTACCACGCGCCAGAACGGCGGCCGTTGCAGGACGTGCTGACCTGCATCCGCGAGACCTGCACCATCCACGAGGCCGGGCTGCGGCTGGCCGCCAACGCCGAGCGGCATCTGAAGTCGCCGGTCGAGATGGCCCGGCTGTTCGCGCGCTATCCGGGCGCGGTCGAACGCAGCCTGGAGATCGTCGAGCGGATCGAATTCGACCTTTCGCAGCTCAGCTACGAATATCCGGACGAACCGGTGCCGCCGGGCAAGACCGCGATCCAGCATCTGCGCGACCTGACCTGGGAGGGCGCGCAGTGGCGGTTCGACAAGGGCATGGGCGACAAGGAGCGCCGCACCCTCGAGCACGAGCTCGAGCTCATCGAGAAGCTCGGCTTCGCCAACTACTTCCTGACCGTGCACGACATCGTTCGCTGGGCGCGCGAGCAGGACATCCTCTGCCAGGGGCGCGGGTCGGCGGCCAATTCCTGCGTCTGCTTCTGCCTGGGGGTGACGGCGGTCGACCCGACCAAGGACGACCAGGACCTGCTGTTTTCGCGGTTCATCTCGGAAAAGCGCGGCGAGCCGCCGGACATCGACGTCGACTTCGAGCACGCCCGCCGCGAGGAGGTGATGCAATATGTCTATCGCCGCTATGGCCGCGACCGCGCCGCCATCGTCGCCACCGTGATCCACTACCGGCCGCGCATGGCGATCCGCCAGGTCGGCAAGGCGTTGGGCCTGACCGAGGACGTCACCGCCGCCCTGGCCGGCACGATCTGGGGCAGCTGGGGCGAGGAGGTGCCCGACAGCTACATCGTCCAGGCCGGGCTCGACCCGGCCAATCGCGAGATCCGCCGCGCGGTGCGGCTGGCGACCGAGCTGCTGAAGTTCCCGCGCCACCTGTCGCAGCACGTGGGCGGCTATGTGCTGACCCAGCGGCGGCTGGACGAGACCGTGCCGATCGGCAACGCGGCGATGAAGGACCGCACCTTCATCGAGTGGGACAAGGACGACATCGACGCGCTGGGCCTGATGAAGGTCGATGTGTTGGCGTTGGGCATGCTGACCGCCCTGAAGAAGAGCTTCGACATGATCCCGGCCGAGGACGTCGGCCGACCGATCACCGACATCGCCCATATCCCGCAGGAGGTCCCTGAGGTTTACGAGATGCTGAGCCGGGCGGATTCGGTCGGCGTCTTCCAGGTCGAGAGCCGGGCGCAGATGTCGATGCTGCCGCGGCTGAAGCCGAGGAAGTTCTACGACCTGGTCATCGAGGTGGCGATCGTCCGCCCCGGCCCGATCCAGGGCGACATGGTCCATCCCTACCTCAAGCGCCGCGACGGCATCGAGCCGGTCGACTATCCGCGCCCGGGCCCAGAGCATCCGCAGGACGAGCTGCAGGCCATTCTCGGCAAGACCCTGGGCGTGCCGCTGTTCCAGGAGCAGGCGATGCGTATCGCCATCGAGGCGGCGAAGTTCTCCGACGACGACGCCGACGGCCTGCGCCGCTCGATGGCCACCTTCCGTCACCTCGGCAGCGTCGGCGAGTACGAGACCAAGTTTTTGGAGGGCATGAAGAGCCGCGGCTACGATCCGGCCTTCGTCGAGCGTTGTTTCAAGCAGATCGAGGGCTTCGGCTCCTACGGCTTCCCGGAGAGCCATGCGATCAGCTTCGCCCTGCTGGTCTACGCCTCGGCCTGGGTGAAATGGCGCTGGCCCGACGCCTTCCTGGCCTCGCTCCTGAACAGCCAGCCGATGGGCTTCTACCAGCCGGCCCAGCTGGTCCGTGACGCGCGCGAGCATGACGTCGAGGTGCGCGGCCCCGACGTGCTGGCCAGCGACTGGGACTGCACCCTGGAGCCGGCGACCCGGGAGGGCCGTCTGCGCGCGGTGCGGCTGGGCCTGCGCCAGGTCAAGGGGCTCAGCCAGGAGGAGGCCAAGCGGCTGGTCGCCGCGCGGACGGAGGGCGTGCGCAGCGTCGAGGACTTCGCCATCCGCGCCGGGCTGTCGCGCCGTTCGCTGGAGCTATTGGCCGAGGCCGATGCGTTCGCTTCGCTGGGCCTGTCCCGCCGCCAGGCGCTGTGGGCGGTGAAGGGGCTGGCCGACGAAGCCAGCAGCCTGAAGACCGCCCCGCTGCTGGCCGCCATGGGGGTCAAGGAGCACCAGGTCGAGCTGCCTTTGATGAGCCCATCACACGAGGTCGAGGAGGACTACCGCACCACCAGCCTGTCGCTCCGCGCCCACCCGATCAGCTTCTTCCGGAGCAGCCTGGACAACCTGGGCGCCGTCCGGGCCGCCGATCTGAAGAACCTGCGCGATCGCAAGCTGGTCTCGGTTGGCGGGCTGGTGCTGGTGCGCCAGCGGCCGGGCACCGCCAAGGGAGTGACCTTCCTGACCCTGGAGGACGAGACCGGCGTCGCCAACATCGTGGTCTGGCAGGACGCTTTCGCGGCCAACCGGCGGCTGGTGATGACCGCCTCGTTCATGGTGGTGCACGGCCAGATCCAGAGCGAGAGCAACGTCATCCACGTGGTCGCCCGCCGGTTCACCGACCTGTCGCACCGCCTGGCCGAACTGAAGAACGAGGATGGGCCGGCGCCGCAGATCCGCAATCGGGTGACCGGAGGCCTGATCCGCAGCCGCGACTTCCACTAGACCCTGTCCGGGTTGGATTAAGCCAACCCGGATGAACAGGGTCGTTTGTTTGAATTTGGAGCCCTTCTTGCCCGCTCACGATGATCCATCGTGAGCGGGAAGGGCTCCAGGCCTTGACCACGGGCCGGCCCGGCCGAATTCTCCGGCGCCGCTCAAGGGGGAACGCCATGCTGCGTTGGGGTGCGATCGTCTTCGGAAGCTTGGCCTTGGCCGGCGCGGCCCAGGCCGCCGACGGGCCGAAGGTCAAGGTCGAGAGCGGGACGCTGGTCGGCGCCCAGACCGACCGGGCCAGGATCTTCCGCAACGTGCCTTACGCCGCCCCGCCGGTCGGCGATCTGCGCTGGGCGCCGCCCAAGAAGCCGGCGGCCTGGAGCGGCGAGCGCGACGCGACCGTCAACGGCCCCTCATGCCCGCAGAAGATGAACGCCGACGGCACGCCCAACGAGGGCAGCGCCAACGGAGCCACCAGCGAGGACTGTCTGCAGCTCAACGTCTTCGCGCCACTGGAGGCCAAGAAGGCGCCGGTTATGGTCTGGCTGCACGGCGGCGGTCATAAGACCGGGGCCGGCTGGATCTATGACGGCCAGAACTTCGCCCGCGACGGGGTGGTGCTGGTGGCGATCAACTACCGGCTCGGTCCGCTCGGCTACTTCGCCCATCCCGCGCTCGGCAAGGCGCAGGGCGGCAACTACGGCCTGATGGACCAGGTCGCGGCCCTGCAATGGGTCAAGCGCAACATCGCCGCCTTCGGGGGCGATCCGAGCAATGTGATGATCTTCGGCGAAAGCGCCGGCGGCGCCAGCACCCTGGCCCTGCTCGCCGCGCCCGCCGCCAAGGGACTGTTCAACAAGGCGGCGGTGCAGTCGGGCGGGGGCTGGAGTCCGCCCGAGACCTTGGCCCAGAAGCAGGACGAGGGTGCGGCCCTGGCCGGCAAGTTCGGCGCGCGCGACCTGGCGCAGCTGCGCGCGCTGCCGGCGCAGACCTTGGCCGACGAGGGCGCCGGCGTCGACTACGGTCCGTTCGTCGACGGACGCCTGCTGAAGGAGACCCCGGCCCAGGCCTTCGCCGCCGGCCGCGAGGCCGACGTACCGCTGATCATCGGGGCCAACTCCGGCGAGGATTCGCTGCTGGGCCGCCGCCTGCCGGATGCCGCGGCGATGGCGGCGGCGATCCCGGCGTCGGTGAAGACGGCCTATCCCGACGACGCGGCGAAGGGCGACGAGGCCCTGGTCCGCGCCGCGTTCGGCGACCGTTACATGGTCGGGCCGGCGCGCTGGCTGGCGGGTCAGGCGGCCGGCGGCAAGCCGGCCTGGCTCTACCATTTCTCCTATGTCGGCTCGCGCTTCCGGCCGATGGGCGTGACCACCGCCGCCCACGCCGCCGAGATTCAGTACGTCTTCGAGTACTGGGGCCGGCGCACGCCGCTGAGCATGGTGGCGGCCGACGACCGGGCCATGGCCGACCTGATGCACGGCTGCTGGGTCGCCTTCGCCAAGACAGGCGCGCCGACGTGCGCCATCACCTGGCCGGCCTATGACCGCGAGCGTGACGAGCTGGTCGAGTTCGGGGCGACGAGCGGGGTGCAGGCGAGGTTCCGCAAGCGCCAGCTCGACGCTCAGGAAGAGGCCGCCCTGCCAAGCCTCGCTTTGCCGGAGAACTGAATCGCCAAGCTCGGCGTTCTGAGACTCTGGCCGCAGGGGAGTCTTCGAACATGGCCGCGCGTCCGACATGGCAGGGCTATCTGCGCCTGTCGCTGGTGAGCTGCCCGGTGGCGCTCTACACGGCGACCTCGCGCAGCGCCGACGTCTCCTTCAACATGCTGCACAAGGAGACCCACAACCGCATCCGCATGATCCCCACCGACCCCGAAACCGGGCCGGTCGACCGGGCTGACATCGTCAAGGGCTACGAGGTCGAGAAGGGCCGCTACGTCGTCGTCACCGACGACGAGATCAAGAACGTGCGGCTGGAGACCACTCGCACGATCGACATCGAACGCTTCGTCGATGCGGCTGAGATCGATCGGCTCTACTGGAACGATCCCTACTTCCTGACCCCCGACGGCGACATGGCGGCCGAGGCGTTCGGAGTGATCCGCGAGGCGATGGAGGGGGCCGGCAAGCTGGCCCTGGCCCGGGTGGTCATGCACCAGCGCGAGCGGCTGATGGCGCTGGAGCCGCGCGACCAGGGGATCGTCGCCTACAGCCTGCGCAACAACAAGGAAGTGAAGGATCCAGCCGAGTTCTTCGATCGCATCCCCGACGTGAAGGCCGATCCGAAGATGGTCGCCATCGCTGAGAAGATCATCGAGCAGCTGGAAGGGGCGTTCGACCCCAGCGAGTTCAATGACCGCTACGAGGACGCCCTGCGCAAGCTGATCGCCGACAAGGAAGCCCATCACGGCGTCGTCTCGAAGGTCGAGGAGCCGAAGGAGGCCGAGGTCGTCGACCTGATGGAGGCCCTGCGTCGCAGCCTCGGGGAGGCCGGGCCGCGCCGCAAGACCGAGACCCGCGGGACCCCCAAGAAGAGCGCCCCGCGCAAGACGCCCGCCCGCAAGCGGGCGTCCTGACTTCGCCTACTGGAACATCCCCACGATGACCGAGGCGATGATGCCGGTCGCCGCGGCGGTCAGCACCACGTCGTTGTCGACGCGGGTGTAGTAGTAGCCGCGCGGCGGCGGGGGCAGGCGGTAGTAGTTGTAGTTGGTGATCCGGTAGCGGTCGGCGCGATAGGCCGGCGGCAGGCGATCGCCGCGGTTCCAATGGCGATACTGGTAGCCGTGCGGCTGGTGATAGGCGGCGGCGCGATACTTGCGCTCGGCCTTGCGAACGTCGCGGTCGTACTTGCGCTCGGCCTTGTCCATGCGCTTGTCGTAGTGGCGCTCGGCGTGGTCGCGGCGATCATCGCCGCGGTACGGCTGCGCCGAGGCGACGCCTGCGCTGGCCAGGACCGACAGGGCGACGGCGGCGGTCAGAAACTTTCTCATAAGCTCTCTCCTATCGAACTGAGAGCCATCCTGGGGGAGCGAGCTTGAGCCTTACCTGAACCGTACTGTTCGGCTGCGGTTCATCTTGACGGCGAAGCTGTGGCCGATGTTTCAGCCCAGACGCTTGATTGCAGTCTCGAGCGGCCGTTCGCCGTCGGCGTAGTCGGCCCAGGCGTTGGTCTTGGCCAGCAGCGCCGGCGCGGTGCGGATCGTGTAGCGCCGCGGATCGAGCCCGGCGCGCACTTGGCTCCAGGTCAGCGGGAACGACACCGTCGCCCCGTCGCGGGCTCGCGGCGACAGCGGCGCGACCGCCGTCGAAAGCCGGTCGTTGCGCAGATAGTCGAGGAAGATCCGGCCCTGGCGGACTTTCTTGGCCATGTTGGCCACATAGAGCTCGGGCTCGTCGGCCGCCATCTGCTCGCACAGCTTCTTGGCGAAGGCCTTGGCCGTCGGCCAGTCCAGCTCGCCCTTCGGCGGAGCGAGCGGGGTGACCACATGCAGGCCCTTGCCGCCGGTGGTCTTGCAGAAGGCGATGAGGCCGAGGTCCTCCAGCCGGTCGCGGACGTCGCGGGCGGCGGCGACCACGGTGTCGAAGTCGACGTCGGGGCCGGGGTCGAGGTCGAAGATCAGCCGGCCTGGGGTCTCCGGCGCGTGCGGCCGGCAATTCCACGGGTGGTACTCGGCCGCGCCGATCTGGGCGAGGGCGGCCAACGCCTCGATGCGGTCGACCTGCAGGTAGGCGGCGTGATCGCCGAACACCTCGACCTGCGAGAGCAGCGGCGAGGCGCCCTTGCCGGCGTGGCGCTGAAAGAACTGCTCGCCGCCCAGGCCGTCGGGAATGCGGATGATAGAGCAGGGGCGTCCCTCGATGTGCGGCATCATCCACGCGCCGACCGCTTCCAGATACTGCGCGAGATCGAGCTTGGTGACCGGCGCGTCACTGTCGGCGGAGTTCGGCCAGAGCGCCTTGTCGGGGCTGGAGATGGTCACGCCCATCACGCTCGGATCGCCCATGCGTTTCCTCGGCGGCGGTTGATCGGGTTTGGGCGGAGCGGCCGTCTCGGTCTCGACCTCGCCGGCCGGCTTGTCCTCGCGCAGGCCTTTGAACGCGCCTTGCCGAACCGCGCCGCTGTCGGTGTAGCCGGCGAACTCGATCTCGGCGACCAGCTCGGGCCGCGCCCAGTTGATGTCGCCTTCCTTACGTGGGGCGCCGGGACCGGAGAACGGGCTCTTGGCCGCGGCCACAGCTTCCAACCGGGGCAGCAGGCGGCTGATCACAGCGCTGCTGAAGCCGGTTCCGACCCGGCCCGCATAGACCAGCGCGCCGTCCTGATACCGCCCGACCAGCAGCGAGCGCAGGCGGCCCTTCTCGCCGGTCCAACCGCCGATCACCACCTCGTCTCCCGGCCGCAGTTTGGCCTTGCTCCAGGTGTCGCTGCGGCCCGAACGGTAGGGCGCAGTCAGCCGCTTGGAGACGATCCCCTCCAGCTCCAGCCGCTGCGCCGAGCGCCAGACCGCTTCGCCGGACGCATCGAAGTGCTCGACATAGCGGATGGCGTCGCCCCGCCCGTCGAGCAACGCCTTGAGCCGCGCCTTGCGCTCGCCAAGCGGCAGCTCGCGCAGGTCCTCGCCGGCCTCGAACAGCAAGTCGAAGGCGTAGTAGGTCAACTCGTCGCTGCGCCCGTCGGAGAGCGCCGCCTGCAGCGCCGTGAAGCTCGGCTGGCCCTTGTCGTCCTGAGCGACCGCTTCGCCGTCGAGGATGCAGTCCGGGAGGTCGGCGGCGGTGTCGGCGATCGCCTGAAAGCGCTCGGTCCAGTCCAGGCCCTTGCGGGTTCGCAGTCGGGCGACGCCGCTGGCGACGCGCAGCTGCATGCGATAGCCGTCGAACTTCACTTCATGGGCCCAGCCTGAGCCGTTCGGCGGCTTGTCCTGCGAGCGGCAGAGCTGCGGTTCGATGAAGTCCGGCATCGTCGCAGTCTTGGTCTTCGCCGAGCGCGCCGCCGGCTTGGCTGCGGGCGTAGACGGGGGCGCGGCGGACGCGGCGCCGCGCGGCTTGCTCTGCCAGACGTCGTCGGCGCGGCCCTGGCGGGCGGTCATGAACGGGCTCGGCGCCCTGCCTTTGCCGGCGGTGATCTGCGCCATTTCCCGGCCCGAGGCCACCGAGGTGTCGTTGTCGGTCAGCAGGGCGTCGTCGTCGCCCTCGCGGGCGAACTGGTCGCGATGCTTGATCAGCAGCCAGTTGTTGCGTTCGCCGCCGTTGCGGTCACGCTTCATCCGGACCAGCACGAAGCCGCCGTGCAGCCGCTCGCCCTCGAGCACGATCTTCAGGTCGCCCTTTTCCAGGCCGCTATGGGCGTCGGTCCCCGGCTCGGGCGCCCAGAAGCCGCGGTCCCACAGCATCACGGTCCCGCCGCCGTATTGTCCCTTGGGAATGGCGCCTTCGAAATCGCCGTAATCGAGCGGGTGGTCCTCGACCTCGACCGCCAGCCTACGTTCGTGGGGGTCGAGGGAGGGCCCCTTGGTCACCGCCCAGGATTTGAAGACCCCGTCCAGCTCCAGTCGGAAGTCGTAATGCAGCCGCGTCGCCGCGTGCTTCTGGATCACGTATCGCAGGTGCGTCGCCGGCTTCACCTTCGCCCGGCCGCTCGGCTCCGCCGTCTGGCTGAAGTCCCTCATGGACTGATAGCGGGCGAGCTTGTTCGCCATAGAAGGGTCCCTCGGCCGTCCGGGCGCGGTCAGCCTCGCGCGTGGCGGCGAGCGCGTTCACGAACGCGTCGCGCCAGGCGGTGACGTCTTCCCGCTGGACGTTGTCGAAGAGAGCGCGCCAACGCTCGATTCGCTCCATCAGGTCCATGGACAGCGCCCGGTGCAGGGCTTCGGCGATCTCCTCGGGGCTGTTCGGATTGACGATCAGCGCGCTCTTCAGCTGGTTGGCGGCGCCGGCGAACCGCGAAAGGATCAGCACCCCGGGGTCGGCCGGATCCTGGGCGGCGACGAACTCCTTGGCCACCAGGTTCATGCCGTCGCGCAGCGGCGTCACGAGCGCGACCTTGGCGGCGCGGTAGATGCCGGCCAGCTCGTCGCGGCGATAGTTGCGGTTCACGTAACGGACCGGGTTCCAGTCGATATCGGCGTACTCGCCGTTGATGCGTCCCGACAGCGCGTCCAGCCGCGCGCGAATCTCGCGATAGGCTTCGACGCCTTCCCGGCTGATCGGCGCGATCTGCAGGAACAGCACCTCACGGCGCAGCTCCGGATGGGTGGCCAGCAGCCGTTCAAAGCCGAAGAACCGTTCCTCCACCCCCTTGGAGTAGTCGAGCCGGTCCACGCCGATGACCATCTTCCGGAAGGCGGTGTGGGCGGCCATGACGTCGTGGGTGCGGCGTGCAATGGCGCTCTGGCTCAGCTCGGCGAAGTCCTGCGCGTCGATTCCGATCGGGAACGCCCCGGCCCGCAGCGTCCGGCCAAAGGCCCGCAGTTGGCCTTCGCCGGTGACCACGCCGCGGGCTTCGTTGAGCACGTACTCCTCGAAAGCCTGGCGGTATTCGGGGGTCTGGAATCCGACGAGGTCGTAGGCGAACAGCGCCTCGACCAGCTGGCGGTGCCGCGGCAGGGTGATCAGCAGCTGATGCGCCGGCCAGGGGATGTGCAGGAAGAAGCCGATCCGGTTCTTGATCCCCAGCGCCCGCAGTTCGCGGGCCAGCGGGATCAGGTGGTAGTCGTGCACCCAGATCAGGTCGTCGGCCTCGATCAGCGGCGCCAGGGTCTCGGCGAAGCGGCGGTTGACCCGCTGATAGCCCTCGTCGAACGAGCGGTCGTAGGCAGTCAGGTCCTGGCGGTAGTGGAACAGCGGCCAGAGGGTCTTGTTGGCGTAACCGTTGTAGTACTCGTTGAGGTCGGCCTCCTCGAGGTCGACCGTGGCGACGGTCACGCCCTCGACGCGCTGGAGGTTGAGCTGGCCGGTGAATTCCGGCGCGGTCTTGCCGCTCCAGCCGAACCACAGACCGGAGTACTCGCGCAGCGCCGCGGCCAGGGCCATGGCCAGCCCGCCGACCGTCTCTTCGCCCTTGCCGGCCGGCGGGGTGACGCGGTTGGAGACGACGATCAGGCGGCTCACGTCGCGCCCTCCAGCCAGGACAGAGCTTCCTCGACTCCGTCCATGCGGTAGATGGCGGTGGTGCGGCGCTGGGGCCCGATCAGCACGCCGTAGCCGCCCATCTGGCGGACCGCGAAGAACCCGTGCTCGTCGGTCAGGTCGTCGCCCAGGAAGATCGGCTGCGCGCCGGTGAACGGGGCCTCGGTCATGTAGGCGCGGATGGCGTCGCCCTTGCTGGCGCCGGGGGTGCGCAGCTCAACGACCATGTCGCCAGGCTGCAGTGTCAGGCCGGTGATCGTCGCCAGCCGTTCGGCCAGATCGACGGCTTCCTGGCCGCGATCGGGCGCCAGCCGATAGTGCAGGGTAAGGCTGAGGGACTTGTCCTCGATCAGCAGCCGCGGGTCGCCGGCGGCGAAGTCCTTCAGGGTGGCGCGGGCCGAGGCCAGGCCCGGATGGGGCGGCGCTTCGCCAACCACGCCGCGGGCGTCGCGGCGGACCAGGCCGTGGATCGCCGCCGCGCAGATCACGCGGCCTTCGAGAATGCGGTCGATGTCGTCCAGCGAACGGCCGCTGACCACGGCCAGCCGGCCCTTCATGCGGTTCGCCAGACGGCTCAGCAGATCGTTGCGACGCCGGTCGGGGCCGACGTCTTCGGGCCGCTGGGCGATCGGCGCCAGCGTGCCGTCAAGGTCCAGGAACAGGGCTGCGCCTTCCAGGGCGAGCCGGGTTGGGGGCCGATCCAGGCCGATGCTCAGTTCGTCGATACTCATACGCACCTTTGCCCCGCAGCCGAACGACAAACGTCCGACGGGGCGGTTCGATCCGGCGCCGCCACGATGCAAATCATCCGCCGGAGGGGAGGAGGGCGGTCAGAAGGGCTTGACGTCGCACGTGCGAACGACGCTATGCGCACACGAAGACGTTTTCTCGCGAAAAGGTGACATCAGATGGCCGAGCAGCCCCTCGCCGACATGATCGTGCTCTTCGGCGGTACAGGCGATCTCGCCCAGAAAATGCTCTTCCCGTCGCTCTATAATCTGGATGCGGACGGTTTCCTGCCCGAGGGCTTCGGCATCATCGCCACCGCGCGCGCCGAGTTGGCCCGCGAGGACTTTGTCGCTCAGATCAAGGAGGCCGTCTCGGCCCGGGTCGGCGGCGGCGGGCTGGACCCGAAGATCTGGGAGCGCTTTGAACGGCGCCTGCAGTATGTCGGCGCCGACGCCACCACGCCGGCCGGCGCGGCGCAGCTCAAGGCGGCGCTCGGCGGCGCCAAGACCCCGATCTACTATCTGGCCCTGTCGCCCAGCATCTACGGTCGCGTCTGCGCGGCCCTGGCCGGCGCCGGCATGGCCGGGCCCGGCACCCGCATCGTGCTGGAAAAACCGATCGGTCGCGATCTGGAGAGCTCGAAGGTCATCAACGGCGCGGTCGCCGCGGTCTTCCCCGAGGAGAGCATCTTCCGGATCGACCACTACCTGGGCAAGGAGACGGTGCAGAACCTGCTGGCGCTGCGCTTCGCCAACACCCTGTTCGAGCCGCTGTGGAACAACCTGACCATCGACCACGTGCAGATCACCGTGGCCGAGACCGAGGGCGTCGGCGACCGCTGGCCCTATTACGACGAGTACGGCGCGCTGCGGGACATGGTGCAAAACCACATGCTGCAGCTGCTCTGCCTGGTGGCCATGGAGCCGCCCTCGGACATGGAGCCCGACAGCGTTCGCAACGAGAAGGTCAAGGTGCTGCGCTCGCTGCGTCCGGTCACCCGCGCCGACGTCCAGACCGTCAGCGTCCGCGGCCAGTACACGCCGGGCGTCGTCGGCGGCGGGGCCGCTTCCGGCTACGAGGCCGAGCGCGGCCAGCCGACCGGCACCGAGACCTTCGTGGCGCTGCGCGCCGACATCGACAACTGGCGCTGGGCGGGCGTGCCGTTCTTCCTGCGCACCGGCAAGCGGCTGCCCGAGCGGCGCACGCAGATCGCCATCCAGTTCAAGCCCGTGCCGCACTCGATCTTCGAAGGCGCGGCCAAGGCCGACCTGGCCGCCAACCGCCTGGTCATCGACCTGCAGCCCGACGAGGACATCGAGCTGCTGCTGATGAACAAGGCCCCGGGGCTGTCGGAACGCGGCATGCGCTTGCAGTCGCTGCCGCTGTCGCTCTCGCTGGCAAAGGCCTATTCTGGCCCCAACTCGCGCCGCCGCATCGCCTATGAACGGCTGATTCTCGACGTCATCCAGAACAACAGCACGCTGTTCGTCCGTCGTGACGAGGTCGAGCGCGCCTGGGAGTGGATCGACGGCGTCGCCGACGCCTGGCGGGAGTCCTCGATGGCGCCCAAGCCCTACGCCGCGGGCAGCTGGGGACCGGCCGGCGCCTTCGCCCTGATCGAGCGTTCAGGCCGGGCCTGGTACGACTAATCCAGGTCGATCTTGAAGCTGCGGCGTACGCCGGTTTCGCAGTCGGTCAGCTCGACCTCGCCCTCGTGGACGAGGTCGGCGAACTCGAGCGCCGCATCCTCGAAGCTGGCGCCGACGATCTCGTAGGTCGCCCCGCTCGCGGCGCGGGCTTCATAGCGGTGCAGGGTCTCTGTCGCATGGAACATGGGGCCGCCCTTTCAGCGTGTCCCCATAGGGAATCCATGATTCGCCAAAAGGATTCATCGGACAGATGACCACGGGCGCGAGAGCATGGTGGCGCAGTTGATCAGCCCGACCAGCGAGTAGGTCTGCGGGTAGTTGCCCCAGAGCTCGGCGCCGTCGAAGGCGATGTCTTCCGACAGCAGACCGGCGGCGGTGCGGCGCTCCAGCATCTCCTCGAACAGTTGTCGCGCTTCGTCCGAGCGGCCGGACAGATGCAGCGCCTCGATGAGCCAGAAGGTGCAGAAATTGAACGCCGTCTTGGGCTCGCCGAAGTCGTCGGGAATGGCGTAGCGCAGCATGTAGGGGCCGCGTCGCAGCCCCTTCTCGACCGCCGCGATGGTCGCGGCCATGCGCGGGTCGTCGGGGCTGACGAAGCGCACGTCGACCAGTTGCAGCAGGCTGGCGTCCAGTTCCTCGCCCTCGAAGGTCGCGGCGAAGCGGCCGAGCTTGGGGTTCCAGGCGCGGGTCTCGATGGCGGCCCGAACCTGGGCGGCGCGTGCGTTCCAGAAGTCGGCGCGATCGGTCAGCCCGAGCTTGTCGGCGGCGTTGCCCAGCCGGTCGCAGGCGGCCCAGCACATCACCGCCGAATAGGTGTGGATGCTCTCGCGGCCGCGGAACTCCCAGAGGCTGGCGTCCGGCTTGTCGTGCATCTCGAACGCGCGCTCGCCGACCCGTTCGAGGGCGCGGAAGTCCTCGACGGTCGCCGGCCGCAGCAGCCGTTCGTCGAAGAAGGCCTGTACGGTCGACAGTACGATTTGTCCGTACACGTCGTGTTGCAGGTGCTCGTGCGCCTGATTGCCGATCCGCACCGGCCCCATGCCGCGATAGCCGGGCAGGTGCGGCGCGAAGTGCTCGGTCAGGGCGGGCTCCATGCCGACGCCGTAGAGCGGTTGGACGTGGCCGCCGCGGGTGCGGTCGATCAGGTTGCGCAGATAGCCAAGATAGTTCTCCAGCATGTCGGCCGCGCCGAGGCGGTTCAGGGCCTGGACCACATAGTAGGCGTCGCGCAGCCAGCAGTAGCGGTAGTCCCAGTTGCGGCCGCTCTCGGCGTGCTCAGGGATCGAGGTGGTCAGCGCCGCGACGATGGCTCCGGTCTCCTCGTGGGCGCAGAGCTTTAGGGTGATGGCCGAGCGGATCACCGCCTCCTGCCATTCCAGCGGCACGGCTAGGTTCCGCACCCAGCCGCGCCAGTAGGCGGTGGTTTCGCCCAGCATGCGCTCGCAGGTGGCGCCGAGGTCGGCGTCGAAGCCCTCGTCGGGGCCCAGGAACATCGCTACCGGCTGCTCCAGCCGAAACAGCCGCTCTGCGGTGATATGCGAGATCGGGGCGTCGGTGGTCAGCCGCAGGGTGGTTTCGCCGCCGACGAACCGAATGTGGTTGGAGCCGGTGGTGCGTTCAGCCGGGCGTTCGCCCCAGTTGACCATCGGCCGGGCGCGGATGCGGATTTTCGGGGTGCCGACGATCGGCCGCACCAGGCGGATAATGGCGAGGGGCCGATAAATCCTGCCGAATTGCCGATAGCGGGGGCAGAAGTCGATGACCTGGATCATCGCCCCGTCGGCGTCGGTGATCTCGGTCGATAGCACCGGGGTGTTGCGCAGGTAACTCTGGGCGACGTGCGTCTGGTTCTCAACCTGGATGTCCCAAAACCCGTGCGCATCGGGGTTTGCGTCGGGGTCATCGCCCAGCAGGGCGCAGAACATGGGATCTCCGTCGACGCGGGGCGCGCACGCCCAGGCCAGTCGTCCGGCGCGGTCGATGAGGCCGCTGGCCGCGCAGTTGCCGATCGGGAAGAGGTCGAGTGACTGGGTCATTCGTCAGGAATTCGCGAAGCGCCTCCAGGTTCTCGCCGATTGTGCCGACCGGCCGTTTTCGAATCGACCCCGATCGGGGAAAGACTCCCTTCCCCCGCGGGTTGGGCCATAGTGCGACCCACCCGATCGGCTGATGGAGGCCAGATGATCCGCGCCCGCCGCGCCCGCATTGTTGCGACCCTCGGTCCGGCCAGCCGCGAGGCCGGCAAGGTCGTCCAGTTGGCGCTCGCCGGCGCAGACGTGTTCCGTGTGAACTTCAGCCATGGGACCCACGAGGACCATGCGCGGACCATCGCCAACGTCCGCGCCGCCGAGGCGGCGGCGGGCCGGCCGCTGGCGGTGCTGGCCGACCTGCAGGGCCCGAAGATCCGGCTGGGCGAGTTCGCCGACCGCAGCGTGCGGCTGACGGTCGGCCAGGATTTCCGGCTCGACGTTTCCGAGGAGCCGGGCGACGCCAGCCGCGTGGGGGTGCCGCTCGCCGAGGTGTTCAGCGTGCTGCGGCCGGGCTCGGACATCCTGCTCGACGACGGCAAGGTGCGGCTGCGCGTGCGCCACAACGGCCCCGGCTTCGCCGAGACCGAGGTGCTTTCGGGCGACACCTTGTCGAACCACAAGGGTTTGAACTTGCCGGGCCACGCCATTCCGGTTCCGGCCCTGACCGCCAAGGATCGCGAGGACCTGGCCTTCGCCCTGCAGCAGAGCGTCGACTGGGTGGCGCTCAGCTTCGTGCAGCGCGCCTCGGACATGGCCGAGCTGCGCCAGATCGTGCAGGGCCGCGCCGCGGTGCTGGCCAAGATCGAAAAGCCGGCGGCGATCGAGGCGCTCGACGAGATCCTCGACCTTTGCGACGGGGTGATGGTCGCGCGCGGGGACCTGGGGGTGGAGCTGAACCCCGAAGACGTGCCGGTGGTGCAGAAGTCGCTGGTCCGCGCCGCGCGCACGCGCGGCATCCCGGTGATCGTCGCCACCCAGATGCTGGAATCGATGATCCATGCGCCGAGCCCGACGCGGGCCGAGGCCTCCGACGTCGCCGGGGCGGTCTATGAGGGCGCCGACGCGGTGATGCTGTCGGCCGAGACGGCGGCGGGCGAGTATCCGCTAGAGGCGGTGACGATCATGAACCGCATCCTGACCCGGGTGGAGCAGGATCCGCGCTGGCCCGAGCTGATGCGCGCCGAGTACCCGGTCGAGGACGCCGACGCCGATGCGCTGGTCGCCGCCGCCAGCCGCGCGGCCGAAACCGCCTCGACCGCCTGCATCGCCGCGTTTACGACCACCGGCCGCACGGCCTTGCGGTTGGCCCGCGAGCGGCCGCTGCAGCCGATCCTGGCGCTGACTCCGAACCTGCACGCCGCGCGCAAGCTGGCGCTGGTCTGGGGCGTGGAGCCGCGGGTGGTGCCGCAGGTCGGCGACGCGGAGGAACTGGCCAAGCTGGCGGTCGAACAGGCGATGCTCACCGAGCTCGCCCAGCCCAATCAGCGGGTGATCATCCTGGCTGGCCTGCCGATGGGCTCGCCCGGGGCGGCCAACATCCTGCGTATCGCCCATGCGCCGCGGCGCTGAGCGGTCTCGGCGCTATGCGGCCGAGACGTTGGGCGACTCGGCCTTGGCGCTGGCCAGGTAGCTCCGCAGGGCGGCGGCGAGGTCGAAGAGCAGGATCTCGAACTTGGCCTCGTCGGCTTCCAGCAGCGTAAAGCGGAAGCCCTGGAGGTCGGAGTTGAAGCCGGTCGACAGCGGCACCACGCAGATGCCCGTGCCGGCCAGCAGGTGCAGCACGAACCGTTGGTCCAGCGCCGCGCTGAGATGCGGGGCGATGATCGCCGCGGCGACGTCCGACGCCGGCAGCGACTGCTCGATGTTCAGCGCGCCATGCCGGAACACCGCCGTCATGTAGAAGGCGCCGCGAGCCGGATGGATGGTGAGTTCGGGGATCGCCGACAGCACCTCGACGGCGCGCTTGGCGCGGCGGTCATAGGCGCTGACCCGCTGTTCCAGGTACGGATAGTAACGGGCGTCGCCCATCACCTTGGGCAGCACGCGCTGGGGCAGGGTGGTGGCGCAGACCTCGAGCATCTTGGTCTCAAGCAGCGAGCGCGCGAAGCGGTCGAAATCGGCGTCCTGGTCGCGGTTGTAGACCTCGATCCAGCCGCAGCGGGCGCCTGGCCATGGGAATTCCTTGGAGATGCCGCGCATGGCGATGGCCGGCACCTGGCCGATCACCGAGGCCAGCTTGTGCATGCCCGAGCCGGCATAGGCGAGGTTCGAGTAGATCTCGTCGGAGATCAGGAACAGGCCGTAGCGACAGGCGATGTCGACGATCGCGGCCAGGGTTTCCTGCGGATAGACGAAGCCGGTCGGGTTGTCGGGATTGATGATCAGGATGGCGGCGATCTGCGGGTTCGCGGCCACCTTGGACTCAAGATCCGCCAGGTCCGGCTTCCAGCCGTTTTGCGGGTCCAGGCGATAGGTGATGTGCGGGGCGCCGGCATGGGCGGCCTCGGCCGACGAATGGGTCGGATAGGCCGGGTTCGGGCCGATCACCCGCGCGGTCGGATGCAGGGCGCCATAGATCGTCGAGATGGCGTCGCCCAGGCCGTTGAAAAACAGGATGTCCTCAGCGGTGATCTGGATGCCGCCTTCCAGGTTCCGCTCGTTGGCGATGTAGGCGCGGGTCTCGTCCAGGCCCCGGGTCGGGGAATAGGCGAAGCTCAGGTCGTCGGCGGCCACTTCGCCGACGATCTGCTTGATCCAGGCCGGCGGGTTCTCGCCCTTGGCCACCGGGTCGCCGATGTTTTCCCAGCGGATCGGCTGGCCTGCGGCGGCGATGGCCTTGGCGACCTCCACGATCTGGCGGATTTCGTAGCGGAGGTTGTCGGCCCCAGGGTGGACAATGGCGGTGCGCAAGGCGGTCTGCTCGATTGAACTAAGCTCGGTCGGTTCTGATCCTAGATTGCGAAGGTGAACGCAAGCTGCGGATCACCGCACCGTGTACGGACGGCGGCCCGCCAAACCTGGCCGTCCTGCGTTCAGTTCGTGCGAATCTTCCAGCCGGCCGCTTTCGGGACCCAGATGACCGGCTGGTCCATGGCCGGCTGGCGGACGCCGTCGACGCGGGCCTGCCCGATAGACGCGCCGTCGGGCGTGGTGGTGATCGACGTGCAAATCTCCTTGCCGAAGAGCGGCTGCATCGCCTTCGCCAACTCCTGGCGGAGGGCGGCGGTCTGTTCGGGCGTCGCCGGGGCGTCCGCTACGGTGAAGGTGCTGGCGGCGAGATGGGCGGGCTGCATCGCGCCGCAGATCGCGCCGTCCTTGACCTGTACCGGCGCCACCGTGGTCATGATGATGCGCGGGTCGGGCGTAATCAGCACGATCGCCTCGTTGAGCACGCCGCCGTCTGGACTGCGGTGGTAGGCGCCGATGCTGACGCATTCGCGCCGCGTGGCGTCGGGGCCATAGCATTGCACCTGATCGGACCGGGCCGGGGCGAGCGGATCACCGCCGCCAGCGGCGGCGGCTTGGAGTAGGGCGATGGACAGGAGGATCATGAACCAAGCCTAGAGGGCGGGACGTCGGCGTTCCAGCGCTCTAACGCACCCTGACCTGGATGCCCGTGCGGCTGCGGCCCTGGACGTCGATGCGGCGGCCGGTGCGTTCGAACAAGAGGTCGACCCATTCCTCGCCGATCCGCAGGCCGCCGATCTCCATCCGATCGATGCCGATCGGCAGGCGCGGCTCGCTGACCCGGATCTCGCGGTTCCAGCCGTCGACCGACAGGCCGAGGACCGACTGCAGCATCATGAAGATCGAGCCGGCGGCCCAGGCCTGGGGCAGGCAGGCGACCGGGTAGGCGACCGGCGGCTCGCCGGCCATGCGCGGAAAGCCGCAGAACAGCTCCGGCAGCCGCATCTCGAAGGTGTTGGCGGTCTCGAACAGGCCCGAGGTCAGGTTCACCACCGCTTCGCGTTCGCCGTACTGGGCTAGGCCCATGGCGCAGACCGCGGTGTCGTGCGGCCAGACCGAGCCGTTGTGATAGCTCATCGGATTGTAGCGCGGCTCGCCGGTGGCGAGGGTGCGGATGCCCCAGCCGCTGTCGAAGTCGGCGGACATCAATCGTTCGGCCACCTTGCGGCCCCGGGCGGGGCTGGGCAGGCCGGAGAACAGCAGGTGGCCGGGGTTGCTGCTTAGCACGCGACACAGCTCACCCTGGCCATCGACGGCGATGCCGTAGAACTGGTGGTCCTCCATCCAGAACCGGCGCTCGACGGCTTCGCGGATCTGCTCGGCGCGCGCGGCCCAGCGGGCGGCGTGGTCCTGGTCGCCGCGGTGGTGGGCGAGCCGGGCCATGGCGCGGTAGGCGGCGAACGCGTAGCCCTGCACCTCGACCAGCGCGATGGGGCCGTCCGGGAAGCGGCCGTCGGCGTGGAAGACGCTGTCCTCGCTATCCTTCCAGCCCTGGTTGGCCAGGCCCGAATCCTTGCCGCGCTTGTAGTCGATCAGGCCGTCGCCGTCGGAATCGCCGAACTGCTCGATCCAGCGGATCGCCGCGGTCAGAGCCGGCCAGAGGTCGTCGATCAGCACCAGGTCGCGGGTGCGCTCGGCATAGGCCCCGGCGAGGGCCACGAACAGCGGCGTGGTGTCGACCCCGCCGTAGTAACGGGCGAACGGCACCTCGCCCATGGCCGGCATCTCGCCCTTGCGGGTCTCGTGCATGATCTTGCCGGGGGCGGAATCGCGGAAGGCCGAGACCTCCTCGGCCTGATGCGCCGCCAGATAGGTCAGCACACCGCGCGCCAGCGACGGCTCGAACCACAGGATCTGCCAGGCGGTGATGATGGCGTCGCGGCCGAAGGCGGTCGAGAACCAAGGGATGCCGGCATAGGGGTAGGGGCCGGTCTCCATGCGGGTGGTTAGCAGCGCCAGGTCGGCGCGCGACTTCTCCAGCCATTCGTTGAACAGCCGGCCCGAGCTCTTGATCCGCGCGCCGTGGCGGCGGCGGGCCCGCATGTCCCAGCGGGCGCGGGCGGCGGCGTAGCGGAAGCGGTGGCGGTCGGGGGGCGGGGCGCTGCAGGCGCCGATCTCCAGATAGAGCTCCAGCCGGCCCTCGGGCTGCAGCGAGTACATGTAGTCGGCGCGCTGGCCGCTGATCCGGGCCGGCGGGTCGGAGAAGCTGATCAGGCTGGTGCGCTCGACCCCGTCCAGGCCGTCGTAGCGGAACCGTACGCTGCGGCCGTCCGCTATCGGCGGGTGCAATCGGCCGCGCTTTTCGCGGTGCATGCCGCGAACCTCGAACATGTCGCGGAAGTCGGCGCCGAACTCGATCGAGAGCGGGATGAGCACCACGTCACGGCTGTAGTTGACGCAAGAGATCCGCTCGTAGAGCCGCTCCTCCCACAGGAAGCGCTTGCGCTCGACGTGCAGCACGCCGGGCGGGCCGACCGGTCCGCCGGGATAGGGCAGGGCCTGGTTGGCGCCGTGCGAGGTGAAGAAGACGTTGTCCTGGGCGATCGCCGCCGACAGCAGCGAAGGCGGGCGTCCGCCCAGCAGCAGACGGAAGTGCGACAGGATGCGAGTGTCGTTGTGGAACAGGCCGTCGCCCGCGCCGATGATGTCGCCGAAGGCGTCGGCCACCACGAAGGTGTCCTTGTCCTTGAGGGCGAAGAGGCGGTGGGGAACCCGCGGTTCGCCCGTATCACCCGTTTCGACCGGCGCGTCCGGAGCCGGCGCGAGATCGTCCATGAGCCCTACCTTAGGCGTTCGCCGCGAGCGCGACGCCGCGTTCGGGGCGGGCGCCCACCAGGCCGGCGTAAAGGTCGAGATAGCGCCTGGCCATGGCGACGCTCGAGAAACGCTCGTCGAATCTGCGCCGCACGCTGCGCCGGTTCAAGTTCGGGATCCTGCTGATGGCGTCGATCGCCTCGTTCTCGCTCGCGACGATGAAGCCGGTCAGCCCATCCTCGATCACTTCGGGCACCGAGCCGCAGCCATAGGCGATCACCGGCGTGCCGCAGGCCATGGCCTCGATCATCACCAGCCCGAAGGGCTCGGGCCAGTCGATCGGGAACAGCAGCGCCCGGGCCCCGCCCAGGAAGTCCGATTTCTCGTCGTCGCCGATCTCGCCGACGAATTCGACCAGCTTCTGGCCGATCAGCAGCGGCTCGATCTTGTCTTGGAAGTAGCGCAAGTCGGCCTGATCGACCTTGGCGGCGATCTTCAGCGGCAGGCCGGCGCGCTTGGCCAGGGCGATCGCCCGGTCAGGGCGCTTCTCCGGCGAGATGCGGCCGAGAAAGGCCAGGTAGTCGCCCGGTCCGAAGCTCGGCCGGAAGAGATCGGCCTGCATGCCGTGGTGGACGGTGCCGGCCCAATTGCCGAAGGCCAGCGGCTTGCGCTGCGAATCCGAGATCGAAACCAGCGGAAACTGCTGCCAGCGCCAGTAGACGCCGGGCAGGTCCTTCAGGTCGAGCCGCCCGTGCAGGGTCGTCAGGGTCTTGTCGGCCACGTCCTCGAAGAACGGGAAGTGAATCATGTCGGTATGGAAGTGGATGATGTCGAACTCGTCGGCGCGGCGGCGCACGTCCCAGAGCATCGACATGTGGGCGGCCAGGTCCGATTTCAGCTGCACGGGATCGAGCCGGATCGCCTGATCGCGGACCTTGACCAGCTGGGCCTTGGTCTGAGCCTCGGCGCTGGCGAACAGGGTCACCTGGTGGCCGAGGTCGACCAGGGCGTCGGTCAGATGCGACACGACCCGCTCGGTTCCACCGTAGAAGCGGGGCGGTACGGCCTCATAAAGCGGTGGAACTTGAGCGATCCTCATCACGCGGGACTCCCGGCTGTCGGCAGGCGGCAGGCGTCTGGACGCGCCATGCGGCCGCAGGGGAAGTTCGCAACCGACCGGTCTGGTTCCGAATCAGCCGGCGCTTTTCCGCCCCTAGGGGGTGAAACGGTGGCGCGTTCGTCGCGGTGCTGCGTTATGGGCGAGACATGATCGAGACCTTTGCAACCGCGGCCGAGCTGGCCGCCGCCGCCGCCGCCGCCACGACTCAGGCGCTGGTCCAGGCCCTGGCCGAACGCGGCGCCGCCAGCCTGGTCGGCACGGGCGGGCGCTCGCCGGCGCCGGTCTACGACTTGTTGGCCCAGGCGGAGCTGGACTGGGCCAAGGTCGCCGTGACGCTGTCCGACGACCGGTTCGTCTCAGTGGAGTCGCCTGACTCCAACGAGCGCCTGCTGCGCGAGCGGCTGCTGACCGCCGCGGCCGCGGCGGCGCGCTTCGTGCCGATCAGCACGGCCGCCGACAGCGTCGAGGCCGCCGCCGACAAGGTGGAGGCTGACGTGCGCGCGCTGGCGCCCTATGACGTCATGCTTCTGGGGATGGGTGAGGACGGCCACGTCGCTTCGTTGATCCCCGGATCGCCTGTGCTGGATCTGGGCATGGATCCGCACGGAACGCGTTTCTGCCTGGGAGTACCCGCCGGGGTCGGCTCGCCGCCGATCGCGCGGGTGACCATGACCATGCCGGCTCTCCTGCAAGCCCGCCTGATCCTGGTGCTGATCTCCGGGGCGAAGAAGCGCGACATCGTGGAGAAGGGGAACGGTCTGCCCGTGCACGCGCTGCTCGAACAGGCTAAAGCGCCCGTGCGCGTTCTCTGGACCCCTTGAGAGAGTTGGAGCCAGTCATGCCTGTCGCATTGCATCCCGTCACCGCCGCCGTCACCGCTCGCATCGTCGAGCGGAGCCGAAAATCCCGCGCGGACTATCTGAAACGGATCGAGGCGGCGCAGCATGACGGCCCCGGCCGGGCTAAGCTGTCCTGCGCCAACTGGGCCCACGCCTTCGCCGCCGAGTCCGACGGCGTGAAGCAGCGGATGCGCAATCCGACCGCGCCGAACATCGCCATCGTCTCGGCCTACAACGACATGCTCAGCGCCCACCAGCCGCTGGAGCGCTTCCCGGCGATCATCAAGGCGGCGGCGCAGGAAGTCGGCGGCACCGCCCAGTACGCCGGCGGGGTGCCGGCCATGTGCGACGGCGTCACGCAAGGGCGGCCGGGCATGGAGCTGTCGCTGTTCTCGCGCGACGTCATCGCCATGGCGACCGGCGTGGCGCTGACTCACGACGCCTTCGACGGCGCCCTGATGCTGGGGGTCTGCGACAAGATCGTGCCGGGCCTGGTGATCGGGGCGCTGGCCTTCGGCCACCTACCGACCATCTTCGTGCCGGCCGGGCCGATGTCCTCGGGGCTGTCGAACGCCGAGAAGGCCCGCGTGCGCGGCCTGTTCGCCGAGGGCAAGGCGACCCGCGACGAGCTGCTGGACAGCGAGATGAAGTCCTATCACGGGCCGGGCACCTGCACCTTCTACGGCACCGCAAACTCCAACCAGATGATGATGGAGATGATGGGCCTGCACCTGCCGGGCTCGGCCTTCATCCATCCGAACACGCCGCTGCGCGACGCGCTGGTCGCCGCGGCGCCCAAGCGGGCGATCGAGATCGGCCACGGGACTAACGCCTATACGCCGATGGCCGCGGTGGTGGACGAGAAGGCGATCGTCAACGCCATCGCCGGGCTGCTGGCGACCGGCGGCTCGACCAACCACACCTTGCATATCGTGGCGATGGCGCGGGCGGCGGGCATCGTTATCGACTGGTCGGACTTCGACGAGCTTTCCAAGGTCACGCCGCTGCTGGCGCGGGTCTATCCGAACGGCAGCGAGGACGTGAACGCCTTCCACGCCGCCGGCGGCATGGCCTTTGTCGTGCGCGAGCTGCTGGACGCCGGCCTGGCGCATGAGGACGTCGTCACCGTCGCCGGCCAGGGTCTGCGGCACTATCAGACCGAGCCGTTCCTGGAGGACGGCAAGCTGGTCTGGCGCGAGGGCGCCCGGGAGAGCCTGAACCGCGACATCCTGCGGCCGGCCTCCGACCCGTTCCAGCCCGAGGGCGGCATGCGGCTGCTGACCGGACCGCTGGGCCGGGCGGTGATCAAGACCTCGGCGGTCAAGGACGAGAACCTGGTGGTCGAGGCCCCGGCGATCGTCTTCGAGGACCAGGAGGACCTGCTGGAGGCGCACAAGCGCGGCGAGCTGAACCGCGACTTCATCGCCGTGGTGCGGTTCCAGGGGCCGACCGCCAACGGCATGCCCGAGCTGCACAGCCTGACCCCCGTGCTGGGCGTGCTGCAGGACAAGGGCTTCAAGGTGGCGCTGGTCACCGACGGGCGGATGAGCGGCGCGTCGGGTAAGGTGCCGGCGGCCATCCACGTCAGCCCCGAGGCGGCTCACGGCGGCCCGTTGTCGCAGGTCCGCGAGGGCGACGTGATCCGGCTGGACGCCCATGCCGGGACGTTGGAGATCAAGCTCGACCCGGCCCAGTTCGCGGCGCGGGAGAAGTTGAGCGTCGCTCAGCCCGGGTTCGGCTATGGCCGTGAGCTGTTCGGCTGGATGCGCCGGGCGGCCGCGCCGGCCGAGCAGGGCGGCGGCGCGCTTTTCGGAGACGTTGCGTGAAGACTATCTATACCGGCCTGGTCGGGGACATCGGCGGCACCAACGCGCGCCTGGCCGTGGTCGATTCCACCGGCCGGATCCGCAATCCCAAGACCTATCCGGCCGCCGAGTACGGATCGCTGACCGAGGTCATCGGCGAGTACCTGGAGACCACGGTCGGCCGCCAGAAGGTGCACACCGCGGCGATCGCCGTGGCCGGCCCGGTGGTCGACGGCGAGATCGAGTTCACCAACCTCGACTGGCGGGTGTCGGAGGGCGAGCTGATCGGCACCTTCGAGTTCCACTCGGCCAAGCTGATCAATGACTTCGCGGCCCAGGCGCTGGCCGCGCCGGTGCTCGACCCCGACGACCTGAAAACCATCGGCCCGGCGATGCGCGGGGCCGAGGGCGCGCCGATCCTGGTGCTGGGCGCCGGCACCGGCTTCGGCGTCTCGATGGTGGTGCGCACCGATCGCGGCGACATCGCCGTGCCCTGCGAAGGCGGCCATGCGGGCTTTGCGCCCTATGACGGGGTCGAGGCGGCGATCTGGGCTTCGTTGCGCCGGACCTATGGGCGGGTCTCGATCGAACGGATCCTGTCTGGGCCGGGCCTGTACGCGCTCTATCGCGGCCTGGCCGACGTGCGCGGCGTTCCAGCCGAGCTGAAGGACGAGAAGGAAGTGCTGGGGGCCGGCCAGAAGGGCGGCGACCTGCTGGCCGAGGAGACCCTCGACCGCTTCTGCGAGATTCTCGGGTCGACGGCCGGCGACATCGCCCTGACCTGCGGCGCGCGCGGCGGGGTCTATGTTTCGGGCGGCATCGCCCCGCGGCTGGCCGATCGGCTGGCGGCCGGCGGCTTCCGCCGCCGGTTCGAGGACAAGGGCCGGCTGTCCGACTACACCCGCGACATCCCCACCTATCTGATCGTCCACCCCTATGCGGCGCTGGTCGGCGCCGCGCGCGTGCTGGAACAACTGGAAGGAAGCCCGCTTTGACCCTCGCCGAGACCCTCAAGCTCGCCCCGGTGGTGCCGGTCCTGATCATCGAGGACGCGGCCCAGGCCGTGCCGCTGGCCAAGGCGCTGGTGGCGGGCGGGCTCTATGCGCTGGAAGTGACCCTGCGCACGCCGGTGGCGCTGGACTGCATCCGCCGCATCGCCGGCGAGGTCGAGGGCGCGGTGGTCGGCGCAGGGACCATCACCACCGCCCAGGCGCGGCAGTCGGCGGCTGACGCCGGCGCGAAGTTCGGGGTCAGCCCGGGGCTGATCGACGGCGAGGGCGTCGACGGCGCCCTGCCGCTGCTGCCGGGGATCGCCACCGCCAGCGAGCTGATGCGCGGCATGCGCGCCGGCTTCACCCACTTCAAGCTGTTCCCGGCCAATGTGGTCGGCGGCGTGGGCGCGCTGAAGGCCTTTTCCAGCCCCTTCCCGCAGGCGAGCTTCTGCCCGACCGGCGGCATCGACGCCAAGAATGCGGCCGATTACCTGGCCCTGCCCAACGTGATCTGCGTCGGTGGCAGCTGGGTGGCGCCGGCCGACGCGGTCCGCGCCGGCGACTGGGGCAGGATCACCGAGCTGGCGAAGGCGGCGTCGGCGCTGGGGAAGTAGCGACCGCATTGCGCTGCTGCGCAGCGCTGCCCCTCACCCCAACCCTCTCCCCATAAATGGGGCGAGGGAGCCTAGGGCGCGATCCCTCTCCCCCTTGGGGAGAGGGTAGGGTGAGGGGGCTGCCGACTCAGCAAGTCCCCTGGGAAATCAGCGTCCCTTGAACACGCCCGGCCGGCGTTCCTGCACGGCGCGGACGCCCTCGGCGAAGTCCTCGGTGGCGCGCAGCAGGGTTTGCTCGGCGTGCTCGTGGGCGGTCTGGGCGCGGACGGCGGCGGCCAGATCGCCGCGCAGGGTCTTGCGGGTGGCGATCACGGCCAACGGCGCGTTCTCGGCGATCTCGGCGGCCAGGGCCTGAGCAGCCGGCAGCAGCTCGGGCAGCGGGACCAGTTCGTCGGCCAGGCCCCAGGCCAGGGCTTCGTCGCCCTTGATGCGGCGGCCGGTCAGGAACATCAGATTGGCGCGCTGCACGCCGATCAGGCGCGGCAGGGTGTGGGTCAGGCCGAAGCCCGGATGGAAGCCGAGCTTGACGAAATTGGCCGAGAACCGCGCCTCGGGCGCGACCACCCGGAAGTCGGCGACCAGCGCCAGGCCAAGGCCGGCGCCCACGGCGGCGCCTTGGACGGCGGCGATGATCGGGGTCTCGACCGCGAACAGGCGGACGGCCTGCTCGTAGAGGCTGTCGATGCCGCTCATCCCGGTGCCGCCGATGCCGGTCGGCGAGATCAGATCGGCGCCGGCGCAGAACGCCCGGCCGGCGGCGGCCAGCACCACGGCGCGGATGTTGTTGTCGCGGTCCATCGCCTCCAGCGCATCGGCGAGGTCGCGCATCAGGTCGACCGAGACGTGGTTGTTCGCCGGCCGGTCGATGACGATGGTCGCCACGTGGCCGTCGGTGGTGAGGGTCAGGTGGTCGCCATAGGCCGTCTTCATCGTCTCGATCCCATCAGGTTGCGGGCCACCACCCATTTGTGGACTTCGGTGGGGCCGTCGTAGATTCGCATGGTGCGCAGGCGGTTGGCCATCAGCTGCAGCGGCAGCTCCTTGGTCATGCCCATGGCGCCGAAGGTCTGCATCGCGCGGTCGACGACCTCCCAGGCCATCTCGGTCGCGTAGCCCTTGATCATCGAGATTTCCACCCGCACGTCGCGGCCCTGGTCCAGCTTCCAGGCGCAGTCGTAGGTCATCAGCCGCGCGGCGTGGATGCGGGTGGCGGCGTCGGCCACCCACCACTGGATCGCCTGACGTTCGCTGAGCGGCAGGCCGAAGGTCTTCCGCTGGGGGGCGTACTCGCAGATCATGTCGAGCGCCCGCTGGGCCATGCCGATCGACCACGAGGCCATCTCAATCCGCCGGGTGCCGAGCCGCAGTTGCATGGGGGCGAAGCCGTTGCCCTCCTCGCCGAGCAGTTTCCAGCCCTCGACCCGGCAGTCCTCCAGCGCCACCTCGTAGGTCGCCTGGCCGCCGATCATCGGGATCTTGCGCAGCACGTTGAAGCCGGGCGTGCCCTTGTCGACCAGGAACGCCGACATCCCGCCGCGCGCGCCCTTCTCCTTGTTCGTCACCGCCATCAGGATGGTGAAATCAGCTTCCTCGGCCCGGGTGATCCAAATTTTTCGGCCGTTGATCACCCAGTCGTCGCCGTCGCGATCGGCGCGGGTCAGCATGCCCGCGGGGTCGGCGCCGGCGCCCGGTTCGGAGATGCCGATGGCGCTGATCGTCTGACCGGCGACGTAGGGGGCGAGATAGGCCTCGCGCTGCCGCTCGTTCGCGGTCGCCGCGAGCATGCGCAGGTTCGGGCTGTCGGGCGGCAGGGTGTAGGGCGTGATGGTCTTGCCCAGCTCCTCGTTGACCCCGACCATGGCCACCGCCGGCAGGTCGACGCCGCCGACATCCTCGGGCGCGTCCAGGCCCCAGAGGCCGAGGGACTTCGAGACCTCGTCGAGCCGCGCGTTCTCGGCCGCGCCGATGCCCAGGCCCTTGCCGTCGGCCTCGCGGGCCAGCACCCCGGCCTCCAGCGGCATCAGCTCGTCCTGGACGAAGCGAGCGACCAGCTCCTTGAGCATCCTGTGTTCGTCGGAAAGCGCGAAGTCCACTAGCCCTCCCCCGCGTCAATGCGCGATGTTCGACCCCGATCATAACGAGGCGGTTTGCAGAGGGGAGGCCTGACGTGGCGGAAGTAAAGCAGCTGGCGAACGAAGCCACGGGACCGCTGAAGGGCATCCGGATTCTCGACCTCACCAGCGTGGTGTTCGGAGCCTATGCGACCCAGATGCTGGGCGACCAGGGCGCCGAGGTGATCAAGCTGGAGGACCCCGGCTCGGGCCGCGGGACCGGCGGCGATATCATGCGCTGGCCCGGCCACACGCCGAAGGACTGGCCGCGGGACCTGGGGCCGATCTTCCTGACCATCAACCGCAACAAGCGCTCGGTGGTGTTCAACCTCGCCGATCCGAAGTCGCGCCGGAGCCTCGAGGCGCTGATCAAGAGCTGCGACGTGTTCGCGACCTCGATCCGCTATGAGGGGCTCAAGCGCTTGGGCCTGGCCTACGAGGACGTAAAGGCGCTGCGGCCGGACGTCGTTTACGTGCACGCCGCTGGCTACGGCTCGGAAGGCCCCTATGCCGGTGAACCGGCCTATGACGACCTGATCCAGTCGGCCTCGGGCCTGGCTGACGTCTTGCCGCGGACGGATGGGAACCCGACGCCGCGGATTCTGCCGAGCCTGATCGCCGACAAGGTGTCGGGCCTGTTCATGTGCCAGGCGATCACCGCGGGCCTGCTGAGCCGTGAGCGCACCGGCCAGGGCCAGTTCATCGAGGTGCCGATGTTGGAGTGCGTGACCAGCTTCAACCTGGTCGAGCACCTCTACGACCACGCCTTCGACCCGCCGACCGGCCAGTGGGGCTATCAGCGAGTGGTCAATCCACACCGCAAGCCGTTCCAGACCAAGGACGGCTACATCGGCCTGCTGCCCTATACCGACAAGCAGTGGGACATCTTCTTCGACGTCGCCGGCTGGGGCGAGACCTTCGGCAAGGACCCGCGCTTCCAGGGTCTGGAGCGCGGCAAGAACATCCACGAACTCTACGCCTTGGTCGAGACGGTGACGGTGACCAAGACCACCGACGAGTGGCTGGACCTGCTGAAGCCGCTGTCGATCCCGGTGACGCGGACCAACCGGCTGGACGACCTGCCCGAGGACCCGCACCTGAAGGCGGTCGGCTTCTTCGAGAAGTACGACCACCCGCAGGCCGGAGCCTATGTGGCGATGAAGCCGCCGGTGAAGTTCACCGGCACGCCATCGAACATTCGTAGACACCCGCCACGGCTGGGCGAGCACACTGAAGAGGTGCTAGCGGAGGTGTCGCAGGAGGCCTGATGCGTATTGCGGTGGTGGGGACCTCGGGCTCGGGCAAGTCGACCTTGGCGCGGCGCCTGGGCGCCGAACTTGGCCTGCCGCACATCGAACTGGACGCGATCAACTGGCAGGTCGGCTGGAAGGACCTCAACAGCCACGACCCGGACGAGTTCGTCCGCCGGGTGGCCGAGGCGGTCGGCCAGGAGGCGTGGGTCAGCGACGGCAATTACGGCAAGGTCCGCGACTTGGTCTGGAGCCGGGCCACGCATCTGATCTGGCTGGACTACGCGCGCAGCGTGATCATGCCGCGGGTGATCAAGCGCTCGGTGCTGCGCGCGATCGACCGCGCCGAACTGTGGCCGGGGACCGGCAACCGCGAGGACTGGCGGATGTGGCTGAGCAAGGAGCATCCGATCCGCTGGGCCTGGGACACCTGGGCGCGGCGGCGGGAAGAGTACGGCGGGCGGATCGAGGACCCGAGGTTCGCGCACCTGCAGGTGCATCGCCTGCGCCATCCGCGTGAGGCGGAGGGGCTCATCGATCTCCTCTCCCCCCTGGGGGAGAGGCCGGGTGAGGGGGAAGCGACGCGCTAGCGGCGCGATCCGGCCTCGATGGCAGGCGTTGAGGGGGCCGGTAGGCTTCGGCCCCCTCACCTAACCTCTCCCCCAGTGGGGGAGAGGGATATGACGTCAGACCGGCGAGAACACCGGGACTGGCGGGCCGTTCTCGGTCGGCTGGAACTTCACCTTGACCTTCTGGCCGATGGAGAGCCCGTCGGGCGCCACGTCGACGAAGTTGGTCAGGACGGCGGGACCTTCGTTCAGGGTCACGTAGCCGATGGCGTAGGGGCCGGACGGCGAGCGGTGCATGACGCTGTAGCTGTAGATCACGCCTTCGCCCGGGCTCTCCTTCCACTCGGTCTTGTCCGAGAAGCAGAACGGGCAGAGCGCGCGCGGGTACCAGTGGTCCTCACCGCAAGCGTTGCAGTGCTTGATGAGGAACTTGCCATCGGCGGCTGCATCCCAGAAGGGCTTGCTTTCGATCGTGACGGCCGGGGCCGGGATCTGGCGGGTCATGAGGGCGGGGCGGTCTTGGACGTCGGTCATGATTTAGGCCTCCCGTTCCATGATGAGGGTCGCCGCGCCGTGGCGCGTGCCGAGCGAGCCGCCCGTGCCGTGGGCCAGGGCGATGTCGCAGTTGGGGACCTGGACCTTGGGGTGGGCCTCGCCGCGGAGCTGACGCACCGCCTCGATGACCTTGGTGATGCCGCCGCGGTTGGTCGGGTGGTTGTTACACAGCCCGCCGCCGTCGGTGTTGAACGGCAGCTTGCCGACGCCCGAGATCAGGTTGCCGTCGGCGACGAACTTGCCGCCCTGGCCCTTTTCACAGAAGCCGAGGTCCTCAAGCTGCATCAGCACCGTGATGGTGAAGCTGTCGTAGATCGAGGCGTACTTGATGTCGGACGGCTTCACGCCGGCCTCGCCGAAGGCGATCGGGCCGGACCACACCGCGCCCGAGTGGGTGAGGTCGAGACCGCGGCCGCCCATCGGGCCCTTGGGGGACTCGCCGGCGCCCATGATCTTCACCTTGGGACGGTTGAGGGTCTTGGCGACCTCTGGCGACACCACGATCAGCGCGCCGCCGCCGTCGGTGACGACGCAGCAGTCCAGCAGGTGCAGCGGGTCGGAGATCATCCGCGAGTTCACGACCTGCTCGACGGTCACCACGTCCTTCAGGAAGGCGTGCGGGTTGTACTGGGCGTGGTGGCTGGCGGCGACCTTGATCCAGGCCAACTGCTCGCTGGTGGTGCCGTACTCGTACATGTGGCGCATGGCGCACATGCCGTAGGTGTTGTGGGTCGAGCCGCCGTAGATGTTCTCATAGCCGGCCTCGGGCGGGCCGTCGGTCAGCTGGCCGGGCTTGCCCGCGCCGCCGCCGAAGAACTTGTTCTGGCGCGGACGGCCGGCCAGGGTGATCAGCGCCACCGAGCACTTGCCCTCGGCGATCGCCTGGGCGGCGTGGCCGACGTGCAGCAGGTAGGACGAGCCGCCGGTCTCGGTGGAGTCCATGTGGCGGACGTTGCGCAGGCCCATGTAGTCGATCATCGACATGGCGCCGAAGCCGGGGGCGTCGCCGGCGCAGAAGTAGCCGTCGATGTCGTCCTTGGTGAGACCCGCGTCCTCCAGCGCGCCCTTGGCGCATTCGGCGTGGAGTTGCGGGGTCGACTTGTCGGGCGCGTCGCGGAGCGGATGCTCGTACGCTCCCATGATGTAGGCCTTGCCTTTTATGCTCATGCGTTTCCCCGGAAATTATCTTTGAAGAATGGATGTGGCTTATCGCGGTGCAGCATGGACGGCAACCGCTCGGCCTTGCGACGATTGGCATCTTCTCTCCCCGCTTTGAGGGGAGAGGGTAGGGTGAGGGGTTGGCGCCGCCAGGCGGCGCTCTGACCACGCCGGCCAGGGGCGCGGCGGGACCCTCACCCTAGCCCTCTCCCGCAGGCGGGAGAGGGAGCGGTCGGCGCTAAGCCGGCTGCTTCATCGCGGCCAGGCGCTCGTCGCGCAGGGCGGTGCGGCGGACCTTGCCGGCGTCGTCGCGCAGCGGCTCGTCGACGAACTCGTAGGTTCGCGGCTGCTTGTAGGTGACCAGCTTGGCCGCCAGGTGCGCGCGCAGCGAGGCCTCGTCGCGCGAGCCCTTGGTCTGGACGATGGCGTGGATCTTGTTGCCGAGGTCGTCGTCCGGGAAGCCGATCACCGCACAGGACTGCACCTCGGGGTGCTCTTCGAGCGCCGCCTCGATCTCGGCCGGATAGACGTTGGAGCCGCCGACCAGGATCATGTCGGTGCGGCGGTCGGCCAGGTAGAGATAGCCATCCTCGTCGAACCAGCCGATGTCGCCCAGGCTTTCCCAGCCGCCGTCCAGCACCTTGGCCGTGGCGCCGATGTACTTGTAGGAGGGCGGCGCGCCCTCGGGTCGGCGCATGTAGATCTCGCCGACCTCGCGTGCGGGCAGGAAGGATCCGTCTTCGCCGACCGCGACCATTTCGCCGACCGTGACCTTGCCGACCGAGCCGCGATGCTCCAGCCACTCGGCGCCGGAGATGGTGGTCACCGCCTGGGCCTCGGTGCCGGCGTAGAGCTCCATCACCGTCTCGGGACCGACCCAGTGGATGAAGGCCTCCTTCAGCCAGGCCGGGCAGGGCGCGGCCAGGTGCCAGAGGGTCTCCAGCGAGGAGAGGTCGTACTTGGCGCGGACCTCCTCGGGTAGGTGCCAGATGCGGTTCATCATCGTCGGGACCAGGTAGATCCAGGTGGCCTTGTTGCGCTGGATTTCGGCCAGGGTGGCCTCGGCCTCGAAGCGCGGCATCAGCACCATGTGGCAGCCGACGCTGAAGGCCGACATCATCATGCCGAAGCCGGCGTTGTGATAGAGCGGCGCCGGCAGCAGGGCGACCGAGCCGGGCTTCAGTCGCCAGCCGCCGACCTCGGGCGTCTCCTTGGCGGTGACGCCGGGCTGGCCGGCCAGGATCAGCTTCGGGCGGCCGGTGGAGCCGCCGCTGGTCGGAGCCTTGGAGACCGGGGCGGTCTGGTCGGGCAGGTCGCTGTCATCGTCTGACAGGGCCAGCAGGTCGGGGATCGAGAGCAGCGGCCGGTCGATTTGGTGCTCGAACTGGGCGATGACCACCGGGGTGTTGGCGAGCTCCATGATCGCCTCCAGCTCGCCCTTGGGCAGGCGGAAGGAGATCGGCTGCGGCGTCGCGCCCAGCTTCCAGATCGCCCAGCAGGCGACCGCGAAGTCGGTGGAGTTGGGCAGGCCCAGGGTGACCAGGTCGCCGAACTTGACGCCCTTGGCGGCCAGGCCGCGGGCGGCGCGGTTGGAAAGCTTGTGGAACTGCTCGTAGGTCAGCGTGACATCGCCGCAGGTGACGGCGGGCGCGTTCGGCTTGAGCTGCGCTAGCTGCTTCAGCTTGGCGCCGAGCGAAATCATCTCATCGGACATGCTTGGTTTCCGTCCCCTGGAAATGGATCGGGCTCTGACGGCCCTTTGATCGAAGAATGGCTCGCCGCCGGAATGCGTTGGCGGACAGCGCCAGTTTCCTTTGCGGAAGCATTGCGACGCAAGCGCCGATTGCGGATGTCGCCGTTTCGGGCTTTAGGGGTTCGTACAAGTGTTTGAGAGGGAGACGTCCATGTCCGTGGAAGAACTGCTCACCCAGGAATTTGGGACCTTGGCCGATGTGATCCGGGCCCAGGCCGCGGACCTGGGCGACAAGGCCGCGCTGGTGGATGCGAAGCGGACGATCTCCTACGCCGAGCTGGACGAGCTGATGGACCGCATCGCCGTGGCGCTGCAGCGCGACGGCGTGGGCAAGGCCGACGTGGCGGCGATCTGCGCGACGACCAGCGCCGAATACGGGGCGAGCTTCTTCGGCATCCTGCGGGCCGGGGCGATCGTGGCGCCGCTGGCGCCGTCCTCGACGCCAGAAAGCCTGGTGATGATGCTGAACGACTCAGGCGCGAAGGTGTTCTTCCTCGACGCCGGGGTCGCTAAGCAGCTGGAAGGCGTCGCCGATCAGATCAGCGCCAAGCGCGTGGCGCTGGACGGCTCAGGCGTCGGCGTGGCGTTCGAAGACTGGCTGGCGCCCAAGGGTGGCAAGCCGGCGCCGGTCGAGGTCGATCCGGACCAGGGCTTCAACATCATCTATTCGTCGGGCACGACCGGCGCGCCGAAGGGCATCGTCCAGCCGCACCGGATGCGCTGGGGCCAGATCCGCCGCGGCGTCTATCCGGCCCAGTCGGTGACGATGATCTCGACGCCGCTCTACTCGAACACCACGCTGGTCTCGTACCTGCCGACGATCTCCAACGGCGGCACCGCGGTGCTGATGCCGAAGTTCGACGCCGAGCAGTTCCTGAAGCTGTCGCAGCAGCACCGCGCCACCCACGCCATGCTGGTGCCGGTGCAGTACCGCCGGCTGATGGAGCGGCCGGACTTCGACAGCTACGACCTGTCGTCCTACGTGATGAAGTTCTCGACCTCCGCGCCGTTCTCGCCGGAGATCAAGGCCGACGTGCTCAAGCGCTGGCCGGGCGGGCTGATCGAGTACTACGGCATGACCGAAGGCGGCGGCTCCTGCGGCCTGCTGGCCCACGAGCATCCGGACAAGCTGCACACGGTCGGCCGGCCGCTGCCGGGCCACGACATCCGCCTGATCGGCGAGGACGGGGTGGAGGTGCCGCAAGGGCAGATCGGCGAGGTCGTCGGCCGTTCGGGCGCGATGATGGTCGGCTACCACAACCAGCCGGGCAAGACCTCGGAGGCAGAGTGGTACTCGCCCGACGGCCTGCGCTACATCCGCACCGGCGACGTCGGGCGGTTCGACGAGGACGGCTTCCTGACGCTCATGGACCGCAAGAAGGACATGATCATCTCGGGCGGCTTCAACATCTATCCGAGCGACCTCGAGGCCGAGATCGTGCTGCACGAGGCGGTGCTGGAAGCGGCCGTCGTCGGCGTGCTGTCGGACAAGTGGGGTGAGACGCCGGTGGCGTTCGTGGCCCTCAAGCCCGGCAAGAGCATCGAGGCCGAGACCCTGCGCGAATGGGTCAACGCCAAGCTCGGCAAGACCCAGCGCCTGGCCGACCTGATCCTGGTCGAGGGCCTGCCGCGCAGCCACATCGGCAAGGTGCTCAAGCGCGAGCTGCGCGACGACTACAAGGGAAAGGCCCTCGCGTGAGCCAGATCTCGGTCGCCGACCTCTGCGACGAACATGAGGGAACCATCGAGGTCTGCGAGACCCAGTTCCGCGACCTCGGCGGCAAGACCGCCTTTTCCGGGCCGATCCGCACCGTTCGCTGCCACGAGGACAATTCGCTGGTGAAGGCGACGCTGGCCGAGCCGGGCGAAGGCTGCGTGCTGGTGGTCGACGGCGGCGGCTCGCTGCACCGGGCGCTGGTCGGCGACATGCTGGCCGCCGACGGGGTGAAGAACGGCTGGGCCGGGGTGGTGGTGTTCGGGGCGGTGCGTGACGCCGTGGTGCTCGGCACGCTCGACATCGGGATCAAGGCGCTGGGCACCAACCCGATGCGCAGTGTCAAGCGCGGCGAGGGCGTGGTCGACACGCCGGTGGCGTTCGGCGGGGTGGTCTTCCTGCCCGGCGACATGCTCTACGCCGACGAGGACGGCGTCGCGGTGCTGCCGGCCGCCGACGAGGACGACGAGTAAAGGAGCTTTCCGATGGCCGACGCCTTCACCAACCTCAGCGGCAATACGCCCGACGACCTCAACGCCATGCAGCAGGGTTTCCTGCCGGGCGAGCTGGGTCTGGAGGTGCTGGAGGCGCGGCCGGGCTTTCTGCACAGCCAGGTGAAGGTCGAGCAGAAGCACATGGCGCCGAACGGCTTCATGCACGCGGCCAGCGTCATCGCGTTGCTGGATTCGGCCGCCGGCTACGGCTGCCGGATCTCGCTGCCTGATGGCGCGGTCGGCTTCACGACCATTGAATTGAAAAGCAATTTCCTCGGCACCGCCCAGGCCGGCGAGACCGTCAGCTGCGAGGCCAAGCTGGTCCACGGCGGGCGCATGACCCAGGTCTGGGACGCGGTCGCGACCCATGCTGGGAGCGGCAAGGCGATCGCGCTTTTCCGCTGCACGCAGATGATTCTCTACCCGCGCTGAAAGATCGCAAAACGGCCGCTTGATCTCGGCAGGCCGGATGAGTAGGTTCCGCGCCTCGCGCTCAGCGGGTTCTCCTTATTCGAGGCCCGAACGACGTCTCCGGAGAGGTGGCTGAGTGGTCGAAAGCACCGCACTCGAAATGCGGCGTACCTTTACGGGTACCGTGGGTTCGAATCCCACCCTCTCCGCCATATCCCTGAAAATCTGAGACGTCCGACCTTCGCCGCGCGAAGGCTCGCGGCGTTATTCGACGGCCGAAAACCGCTGCTGACAAACCGCTGTCAGCAGCCGCGCGTTCTGTTGGCGCAAACCAATGGAGCGACCCATGTCCGACCTCGTTTTCTACACCAACCCCATGTCGCGCGGCCGCATCATCCGCTGGATGCTCGAGGAGGTCGGCCAGCCCTATGAGACCAAGGTCCTGCGCTGGGAGACTGGCGCGGCGAAGGGCGCCGACTACCTGGCGATCAATCCGATGGGCAAGGTGCCGGCCATCGTCCACGACGGGGTGGTCGTCACCGAATGCGCGGCCATCTGCGCCTATCTCGCCGACGCCTTCCCGCAGGCGGGCCTGGCTCCGCCCCCGGGCAGCCGACTGCGCGGTCCCTATTATCGCTGGCTGTTCTTCGGGGCCGGCCCGATCGAACAGGCCGTGGCCGCCAAGATGGTGAACCTGCAGCCGACGGTCGAGCAGCGCACCTCGCTGGGATACGGCTGCATGGAGGACGTGCTGGCGGCCATCGAGGGCGCGGTCGAGAACCGCCCGTACCTCGTCGGGGACAGCTTCACCGCCGCCGATCTCTACCTCGCCTCGCACCTGTCCTGGGGCATGAACTTCGGGACGCTCGAGAAGCGCCCGGCGTTCGAGGCCTATGCCGAACGCCACCTGCAGCGCCCGGCGGCCCTGCGCGCCGACGAGATCGACAACGCGCTGATCGCCGCCGCGCAGCCGGTGTCCTGAATTGTGGCGGATGGCCCGGTTTCCGGGCCATCCGCCCATGCGCCCCCTGGGGATAACCCCGATAGACCGCTCAGGGGGCGGCCCGCACTCTCGCGCCTGACAGCCACCAGTCAGGGCGAACACAGATGGCGAAACTGCCGACCCCCGCGCCGACCCGGCCCCCGCGGGCGAAGAACCCGCCGCTGCCGCCGCTGCCGGACATCAGCGGCCTCGACGCCGACACCGCGTCAGTCACCTATTCAACCCACCGCACCAAGCTCTCGACCCACCGGACCGACCTGTCGGAACATCGGACAGACCTGTCGGAGTACCGCACTGACCTGTCGACCGAGCGCACCGAGATGTCGATGCGGCGGACGGGCATGTCGTTTCAGCGCACCCGGATGAGCGACGACCGGACGCTGATGTCGGTGATCCGCACCTCTCTGTCGCTGATCGGTTTCGGCTTCACGATCTATCAGGCGTTCCAGAAGCTGCGCGACGCCGGGGCCATCGCCAGCGCGGCCGCCCCGCGCAACTTCGGCATCGCTCTGGTGAGCCTGGGCATACTGATGCTGATCATCGGCATGGTGCGGCACGTGCAGTTCATGCGCGAATTGAAGACGACCCGCGAGGCGATGGCCAAGGAAGGCCTGATCTTCGCGCAGAGCACGTTCCCGGTGTCGTCGACGTTCTGGATCGCGGTGGCCCTGCTGCTGCTCGGCTTTGGCGCGATCATCAGCATGGTCTTCAAGATCGGGCTGTTCGGCTAGCTAGCGCGACATCCAGGGCTTGGATTTGGACGAGGACTGCGCGGCCGCGGCTTGCTCGCGCTGGAAGCGCCCGCCGCGCGGCGGCTTGGGGCGAGCATCGATCGCAGCGTTCTTCAAACGCAGCGCCCGCTGGATCGGGGTCTCGTTCGGCGGCGGCGGATCTTCGGGCTTGTCGGTCATGACGTGATCCTAGCGGAACGCGCCGTGCAAGGCCACGAACGCTTGCCTTCGCCGCGGTTCGACGGGCACACACCGGCCATGAAGCAAGTCATCGTCGTCAACGAGGCGCTTGGGCTGCCGCCCGGCAAGATGGCCGCCCAGGTGGCGCACGCCGCGGTCGGCGGGCTGCTTAACGCCCCGCGCGAAAAGCAGGCCGGCTGGCTGCAGTCGGGCATGCCCAAGGTGGTGCTACGCTGCGGCTCCGAGGAGGAACTGTTCGAGCTGGCGCGGCAGGCCGAGGCGGCGGGGCTGCCGGTCATGCTGATCCGCGACGCCGGCCGCACGGTGGTCGCCTCCGGCACGCCGACCTGCGTCGGCATCGGCCCCGACGAGATTTCCAAGATCGACGCCATCACCGGCGCGCTCAAGCTGATGAGGTAGGATGATGGTCTATTCGACCAAGCACGGCAGCGGGGTCCTGGGGACCCAGGAGCAGCCGCTGGAGGCGGTGACCTTCGAGGCGACCATCGAGCACGCCCAGAACTCGATCCTGTCGTTCATCGCCAAGATCCGCACCCGCAGCGGGCGCAGCCTGGCCGAACTGAAGGGCCAGAACCTGGTGCTGCAGATCGATGACGGCCCGGCCCTGGGGGTGATGATCGTTCACGTCGAGGGCGATGGCGACGAGGCGGTGCTGAACCTCTCGTCCAGATGACGTAGGGCCCTGGCGCGCTCCCCGCCCAGACTGCGGCTTGATGACTTGCAAAAACGAACTTATGGTCCGGGCCAGGGAGAGAAAATCATGCAGACCGAAGACGTCCTGGCCTTCGCCGACCGGTTCATTGGCGCCATCGAGCGCGGCGACGTGGAGGCGGTGCGAGCCTGCTACGCCCCTGACGCCAAGATCTGGCACAACAACGACCGGGTGGAGCAGACCGTCGAGCAGAACCTGAAGGTGCTGGCCTGGTTCATGCGCAAGATGAGCGATCGCAAGTATCGCATCGTGCGGCGCGAGGCGCTGTCGGACGGCTTCCTGCAGCAGCACGTGCTGGAAGGGAAGTTGCCGGACGGGCGGGACTTTTCGATGTCGGCCTGCTGCGTGATCCGCATGCAGGACGGGGTGATCAGCCGGCTCGACGAATACATCGACTCGGCCGAGGCGGCCGTGCTCAGCGAGGTCCGCTGAATGCTGCGCGTACGGGGGGCGCTGGCCGGCTTGGCCGCGCTGTTGCTGGGCGGGGCGGCGCAGGCCGCACCGCCGTTTCCTGACGCCCAAGCCACCGATCCGGTCGTCCTGGGCTGGATGGTCGGTTCGCCGCCGCCGGCCGAGCGGACCATCCGCTTTGAGGACGGCAGCTTCCTGAAGTTCCCGCAATTGCGCTGGACCTTCTCCCACTGGCGCGAGCTGTTTCCGACGGCGGCGGTCTGGCGCGGGCCGGGCCCGGTCAGCGCCCTGCCGAGGGCGCCGCGCGACGACCTGGATGCGGTCAGCTTCACGCCGCTGGGCGGCGGCGCGCCGATGACCTGGGGCCAGTCGCTGGCCGCCAACTACACCGACGGCATCCTGGTGATGCACCGGGGCAAGGTGGTCTATGAGCGTTACTTCGGGGCGCTGAAGCCGGAAGGGACGCACATCGCCCACTCGGTGACCAAGTCGTTCGTCGGCACGATCGCGGCCATGCTGGTCGCCGAGGGCAAGCTCGACCCCGACGCCTTGGTGACCCGCTACATTCCGGAGTTGAAGGACAGCGCCTTTGGCGACGCCACCGTGCGCCAGGTCCTGGATATGACCACGGGGCTCGAATATTCCGAGGTCTATACCGACCCCAAGTCGCCGGCCTGGGACTTCGTGCGGGCGGTGGGGCTGCTGCCGCGGCCGGCGGGCTATAGCGGCCCGACCACCAGCTACGATTATCTGAAGACCCTGAAGAAGGCCGGCGAGCACGGCCAGGCCTTTTCCTACAAGTCGGTCAACACCGAGGTGGTCGGCTGGCTCGTGCAGCGCGCCGGCGGCAAGCCGCTGGCCCAGCAGATCAGCGAGCGGTTCTGGACCCCGCTGGGCATGGAGCAGGACGCTTATCTGCAGGTCGACTCCGTCGGGTCCGGCTATGCGGCCGGCGGCCTAAACCTGTCGCTACGGGACCTGGCGCGGTTCTGCGAGATGATGCGCCAGAACGGCCGCTTCAACGGCCGTCAGGTCGTGCCGGCCGCGGTGGTCGCCGACATCGCCGGCGGGGCTCGGCGCGAGGACTTCGCCAAGGCCGGCTACGCCACCCTGCCGGGCTGGAGCTATCACGACCAGTGGTGGGTCTCGCACAACGACCACGGCGCCTACATGGCCCGCGGGGTGAACGGCCAGGCCTGCTACGTCGACCCGAAGGCCGAGATGGCGATCGTGCGCTTCGCCTCGCACCCGCAGTCGAGCAACGTCTATCTCGATCCCCTGTCGCTGCCGGCCTACCACGCCATCGCCCAGCACCTGATGCGGACGCCCTGAGCCGGGCGTCCGCATCCGGCGGCTAGACCGGCGCGGGTTCGGCGTTGGCCGCCGGCTTAGCGGCCGCGCGGCCGATCACCCGGCTGGCGAAGGCCGGCAGCACCACCAGAGTCAGCAGGGTGGCGGTGATCAGGCCGCCGATCACCACGGTGGCCAGCGGCTTCTGCACCTCGGCTCCGGCCCCGCTGGCCAGCGCCATTGGCATGAAGCCGAGCACGGCGACCAGGGCGGTGGTCAGCACGGCGCGCAGGCGGGCCATGGAGCCCTCCACCGCGGCCAGCTGCGGCGCGACCCCAGCCTCGATGCGCTCGCGGATCGCCTGGATCAGCACCAGCCCATTCAGGGTCGCGACCCCGGAGACGGCGATGAAGCCGACCGCGGCCGAGACTGAGAACGGCATGCCCCGCAGCAGCAGCGCCAGCGCCCCGCCGACCAGGGCCAGCGGCACGCAGGCGAAGACCAGTCCCGCCTGGGCCGCCGAACCGAGCGCGAGGTAGAGCAGCACGGCGATGGTCGCGAAGACGATCGGCACGACGATGGCCAGCCGCGCCTCGGCCCGCTGCAGGTTCTCGAACTGGCCGCCCCAGTCGATCCAGGCGCCGGCAGGCAGCTTGATCTCGTCGGCCACGGCGGCGCGGGCCTCGGTGACGAAGCCGCCGAGGTCGCGGCCGCGGACATTGGCCTGGACGACGATGCGCCGCTTGCCGTTCTCGCGGCTGATCTGGTTCGGCCCCTCGCCCTCCTGGAACTGGATGACCGAGCCGAGCGGCACCATCACCGCCCCGTCGTTCACCGCCAGCGGCGTCTGAGCGACGACGGAAAGGTCGTTGCGCGCCTCTTCCGGCAGGCGGACCACCACGTCGAAGCGGCGGTCGCCCTCGTAGACCCGGCCGGCGGTGCGGCCGGCCAGGGCGATCTGGACCGCGTCGGCGGCGTCGGCGGCGTGGACCCCGTGCAGGGCGGCGGCCGAACGGTCGACCTGGGCGGTCATCATCGGCAGGCCGGACACCTGCTCGACCTTAACGTCGGCCGCGCCCTTCACCCCGCGCAGCACCGTGGCGATCTTCTCGGCGGTAGCCTCCATCTCGTTGAAGTCGTCGCCATAGACCTTGACCGCGACGTCCGAGCGGACGCCGGAGATCAGTTCGTTGAAGCGCATCTGGATCGGTTGGGTGAACTCGTAGGCGTTGCCGATCTGGCCGGCGGCGACCTTCTCGATCTTGGCCGAGACCTCGGCCTTGCTGAGGCTGCGGTCGGGCCAGTCCTTGCGGTCCTTGAGGATCACGAAGGTGTCGGAGATGCTCGGCGGCATCGGGTCGGTGGCGACCTCGGCGGTGCCGGTCTTGGAGAAGACGTTCTCGACCTCGGGGATCTTGATCAGCGCCTTTTCCAGCCGGGCCTGCATCTCCAGCGATTGTTCCAGCGAGGCGCTGGGCACGCGCAGGGCTTGGACCAGCACGTCCTTCTCGTCGAGCGTCGGGATGAACTCGCGGCCCAACAGGCTGAACACCGCGAGCCCGACCAACACCATCGCGCCGGCGCCGAGGGCGACCCGCCGCGGATGGGCGACGGCGCTGCGCACCAGGGGTTCGAGGCGGCTGCGGAACACCGCCTCGGCCTTGGACTGATGTTCGCGCTCGGGCGGCTTGATGAACAGGGCGGCGAGCGCCGGGACCAGGGTGAAGGTCAGGATGAAGGCCCCGGCCAGGGCCAGCATGACCGTCGCGGCCATCGGGTGGAACATCTTGCCCTCGATGCCCTCGAGCGCCAGCAAGGGAGCGTAGACCAGCAGGATGATCGCCTGACCGTAGGCCGCGGGGCGGACCATCTGGCGGGCGGCGGCGACCGCTTCGTCCATCCGTTCGGATTTGGTCAGGTCGCGGCCCTCAGCCTGGCGGCGAAGGGTCAGGCGACGGAGAGTGTTCTCGACCACGACCACCGCCCCGTCGACCAGCAGGCCGAAGTCGAGGGCGCCCAGGCTCATCAGGTTTCCGGAAACCCCGAACCGGTTCATGCCGATGACGCCGAACAGGAAGGCCAGCGGGATGACCAGGGCGGTGATGATCGCCGCGCGCACGTTCCCGAGCAGCAGGAACAGCACGACGATGACCAGCAGGGCGCCCTCGGCCAAGCTGGTGCGGACGGTCGAGATGGTGCGGTCGACGAGCGCGGTGCGGTCGAGGACCGGCGTCGCCTCGACCCCGGGCGGCAGCGAGGCCTGGATCTGCTCCAGCCGCTGGCCGACCGCGTGGGCGACGGTGCGGCTGTTCTCTCCGGCCAGCATCAGGGCGGTGCCGATCACCACCTCCTCGCCGTGCTGTTGGGCGGCGCCGAGGCGCGCGGCCTGGCCGATCTCGACGGTGGCGACGTCGGAGACGCGGACCACCAGCCCGTTGTGGTTCTTGATCGGGGCCGCGGCCAGGTCCTCGGCCGAGCGCACGCGGGCGTCGGCGCGGACCACGAAGGCTTCGCCGCCGCGCGAGATGTAGCCGGCGCCGGCGACGGTGTTGGCGTGTTCGACCGCCTCGACCACCTCGTTGAGGCCGACGCCATAGGCGGTCATGCGGGCCGGATCGGGCCGCACCGCGTACTTCTTGACGTAGCCGCCGATGACGTCGATCCCGGCGACGCCGGGGACGGTCTTCAGCTGCGGGGTGATGATCCAGTCCTGGACCGTGCGCAGGTAAGTCGCCTTGGCCATCTCGGTGGTCAGGCGCTCGCCTTCTGGGGTGATGAAGGACCCGTCCGACTGCGGGCCGGGCTGGCCCGGTTTGACGCCTTTGGCCGGGGCCATCTTCACCGTCCACATCATCACCTCGCCGAGGCCGGTGGTGATCGGGGCCAGGGCCGGTTCGGCGCCGGGCGGCAGTTCGTCGCGCGCGCCTTGCAGCCGCTCGGTGACCTGGTTGCGGGCGAAGTAGACGTCGGTCTGGTCGGTGAAGACGGCGGTGATCTGCGAGAAGCCGTTGCGGCTGATCGAGCGGGTCTCGACCAGGCCCGGAATGCCGGTCAGGGCGGTCTCCAGCGGGTAGGTGACCCGCTGCTCGATCTCCTCGGGCGACAGGGCGGGGGCGACGGTGGTCACCTGCACCTGGCGATTGGTGATGTCGGGCACCGCGTCGATCGGCAGCCGGAAGAGCTCGACCGCGCCGTAGGCGGCGATGGCCAGCGCGATCAGGATGACCGCGAAGCGGTGGCGCACGGAGAGCGCCACGATCTTGTTCAGCATGGCGGCCCCCTAGTGCTCGTGCTCGGCTTCGCCCTTGGCGAGCTCGGCCTTGAGGACGAAGGCGCCGCGGCCGGCGACGCGCTCGTCGCCCTTCAGCCCGGCGACGATCTGGGTCTGTCCGCCGCCGGAGCGGCCGGTGGTGACCGAGCGGGCGCGGAAGCCCTCCTTCTCGGCGACGAACACCACTTGGCGGCCCTCGACCGTCTGCACGGCCTCGGACGGCACGCTGGGCAGGCCCTTGCCGTCGGCAGGGACCTGGGCGCTGACCGCCGCGCCGGGGGTCAATTGACCGCCGAGCGGGCGGGCGCGGACCATGGCTGCGCCGGTGGCCAGCTGCGACAGCGGCGCGATGCCGACGATCTGGGCGGCGGCTTCGCGGCCGTCCGGCCCGACCAGGTTCAGCCGGGCGCCGACCGAAAGCTTGGCGGCGGCGTCGGCGGGCACGTTGAACACCACTTCCAGATGGTCGGGATTGGAAACCTCGGCGACCGGCGCGCCCTGGGCGACGAAGCCGCCGGGCGCGACCTGGACGCTGGTGACCAGTCCGGCGATGGGGCTGCGCAGGGTGGCCTGGCCGGCGGCGCCGGGCGAGCCGGAGGCGGCGGCGCGGGCCTGGGCGGCGGCGGCCTGGGCGCTGGCGCGGACCGAGGCGGCGCGGGCGGCCTCCCAGTCCTGCTGGGCGGTGACGCCGGCCTTCAGCAGCCGGTCTTCGCGGGCCAGGGCGGCGCGGGCGGCCTGGGCTTCGGCCGATGCCGCGGCGGCCTCGGCGCGAACGCTGGCGCCGTCGGCGCTGCGGATCACCACGACCCCGCCGCCGGCGCCGACCTGGGCGCCGGGCGAGAGCAGGACGCGCTCGACCACCCCGGACACTGGGGCGGCGACAACGGCGCGGGCGTCGGGCGCGGCTTCGACGCGGCCGGTCAGGCGGATATCGGATCCGCCGCCGCGGCCGACGGTGACCACGGCGACGCCGGCGGCGGCGGCCTGGTCGGCGGGCAGGGCGACGAAGCCTTCCTCGCCGGCCTTTTCTTCGGTGTGCCCTTCTTCGCCGTGAGCTTCCTCGCCGTGGGCGTCGGCGGGCGCGGCGCGGAACGTGGCCAGGCCGTAGCCGGCGGCCAGGGCGAGCGCGATCGCCGCGCCGGTGAACAGGTTTCGTTTGCTGAGCAGCATGGTCAGGCTCCGAAGGGGGGCTTGCCGGCCAGGCGCGCGGCCTCGGCCAGGGCGCGGACGCGGGCCAGGCGGGCCTCCAGCGTCTGCAGGCGCGCGGCGGCCAGGGCGCGGCGCGCGGCGGTGAGTTCGAGCAGCGGCAGGCGACCGGCCTCGTAGCCGATCCGCGCCAGCCGATAGGCCTCGGCGGCGGCGGCCTCGCCGGCGGCCGCGGCGCTGGCCTGAGCCGTGGCGCTGCGGGCCTGGGAGCGGGCGGCGGCCAGGTCGGCGGCGGCGTCGAGCCGCGCCTGGTTCAGCCGCGCCTCGGCCGCGGTCAGCTCGGCGCGGGCGGCGGCTGTGGCTCCGCGGTTGCGGTCGAACAGCGGCAGCGGCAGCGAGGCCCCGGCGACCATGGCGGTGGCGTCGTCGCCGGCGAAACGGCGTACGCCGGCGGAGACTGTGAGATCGGGGCGAGACTGCAGTTGTTCGAACCGCACCTTGGCCGCGGCGCTGTCGCGGTCGGCCTGGGCGGACAGCACCGCCGGGGTGTCGGCGGGCGCCGCGTCGGTCACGGAAGCTTCCGTCGACAGCAGGCTGGAGCTCAGCGAGTCGAACGCTTTGCCCGATCCGGCCTGGGCCGAGAGCCGGCCGAAGGCGGCGTCGCGGGCGGCCAGCGCCTGGTCGAGCCCGGCCTGGGCGGCCTGGGCGTCGGCCTTCGCCTGCAGGCCGCGCAGGCGCGCCTCCTTGCCGGCCTCGACCAGCAGGTCGGCGGCGCGGGCGTCGCTCTGAGCGGCTTCCAGTAGTTCCTGGGCCTGGGCGGCGCGCAGCTGCGCGGCTTCGGCCTCGGCGTAGCCGACCGCCAGGGCGGCGGCGTAGTCGGCGCGGGCCTGGGCGTCGCGGGCGCGGGCCAGGGCGAGGTCTTTGCGCGCGCCGTCGATGCGGGCGCCGCGCTTGCCGCCTAGCTCGAGGGACTGGCTGAGCGACAGGGTGGTTTCGGCGGAGTCGAGGCCCGCCATAGGACCTTCGCCGGCGAAGTTCTCGACCTCGAGCGAGAGCTCGGGATTGCGCCAGGCGCCGGCTTGGTCGAGGCGGCCCTGGGCGGCGGCGACCTGGGCCTGGCTTTCGGCGCGGCGCGGGGCCAGGGCGGATTGGGCCAGCAGGTCCTGGAACGAGGGGGCGGGCGCGGCCAGGGTCGGGCCGGCGCACGCCAGGCCGCCTGCGGCCAGCAGGGCCGCCAGACGGGCGTGATGGGGAGGCATTGGGATCTCCGGAAACAGGCAGGACGACGGCGCGCCTCGGCGCGCGAAGCTGTCAGCCCGCGGGAGGTCGGGTCGGCGGGGCCGAACTGAGGGTCGCGGGCGTGTCGTCGTCGGCCGGGCGCTGGCGGCCGGCGGCTCCGGCGCGGGCGTCGATCTGGGTCACGGCCAGCAGCGGCGGCGCGACATGGCCGGCGCAATGGGTGGCGCAGTGGGCGCCAGGCGCATGATGGGCGGCGTCGGGATCGCCGTCGCCGGCGTGATGGGCGCTGGCCGCCGCCGGCGAGCCGAGGTCGGCGAGCGGCTCGGCATGGCTGGGCGCGGCGAGCAGGACGAACAGCAGGGTCGCCAGCAGGGCGAGCATCGCCCCGGCGCCTCGCCAGTCATCCATGAGCCGTCGCCCGATCATGGTGCAGCCTGTGCATCCTACAGCGGCTGTAGGAGCAAGTGCTATTTGCCAGGTGGTCTATGACGCTTGGGGGGCTTCCCAGCGGGACCGTTCTGGCGCCTCTTTGTCCACGAACGGATGTGATGCTTGGGGGGATTTGTATGCGTGCGTTGATGACGGCGGCCGCCATGGCCGGCCTGCTGTGTTCGGTTGCGCCGGCGGCGCTGGCCCAGGGCGTTCCGGCCGGCAAGGTCGCAGGCCTTAAGGCGCAGGCCGTGGCCGGGGTCGAAAGCCGGGCCAAGCTGGCCCAGCAGATGAACGACCAGATCTTTTCCTATGGCGAGCTGGCGTTCCAGGAAGTGGAGACCTCGAAGTACGTCACCGGCGTGCTGGAAAAGAACGGCTTCACCATCCAGCGCGGCGTCGCCGGCCTGCCGACCGGCTGGACCGCGACCTGGACCCACGGGACGGGCGGTCCCGTCATCGTGCTCGGCAGCGACATCGACGGTATTCCAAAGGCCTCGCAGAAGCCGGGCGTGCCTTGGCACGAGCCGCTGGTCGAGGGCGCTCCGGGCCATGGTGAGGGCCACAACTCCGGCCAGGCGTTGAACGTGGTCGCCGCCCTGGCGGTCAAGGACCTGATGGAGAAGCAGAACATCGCCGGCACGCTGATGCTGTGGCCGGGCGTCGCCGAGGAGCTGCTGGGCGGCAAGGCCTACATGGTCCGCGACGGGGTGTTCAAAGGCGCCGACGTGGCGATCTTCACCCATGTCGGCTCGAACCTGGCGACGGCCTGGGGTGCGACCTCCGGCACCGGGCTGGTGTCGGTCGAGTACACGTTCCATGGCGCGTCGGCGCACTCGGGCGGGGCACCCTGGCGCGGCCGCAGCGCGTTGGACGCCGTCGAGCTGATGAATATGGGCTGGAACATGCGCCGCGAACACCTGCGGCCCGAGCAGCGTTCGCACTACGTGATCACCGACGGCGGCGACCAGCCCAACGTCGTGCCGTCCAAGGCGACGGTCTGGTACTACTTCCGCGAACAGACCTTCGACGGCATCAAGAAGAGCTCCGATATCGGCGACACCATCGCCGAGGCCGCGGCCAAGATGACCGACACGACCATGGAGCGCCGGGTGCTGGGCACGGCCGCGCCGCGCCATTTCAACCGGCCGCTGGCCGAGGCCGCCAAGGCCAACATCGACAAGGTCGGCCTGCCAAGCTGGACGCCCGAGGAACAGACCTTCGCCAAGGCGGTGCAGAAGAACCTCGGCTCCAAGGAGAAGGGGCTGGCGACCGAGCTCGACAAGATGGCGCCGCCGGTCGAGAAGCCCGAGAGCGGCGGCTCCGACGACATCGGCGACATCTCCTGGACGCTGCCGACCATCACCGTGGTCTATCCGTCGAACATTCCCGACCTGCCGGGGCACCACTGGTCGAACGCCATATCGATGGCCACGCCGATCGCCCACAAGGGCGTGGTCGCCGGCTCGAAGGTGGTGGCGATGACCATGGTCGACGTGCTGACCAAGCCGGAGCTGCGCCGCCAGGCCAAGGACTACTTCGTCAACGTCCAGACCAAGGACCAGAAGTACGTCCCGATGATCGGCCCGAACGACAAGCCGCCGATCGAGATCAACACCGATGTCATGGCCAAGTTCAGGCCGCAGATGACGCCCTTCTATTACGACGCCGAGCGCTACCCGACCTATCTCGACCAGCTCGGGATCAAGTGGCCGCCGACCGAGCTGACTCCGCCGAAGGGGACGCGGGTCGATTAGGTTCCGGCGCAGCTAAGCGTAAGCGCTGCAATAGAAATTTATTGTAGCTCAACCGACGGTGTGCTTCGGTTTACGACAGATTAACCATCTGTCGGGGGCCGGCGCAGCCGACGCGCTCCGACATCTGTGTCTTGGAGCGATGTCATGAGGAAGGTACTCGTATCGACCGCGGCCGCCCTGGCGCTCGCGGCGTTTTCCGGCCCAGCTTCGGCCGCCCAGATCATCCTGAACAATCTTGGCGGGGTTGAAGAGGGCACTGCGGCCTACAAGGGCTTCAGCATAGCCGCAGACTTCTGGAGCAAACGGCTTACCAACAACGTGACGATCAACCTGGACGTCGGGTTCAGCGTGCTCGGACCCGGTATCCTGGGGCAGGCCGGCAGCAATACGGCGGTCGTGCCGATCGAGTTGGCGAAGGGCCAGATCCTGGCGCTTGGGGACTCGCAGCTGGACGCCATCGCCGGGGCGAACCTGCCGGTGCTCAACCCCGGGGCCTACGGCTACGGCGCGCTGGACGTGCTGACCTCGGGCTACAAGCTGCCGACTGGCGAGGGCGTCAACACCGCCACGCGCGTGCTCGACAGCGATCTGGGCGCGAACAACAGCTTCCTGAACGCCAACAGCGCGAACCTGAAGGCGCTGGGTTTCACCGGCTTCGGCGACGCGGCGGACGGCAGCATCGAGTTCAGCAACCAGTACAAGTTCGACTTCAATCCCAACGACGGGATCGCCGCCGACTCCATCGACTTCATCGGGGTCGCGGTGCACGAGATCGGCCATGCCCTAGGCTTCGTGAGCGGCGTGGACATCTACGATTTGCTGGGCTCGCCGAACGGGGGGCTGGCCAACGATCCGACCTACGCGCTGGTAAACCTCAACGACTATGCCGTGGCGTCGGTGCTTGACCTGTTCCGCTACAGCAGCGGACCGGGCGGTACGGTCTTGGACTGGTCGGTGGGCGGCAATCCGTTCTTCTCGATCGACGGTCAGAATCCCTACCAGAACGGCAACTTCTCGACCGGATCCTTCAACGGCGATGGCCGTCAGGCCTCGCACTGGAAGGACAACGCATCGGGTCTGCCGTCGCTGGGCATGATGGACCCGACGGTCGCCTATGGTCAGATGGGTAGGGTGTCGTCGCTGGACCTCGCCGCCTTCGACGCCATGGGCTGGAACATCGACTACGGCGTCCTGGGTTCGGGGCGCAGCTTCTCGACCAAGGAAATCTACCTGGCCGCGGTGCCCGAACCCTCGACCTGGGCGATGCTGATCACCGGCTTCCTGCTGACCGGCGGGGCGCTGCGCCGGCGGCGGGCGTTGGCGATCGCCTGATGCGGGCCGTGGCCGCGGCTCATTTTCGCCATGAGCCGTGGCCAGCCTCCGCGCCGGTAACAGGAGGACCCGCATGCGTCTGACCAGCCTCATCCTCGCCGCCGCCGCCCTCGCGGGCTCGACCGGCATGGCCTTGGCCGCCGAAGGCCGATTCATCCATCCGGCCGACACCAGCAAGGACGACCGGATCGATAAGACCGAATGGGTGGCCTACAAGCTGCCCGCCGACGAGTTCGCCAAGGCGGACAAGGACAAGAACGGCAAGATCGACGGGCCCGAGTTCGTCGCCTGGGACACCGCCTACAAGGCCGCTCACCAGGGCCACTAGGCCAGGACGGCTAAGAGAGGGCCTGCTCTAGATCGGCGATCAGGTCGCCGGCGTCCTCGATCCCCACCGACAGGCGGATCAGGCCGTCGGCGATGCCGATCCGGGCCCGCGTCTCGGCCGGGATCGAGGCGTGGGTCATGATCGCCGGGTGCTCGATCAGGCTCTCCACCCCGCCCAGGCTTTCGGCGAGCGTGAACAGGCGGGTGCGTTCAAGCATCCGCACCGTGCCGGCCAGGTCTCGGTCCAGCACCGCCGAAATCATGCCGCCGAACCCGCCGCTCATCTGCCGCCTGGCCATCTCGTGCTGCGGATGGCTCTCCAGCCCCGGATAGATGACCTTGGCGACGTCGGCCCGGCTCTCCAGCCAGCGGGCGATGGCCATGCCGTTCTCGCAATGGCGCTGCATGCGTAGGGCCAGGGTTTTCACGCCGCGCAGCGCCAGGAACGAGTCGAAGGGCGAGGAGACCGCGCCGACCGCGTTCTGCAGGAAGCCGACCTGGTCGGCGAGATCCTTGTTCTGGCCGACCACCAGGGCGCCGCCGACGATATCGGAGTGGCCCGAGACGTACTTGGTGGTCGAGTGCATGACCGCGTCGAAGCCGAATTCCAGCGGCCGCTGCACGTAGGGACTGGCGAAGGTGTTGTCGGCGGCGGTCAGCAGGCCGCGGCGCTTGCCGAGCTGCGCGATCGCTTCCAGGTCGGCCAGCCGCAGCAGCGGATTGGTCGGGGTTTCGACCCACAGCAGCTTGGTGTTGGGCTTGATCGCCGCCTCGATGGCGGCCAGGTCGCTCATGTCGACGAAGCTGAACTCCAGCCCCGCGGTGCGCCGACGAACCTTGTCGAACAGCCGGAACGAACCGCCGTAGAGGTCCTCGCTGGCGATGACGTGCGAGCCGGCGTCGAGGACCTCCAGGAAGGTCGAGATCGCCGCCAGGCCCGAGGCGAAGGCGTAGCCGCGCGTCCCGCTCTCCAGGTCGGCCATCGCCCGCTCGAAGGCGAAGCGGGTCGGGTTCTGGCTGCGCGAGTACTCGAAGCCCTTGTGCTCGCCCGGACTGGTCTGGGCGTAGGTCGAGGTCGCGTAGATCGGCGGCATCACCGCGCCGGTGGTCGGGTCGACCGACTGGCCGCCGTGGATCACCCGCGTGGAGAACTCCAGGCGGTTCTTTCCGGTGTTGTCTTGGGTCACGCAGCTCGCCGCAGATAGTTGATGAGGTCGATACGGGTGATCAGCCCGACGAATTCGCGGCCGTCGAGGACGATGGCCACCTGATCCTTCTCGAAGACCGGGAGCAGGGCGTCGAGTGGGGCGTCCGCCTGCAGCGTGTCCAACTTGGCGGTCATCGCGGTCGCCACGGGCTGGGAGAACCGCTTGTCGGGCTTGGAATCCTCAATCGCCTCGAGCAGGTCGCTCTCGTCGATGAGGCCGATCAGCCGCCCGTCGTCGAGCACCGGCAGTTGGCTGACGTCGGCCTGGCGCATGCGGTTGTAGGCGGTCAGCAGGGTGTCCTGCGGCCCGACCACGATGGCGCCGCCGTCGGTGGCCGAGCGCACGATCAGGTCGCGCAGGTCGCCGTGCAGGCTGCGCTCCGTCAGGCCCTGCTCGGCCAGCCAGCTGTCGTTGTAGACCTTGGACAGGTACTTGGCGCCGGTGTCGCAGACCAGGGTGACGACCCGCTGGGCTTCCGTCTGCTCGCGGCAGTAGCGCAGTGCGCCGGCCAGCAGCGTGCCTGACGAGGAGCCGCCCAGCACCCCGGCCTTGGCGAGCATCAGGCGCGCGGCGGCGATGCTCTCGGCGTCGGGAATGGAGTAGGCCCGCGAGACGAGTGAGAGGTCGCAGTTGTCGGGCACGAAGTCCTCGCCGATCCCTTCGACCACCCACGAGCCGGGCTCGATGGTCTCGCCGGTATTGACCAGCGGGGCAAGGATCGAGCCCTCCGGATCGGCCAGCACCATCTTGGTCTTCGGCGAGGCCTTGGCGAAGAAGCGGCCAAGGCCGGTCAGGGTGCCGCCCGACCCGACGCCGACGACCATGGCGTCGAGATCGCCCTCCATCTGGGCCAGGATCTCTGGGCCCGTGGTGGTCTCGTGCGCCCTCGGATTGGCCGGGTTGGCGAACTGGTTGATGTAGATGGCGCCGGGGATACCGGCGGCCAACCGCTGGGCCATGTCCTGATAGTATTCGGGGTGGCCCTTGCCGACGTCGGAACGGGTGATGCGCACGTCGACGCCCAGCGCCCGCAGGTGCTGGATCTTCTCGCGGCTCATCTTGTCGGGGACGACCAGCAGGATCTTGTAGCCCTTGAGCACGCCGACCTGGGCCAGGCCCAGGCCGGTGTTGCCGGCGGTGGCCTCGACGATCGTCCCGCCGGGCTTCAGGGAGCCATCGGCCTCGGCCGCCTCGATCATCGAGCGGGCGATGCGGTCCTTGATCGAGCCGCCGGGATTGGCGCTCTCCAGCTTGATGAACAGCCGGCAGGGGCCGGTGTCGAAGCCGACCAGCTCAAGCATCGGGGTGTCGCCGATCAGTTCGAGGGCCGAGCTGGCGGGCGGCGCGAGCTTGGGCTTGTCTGCGGTCATGAACGGCTCCTGGAGGCCTTTCAGCAGAAACGCCCGGAGGTCGATTTCCGCGCCATACCCTGAAGCATATGGGCGATTTTCCTGCATCGCCTAGATGTCGGCGGCGCGTTTGTCGCCGAAGCGCCGGGGAGGCGGCGAAAACGAACCCAGCGGGGCCGGTTGAACGCGGCGCTTCGCAGCGGCGGCCGGCGGGGCTAAAGGCGAGCCATGGCCAAGACCACGCCCGCCACCCTCGCCCTCGACAAGGCCAAGATCGCCTACGAGCTGCATACTTACGACTACGACCCCGACGCCCCACGCGTCGGGCTGCAGGCCGCCGAGAGCCTGGGCGTCAGTCCCGATCAGGTGCTCAAGACCCTGATGGCCCTGGTCGACGGCAAGCCGGTCTGTGCGGTGCTGGCGTCCGACCAGGAGGTGGCGATGAAGAAGCTGGCTGCGGCGGTGGGCGGCAAGTCGGCCCAGATGATGAAGCCGGCTGACGCCGAACGGACGACTGGCTACCGGGTCGGCGGGGTCAGTCCCTTCGGGCAGAAGCGCCAGGTCCCCGTGGTCATTGACCAGGCCGCGCTCGACCATGAGAGGGTGTTCGTCAACGGCGGCCAGCGCGGGTTGCAGGTGCGGTTGGCGCCGTCTGACCTTTTGGTCGCACTGCCAGCCAAGGTAGCGATCCTGACTTGATTGTCGTTGCGTAACGGCGCGGATAGGGCCTTAAGTTAGCGACGATAACTTTGGTCGATGGGGAGCGTGGCCTTTCGATGCGAGTCGGGCCGCCGCAGAAGTTTGTGATGAGATGGGCGTCATGACGGCGGTGAGCCTCGAGCGGCGGCGCACCTATCACGTGGGCAATGTCCGCGGACAACTTCTAGCAGCAGCGCGCGAGATCCTGCAGGAGAGCGGCCGCGCCGGCTTGTCGCTTCGCGCGATCGCCGATCGGGGCGGGGTGGCGCCCGGCACCGTCTATTATCACTACGCCGACAAGGCGGCCCTGCTGGCCGGATTGGCGGTCGACGGCTTCCGCCAGCTGTCGGAAGCCATGCGGGTCGCCTACGAGCTGCGCGGCGACGAGAGCGGGCTGCGCTCGACCGGCGGCGCCTACCTGAACTTCCTGCGTCAGAAGCCCGAGCTCTACGAGCTGATGTACGAGGCGCTGGACGCCGGCCGGCGCGAGGACGTCGCCGCGGCCGAGGCCGAGGCCTTCGCGGTGTCTCGGACTGCGATCATGGCCGACTTCGAAGACCAGCATTCCCCCGACCTGGCCGGCAAGATCGCCGAGGCGATCTGGGCTTGGGGCCGCGGCATCGCGGCGATGTCGCTGTCGCGCGGAGTCCCCGGCCAGGGGCCCGAGGGCGAGACCATGGAATCAGCCGTGCGCGGGCTGGAAGCGCTGATCATGGGGCGCTGAAGGCGCCGTAGCGTCAGCTCGCCTTCAGCGCGAGCTCGGTCCATGTATTTGAATAACCAGTATCTTTTTTCGCATTGCACATTCGTTCAGCACCGGCGGCGCGGCCCTTGCGCCACAAGGGCTGACGAAAGTTCGACGGCAGCGCTTTTCCCTCTATTCGAACGACGTTCGAGACACCCAGCCTAGCCACATTAAGCACTCGCGACGGGCGGCTAAACGCCCGCGTCTGGCTGGGAGGTAATCTATGTATCGTCCGCTGCGTCTGCGCAGTCTGTTCATCATGGGCGCGTCCATCGCGGCCATGTCCGCCGCCACTCAGGCCGCGGCCCAAGAAGCCTTCACCATCGAGGAACTGGTCGTCACCGCTGAAAAGCGTGAGCAGAGCCTGCAGGACGTGCCGGTCGCGGTTACGGCCTACACCTCGGAGAAGCGCGACCTGATGGGCGTCGCCACGGTCGAGGATCTGGCTCGCGTCACGCCGAGCGTGGCCTACACCAACAACGACCGTCTCTCGATCCGGGGCTTCGGCCGCCTGACCAACGCGATCGGCACCGATCCGTCGGTGGCGCTCTACTCGGACGGCATCTTCTCGAACTCGATGGCCGACTCTTCGACGCCGTCGCTGTTCATCGAGCGGACGGAAATCCTGCGCGGCCCGCAGGGCACTCTCTACGGCCGTAACTCGATCGGCGGCGCGCTGAACATCATCGGCAAGCGTCCGAGCGACACCTTCCAAGGCGAAGTCCGCGGCGCGGTCGGCAACTACGGCTCGTGGCGCACGGACGCCCTGCTCACCGGTCCGATCACCGAAGGCCTGCGCTTCCTGGTCGGCGGCTCGGTCGAGCGTCGCGACGAAGGCTTCATCGAGAACATCGGCCCCGGCGGCGACACCAGCGCCCTGAAGCGCTACATCGTCGAAGCCCAGATCGAAGCCGACCTTGGCGAGAACGTCACCGCCCGCCTGCGCTATACGAAGTTCGATTGGGACGACAGCTACGGCGTCGGCAACATCCACGAAGCGGTCATCAGCCCGTACGACACCCGTTCGGCGACCGGCCTCGAGAACAGCGCGCTCTACTACAACCCGACCTTCGGCTACGCGGGCGTCAATCCGTCGATCGCCGATCCCTACAAGATCGACATGGATCAGACGATGGAGGGCAAGCTCTCCGACCACAATCGTCTGCACTTCGACCTGACCTGGGATCTCGGCGGCGCGACGCTGAAGTATCTGGCCGGCTATCAGGCCTACACCTACAACACCAACGGCGACGAAGACCGCTCTTCGCGTCAGGGCCTGTTCAGCATCGCGACGACGACGCCGACCGGCGTCGCCTACACCGCCCAGAACGTTTCGCCGAACGAGCGCTTCTTCTACACCGAGAAGCAGAAGTGGTGGTCGAACGAGATCAACCTGTCGTCCAACTCGGACGGCCCGCTGCACTGGATCGTCGGTCTCTATCAGTACCACCAGGAATACTCGCAGCCGCAGGGCCTGCGCGTGCTCGGCGATCCCGCCATGCAGGCGCCGCTCAGCCTGGCGACCGGCCGTCCGGCGGATCCGAACCCGAAGGGCAACTACCTGTCCGTCGACGGCTCGCTGGAAGTGAACTCCTACGCGGCGTTCGGCCAGATCGACTACGAGTTCGCCGAGAACTGGACCCTGACCGCCGGTCTTCGCTACTCGGTCGACGAGAAGTCGGGCACCGACTACGCCCGCTACGTCTCGCGCAGCCCGACCACCACCTACCTGCTGCAGCAGTTCGGCGGCATTCCGGCCGCGATCGGCCAAGGCGTCGCTCTGGACATGACCACGTTCGTGGTCTGCGGCGGCGCGACGATCGCCTCCTGCACGGCCCTGCCGCAATACGCCAACCTGCGTGAAGCCAAGGGCGGCGGTCTGATCCGCGACCTGAAGGCCGACTACGACGCCTGGACCGGTACGCTCGGCGTCCAATGGCAGCCGGACGGCGACACCAACGCCTACGCCCGCTATAGCCGCGGTTACAAGTCGGGCGGCTGGCTCGCCTCGAACGGCCTGACCCCGGTGCCGTACGCGGACCCGGAATACGTCAACAACTACGAAGTCGGTCTGAAGAAGACCTTCGGCGGCCGCTTCCAGCTGAACTCGGCGATCTTCTACGCCGACTACCAGGGCTTCCAGGCCCCGCTGCGGGTGATCATCAGCGGCTCGACGACCGGCACCCAGTTCCTGAACCTCGACGCCCGCAACTGGGGTGTCGAACTTGAAGGCCAGTGGGCTCCGCTCGACAACCTGATGCTGTTCGCCAGCTACGCGTACATCAACGCGGAAGTGACCAACGGCTGCTGCTTCGTCGACGTCAACGACCCGACCGCCTCGAAGTCCGGCGCCAAGCCGGTCGGCGGCACGGCCGCGGCCCGCACGCAGAACCTGGAAGGCAACCGCCTGCCGATGACGCCGGAGAACAAGCTCAACCTCGGCGCCAACTACACCTTCGACTTCGACGCCGGCAGCCTGACGCTCGGCGGCACCTACACCTACACCGACGACATGCAGACCGCGGTCTTCAGCCAGGCGAACTACACCGCCCCGGCGAACGAGATCGTCGACTTCCGCGCCCTGTGGAAGGACGGCCAGGACCGCTTCACGATCATCGGTTACGTGAAGAACGCCTTCGACGAGGTGGCTTTCCAAAGCTCCACCCCGACCAGCCTGACCCCGCTCGGCGACTATCGCCGGACGGTGAAGCTGAACTTCCCGCGCACCTACGGCGTGGAATTCCAGTACCGCTTCTAAGGGCTCTCGGGCTCAAGAACGGAAAGGCGCCGCGGGAAACCGCGGCGCCTTTGTCGTTTCGAGCGTGGCCGTCGCCTTGAATCGGCGCCAATCTCGCAGCATTAGCCATGTGCCTCGCTCGCAGAACGACGGTTGGCGGGGCGCTTCGGGGGGAGTGAGCGCCATGTTGGTTCGGTTGATCGCCTTGTCCGCCGCCGCGGTCTTGGCCGCGGGCCCATCGACCGCGGCCGCCGCGGGCGGCCGCTTCGCCGCCGAGATGGAGGCCTTCGCCGCGCAGGACAAGGTCGCGCCTCCGGCGCCCTGCAAGATCGTGTTCACTGGATCCTCGACGATCCGGTTCTGGACCAGCCTTGGCCAGGACATGGCGCCGATCCCGGTGCTCAACCGCGGCTTCGGCGGGGCGGAGATCTCGGACGTCAACGCCCACTTCGACCAGGTCGTCGGCCGCTACCGGCCGCGGGCGGTGGTGTTCTACGCCGGAGAGAACGACCTCAACGTCGGGGAATCGAGGGACTCGGTGGCCGAGGACTTCGAGCGCTTCATGAAGCTGAAGAGCGAGAAGCTCGGGGCCTCGACGCCGGTCTACTTCATCTCGCTGAAGCCCTCGCAGGCCCGTGAGCGCCAGTTCCCCGACCAGAGCGCCGTCAACGCCAAGATCAAGGCGCAGATGAAGGGCCGCAAGGACTTCGTCTACATCGATGTCGTGCCGCAGATGATGGGCGCCGACGGCCACCCCAAGGACCTGTTCGTCGCCGACGGCCTGCACATGAACAGCGCCGGCTATGCGATCTGGACGAAGGCCGTGCGGCCGGTGATGGAAAAGGAAATGAAGGCGGACCGGTCTGCCTGCCGCAGTTCCGCGTCCGCCTCGGCCAAGCCCTAGCGGGTTTAGAGCGACGATCTCAGCATCCAGGCGTGCTTCTCGTGCGCGGTCAGCCGATCTGAGATCAGGCTGGCGCTGACCTCGTCGCCGGCCTTCTGGGCGGCTGGTAGGATCGCATAGAGCGTACCGATCAGGGTCTCCTGGCTGGCGATCAGGTCCTTCAGCATTTCCTCGGCGCCCTTGGAGGGATCGCCGTCCTTGATCGAGGACAGGTTGCCGAACGCGCCATAGCCCTGCGGGGCCAACTCACCCAGCGCGCGGATGCGCTCGGCGACCTCGTCGATGGCGGTCCACATTTCGGTGTACTGGGCCATGAACAGCGCGTGCAGCTGGGAGAAATTCGGGCCGCGGACGTTCCAGTGGTAGCCGTGGGTCTTCAGGTAGACGGCGTAGGTGTCGGCCAGCAGCTTGGCGAGCCCGTCGGCGACCGCCTTGCGGTCGGCGGGCGAAGGTCCGGTGTTGGTCATGGTCAACTTCCTCTCCTCAGGCTTCGGCCGAACGGACGCCCGGCGCAGTGGTTCCGATCCGCGCCCAGACCCGTTCGTGGATCGCGAAGGCCATCGTCTGGAAGACCGGTTCGATCATCCCGATGGCCAGCGCCGCCCGCCAGTCGCGGGTCAGGGCGTAGGCGACGGTGATCGCCACGATCAGGTGCATCACGCTGTAGCTCAGGGTCTTCTTGGCGGTGCGCATGAGATGTGCCTTATTGCGATTAATTCGCAATATATCGCGGTCGAGCCTTATTGGAAGGCCACATTCAATCAAAAACTCTTATCATGAGCTGCCCCCGGCTGATGACCGCAGGCGGCGCGTTTGCCTGCTGCGCCGAGGCGTGGTGTCCTGGCCGTCAGTCAGTTGGAGTACGGCATGAGCAGCGGTGACCTTGAGGTCGTGAACAACGAGGCCAAGGGCCGCTTCGAGGTGCGGCTGGGCGAAGAGGTCGCCTATGCGGAGTACCGGCTGCTGGCCACGGGAGTGCTGTTCCCGCACACCGAGGTGCCGCCAGCCTTCGAGGGGCAGGGAGTAGGCGGCAAGCTGGTCCGCACGGCGATGGAGTTCGTGCGCCAGCGGGGCGAACTGGTGATCCCGGTCTGCCCGTTCGTGTCGGCATACATCCAGCGCCATCCGGAGTATCACGACCTGGTGCACCCGGGTTATCGGGCCGCGCTCAAGATCTGACAGTCGCCTTGGGGGGAGACGCTTGAAGTCCATCGCTTACCTGGCCGCCGCCGGCGGCCTGCTGCTGGCCGCGTGCGCGCCGCCCGCCGGTCCGCCGGCCGATCCGGCCAGGCTCGCGCCCGCCGATGCGCGGCTGGCCCAGCTCTATGCCGACAGCTGCAAGGCCTGCCACGTGGTCGCCGACTCCGGCGCGCCGCTGGTGCATGACGCCAAGGCCTGGGCTCCGCGCTGGAAGCAGGGCGAGGACGTGCTGCTCGACCACGTGGTGCAGGGCTACAAGGCGATGCCGGCGCTGGGCCAGTGCGCCGCCTGCACCCCCGACGACTTCAAGGCCCTGACCCGCTTCATGGCCGGCCAGGAGGGCAAGTCGTGATCTCGCGCCGCACCGCGCTGCTGGCCGGTTCGGCCGGCGTGCTCGCCGCCGCCGGGGGCGGGGTCTATCTCGCCGCTCGCGACAAGCCCGAGCCGCCGGCTCCGCCCAGCATGGACGCCAACAAGCATCTGCTGTGGCGCAACTGGTCGGGGACCGAACACGCCTATCCGGCCGTGCGCAGCGCGCCGAAGACCGAGGCCGAGGTGGCGCAGGTGCTGAAGACCTCGGTCGCGCCAGTTCGCGTCGTCGGGGCCGGGCACTCGTTCACCGGCCTGGTGCCGACCTCCGGCACGCTGATGACCCTCGACGGCCTAGCGGGGATCGAGCGCTGGGACGGCGACCAGCCGGTGGTCCGCGCCGGCATGCGGCTGGGCGCGCTGGGCCCGGCCCTGGCCGAGCGCGGCCGGGCGATGGCCAACCTGCCCGACATCAACAAGCAGTCGCTGGGCGGCTGCCTGGGCACCGCCACCCACGGGACGGGGGCGGCGATCAAGGCGATCCATGGCGACGTCACCGCCTTGCGGCTGGCGACCGCCACGGGAGAGCTGATCGACTGCGACGCGATCCAGAACGCCGACGTCTTCAACGCCGCGCGGGTGTCGCTGGGGGCGCTCGGGGTGATCACCCAGGTCCGGCTGGCGACCAGCGCCAATCGCCGCCTGCACCGCAAGGTGTTCGTCGAGCCGTTCGAGCAGACCCTGGCCGAGGCCGAGGCGCGCTGGGCGAAGCATCGCAACTACGAGTTCTTCGCCGTCCCGTTCACCGACCTGGCGGCCAACGTCACCCATGACGAGACCGACGCCCCGGCGATCCCGCGCGGGCCGGACACCGACAGCGCCCTGCTCGAGGTGCTCAAGCAACTGCGCAACCTGACTCGGTTCTCGACCCCGCTGCGCAAGGCGGCGGCCAAGGCGCTGCTGGGCTCGGCCAAGCCGGAGGAAGCGATCGACGAGGGCTGGAAGCTGCTCTCCACCGAGCGCCCGGTGCGGTTCAACGAGATGGAGTTCCACATCCCGGTGGAGAACCATCTGACCGCGCTCAAGGAGGTGATGGCGACGATCGAGGCCAAGCGGCCGGACGTCTTCTTCCCGATCGAGGTGCGCCGCATCGCCGCCGACGACGCCTGGCTGTCGCCGTTCCAGGGCGGGCCGCGCGGCTCGATCGCCGTGCACTGCCACTACAAGGACCAGTACGACTTCCTGTTCGACCTGATCCAGCCGATCTTCCTGAAGTACGGCGGGCGGCCGCACTGGGGCAAGCTGCACAGCCTGAAGGCCCGCGAGCTGGCGTTGCTCTATCCCAACTGGAACGATTTCCTGGCGGTGCGCGCGCGGCTCGACCCGGCAGGCCGGCTGCTGAACCCCTTTCTCAAGTCGCTGCTGGGGGTTTGACCAGGGCTTGCGGCCCGCTGAGGGCGAGGGCGTGGAAGCGCTCGCCCATCAGTCGGTAGCCCTCAGTGTTGGGGTGCAGGTCATCGGGCAGCAGATGCGCGTCGGCGGCCCCGAACAGCGACAGGCCGTCGAGGTAGCCGATGTGCTGGTCGCCGGCGGCGACGCGGGCGGCCACGACGTCCTGCAGCAGCTGGCGCATCCGCACCAGGGACGGGCCGCCGCCGGGGCTGTCGTCTTCGCGGCCGGGCGAGTAGATCGGCGAGACGATCAGGATGGGCGTCGCGGGGTGCTTCTCGCGGATGATCGAGATCATTGCGTGGGCGGAGTCGAGGAACGGCCTCTCCTTGAGCTGGCCTTCGGCGTGCACGTTGATCCCCAGCTTCAGGACGATGGCGTCGGCGCGAGCGTCGCGGATGATCCGCGCGGCCTGGCCCGACAACAGGCAAGAGCCGGCCCAGCCGAGGTTCTGATGGTCGACGCCGGCCAGGCTCGCGGCCACGGCCGGCCAGCCGGCGCTGGCGCCTTCGGCCTCCAGGCAGTGGGTGATCGAGCTGCCGTGGAAGAGGACGCGAGGGCGGCCGTCGGCGACGGGCTCGGCTTGCGCGCCGTCGTCGAGGTCCAGGCTGGTGACCGACACTGTGGCCGCCTGAGGCAGCCACAGCTCTAACGTCTTTTCGCCTTCCGGCAGGCCGTCGAACGTCAGGTTAAAGGCCTCTTCGCCCACAAAGGCGCCGTTCGCCAGGTCGATGGTCGCCCCGCCCTGCGCCCAGGCGCGGTCGTAGAACTGGCCGTCGACGAACAGGTCGTAGGCTCCGCGCCGCTCGCCGCCGACCGACTGGTCGAGCAGCCGCTGGGCGCCGCTCAGGCGCAGGCTGGTCGAGGTCGTGCGCAGGCGGATGCGGCAGGCCGTGGCGCAGGAGGCGACCCAACGGTTGAAGGCGTCGTAGAAGCCGATCTCGGCGACCGGCAGGCGCAGCGGCTGCAGCGAGTCCTTGCGCCGACGCAGATCCACGTGGCCGTCCAGCAGCGGCGCGATCTCGTCTGGTCCCAGCGTCTTCATGCGCGTTCCCCCTTGTTGCATCCTGCTTAGGCTGGATGCCGGCGGGGCGGAAGCGCCGTCAGTTGCGGTTCAGCGTCATCGGCGCGTCGGGATCGGTCGGCAACGGCGCCGAGGGGCGCGGGGTGATCGGCGGCTCGGCCGGGGCCGGCGACAGCGGGGTCAGGACCAGCGGCGGCGGCGCGGGCGCAGGAGCCGGCACGTTGAGCACTGGGGCGGGCGCTTCGGCCGTCGCCGGCTTCGGCGCAGCGGCCTTGGGCGGGGCGACCTTTGGCGCCGGCGCTTTGGCGGCGGGCGTCGGCGCGGCGGTCGCGGCGGCCTTCGGAGGCGGCGACTCGGCGGCCGGCGGGCTGGCGACCGGTTCGCTCGCTGCGGGCGGGGCGGCGACGTCAGGCGCCGGGGCGGCGGGTTCGGCGCTCGCGGCGGGCGCGGTCTCGATCACAGCCGGGGCGGCAGGGGCCGCCGGCTCGTCTTCGCGCATCAGCATGAAGGCGACGGCGCCCGCGGCGGCCACGGCCACGGCGCCGCCGACGATCAGCGGCAGGGGCGAGCGCTTGGGCGCCGCCGTGGCGCGCGGCGCGGCCAGGATGAGATCGGGTTCGGGTTCCAGGGCGGGCGCCGGACGCGGCGCTGCGGCGGCAGGGGCAGGGGCAGGGGCAGGGGCAGGGGCAGGCCGCGGGGCCGACTGCGGAGGACGGGCGGTGCTGGAGCCTGCGGCGAGGGGGCCTTGCACGACCGGGCCGCGAACCAGCGGGCCCTGAGCGGCCGGCGTTCGGCCCGGCGGCTGGCCGATCGGCGTCGTGAAGGCGGGGCGGGGACCCTGGACCGGCTGCTGGCCGGCCGCCGGTTGCGCCGGGGCGCGGGGGACCAGCGAACCGCCGGCCAGGATGCCGCCCTGCGGAACGACGCTCGGCCGGGCCGTCGGGGCCTGAACCGCCGGGCGCGGGGCGGGCTGCGGCGCGGGCGCACGCGGCGGCGGAGCCACCTCGCCGGCGGCTTGGTCGCCAGGCTGGCCGGGGGGCAGCGCATAGCCGAACGGCGCCGCGCCCTTCGCCCGGCCCCAGGGGCTGGATCGGATGAACGGGTTGTCGTTCTGGTCGCGCTCGGACATCTGGCTCTCCCGCGCCTCCGCGGCGCGCGCGCCAATTTAGCTCGGACTTCGACAGATGTGGGGCGGGAATTCGCTCAGCGTTGCGCCGTGCGGATCGGCCGCACGGAGTCGGTCGCGCAACCCGCCGGCTCCAGCATGCCGTGTTGGGCCAGGCAGTAGATGTCCTCGTAGTAGGGGCCGGCGGCCGCCAGGCATTGGTAGAGGTTGAGCTTGGCGACCCGTACGCACATGCCGCTGCGCGGCTCGCTCATCAGCGCCCCGGCGCGGCCGCTCTCGCCCAGCACGGTCAGCGCCGCGACCGCGAGCCCGCGCGAGACCATCGGACTGGGCGGTCCGCCGCGTTTGCCGCCTTGGGCGAGGGTCGAATAGAGCTGGGCCTGGTCGCCGCCGGCCGGCCGGTAGCCGGCGCTGGAGATCTGCTTGACCCGGGTCAGCCGCGCCTTGGCGTCGGGCACGAACACCTTGGCCCAGGCCTGGCGCTGGACGTCGTAGGAGGCCTTCTTGACGCGCTTGCCGCTGGCTTCCAGGGCCTCGCCTTGCCGATAGAGCGCGGCCGCGGCGCGAGCGGCGCCGGCGTCGGCGCCGGGCAGCGTCGCGGCGAGGTCGGGCCGTGCGGTGAGCCGGGCCGCCAGCCCCTTGCCCGATTTGTCCTGGGCGGCCTTGCGCACTCCGGCCACGAACTTCGGCTCCTGCAGCGCGGCGAGCGCCGCATAGGCGACCATGCCGGCTTCGAGCTGCTTGGGCTCGTAGCCCGAGCCGATGCGCAGGCCCTCGGCCACCGCGGCCGGACCCGCGAACGTCGCGTCGATGCCGCGGGCGTTGCGCATGAAGCTCTCGAAGGCTGCGGCCTGGCTTTCAAGCCGCCGGTCGGCCTGGGCGCTCACCGGCCCGCCGCCGCCGCCCTTGGACACAGGCGTGCTGGCGCACGCGGCCAGCACCAGCAGCGTCGCGGCGGCCGCCAGGCCGCGCTTGAATCCCTTGTCCATATCGGACCCCTCCCAAACCAAAGAGGCCCACCCCGTGGGGCACACTCCACGCGCGCATGGTTGAAGAACGGTTGCCGAGCTTGGCTATCGACCTGCGTCCAGACGCCGCGGGCGCGCCTGGACTTGAGGGGAGGTCCGGCGCAGGCTTGCGAAAACCAACTGGGAGCAGCGCCATGTCCGAGACCCTCGCAGCCGATCTGTCGGAGGCCTCGGCCGGCACGCTCGTCGCGGCGCTGGCCGCCGGCCGGGCCAGCGCGCTGGAGCTTTGCGAGGCGGCGATCGCCCGGATCGAGGCGCGCGACGGCCCGATCAACGCCGTGGTGGTTCGCGATTTCGACCGCGCCCGGACCGCCGCCCGCGCCGCCGACGCGGCGCTGGCCCGCGGCGAGCGAGGCCCGCTGCTGGGCGTGCCGATGACGGTCAAGGAATCCCACAACGTCGCCGGACTGCCGACCACCTGGGGCTTCGAGACGGCCAAGGGCTGGATCGCGCCCGAGGACTCTCTGGGGGTCGCGCGGCTAAAGGCGGCCGGGGCGGTGATCCTCGGCAAGACCAACATCCCAGTCAGCCTGGCCGACTGGCAGAGCGTCAATCCGGTCTATGGGCGGACCTGCAATCCCTGGAACCTGGAGCGCACGGCCGGCGGGTCGTCCGGCGGCGCCGCCGCCGCGGTGGCCGCTGGAATGGTCCCGCTGGAGATGGGCACGGATATCGGCGGCTCGATCCGCGTGCCCGCCGCCTTCTGCGGCGTTTACGGGCACAAGCCGAGCTACGGGATCGTTCCGCAGCGCGGTCACGCGCCGCCAGGCTTGGACGGCCTCGACGTGCCGCTGGCTGTGGTCGGACCGCTGGCGCGCACGGCCGCGGACCTGGAGCGGGCGCTCGACGTGCTGGCCGGGCCGATGGACGAGGAGGCGGTCGGCTTTCGCCTCGCCCTGCCGCCGGCGCGGCACGGACGGCTGGGCGACTACCGAGTGCTGGTGCTCGACGCCCATCCGGCCGCAGCCACAGACGCGGCGCTCGTCGCGGCGCTGGGCGAACTGGCCGGCAAGCTGGAACGGGCAGGGGCGGCGGTCGCGCGGAGCAGCGATCTGCTGCCGGACCTCGCCCAGGGCCACGAAATCTATCGCGGCCTGCTGACCACGGCGATGTCGCGGGGCGGCCCGCCCCAGGGGCAGCCGATGAGCGCGCACGACTGGATGAACCTGCAGGATGCGCAGCTGGTCGTCCGGCGGGCCTGGGGGCGGCTGTTCGAGGCCTTCGACGTGGTGCTGGCGCCGGCGCACGGTTCGCTGGCCTATCCGCACGACGACCGCGATCCGGGCGCCCGGACCTTGATGCTGAACGGCGTGGCGACCCCCTATTTCGACCAGCTGGCCTGGCCGGGGATCGCTACGCTGGCGCATCTGCCGGCCACCGCCGCGCCGGTGGGCGTCAGCGCGGACGGCCTGCCGATCGGCGTGCAGATCATCGGCCCATACCTTGAGGACCGCACGCCGATCGCGTTCGCCGGCCTGCTGGAGCAGGCCTTCGACGGCTATCGCGCGCCGCCCGGCTAAGAGGACAGCATGTCGCCGAGGCTGGGGCCGTCGGCCGGCGGCGTGAACAGCAGCTTGTCGATGCGGCGATCGTCCATGTCGATGACTTCGACCCGGAAGCCGGCGATCTCGAACACGTCGCCTTCGCTGGGCAGGCGGCCGATCTCATGCAGCACCAGGCCGGCGGCGGTATGGAACTGACTGGTTTCGGCGAAATCGGCGCCCAGCGCCTTGGCCAGGTCATCGACCTCGGCCCGGCCATCGACCAGGAAGCTGCCGTCCTCGCGCTTGAGGATGGCGTCGGGCGTGGCCGCGTCGTGCTCCTCGTGGAAGTCGCCGGCGATCATCTCCAGCAGGTCGGTCGGGGTGACGACGCCTTCCAGGGCGCCGAACTCGTCGACCACCAGGGCCATGTGCAGCGGGGTCTGCTTGAGCAGCTCCAGCGCACGCAGGAGCGAAGTCGTCTCGACCAGATAGATCGGGGTGGCCATCAACGCCTGGATGTCCGGCTTCTTGCCGTCGAGAATGGCGTCGAGGACGTCCTTCTTGTGGATCACGCCGACCGGCTCTTCGACGTCGGCGCCTTCGGTCACGACAATGCGCGAATAGGGACAGGCGCGGATGTCGGCCAGCTGCTGGTCGGAGGTGTCGGACAGCGAGATCCAGTAGATGTCGCGGCGCGGGGTCATCGCCACGCGCACCTGACGGTCGCCAAGGCGCAGCACCTCGCCGATCATCGCCTGTTCCTCAGGTTCGATCAGGCCGGCGTTGGTGCCTTCGGCCAGGACGGTCTCGACCTCCTCGTGGGTGATCTGCTCGCCCTTCTCGTCGCGGATGCCGAGCAGGCGCAGGACGCCGACGGTGGAGGCGGTCAGCAGGGTGACGAACGGGCCCATCAGCTTGGCCAGCAACGACAGCGGGCGCGCCACCAGCGAGGCGATGGTCTCGGGGAACACCATGGCGAAGCGCTTGGGCACCAGCTCGCCGACGATCAGCGACAGATAGGTGATGACCACGACGACGATCGCGGTGGAGATCAGCTCCGAATAGTCGTGCAGCGCCGGGATCGTCTCGAGCATGTGGTCGAGCTCGGCGGCGATGGTCGCCTGGCCGTAGGCGCCCGAGAGGATGCCGATCAGGGTGATGCCGACCTGCACGGCGGCGAGGAAGCGCGTGGGGTTTTCCGAGAGCCTGAGGGCTGCGGCGGCCCCCTTGTCCCCGCGCTCGGCGCGGGCTTGCAGTTTAGCTCGTCGGGAAGAAACGACCGCCAGTTCGGACATGGCGAAGAGGCCGTTCAGCACCAACAGGAGGAGCACGACGGCCGAGGCGAAGAGGAGCATTTAAGGGTTGGGTCCAGGCGAGGCTCTCTGGGAGCCCCGGCCCACCCTACCTTGAATAGGCGCTCAGCGCGATCTTCCCGCCACGGGATGGCGCCTGGGCGGGGCCAAGGTCAGTTTGTGATCAGGCCGCCAGGGCGACCTGCCGCCGGCGGCGCACGGCCGAGCCGATGAGGCCGAAGCCGATGATCATCATCGCCCAGGTGGCGGGCTCGGGCACGGCGGAGCCGATGGTCAGGCCGCCGTTGTAGCCGTTGAGGTGCACCTGGCCGCGCTGGTCCAGCTTGCCGACCACGACCGAGCCTTCGAGGTGATTGTTGTTGGTGGCGTAGGCGCCGGTGGCCAGAACCGTGCCGTAGAAAGCGGTCTGGAAGTTCAGGTTCACAGTCGGCTTGGCCGGGTTGTAGGCCAGCTCGTGGAAGTTCCAGATCACCGTCTGGCCGAGGTTCGACGAGGAGTTGATGAAGTTCTTCGCCAGGGTGGCCGACGTGCCGCCGACATTGACGATGATGGTCTCGAAGCCGCCGGTCAGGAACTGCAGCTGGCCCGCGGTCTTGAAGACGTCGGCGTTGTCGAAGCTGAACACCGCGATCTTGCCGGTCGAGGTCGGCTCGAACTTCATCAGATTGTTCTGCGGGAAGGTCACCGCGTCGGTCGGGGTCAGACCGGCCAGATAGGCCGAGAGGTCCTTCACGCCCATGGCGTAGTCGCTGGCCTGGACCTGCAGCCCGGCCGCCAGGCCCGGCAGGCCCTGGTTGGTCTTCACGGTCGCGCCGTTGGCGTTCACGCCGGAGGCCGCGCCGCCGATGGTGATGTTGCTGCCCTTGCTGCCGTTGATGCCGCTGGCCGAGCCGCCGATGGTGATGTCCTGGGGGGCCGAACCGTTCAGGTTCCAGCCGCCGGAAACGCTGCCGCCGACCAGGGCGCCCGAACCGTTGTGCAGGTTCTTCGAGCCGCTCGACGAGCCGACCACGGTCAGGCCCGGCGCGTTGGTCGCCGAGGGCGGCGGGGTCTTGCCGCCGTACTTGTAGTAGTCCGAGCCGCCCGAGAGATTGCCGCCGACGAAGGTCCGGCCCTCGACGCTGGACGTCGAGCTGAGGTCGCTCAACACATAGAGGTTGTACTCGCGCAGCACTTGCAGGCCGACGTTGGAGTCGGCGGCGGCGGGCGTGGCCACGGCCGCGGCGGCGAGGAGCGGAAGGGCGAGCTTGCGGAACTGCGTGATCACGGGGCGTGTACCGAACTGGGATGTTGCGCTGCGACTTAGTCGATCTGAATGCTGCATTGCAACAATCGCGCCATCACGAGTTGTGTCAAACCGGGCGCGGCGTTCACGAAAAAGGGCCGCCCTCGCGGACGGCCCTTCTCGGTAGTTGATGCCTCCCAGAAGACCTCTAGGAAGCGTGGCTTTCCGCCCTCTTAGAAGATTTCGAAGAGGCCGGCCGCGCCCATGCCGCCGCCGACGCACATGGTGACGACGCCCCACTTGGCGCCGCGACGCTTGCCTTCGTGCAGGATGTGGCCGGTGCAGCGGGCGCCGGTCATGCCGTAGGGGTGGCCGATCGAGATCGAGCCGCCCGAGACGTTGAGCTTCTCGTTCGGGATGCCCAGCTTGTCACGGCAGTAAAGGACCTGGCTGGCGAAGGCTTCGTTCAGCTCCCACAGGTCGATGTCGTCGACGGTCAGGCCATTGCGCTCCAGCAGCTTCGGGATCGCGAAGACCGGGCCGATGCCCATTTCTTCCGGGCCGCAGCCGGCCACGGCCATGCCGCGATAGGCGCCGAGCGGGGTCAGGCCGCGCTTTTCGGCTTCCTTGCGTTCCATCATCAGCACGGCGGCCGAGCCGTCCGACAGCTGGCTGGCGTTACCGGCGGTGATGAACTTGCCCTCGGGAGCGAAGCGGCCGCCCTTGAACACCGGCTGCAGCTTCTGCAGGTCGGCGAGGGTGGTCTGCGGGCGGTTGCCCTCGTCCATGCCGATGGTGATTTCCTTGTCGGCGGTCTCGCCGGTTTCCTTGTTCACCAGCACCTTCATGATCGTCGTCATCGGCGCGATCTCGGCGGTGAAGCGGCCTTCCGACTGGGCCTGGGCGGTGCGCTGCTGCGATTGCAGAGCGTATTCGTCCTGGGCCTCGCGGCTGACGCCGTAGCGCTCGGCGACGACTTCAGCGGTCTCGATCATCGAGGTCGCCAGCGCCGGCACGTGTTGGCCGAGCCAGGGGTCGCCGGCCATGAAGCGGTTCATCTTGTCGTTCTGGACGAGCGAGATCGACTCAACGCCGCCGCCGATGGCGACCGGGGCGCCGTCGTTGATGATGTACTTGGCGGCGGTGGCGATCGCCATCAGGCCCGACGAGCACTGGCGGTCCAGGGTCATGCCCGAGACGGTGACCGGCAGGCCGGCGCGCAGGGCGGCCTGGCGGGCGATGTTGTTGCCGGTGGTGCCTTGCTCCAGCGCGCAGCCGAAGACCACGTCGTCGATCTCGGCCGGATCGATGCCCGCGCGCTCGACGACGGCGGCGATCGAATGGCCGGCGAGGGTCGCGCCGTAGGTGTTGTTGAACGCGCCGCGATAGGCCTTGCCGATCGGGGTGCGGGCGGTGGAGACGATGACGGCTTCACGCATTGGAGTGCATCCTAACGAGTTGGGAGGGTAGTCCTGCGCACCCCCGGCGCGGACGCCGGGGGCGGTCTTGGGTGGTCGGTCGCCTTAGAGGTCGGCGAACTTCTTGTTTTCAGCGACAAGCTTTTCCAGGAGCGCGGCCGGCTTGAACTGGTCGCCCATGGTGGCTTGGAATTCCTTCATCTTGGCGAGCACCTTGGCCGGACCGACCTGGTCGCCGTAGTGCATCGGGCCGCCGCGATAGACCGGCCAGCCGTAGCCGTTCTGCCAGACCACATCGACGTCCGAAGCGCGGATGGCCTTGCCCTCTTCGAGGATCTTCACGCCCTCGTTGATCATCGGGAAGATGCAGCGCTCGAGGATCTCCTCGTCGCTGATCTTGCGCGGGTTGGCGCCCGACTTGACGATGAAGTCGTTGATCACCTTCTCGGTGAAGGGGCTCGGCTTGGCGACGCGGTTCTCGTCGTAATCATAGTAGCCGGCGCCGGTCTTCTGGCCGCGGCGATCGGCTTCGCAGAGCACGTCGCGGATGCTTTCGCCCTTCGACTTTTCCTTCACCCAGCCGATGTCGAGGCCGGCCAGGTCGCTCATCGCGAACGGACCCATCGGGAAGCCGAAGTCGTAGAGCACGCGGTCGATGTCCCAGGGCATCGCCCCTTCCATGACCAGCTTCTGGGCCTCGCGCTGGCGCGCGCCCAGGATGCGGTTGCCGACGAAGCCGGGGCAGACGCCGACCAGCACGGCGACCTTGCCGATCTGCTTGGCCAGCTTCATCGAGGTGGCGATCACCTCGTTGGAGGTGTGATCGGCGCGGACGATTTCCAGCAGCTTCATCACGTTGGCCGGCGAGAAGAAGTGCAGGCCGATGACGCTTTCCGGACGCTTGGTGACCGAGGCGATCTCGTCGATGTCCAGGCCCGAGGTGTTGGTGGCCAGGATCGCGCCCGGCTTACAGATGACGTCGAGCTTGGTGAAGATGTCCTTCTTGATGTCCATGCGCTCGAAGACGGCTTCGATCACCAGATCGACGTCGGCGAACGAGTCTTCCATCGACAGCGAGCCGCTGATCAGGCCCACGCGCTGCTCGACTTGCTCAGCGGTGATCCCGCCGCGGGCGGCGGTGCGCTCGTAGTTCTTGCGGATGGTGGCCAGGCCGCGGTCCAGCGGCTCTTGCTTCTGCTCGACGATCACCACCGGGATGCCGGCGTTGGCGAAGTTCATCGCGATGCCGCCGCCCATGGTGCCGGCGCCGATGATGCCGACCTTCTTGATCGGGATCAGGGCGGTGTCTTCCGGCACGTCCGGGATCTTCTGGGCGGTGCGCTCGGCGAAGAACGAATAGCGCTGGGCCGCCGATTGCGGGCCGGTCATCAGCTCGCCGAACAGCTTGCGCTCGACGGCGAGGCCCTCGTCGAAGGGCAGGTTCACCGCCGCTTCGATGGTGCGGATGTTGTATTCCGGGGCCAGGAAGCCGCGGAACTTGCGGGCGTTGGCCTTGCGGAAGTCGGCGAAGATCTCGGGCTTGCCGCGGGCCGCCTCGACCTTTTCGTTCTGGTCGCGGATCTTGCGCAGCGGCTTGCCTTCGGCGACCACCTTCTTGGCGAAGGCGATGGCGCCTTCCTTCAGCTTGCCTTCTTCGACCAGCTCGTCGGCCAGGCCGCCGGCCAGGGCTTCCTTGGAGCCGACGTGACGACCCGAGGTCATCATTTCCAGGGCGCGCTCAGGGCCGACCACGCGCGGCAGGCGCTGGGTGCCGCCGGCGCCCGGCAGCAGGCCGAGGTTCACTTCCGGCAGGCCGAACTTGGCCGACGGAACGGCGACGCGGTAGTGGGCGCACAGCGCCACTTCGAGACCGCCGCCCAGCACGGTGCCGTGGATCGCGGCGATCACCGGCTTGGGCGAGTTCTCCATCATGTCCTGGACGTCGGTCAGGCTGGGCCCGGCCATCGCGCCGCCGAACTCGGTGATGTCGGCGCCGGCGATGAAGGTGCGGCCTTCGCAGATCAGCACGATCGACTTGGCGGCGTCGTTGGCGATCGCGGCCTTGAAGCCTTCGAACAGTCCCTCGCGGACCTTGGCCGACAGGGCGTTGACCGGCGGGGAGTTAAGCGTGATCACCGCGACGTCGCCGTCGAGCGTGAGGTCGGTCACCGAATTGATCTCGGCCATGTGGCGCATCCTCGATTGCTTGGGGAGGGACGGCTCGTGGCGTGGCCGCCCTTGGATTCAAACGGTTGTTTACAGGCCCCGCTTGGCCGGCGCGAGTCAAAAATCCGTAGGGTTTGCGAGCGTCGAACGCGGGTCTATCAGGCGTTAAATACATCACCTTAGGGGAAGCAAGGCATGGCTCAGGGACTGTTCTCGCTGGAGGGTCGCGTCGCCCTCGTCACCGGCGGCTCGCGCGGCATCGGCAAGATGATCGCCAAGGGCTTCCTCGATGCGGGCGCGGCTCGCGTCTACATCTCCTCGCGCAAGCCGGCGGCCTGCGACGAGACCGCCGCCGAGCTGGGCGAGCGCTGCATTTCGCTGCCGCAGGACGTCTCGACGGTGGAGGGCTGCCAGGCCTTGGCCAAGCGCCTGACCGACCTCGAGCCGAAACTCGACATCCTGGTCAACAATGCCGGCGCCGCCTGGGGCGCGCCCTTCGCCGAGTTCCCCGAGAGCGGCTGGGACAAGGTCGTCGACCTGAACCTGAAGTCGCCGTTCTTCCTGACCCAGGCGCTGCACGGCGCGCTGAAGGCCGCCGCCAGCCATGACCAGCCGGCCAAGGTCATCAACATCTGCTCGATCGACGGCATCCGCCTGAACCCGCAGGAGACCTACTCCTATCATGCGAGCAAGTCGGGCCTGATCTATCTGACGCGCCGCATCGCGGCCGAGCTGATCAAGGATTCGATCAACGTCACCGGCATCGCGCCCGGCGCCTTCGCCTCGGAGATGAACCGCGTGGCGCGCGACCAGGGCGACGAGATCGCCAAGCGCATCCCCTCGCGCCGCATCGGCCGCGACGAGGACATGGCCGCGGCGGCGATCTACCTGGCGAGCCGCGCCGGCGACTACGTGGTCGGCGAGACCATCGCCGTCGACGGCGGCGTGGCGCTGGCGAGCACCGGCGGCCTCTAGGCTTCGGTGTAAACTTCCAACGGACGGCCACGCTTTCGACGGTTTTGCGTTATGACCTGCTCAAGCGAATTTGCAGGCGTCGCGTTTGACCGAGTCCGAAACTAACCCGCCGTCACGGGCGGCCCGGCGTCGATGGCGCCGGGTCCATACGGCGCTGGCCGCTGGGGTGATCCTGGCCGTCGTGGTCGGCGGCACGGTCTATCTGACGCGCCGCGCGATCGCCCGCGAGCTGCTGGTCGGCTGGCTGGAATCGCGCGGCGTGCCGGCCGACGTCGAATTCCGCGAGTTCGAGTTCGGCGGCTTCACCGCCCGAGTGCGGGCCGGCCCTGAGAAGGACCCCGACGTTTCGGTCGAGCGGGTCGAGGTCCGCTACGGCTTCACCGGCTTCTGGTCGGGCGAGGCGCCCGGCGTGCGGGTCACCTCGGTCAAGCTCTACCGCCCGGTGGTCAAGGGCGCATTCAAGCGCGGCAAGCTGAAGCTCGGCACGCTCGACCCGCTGATCGAGGAATTCACCAGCCGACCGCCGCAGCCGCAGGGGCCGCAGCCGCGGATCGAGATTCACCGCGGGGTGCTGCGGCTCGACACCGACTACGGTCTGCTGAAGGCCCGCGCCGATGCGCGGCTGGCGGACGGGCGGCTGATGGCGATGGACGCGCAGCTCGAGCCCGTGGCCCTGAAGGGCGAAGGTGTGGCCGCGCGGCTGGGCGAGGCCAGCCTGAAAGTGGCGACCACCCGCGGGCGCGTGGACGTGCTGCTGTTGGCGCCGGTCGAGGCTTTGGAGGCGCAAGGCCTCAAGGCGCAGGACGGCCGCGTGCGGCTGTCGGTCCAAGCCCCCTATCCCGACACCGTCCGCAAGCGCGGCGAGGGCAGGGTGATGGCGCGGCTGGAGGCCTCGGCCGCGCGGGCCGCTTTCGGCCAAGACAGCCTGGAAGAGCTGCGGCTGGTCGCCAACTTCGACGGTGCGACCCGCGGCTGGATCGAGACGCTGGTGCTGGAGGGCGACGGCGACCTGGAGGTCGGCGCGCGCGGCGGCAAGGTGGCGGGCTTCACGCTCGCCGGCCTCAAGGGCGAGGCCTCGTTGGGCGACGTGCGCTGGACGCGGGCGGCGGGCGACGTCGTCTCCGGCGAGATCAGCAGCCGCGTCTCGGCCGATCGGGCGAGCGGCGGCGACCTGCGGATCACCGACGCCCGCGGCGAGTTCGCAGGACTGGCGGCCTATGATGGCAAGCGCGTCGACCTGGCCCTGCGCGGGGCGCTGGCCTCGCGCGGCGGCTGGTCGGGCCTGGGGCCGGTCGCGGCCAGCGATCCGGCCGAGACCGCGGCGCTCAAGCGGGCCCTGGCCGACTTCCAGCTGATCGCCAGTTCGATCGCGCTCAACGTCTCGCGCGAGGGGGTGTCGGTAGGGCTCGGCCAGCCGGCGGTGGTGCGCACCGCCAGCGGTGGCGAGCTTAGGCTGCACCGGGCCTCGGGCGGGCCGATTTACGTGAACGGCGGCGGCGGCTTCGACGTGCTGGTCCGCGGCGGCGGCTTGCCGGAGGCGACCCTGGCGGTGCCGCGCTACCGGCTGACGGCCGATGGGATTGTCGCCACGACGGCGTTGCAGGCCAAGGGCGGCTTTGCGCCGGTCAGCGCCGCCAGCATCGACGCGGCCGGCGAGGTGCGCATGGCGGGCGGCGCGATCGACTTCGTCGCCTCGCGTTGCGTCGCGCTGGCCGCCGGTCATGTCGAGCTGGGCGACAGCGACCTCGAGAAAGCGGGCGGCGAACTGTGCCCGAGCGCCGGCGCGCCGCTGATCAGCCTCAAGGGCGGAACCTGGCGACTGCGCGGCCAGGCCAAGGGCGTTGCGGCCGAACTGCCGTTCCTCGAGGCGCGCCTCTCGCAGGCCGCCGCCTCCATCGACGTCTCGGGCGCCGGGGCGGCGATCAACGGGCAGGTCGGCGTCTCGGCCGCGCGCTTGGACGACACCGCCGCCGAGACGCGCTTCAACCCCGTGCGGGCCAGCGGCCAGGCCCGGGCCCGTAACGGCGGCTGGCTGGCCGATTTCGCGCTGACCGATCTGGCTGGCCGGCGGCTGGCGACGGGCGACCTGCGGCACGGCGCCGACGGGCGCGGCGTCCTGGCCTTCGACACCGGCATGCTGACCTTCGAAGACGGCGGGCTGCAGCCGATCGGGCTCTCGCCCCTGGCCGCCATCGTGGCCTCGCCCGCCAACGGCCGGGCCCGCTTCGACGGCGAGATCGATTGGGGTCCTGGGACATCGACCAGCCACGGGACGCTGAGCGTCGAGCGGATGGACTTCATCAGTCCGATGGGCCCGGTGACGGGCTTGGCCGGCCGCGCCGAATTCAACAGCCTGATCCCTCTGACCGCTGCGCCGGGACAGGTGCTCAAGGCCGAGATGGTCAACACCCTGGTGCCGCTCACCGACGTCGACGTGGCCTTCGGCGTGGAGCCGGACGCCGTCACCGTGGGCGGCGCGCGGCTGGCCATGGGCGATGGGACGCTGTCGTTCGAACCGTTCCGCGTGCCGTTCGACCTGACCCAGCCGTGGAGCGGCGTGCTCGACATCGAGGGCGTGCAGGTCAAGGAGCTGGTCGAGGCCTCGCCGTTCGGCGACCGGGTCGACCTGGAGGCGCGGCTGACCGGCAAGGTGCCGTTCGAGGTGCGCCCCGAGGGCGTGCGGGTCAGCGCCGGGCGTCTGCGCGCCATCGAGCCGGGCCGCCTGTCGATCCTGCGCGAGGCGCTGGTGCCGGTGGCGGCGCAGGGCGGCGGCGTGGTCGGCGCGGCGGTCGAAGGCGCGCCCACGGTTCCTGTGGCGCCGCCGGTGACCGAGACCGGCGAGATCAACGCCTTCAGTGAATTCGCCTACCAGGCCATGGAGCATCTGGCCTTCGACACCCTCGACGCCGAGGTCAACAGTTTGCCGAACGGGCGTCTGGGCGTGCTCATGCATCTGAAGGGCGAGCACACGCCGCCTAAGAAGCAGGAGATCCGCCTGACCCTGATGGACCTGATCCGGCGCGATTTCCTGAACCGGTCGCTGCCGCTGCCCTCGGGAACCAAGGTCGACTTGACCCTCGACACCAGCCTGAACCTGGATCAGATCCTGAAGGACTTCGGCGAGTACCAGGCGTTGCGCGGTTCACAAGCCGTTCAGCCGGAATAATCCACCTTGGCCGTGAATTTGGAGACGACCATATGATGAGAACCTTGCCAGTCGTGGCGGTCCTGACCGGAGCGGCCCTCACCAGCGCCTGCACGCCGACCGTGCGGGTCGAGGTGGCGCCGATCTCGATCTACGCCAAGCTGGACGCCGACGTCCGGCTGCGCCTGGACGACGACGTCAAGGCGCTGATCAAGCAGAACCCGAACCTGTTCTAAGGGGATAGAGCATGACCTATCGCAATCTGATGGCGCCCGTCGCCGCCGTGGTCGCCACCCTGTCGCTGGCCGGCGCGGCTCATGCCGATCCGGCCGCGGCCAAGGCCGCCGTCGACGCGGCCAAGGCCCAGGGCGTGGTCGGCGAGCAGGCCGACGGCTTCCTCGGCTTCGTCAACTCCGGCGCGGCCAGCGCCGACGTCCGCGCCGCCGTGGCCGAGATCAACGCCGGCCGCCGCCAGCTCTACGCGCAGGCCGCCACCCAGAACGGCGTCAGCCCGACCGCGGCGGGGGCCTCGGCGTTCCGCAGCGTGGTCCAGGGCAAGCTGCGTCCGGGCGATTTCTACCAGGACGCCGGCGGCGCCTGGGTCAAGAAGTAGGCCTTGGTCCACAAAGCAAAAGGGCGTCCCTCGGGACGCCCTTTTCGTATGTGGTGATCGGGGCGGGGTCGCGACCGAATTTTAGCTTCCCCGCCCGTCACCCTATCCGCCCTCCTTGCGGAGGCCCCGGATGCCGTGCCCGCGACGTCTGCGCGTCGCGGTAAGAACTCAAAAAAGTGAGCCCGCCCCACCCCGAAGAACGGGACGGGCTCAAGGAGAGACAACTGGGCGCGTGAGGCCCCGTGACGTCAGGCCGGCAGTACGAGTTGTTCCGACGCGATGGCGAAGCGCATGTTGGCCCGGCTGCGGGTCTCTTCGGACACCTTCGCCCAAGCCTGCTTGGCTTCGTCGCGGCTCTCGTACGGCCCCAGCACCTGGGGCGCGCCGTTCTTCAGCTTGGTGAAGGCGAGGCAGCTGTACTCCCCGCCGACAACCCAGAACCGTTCCTTGGTCATGGTCTCTTGCTCCCCCGGCTCCCGCCGGAACTGAGTCTTGTGAAAACCGATTTCGCCGGCCCGTCTCTTTGACAAGCCGTCGATCGAACCTAGCCGTTGGCGGGGCGGGGGCGAAGGGGCCGCCTTGTGCAACAAGGCTCACTTGTCACAGTGCTACCTTGTAAATGATGTAAATCTGTGACAATCCGACAGCATGGCCGTGACCACTACCGACCGGAAGCTGTTCCTGGGCGCGCGCCTCAAGCGCCTGCGCCGCGATCTGGGGCTCACCCAGACCCGCATGGCCGAGGATCTCGGCGTCTCGCCGAGCTACCTCAACCTGCTCGAACGCAACCAGCGCCCAGTCACCGCCCAGGTCCTGCTGCGCCTGGCCGAGGCCTATGACCTCGATCTCAAGAGCCTGGCGACCGATCCGGAGGACGGCGGCGCCTCGGGCCTCTCGGAGGTGTTCTCCGACCAGATGTTCCGCGACCTCGGCGTCGCCCGCCACGAGATCGCCGAGGTGGCCGAGAGCGCGCCCGGCGTGTCCGAGGCGATCGTGCGGCTCTATCGCGCCTATCTGGATCAGCGGCGGCTGACCGACCTGGGGGCCATCGGCCGTCCGGAGGAGGGCGGCGGGACCGGGCCGGCGGTGCTGCCCTCGGACTGGGTGCGCGACTTCTTCCAGGCGCAGAAGAACTATTTCGCAGAACTGGAGGAGGCGGCCGACGCGCTGACCGCGGATCTGGCCTGCGAGCCGCTCGACTTCGCCCTCGCCGCGCGCGAGCGGCTGGCCGGTCGGCATGGCATCTCGGTCCGCGTGGTGCCGGTGGAGGTGCTGCCGGAGTCGGTGCGCCGCTACGACCACCACCGTAAGCGCCTGTTCCTGTCCGAGGCCCTGACCGCCGAAGGCCGCGCCTTCGCCCAGGCCTATCAGCTGGCGATTCTCGAATACGGCCTTCTGCTTGATGCGCTCGTCGAGCGCTCCGGCCCGCCCGACCGCTCGACCCGCGGCCTGCTGAAGGTCTCGCTGACCAACTACCTAGCCGCCGCGGTGATGATGCCCTACGCCGCCTTCCATGAGGCGGCCGAGCGCAGCGCCTATGACATCGAGCTGGTCCGCGCCCGCTTCGGGGTCTCGTTCGAGCAGGCCTGCCACCGGCTGACCACCCTGGCGCGGCCGGGCGCGCGCGGCGTGCCGTTCTTCATGCTGCGGGTGGATTCGGCCGGCAACATCTCCAAGCGGTTCGCCGGCGCCACCTTCCCGTTTTCGCGCTTCGGCGGCACCTGTCCGCGCTGGAACATCCACACCAGCTTCCGCACCCCTGGCCGCATCGCCACCCAGATCGTCGAAACCCCGGACGGCCAGCGCTACTTCACCCTGTCGCGCACGGTCAGCCGCTTCGCCACACCCTATGCGGCGGGCGACACGGAGTTGGCGATCGGCATGGGCTGCGAGCTGAAGTTCGCTGAGCGGCTGGTCTATTCGCGCGGCATCGATCTGCGCGATCCGGTCGCCACCGCGATCGGCCCCGCCTGCCGGATCTGCGAGCGGCCGGCCTGCCCGCAGCGCGCCGCCGAGCCGATCAACCGTACACTGATGGTCGACGACTTCATCAAGTCGATCTCGCCGTACCCGTTCGCGTCAGGCTGACGCCTTGCGTGGCAAGGGGCTTGCGCTAGAGAAGGGGGCAGGGGCGGTTCAAGGCGTGCGGGTTCGGATGGTGGAACGAAAGGGCGTGCGGGCGACAGACCGCTTCCGCAAGAAGCGCGATGCGATCCTTGACGCTTCCACCGTCCTCCTGAACCAGCGCGGCGTGAAGGGGCTGACCCTGGCCGACGCCGCCGCCGCGGTCGGCCTGTCGACCACCAGCGTCACCTACTACTTCAAACGCAAGGACGACCTGGCCGCGGCCTGCATGATGCGCGGCATCGGCTGGCTGCAGGAAGCCGCCGAGACCGCCGTCGCCGAGCCGACCCCGGCCGACCGGCTGCACAAGCTGTTGGAGCTCTATTTCGAGCGTGTGCGGCTGATGGCGATCGGCGAGGGATCGCCGATGCCGACCCTGGCCGACGTGCGGGCGTTGAAGGACCCGCACCGCGCGACGGTGATCGAGGCCTTCGCCAAGGTGTTCCGCAAGGTGCGCACGCTGTTCGAGGCGCCGGAACTGGCGTGGCTGAACCGCGGCCGCCGCACCGCCCGCACCCACATGCTGCTGGCCCAGCTGTTCTGGTCCGGGGCCTGGTTGCACAAGTATGATCCCGAGGACTACGGCCGCGTGCGCGAGCGGGTGTTCGACATCCTGGTCGGCGGCCTGGCGGTGGAGGGCGCGAACTGGGCGCCGGCCCCGGTGCCGCTGGCCGAGCTGGCCGCCGGCGACGGCGCGGAGATGAGCCGCGAGACCTTCCTGCTGGCGGCGACGCGGCTGATCAACTCGCGCGGCTATCGCGGTGCGTCGGTGAACAAGATCTCCGAGGCGCTGAACGTCACCAAGGGCTCATTCTACCACCACAACGACGCCAAGGATGACCTGGTGGTCGCCTGCTTCGACCGCACCTTCGAGGTGATGCGCCGGGTGCAGCGGCTGGCCATGGCGCTGGAAGGCGACCAGTGGCTGCGGATCTCCAGCGCCTCGGCGGCGCTGGCCGAGTTCCAGCTGTCGCAATACGGCCCGCTGCTGCGGGTCTCGGCGCTGTCGGCCCTGCCCGAAGAGATCCGCATCGAGCAGGTCGCGCACTCCGACCGGGTGTCGGACCGCTTCGCCTCGATGATCTCGGACGGCATCGTCGAAGGCTCAATTCGTCCGGTGGACGCGGCTATCGCCGCTCAGATGCTGAACGCCACCCTGAACGCCGGCTCGGAGCTGACCTTCTGGCTGCCTGACGTCACCCAGAAGGCGGCGCCGGCGGTGTTCGCCCGTCCGCAGCTGATGGGTATCTTCGCTCGCTAGGCGCGCAGGACCACCACCTCGGCGACGTGCGCGCGCGCTGCCTTCTCGGCCCATACCTGTTCGACCACGTGCAGCAGCCGCTCGGCGGTGATCGGCTTGGTCACGTGGCCGTCGGCCCCGGCGCGGGCCGAGGCCTCGGCGTGCTCGGGCATGGCGTTGGCGGTCAGGGTGTAGATCGGGGTGCGGCGGCCTTCGCGCGCCTCGCGGCGACGGATCGCCGAGATCGCGGTCAGTCCGTCCATCACCGGCATCTGCATGTCCATCAGGATCAGGTCGAACGCGGCGCGGGCCGCCTCGTCCACCGCCTCGGCGCCGTTCTCGACCGAGACCAGGTCGATCCCCGCCGCGCCCAGGATCAGCTCTACCACCCGACGATTGGTCGGGTGATCCTCGGCCAGCAGCACCCGCATGGCGTCGAGCTCGGCCTCCTCGGGCGCGTGGGCCTCGTGCTCGCCCCACATCTCCACCGCCCCGTGGCGGCGCGGCAGCTCCAGGGTTAGGACGAAGGTCGCGCCCCGGCCGACCACGGCGCTGGCGCTCAGCTCGCCGCCCATCGCCTCGGCCAGCGAGCGCGAGATGGCCAGGCCGAGGCCCGTGCCGCCATACTGACGGGTGATCGAGCCGTCGGCCTGCTGGAAGCGGCCGAACAGCCGCTGGCGGGTCGCCTCGTCGAAGCCGATGCCGGTGTCGGCGACGGTGAACACCAGGTGGGTGGTGGTCTCGTCGCGGCGGGCGGCGACGGTCAGCCGGACCTCGCCCTGGGCGGTGAACTTGACGGCGTTGCCCAAGAGGTTGGTCAGGATCTGGCGGATACGCGGGCCGTCGCCCTCGAACGCCCCCTGGGCGTAGGGCTCGATCTCCACCTTGAGCGTCAGGCCCTTGGCCTGGGCGCTGGCCTCGAACAGCGCCGCGCAGGCGCCCACCGAGGTCGCCATGTCGAACGGCTCGGGCCGGATCTCGATGCGGCCGGCCTCGATCCGGGCGAGGTCGAGGATGTCGGTCAGCAGTGCTTCCAGCGTCTGGGCCGAGGTCTCGATCAGCTCGACCATCTCGGCCTGGTGCTGGCTCAGCTGCGTCTTGGCCAGGGCGCCGGCGATGCCCATCACTCCGTTCAGCGGGGTGCGGATCTCGTGGCTCATATTGGCGAGGAACTCGCTCTTGGCCTTGTTGGCGGCTTCTGCCTCGCCGGCGTACTTGACTAGGTCGCGCTGGGCGTGGTGGCGCGAGCACTCGTTGGAGGCGATGGCCGCGAGGTCGATCAAATAGCTCGCCAACTCGCCGTCATAGGCGTGCGGGCTGCGGCTGGCGACGCAGACCACGCCGATCGGCTGGCCGTCGGCCAACCGGATCGGGGCGCCGGCGTAAAAGCGCACCGCTTCGGGACCGACCACGTGCGGGTGGCCGCAGAAGCGGGCGTCGGTCAGGGCGTCGGCGACCCACAGCAGCTGGTCCTCGCCGACCACGACCTCGGAGAACGACTGGTCTTGGCAGATCTGCTCGTCGGTCCAGTTGGGGCCGACGCTGGCGTGCCAGGTGCGCTCGGCCCCGACCATCACCACGTCGCCGAGATCCAGCCGTGCGAAGGCGCGCGCCAGTCGGCCGATCCGCTCGAAGGTCGGCTTCAGCTCGTCCAGATCAAGGGTGGCGATGGCGGCCAGCCGCGCGGCCTCGGCCGGCGAGGCCGATACAGGCTTGGACATGTTCATCCCCCCGGGCCGCGTCCAGGCGCCCAAGATCGGGCGACGCGGTTAAGTTTCCGTCTTTTTCCGAACGCCGTTCGGCAACCTTTGGTCGATCAGTTGTGGAAAACTGTCAAGCTTGGGGATTTTTTGCAGCGATGGCGTCCGGCATGGCGAAAACCAACCCTCCGGCGCGGTGGGGCGGCTTCCGCTTATAGAAGCTTGATCTCGCGCAAACGTTCCTTGAGGAACTCGTCGGCGGTGATCGGGGCCAGGCCGCGATCGGGATGCTCGGGGGTGATGCAACCTGACAGGGTGCGGATCTCGTAGTCCGGATTGAAGTGCAGGAAGAACGGCGTGGAGTAGCGCGCAAAGCCGCGCCGCTCCGGGGCAGGATTGACCACCCGGTGGGTCGTCGAAGGCAGCACGTGGTTGGTCAGCCGTTGCAGCATGTCGCCGATGTTGCAGACCACCGAGCCGGGCGGCGGGTTGATCGCCAGCCACTGGCCGTCACGGTCCAGCACTTCCAGGCCGGCCTCCTCGGCGCCGAGCAGCAGGGTGATGACGTTGATGTCCTCGTGCGCCCCGGCGCGGATGTTGGGGCCGTCCTTGGGCACCGGCGGATAGTGCAGCAGCCGCAGGATCGAGTTGCCGAAGTTCACGGTCGGATCAAAGAACTGGCGGTCCAGTTTCAGGTAGGCGGCGATGGCTTCCAGCACCTGGCGGCCCATGCCGTCCAGCGCGTTGAACAGCCAGGCGATCTCGCGGTGAAATTCGGGAACCTCAGCTGGCCAGACATTGTCGGGCATGAACTCGCCGAACGGATGGCCGGCCGGCAGGTCGCGGCCCATGTGCCAGAATTCCTTGAGGTCGAAGTGCTTGGCGTCCTTGGCGGTCTCGATGCCGAACGGGGTGTAGCCGCGTTGGCCGCCGATCCCGACGACATAGGCGCGCTTCACCGCCTCCGGCAGGGCGAAGAACGCCTTGGTCGCCGCCAGCGCCGCTTCGATGCGCGCCTGCGGCAGGTCGTGATCAGAGATCACCGCGAAGCCGTAACGGGCGAACGACCCGCCTAGATCCTGGGAAAAACCGTCGAAGTCGCCGTCGAAACGCTTGAACGAAACCGGCTTGATTGTCTCTGTCGTCACGTCTGAACCTTCGTCCCGGCTCGCGGGAACCTTGACCGTAGCGCTCGCGTTCGCACCTGAGTTTCACGATCGAGGAGATCGCTTAATGCGCAAACTGACCGCCCTCGGGGCTTGTATCCTGGGGGCAGGGGCCCTTGCCGCCTGCACCACCACCGACCCCTACACCGGACAGGTCGTCCGCAACAACTCCGGCACCGGCGCGATCGCCGGGGCGCTGGGCGGGGCCGCGCTCGGCTACCTGACCAACACCAACCGCAGCGAGCAGGGTCGCAAGAATGCGCTGATCGGAGCGGGCATCGGCGCGCTCGCGGGCGCGGGCGTCGGCAACTACATGGATCGCCAGCAGGCCGAACTGCGCCGCGAACTGGCCGGCAGCGGTGTCGAGGTGCAGCGCCAGGGCGACAACATCGTCCTGCAGATGCCCAGCGACGTGACCTTCGGCTTCGACCGTTCGGACATCCAGCCGCAGTTCTACGGCGCGCTCGACGACGTGGCGCGCAGCCTGAACAACTATCCGCAGACCCTGGTCGACGTCATCGGCCATGCCGACTCCACCGGCCGCGCCGACTACAATCAGACGCTCTCGGAACGCCGGGCGCTGTCGGTGGCCGACTACCTGACCGGGCGCGGCGGCGTGCTGCGCGACCGTCTCTATGTCGAAGGCCGCGGGTCGACCCAGCCGATCGCCGACAACTCGACCGACGCCGGCCGGGCCAAGAACCGCCGGGTCGAGATCGTCCTGCGGCCCTATACGGGCTGACGGGCGCGGGCCTGCCCCCAGAGCGGGCAGGCCCGCTCCCTGCGCCGCTCCGGCGGCGGCCCCCGTTGCACCAGGGGGGCTTTTGACACCACATACGCGCGAGAGCCGTCCCGCTCGGAGGGGCGGCGAAGCGTATTGGAGCGTCGATGGCGGCAGAGGCTGCGGGGATGAATCTTGGGCACGCCGTCGCCCTGCTGGCCGCCGGCGTCGTGGCCGTGCCTCTGTTCCGCAAGCTCGGCCTGGGGTCGGTGCTCGGCTACCTGGCCGCCGGCCTGGTCATCGGTCCGTTCGGGCTGAAGCTGTTCGCTGATCCCGAAGCCATCCTGCACGTCGCCGAGCTCGGCGTGGTGCTCTTCCTGTTCCTGATCGGCCTGGAGATGCGGCCCAGCAAACTCTGGAGCCTGCGCGGCGAGATCTTCGGTCTTGGCGCGGCCCAGGTGCTGGTCTGCTGCGCGCTGCTGTCGGGCGTGGCCATCCTCGGCGGGCTGCTGCCTGCGGCGGCGGTTATCGGGGCCAGCGGCTTCGTGCTGTCGTCCACGGCCGTGATCATGAAGATGCTCGACGAACGCGGCGAGACCTCGACGGAGGCTGGCCAGCGCGCGGTCTCGATCCTGCTGCTCGAAGATCTGGCGGTGGTGCCGCTGCTGGCGCTGGTCGTGGTGCTCGGCTCGATGAGCGGCGGCGCGGTCGAGAGCGGCCGCCCGGTCTGGCTCGGCCTGCTGATCGGCCTCGGCTGCATCGCCGTGGTGATCGCCGCCGGCCGCTGGCTGCTGAACCCGTTCTTCCAGATCCTGGCCCGCACCGGCGCGCGCGAGATCATGACTGCCGCCGCTCTGCTGGTGGTGCTCGGCACGGCGCTGTTCATGCAGTGGGGCGGGCTCTCCATGGCCATGGGCGCGTTCCTGGCCGGGGTGCTGCTGTCGGAATCGACCTTCCGCTTCCAGCTCGAGGCCGACATCGAGCCGTTCCGCGGCATCCTGCTCGGCCTGTTCTTCCTCAGTGTCGGCATGTCGCTCGACCTGTCGGTGGTGGCGGCCGAGTGGGGTCTGATCGTGCTCGGCGTGCTGGCCTTCATGGTCGTCAAGGCGGCCGGCATCTACGGCGTCGCGCGGCTGTTCAAGGCCGGCAACACCGAGGCGATCCAGCGCGCGGCGCTGTTCGCCCAGGGCGGCGAGTTCGCTTTCGTGCTCTACGCCGCAGCGGTCGCCGCCGGCGTCATGGATGGGCGCACCAGCGCGGCGATGACCGCCGTCGTCATCATGTCCATGGCGCTGACGCCGCTGGTCGTGATCGTGCTGAACCGGGTGCTGCCGCCGCCGAAGGAGTCGATGGACGGGGTCGAACTGGCCGCCAACCTCGAGGGCCGCGTGCTGATGATCGGCTTTGGCCGCTTCGCCCAGGTGGTCAGCCAGCCGCTGCTGGCCCGCGGCATGGAAGTCTCGCTGATCGAGACCGACGTCGAGATGATCCGCGCCGCCGGCACCTTCGGCTTCAAGGTCTATTACGGCGACGGCACCCGGCTCGACGTGCTGCGCGCCTCCGGCGCGACCAACGCCGAGGCGATCCTGGTCTGCGTCGACAAGCCCGAGGTCGCCGACAAGATCGTCGAACTGATCAAGGCCGAGTTCCCGCTGGCCAAGCTGTTCGTGCGCGCGTTCGACCGCGGCCACTCGCTGCGGCTGATCAAGGCCGGGGTCGACTACCAGATCCGCGAGACCTTCGAGTCGGCCCTGGCGTTCGGCAAGAACGTCCTCATTGAACTGGGCGTCGACGAGGTCGAGGCCGCCGAGATCACCCGCGACGTCCGCCGTCGCGACACCGAGCGGCTGGAGCTGCAGGTCGCCGGCGGCATCGCCGAGGGGCGCTGGCTGATGCGCGGCAACATGCAGACCCCGACACCCGAGCCGTTCTCCGTCCCCCGCAAGGAGGGCGAGGCCGGCAACAAGGAGGCGGCCGACGCCATGAAAAAGTCGCCCAAGGCCTTGGCTGAGTAATTCTTCGCCATCTGGTGAATTTTTTCACCCGACCCTGTTCTCAACGACGCGCTGGCAGCTTAAAGGGGCCTCATGGCTGGAAAGACCCGCAACGACGCCGTGGACGCCCTGGCTGGGCTGCTCTTTGACGGCATGACCATCATGGCCGGAGGCTTCGGCCTCTGCGGCATCCCCGAGAACCTGATCGGCGCGATCAAGGAATCCGGCGTCAAAAACCTGACGGTGGTTTCCAACAACTGCGGGATCGACGGCTTCGGCCTCGGCGTCCTGCTCGAGAGCGGCCAGATCAAGAAGATGATCTCGTCCTATGTCGGCGAGAACAAGCTGTTCGAGCAGCTGTACCTCTCCGGCGCGCTGGAGCTGGAGTTCAACCCGCAGGGCACCCTGGCCGAGCGCATCCGCGCCGGCGGCGCCGGCATCCCGGCCTTCTTCACCAAGACCGGCGTCGGCACGCTGGTGGCCGAGGGCAAGGAGGTCCGCGACTTCGACGGCGAGACCTACGTGATGGAGCGCGGCCTTGTCGCCGACCTCTCGATCGTCAAGGCCCACACCGGCGACGCCGAGGGCAACCTCGTCTACCGAAAGACCGCCCGGAACTTCAATCCGATGATGGCCACGGCCGGCAAGGTCACCGTCGCCGAGGTCGAGAACCTCGTGGCGATCGGCTCGATCGACAAGGACCACATCCACACCCCCGGCATCTTCGTCGACCGCATCATCAAGGGCGCGGTCTACGAGAAACGCATCGAACGCGTGACCACGCGTCCCCGCGAAGAAAAGGCGAGCGCGTAAAATGGCCTGGACCCGCGACGAGATGGCCGCCCGCGCCGCCAAGGAACTGCGCGACGGCTTCTATGTGAACCTGGGCATCGGCATCCCGACCCTGGTCGCCAACTACATTCCCGACGGCATGCACGTGACGCTGCAGAGCGAGAACGGCATGTTGGGCATGGGCCCCTTCCCCTATGAGGGCGAAGAGGACGCCGACCTGATCAACGCCGGCAAGCAGACCATCACCGAGCTACCGAGCTCGTCCTACTTCTCCAGCGCCGACTCGTTCGGGATGATCCGCGGCGGCCACATCGCCCTGTCGATCCTGGGCGGCATGCAGGTGGCCGCGAACGGCGACCTCGCCAACTGGATGGTGCCCGGCAAGATGGTCAAGGGCATGGGCGGGGCCATGGATCTGGTGGCGGGCGTGAAGCGCGTCGTCGTGGTCATGGACCATTGCGAGAAGTCGGGCGCGCCCAAGCTGCTCAAGGAATGCAGCCTGCCGCTGACCGGCGCCGGCGTCGTCGACCTGCTGATCACCGAACTCGGCGTCTTCGAGATCAACCGCGGCAAGACCCCGGTGAAGCTGATCGAGCTGGCCCCCGGCGTCACCGCCGACGAGGTGAAGGCCAAGACCGAGGCGGCGTTCGAGGTCGCGGTCTAAGGCATCCGAGGCGGCCGGGCGTCCGTATCTCCACCAGACCGCGGCGGGTCTTGTTCCGCCGCCTCGAGGTGAGATCATGACGTCCATGAAGACCCTTCGCACCGCCGCCGCCCTGGCGACGCTGAGCATGCTGGCCCTGGCTCCGGTCGCGCAGGCCGCGACCGCGGTGTTCGCCGGCGGCTGCTTCTGGTCGACCGAAAAGGCGATGGAGAGCCTGCCCGGCGTGACCAGCGTCGTGTCCGGCTACGCCGGCGGCGCCATGCAAAGCCCGACCTATCAGAACCACCGCGGCCATCTGGAGGCGGTGAAGGTCACCTACGATCCGGCGAAGATCAGCTACGCCAAGCTGGTCGACGGCTTCTTCCATCATATCGACCCGACCGACGCCAGCGGGCAGATCTGCGATCGCGGGCCGTCCTACACGACCGCGGTGTTCGTCGAGGGCGGGGCTGAGACGGCGACGGCTCAGGCGGTGAAGGCGCAGGTCGCCAAGACGCTGGGCAAGCCGGTCGCCACCCGCGTCCTGACCGGGGGAAAGTTCTGGCCGGCCGAGGCCTATCACCAGGATTACGCCAAGAAGAACCCGGCCAACTACGAGGCCTACCGTATCGGCTGCGGCCGCGACCGGGCGCTCAAGGCCGTTTGGGGATCGGCTTACCGGTGACCGGGTCGCGCGGGGCTGGCGCGAAGCCCTCGGCGATGAACAGCTCGGCCTTGCGCTTGCGCTTGCGGTCTAGCCAGATGCTGACGATCTCTTCGCTCGAGGTAGCGCGGAAATCGGCCTTCATCTCATCAATGAACACCTGCTCCAGGCTGACGGCCAGTACGCGCTTGCCGTCGGCCGCGGTCAGCGGGGCGACGGTCTCGGCCTGGTTCTGCGGATGGGCCTCGCGCACCCACATCTTCAGCGGCGGCTCGCCGTTCTGGCCGAAGTACTCGCGGCCGTAATAGGCCGCGGCGTTGAACAGGAAACGGTCGTTGACGGCGATGGCGCTCAGCGAGCCGGGCGGTTCGCGCATGGCGCGGTCGGCCATGGCCTCGGTCATCTGCTCCCAGCCCTTGGCGCGCTTGAAGGCGTTCGACAGCCCGACGCGATCGGCGAAGCCCGGGTTCAGCACGCAGGCCAGGAACACCGCGGCCACCGCGCCCTGCAGCGCCAGCGCCGCGATCAGCCACCCGCGGGCGCGCCAACGCACCAGCCAGGCGGCGACCACGATCACGCCGGGGACGTAGCCGGCTCCCGACCAGTTGGCGTTGGCGCGGCTGATGAACGCCTGGCCGGTGACGATCAGGATCGCCGGCAGGGCGAAGCACAGCAGCAGCACGTCGGCCGGCTGCAGTCGGCGGCGGAAGGCCAGCACCGCAGCCCCGCCGATCAGAACCGCGAACGGGATCGGCCCGAACACCCCGAACTGGGAGGCGAGGAAGTCACCGAGCTCGCCGAGATTGAACAGCTGGCGTCCGCCCCAGGCGGCGTTGGCCGCGGTGTGCTGCACGGTCGAGAAGCCGTGCGCGGCGTTCCAGATCAGGTTGGGCGACAGGATCGCCAACAGGGCGCCTAGAGCGGCGAGCGCCGACTTCAGGTTCCAGATCCGGCGCGCGTCAGGCGACAGCGCCAGGTGCAGGCCCAGGCCGATCAGTCCGTACACGGCCGCGTACTTCGAGAGGAACGCCAGGCCGAGCGCCGCGCCGAAGCCGGCGGCCAGCCAGAGCCGGCGGCGCGCATCCCCGGCCGGCATCTCGACATAGGCCAGCAGCGCCAGGGCCAGGAACAGGAGTAGCGGCGCGTCGGTCGCGGCGACCAGCGAGGACAGCTGCACCGCCGGCATCAGCAGGTACAGCACCGCGGCGGCGAAGCCGGTGGTCGAATCGTAGAGCCGCCGGCCGATCGCGAACACGCAGAAGGTGGTCACCGCGTGCAGCAGCGGAGCTGCGAACCGCACCCACGGCTCAGCGTCGCCGCCGATCGAGGTCGTCGCCCAGATCAGCCACGCCACCATCGGTGGTTTGGAATAGTAGCCCCAGTCGAGGGTCCGCGACCAAAGCCAGTACTGAGCCTCGTCGGGATAGAGCTCGAGCGGGGTGGCGAACAGAGCGACCATCCGCACGGCGGTCAGCGCCAGGGTGATCATCAGGACGGCGCGCCAATGGCGGTCGATTCCGTGCTCTGACAGTGGTTTGGTGGACAAGGCCGCCTCTTTGCGTCGCATAGGGCCGGAAATTTGCGCGCGCCAGCGTGTCTGTAAAGCGACAGGCGCCAGCTTATTTGGCGTCCGTCACGTCAAGTGACCAGGTCGTCACGATTCCGTCACCCACGGGCGAATTTTCCAAGCTATAGGGACCACCAGAAGTGGGGGGCATGGACCCAGCGTTCATCCCATTTCCGATGGATTAGGGGACCTCAATGCGAATGATGAATAGGCTCGCCGGCGGCGCGGCGTTGACTGCACTTGTGTGCGCCATGTCCAGCGCGGTGTACGCGCAGGAAACCACCGGCTCTGTGCGTGGTCAGGTTACGGATGAAAGCGGCGCGGGCGTGGCCGGCGCCACGGTGACGGTGACTCACGTCCCGACCGGCGCGACCTCGACCTCGGTCACCGGCGCCGACGGTTACTTCTCGGCCCGCGGCCTGCGCGTTGGCGGCCCGTACCGCATCGTCGCCACCGCGGCGGATTTCGAACGCACCCAAGCGACGCTGCAAAGCGTCGGGGTCGGCGACCCGGCCAACGTCCAGCTCGACATGTTCCGCGCGGGCTCCGCTGCGGTCGAAGAGCTGGTGGTCACCGGTGCGCTGGCCGCGCCGAGCCAAGGCGGCCCGTCGACGAACTTCACGGCCGCCGCGATCGAGTCGCTGCCGTCGATCAGCCGCGACATCAAGGACTTCGCTCGCCTCGACCCGTTCGCGACCATCGACGTCTCGAACCAGGACGCGCTGTCCTTCGCCGGCACCAACACCCGCTTCAACCAGCTGACCGTCAACGGCGTCCGCCAGAACGACGACTTCGGCCTGAACAACAACGGCTATCCGACCCAGCGCTCGCCGTTCCCGCTGGACGCCGTCGGCGCGGTCAACGTCTCGATCGCCCCCTACAGCCCGATCAACAACGGCTTCACCGGCGGCCAGATCAACGCCGTGCTTAAGTCGGGCGGCAACGACTTCTCGGGCTCGCTGTTCGGCGAAAAAAGCGGCCGCGACTTCCAGGGCGACACCATCCGCGGCAAGCCGGCCGGTTCGGCCTTCGAGGAAAAGACCTGGGGCTTCACCCTGGGCGGCCCGATCATCAAGGACACCCTGTTCTTCTTCGCCGCCTACGAAAAGTTCGACGGCGAGCTGGGCTTCGACGAGGGCCCGGTCGACTCGGGCGCTTCGGTCGTCATCCCGCGCATCACCACCGGCGCGGTCGACCAGTTCCAGGCCGACACCAAGCGCCTCTACGGCTACGATCCGGGCAACTTCCTGTCGGGCGCCTTCCCGGTCGAGGACGAGAAGAAGCTCGTCAAACTGGACTGGAACATCACCGACAACCACCGCGCCGAGTTCTCGTGGCAGAGCACGAAGGGCAACTCGCTGAACGGCTCGGTCACCTCGACCTTCGCCCAGGGCAACAGCGTCACCCAGCCGCGGATCGGCCTCGAAACCAACGACTACAACAAGGTCGAGGAGCTGACGGTCTACACCGCCCAGCTGAACTCGCAGTGGACGGACGCCTTCTCGACCGAGCTGCGCTACTCGCGCAAGGAAACCGACACCCAGCAGCTGCCGCTCGGCGGCCTGAGCGTCGGCCAAGTCGACGTCACCGTGAACGACATGCCGGGCGTGCTGCCGGGCGCGGGCAGCGCCCAGTTCCGCTACGGGGCCGACATCAACCGTCACGACAACTATCTGAACGTGAAGGTCGACACCCTCGAGGCGATCGCCCGCTACCACTACGGCATCCACGACTTCATGGTCGGTCTGCGGACCGAACAGGACGACGTCTTCAACGTCTTTGTCGCCAACTCGCTCGGCAGCTACACCTTCTCGAGCTACGCCAACTACCTGAACAAGGTCGCCTCGGGCTTCACCCTGACCGGCGGCGTCGATCCGAACGGCGGCACGGTTCCGGCGACCCTGGGCACCGCCCGCCTCGGCGCGGCCACCTTCGGTTACCGCCTGACCAGCGCCTATGCGGAAGATCGCATCCAGATCTTGCCGAACCTCGATGTTCTGGCGGGCGTGCGCCTCGACAGCTACTCGATGGACGACATGCCGACCTACAACTCGGCGTTCCAGTCGCGGAATGGCTTCTCGAACCAGCAGAACCTCGACGGCAAGTTCGTCGTGCTGCCGCGGGTGTCGTTCAACTGGGCGCCGATGGACCGCCTGCGCGTCTCCGGCGGCTTCGGCGGCTTCTCGTCGACCGGCCTGAACGTCTGGGTCTCGAACGCCTTCTCGAACAACGGCGTCAACCAGACCAACGCCGTCTGCACCGGCGCCAACCTGACCAACGTCGACATCACCAAGGCGCCGACGGGCTGCACGTTCACCCCGCGCGGCGGCAACACCAACGTCGTCAGCCCGACATTCCAGATCCCGGTGACCTGGAAGGGCAACCTGTCGGTCGGCTATGAGTTCGACCTCGGCCGCTTCGGCGACGGCTGGCTGGTCCAGGCCGACTACGTGCGCATGTCGAACCAGAACGCGCTGTACTGGACCGACCTGCGCGCCCGTCAGATCGGCGTCGCGCCGGACGGTCGTCCGGTCTACGGCCGCACGACCACGGGCGACCTGACCGGCAACTCCTACGACATGATGCTGGCCAACACCGACAAGGGCGGCTCGGAATCCTACGCGATCACCATCGCCAAGGAGTGGAACGAAGGCTTCCTGGAAGGTCTGGGCGGCAAGTTCATCTACACCCACACCGAGGCGACCGACGCCAACCCGATGACCAGCTCGATCGCCCAGTCGAGCTACACCCGGTTCGCTTCGTTCGACGTCCAGAACCCGCCGGCGGCGACGTCTGACTACGAGATCCGCGAGCGCTTCGCGTTCGACGTCTCGTACGCCCGCAAGTTCTTCGGCGACAACGAGACCTCGATCCGCATGTTCGCGCAAAGCCGCACCGGCCTGCCGTTCAGCTACACCTTCGCCAACAGCGCCACGAGCGGCTTCGACAACGACTTCGGCAACTCGGTCTCGAGCTACTCGGGCCGCCAAGCCTCGTCGAACGCGCTGCTCTACGTCCCGGCGGCGAGCGGCGGCCAGGTCACCGCGACCTCGGACCCGCGCGTCAACTACGCGGCCGGCTTCGACGTGGCGGCGTTCAACGCCTTCCTGCAGCAATCGGGCCTGATCGGCTACGCGGGCAAGATCGTGCCGCGGAACTCGCATACCAACCCGGACGTGACCACGGTCGACCTGCGCATCAGCCAGGAACTGCCGGCCTTCTTCCCGAACGGCGCCAAGCTCGAGGTCTACATGGACATCGAGAACCTCGGGAACCTGCTCAACGACGAGTGGGGCATTGTCGAGCAGTACGACTTCTACCGCGGCGTGCCGGTGGTGAACGTCCAGTGCGGCAATGGCGCGGCCGGCGCCTGCGCGGCTCCGGGCGCGACCTACACCTACTCGGGCACCGGCGTCGGCGGCGCCTTCCAGCAGCCGGTGAAGCCGTTCCTGCGCAGCGAAAACTCGCTGTGGCAGATCAAGATCGGCGCGAAGTACAAGTTCTAAGACCTCGGGCTTAGAACCAGATCGAAGGGGGCGGCTCGGCGACGGGCCGCCCCTTTTTCTATGCGACGCTTGACGGGGGGGCCGCGTCCGCCCATCTGCGCGCGTTCATTGGATGAAGGCAGGCCATGACCGTTCTCGTTCCCGCCGAATGGGCTCCGCACCGCGCCATGTGGCTGGGCTTCCCCAGCCATGAGGACCTTTGGGAGGACGATCTCCCCCAGGCCCAGGAAGAGGTCGCGGCTCTGGCGCGCGCCCTGGCGGGCCCCGGCGCTGAGCGCGTGCGTCTGCTGACCGGCAGCGCCGCCGGCGAGGCCGACGCCCGTCGCCTGCTCGGCGACGTGGCCGGGATCGAGATCGTGCCCGGCCGCTTCGGCGACATCTGGCTGCGCGACACCGGCCCGATCTTCGCCAAGAGCGGCGGCGCCGACGTCGCCCAGGGGTTCCAGTTCAACGGCTGGGGCGGCAAGTACCAGCTGGACCACGACGACGAGGTCGCCGCCCAGATCGCGACCGCGTCGGGCGTGAAGCTGAACGCCCACGACTTCATCCTGGAGGGCGGCGCGGTCGACCACGACGGCGCCGGCACGGTGCTGACCACCGGCCAGTGCGTGCTCAACCCCAACCGCAACGCGGGCTGGACGCAGGATGTCGCGGAAGCCGCGTTCGCCCAGGCGTTCGGCGCGACCAAGACCATCTGGCTCGGCGATGGCCTGGCCAACGACCACACCGACGGCCACGTCGATAACCTGGCCCGCTTCGTGGCGCCGGGCGTGGCGGTCTGCCCGGTCGGATTCGGGCGCGGCGACGTCAATATCGAGGCCTATGACGACGCCGCCCGGCGACTTGCCGAGGCGACCGATGCGGCGGGCCGCGAGCTGAAGGTCGTGCGTATTCCTTCGCCCGGCTGGATCGAGGGCGCCGAGGGCAAGGCCGCGCCGGCCAGCCACATGAACTTCATCATCGCCAACGGCGCGGTGATCATGCCGACCTATGGCGAGGGTCAGGCGGCCGATCTGGCGCTACAGGCCTTGGAAAGCGTGTTCCCGGATCGCAAGGTGATCGGCCTGCCGTCGATGGCCATCCTGACCGGCGGCGGATCCTTCCACTGCATCACCCAGCAGGAGCCCGCCTGATGGCCCGCACGATCAACGTCGCCGCGATCCAGACCAGTTACGGCATGGACCTGGCGGCCAACATCAAGAAGACCGAAGCCTTCATCCGCGAGGCCGCGGGCAAGGGCGCGCAGGTGATCCTGCCCTCGGAGCTGTTCCAGGGGCCGTACTTCTGCGTGGCGCAGGAGGAGCATTGGTTCACCCAGGCCTATCCCTGGCGCGAGCATCCTTGCGTCGTCGCCCTGGCGCCGCTGGCGGCCGAGCTGGGCGTGGTGATCCCGGTCTCGATCTTCGAGAAGGAAGGTCCGCACTACTTCAACAGCCTGGTGATGATCGACGCCGACGGCTCGCTGATGGGGGTCTATCGCAAGAGCCATATCCCCGACGGGCCGGGCTACATGGAGAAGTACTACTTCCGGCCCGGCGACACCGGCTTCAAGGTCTGGGACACCCGCTTCGGCCGGCTGGGCGTCGGCATCTGCTGGGACCAGTGGTACCCCGAGTGCGCCCGCGCCATGGCGCTGATGGGCGCCGAGGTGCTGTTCTACCCGACCGCCATCGGCTCGGAGCCGCATGACCCCAGCCTCGACACCGCGCTGCCCTGGCGGCGCGCCATGCAGGGCCACGCGGTCTCCAACGTCATTCCGGTGGTCGGCGCCAACCGCATCGGCTTCGAGCCCTGGGACGGCTACCCGAACGGCGGCCAGACCTTCTACGGCTCGTCGTTCATCGCCGACCATCGCGGCGACCTGGTCTCGGAATTGGGCCGCGGCGACGAAGGCATCGTCCAGGCCAGCTTCGACCTGGACTTCCTGCAGACCCATCGCGCCGCCTGGGGCTTCTTCCGCGACCGCCGCACCGATCTCTACGGGGCGCTCGCACAGGGGCGGCCGGCCTAACTGAGTGTGTCATCCCGGAAGCCACGCAGTGGCTGTCCCGGACCCATGAACGTCGATGGCGCCGGAAGCGGCGACGCCTTGCCACCTTCCGCCAGACGGTGCGAATGGGTCCCGGACAAACCCTTCGGGTTTTCCGGGATGACAGTTAGGCTGAGGCATGATCGAGACGCCCCGCCTTGTCCTGCGCCGCTTCCGCGAGGAGGACCGCGAAGCCTTCGCGGCGATCAACGGCGACCCCCGGGTCAGCGACTGGCTGGGCGGTCCGATCGACCGCGCGGCCAGCGATCGGACGCTGAACCGCATCAACGCCGAGATCGACGAGCTGGGCTGGGGCCTGTGGGCGGCCGAACTCAAGGCCGACGGCCGGTTGATCGGCATGATCGGGCTCGCGCCCGTCACCGACCTCCCGGTCGCGCCGGCGATCGAGATGGGCTGGCGGCTCAGCCCGGACGTCTGGGGGCAGGGCCTGGCCACCGAGGGCGCAAAGGCCGCGCTCGACTGGGCCTTCGAACATATCGACGCGCCGGAGTTCATCGCCTTCACGGCGGCGACCAACCTCGCCTCGCAGGCGGTGATGCGGCGCATCGGCATGGTCGCCGACCCCGCCCGCGACTTCGATCATCCGCGCCTGGCGGCCGACCATCCACTTCGGCGTCACGTCCTCTACACGGCCCGCCGATGAGGCTGGAGACCGAGAGGCTGATCCTGCGCCAATGGCGCGACGAAGACCTCGACGACCTGGCCGCGATGTCCGCCGATCTTGAGGTGATGGAGTGGATGGGCGGCGTGCTGACGCGCGAGGAGGCCCGAGCCTTCATGGATCGCGCCCACGCTTCGTTCGCCCGCCACGGCATGGGCCGCTTCGCCGTCGTGACTAAGGCGGATGAGGCCTTCGTCGGCGTCACCGGCCTGATGCCCGGCCACGAGATGCTCGCCGATGTGCTGGCGTCCTTCACCGACATGAGCTGGGTCCTGCGTCGCGAGGCCTGGGGGCAGGGCTACATGACCGAGGCCTGCCGGGCGGTGATCGCCGACGGCTTCGGCCGCCTGGACCTGCCGGAAATCACCGCCATGACGGCGCCGGCCAATCTGCGCTCGCAGGCGGTCATGCGACGCCTCGGGATGGTCGCCGAGCCGAGCCTCGACTTCGACCACCCGCTGTATCCGGATGGCCATCGCCTGCGCCGCAGTCTCGTTCACAAGGCGCGCCGATGATCGAAACCGAACGCCTGATCCTGCGCCAATGGCGCGAGGAGGACCTCGAGCCGTTCGCGGCGATGTCGCGCGACGAGGAGGTCATGCGCTGGCTGGGCGGGGTGCTGACCCGTGAGCGGGCCCGCGCCTACATGGAGCGCGCCCACGACGCCTTCGCCCGGCTCGGCATGTGTCGCTATGCGATCGAGCGGCGGTCGGACGGCGCCTTCATCGGGTCCTGCGGCCTGATGCCCTCATTCGAGGATCTGCCGGTGCCGCCGTTCATCGACGTGGGGTGGCGGCTGAGCCGCCAGGCCTGGGGCCATGGCTATGCGACCGAGGCCGCCCGCGCCGTCCTCGACGACGGCTTCACCCGCCTCGACCTCCCCGAGATCGACGCCATCACTGCAGCCGTCAACCTGCGCTCTCGCGCGGTGATGGAGCGGCTCGGCATGACCTACGACGCCGAACTGAGCGGCTTCCCGGGACCGGGCCACGAACTGGGCGATCCGATGCGCCCGACCGTGCTCTATCGGGCTGTGCGGCCCTAGGCGGCGCAACCGCTCGGCGCAGCCTTGGCGCGGGCGATTTCGCTGCGGGCCTTCTTCATGTCGCTCTGGAACTGCGGATCGCCATGCAGCCGCGCGACCATGGCGCTGGCCAGGGTGCGGCCGGCCTCGATGTCGCTGGCGTAGTGCACGCCGCAGATGATCCGGCTCTCGCCGATCTGCTTGCCGACTTCCAGCATGGCGTCGGCCTTGGCCGGCGCCAGTTCGGCGAGGATCAGCGCCCAGGCCCAGCCGGTCATCGAGTGGCCGGACGGATAGGAGGCGTTGGTCTTCATCCAGTCCTCGCGCGGGATGCAGATCGGCTTGTCGTCGCCGATCATCGGGCGCGGGCGGTCATAGTGGTCCTTGGCGGGCTTGCCGACCGCGCGCACGTCCAGCTCGACGCGGTGCATGATCTTCAGGGCCGTGGGCGTCTGCTTCTCGTCGATCGAGACGCCCAGCTTGCAGGCGTACTGCTTCAGCGCTCCGCCGCCCCACAGGTCGTTCTCGACGACCGCCTGCTTCCAGCGCGGCGAGCCGGCCAGGGCGCGGGTCTCTTCATAGCGGGCGCGGTCGGCCTGGCCGGTCAGGCTCTGCGGCGTCGGCGGCGGACCGAGCAGGGCCGCGCCGTCGAGATCGCTCTCGGCGAGATAGCCGGTCAGGTCGGTCGGCAGCGGATTGAGCGGCGCGGGCGCCAGGCTCTCGTCCACCGGCGGCGCGTCGGGCGCGGAGGTGGCGGCGCAGGCGGCGAGACCGGCGGCCATGGCCACGCCGGCGACAATGCTGAAGCTACGGATCATGGCGCCTCTCTAGAACGGCTCCCAAGCCTTGGGAACCGTTCCGGAGGCGGACGAACTACCGCAGGACGGTCAGCCCGTTCTTGATGACGGTGACGTTGCGCGCCTTCACGCGCGCCTCGAACGAGATGTTCTTGCCGTCTTTCCAGAGGTCGACCGTGATGGTGTCGCCCGGGAACACCGGCGCCGAGAAGCGGGCCTGGTGCGAATAGATCTGGTCGGGATCGAAGTCGGTGATCGCTTGGAGCACGGCGCGGCAGGTGATGCCGTAGGTGCACAGGCCGTGCAGGATCGGCCGGTCGAAGCCCGCCCGCTTGGCGATGTCCGGATCGGAGTGCAGCGGGTTGCGGTCTCCGTTCAGACGATAGAGCAGCGCCTGGTCAGGCAGGGTGTCGAAGTCGACCGAGATGTCCGGCGCGCGGGTCGGGACCACGTGCGGTTCGGGCGCGCCTTCCGACGGGCCGCCGAAGCCGCCGTCGCCGCGGGCGAAGGTGGAGCCGGTCAGGGTGGCGACTTTTTCACCCTTCTCGTCGGTCCAGATGGTCTCGTTGATGATGACCGCGCCCTTGCCCTCGCCCTTGTCGAAGGCGCCGGCCGTGCGGCTCTGGGCGGTGTAGGTGCCGCCGGCGGTGAGCGGCTTGTGCAGTTCGACCTTTTGTTCGCCATGCACGACCATCAGGAAGTTGATCTGGCTCGGGCGATGGTCGGCCGGCATTTCCGGAGCCGGCCCGGTCGCCTTGGCGCCGGCGGCCAGAACGGTCGCGGCGGTCGGGATGACCTTGAGATTCTTTTCGTAGACGAAGGCCAGCTCCGTCTCGTTCATGGGATCGCGGCCCATGCCCACGCCCAGGGCGTAGAGCATCACGTCCTTGTCCCCGTAAGTGAAAGTACGGGCGGGGGTCTTCTGATTCAGAATGTCGGGATAAAAGATCGGCAAAATATATCCTCCGGTATGTGGCCTTGGCGGCCTTATCGAATGGGGCGAATTGAAGCGGTTCGCCCCGGCGGAGGCAAGCGGGCTGCGTGCAGGTTTGCGGGCGCCTGCCCGATCAGGTAGAAGCGGCGACTTCGCTCGAGACGGCGCACCTAAGAAACGCCCGCTCGCGCAACCCCATTATCGCCCAGGATCATCGAAGGTATTTCATGGCGAACGAAACCCCGACCGGCATGGGTCAGATCACCGGCAACGTGCTTTTCTATTCGAAGCCGGAACCGCTCTCCATCGACCTGCACAGCGGCCTGGGCGTGAAGAGCCTGCCGGGCCCGTTCACCTTCGCCAAGGAAGGTCACGCGGTCCCGCTGACGGTCACCGAATTTGGCGTCTCGTCGCTCTGCGGCCCGATCATCTTCGTCGGCGACGACAAGATCCCGCTGGCGGTCATGGGCCTGAACCTCGGCCAGAACATGTTCCTGCAGGAAAACGGCCTGTTCGAGCCGGGCGTCTACGTCCCGGCCTATATCCGCCGCTATCCGTTCGTCTTCGCGACCGACAACAACGCCGGCCAGATGGTGCTCTGCATCGACCGCTCGGCCGAGTTCATCGTCGATAAGGCCGAAGCCGACATGCTGTTCTTCGACGCGGACGGCAAGCCGACCGAGTACACCCAGAACTGCATCAACTTCTGCAACGACTACGAGATGGAGCGCCAGCGCACCCAGAGCTTCGTGGACCTGCTGAAGGGCCTGGACCTGTTCGAGACCAAGAAGGCGCTCTTCACCCCGACCAATCCGGACGGCAGCGCCGGCCCGCAGCAGACCATCGCCGAGTACTTCGGCGTCTCGGAAGAGAAGCTGAACGCCCTGCCGCACGACAAGTTCATCGAGCTGCGCGACAACGGCGCCCTGGCCCAGATCTATGCCCACCTGGTCTCGCTGGCCGGCTGGGATCGCCTGATCGCCCTGGCCATGGCCCGCGCGCCGCAGGTCCCCGCGGCCGCCAACGCCTAAGGCGTGGTCTGGAGCTGAACTTCGGAACGGCGGGCCTTGCGGCCCGCCGTTTTCGTTTCTGGCTCTACCGCGCGAAGACGCTGCGGGTCAGGCAGGAGAAGACCAGCCGACCGGCCTCGTCGAGCAGGTCATGCTGGGCGATGATGATGCCCTTGCCGTCGCCGACCGGGTCCTTGCCCATCACGGTCATGCGGCCGCGCAGGGTCTCGCCGGCCGGCGGGTTGCGCGCCCAGCGCAGGGCGTCGACGCCCAGACGTTTGGTCTGCGGCCACTCCATCGCCGAGGCGGCGTCCAGCCGGCACCACAGCGCATAGACCATGGCGTCCGGCGCGCCCCGCTCCAGCGGCCAGCCTGGCGCGAAGGCGGTGATGAAGGCTTCGAGCGCGGCGGGCTCGACCGGGATCTCTCCCAACGAAACCACCTGACCCATTTCGATGTCATCGAACGACGCGGGCACGGTACGCACTCCAATCTCGGAAAAACGCTGATTCGCCGATCATCGCGCCTGACGGTGACAAGTCGAGCTTTTGTGCTTTGTTTCGAGCAGGGCCCGCGTCTAGACAGCAGCGTCATGACTTCACCCAAGCACTGGTCTCGCGTCGAGTACCTCCACGAGACGGTCAAGAACCCCAACATCCACATCCGCGGGACTGGCAGCTACTATAGCGACGCCTGGTCGGGCTCGTTCGAGGACAGCGTCGTCCGCTATCACTATGGCGACGCCTACAGCCTGGCGGCCTGGGAGCCGCAGTGGCCGATCGATCAGCTCCACATCGGCGACTATGTCTGCATCGGCGCCGAGGCGGTGATCCTGATGGGCGGCAACCACACGCACCGCACCGACTGGTTCAGCCTCTATCCGTTCGCCGACGTCATCCTCGACGCCTACGTCGGCAAGGGCGATACGGTGATCGGCGACGGCGCCTGGATCGGCATGCGGGCCATGCTGATGCCCGGCGTCACGATCGGCGAGGGCGCCGTGGTCGCCTCGGGCGCGATCGTGACCAAGGACGTCGCGCCCTACATGATCGTGGCCGGCAATCCGGCGGTTCCGGTTCGTCCGCGGTTCCCCGACGCGACCGTGGCGGCTTTGACGGCGCTGGGGATCTATGGCTGGAGCAAGTCCAAGTTCGAGGCGCTGCGGCCTCTGCTCTGCGCCGATGACATCGCCGCCCTGCAGGCGGCCGCGGCCCATTACGACCGGGAACATGCGTGAGCGGCTGGCTGATCGGGGTGATGATCGAACTGGCGGGGGAGCCGGCGCCCGTGCGCCACTTCTTCGCGGTCGGCCACGAGGACCGCAACAAGGCTGAATGGACCGCCATCGACCGCGCCATGCTGATCGGCGGCGTGGCGACCAGTCCGGTGAAGGGGCTGGAGCCGGTCCACGTCATCGGGCCGCTGGCCCCGCGCACCGTCAAGACGCTGGCGCTGAAACCCGGCGAGGTGCGCCCCTTGGGCTGGAAATGGCCGCGCCGCTGGTTGGCCCTGGCCGAATAGGACCCTCGCGACGTCAGCGTCGCTTTGCGCGCGGGCTCCGGCGGGCCATATAGCGGACGTACCTGATCGGGATGACCGGATGACGCGCCTTCTTGCGAAGCTCCTGGCGGCTTTCACTCTCGTCTGGGCGCTGCCTGCGGCCGCCCAGCCGGTGGACACCGGCCACCTGGTCGCTGAACTGGTGGCGCGCGACCAGTCGATCGCGCCGGGCGCGACCACCTACGTCGCCCTGCGCCAGAAGATCGACAAGGGTTGGCACACCTACTGGCGCAATTCCGGCGACAGCGGCGAGGCCACCCGGATCGCCTGGACCCTGCCGGGCGGCTGGACCGCCGGCGAGATCGTCTGGCCCGCGCCCACGCGCCAGCCGACCGGGCCGCTGATGAACTACGGCTACAAGGACGAGGTGCTGCTGCCGGTGCCGATCACCGCGCCGGCCAGCGCCAAGCCGGGCGAGACCGTCACCCTCAAGGCCCAGGCCTCGTTCCTGGTCTGCGAGGAGATCTGCGTTCCCGAGGACGCCGAGCTGACCCTGTCGCTGCCGGTCGCCGAGGGCCTGGCCGAGCCGAACCCCGAGTGGAGCGGTCCGATCGCCAAGACCCTGGCCAATGCGCCGGCCCCGGCCGGCCTCTCCGGCGCCTTCTCCAAGCAGGGGGCGATGCTGGCTCTGGCCATCACCGGCGAGGCGCTGAAGGGCGTCGACCTCTCGGACGCCTACTTCTTCCCCTTCGACTCCACGGTCATCGACCACGCCAAGCCGCAGGCCATCGAGCGCGGCCCCGACGGCCTGACCCTGGCCCTGACGCCGGGCTACGCTTTCCAGCAGCCGCAGACCCCGACCGCCATGGCCGGGGTGCTGACCGTGGGCGGCAAATCCTACGAGATCTCCGCCGCCGAGGGGGCGCTCCCAGCCGGCGCTGCGGGCCTCGGCCCGCCCGCCAAGACCGGCGGCGGCGCGGGCGGCTCGCTTGGCCTGCCGCTGGCCGCGGCCTTCGCCTTCCTGGGCGGCCTGATCCTCAACCTGATGCCTTGCGTCTTCCCGATCCTGGCGATGAAAGCCGCCTCGCTGGCCGGCCACGCGCACGACCGCCGCGCTGCGCAAGGACAGGGGCTGGCCTTCCTGGTCGGGGTGCTGGCCACCTTCCTGGCGCTGGCCCTGGCGCTGATCGCCGTGCGCGCCGGCGGCGCGGCCGTCGGCTGGGGCTTCCAGCTGCAGTCGCCGCCGGTGGTGGCTGGACTGGCCCTGCTGATGTTGGCTGTGGCCCTTAATCTGTCGGGCGTGTTCGAGGTCGGCTCCTCGCTGCAGGGCGTCGGCACGGGTCTGGCCGGCAAGCGCGGCTTGGCCGGAGCCTTCTTCACCGGCGCCCTGGCCGTGGTGGTCGCCGCGCCCTGCACCGCGCCGTTCATGGCCCCGGCCCTTGGCTGGGCGCTGACCCAGAGCGCGCCCGCCGCCCTGACCGTCTTCCTGGCGCTCGGCCTCGGCTTCGCCGCGCCGTTCGCCCTGGCCGCCTTCGTGCCGGGGCTGCTGGCCCGCCTGCCCAAGCCCGGCCCGTGGATGGACGGGTTCAAGAAGCTGTTGGCGTTCCCGATGTACGGCGCGGCCGCCTGGTTGGTCTGGGTCCTGACCCTGCAGGCCGGCGACACCGCCCTGGCGCGGATCTTCATGGCGGCGATCGTGCTGGCGCTGGGCGCCTGGCTGCTCGGCGTCGCCCAGCGCCGCCATGCAAACGGCGCCTCGGTGATCGCGCCCGCCGCCGTGGGCGGGGTGCTGGCGCTGATCGCCGCGCTCGCCGCCATCTGGCCGAACTACGCCGAGCCCGGCGCGGCGGTCGCCGCTTCCGGCGGCGGCGGCAAGGCGAACGTCCCCTACGAACCCTATTCGCCCGAGAAGCTCGCCGCGGCCCAGGCCGCCGGCAAGCCGGTGTTGGTGAACTTCACCGCCGCCTGGTGCGTGACCTGCCAGGTCAACGAGCGCGTGGCTCTGACCAGCCAGGCGGTCGCCGACGCCTTCAAGGACACCGGTGCGGTCTACTTGAAGGCGGACTGGACGCGAAAAGATGCAGAGATCGAGGCCGAACTCGCCAAGCACGGGCGTGCGGGCGTTCCCCTCTACCTCGTGTATGGCGCCAAGGGCGGCGAGGGCGTTATCCTGCCGCAGATCCTTACCGAAGGCCTCGTCGTCCGGGCTCTGAAGGACGCGCAAGGCCGCTGATCCCGCAAAGGAGGCACCCATGCTCAGTCGTTCGATCCTCTTCGCCGCCGCGCTCGCGCTCACGGCGCCCGCCGCCTATGCCGCCCCTGTCGTCGGCCAGGCCGCCCCCGCCTTCACCGTCAAGGACGCCGACGGCAAGACCCGCTCGCTGTCGGAGTTCAAGGGCAAGACTGTGGTCCTCGAATGGACCAACGACGGCTGCCCCTACGTTCAGAAGCACTACAAGTCCGGCAACATGCAGGGCCTGCAGAAGGGCGCCGCAAAGGACGGCGTGGTCTGGCTGACCCTGATCTCCTCGGCGCCGGGCAAGCAAGGCTATGTCGAGGGCGCCCAGGCCAAGGGTTGGAAGGCGACCAACGGCGCCGGCTCCACGGCCCTGCTGCTCGATCCCGCCGGCCAGGTCGGCCGCGCCTACGCGGCCAAGACCACGCCGCACATGTACATCGTCGATCAGACCGGCAAGCTCGCCTACATGGGCGGCATCGACGACAGGCCGACCGCCGATCCGGCTAGCCTCAAGGGCGCCAAGAACTACGTCTCGGCGGCGTTGTCGGACATCAAGGCCGGTCGCGCGGTGTCGACCCCGGTCAGCAAGCCCTACGGCTGCACGATCAAGTACTCGGAGTAGGGCCTCAGGCGGCGCCCGCGGCCAGCCAGCGCGGCGGTTGGCCGGACGACCGGGCGCATTGCGTCGGCGCGCGAGACGTCGGCCGCGACCTTCCTGGAATCGCCCAAGACACGCCGGGCGCCTTTTGCTAACGGCGATACCGTAAACGCCCCGCTATCGCCTTCAGAAGGGTTTCGCATGACCGACCTCGCCGCCGCCTGGACCACGCTGGAAACCGCCGCCCAGGACGCCCGCGAGCGTCGCATCGCCGACCTGTTCAAATCCGAGCCCGACCGCCTGGACCGGCTCAGCGTCGAGGCGCCGGAGCTGCTGCTCGACCTGTCGAAGCAGCCCTGGTCGCTGGGCGAGTTCGAGACCGCCCTGGACCTGGCCCGCGCCGGCGGGATCGAGGCCGCCCGCGATCGCCAGTTCGCTGGCGAGGCGGTCAATCCCTCCGAGGACCGCGCCGCCCTGCACATGGCCCTGCGCGCGCCGAAGGGCGCGGCCTTCGCAGCCAAGGGCGAGCCGGTTTCGGCCGAGGTCGACGCCACGCGCGCCGCCATGGCCGCCATCGCCGACGCCATCCGCTCGGGCGGCAAGCGCGGGGCGACGGGCCAGGCGTTCAGCGCCATCGTCCATATCGGCATCGGCGGCTCGGACTTCGGCCCGCGCCTGGTCTGGGAGGCGCTGCGTCCGCTAGCGCCCCAGATCGAGCTGCGCTTCGCCGCCAACGTCGATCCGGCCGACATGGCCCTGGCGCTCGACGGCCTCGACCCGGCCCGCACCCTGGTGGTTGTGGTCTCCAAGACCTTCACCACCCAGGAGACCATCGCCAACGCCACCGTCGCCCGCGCCTGGCTGCGTGCCGCGCTCGGCCAGGCCGGCGACGCGCACCTGCTCGCCGTCTCCGCGGCGCCCGCGGTGGCCCAGGCCTTCGGCGTCCCGGCCGACCAGATCTTCGGGTTCCGCGACTGGGTCGGCGGCCGCTATTCGGTGTGGTCGGCGGTCGGGCTGTCCTGCGTGATCGCGCTCGGTCCCGAGGCGTTCGAGGAGCTGCTGGCCGGTGCGCGCGCCATGGACGACCACTTCCGCCGCGCGCCGCTGGCGGCCAACGCCCCGGTGCTGCTGGCCCTGGCTCACATCTTCAACCGCAACGGCCTCCACCGCCCGATCCGCGCGGTGGTGCCCTACGCCCAGCGCCTGCGGCTGCTGCCCAACTTCCTCCAGCAGCTGGAGATGGAATCCAACGGTAAGCAGGCCGGGGTCGACGGAAAGCCGGTCCCCCGCGCCACCGCTGCGGCGGTGTTCGGCGACGCCGGCACGAACGTCCAGCACGCCTTCTTCCAGCTGATGCACCAGGGAACCGACATCATCCCGCTGGACATCGTCGCCGTGGCGCAGGCCACCGAGGGCGAGCCGTCCAACCAGACCAAGCTGCTGGCCAACGCCATCGCCCAGGCCGAGGCGCTGATGGTCGGCAAGCCGGAAAGCGAAGTGCGCGCCGAGTTGGCCGTTCAGGGCATGGCCCCCGCCGCCATCGACGTTCTCGCCCCGCAGAAGACTTTTCACGGGAACCGGCCGTCCAGCTTCATCCTGCTGGACCGTCTGACGCCCCAGGCGCTGGGCGCGCTGATCGCGCTCTACGAGCACAAGACCTTCGTCGAAGGCGTGCTTTGGCGGATCAACAGCTTCGACCAGTGGGGCGTGGAGCTGGGCAAGACGCTGGCGACCCGCATCCTCGGCGAACTGGAAGGCGGGCCGCGCGGCGCGCATGATCCGTCGACCGAGCGGCTGGTGAGCCGGCTCAAGGTCTAAGTCAGAACAACAACAGGGGGAGGCCCACATGCGCGACCTGACCGGAAAAACCGCGTTCATCACGGGCGGGGCCAGCGGCCTTGGCCTGGCCATGGCCCACGCCTTCGGCGGGGCGGGCATGAACGTCATGCTGGCCGACATCGAAGACGCGCCGCTGAAGGCGGCCGTCGCAGACCTCGAAGCCCGCCAGGTCCGCACCGCCAGCGTCTTGTGCGACGTCGGGGACCGCGCCGCCGTGGTCGCCGCCGCCCAGGCGACGGTCGAGACCTTCGGCAAGGTGCATGTGGTCTGCAACAACGCCGGGGTCGGCGCCGGCGGTCCGATCGGCGAAGTGAAGCCCGCCGACTGGGACTGGATCGTCGCGGTCAATCTGATGGGCGTGGTCTACGGCATGGAGGCTTTCCTGCCGCACGTCCGCGCGCACGGCGAGGGCGGCTGCTTCGTCAACACCGCCTCGATGGCCGGGATGATCTCGGTGCCGGGCATGGAGCCCTACACCGCCACCAAGTACGCCGTGGTCGGCATGTCCGAGGGTTGGGCCGGTCAACTGGCGCCTGAGAACATCAACGTCGCCGTGCTCTGCCCGGGCTTCGTGAAGACCAAGATCAACCAGTCCGGCCGCACCCGTCAGGCCAAGTACGGCGGACCCGCCGAGCCGGCCGCGACGCCCGGCGGCTCGCTCGTCGACAGCGGCATCGATCCGGAACGCGTCGGCCAGCGGGTGCTGGAAGCGGTGCAGGCCGACGAGCGCTACATCTTCACCCATCCCGATATGCGCGCCCTGGTCCAGGGCCGCTTCGGGCGGATCATGGCCGGCTTCGACGCCGCCGACGCCAGCCCGGCGCTGGCCGGCATGGAGTACGTCACCCCCGCCCTGGGCTAGCTCGATCGACACCTCTTTCGGCAGCTATCGACTCGGGCCTTGCATTTAACTGATGGGTTAATTAACTTATAGGTTAAATGAAAACGACGCCCGACCCGCTCAGCACCACCTTCCAGGCCCTGGCCGATCCGACCCGGCGCGCGATCCTGGCGCGCCTCGCCCTGGGCGAGGCCTCCGTCTCTGATCTCGCCCAGCCGTTCGAGATCAGCCTGCCGGCGGTCTCCCGGCATCTGAAGGTGCTCGAACAGGCCGGCCTTGTTTCACGGACGCGCGAAGCCCAATGGCGGCCCTGTCAGTTGAATGCGGGGCCGCTCAAGGACGCCGCCGGCTGGATCGAGCACTACCGCCGGTTCTGGGACGGCAGCTTCGAGCGGATGGACGCTTATCTTGCGGAACTGCAGGCCAACAAGGAGGCCAAGGATCATGAGCGCGACGACTAACGCCGCCGTCCTCCAGGACGACGAACTGCTCATCGAGCGCGTATTCGAAGCTCCGCCCGAGCTGGTCTTCGAAGTTTGGACCAAGCCCGAGCACCTGATGCGATGGTGGGGGCCGAAGGACTTCGTCACCACCACCTTCGAGCAGGACTTCCGCGTCGGCGGCGCCTATCGCGCCTGTATTCGCGACGACAAGGGCGCCGACCACTGGATGCAGGGCGCCTACAAGGAAATCGTGCCGGCCGAACGCATCGTCATGAGCTTCGGCTGGGCCGACGGCGCGATGGACGTGCGTGACCACACCGTCACCGTCACCTTTGGGCGGCTGGCCGGCGGCCGCACCTTGTTCCGCTTCCACCAGACTTCGTTCGCCACGGTCGAGGCCCGCGACTCCCACATCGGCGGTTGGAGTTCGCTGCTCGACAAGCTGGCCGTCTACCTCGCCAAGGAGTCCTGATCATGATCGAGGTTTCCGCCTTCAAGTGGGTTCCGCCCTTCGCCCGCGGCCTGGTCCGCGACCTGCGCGTCCGCTGGGCGCTCGAGGAGGCCGGTCTGCCCTATCGCGCCCGGCTGATCGATTTCGATGACCGCGAGACCGCCGCCTACCGCGCCTTGCAGCCGTTCGGTCAGGTCCCCGTCTATCGCGACGGCGAGCTGGAGCTGTTCGAGAGCGGGGCGATCGTGCTGCACATCGCCGCCCGCGCGCCTGGTCTCGTGCCGGCCGACCCGGCGGGGCAGGCCCGCGCCACCACCTGGCTGTTCGCCGCCCTCAACTCGATCGAGCCGCCGATCCAGAACCTGGCCGAGCTCGATCTCTTCAACGCTGACCAGGAGTGGGCCCGCCTGCGGCGTCCGGGCCTCGTCGCCTTCGTCGAGCAACGGCTGGGCGAACTGGCCGCCAACCTCGGCGACAAGGACTATCTGGAGGCGGACGGCTTCACCGTCGGCGACCTGATGATGGTCACGGTGCTGCGCAACCTGCGCCACACCGACCTGATGGCGAAGTTCCCGAACCTGGCCGCCTACCAGGCGAGGTGCGAGGCGCGGCCGGCCTTCCAGACGGCGCTGGCCGCCCAGCTGGGCGACTTCGCCGAGCTGCAGCCGGCCTGAGCTTCCGACTCGCTATCTTCACACATTGCGTCTAAGACCCGGGTCGCAATGACCCGGGTTTCGCACCATCACGGCCATCACCATCCGACCGCACACGCGGGATCGGCCTGGGATCGCATGGCCTAAAAGCGACCCCCGCCCGAGCCACCCGCACCAGCGGATGGGGCTCCGGGCATCCCAGCTCCATCCGTCGAACATCTCCTTCCAAAGGACCCGACGAATGGACATCTCCGCTTCCCAAACCCAGCCGCGCCTTGCCGCGCGCGCTGCGACCCGCTAGGCGAGCGCCATGACCGACGCTCCCCGCCCCGAGGCCCGCGCCCCGCGCGGTTTCAACGACCGCCGCGCCCGTGATCTGGCCGCCGAGCGCCAGATCCTGGCCAAGGTCTCCGCCGTCTATGAACGCTATGGCTTCGAAGCCTTCGACACCGGGGCCTTCGAGTACGCCGACGCCCTGGGCAAGTTCCTGCCCGACGCCGACCGTCCGAACGAGGGCGTCTTCGCCCTGCAGGACGACGACGAACAGTGGATGGCCCTGCGCTACGACCTGACCGCGCCGCTGGCGCGGTTTGTGGCCGAGACCAAGGAGGGCCTGCCCAAGCCGTTCCGCCGCTACGCGTTCGGCCCGGTCTGGCGCAACGAGAAGCCCGGCCCCGGCCGCTTCCGCGAATTCATCCAGTGCGACGCCGACACCGTCGGCTCGGCCCGGCCCGAGGCTGACGCCGAGATCATCGCCATGGCGGTCGAGGGCCTGGAGGCCGCGGGCCTGCCGGCCGGCTCGGCGGTCATCAAGATCAACAACCGCAAGCTCCTCAATGGCCTGCTGACCACGGCCGGCGTCCAGAACGACGTCCAGAAGCTGGCGGTGCTGCGCGCCGTCGACAAGCTCGACCGCCTGGGTCCGGAAGGCGTGCGGCTGCTGCTGGGCGAAGGCCGCAAGGACGAGTCCGGCGACTTCACCAAGGGCGCGGGCCTCAACGCCGCCGGCGCCGAAGCGGTGCTGGCCTTCGTCGGCGCGGGCCTCAGCGGCCGTGCGGAGACGCTTGATCAAATCGCGAACATCATCGGCGGTTCGGCCGAGGGCGACGCCGGCCTCGCCGAACTCGCCGCGATCGACAAGGCCCTGACCAGCCTCGGCGTCGGCGTCGAGCGCGCCGCCTTCGATCCCTCGATCGTGCGTGGGCTGGAATACTACACCGGCGCGGTGTTCGAGGCCGAACTGCTGCTCAAGACCAAGGACGAAAAGGGCCGCGGCGTCCGCTTCGGCTCGATCGGCGGCGGCGGCCGCTATGACGACCTCGTCGCCCGCTTCACCGGCGAGCAGGTGCCGGCCACCGGCTTCTCGTTCGGCGTCTCGCGCCTGGTCTCGGCGCTGCGCGCCGCTGGCCGCGACCTCGGCGACGCCGTCCGCGGCCCGGTGGTGGTGATCGCCTTCACCCCCGACGACATGGCCCACTACTTCTCGGTGGTCGGCGAACTGCGCGCCGCCGGCATCCCGGCCGAGGTCTATCTCGGCTCGGCCGGCATGAAGGCCCAGATGAAGTACGCCGACCGCCGCATGGCGCCGGCCGCGATCATGCTGGGCGGCGACGAGATCGCCGCCGGCAAGGTCACCATCAAGGACCTCGACCTCGGCCGCGTCCTGTCCTCGGGCGTCGCCGATAACGCCGAGTGGCGCGAGCAGCGTCCGGGGCAGCAGACCATCGACCGCGCCGAACTGGTCGCAGCGGTGCGCAAGATCCTCGAGGCCGGCCAGTGAGCGCCGAACCCGCCGTTCCCGCCGAGCCGCTGGCCGCGATCCGCGCGCCGTTCCTGGACCAGGCCGCCGAGGTCGTCGATGCGCCGATCCTGCAGCCGCTCGGCCTGCTGCTGGAACTGGCCGGCGAGGCCATGCGCCCGCGGCTGTTCGTCGTGCAGTCGGAAGGCGGGCAGGAGACCTGCCTGCGTCCGGACTTCACTGTCCCGGTGGTGCGCCAGCACCTCGAAAGCGGCCGTTCCTCCGGCCGCTATTTTTATGAGGGCAAGGCCTTCCGCGCCTCCCCCGAGCCGGGCCGCCCCGATGAGTTCCGCCAGATCGGGCTGGAAAGCTTCGACGGGGCCGAGGCCTCAGTGGTGCAGGCCGACGCTCAGATCGCCGCCCTGGCCTGGCGTTCGGCCCAGGCCGGCGGGCGCAGCGACCTGTCGCTGTGGCTCGGCGACATCGCGCTCTTCGCGGCCTTCGTCGACACCTTGGGCCTGGCCGCCCCGCTGGCCGCCCGCGTGAAGCGGGTCGCGGCCCGCCCGCGGCTGCTGGCCGCCGAACTGGCCCGCGCCGACGGCGTGGCCGCAGCCCCGGCCGAGGACGGCAAGCTCGCCGGCCTGCTCTCGGGGCTTTCGGAAGCAGACGCCGCCACGGTGCTGGAAGAGGTCTGGGCCCTGGCCGGGATCGATCCGGTCGGCGGCCGCGGCCCCGCCGCGATCGCCCAGCGCCTGATCCGCCGGGCCCAGGCCGCCCAGGCCCCGGCCCTGACCCCGGACCAGGCCGACCGCATTCGCCGCTTCCTGGCCATCGAAGACGCGCCGCAGGGCGCCTTCGCGGCCGTGCGCGCCGTGGCCGGCGCCGGCGCGCTGGACGCGCCGCTGGCGGCCTGGAGCGAGCGCCTGGACCTGCTGGCCGCCGCCGGCGTGCCGTCGGCGCAGATGCGCTTCTCCACCGCGCTCGGCCACGCCTTCGACTACTACGACGGCCTGACCTTCGAGATCCGTTCGGCGGCCTTGGACCCCGAGCGCAGCGTCGCCGTCGGCGGGCGCTATGACAGCCTGCCCTCGCGGCTGGGCGGAACGGCCGGCGCGCGGGCCGTCGGATGCGTGGTCCGGCCCTGGCGGGCCTGGGCGGGAGGCGAGTCGTGAGCGAACCCCTTATTCTCGCCGTCCCTTCCAAGGGGCGCCTGAAGGAGCAGGTCGAGGCCTGGCTCGGCGACTGCGGGCTGAAACTGTCCGTGGCCGGCGGATCGCGCGGCTACATGGCAGAGCTCAAGGGCGTGCCCGGCATCCAGGTGCGGCTGCTCTCGGCCGGCGACATCGCCGAAGCCTTGGACCTCGGCGAAGTGCACATGGGAATCACCGGCGAGGACCTGCTGCGTGAGCGCGGCGGCGACGTCGACGCCCGGGTGCTGCTGCTGCGGGCGCTCGGCTTCGGTCGCGCTGACCTGGTCGTCGCCGTGCCCAAGAGCTGGATCGACGTCGAGTCGATGGCCGACCTGGAAGAGGTGGGCCACGATCTGCTCGCCCGCTCGGGCCGGCGGATGCGGGTGGCGACCAAGTATCTGGTCCAGACCCGCGCCTTCTTCGCCCGGCACGGCGTCGCCGACTACCGGATCACCGAGTCCGGCGGGGCGACCGAAGGCGCGCCGGCCGCCGGCTCCGCCGAGCTGGTGGTCGACATCACCACCACGGGCGCGACGCTGGTCGCCAACGGCCTGAAAGTCCTTGGCGACGGGGTGATCCTGAAGAGCCAGGCTCAGCTGACGGCCTCGCTGCGAGCATCCTGGAGCCAAGATCAACTTGCGGCCGCCGAGCGGCTGCTGCGGGTGATCGAGGCCCGCGCCGCGGCCCACGACAGCGCCACTCTGATCTGGCCGTCCGACCCGCGCGAGAGCGCGGTGGTCGAGGCGTTGGTCGCGGGCGGAGCTAGCCGCCGCCCCAACGGCCTGCTCGTTCCGGCGGGCAAGGTCGCCGAGGCGTCGTTGGCCCTGGCGGCGGTTGGAATCGGACCGGTCACGGCCTCGCGGCCCGACTTCGTCTATGACGTTGGTTGTGCCCCGAGCGATGAACTACGCAGGCGAGTGCGTAATTGACAATACCGTCAAAAAGAATCCCGCAAATCGCCGAAAAAGTCTCACTCGCGTAAATCTGATCGATAAATCCCTAGGTCTTCGATTTCGGCGCATTGACTCGGGTCAGAAATTACCGTTTTCTCAGTCCTGCGAGAGACATGACGGCCACCAAGTCCGACAGTCTCCGGCGTTTCGGGGAGGAAACGCCCGCTCTATAAGAGCGACTGCTCAAAATAAGGCCCGCTGCGATTATCCCCCGCAGCGGGCCAAATTTTTGCCCGAAGCAAATTTTGACTCATCCGTCAAAAATGTCGGCGACCAAAGAAAAGGGCGGCGACCCGGCTGGGCGCCGCCCTTCTTTGTCGCGTCAGGCGCGGCCTACCAGATCTTCACGCGGTCGCCGGGGGCCAGATACATGCCGTCGCCGGCCTTGACGCCGAACGCCTCGTAGAAGGCGTCGATGTTCTTCACCGGCACGTCGACGCGGTACTTCGGCGGCGAATGCGGGTCCGAGACCAGCTGCTGGCGCATCATGTCGTCACGGTACTTGCCGCGCCACACCTGCGCCCAGCCCAGGAACACCCGCTGGTCGCCGGTGACGCCCTCAAGAACCGGCGAGGGCTGGCCGTTCAGCGACAGACGATAGGCGTCCAGCGCCACCAACAGGCCGCCGAGGTCGGCGATGTTCTCGCCCATGGTCAGCTCGCCGTTGATGCGCGCGCCGGGCAGCACCTCGACCGCCGAGTACTGGGCCCCGAACTTCTTGGCCTGGGCGTCGAACTTGGCGGCGTCCTCGGCGGTCCACCAGTCGGTCAGCTTCCCGTCGCCGTCCGACTTGCGGCCCTGGTCGTCGAAGCCGTGGGTGATCTCGTGGCCGATCACCCCGCCGATCGCGCCGTAGTTCACCGCCGGGTCGCCGTCAGGATCGAAGAACGGCGGCTGCAGGATCGCGGCCGGGAAGGCGATCTCGTTCTTGGTCGACAGGTAGTAGGCGTTGATGGTGGCCGGGGTCATCAGCCACTCGTCCTTGTCGACCGGGCCGCCCAGGCGCGCGACGCGGTAGTCCCAGTCAAAGGCGCTGGCGCGTTTGACGTTGCCGTAGAGGTCGCCGTCCTTGATCTCCAGGCCCGAGAAGTCGCGCCACTTGTCCGGATAGCCGATCTTGGCGCCGAACTTCGACAGCTTCTCCAGGGCCTTGGCCTTGGTCGCTGGGCCCATCCACTCGAGCTTCTCAATCCGGCCCTTCATGGCGATTTTGACGTTGGCGACCAGCGTCTCCATCTTCGCCTTGCTCTCCGGCGGGAAGTAGGCCGCGACATAGAGCTCGCCCAGCGGGTCGCCGACATTGTTGTCGGTCGCCGCAACGGCCCGCTTCCAGCGCGGACGCTGCTCGGGCTGGCCCGACAGGGTCTTGTTGCGGAACTCGAAGCTGGCCTGGACGAAGTCCTTGGACAGGTACGGCGCGGCCTGGTCGACCAGGTGGAACGCCGACCACGCCTTCAAGGTGTCCATCGGCGTATCGGCGAAGATCTTGGCGATCTTCGGGAAGGCGGTGTTCTGGGCGACGATGACCCGGTCGACCTTCTCCAGCTTGGCGCCCTTCAGGTACGCGGCCCAGTCGAAGCCCGGCGCGTACTTCGAAAGCTCGGCGACGGTGTAGGGGTTGTAGGTCTTGTCGTCGTCGCGGCTCTCGGCCTTGGTCCACGACGCCTCGGCGATCTGGGTCTCCAGGGCGACGATGGCGGCGGCGCGCTCGGCGGGCTTGTCCCAGCCGGCCAGGCTCAGCTGCTTGGCGACATAGGCCTCGTAGGCGGCCTTCTGGGTCTTGAAGCGGTCGGCCAGGTAATAGTCGCGGTCGGGCATGCCCAGCCCGCCCTGGTTCACATAGACCGTGTACTGATCGGGGGCCTTGGCGTCGTCATGGATGTAGGTCCCGAAGAACGCGCCGCCGAACTGGCGCATGGTCGCGCCCATCAGTTCGGAGAGCTCGGCCTTGGTCTTGATCTTGCGGATGACGGCCAGGTCGCCGGCCAGCGGCTTGGCGCCCAGCGCCTCGACGGCGGCCTCGTCCATGTAGCTGCGGTAGAAGGCGCCGACCTGCGCCTGGCCGCCGGTCGCCGCCTTGTTGGCCGCGGCCGCTTCGGCCACCGCGCGCATGCGCTGCTGCGACAGGTCCTGCAGGGCGTCGAACGCGCCGAAGCGCGAGCGGTCGGCGGGGATTTCCAGCTTCTTCAGGTACGCGCCGTTGGCGTATTCGAAGAAGTCGTGCGAGGGGGCGACAGACGTGTCGCGGCCGGCCATGTCGAAGCCCCAGGGGCCCATCCGGGGCGCCTTGGAAAGGTCGGGCAGGTTGTCCGCCAGCGCCGGGGCCGACACGCAGAGAAGGGCGACGGCGGAAGCCGCGCCCAGCCACAGGGTCTTCATCGGTATTTTCGAGCCTTCTGAGGGTCTTACGAAGAGGGCGCGACCGTGGACCGGCCGCGCCCTCTGAAGCACGTTACTTTTTTGTTACGTTAGGCGTCCGCAGCCAGGGCGGCGATCGCCTGGGCCTTCAGCGCCTTGTAGTCGAGCTTGCCGTTCGGAGCGCGGGCCACGGGGGCCAGCACCAGCTCGCGCGGGGCCTTGTAGTCGGCGAGCAGGCCCTTCACGTGGGCCGACAGGTCGGCCAGGGTCGGCAGGTTGTCGCCGCCGAAGTCCACGATCGCGCCGATGCGCTCGCCGAACCGCGGGTCGGGCAGGCCGACCACGGCGGCGTCGCGCACGCCCGGGAAGCGCTTCAGGGCTTCCTCGACCTCTTCCGGGAAGACCTTCTCGCCGCCGGTGTTGATCACCTGCGAGCCGCGGCCCAGCAGGGTGATCGAGCCGTCCGCCTCGACGGTCGCCCAGTCGCCCGGCACGCTCCAGCGGCGGCCTTCGAAGGTGCGGAAGGTCTTGGCCGACTTTTCCTCGTCCTTGTAGTAGCCGATCGGGGTGTGACCGCCGACGGCGACCAGGCCGCGGACGCCGGAACCGGCTTCGACCCGCACGCCGTCCTCGGTGAACACCGCCGCATTGGGGCCGGTCACGAACTTGGCGGTGCCGGTGGCCTGGCCCGCGCCCGAGGTCGAGGACGCCAGGCCGAGCGCTTCGGACGAGCCGAGGCTGTCCATCAGCATCACGTTCGGCAGGTGCTTCAGCAGGCCCTGCTTGTTCTCCAGGCCCCACATCGCGCCCGACGAGGCGATGCGCTTCAGCGACGGCATGGTCCAGCGGCCCGGATTGGCGTCCAGGGTCTCCAGCATCGGCGCGGCGAAGGCCGGGCCGACGATGATCAGGCCGGCGGCTTCCAGGCGCTCGACCTCGTCGAACAGCACCGCCGGGTCGAACTTGCGGCCGGTCAGGGTGGCGACCGCGCCGCCGCCGATCAGGGTGCCGAACGAGATGAACTGGCCGGTGGCGTGCATGAGCGGCGCGACCGGGATGGTGATGTTCAGCGGCGCGCCCGAGGCGTCGACCGCCTTGGCCCGCTGGCCGGCTTCGGCGACGGTTTCCAGCGGCGGCAGGCCAAGCAGCAGGTTGGCCCCGCCGCCCAGCGCCTTGAACAGGTCCTCCTGGCGCCACATCACGCCCTTGGGCATGCCGGTGGTGCCGCCGGTGTACATGATCAGCAGGTCGTCGGCCGTGCGGCCCCAGGGGGCTTCGAAGCGATCAGCGCCGCCGCCGGCGACGATGGCGTCGTAGTCCGCCGCCCATTCGGGGACCGGATGGCCGGCTTCCGGCACGGCGATCCAGATCTTCACCTTGGGCAGGCGGCCGCGCACCTTGTCGGCCATCTCGGCGAACGAGGCGTGGAACACCACGGCCTCGGCGTCGGCGTTGTCGAACAGATAGGTCAGCTCGTCGCCGCCGTAGCGATAGTTGGTGTTGAAGGGGGCCAGGCCCGCCTTGAACGCGGCGTAGTAGCTCTCGAGGTACTCGGGGCCGTTATAGAGATAGGCCGCAACCTTCGACTGCTGGGTCAGGCCGGCGTCGACCATGGCCTTGGCCAGGGCGTTGGCGCGGCGGTCGAAATCGCACCAGCTCAGGCGGCGCTCGCCATGGATGAGGGCGGGGCGGTCAGGGGTCGCGTCGGCGACGGACTCCCAGAGGTTGGCGTAATTCCAAACCAAGGACGATCCTCCATTCTTAAAATATGGAGGGCATAGACGACGCGGGGGGCGGCGCTGTCAACGCCGCCCATGGGTCAACGCGCCGCCTTGCTGCGTAACGCCTCAGTGATGATGGTGGGCGTCGGCGGCCGGGGCCTTGGCGCCAGCTGCGCCGGGGGCGCCCGCCGCCACCTGGAACTCGACCTTCAGCTTCGCGCCGCTCTTGAACACCAGGGTCGCAGGGACCTTGTCGCCGAGCTTGGTCGCCTTGGTCAGACCCAGGAACATCACGTGATAGCCGCCGGGCGCGAAGGCCACCTGCTTGCCGGCCGGGATGGCGACCCCGGCGTCCTGCCGCTCCATCTTCATCACCCCGCCGGCGGTCGAGGAGCGATGCACCTCGGTCTTGCGGGCGGCGGGCGTTTCGACCGCGACCAAGGTGTCGGCCGCGGCGCCGCGGTTGACGATGGTCAGGAAGCCGCCGCCGTTGCCGTTCGCGGCCGCCGGTCGGCTCCACGGATCGACGACTTCCAGCGACCCGAGGCGATAGCTCGCCGCCTGGGCGGCGGTGGAAAGGGTCAGGGCCGCAGTGGCCGCGGCGATGATCGCAAGGTGTCGCATGGGACGTCCTCTAGTGCTGATGGGTTTCGGCCGCAGCGGCCTTGGGGGTGACGACGAGCGCGGGGGCCGGATGGCTGGCCCGTTCGCCCGGCGCGGGGATCTCGGTCCATTGGCTCGCGTCGGAACCGCAGGACTGCACGGTCGGGAAGTAAAGCGTCGCGGCCTGGTCGGGCAGTTTGAACAGCACCGCGAACTCGTCGAACTGGTCGCCCGGCAGTTCGCCGCGCCAGGTGACGGCGGTGACCTTGCCGTCCTGGCGCTCGATCTCCAGCGTCCAGCCCGGCTTGGGGCGGGGCCGGGCCGAGGCCATCTCAAGCGGGATCTCGATGCGCAGCGCCGTGGTCGCCGCATCGCCGCAGCCATGACCGACACGGAACACGACGGCCTGGTAGGCGCCGGCCTCCGCGCGACCCGGATCGGCGACCACATGCGCCGCCGCCGCGCCGGGCAGGGCGACGAGCGCCGCCGCCCCGATCAGCAAGGTCCTCAGAACGCCCATGTCACGCCTCCGAACACCGAGCGGCCTTCGCCGGGGAAGAACACCGCCTTGGAGACGCCGGGCGCCTGCGCGTCGGTGACGGCGCTGAAGTTCGAGACATAGCGCTCGTCGGCCAGGTTGCGCGCCTCGACGAAGACGCTGACCCCGTCCGGCCCGCGCCAGCCGCCGCCCAGCGACCAGATCGCATAGGAGGGCGCCTTCAGGGTGTTGGCGTAGTCGACATAGGTGTCGGTGATCGACCATTCGAGCGAGGGGGCGATGAACCAGCCGCTGGGGTGATCGTAGCGCAGTTCGGCCCGGTAGAGATGCTCGGGCACGACCGGCAGGTGGTTGTCGCCATAGACGCTGTCGCCGTCGAAGCGGAAGTCCGACCAGGCGTAGGTCTGGCGCAGCCTTAGCCCCCCGACCCGCCAGTCGAGCCCGGCCTCCAGCCCCTGGTGGATGGTCGATCCGGCGTTGAAGGTGGCGGCTGGAATGCTCGGCGAGACCACGAAGTTCAGCAGCTCGTTCTCGAGCTCGGCGCGATAGAAGGCGACGTCCCAGGAGACGGCGCCGCGCCGGCCGCGGGTCCCGACCTCGGCGGTCCAGGCCTCCTGCGCCTCCAGCGGCGCGAAGCCGACGAACTGCCCGGTCTGGACCAGGGCGCTGAAGTTGGGCGGCTCCACCGACTTGGTCAGGTTGGCGAAGGCCTGCGCCCCGTCCTGCGCCTGCCAAAGCAGCCCGATGCGCGGGGCGAACCATTCGTAGGTGATCGAACGATCGGCGCTGCGGTTGAGATTGTTGCGGAACTGGCGATTGGCCGAGCCCAGCGAGCCGCCGCCGACCAGGGCCAGCTGGTCGGTGACGAACAGGCGGCCCTCGGCGAAGACGTCGAGCGCGCGGGCGTTCTGGCGGCTGTCGGCACGCTTGTCGCCCTTCGAGGACTTCAGGTTCACCCATTGCAGCGCGTCCAGGTCGCCCAGCCGCGCCGAGGCGCCGACGAACAGGTCGGCCCGCCGGCCGGCCAGCTCGCCTTCGACGTCCAGCCGACCGAAGGCGCCCCAGTTGCGGCTCTCCTGGTCGATAACCTGGAAGATCGGATGGTCGAGGTCCTTCCAGCTGGCATAGACCCCGCCCTCGAACACCGCGTTGTCAGCCACCCGCCAGCGGGTCTGCAGCGTGCCGCGGACGCTGCGCATGTTGCGCTGGTATTCGTTGGCCAGGTTGCCGGGGCTGGCCTTGCGCGGCGAGTTCAGCGCCTGGCTCAGCTCGACAGCGCCGGGGATCTCCTGGTCGACATTGTGCCCCGACAGGATGAAGCGCAGCTCGCGGTCCTCGCCGAAGCTGCGGCCGATGTTCAGCGAGACGTGCTGGGCGGTCTGGTCGCTCTGCTCGCGCCAGCCGTTGGCCGAGATCGCGGTGGCGGCGGCGAACATGTCCCACTCGCCCCACTGCCGGGCGACCTCGCCGTGGCCGCGGATCGTGCGGTACGACCCGCCATCCAGCCGCAGCAGATTCTGCGCCCCGGCGTCCTTGCCGGTCGGGGTCACCATGTTGATCGCCCCGCCTAGCAGCGCGCCGCCGAAGCGCAGGGCGTTGCCGCCCTTATAGACCTCGGTGAAGCGGGCGATCAGCGGGTCGATCTGCTGGAAGTCGCCATAGCCGTCGGCCTCGTTGAACGGCACGCCGTCCTGAGCCAGCAACGTGCCGCGGTTGTGGTTGGGATTGCCGATCCCCGAGCCGCGGATCGAGAGCCGGGTGTCGTCGCCCCACTTCTTCTGGGCGTAGACGCCGGGCACGTCGCGCAGGGTTTCGGCCAGCCCCTGGGCGTAGCGGTCGCGATAGGCCTCGGCGGAGATCACCGCCACCGCGCCGGGGGTCTCGGACAGCCGGCGCCGGGCGTCGGCGACGACCGGCGGGTCTTCGGGATCGGGATTGGCGGTGACGATCACCGCGTCGACCAGGGGCCCGGCCTCGTCGGCGTGGGCCAAGGCGGGCAGCGAAAGAGCGGTGGCGGCGAGCAGCAGCGCGCGCGGCGAGGCGCGCAGGAAAGCGAACATGGTCGATGGTGTCCCTGGACGTACGAGAAGAGCCGCAGGCGCGCGGGGCGCTGCGGTCGGTTTCGGCTCAGACGTTCAGGGAAGGGGGGCCTTGGCCGGGCGGGCGCGGGGGCGCGCGGGCGCGGGGCTGGGCGGTCGCGGCGGGCGCCGCATGGCGGACCATGACGGCGGCGTAGGCCACCGGCGCGATCGCCAGTTCGGGAGTGACGACGACCGCCAAGGTGGCGGCCAGACAGTCGTGACAGGGCAGGCCGGCGAAGCCGCTCTTGCGCTCCTGGCCGTCGGCGCCGATGACCACGGTCTTGGCCCCGGTCTCGGTGCAGAGCTCGACGCGGACGGTGGAAAACGATTCGGCCGCCATGGCCGCACCCGGCAGCAACGCCTGGGCAAGCAGCGCCACAAGGGCCGCCAGGACCCCCAGGCTCGCCCGCGTCGCGCGCTTTTTTCGGCCGAAGTGCATGGGCGGGCGTCTTAAGCGCTGCCCGACGGGTTACGCAAGAGGCGTCGAAACCCCATAGTGGCGCTCATCACAGAAGGAGAGCGCATGGAAGGTCACGTTTCGCCCGGCGAATATAAGGACGTCGTCCTCTTCCTCGCCACCGCTGGCGTAATCGTGCCCTTGTTCCGCCGTTGGCGGATCAGCCCCATCCTCGGTTTTCTCGGCGCGGGAGTCGTGCTCGGCCCTTTCGGCCTGGGCGCTCTCAGCGACGCCTTCCCTTTTCTGAGCTCGATCACGATCGCTCAGCCTGACGAGATCGCCCAACTGGCCGAGTTCGGGGTGGTCTTCCTGCTGTTCATGATCGGGCTGGAGCTGTCGTGGGAGCGCTTGCGCCTGATGCGGCGTTGGGTGTTCGGCATGGGCGCGCTGCAGGTGACGCTCTGCCTGGCGGCCATTGCCCTGGCCGGCATGACTCTGGGCCTCGACATCGCGCCGGCCGTGGCCATCGGCGCGGCCTTGGCGCTGTCCTCGACCGCCGTGGTCATGCAGATCCTGACCGAGCACAAGCGCCAGCACTCGCCGGCTGGCCGCGCGACCTTCTCGGTGCTGCTGTTCCAGGACCTGGCGGTCGCCCCGATCCTGGTCACCCTGGCGATCATCGGCCGCGGCGGCGACGGCGAGGCGTTCTCGCCGAGCCTGCTGCTACTGGCCTTCGCTCCGGCGGCGCTGGGGGTGATGATCCTCGTCGCCTTCGGCCGGCTGCTGTTGCGCCCGATGCTCAAGTCCGTGGCCCGGGCCAAGAGCGAAGAGCTGTTCATGGCCGCCTGCCTGCTGGTGGTCATCGGGGCCGGCCTGGTCAGCGCGCTCACCGGCCTGTCGATGGCGCTGGGCGCCTTCATCGCCGGCCTGCTGCTGGCCGAGACCGAGTACCGGCACGAGGTCGAGGTCACCATCGAGCCGTTCAAGGGCCTGCTGCTCGGACTGTTCTTCCTCTCGGTCGGCATCGGTCTGGACCTGTCGCTGCTCGCCGCACAGCCCTGGGCGATCCTCGGCATGGCGGTGGGCGTCGTGGCGCTCAACGCCACGGTGGTGTTCGGCCTCGGGCGATTGTTCGGCCTGCCGTGGCGCGGCGCGCTGGAGGCCGGCCTGCTGCTCGCCGGCGGCGGCGAGTTCGCCTACGTCATTCTCTCGGCGGCGATGGGCGACGGCATCGTCCCGCGGCCGCTGGGCCAGATGGTGCTGGTCTCCTCGACCATCTCGATGATGTGCATTCCGCTGCTGGCGGCGCTGGGCCTGAAGCTCGGCGGCCGCAAGACCGGCGGCCAGGGGCTGGCCCCCGATCCGGTCCCCGCGCCCGCCGCCGATCCGGCCGAGGCCGAGGCGCCCAAGGTGCTGGTTGTCGGCTATGGGCGGGTCGGCAAGCTGGTCGGCGACATGCTGCACCGGCACGACATCGCCTGGGTGGCGGCCGAACGCGATCCCAAGCTGGTCGAGGCCGCCCGCCGCGCCGGCGAGGCGATCTATTTCGGCGACGCCTCGCGCCAGGAGTTCCTGCGCCGTTGCGGGCTGGAGACCGCCCCGGCCCTGGTGGTGACCATGGATGCGCCCGAAGGGGTGGAGGCGATCGTCGCCACCGCCCGGGCCATGCGCCCGGACCTGACCATCGTCGCCCGCGCCCGCGACGCGCGTCAGGCCCAACGGCTCTACGAGCTCGGCGCCACCGACGCTGTGCCTGAGACCGTTGAAGCTAGTTTACAATTGTCCGAAGCGGTTCTGGTTGAGATCGGTGTGCCAATGGGACTAATCATCGCATCGATCCACGAGCGGCGAGACGAGTTCCGAAAGGCGCTCAACCGTCCCGAGGCTCTGGGGGGACGAGTCCGGCGCTACCGACGCGCGCAAGAAAACTGACAGCTGCGGCGGAACTAAGCCGTAGGGGGGACGTTGTCCGCTCGAACCGGAGACGAGATTCGCGTCTTAGGCGAAGGGGGAGTGACCAGCCAGACAATTGAGCGTTTGCCTGAGGTATGCGGATGTTCGCGTGTCGAGCGGACTGGACGGTCCCGGTGAGTGCGCTCATAGTTCAAGAGAATCAACCGGCTTCAGTCGGGCGGCGCGCGCGCTGGGTAGCGCGCCCGCATTTTCGAACTGGATCGGATAACAAGAATTCGGCGTCGCGATGTAGCCCAGGGCGCATCGTTGGCGACCGAACGAGGGATATGTCTCTCGCCCCGAAGTTGATCGCCGAGGGGAAGAATGTGTAACGTCCTGGGGTTGGATTTGAGAGGCGCCACGAATTGGCGAAGGTGTTGCTCCGGCGACACTTTCGTAATGGTTGGGCCTTGATATAACAGCGCTGGGTCATTTGGCCGCAGCAGAGGGCAAGAGAGGGCTCTGAATATGAAATTCAAACTCCTAGCGGGGGCCGCCCTGGCTGCGGTCTTCGCCGCGTCGGGGGCTTCGGCGCAAGAAGTCGGTTGGTACGGCGCTGTCGACCTCGGCTACCACTGGCCGGACGGCATCGACGGTGAATCGTCGAACAACGCCGCTGGCGGCTCGCCCTATAACTGGACCTTCAACCAGGAAGAGGATTGGACCGGCTTTGCTCGTCTCGGCTACCAGCTGAACGAACATTGGCGCGTCGAACTCGAAGGCGGCTACCGTCCGGGCGACATCGAGTCGATCCGCGGTGGTTCGAACAATTCGATCCTCGGCCTCTGCACCCCGGGCGTGGTCCGCTCGGCCGCCGCTCCGAACTGCGGCTCGGCCTCGGGCGACGTGACGTCGTGGACCCTGATGGGCAACGTGATCTATGACATCGCGCCCAACGCGGTGATCAATCCGTTCGTCGGCGCCGGTATCGGTATCAACCACGTGACCGTCGACTCCGTCGGCCAGTTCTCGTCGGTGACCGGTGCGTTCAACGCCGCCAACCCGTCGATCCAGAACCTGACCATCGACGACGACGACACCGCCCTGGCCTGGCAGCTGATCGCTGGTCTGGCCTGGCGCGCGACCGACCGCCTGAACGTCGACCTGACCTACCGCTACCTGGGCGGCACGGACCTCGACTTCGCGTCGACCGGTTCGCACGCTCTGCAGCCGGGCGTCTTCACGGGCGAATACACGGACCAGTCGGTGACCGTCGGCCTGCGCTACTCGTTCGCGCCGCCGCCGCCCCCGCCGCCGCCTCCGCCGCCCCCGCCGCCGCCTCCGCCCCCGCCGCCGCCTCCTCCGCCGCCTCCGCCGGCGTATGAAGCCAAGCAATTCATCGTCTACTTCCCGTTCGATCAGTACGTGCTGACGCCGGAAGCCCAGACGGTGATCCAGGAAGCTGCGACCTACGCGACCAGCGGCAACGCGACTCGCCTGATCGTGGTCGGCCACACCGACACCTCGGGTTCGGCTGCGTACAACGTCCGCCTGTCGGAACGTCGTGCTAAGGCCACCGCCGACGCCCTCGTGGGCCTGGGCGTGAACCAAGCTGCGCTGCAAGTGGATTGGAAGGGCGAAACCCAACTCGCCGTCCCGACCGCCGACGGCGTGAAGGAACCGCTGAACCGCCGCTCGACGATCGACATCAACTTCTAAGTCGATCTCGGCGCTCAGCCGAACTAGCGAGGAGCCCGGCCGCAAGGCCGGGCTCTTTTGCTTTGAGGCCGCAGCTTTCGCCGACGTGCGGCGTTGTCCAAGCTCCACCGCAGCGGGTGGGGCGAGGGGCGACGATGACGCTCGACCAGGGATTGGCCTTCGGACTCATCGCGCTGACCATCGGCGCCTTCATCTGGGGCCGCTTTCGTTATGACGTCGTCGCGGTCTGCGCCTTGCTGGCCGGCGTCGCGATCGGCGTGGTGCCGGCCAAGAGCGCCTTCGACGGGTTCTCCAACGACATCACGGTGATCATCGCCGCGGCCCTGGTGGTCAGCGCCGCCTTCGCCAAGTCCGGCATCGTCGAGGCGGTGCTGCGCCCGCTGATCCCAAAGCTGAAGACCGAGCGCAGCCAGGTTCCGGTGCTGACTGCGGCGGTGACGGTGCTCTCGACCGCCACCAAGAACGTCGGCGCGCTGGCGATCCTGATGCCGGTGGCGCTGCAGCTGTCGCGCCGCACAGGCTCCTCGCCATCGCGGCTGCTGATGCCGATGGCGTTCGGGGCGATGCTCGGCGGCATCGTCACCCTGGTCGGCACCGCGCCCAACATCATCGTCTCTCAGGTTCGCGAAGAGCTGCTCGGCAAGCCGTTCGGCATGTACGACTATTCGCCGGTCGGCCTGGCCCTGGCGGTGGTCGGCTTCGTGTTCCTGGCGTTCGCCTACCGCATCCTGCCCAAGGACCGCGCCCCAGCGGTGAACCTCGAAGAGGCGCTGGCCGCCAACGCCTACATCACCGAGGTCGAGGCCCCCGACGACTGGACCCTGGCCGGCGCCCGAATCGGCGAACTGCACGAGTTGGCCGGCGGCGAGGCTCGGGTGATGATGCTGCTCAGCGGCGGCCGCCGCCGCGCCCGGCCGCACCCCAACACCAAGGTTCGCCCCGGCGACGTGCTGCTGCTGCAGGGCGAGCCCCAGGCCCTCGACGAACTGATCAATCGCGGCAAGCTGCGGCTGACCCGATCGGACCGTCCGGTCGCCATGGAGGAGCCGACCGACGAGGTGCGCGTCGTCGAGGCGGTGGTCGGCGGCGAATCGGAGCTGATCGGCCGCTCGGCCCAGCAATCTGACCTCTACGGCCAGCATGGGGTGAACCTGCTGGCGGTCAGCCGCTCGGGCTTTGATCTCAAACAGAGCCCCAGCCGCATCCGCCTGCGCGCCGGCGACATCGTCGTGCTGCAGGGATCCGAGCGCACTCTGCCTTTGGCTCTGGCCGCCCTTGGTCTGTTGCCGCTAGCCGAACGCGAGGTGCGGCTCGGCGGCATCCGCCATGCGGTCGCCCCGGCTGTCATCCTGGCTGCGGCCATGGTGCTGGTCGCTTTCCAGGTCGTGCCGGTCGCCATCGCCTTCTTCGGCGCGGCGGTGGCGATGATCATCGTCGGCGCCCTGCGCATGCGCGAGGCCTACGCCGCCGTCGACGGGCCGTTGATCGTGCTGATAGCCGCGATGATCCCGGTGTCGGAGGCGATCCAAACCACCGGCGGGGCCGAGCTGATCGGCGGCTGGCTCTCCAGCATGTTCCGCGGCCAGTCGCCGATGATCGCGCTGGTGTCGATTATGGCGGTGGCCATGGCCGCCACGCCGTTCCTGAACAACGCCGCGACGGTGCTGATCGTCGCCCCGGTCGGAGCCAGCATGGCCCGTCAGCTGGGCCTCAATCCGGACCCGTTCCTGATGGCGGTGGCGGTGGGCGCGGCGTCCGACTTCCTCACGCCCATCGGCCACCAGTGCAACACCCTGGTGATGGGGCCGGGCGGCTACCGCTTCGCCGACTATCCGAGGCTCGGCGCGCCCCTGACCCTGCTGGTGCTGGTCCTGGGCGCGCCGCTGATCGCGTGGTTCTGGCCGCTGAGCGCCGGCTAGCTCGCGATCAGGATCCAGGCGCCGATCGCCGCGAACGCCGCCGCCGCCGCCCAACGGATGTACTTGAGCGGCAGGCGCGTGGCCGCGGCCTCGCCGATCAGCACCGCCGGCACGTTGGCGATCATCATGCCGAGCGTGGTGCCGGCCGCGACCACCAGCACCTGGTGGAACTTCGCGGCCAGGGCGACGGTCGCCACCTGGGTCTTGTCGCCCATCTCCACGAGGAAGAACGCCACCAGGGTGGTCAGGAACACGCCGGCCCGGTCCTTGGGCTTGTCGCTTTCCTCGAACTTGTCGGGAATCAGCGCCCAGATCCCGAATCCGATGAAGGCCACGCCCAGCACCCACTTCATCCACGGGCCGTTCAGCAGCGACGCCGCGGCGACCCCGACCCAGGCGGCCAGGGCGTGGTTGGCGATGGTGGCGACGAGAATGCCGAGGATGATCGGCGCGGGTTTTCGGAACCGCGCGGCCAGCAGCAGGGCCAGAAGTTGGGTCTTGTCGCCGATTTCGGCGACGGCCACGAGGCCGGTCGAGACGAGGAAGGCTTCCATGGAGAACGGGCGTCCGGGCGGGGTCGAGACATACCAATGGCTTTCCGCGCCGCCGACCCCGCATGGACCGACGCACGAAAGCCAAAGGTCTCGCCAAGCACCCGGCCGCCGAGGCGACTCAGGATCTTTGCCGAACACGCCATGCCTCGGATCAATTGATCTTCGGCAAGTTTGTTGACGTGTCCCCCGCTGGAGCTACGGGCGGCTACTCCCCAGTGACGGCGTGTGGATAGGGTGGTGGTTGGCGGTGGGCAAGTGCGAACGACTCGCGATTAAATCGCCCCCAGATTTCACAGTCTCGTGAGCAGGGGCTTTGTCCGGGCCCGGAGCGCCTGTGGAAAACTCAAGCCCGCCAAGCTCTGGCCGCAAAGGTAAATGAGGCGTTAACGAAATTCTCGTGGGGATGACCGCTCCAGACCGTTGACGAGTCATTAGCCTTCGTGGCCCCATATGGAGCGTATCGGGGGCGGGGCAGCCACTAGATATAGCGGTGAATACGGCCGGGCGGTGTCCCGGAGGCAAAGCGTCTGATAGTTATGGGTTTTGGGGCATGAGCAGCGGCGAAGCGGTGATGCGAACGGTTTCGGAAGCGACCCAGACGGCCCCGGATCGGGCTGACCGGCCCGCGCTTCAGCTCGTTCGAAAGGTCGAGGTCGATCGCTCGCGCGACGCCCTGCTGACCGAGTTCGGCAAGACGACCCTCGAAGACCGCTACTTGCTGGCCGGCGAGAGCTACCAGGACATGTTCGCCCGCGTCGCGACGGCCTACGCCGACGACGCCGAGCATGCCCAGCGCGTCTACGACTACATCTCGAACCTCTGGTTCATGCCGGCCACCCCGGTGCTCTCGAACGGCGGCGCCGGTCGCGGCCTGCCGATCTCCTGCTTCCTGAACGCGGTCGGCGACTCGCTCGACGGCATCCAGAGCGTCTGGAACGAGAACGTCGCCCTGGCCTCGAACGGCGGCGGCATCGGCACCTACTGGGGCGGCGTCCGCTCCATCGGCGAAAAGGTCAAGGGCGCGGGCCAGACCAGCGGCATCATCCCCTTCATCCGCGTGATGGACTCGCTGACCCTGGCGATCAGCCAAGGTTCGCTGCGCCGCGGCTCGGCCGCGGTCTATCTCGACATCCACCACCCGGAGATCGAGGAGTTCCTCGAAATCCGCAAACCCTCGGGCGACTTCAATCGCAAGTCCCTGAACCTGCACCACGGCATCAACATCACCGACGAGTTCATGGAAGCGGTGCGCGAAGGGGCCATGTTCGGCCTGCGCTCGCCCAAGGACCAGGAAGTCCTGCGTGAGGTCGACGCCCGCTCGCTGTGGCAGAAGATCCTCGAGATCCGCCTGCAGACCGGCGAGCCCTACCTGATCTTCTCCGACACCGTGAACCGCTCGATGCCGCAGCATCAGCGCGACCTTGGCCTGTCGGTGCGTCAGTCGAACCTGTGCTCGGAGATCATGCTCCACACCGGGACCGACCACCTGGGCCGCGAGCGCACCGCCGTCTGCTGCCTCTCCTCGGTCAACGCCGAGAAGTTCATGGAGTGGCGCGACCATCCGACCTTCGTCGAGGACGTGATGCGCTTCCTCGACAACGTGCTCGAAGATTTCATCCGCAGCGCGCCGCCGGAGATGGCCAATGCGGTCTACGCCGCCCAGCGCGAGCGCTCGGTGGGTCTGGGCTTGATGGGCTTCCACTCCTTCCTGCAGATGCAGAACGTGCCGTTCGAGAGCGCCCTGGCCAAGAGCTGGAACATGCGCCTGTTCAAGCACCTGCGCCGTCAGTGCGACGCGGCCTCGCGCAAGCTGGCCGCCGAACGCGGCGCCTGCCCGGACGCGGCCGAGAAGGGCGTCATGGAGCGCTTCAGCCATAAGCTGGCCATCGCCCCGACCGCCTCGATCTCGATCATCTGCGGCGGCACCAGCGCCGGCATCGAGCCGATCCCGGCCAACATCTACACCCACAAGACCCTGTCGGGTTCGTTCGCGGTGAAGAACCCCTACCTGGAGCGCCTGCTCGACGAGAAGGGCAAGAACACCTCGCAGATCTGGGACTCGATCCTGGAGAACGAAGGCTCGGTCCAGCACCTCGACTTCATCAGCCAGGACGAGAAGGACGTCTTCAAGACCGCCTTCGAACTCGACCAGCGCTGGGTCATCGAGTTGGCCGCCGACCGCACCCCGGACATCTGCCAGTCGCAGTCGGTCAACGTCTTCCTGCCGGGCGACGTCGATAAGTGGGACCTGCACATGCTGCACTGGCAGGCCTGGGAGCGTGGCTGCAAGTCGCTCTACTACCTGCGCTCCAAGTCGGTGCAGCGCGCCGCTCACGCCGGCGGCGAGGGCGTGGCCATGGTCATCGACGCGCCGTCCGAGCGCACCGATTACGAAGAGTGCCTGGCCTGCCAATAGGCGGGTTCTAACCCCCGCCCTCCGGGCGAGGCGGATCTTCAGAGACCTGGATCGAGGGGCCGTCGCGCCCCTCGATTGCTGTCTGGGCGGCGGCCGTCCGCCTGGCCGCGGCGCGCACAAATTGCGCGCATTATCCTTGTTTTGTCCCAGTCTGGCGCATTGCCGCGCCTCCTGATGCGCCACCTCAGGTGTAAACCCGATGTGACGCAGGGCAGAGGAACGGATTTCCCGTTGGCGTCATTCCATCATCATGGAAGGGTGCTTGTTGAGCCGCACGCTCAACGATGCGGTACGGGAGAAACGCTGATGAGGCCGTTGGCTGGGCTGGCCATCGCCTTGAGTTTTGGCGCTGCGACGGGGGTCGCCGCCCAAACACCGAGGCCTGTAGGCGCCGCGGACGCGAAGGACGCGGCTTTTGCGCCGGACAAGGCGCCGAAGATCCGACAGGACGACTTCTCCAACATGGTCGAGCGCGAGCAATTCGCCGCCGACGGCGCTCCGGTGCGCTGGACGACCAGCAACTTCCAACTCGGCAAGACCCCGCGCGGCTCGGTCGACAACCTGCGCCTCAGCGTCGGCGGCACGGAGCGCTCGCCCAGCGGCCTGCCGTCCAACATCGATCCGCGCGCGGCCCAGTTCGACGCCGACGCCTACGAGGTGGCGGTCAGCCGCGACTGGGCGCCGGTGCGCATGCGGGCCGGCGAGCTCGACGTCGCCGTCACCCCGCATACGGGCGTGGGCCTCTCCAACAGCGGCGGCCAGGCCGAGGCCGGCGCCACGCTGACCGTCGCCCAGAAGCGCGACGATGAGGTCGAGGACCGCCTCAATGATCTCGGCGTCCGTGACGGCAAGGCCTATGGCGATCAGGGGCGCTGGTACCTGTTCGCCGCCGCCAGCGGCCGCGCCGTCGGCCTCAACGTGCTGCGCAACGGCAATAGCTGGGACGGCCAGGGCTGGACGACCGATCCGTCCAGCGCCCTGGTCGGCGACGCCCACGTCGGGGTCGCTTATCGCAAGGGCGCGATGCAGACCTCGTTCGGCTACATCCACCGGGAGGTGAAGGGCGAACACATGGTCTTCGGCCAGGAGACCAAGGAAGACTCGGTGCTAGCGTTCACCTTCTCGATCAAACCGCAGAAGTGACGCAGCTGGCGGGGCTTGAGATATATCGGGATGCCGCTATGACGGGGCCCGCAGCGCGTCCCGTGCTTCCGTAAGCGTTTACGTTAGCCAACGCATCCACCCTGCCCAGCCGGGCGAGGGCTGGTCCTGTCGGGGCCGGATGCATCGCGCGGCGCTTACGGAGTTCCATATGTCTGCACTTCCCCGCCGGCTGCCCGCGCGTTTCGCCGGCGTCGTCATGCCATTCGTCCTTTCGATCCTGATGACCTTCATCGTCTCCGGGATCTCGACCCTCAAGAGCGTCGGCGCCACCCCGGCCATGCCCGCTGCCTGGATGGGCGCTTGGGCGGTCTCCTGGCTGGTCGCCTTTCCAGCTCTGCTGCTGCTGCTGCCGGTCGTTCGCCGCATCGTCGCCCTGATCGTCGAGCCGGCCTGAATAGGCTGGGAGGGCGCTCAGCCCTCCCATGCTCCTTCGAACGGCATCCGTTCGGCCCAGAACGCGGCCAGCCGCGGCTCGGCGTCGACCCGGCGAACGACCTCGGCCAGCTTGGGGGCGACCTGGTAGAAGACCTTGCGCCGCGGGGTCCAGCGCGACATCACCGCCACATAGAGGTCGAGCACGCTCAAGGCGTCGCTCAGGATGTAGTCGCTGGGCGCGACCTGTTCGTCCATCATCCGCCAGCAGTCGGCGATCCGCTGGGCGGTGCGTTCGCTGATCACCTGCTCGGCCGCCGGGTCCGCCGCCAACCGGCTCGGATCGTCGCGCACCCAGAACATCGAATAGACCTGCGCCGGCAGGTAGATCATCCAGCGCAGGAACTGCGCCCGCTCGGCGGCGTCGATCGCCGGCGCCAGGCCCGCCTGCGGATGGCGGTCGGCCAGGTGGATGAGGATCGCGGCGCTCTCGGTCAGCAATTCGCCGTCCGGCGTGATCACCGCCGGCACCTGGCGCTGGCGGTTGATCTGGCCCACCGCGTCGGCCGCGGCCCGGCTGGCCCAGGGCGCGTTTTCGACCACCCGATAGGGCAGGCCCAGCAAGGTCAGCGTCGCTTCGACAGGCACCGAGCCCGATCCCGCGGCGCCGTGGACGACGTATGGCTGGTTCATTATCCTGCTCCCAAATGTTCACAACATGTTGGGGCGTCGCGCCAATTCGCCCCTAGATGTTGTCGCAAATCGGTGGCTAAACTTGCCGCGTTAACACACATCCGCAGTCAGATTCGAAAGCCGCACCCGTGACCGCGACGTCCGCTCAGCCCGGCCTGCTCACTCCGTCCTTCGCCTACAAGCCGTTCCGCTATCCGTGGGCGTACGACTTCTGGAAGAAGCAGCAGCAGGTCCACTGGATGCCCGAAGAGGTGCCGCTGGGCGAGGACCTCAAGGACTGGGCGGCCAAGCTCAACGACAAGGAGCGCAACCTCCTCACCCAGATCTTCCGGTTCTTCACGCAATCGGACGTCGAGGTGAACGACAACTACATGGAACGCTACAGCCGCGTCTTCAAACCCACCGAGGTGAAGATGATGCTGTCGGCCTTCTCCAACATGGAGACGATCCACATCGCCGCCTACGCCCTGCTGCTCGAGACCATCGGCATGCCCGATAGCGAGTTCACGGCGTTCCTCGACTACCAGGCGATGCGCGACAAGCACGACTACATGCAGAAGTTCGGCGTCGACTCGAACGCCGACATCGCTCGCACCCTGGCCATGTTCGGCGGCTTCACCGAGGGCCTGCAGCTGTTCGCCAGCTTCGCGATGCTGATGAACTTCCCGCGCCACAACAAGATGAAGGGCATGGGCCAGATCGTCTCGTGGTCTGTGCGCGACGAGAGCCTGCACTGCGAAGGCATCATCAAGCTCTACCACGCGTTCAACAAAGAGACCGGCGCGGTCACCAAGAGCGTCGGCGACGACATCGTCGACTGCTGCAAGACCGTGGTCGGCCTGGAGGACAAGTTCATCGACCTGGCCTTCGAGGCCGGCGAGATCCAGGGCATGACCCCGGACGACATCAAGGCCTACATCCGCTTCATCGCCGACTGGCGCCTGCGCCAGCTGGCGCTGCCGGAAGTCTACGGCGTGAAGGAAAACCCGCTGCCCTGGCTGCAGTCGATGCTCTCGGGCGTCGAGCACGCCAACTTCTTCGAGGCCCGCTCGACCGAGTACTCGAAGGCCGCGACCAAGGGCCAGTGGCACGGCGCCGACGGCGTCTGGTCGTCGTTCGACAACATGCTGGCCAAGCGCAGCGAAGCTGCGGAGTAGCCGCTGACAGTTCCTCCCCCGCTGGGGGAGGTGGCGCGCGCAGCGCGACGGAGGGGGCCTGCTGATGCAGCTGGGCCCCCTCAGTGTATTTAGAGCTCTTCGTCGATCGTCGCGGTCTGGTACGCGCCGATCTCAGCCTTGCCCGAAGCGGGGTCCACGAGCACCGAGTAGCCGGGGCCCGCGGGTTGGGGATGCGGGACGACGACCCAAACGACGCCGTCCCCTGTGACTTCATATCGTCCGGCCGGCGCGTATCCCTGGCGCTCGAGCTCAATCTTCGCGACTTCGATCGCCTGGGCCGCCGACGTGACGCGCATCGGCTTCTCGGCGCACCCGATCGGCGCGAAAGCCAGCGCGGCAGCGATGACCGTCCGTCCGATCATCTACTTCACCGCATCCACGAACCACCAGTCGCGCATCACCCCGTCGAAGCCGCCGCCCTGGCCGGCGGTGAGCTCCAGCGCCGACCAATCCCCCGCCGCGCCATAGGCCGCGCGCAGACTCTGCTCGGTCGGGAAGTTGTAGTATCGGCCCAGGCTGTCGCGCCCGCCGCCGTCGCCTGCCTTGAACCCGGCGTTGAACCGCCCGCCCGGCTTGAGCGCCCGATGGATGCGTCCCAGCACGTCGGCCAGCCCGGCCTCCGGCACATGCAGCAGGCAGGCGTTGGCCCACACCGCGTCATAGGCGGCGACCTCGTCCAGCTCTTCGAACCGCATGACCCGCACTGGCCGTCCCAGCCGCGCCTGCGCCTCCGCCGCCAGGCCGGCCGAACCGTCGGTGGGCGTCACGTCGAACCCGGCGGCGGTCATCAATTCGGCGTCCTGGCCCGCGCCGCAGCCCAGCTCCAGGATGCGGGCCCGCGGCCGCAGCTGCTCGAGGAACCGGTGCAGCCGCTCCGGGGCGCCCCGCTTGCGCGCCGCATAGGCCGCCGCTTCGCGGTCGTAGAAGGCCAGGGTGTCGGCGTCGTGCAGCATGGGGGTCCCCCTTAGGTCTGGCCTCCACCTCCCACCGCGTTCATTGTCCCGTCAACGCAAGAACGAGGGGAAACGCCATGTCCAAGCTTGTCGAGACGTCCGACGCCGGTCACGTCCGCACCATCCGTCTGAACCGTCCGGAAAAGAAGAACGCGCTCTCCCAGCAGCTGGCCTGGGGCGTGATCGCGGCGATCGACGAGGCGGCGCGTGACGACAATGTCTGGGTCGTGGCGCTGACCGGTTCGGGCGACGCCTTCTGCGCCGGCCTCGATCTCTCCGGCGCCGAGCCCTACCACCCGGACTCGGCGATGACCGCCCAGCTCGACGACATCAGCTGGGTCGGCCAGTTCGTGCTCGCCCTGCGCAAGCGCTGCGACAAGCCGGTGGTCGGCGGGATCAACGGCGTCGCCGTCGGCGCGGGCCTTGCGTTCGCCTGATCGCCTCCAGCGCGCGGCTGATGGCCGGCTACACCCGCATCGGCGGCTCGCCGGACGCCGGCCTGACCATCACCCTGCCGCAGGTCATGGGCTACGAGCGCGCCATGCGCTTCATGATGGAGAACCGCACGGTCGTCGGCGCGCAGGCGCTGGAGTGGGGCATGGCCGGCGAGGCGGTCGACGACGCCAACTTCCACGCCCGGCTGGCCGAGTACTGCGCCCAGCTTTGCGAGTGGTCGCCGATCACCCTGCGCCTGCTCAAGCGCGGCATCGTGAAGTCCTACGAGTCGATCGATATGGAGCAGCAGCTCCGCTACGAGGTCTCCAACATCGGCCGCGCCTTCCGCAGCGAGGACGGCCAGGAGGCCCGCCGCGCCTTCCTCGAAAAGCGCAAGCCGGTGTTCCAGGGGCGCTAGCGCTCAGACCAGGGTCACCCGGCCGCTCGCCAACGCGTAGTAGGCCGGGACGACTTTCAGCTCGCCCTTCTTGATCAGCTCGGCCAGCACCGGCGAGGCGGTCGCCAGCAGCGCGGCCTGGATGCGGGCGTTGGCCTTGGCTGTGGCCTCCGGATCGGGCCCGGCCTGGTCGACCGCCGCGCGCAGCGGCCGGTAGAGGGCGCTGATCTGGCCGGGGACCGGCTTGCCGTCGATCGCCGCCTTGACCGCCCCGCAGCTCTCGTGGCCCAGGACCATGATCACCCGGGTCCCCAGCACCGCCGCCCCGTACTCCAGGGTGGCGATCAGCTCGGCGGTGGCGAAGTTGCCGGCCACGCGGGCGACGAACAGCTGGCCGATGCTCTGGTCGAAGATCAGCTCGACCGGGATGCGGCTGTCGGCGCAGGCCAGCACTGCGGCGAACGGCTCCTGCTTGGCGAACGTCCCCTGTTTGAGGATCGCCAGATCCTCCTGGAACGAGTTCAGCGCCTTGGCGACGAACCGGGCGTTGCCGGCCATCAGCCGCTCCAGCGCCGCGTCCGGGGCCAGCGAGGACTGGGCCCGGGCCACGCCGCCGGCCGCCAACGCGCAACCCGCGGCGAATCCGGCCGCCAGGAACCTGCGCCGCTGGACGCTGGTCGGCGCGCTTGAGTGGACGCTGCAACCACATGCGCCGGACGGCGCCGGAACCGGGAACTGGGTCATGGGCGTCTTACCCCTCAGCGATCCCCATGAAACTAGACCTCAACTACGGCGACGCCGCCAGCGCGATCCGGCGGGCTAGGGATTCGACCCGAGGTCGCGGCGCGCCGCGGTTGAGCCTTGGCGTTGTGTTGGCCTCACCGACGCGTCACGCTATGCCGGACTGTCCCGCCAACATCGACAGGCTAGGCGAAGTGATCATCGAGCCCCGCATCCGCGGCTTCATCTGCACCACGGCGCACCCGGACGGATGCGCCGCCAACGTCCGTCAGCAAATTGAGCTTGTCCGGTCACGCGGCCCCCTCGTTGGTCCAAAGCGTGTTCTCGTGCTCGGCTGCTCGGCGGGATACGGCCTGGCCTCGCGCATCGTGACGACCTTCGGATGCGGCGCCGACACCGTCGGCGTGTCGTTCGAAAAGGAGCCGACCGAGACCCGGACCGCGACCGCGGGCTGGTACAACAACCGGGCGTTCGAACTCGAAGCCGCCGCCGCCGGCCGCAAGGCGGTCACGCTCGAAGGCGACGCGTTCTCGGACGAGATGCGCCAGAAGGTCCTGGCGAGCGTCCGCGAGGAGCTCGGGCAGATCGACATGCTGGTCTACAGCATGGCCGCGCCGGTCCGCACCGATCCGCGCGATGGGCAAACCTATCGCTCGGTCATCAAGCCGCTGGGCGAGACCGTGCGCGTAAAGAGCCTCAACACCGACAAGGCTGAGGTCTTCGAAAGCGAGTTGGCGCCCGCCACTCCGGAGGAGACGGCGGCCACGATCAAGGTCATGGGCGGCGAGGACTGGGAGATGTGGGTCGACGCCCTGGCCGGGGCCGGCTTGCTCGCTGACGGCTTTCAGACCCTGAACTACACCTACATCGGCTCGCAGTTCACCTGGCCCATCTACTGGCACGCCACCCTCGGCAAGGCCAAGGAGGACGTCGACCGCGCGGCCGGCGCCATCCGCGGGCGCCTGGGCCCGGACGCCGCGCGCGTCGTCGCGCTGAAGGCGGTCGTCACCCAGGCGAGCTCGGCCATCCCGGTGGTGCCGCTCTACGGGGTGGTGCTGTTCAAGGTGATGAAAGAGATGGGGCTGCACGAGGGCTGCATCGAGCAGGTCGACCGCTTGTTCCGCGAGGCGCTGCCAAAGCACGACTATGACGAGGCGGGCCGCATTCGCATGGACGACTGGGAACTGTCGGCGCCCGTCCAGGCCGAGGTGGAGCGGCGCTGGCCGTCGCTCGACACCCAGAGCCTCGGCGAACTCGGCGACCTCGCCGGTTTCCGGGCTGACTTCCTGAAGATCTTCGGCTTCGGCGTGCCTGGCGTCGACTATGCCGCCGACGTCGATCCGCGGGTCGTGCGCTGACGGGCGCCGCCTCGGCCTAGCTGTTCCAGGGGCCGCCCTGCGGCTTGCGCGGCTCGGTGGTCGGCACGGCGGTCGCGCCGCCGCGCCAGCGGCCGCCGCCGCTGACGATCGGCTCCTGCTGGCGCGGCGGGGCGCTGCCGCCCATCTTCATCAGCGCGGCGACGCGGTTGCCGGTCGCCGGGTGGGTCGAGAACAGATTGTCCGCGCCGCGGCCCGCCAGCGGGTTGATGATGAACATCTGGCCGGTCGCCGGATTGCGCTCGGCGGTGACGTTGACGATGCCGTGGGCGTAGGCCTCGATCTTCTGCAGCGCGCTGGCCAGGGCCTGCGGGTCGCCGCTGATCTCGGCGCCGTGCTTGTCGGCCTCGTACTCGCGGCCGCGGCTGATCGCCATCTGCACCAGCGCCGCGGCCATCGGGGCCAGCACCATCAGCGCGATGGTGCCGATGATCCCGCCCGGACGCTCGCGGTCGTTGCCGCCGAAGAACAGCGCGAAGTTGGCCAGCGAGGAGATCGCCCCGGCCAGGGTCGCGGTGATGGTCATGGTCAGGGTGTCGCGGTTCTTCACGTGCGCCAGCTCGTGCGCCATCACCCCGCGGATCTCACGGCGGTCCAGCATGCGCAGCAGGCCGACGGTGGCGGCCACGGCGGCGTGCTCGGGATCGCGGCCGGTGGCGAAGGCGTTCGGCTGCTCGGTCTCCATCACATAGACCTTCGGGCGCGGCAGGTTCGCGCGGTCGGCCAGCTCGTAGACGTCGCTCACGTAGTTGCGCAGCAGCGGATCGGAGGTGCTCACGTCGACTTCGCGCGCGCCGTACATGCGCAGCACGATCTTGTCGGAGTTCCAGTAGCTGAAGAAGTTCATCGCCACGCCGAGGGCGAGCGCGATGGCCATGCCGGTCGGTCCGCCGATCAGGTAGCCGATGCCGACGAACAGGGCGGTCAGGCCCGCCAGCAGCATGAAGGTGCGAAGATGGTTGTGCATGGCGGCGGATATGGGGGCGCAGAGGGCGGCTGCGCAAGGCGTAGCCTCCCTCTCGCCGTTCGATTCCGTCAGGCCTGGATGAAGGCCAGCAGGTCTGGATTGATGATCTCGGGATGGGTCGTGCACATGCCGTGCGGCAGGCCCGGATAGACCTTCAGCTCGCCCTGCTTAAGCAGCTTGATCGCCAGCAGCGCGGAGTCGGCGATCGGCACGATCTGGTCGTCGTCGCCGTGCATGATCAGCACCGGGACGTCGATCGTGCGCAGGTCCTCGGTGAAGTCGGTCTCCGAGAACGCCTTGATGCACTCATAGTGGGCGTTGGCCGCGCCCATCATCCCCTGGCGCCACCAGTTGTCGATCACGCCCTCCGACACCTTCGCGCCCGATCGGTTGAAGCCGTAGAACGGCCCGGCCGGCACGTCGTGGAAGAACTGCGCCCGGTTGGCGACCAGCGCGGCGCGGAAGCCGTCGAACACCTCGATCGGCAGGCCGCCAGGGTTCTTGTCCGACTTGACCATGATCGGCGGCACCGCCCCGATCAGCACCGCCTTGCCGACCCGGCCGCCGCCGCCGTGACGGGCGACGTAGCGGGCGACTTCGCCGCCGCCGGTCGAGTGGCCGATGTGGATCGCGTCCTTCAAGTCCAGGTGCGCGGCCAGCGCCGCCACGTCCGCGGCGTAGGTGTCCATCTCGTGCCCGCCCGAGGTCTGGGTCGAGCGCCCGTGTCCGCGGCGGTCATGCGCGATGACGCGGAAGCCCTTGGCCAGGAAGAACATCATCTGGGCGTCCCAGTCGTCGGCGCTGAGCGGCCAGCCGTGATGGAACACCAGCGGGCGTCCGGCGCCCCAGTCCTTGTAGAAGATTTCGGCGCCGTCGGTGGTGGTGATGGTCGGCATCGTCATTGCTCCGCATTGGATCGCCGTCGCGCCGCTGAGCGCGGCGCCGGCATCTCGCGGGCGGAGCCGAAGTTTGTCGAGTCGGGCCGGCGCCCTAGCTGCGGGGCGTCGAGAATTGCCTAGAAGGCGGCCATGCGCAGGGTCGCGGCGGCGGCCATGATCCGGTCGGTCGGCGCCTCGGCGCCGGCCGCCTGCTCGCGCATCAGCGCCTCGCAGGCGTCGCCCGGCATCGGGCGGGCGAACAGATAGCCCTGCATGCGGTCGGCGCCGGCGGCGCGCAGGAAGATGGCCTGCGCCTCGTCCTCCACCCCTTCGGCGACGATGCGGGCGTCCAGCGACTTGGCGGCGCTGAGCATGGCGCGCACCAGCTTGGAGACCCGCGGGTCGCGGCCGACCCCGCCGATCAGCGACTGGTCCAGCTTCACCGTATGGATCGGCAGCTGCAGCAGCGCGCGCAGGTTCGAATAGCCGGTGCCGAAGTCGTCGAGGGCGATGCGCACCCCGCGCGAGGCCAGCCGTTCGATGTGGCGGCGGGCCAGACTGAGGTCGTGGACCAGGAAGGTCTCGGTGATCTCGACGGTCAGCGCCGTGGCCGGCAGGTCGGTGTCGGCCAGCCGGGCGATCAGCTTGCGCGAGAAGGCCGGGTCCATCAGCTCGCGCTGAGAGACGTTGCACGAGATCGTGTCGATCAAGCCCTCGGAAACCCAGGGCGAGGCGCGCTGACAGGCGGACTGGAAGATCGCCCCGTCCAACTCGGCGATCAGGCCCAGCTCCTCGGCCAGCGGCACAAACACGCCGGGGGGGATCATGCCGCGCTCGGCGTGGTTCCAGCGGGCCAGCACCTCGGCGGCGATGATGCGGCCGTCGGCGGCGTTCACCACCGGCTGGAACCAGGGGACGATGTCGCCGGCCGGGATCGCCCGGCGAAGCTCGGTCTCCAGGCTGTGGCGCGCCTCGGTGGCCTTGCGCAGGTCCTCGTCGAAGGCCGACCAGCGGCTGCCGCCGGCGGTCTTGGCGCGATAAAGCGCGATGTCGGCGAAGCGCTGCAGGTCGGCGGCGTCGGCGGCGTCGGTCGGATAGACCGCCAGCCCGACCGAGGCGCCCGGCGCGATCGCCCGCCCGTAGATGGTGTGGGTCTGGGTCAGGGCGTGGGTCAGTTCGGCGGCCCGTGCGGTCGCCTCGCGGCCGGCTGCGATCACCGCGAACTCGTCGCCGCCCAGGCGCGAGACCACGTCGCCCTCGCGAGCGGCGGCCTTCAGCCGGCGGCCGATCTCGACCAGCAGCTGGTCGCCGGCGTCATGGCCGAGGCTGTCGTTGAGGTTCTTGAAGCGGTCGAGGTCGATGACCAGCAGCGCCACCGGCTCGCCGCTGTGCTGCGCCTCCTCCAGGCGCCCGACCAGCGCAGCGGTGAAGGCGCCGCGGTTCAGCAGCCCGGTCAGGCTGTCGGTCCGCGCCAGGTGCAGGGTCAGCGCGCGCTCGGTCTCGAGATCCTCGATGCGCGCGGCCAGGCTCTCGGAGACCCGACGCAGCTCTTGGCGCGCTTCGATGAGCAGCGCTTCGGCGTCGCGCGCCGCAGGTGCGGGAAGGGCGGAGGTCACGGCGGATCAGGCCCCCGGACGCCGTCCGCGCGGGCCCTTGGAATCCGCCATGGATCCCAGGAACTCCGTCAAGACGATGCCCTTCATGCCGCCCCCTTCGCGCGCCCTGAGAAATCAAGGTTACGCGTAATATGCGACAATCCCGGAATCGTCCGTTAACGGGCGCCCGCAAAGGCGCCCGTCAGGACCATTAGGCGCGGGCGGTTTCGCCCTCGCTCGGCTCCTCGATCTGGTTCTCCCACTTGGCGACCACCGCGGCGGCCACCGAGTTGCCGACCACGTTGGTGGCCGAGCGGCCCATGTCGAGCAGGTGGTCGACGCCGAGGATCAGCAGCAGGCCGGCCTCGGGCAGGTCGAAGTAGGTGAGGGTGGCGGCGATCACCACCAGCGAGGCGCGCGGCACCCC
>NZ_PNLB01000010.1 GCF_013822795.1 Phenylobacterium sp. | reverse complement strand
GGGGCCCGAGAACAGGTAGCAGCCGATCGGCTTGTTCGCGTCGCGCAGGCCGGCCCGCGCCATCTTCATGGCGGCGGAGAGCTGCTCGATCGCGTTGTCCTGGCCGTAGACCGCGCGCTTCAGGTCGACTTCGAGTTCCTTCAGCGCCACCGTGTCGGACTTGGAGACCGACTTCGGCGGGATGCGGGCGATCTTAGCGACGACCGTCTCGATCTCCTTCACGCCGATGGTCTTCTTCCGCTTGCCTTCAGGCAGAAGCATCTGGCTGGCGCCGGCCTCGTCGATGATGTCGATCGCCTTGTCCGGCAGCTTGCGGTCGGTGATGTACTTGGCCGACAGCTCCACGGCCGACTTGATGGCGTCGCCCGTGTAGCGGAGCTTGTGGAACTCCTCGTAGTAGGTCTTCAGACCCTTGAGGATCTTGATCGTGTCCTCGATGGTCGGCTCGTTCACGTCGATCTTCTGGAAGCGTCGGACCAGGGCCCGATCTTTCTCGAAGTGCTGACGGAACTCCTTGTAGGTCGTCGAGCCCATGCACCGCAAGGTGCCGGAGGCCAGGGCCGGCTTCAGCAGGTTCGAAGCGTCCATCGCCCCGCCGCTGGTCGCGCCGGCGCCGATCACCGTGTGGATCTCGTCGATGAACAGGATCGCGTCGGGATGGTTTTCCAGTTCCTTGACGACCTGCTTCACGCGCTCTTCGAAGTCGCCGCGATAGCGGGTGCCGGCCAACAGCGAGCCCATGTCGAGCGAGAAGATGGTCGCGCCGGCGAGGACTTCCGGCACCTGGTTGTTGATGATCTTGCGGGCCAGGCCTTCGGCGATGGCGGTCTTGCCGACGCCCGGATCACCGACCAGCAGCGGGTTGTTCTTGGTCCGGCGGCAGAGGATCTGGATGCAGCGCTCGACCTCGGCGTGGCGACCGATCAGCGGATCGACCTTACCCTGCTTGGCCTTTTCGTTGAGGTTGACGCAGTAGGCCTCGAGGGCTTCGCCGCCGGTCTTCACCGCGGGCTTGTCCTCGTCCTCGGCGCCCTTGACCGTCTTGGGCTGGTCGGCCCCGGCCTTCTTGGCGATGCCATGAGCGATGTAGTTCACCGCGTCGTACCGCGTCATGTCCTGCTCCTGCAGGAAGTAGGCGGCATGGCTCTCGCGCTCGGAGAAGATGGCCACGAGCACGTTGGCTCCGGTCACTTCCTCGCGACCCGAGGATTGGACGTGGATCACCGCGCGCTGGATCACGCGCTGGAACGACGAGGTCGGCTTGGCGTCCTCGCCGTCGTCGACGACCAGGGAGCGGAGCTCGTTGTCCACGTAATTGGTGAGAGTGGTGCGCAGGGCGGCCAGGTCCACGTCGCACGCGCGCATCACACCAGCCGAGTCCTCATCGTCGATGAGGGCGAGCAGCAGGTGCTCTAGCGTCGCGTACTCGTGCTTACGCTGGTTTGCGAAAGCCACCGCGCGGTGGAGAGATTCTTCAAGCTGGCGCGAGAATGACGGCACTGGGCCTCAATCCTTTTCCATTGTGCATTGTAGCGGGTGTTGGTGCCGACGAGCGGTATCAACGACCTGGGCCACTTTCGTTTCCGCCACTTCGTATGTGAACACGCCACACACGCCGACACCATGTTGGTGTACGTGCAGCATGATCCGCGTCGCGTCTTCGCGCGACTTATTAAAGTATTGCTCAAGCACGTAGACGACGAATTCCATCGGCGTGTAGTCATCGTTCAGGATGAGCACGCGATACATCGACGGCTTCTGCGTCTTCGGCTTGGTCTGAGTGATGACCGTCGACCGGACGCCCGTATCTTGATCACCTTGCTTGCGCTCGGCCATCGAACAGGTCTCCTGAGGGCAGCCGCCCTCTCTACAATGGATTAGATATGGAAAAGGCTGCCGTATGGAAGGGTCGAAATGTCGCCCAAAGGCTACAACCCGTCTAACCGCGCGTTTTTGTCACCCCGAATGCGGGGGAACACGGCAACCCTCAATCATGGGAGGTGCGTTTCGCCCCCAAAGCCCGTCCGGATGTGACCGCGCCGGGGCCGAATCGCGCCCGTAGCTTATCCACGGCGCGTTCTTCGACCAGCGCCTTCTGCTCGGCGCCGGCGAAAAAATCATGCTCCACGGCGTCGGCGTCGATCAGTTCGGCCATGCCGATGCCGATCAGCCGCCAGGGCCGTCCGTCGACTTCCTTGGCCAGCAATTCGCGCCCGACGGCGAACAGGGTCTTGGCCGTCTGGGTCGGCACCGGCAGGGCCCGGCGGCGGGTGATGATCTTGAAGTCGGTCCGGCGCAGCTTCAGCGTGACGACCCGGCCAGCCACGCCGCCGGCCCGGGCCTGACGCGCCACCCGCTCGCACAGCGGGGCCAGCTTGTCCTCCAGGTCGGATCGCGTCGACAGATCCTCGTTGAAGGTGGTCTCGGCGCTGATGCCCTTGCGTTCCTCGTTCGGGTTGACGCTGCGGTTGTCGCGGCCGTGCGCCAAGTCATGCAGCCGCAGGCCCTGGGCGCCGAAGCGCTGGGCCAGAACCTTCAGGTCGGCGCGCGCCAGGTCGCCGACCTTGCTGAAGCCCGCGCCTTCCAGCGACTTGATCATCGCCGGGCCGACGCCGGGGATGATGCCGACCGGCTTGGGGGCCAGGAAGCTCTGGGCCTCGGCCGCGCCGATCACTGAAAAGCCGCGCGGCTTGTCCAGGTCCGAGGCGATCTTGGCGAGGAACTTGTTGGCGGCGAGCCCAATGGAGACGGTGATGCCGATCTCGGTCTCGATCTTCGCCTGCAGCCGCGAGAGGGTCTCGGCCGGCGAGGCGCCGTGCAGGCGCTCGGTGCCGGACAGGTCCATCCAGGCCTCGTCGAGCGACAGCGGTTGCACGAGCGGGGTCAGGTCGCGGACCATCTCCATGATCCGCCGGCTCTCGGTGCGGTACTTGGCGAAGTCGGGCTTGATGATCACCGCCTGGGGGCAGAGCTGGCGAGCCTTGAACATCGGCATGGCCGAGCGGACGCCGCTGATGCGGGCGATGTAGCAGCAGGTGGTCACCACCCCGCGCTTGCCGCCGCCGACGATCACAGCCTGGTCGCGCAGCGAGGGATCGTCGCGCTTCTCGACCGAGGCGTAGAAGGCGTCGCAGTCCATGTGCGCGATGGAGAGCGTCTCGAGCTCACTGTGCTTCACGATGCGCGGCGAGCCGCAGGCTGGGCAGCGGCGTTCGAACTCGCCGCGCTTGAAGCAGTCGCGGCAGAGCGCGCTCATGGCTGTAGCGGCCACAGCCAGGCCGCGCCCCGCACGCCGGAGGAGTCTCCGTGCATGGCGGGGCGAACTTCGGTTTCGAAGAGGTCTGAAAACACCAGCGGCGCGATGGCGCCGGGCAGGCGGTCGTAGAGTTCGCCGACGTTCGACATCCCGCCGCCGAGGACAATGACGTCGGGATCGAGCACGTCGCAGACCACCGCCAGGCCGCGGGCCAGGCGGTCGACATAGCGCTCGAGCGCGGCGGCCGCGGCGTGCTCGCCGTTGCGCGCCGCCCCGACGATCTGCTCGCTGGACAGGCCGCCGCCGTGGTCCTTGGAAAAGCCGGGCCCTGACACCCAAAGCTCCATGCAGCCGCGCCGTCCGCACCAGCACGAGGGACCCGGATGCTCGGCGGCAGTCGGCCAGGGCAGGGGCATGTGACCCCACTCGCCGGCGAACGCGTTGCGGCCTTCCAGGATCGAGCGCTCGACGGCCACGCCCGCGCCGCAGCCCGTTCCCAGGATCGCGGCGAAGACCACCCGATGCTCGGCGCCGGCGCCGTCGGTGGCTTCCGACAGCGCCAGGCAGTTGGCGTCGTTGGCGTACCGGACCGGGCGCTCGAGGACGCGAGCCAGGTCGGCCGGGAAGGGGTGGCCATTGAGTTCGGTGGAGTTGGCATTGCGCATCAGGCCGCTGGCCGGCGAGGGCGAGCCAGGTCCGCCGACGCCTATGCTGGCGCCCTTCACGCCGGCCTGGCGCTCAGCCTCGGCGACCAGCTCGCGCACGGCCTCGAGGCCGGCGGCGTAATCGCGCGGCGAGGCGCCACGCACGCGGGCTTGGAAGCGGCCGTGCGCGTCCAGCGCTGCGGCTTCGATCTTGGTGCCGCCGAAATCCACGCCGATCCGGATCATGGGATCATGGTTTGTTCCGTTTCGCGCCCAGGCGCAATGGGGGCGGCGAGGTGATTTCCGTTGCCGTGCTCGCGCGGCTGGTGCGACGCTCAGTTGTGGCCAGACACACTCGAAGGACCGGACTCATGAAGCGTGCCGCCTGGGCGTTCGCCGCCCTCACTGTCGCCGCCTGCTCGCAGCCGCAGGCCGAGAAGAAGGCGGCCGAGCCGCCCGCCCCCGCACCGACGGCCGTCGCGCCTGCGGTCAAGAACACCGCGCCGCCTGGCGAGTACAAGTTGGACAACACCCATGCCAGCGTCACCTTCCGGGTCAATCACCTGGGGCTCTCGCGCTATACGGCGCGTTTCACCGACATCGCCGGCAAGCTGAACTTCGATCCCGCCAATCCCGCGGCGATGACCGTGGAGGCGACTGTCGACCCGAAGTCGCTCGAGACCGATTTCCCGCTCGACGAGCCTGATTTCGACGCTGAGCTGGCTGGGCCGCAATGGCTGGACGCCGCTAAGTTCCCGACCATCACGTTCAAGTCGACCAAGGTCGAGCCGACCGGCGCCAACACCGCCAAGGTCACGGGCGACTTCACCCTGCACGGGGTGACGCGGCCCTTGACGCTGGATGTCACCTTCAACGGCGGCTACGCGGCCGGCGGCATGGACCCGAGCGGGGCGCGGATCGGCTTTTCCGCCAAGGGCGAGATCAAGCGTTCGGAGTTTGGGATCGCCTACGGCGTGCCCGCGCCGGGCACCAACTTCGGCGTCAGCGACGAGGTCGAGATCGTCATTGAGACGGAGTTCACCCAGCCGGGCCCGGCCGCCGCCAAGCCGGCGACTTAGAACACCGCCGCTTCGATCGCCTCGCGCAGCGCCCGCCAGTCGTCGATCCTGGTGTGGCGCTCGGGGGCGGTTGGCGCCAGCGGCTGCAGGCGCGGGTCGGCGACCATCTGGAAGCGGTTCACGCCCGGGGCGCTCTCAGCGACCGAGTCGAGATTGGAGATCAGGTCGTCGATGAATGCGGCTCGGGAACGGACCTGCCGCGCCATCAGCGCGGCGACTGGACCCTTGGGGCCGGTGTTGAGCACCAGCGGATAGTCCATGCCGTGCCGGCCGAGCCAGCGGGCCCGGGCCATGCGGGCCGGGCCCGGCGCGTTGGTCAGGATCACGACATTGGCCCGCTGCGAGAGCGCGCGCAGCGCTTCGGGACCCCCGGGGGCGGGTTCCATGTCGCCGCAGCCGAGGCGGAAGAAGTCGTCGAAGTGTGTTCGCCCTTCCTCAATCGGCAGGTGCTGGGTCTCGCCGGGGCGGTAGATGTTCTGGAACAGTGCGAAGCGGTCGACGCGAAACTCCAGCCCGCGGCCCTCCAGGAACCGCCCGAACCCCTGCATGAACAGGCCCAGCACCTCGTCCACGTCGACCAGCAGCAGCGGGCGGCTGGGATCGACGCCCAGTTCCAGCAGGTTGGGCGCCCGGGGTGGCGGCAGTTGAGGTGAAACGCTGGCCAAAGAGCCCTCCGGTGCGACTAACGCGAGTTTAAGGATATCCGTGGGATTAACGATCCAAAGGTGGGGGCTGCGGTCGATTCGCGAGCTCTCGAAGGATCATCGAGACGAAAATGGCCAAGAAGGTCCTCATCGTCGAGGATAACGAGCTGAACATGAAGCTGTTTCATGATCTGCTCGATGCCCAAGGCTACGAAACTCTGCAGACCCGCGAAGGGCTGCAGGCGCTTGCGTTGGCGCGCGAGCATCGTCCCGACTTGATTCTAATGGATATCCAGCTTCCGGAGATCTCCGGCTTGGAGGTCACCAAGTGGCTGAAGGAGGACGACGACCTCGCGACGATTCCGGTCGTGGCGGTGACGGCGTTCGCGATGAAGGGTGACGAAGAGCGGATTCGCGAGGGCGGCTGCGAGGCCTACTTGTCGAAACCTATTTCGGTGTCGCACTTTCTCGAAACCGTCCGGCGATTGTTGAGTTAGTTCGCCTATGTCCGCCCGTATCCTCGTCGTCGACGACATTGAAGCCAACGTGCGTCTGCTGGAAGCCAAGCTGACGGCGGAATACTACGATGTCCTGACGGCCAGCGACGGGCCGACGGCGTTGGCCATCGCCGCCAAGGAAAAGCCCGACATCGTCCTGCTGGACGTGATGATGCCCGGCATGGACGGCTTCCAGGTCTGCCGCCGGCTGAAGGATGATCCGGAAACGCGCCACGTGCCGGTGGTGCTGGTCACCGCGCTGGACGGCCGCGCCGACCGCATCGCCGGGCTGGAGTCTGGCGCCGACGAATTCCTGACTAAACCCATCGACGATGTCCTGCTGTTCGCCCGTGTGCGCAGTCTGACCCGGCTGAAGATGGTGATCGACGAATTGCGCGACCGCGAGGCGTCGGGCCGCCGTATGGGCGTCATCGCCGGCGCCGCCTCGCGCTTGGGCGGGACGGGCGGCCGGATCCTCATCGTCGACGATCATGAACGCCAGGCGCAGCGGGTCGCCACCGAGCTGGCGATCGAGCATCGCCCGGTGATCGAGGCCGATCCCGAGAAGGCGCTGATGACCGCCAAGGGGCCGGTCGATCTGATCATCGTCAACGCCACCGCGCGCGCCTTCGACGGCCTGCGTTTCGCTGCTCAGCTGCGCTCGGACGAGGCGACCCGTCACCTGCCTGTGCTGGCTGTAGTCGATTTCGACGAGCGGCCGCGGCTGGTGAAGGCTCTGGAGATCGGCGTCAACGACATCCTGCCCAAGCCGATCGACCCACAGGAGCTGGCCGCTCGCGCTCGCACCCAGATCCGCCGCAAGCGCTACACCGACTATCTGCGCGACAACCTCGATCACTCCCTGGAGCTGGCGGTCACCGATCAGCTTACTGGCCTGCACAACCGCCGCTACATGACCGGCCAGCTCGAGGCGCTGGTGCGCCGTGCGACGCATGGCGGCGACGCTGTGGCCTGCCTGCTGATCGACATCGACCACTTCAAGAAGATCAACGACGGCTATGGCCATGATGTCGGCGACGAGGTGCTGCGCGAGTTCGCCGTGCGGCTGGCCTCCAACGTCCGGGCCATTGATCTACCGTGCCGCTACGGCGGCGAAGAGTTCGTTGTGGTGATGCCCGACACCAAACTGGAGGACGCTGAGCGCATCGCCGAGCGGATCCGCCTGCACGTCGCCGGCTCGCCGTTTCGGGTGATGGGCGGCCGCGAACTGCTGACGGTGACCATATCGGTCGGTGTCGCCGCCACCCTCGGCGAGGGCGACCGCCCTGAAGCCCTGCTCAAGCGTGCTGACGAGGCCGTCTACGAGGCCAAGGCCCACGGCCGCAACAAGGTCGTCGCCCGCGCGGCGTGACCAAGCCCCGCATCTCCCCTAGGTTGTCCGTATGGGGTGAGGGGGCAGCGATGCTGAAGATTTCGGCGTGGTTGGCGATCGTGTTCGGATCGTCGCTGGCGGTGCTTGAAGCCGTCCGCAACTGGGGCGATTGGCAGTGGTGGCCCTTTTGGGTCGTCGACTATGTCGCCGCCGCTCTCCTAGTCGTAGGCGGGGTTCTGGCCCTTCGCCGTGGCGTGGAGCGCTGGTTGAGCGCGGGCTGGGGGTTCGCCTGCGCGATGTTCTGGATGTCGTTCTTCGGACACTACGGCGACATGCTCGAAGCCGGCGCCGCCACCAGCGTCCGCGAGCAGCGCCTGACCTTGATCATCGGGGCGATGTTCGCACTGACTGCGGCGGGGCTGTTGCTGGCGCTGGCGGGACGCGTCGCCAGGCGCGGCTAGGCGAGCCGCGCGCCGGTCGGCACGGCGCCAAGCGGGGCGGCGAGGACGATCCGACCCTTATCGTCCGGAAATCCCAGGACAAGCACTTCCGAACGCACCGGCCCGATTTGGCGCGGTGGGAAATTGACGACAGCCATCACCGCGCGACCGACCAGCTCCTCCAGCGCGTAGTTCTCGGTGATCTGGGCCGAACTCTTCTTCACGCCGATCGCCGGGCCGAAGTCGATGGCCAGGCGGTAGGCCGGCTTGCGCGCCTCCGGGAAGGGCTCGGCCGAGACGATGACGCCCGCGCGGATGTCGACCTTGGCGAAGTCGTCGAAGACGATCTGCGCGGCCGCCGGCTCGTCAGGCTTGCTGGTCTTGTGCATGGGGAACTCCTTGGCGCGGACGGTGCGCCGAAACGCAGGTGACGACGCTGGCGACCATGAGGCCGATGGCGGCGAGTTCGGCCGCGGTCGGCCAGCGCTGCTCCCACAGGAAGCCGTAGAGCAGGGCGAACAGGGTCTCGAACAGGATCATCTGGCCGACCAGCGTCAGCGGCAGCAGCCGGCTGGCGCGGTTCCAGAAGGCGTTGCCGACGATGGAGGCGAAGATCGCCACTCCGCCAGACACGGCGAGGAAGCGCACCCACTCGGCCGAGGCGTGGGCGCTGGCTCCGATCAGCGCCGCGGGGATCGCCAGCGCGATGGCCTGGGCCCCGGTGGCCACCCCGGTCAGCAGGCTCCAGTCGTGGGCCGATACGTGCTGCATGCGCGCCAGCCAGCGCCCGTTCCCGACCGCGTAGGCGGTCCACGAGGCCAGGGCGCCGATCGCGCAGGCCAGGCCGACGAGAGCCTGCGCCTCCGAGCCCGGCGCGGCGGCGTCCAGCGACTGCCAGGCGATGCAGACGACGCCGGCGGCGCCCATCGCCAGCGACGGGATCAATCGCCGCAGGGGGACCGCGCCGTGGTCGCGGCTGCCGATCACCGTGACGGCGACGGGCAGAAAGCCGACGACGACGGAGGTCATGGCCACGCCGCCCATCTGCACGGCGCTCGCGAGAAGCACGTAGTAGAGGGTGTTGCCGAGCACGCTGAGCCACGACAGCGCGATCCACTCGCGCCGTCCGATGGCGGCGCTCACGGCCCGCCAGCGCGGCGCGAGCAGGGCGGCGGCGAGCGCTCCGTAGGCGAGGTAGCGCCCGGCCGCCAGTTGCAGCGGGGTGAACTCCGCGGTCAACTCCGGGGCCAGGAACACCAGTCCCCAGAGCGCGCCGGCGGCCAATCCGCATCCGACGCCCAGCAATGTCCGGCCTTGTCCTGTCATGAGGAGGCCATTGCCATGGAATGCGGCCGGGGTCTTGGCCGAGGCTACTGCGCTTTGGTCCGCGTCTCGCGTTCCTGGCGGCGATAGGCGGCCGGGGTCATGCCGGTCGCCCGGCGCATCGCCCGCGTCAGCGCGCTCTGGTCGGCGTAGCCGCAGCGATGGGCGACCTCGGCGATCGAGACCGGCGAGGTCGACAGCCAACCCCGGGCCTGGCGCAGGCGCACTTCGCTGAGCCAGGCCCGGGGGCTCGCGCCCAGTTCGGTTTGGAATAGGGCGTGCAGGCGGCTGACGCTGACCGCGGCGCGTTCGGCCATCATCGCGGCGGTCCAGGGCAGGGCCGGGTCCGCCTCGATCTCGGCGGCGAGTCTGGCCAGCCGAGAGGCGGCGCTGGCCGGCGTCTGCCCCAGCGCGTCGATCAGCAGCGGCGTCCAGAGCGCCACCGTGGCGGGCGTGGCGCGGCTCTCGCCGATCATCAGCCCCATGTAGTCGATCAGCTTGGTCGCGGCGGGGGTAAGGTTCACGAAGGGCGCCCTGGCCAGCCGCTCGGCCATTTGCGGGGCCAGGTGGGCTAGATGCAGGTCCAGGATCACTGAGCGATTGGCCGTGTCGCTCATGGTCGAGTGCGGCGTTCCCGCGACGACGAATGCGGCCCGTCCGGAGGCCAGGCGCTCGCCCTTGCCGTCAATGTCCAGCTCCAGCGCGCCGCTAAGCGGCAGCACCAACTGGTCGAAGCTGTGGCTGTCGGGGCCTCGGTCCTGGCCGTAGCTGCGGATGCTGAGATCCAGGGGTGTCATCGGCGCATACTAGCCGATGCGGTGGGGCGGCGACATGACGCGGGGAGGCCGCGCCGCGCGCAACGAAAAACGCCCGGCCAGACGGCCGGGCGTTTTCACAGACTGGAGAGTCTGGAGAAAGCTTATTTGATCTTGCCTTCTTTGAACTCGACATGCTTCCGCACGACCGGGTCGTACTTCATCATGACCAGCTTTTCGGTCTTGGTGCGGGCGTTCTTCTTGGTGACGTAGAAGTAGCCGGTGTCAGCCGACGAGTTCAGGCGGATCTTGATGGAGGCGGGCTTCGCCATGGTCGGTCCTCGCGGGGCCGGTCGGACCGGCAGGTGTTCTAAAGAGCCGCGGACAATACGAATCTCGAACCCAAAGTCAATGCGGCCTTGGGAAAATCCGCGGGTGTCCTGGCTCAGGCCAGCATCGCCTCGAAGGCGGGGGTGAGGATTTCGCTCAATCCGTCGCCATTGTCCACCAGCAGATAGGCGGCGATGTCATGCCGGACGGCGAACGCGCAGCCGTCGTGCGGGCCGAGGACTCCGATCGCAGTGCAAAGCGCGTCAGCGTCGATGCAGTCACGGGCGACGACGCTGACCGACCGCAGGCCGTTGGCGGTGGGGCGTCCGGTGCGCGGGTCGAGCGTGTGGCTATAACGCGTTCCGTCATGGTCGACGAAGCGCTGATAGTCGCCTGACGTGGCAAGTGAGAGACCGTGCAAGGCCACGCGGATCGGCCCGCCCGGCAGGCTCGCGCCCGGCGGCGCTGCGATGTCCGCCAGCCAGGGCTGGCCGTCCGGCTTGACGCCGGCGCCGCGCAGTTCGCCGCCGATCTCGACAAGGTGGTCGATCAATCCGAGGTGCGAGAGCGCGCGCGAGACTTTGTCGACCCCAAAGCCCTTGGCGATGCCGGAGAGATCGAGATGCAGGCCGCCCGGTTGGAACATGCGCGCGCCGTCGCGGGCCAGCCGGTCCCAGCCGCAATCGGCCCTGGCGGCCGCGAGATCGGCGTCGGTCGGGTGAGGCGTCGGGCCAGCCGGTCCGAATCCCCACAGCTCGACGAGTCGGCCTGCAGTCGGGTCGAAGGCCCCCTCGCTCAGTTCGGCCCAGTGCAGCGCCCGGTCCATCACGTGCCGGAAGGCTGGCGCGAGGTCGAGCCAGCCGCCTGCGGCCGCGCGGTTGAACCGCGAGATCTGGGACTCCGGCTCCCAGTTGCTCATCTGGGCGATGAGGCTGTTCAGCAGGCCCTGAATCTGGGCGGGAATGGCTGTGAGCTCGACGCCCAGCGGCGCGAACGCCTTGACGTTCCACGACACGCCCATGGTCGGGCCGCTGAAGCTGGCCGGTCGCTCGCCGCGGGCCTGCAGGGCGCGCGGCGAGAGATCCAGCGGGACGGCGACCCGGCTCATCAGTCGGGCAGGACTTCCAGGGTCGTCACGTAGGCGGCGCTGCGCTCGGCGCCCGGAATGCTGCTCTGGCCGCCGCGGACGGAGGCTTCCAGCCAGTACATGCCGGCCGCCGGCCAGTTCACGGTGAAGGCCCCGTCCGCCCCGGTCTTCAGCTTGAGCTCGGTAGTCTTGCCAGCGTAGCGATTGCCGCCGGCGACAACCTCGACCTCGACATTGGCTGCGGGCTTGCCGTCGAGCACCAGCTTGAAGGTGGCCGGTTCGCTGGCCACCAGGTCGTTCGGGTGCGTGACTGGCTCCAGCTCCAGGCCTTTGCCGGTCAGCTTCAGGGCTTCCTTGGTCGGCGAGCCGCGCGTGGCGAAGACTTCGAGCCGACGCGCGTTCTCCATGATCTTCACGTCTGTGGCGTCCTTGGGGATCGCCGTCGCCAGGTCGGCGGCCGAGCCGCGCCAGCGCTTCTGCTCTCCGCCCTGCTTGTACGAGGCGCCGACGCCGTCGCTGACATTGGTGATCTTATAGGTCCCGGGCTGGCTCAGCTGCACGTCGAAGGTGCTGCGGTACTTGCTGGTCGCGCCGTTCTTGATCTCGCCCTTCGAGCCGTCCGGCGTGATGACCGAAATGCCGTCGAGGCGCATCGGCATATGGTCGAAATAGAAGAGGTCGTTGGAGACGGCGGCGTCGACGGTGATCCAGGGATCGTTGCCCGACAGCACGGTGGCCGACGGGAGAAGCCACTGGCGGTGCGCGCTGGCGGCGGCCGGGATCGCCAGGATGGCGACGACGGAGACGGCGGCCAGGGCGCCGCGGCGGATCATGTGCATGCTTCTATCCTCTACGGCTTGACGGTGACGCTCACGGCGCCGAGTTCGCTGGTCCCCTTGGCGGAGGACGTCGTGCGGGCCTTGGGCGGCCACTGGAACGGGGCGCGCACCACCTCGACGCCGCCGACCTCACGCGCCGCCTCGACAACGATGTTGTATTGACCGGCCGGCAGGTTCCCGAGCGGAGCGGCTCCGCCCTTGAAGACCACCTGGTGCTTACCGGGCGCGCGGGTCGCGGCGCTGATCCCGTCGGCGGGCAGGCTCATGTCGCGGCCCGCGCGGCGCCACCACTGGCGCATGTCCTTCAGCCACTTCTGGCCTTCCTGGTTCTTCAGCTTGACGTCGTACCAGACGGCCAGCGTCTTCACCGCGGTCTTGTCCGGGTTCTCGATCCAGACGGCGACGTACGGGCGGTGGTACTCGGCGACCGTCAGCCGCGGAATCTCCAGGCTTAGCTCCAGGTCCGCCGCCAGGGCGGGACCCGCCATCAGGCCCGTGAAGGCGGCGGTGTAGATCGGCAGACGCATGGGCACTCCGGTCAGTGAATGAAGATCAGGACAAGGATCAGCGGCACGGCCAGGCCCAGGCCGACCAGCGGCCAGGTGATCTTGCGCGCCCGCGAATGCAGCTGCAGCAGCACCAGTCCGGTGATGCAGAAGACCACGCAGCCGATGGCGAAAATGTCGAGGAACAGACTCCAGACCGCGCCGGTGTTGCGGCCCTTGTGGAGATCGTTGAGGTAGGCGACCGGCCCGCGGGTGGTGCTCTCATGAACCACCGCGCCGCTGCCGGCGTCGAAAGTCACCCAGCCGTCGCCGCCCGGACGGGGCAGGGAGACATAGGCTTCCTCGTCGCTCCACTCGATGGCGGCGGCCTTGGGCGCCTGCACGCCCATGTCCTTGGCGAGCCAGGCGCGGATCGGTTCGGGCAGGGCGGCTTGTTCGGCCTGGGCGGTCTTGGCGATGCTCAGCAGGTCAGCCGGCAGCTGGCCCTCGGCCTCGACCGTGTTCGGCTTGGCCTCGATGGCGCCGGCGTGGTTGAGCGTGATGCCGGTGATCGCAAACAGCAGCATGCCGACCAAGCAGACCGCGGCGCTGATCCAGTGCCATTGGACCATCTGGCGCATCAGGGCGGCGCGACGCTGGGCCTTACGCTTGGCCTTGGCCTTTTCCTCGTCGATGGCCGCCTTGGCGTCCACGAGCTCCGAAGCCGACAAGATGCTAGTCCTCGCAAGTGCTGATAGTAGGTCGCACTAACAAGGGCCTGCTCTCAACGCAAGTTAGTTGAGAACAATTCGCATTTGAAATGTTCTTGGCGTCTAGAGATGGCTCAAGCGCGTCGCCCCGGCGCCGAAGCGCATGAACGGACGCGGGCGGTCGGGGTCTTCCAGCCGATGGATCGCCTCGCCGATGACCGTGCGGGTGACCGACGGCAGGGGCAGGGCGATGGCCTCGTCGAAGTCGACCCAGGCGATCTCCTCAAGCTCTCCGCAGTCGGGCTTGCGTTCCAGGCTGATCAAGCGCTCGGCGTCGGCCATCAGGAACCAGGTATCGAAGCGCTTGGCCAGCATCGGCGGGGTCACCGCCCGAGCCACGATCTCCAGCGCCTCCAAGTCGGCGGCCGCGCCTTCGGCGGCGAACTCGCGCCAGGGGCCAGCCACGGGCCGGGCCGGCGCCTGCTTGGCCAGCAGCAACCCGGCCTCCTCGTAAGTCTCGCGGATCGCAGTCAGGGCCAGCGCTCGGCCGCGGTTCATCGGGATATGCGCCTCGAACCGAGCGGCGACGTCGGGCCGCAGATCGGTCGCGAACGGCGCGCGGAAGTCGCTGCGGTCGATCCGCCCGCCCGGGAACACCCAGAGGTTCGGCATGAAGTCGTGGCCGCTGTGACGCTTGCCCATCAGCACCTGCGGCTTTTTGCGGTCGCGGCGCACGATGATCAGGGTCGCGGCGTTGCGCGGTTTGACGGCGCGGGCGCCTGCGGGGCGCATGCGTCCGCCTTCAGGGGCGCGGTTGGTCGGAACTACGGTCGTGGTCATGAAACAACTGTATGACTCGATCTGAGTCCTGGGAACGGCGACGTAGCGTCAACCTCCCCACGCGACCAGCGCAGCGCCGGCCGCAATCAGAGCCACGCCGGCCCAACCGGCCGCGGTCAACCGTTCGCCCAGAAAGATCGCGGCGAACACGGCGACCAGCACGACGCTCAGCTTGTCGATCGGCGCGACCCGCGCGGCGTCGCCTAGCTTCAAGGCCCGGAAGTAGCAAAGCCAGGACAGGCCGGTCGCCGCCCCCGACAGGATCAGGAACAGATAGGTTCGCGAACTGACCTCGCCGGCCGGCCGCCAGGCGCCGGTCGCAGCAACGACGCCGGCGGCGATCGCCAGAATGACCAGCGTGCGGATCAACGTCGCGTAGTCGGAGTTGATGTTCTCCACCCCGACCTTGGCGAACACCGCAGTCAGGGCCGCGAAGCCCGCCGACAGCAGCGCCCAAAGCTGCCATGTAGATGTCATCGAACTCACCCCTCACGAACACGGCATGATCGAACGCCTGAAATCCCTGATCGGCAAGCTGGAGACCCGCACCCTAGTGCTGCTGGTGGCGCTGGCTGGCGCTTCCTGGCTGTTCTTGATCGTGGCGGGCGAGGTGTCGGAGGGCGGGACCGACGCCCTCGACCACCGGCTGCTGCTGGCGCTCCGGACGCCTGGCCAGCCCTCCGATCCGCTCGGCCCGCGTTGGCTGGAAGAGGCGGTTCGCGACGTCACCGCGCTGGGCGGGTTCACCGTCCTGACCCTGCTGACCATCGTGGCCACGCTGCTGCTGATCTTTCACCAACGCTGGCGCGAGGCGCTGATCTTCGCCGGCACGGTGATCGCCGCCCAGGCGTCCAGCCAACTGCTCAAGGCGTTCTACGAGCGCGACCGGCCCGCCCTGGTCGCGCATGGCAGCTATGTCTACTCGCACAGCTTTCCTTCGGGCCACTCGGCCATGGCCGCGGCGGTGTTCCTGATCCTGGCGACCGTGACCGCCAGCGTCGAGCCGCGTCGGCGCACCAAGGCGCTGATCTACGGACTGGCGGTGACCGGGGTGCTCGCCGTTGGCGTCAGCCGGGTCTATCTGGGCGTGCATTGGCCCACGGACGTGCTGGGCGGCTGGGCGCTCGGCGCGGGCTGGGCGCTGGTCGCCTGGCTCCTGCTGGCGCTGACCGACCCCCGCCAGAACTGACGCCGGCGCCAGCGATGACGTCGATGTGTCCAGGGCTTGGGATCATTTCTGGTTGATCTGAAGCCTCGCGACCGCAATTTCCACGGTGGGAACCCCCTGAAACTCGCCACGGAGGCACATGCCCCATCATACCCCGCTGATCGCCACCATCGTCGCCGGCCTTGTCGCTGCTTTCGCCCTCGGAGCGATCGCCCAGCGCCTGAGGCTTTCCCCATTGGTGGGCTACCTGCTTGCGGGTGTGATCGTCGGGCCGTTTACGCCCGGCTATGTGGCCGATCAGAAGATCGCCAACGAACTGGCCGAGATCGGCGTCATCCTGCTGATGTTCGGGGTGGGGCTGCACTTCTCGGTCAAGGATCTGATGGCGGTGCGCAAAATCGCCGTGCCTGGAGCGCTGGCCCAGATGGGGGTGGCGACGGTCCTCGGCATCGGTCTCTCGACGCTGCTCGGCTGGCCGCTGATCTCGGGCCTGGTGTTCGGTCTGGCCCTGTCGGTGGCCTCGACGGTGGTGTTGCTGCGTGCGTTGCAGGAGCGGCGGCTGGTCCAGACCGAGCGCGGCAAGATCGCTGTCGGCTGGCTGATCGTCGAAGACCTCGCCATGGTCTTGGCCCTGGTGCTGTTGCCGGCGCTGGCCGGCGCGATGAAGGCCGGGGCCGGGGCGGCCGACCCGCTCACCGCCTGGGGCGTGCCGCTAGGGGTGACCCTGCTGAAGGTCGGCGGCTTCGTCGCCTTCATGCTGATCGTGGCGCGGCGTGCGGTGCCATGGCTTCTGCACTACGTCGCCCACACCGGCTCGCGCGAGCTGTTCAGGCTGGCGGTGTTCGCCATCGCGCTCGGCGTTGCGTTCGGCGCGGCGATGCTGTTCGGGGTTTCGTTCGCCCTCGGCGCCTTCTTCGCGGGCATGATCCTCGCCGACTCCGAACTGAGCCACCGGGCGGCCGAAGAGACCCTGCCGCTGCGCGACGCCTTCGCCGTGTTGTTCTTCGTATCGGTCGGGATGCTGTTCAACCCGTTCGTGGTGCTGGCCCATCCGCTCACCGTGCTGGCGGTGTTGGCGATCGTCATCATCGGCAAGTCGCTGGCCGCCTACGCGATCCTCAAGCTGTTCAAGCGGTCTGACACGACCGCGATCACCGTCGCCGCCAGCCTGGCCCAGATCGGCGAATTCTCTTTCATTCTCGCCGGCCTGGGCGTCGATCTCGAGATTCTCCCGCGGGAGGGCCGCGACTTGATCCTGGCCGGCGCCATCATCTCGATCATGCTGAACCCGTTGATCTTCGCGGTGGCGCTGCGCGCGCCCAAAGCCGCGCCCATGGAGCCGGCGATACCGACGCCCGCCGCTCCCGAGCCGGAGCCCGCCAACGATCTCGCGCCGACCGCGCTGAGCGGGCACATCGTCGTCGTCGGCTATGGCCGCGTCGGCCAGGCGGTCACCGCCGGTCTCAAGAGCCAGGCCAAGCCCTTCGTGCTGGTCGAGTCTGAGCCCGAGTTCGCGGCCAAGGCGGCTGAGCAGGGATACGAAGTCGTCGTCGGCTCCGCCGTCGAGACACGGGTGCTGGAAGCCGCCGGCGTGCCGCGCGCGGCGCGGATGTATGTGGCCGTGGCCGACGGCTTTGAATGCGGCGGCGTCGTCGACCACTCGCGCAAGGCCAACAGCGGCTTGGAGATCATCGCCCGGGCCCACTCCGACGAGGAGGCTGCACACCTGATCGCCCACGGGGCCGATCGCGTCGTCATGGGCGAGGTCGAAATCGCCCGGGGCATGCTCGAGGACGAATTCCCGGCGGGTGAGGCGGCCGAGCCGGCCGGCGAGGTGGTCGAGTTCGCGGCCGGCGCGCCGCGGCTGCTGATCCTCGACGACGCCGAGCGGGCCGTGCTGGCGGCGGTGCGCAGCTTCGACATCTGGCCCGGCGAGGCGATTTCCTGGGCGGCCGTGCACGAGGCGGCGGTGCTGCGCGGATACGATCCCGCGCGCCTCGATCATGCGTCCGAGACCCTGCGCACCAAGGACTGCGTGCGCGACCTCGACCGGGATCGCATCACCTTGACCAAGCAGGGCTTCCTGGCCGCCTTGCAGCCGGCGGCGGCCTAGGCCGGGCCGGGATCGGCCAGCAGCGGCGTCAGCTCGGGATCCTCGGCCGGCGCCGCCGAAAGCGGATCGCGCGGCAGGACCCGGTGGGTGAGCACGGCGCGCGCCAGGGCCAGGCGATGCGGCGCGCCCAGCCGCCGGGCCTCCCACGCCAAGGCGGCGGCCGAGGTGAGGTGGTAGAGCGCGCTGGCCGCCTGGCGGGTCTGGGCGACGTCCCCTTGCGCAGCCTCGGCCAGTGCGATGGCCCTGTCGAGCGCGGGAATCAGCTCGGCCGGCGCGTCGCTGTCGGCGCATAGTCCAGCGACGTGCGCCCGCAAGACCGGCAGCGAGCCCTCGCGTTGGGCGGCGCGGATTACGTCCAGGGCGACGATGTTGCTGGTGCCTTCCCAGATGCTGCCCAGGTGGGCGTCGCGCACCAGTCGCGCATCGGACCACTCTTCGATGTAGCCGCAGCCGCCGCGCACCTCCATGGCGTCGCCGGTCACCTTGCGCGCGTCACGGCAGGCGCGGAACTTGATCAGCGGCGTTAGGATGCGCAGCAGGGGGTAGGCTTCGGCCTCGCCGGCGTCGGAGCGGCGCAGCGCCTCGGCGGTCTGGAACATCATGCTGCGGGCCTGCTCGGCGGGCATGAGCATCTTCAACAGCTGGCGGCGCATCAGCGGCATCTCGATCAGCCGCTTGCCGAACGCCTCGCGGCGATGGGCGATGTAGAGCGCCTCGGTGCTGGCGCGCCGCATCAGGCCCGCCGCCCGCACCCCGTTGGAGAGGCGTGAGTTGTTGACCATGTCGGCCATCTGCTTGAAGCCGGCGCCCGGATCGCCGACCAGCCAGGCCGTGGCGCCCTCCAGCGAAATTTCGCCGCTGGCCATCGACCTGGTGCCCAGCTTGTCCTTCAGCCGCACGATCCGGTAGCGGTTGGGGCTTCCGTCCGGAAGGGTTCGCGGCAGCAGGAACAGCGACACGCCCTTGAGCCCAGGTTCGCCGTCCTTGCGCCGCGCCAGCACCATGGCCAGCTCGGCGTCGGCGTTGGAGCAGAACCACTTCTCGCCGTGCAGCGACCAGGTTCCGTCCGCCTGGGGCGAGGCGGTCACCACGGTCGCCCCGACATCCGACCCGGCGCCTTGCTCGGTCATGAACATCGCGCCCTGGTTCAGGACGTCGAGGTCCTGGCTGGTCAGGGCGGGCAGGTAGCGCGAGATCAGCTCCGCGGAGCCAAACTTGCGTAGGGTCCGGGTCAGGCTGTCGGTCATGCTGACCGGGCAGCAGAGGCCGAACTCGGCCTGCACGAACAGGTAGGTGATCACGTACTTGGCGGCGGCCGGCATCGGCGCGTTCCAGCCCAGCACGCCGGCCCGGTGCGACAGCGCCGCCAGCCCGTAGTCGCCGAACGCGACCTGCTCCAGCTGACGATAGGCGGGGTGGTAATCGATGCTCTGGGCGTCCTCGCCCCGGCGGGTGCGCGCCTTCAGCACCGGCGGGTGGTGGTCGGCGACGCTGGCCAGCTCGTCCAGTTCGCCGCCGGCCAGGGCGCCCAGCCGCTCCAGATGCGGTTCCAGGTGCGTGGCGAGTCCATCCTCAAGATAGAGCCGCGCCAGCCGCTTCAGATCTGGATCTGCGCGCCAGAGGTTGATCCCGCGGCTGTCAGGCACCGCCTGCGCGCCGGTCGGCGGGGAAGGGGCGTCGTACATGGGCGCTTCCTGTTGTTTCCTCAGCTGAAATCATAGCCCGGCCCGAGTCCCTAGGGGCGGAACAATTTCGCATCCGGGACGCTGAGTGCGCGACAGCGTTGGCGTGGGAGCCCAGGTTCGCGGGACTGCGCAAGGCCGGTCCAAATGAAACAGGACAAGGACGAGCAACACAGCGTTTGGCGCCATGAAAGCCAGGCGCGTCTTCGCGCCTTCATCGACTGTGCGCCTCGCAAGATGTGGATCTCGCGCACCGACGGCACGATCGAGTTCCTCAATCGCGAGTGGCGCGCCTACACCGGCGTGGACGACGTCGAGCGAGCGAGTTGGCGCGGCATCATCCATCCGCAAGACCTTCCCCAGGTCGAAGCTGTCCGCACCAGGGCCTTCGCCGTTGGCGAACCCTATGAGGTCGAAGCTCGACTGCGGCAGGCGAGCGACGGGATGTATCGCTGGCATCGGTCCAACGTCGCGCCGGTGGTCCTGGGCGGACGTATCGTCGCGTGGATCGGGACCTCGACTGATATCGACGACCAGATCCGGGCCGAAACCTCGTTGCGTGAGAGCGAGGCCATCTTCCGAACGATGGCGAACACCATGCCGCAGGTGGCGTGGAGCCTTGACCCTCGCAGCGGGCGCTACTGGTACAATCAGCGCTGGCTCGACCTCACCGGCAAAACCGCCGAGCAGATGGAGGCCGATGGGTGGTGGGCGGCGGTCCACCCCGAGGAAGCCGACCGCGTGCGCGAGGAAGTCATTAGGCTCAAGGCGCGGGGCGAGCCCTGGGAACAGACCTGTCAGTTGCGCAACTCAGACGGCGAGTACGCCTGGTTCCTGCTTCGTGGGGTGCCGGTCCGCGACGAGAAGTCGAACGCCATCACCCGGTGGTTCGCGACCGGCACCGACATCAACGAGGAACGCCGCCTGCAGGAGCGCCAGCAACTCCTGACGCAGGAGATCAGCCACAGGGTCAAGAACAGCCTGGCCATCGTGGCGAGCCTGTTGGCGCTGCAGGCGCGCGACGCCAAGGACGAAGAAACCAGCCGGGTTCTGCAGGACGCCTATCTCCGGGTCCAGACGGTGGCCGATGTCCACGATCACCTTTGGAGGGCGAGCGACGCCGAGGCGACCGACATCTGCGCCTTCCTTTCAGAGCTTTGCCAAAAGCTCGCCGAGCACACGCCGGGGCATGAGGTGATCTTCAACGGCGAACTGGTGCAGTTGCCGACTGATCAAGCGGTGCCGATCGGTCTGCTGGTCAACGAGCTTGTCACCAACGCGGTGAAGTACGCCTACCCGGAAGGCGAGGTCGGGCCGGTGGCCGTCTCGCTGTCGATCTCGAACGGCGACCTAAGGCTCGAGGTTGTCGATCACGGTGTCGGGTTGCCGGCGAATTTCGACCTCACCGCAAAGAGCGCCAGCCTCGGTATGCGGCTTGTCGCCAATACCGTCCGGCAGCTGGGCGGCACTGTCAGCACGGCCGATGCAGGGCCGGGGGCCTGCTTCAGAATTCAGATCCCGTGTCCGGCGACGCAAAGCCACGCAGCCTAGGGTCTCGGGCGCAGGCGATCGCCCCGCCGATCGGCAGGTACGAATCGGGCGTCGTTCATTGATCAAGTTCGACTGCGTGGTTTGGTCATAACATTATGAATTATAAAGATTATAGGGTGCGACCCTAGGGCGCAGTGTCAAGCATGATCGACTGAACAACCTTCACCGCACGGTTTGGGGTGAACCGGAGGGGGAAACTACGTGCTGACGCGCTTTGATAAGCCGGGGGCCAGAACGACTGCGGCCGAGATCAGTCGAAATTTCGGGCATTGGCAGGATCGGGCCATGCAGGGGCCGATCCTTGTCACCCATCACGGGAGGCCTCGGCTGGTCGTGCTGGCGGCCGAGGAGTTCGAACGGCTTAGCGAGGGTCTGGCTGCAGCTGCGCCAGCCGCCGCCAACGGCGAAGTCATCAGCGAACTGAGCCGTGACAACTTCATCGCCAATATGTTCGAAGGCTTCATGTTCTTCGACGCCGACCTGCGGGTCCGCTACGCCAACAGCGTGGCGGTCGCGAGCGCCGGCCTTGATCCGCGCGAACTGATAGGTAAGCGCGCGGATAGCCCCGAGTTCGGCGAGCTGGGCGCTATCCTGGCCGCCCGACTGCGTCGCGTGTCGCGCACGGGCGAGGCGGTCCAGTTCGAGTCCAAGGGCATCTTCAACCCGCACCGCTATTTCGAGAGCAAGGCGTTTCCGTTCCAAGGCGGGGTCGGCATCACATTCTCGCAGCTCACCGAGGTGCTCGACCTGCGACGCGACTCTGAAGTCAGTCGTGCTCGCAGCCAGGCGGTCGACGGGCTCGGGGTCGTCTCGCAGCTGGCGGTCAACGCTATGGGCTTCATCGAGGAGATCAACGGGGCCTTCCGCGACCTCGTCGGTTTCTCGGACGCTCACGTGCTCGGCGCACGACTCGTGGACCTCGTGGCGCCGCCGCACCGGCACGATTTTGGCCAGGCCATGAACCTGGTGATGCAGGGGCGCTCGGAGGCCTATGCCGGCAGGGTCGACTTCCTCGTCCGTGAACGGGGCCACGTCGAAGTAAAGCTGTCGGCGGTCCGGCAGACGCACAATGACGTCTGCACGGGCCTGGCGGTGGCCTGCGTGCCGGCCTAGCGGCGCTTTCCGCGCTTCGGCCCGGTGAATGGCGCCCGTCCGCGCACGCCCAGTCGCGGGCGTGGTGCGGTCGGATCGACCGGCATGGGATCGCTGATCATCTCGAAGAGCAGCCCGCCCGTGATGGGGGTGGCTTCCTTCAGCTCGACCTGGACCCGCATGCCCAGCGGCCAGCGCCGGCCGGTGCGCTCGCCGACCAGGGCGTGGGCCTTGTCGTCGTGCACGAAGAATTCGCCGCCCAGCGTGGAGACCGGCACGAGGCCGTCGGCGCCGGTTTCGTCCAGCCGAATGAACAGGCCAAAGCGCGTGACCCCGGTGATCCGCCCGGCGAACTCCGCCCCAACGCGGTCGGCCAGGAAGGCGGCGACATAGCGGTCGGTGGCGTCGCGCTCGGCGGCCATGGAGCGGCGTTCGGTGCCGGTGATGCGCTCGGCGGTGTCCTTCATCTGCGAGATGTCGCGGTCGGTCAGGCCGTCGTCGCCCAGGCCCAGCGCCCGGATCAACGCTCTGTGGACGACAAGGTCTGCATAGCGGCGGATCGGCGAGGTGAAGTGCGCGTAGCGGTCGAGGTTCAGACCGAAGTGGCCGATATTCTCGGTCGAGTAGATCGCCTGCATCTGGGTGCGCAGCACCACTTCGTTGACGATCTCGGCGTGCGGACCCTCGCGGGTTTCGCCCAGAAGCTTGTTGAAGCGATCGGTCCGCGGCGCCTCGCCCTTGTTCCAGGCGATGCCGATGGTCTGCAGGAACTCGGCCAGCGACTGCACCTTCTCCTGGCTCGGCGCGTCGTGGATCCGGTAGATCAACGGACTCTTCTTCTGCTCCAGGGTCTCGGCGGCGCAGACATTGGCCTGGACCATCATCTCCTCGATCAGCTTGTGTGCTTCCAGCGAGGCGCGCGGCGTGATCGAGGTGACCTCGCCCTCGGCGTTGAGGACGATCTTGCGCTCTTGGCTCTCGATGGCCAGCGGCGAGCGGGCCTTGCGGCCCTTCAACATGGTCTCGTAGGCGGCCCAGAGCGGCTTAAGGATCGGCGTCAGCAGCGGGTTGGTCTGATCGTCCGGGAAACCGTCGACGGCGCGCTGCGCCTGCTCGTAGGAGAGCTTGGCGGCCGAGCGCATCAGCCCGCGGACGAACTTGTGCGAGCGCTTGCGGCCATCGGCCCCGAACACCATGCGCACCGCCATGCAGGCGCGATTTTCGCCCTGGCGCAGCGAGCAGAGGCCCGCCGACAGCCGTTCGGGCAGCATCGGCTCGACGCGGTCGGGGAAGTAGGTCGAGTTGCCCTTGTCACGCGCCTCGCGGTCTAGGGCCGAGTTTGGCCGCACATAGGCGGCGACGTCGGCGATGGCGACCCAGACGATCCAGCCGCCCTCGTTCTTGGGATCTGTGTCCGGCTCGGCATAGACCGCGTCGTCGTGGTCGCGGGCGTCCGGCGGGTCGATGGTCACCAGCGGCACGGCGCGAAGGTCTTCGCGGCCCTTCAGGGTCGCTTCCTGCGCGGCTTCTGCTTCGGCCTCGGCGTCCTGGCTGAATCCGGTCGGGATGCCGTGGCTGTGAATGGCGATCAGCGAGGCGGCGCGCGGTTGGTCTTCGCGCCCGACCACCTCCAGCACCTTGCCGCGCTTGGGGCCATAGCGGGCCTCGACCGTCACCTGGGCCAGCACCAGGTCGCCGTCGTGCAGGTTGGCCGCCTCGGCGGGAACCAGGGTCAGGCTCTCCTTGGAACGGCGGTCGACAGGCTCGACCCGCACCTGCTTGTTGGCTTTGCGGACGACGCCGAGGATGCGGTGGGCGCTTTGGCCCAGGCGCTTGATGACGCGGGCCTCGATCTCGCCGTTCTCCAGCGTCTCGAACCGCACCAGCAGCCGGTCGCCGAGGCCCGGCGCGCCGCCGATCGCGCCCGCGCGATCAGGCGCCAGCCGCACCAGCGGCGCGTCCTCGCCCTTGGTGAGCTTGACCAGCAGGTCGCCGTCCGGGTCGCGCTCGACCACGTCGACAACGCCGACGGGGGGGAGGGCGCCGGCCTCCGAGAAGCCCTTGCGGCCGCGCTTGCCCAGCGCGCCCTCGGCCTCCAGCTGCTTGACCATGTCGCGAAGGGCGCGGCGATCACCGCCTTTGAGGCCAAAGGCCTTGGCCATGTCGGCCTTGTCCGTCTCGCCCGCCTCGCGGATGAACTTCAGCAAGGTCTCGCGGTCCGGCAGCCCCTGAGGCGGCCGGACGGACTTGGTGTTGAAACGGGCGGTCTTCGGAATGCGGGCTTTAGCCATTCCGCCTTGTAACGCAGGAATCAGCCAGCAGTGGCGGGGATTTGCTCCCCGCCGTCACTCGTCGTCCCAGGGTGCGGCGCCGTCGGCGGGCGCAGGCTCGGCTTCGGCCTTGGCCGCCTTCTTGGCCGCAGGCTTTTTAGCGGCGGGCTTCTTTGCCGCCGCGGCCTTCTTGGCCGGAGCCTTTTCAGCCTTGGGCTTGGCCGCGGCCTTACCCTTCTTCTTGCCGCCGCCCTTGGCTTCGCGCTCGGCCAGCAGCGCAACCGCTTCCTCCAGGGTGATTTCCTGGGGATCCTTGCCCTTGGGAACGTTGGCGTTGGTGGCCCCGTGCTTGATGTACGGGCCATAGCGGCCGGCCAGCACCTTCACCGCCGCGCCGTCGGCGGGGTGAGCGCCCAGATCCTTCAGCGCCGCGGATTCGCCGCGTCCAGGACGACCGCCGCCGGCCCGCTTCTCGGCGAGCAGGGCGACCGCGCGGTTGATCCCGACGTCGAACACTTCGTCCACGTTCGGCAGGTTCGCGTAGGTGCCGTTGTGCAGCACGAAGGGCCCGAACCGGCCGATGCCGGCCGTGATCATGCCGCCGTCTTCCGGGTGCGCGCCGACTTCGCGGGGCAGACGCAGCAGTCGCAGCGCCTTCTCCAGGTCGATCGCAGCGGCCGACCAGCCCTTGGGCAGGCTGGAACGCTTGGGCTTGTCGGCTTCGCCAAGCTGGACGTAGGGGCCGAACCGGCCCGACTTGAGGAACACGGTCTCGCCGGTCACCGGATCGACGCCCAGTTCGCGGTCGCCGCTCTCCTGCGCCGCCTCGTCGTCCGACTGGGCCAGCTGACGGGTGAAGCGGCACTCCGGATAGTTCGAGCAGCCGATGAAGGCGCCGAACTTGCCGGTCTTCAGCGACAGGCGGCCGGTGCCGCAGGTCGGGCAGCCGCGCGGGTCCGAGCCGTCTTCCTTGGCCGGGAAGATGTGCGGGCCCAAGGCCTCGTTCAGAGCGTCGAGGACGTTGGTGACGCGCAGCTCGGCGATCTCGCCGACCGCGGCGTGGAAGTCCTGCCAGAACTCGCGCAGCAGCGCCTTCCAGTCCATCTCGCCGGCCGAAACCAGGTCGAGCTTCTCCTCCAGCGCGGCGGTGAAGTCGTATTCGACATAGCGCGCGAAGAACTGCTCGAGGAACGCGGTGACCAGGCGGCCCTTGTCCTCGGGCACGAACCGGTTCTTGTCCATGCGCACGTATTCGCGGTCGCGCAGCACGGTCAGCACTGAGGCGTAGGTGGAGGGCCGGCCGATGCCGAGCTCTTCCATCTTCTTGACCAGGCTGGCTTCCGAGTAGCGCGGGGGCGGCTCGGTGAAGTGCTGGTCCGACCGCGCGGCGATCACGCGGGCCGAGGCGCCCTCGTTCACCTGCGGCAGGCGGCCGCCTTCTTCGTCGTCGGCGTCGTCGCGGCCTTCTTCGTAGACGGCCAGATAGCCGTCGAAGAGCACGACCTGGCCGGTGGCGCGCAGGCCGGTCTTGCCGTCGGCGCTCTCCAGCTCGATCGTCGTGCGTTCGATCCGCGCCGACTCCATCTGCGAGGCGATCATCCGCTTCCAGATCAGCTCGTAAAGCCGGCCAAGGTCGCTCTCCAGCCGCAGGGAACCGGGATTGCGGGCCAGGCTGGTCGGACGGATGGCTTCGTGCGCCTCCTGGGCGTTCTTGGCCTTGGTCTTGTAGATGCGGGCGGTCTCGGGAACGTATTCCTTGCCGTAGACGCCGCCGATCACGACGCGCGCCTCGTCCAGCGCTTCGGGCGCGGCCTGCACGCCGTCAGTTCGCATGTAGGTGATGAGACCGACGGTCTCGCCGCCGATGTCGATGCCCTCGTACAGCTTCTGGGCCGCCTGCATGGTGCGCTGGGCGGAGAATCCGAGCTTGCGGGAGGCCTCCTGCTGCAGGGTCGAAGTCGTGAAGGGCGGGGGCGGCGAGCGGCGGCCCGGCTTCTTCTCGACGCCGGCCACCGTGAAGGTCGCGGCCTCGACCGCCGCCTTGGCGGCAAGAGCGCTGGTCTCGTTGCCGAGGTCGAACTTCGAAAGTCGCTTGCCCTCGTGCTTGACCATGCGGGCCAGGAACGGCTCGGCCCCGGCCGAGACGTCGGCCTCGACGGTCCAGTACTCCTGAGTCTTGAAGCGCTCGATCTCGAGCTCGCGGTCGACGACCAGGCGCAGCGCCACCGATTGCACGCGGCCGGCCGAGCGTGAGCCCGGCAGCTTGCGCCAGAGCACTGGCGAAAGGGTGAAGCCGACCAGGTAGTCCAGCGCCCGGCGGGCCAGATAGGCCTCGACCAGCTCCATATCGATGGCGCGGGGCGACTTCATCGCCTCGGTCACCGCCGACTTGGTGATGGCGTTGAACACCACCCGCTCGACCTTCTTGTCCTTCAGCACCTTCTTCTTCTGGAGGACCTCCAGGACGTGCCACGAGATCGCCTCGCCCTCACGGTCGGGGTCGGTGGCCAGGATGATGCGGTCGGACTTCTTGGCGGCCTCGGCGATGTCGCTTAGGCGCTTGGCGGCCTTGGCGTCGACATCCCAGGACATGGCGAAGTCCTCGTCGGGCTTCACCGATCCATCCTTGGCGGGAAGGTCGCGGACGTGACCGTACGAGGCCAGGACCGTATAGTCCGAACCCAGGTACTTGTTGATGGTCTTGGCCTTGGCCGGGCTCTCGACGACGAGGAGGTTCATGGTCGCTCTATATGGGGCGTCTTGGGCGGATCGCCCGAAAATCAAGGGCGCGAAAGGTGGGGGCGGCGCCTAGGCGCTGTCAATGGCCCTCATCCGAGACCGGCGACAAGGCCGCCTGAAAGCAACTCGGCGCGGCCGGCCAGCGCCAGCTCGGTCAGTGCGGCCAGCACCACGGGTGTCGGTGCGCCGGCGGCGCGGATCAGTTCGTCGCGTGACACCGGAGTTGGCGAGAGTAGGGCGGCCACCCTTTCGCGGATGGCCTCGACGGCTGCGTCCTCGATCGGGGCGGGCACGAACCCGCGGTCCGGCTCGCGGAACCCGCCAATTCCTTCGAGCGCCCGCAGCACGTCCTCGGCGCCTTCGCAGAGCGCCGCGCCTTGGCGGATCAGGTCGTTGGTCCCGCGCGCCCGTGGATCCAGCGGCGAGCCCGGCACGGCCAGCACCTCGCGGCCCTGCTCTGCGGCCAACCGCGCGGTGATCAGCGAGCCGGAGCGAAGTTCGGCCTCCACGACCACGACCGCGCGCGACAGGCCAGAGATGATGCGGTTGCGGCGCGGGAAGTCGCGGGCGGTCGCCGTGCGGCCCGGCGCGTTCTCCGAGACCACGCAGCCCTCGGCGACGATGCGCTCGTAGAGGCCGCGGTGCTCGTGCGGATAGATGTCGTCGATTCCGCCGCCGAGCACGGCCACGGTTCCCGTCGGTAGCGAGCCTTCGTGCGCCGCGCCGTCGATGCCACGCGCCAGGCCGGACACGATGACCTGATCGGCTGCGCCCAATTCGGACGCCAAGCCGCGCGCGAACCGCTGTCCGCCTGCCGAAGCGACCCGCGCCCCGACGACGGCGATACTGGAGCGATGCAGCAGGGCGGCGTCTCCGCGCGCCCAGATCACTGGCGGCGGCGGATCGAGCGCGGCCAGGGCGGCCGGGAAGTCGGGCTCACAGGCCGCGATCAGCCGCGCGTCCAGCGCCTCACCGGCCTCGAGTTCGCGCATCACCTCCTCGACCGGCGGCACGCCTAGCGGCGAGACCCGCCCGCCGCGGCGGGCCAGATCGGGCAGGGCGGCCAGCACCAGCGAGGCCTCGCAATAGCGGGCGATCAACTGCGCAAAGGCGACCGGGCCGACGTTCTCGGTGCGCGCCAGCCGCAGCCAGTCGCGACGGGCCGCGGCGGTGAGCGTCATGCAGCGTCTTTTTTCTTGCCGATCTTGGGCTCCTCGCCCTTCAGCAGCCGGGCGATGTTGTCCTTGTGGCGGATGTAGATGAGCACGCCCATGAACAGCGCCATCACGGCGATCGGGTAGGGGCGGTCCAGCAGGAAGACATAGATCGGGGCCAGGGCCACGGCCGTCAGCGCCGCCAACGACGAGATCCGGAACAGGAAGGCCATCGCGATCCAGGTCGCGCCGGCCGCCAGGCCGACCGGCCAGGCCGCCGCCAACAGGGTGCCGAAGAAGGTGGCCACGCCCTTGCCGCCCTTGAACTTCAGCCAGACCGGGAACAGGTGGCCGAGGAAAGCCGACCCGCCGGCCAGCGCGGTCAGCGTCGCCTGGGCCTGGGCTCCGGAATTGCGGGTCAGCAGCCAGGCGATGAACACCGCCACCGCGCCCTTGCCGCCGTCGCCCAGCAGGGTGATCGCCGCCAGGTCCTTGCGGCCTGTCCGCAGCACGTTGGTCGCGCCGATGTTGCCCGAACCGATGTTGCGCACGTCGCCGGCGCCGCCGAGCCGGGTGGCGATGACCCCGAACGGGATCGAGCCCAGCAGATATCCGCCGACGATGGCGGCGGCGATCAGCACGGGGCTGAGTTGGTCAAGCATCGGCGTTCCCCCAGTTTGACCTTGTCGTAGCCCTGAGCGGCGCGTCGGCCAAGCGAGCTTGTGCGGCAGCGCCCCGGCGCAGAGCCGAAGTTCAGCGCGCCACCACTACGCGAGTTTTGCGAACAATAGGAGAACTTTTTGGGCTAGGCCTCGTAGACGACCCGGCCGTCGACGAGCGTCATCAGCACCTCGCCGAATAGCCGGCGGCCGTCGAAGGGCGAGTTGCGCGACTTCGACTTCAGCTTGTCGAGGTCGACGACGATCGGCGCGTTCAGGTCGCAGAGCACCAGGTCGGCCGGCGCGCCCTTCGCCAGCTTGCCGGCCGGCAGGCCTAGCAGGTCGGCCGGGCGGCTGGTGACGGTGCGCATCAGGTCGATGAGCGGAATGCGGTCCTGGAACGAGAGCAGGGCGGGCAGCAGCGTCTGCAGGCCCACCGCCCCGGGCGCGGCTTCGTCGAACGGCAGGCGCTTGTCTTCCGCCGGAGCCGGAGCGTGGGCCGAGACGACGATGTCGATCAGGCCGCTGGCCAGCGCCTCGATCGTCGCCTGGCGGTCGTCCTCGCTGCGCACCGGCGGGTCGAACTTCAGGAAGGTGCGGTAGTCGCCGATGTCCACCTCGTTGAACGACAGGTGGTTGATCGAGGTGGTGGCGGTCACCGGCAGGCCCTTGGCCTTGCCGCGGGCCAGGGTCTCGAGCGCCGCGGCGGTGGTCACCTGGTCGACCAGGAACGGCGCGCGGGTCAGCTCGACCAGCGCCAGGTCGCGCTCCAGCATGATCTTCTCGGCGATGGCCGGCACGCTGGGCAGGCCCATGCGCCCGGCGAACTCGCCGGAGGTGGCCGCAGCGCCGGCCGACAGCCAGGGATCGGCCGGCCGGTGGGCGACCAGGGTGTTGAAGCTCTTGGCGTAGGCGAGGACGCGCTGCAGCACTTTGGAGTTGACGATCGGGCGGTCGGCGTCGGTGACGTAGACGCAGCCCGCTTCGCGCATCAGCCCGATTTCGGCCATCCGTTCGCCCTTGGCGCCCTTGGTGGCGGCGCCGGCCGGATAGACATGGACCAGTTCGATGTCGCGCGTGCGGCGCAGGATGAAGTCGACGACCGAAGCCTCGTCCACCACCGGATTGGTGTCGGGCTGCAGTACGATCGAGGTCACGCCGCCGGCGGCGGCGGCCAGCCCCGCGGACTTGAGCGTTTCCTTGGTTTCGGCCCCGGGCTCGCCGGTCTTGACCCGCAGGTCGACCAGGCCGGGCGCCAGCATCGCACCGCGCGCGTCGATGACCTCGATGTCGGCCGAGAGCGATCCGAGATCGCCGCCCTGCGCGACGTCGGCGATCTTGCCGTCCTGCACCAGCAGGGCGCCGGGGCCGTCCCAGCCGCTGGCGGGATCGACGAGGCGAGCATTGACGAAGGCGGTCGGGCGTTGGGTCATAGTTCGGGGCGTCCGATCCATTTCTCGACGACGGGCGGTTTGTAGGCGGCGAGCGCGTCCAGCATCTCGTCGCAGTCCTCCCGGAAAATCAGCATGTCGCGGTGGGGCGCCTTGAGGAACGCCTCGCCCACCGCATGGTCCACAAAGCCGCGCAGGCCGTCGTAATAGCCGCGCACGTTCAGGAACCCGGCCGGTTTGGCATGGAAACCGAGCTGGCCCCAGGTCCAGATCTCGAAGATCTCCTCCAGAGTGCCGGCCCCGCCCGGAAGGGCGACGAAGGCGTCCGACAGCTCGGTCATCCGCGCCTTGCGCTCGTGCATCGAGGCGACGACCTCCAGCCGGGTCAGGCCGGTGTGGGCGATCTCCTTGTCGGTCAGGGCGTGCGGCAGCACGCCAATCACCTCGCCGCCGGCGGCCAGCGCCGCATCGGCCACAGCCCCCATCAGCCCGACCTTGGCGCCGCCATAGACCAGCCGCAGCCCGCGTCCGACGATCGCCCGGCCCATGGCCTCAGCCGCCGCCCGATAGGCGACGTCTCCGCCGGGACTGGCCCCGCAGAAGATGCAGACCGAGGCGAGCGCGCTCATCAGTCGTTGTCCAACCGTGCGGCCAGCGAGGCGAGCACCGCCATGCGGGCGGCCACGCCCATCTCCACCTGGTCCTGGATCAGCGAAACGTTGAGGTCGTCGGCGACGTCGGAGTCGATCTCGACGCCGCGGTTCATCGGGCCTGGATGCATGACCCGCACATGGTCGGAGGCGAAGGCCAGCTTCTCGCGGTCGAGGCCGAAGAAGCGGAAGTACTCGCGCTGCGAGGGGGCCATGACCCCGTCCATCCGCTCGAGCTGCAGGCGCAGCATCATCACCACGTCGCATCCGGCGATGCCCTTGCGCATGTCGTGGAAGACCTGGACGTTCCAGCGGTCGACGTCGGTCGGCATCAGGGTCGGCGGACCGACGAGCCGCACCTCGGCGCCCATCATCTGCAGCAGGCCGACGTTCGAGCGGGCGACCCGGCTATGCAGCACGTCGCCGCAGATGGCGATGCGCAGGCCGGCGACGCGGCCGAACGCGCGGCGCATCGACAGCATGTCGAGCAGCGCCTGGGTCGGGTGTTCGTGTTGGCCGTCGCCGGCGTTGATCACCGAGCAGGTGACCTTCTGCGACAGCAGCGAGGCCGCGCCCGAGGAGGAGTGGCGAACCACCAGCAGGTCAGGCTGCATGGCGTTCAGCGTCACCGCTGTATCGATCAGGGTCTCGCCCTTGGAGATCGACGAGGACCGCGGGCTCATATTGACCACGTCGGCGCCCAGCCGCTTGCCGGCCAGCTCGAACGAACTCTGGGTCCGGGTCGAGTTCTCGAAGAACAGGTTCATCAGCGTCCTGCCCTTGAGCAGGTCGAGTTTCTTCGATGTCTGGCGGTTCAGCGCGACGAAACTGTCGGCCAGATCGAGCAACCCGGTGACTTCCACGGGGTTGAGATCGACCACGGACAGGAAGTGGCGCTTGGGAAAAGGGAATGTCCTGCCAAGGACTTCGTTCAGGCCGGTCGGTGCTGCGGTCATTAAAGCGCCCTCTTAGGGGAGGCGGAGACGGGCGCCAAGTGGAGAGGCGCAGGGGGCGGCGCAGCCCTGTGGATTGGACGCTGACTCAGGATAGGCTCGTTCCCCGGAGTTCCCAATGACACCACCTGATACGACGTCGCCCACTGAACGCTGGTCTCGGGCCAATGGCGGCATCGAACGGCGCGCGACGCCGCGCGAGCCGGTGCTTCTGCCCGCCTTGCTGATCGAGGAGGGCGGGCGAAAGCGTCCCTGCGTGATCCTCGATCGGTCGGAGGGCGGGCTACGGATCAATCTGCCCGGCGACGAGCCTGCGCCCGACACCTTCTGCATCCTCGATCTGGTCACCGGCATGGGACGCGAGGTCGAGGTGGCCTGGCGCCGTCCGCCTGAAGTGGGCGTCAGGACGCTGCGCGCCTACGATCTCGACCAGCCCCAGGACGGCCTGGGCGAAACGCTGCGCCAGATCCGGATTTCGGTGCTGGGCTAACGCTCCAGCTCGCCCAGTCGATCGACCGCGCCCTGGAGGATCCAAGCCGCCGCCAGCTTGTCGACGAGGTCGGCGCGCCTGGAGCGGGAGACGTCGGCCTCTTCGATCAGCACCCGGTTCACCGCCATGGTCGACATCCGCTCGTCCCAGAATGCGATCGGGATGTCGCGGAGCCGCAGAAGATTGCGTGCGAAGGCGCGGTTGGACTGGCAGCGCGTTCCCTCCGTGCCGTCCATATTGACCGGCAGTCCGATGACGATCGCGCCCACCTCGCGCTCGTCGATCAGGGCGAACAGGCGGTTCGCCTCGGCCGTGAACTTGGTCTTGCGGATCAGCTCCAGGGGACTGGCGACCATGCGGGTGACGTCCGACACGGCGACGCCGATGGTCTTCTCGCCCAGATCGAGCCCCATGAGGGCGCTATAGCGCGGCAAAAGGGCGGGAAGTTCGGTCAGATCTACGACAGCCATGCCGCTTCTTAGCGGTCATCGCTTGTCAAAGGGAGGCCCGCGCGGCTAACCCCTGCCTCGAACCATTAGGAGGGCCCCATGGCCATCGACGCCGCGACCGTTCGTAAGGTCGCGAGGCTCGCGCGGATCGCCGAGCCCGAGGACAAGCTGGAAGCGCTCGCCAAGGAGCTGACCGGGATCATGACCTGGATCGAGCAACTGGGCGAAGTCGACACCGACGGGGTCGAGCCGATGACCTCGGCCGTGGCCGTGACGCTGCCGATGCGCGAGGACGTGGTCACCGACGGCGGCGATCCGGCCAAGGTGCTGTCGAACGCGCCGAAAACCGTGGATGGCTTCTTCGTCGTGCCGAAGGTGGTGGAATAATGAGCGCGCTCACCTCCCTGACCCTGAAGGCCGCCCTCGACGGCCTGGCCGACAAGTCGTTCTCCTCGGAAGAGCTGACCAAGGCGCACGTCGACGTCGTCGCCGCGGCCAAGCCGCTGAACGCCTACATCCTCGAAACCCCGGAAAAGGCCATCGAGATGGCCAAGGCCTCCGACGCCCGCCGGGCGAAAGGCGAGGCCGGCGCGCTCGACGGCGCGCCTCTGGGCATCAAGGACCTGTTCTGCACCGAGGGCGTCCGCTCCACCGCCTGCTCGAACATCCTTGGCAACTTCGTCCCGACCTACGAATCCACCGTCACCGCCAACCTGTGGCGCGACGGGGCGGTGATGCTCGGCAAGCTGAACCTCGACGAGTTCGCCATGGGCTCGTCGAACGAGACCTCGGCGTTCGGACCGGTGGTGAACCCGTGGCGGTCGGAAGGCTCCAACGCCAAGCTGACCCCCGGCGGCTCGTCCGGCGGTTCGGCCGCTGCGGTCGCCGCCGACCTATGCCTGGGCGCGACCGCGACCGACACCGGCGGTTCGATCCGCCAGCCGGCCGCTTTCACCGGCACCGTCGGGATCAAGCCGACCTACGGCCGTTGCTCGCGCTGGGGCGTGGTCGCCTTCGCCTCGTCGCTCGATCAGGCCGGCCCGATCGCCAAGACCGTCGAGGACGCCGCGATCCTGCTGAAGTCGATGTCGGGCCACGACCCGAAGGACTCCACCAGCCTGGATATCGAAACTCCCGACTACCCGAGCTTCGTTGGCAAGTCGGTGAAGGGCCTGCGGGTCGGCATTCCGAAGGAATACCGCGTCGACGGCATGCCGCCCGAGATCGAGAAGCTCTGGGAGCAGGGCATCGCCTGGCTCAAGGAAGCCGGCTGCGAGATCGTCGAGGTCTCCCTGCCGCACACCAAGTACGCCCTGCCGGCCTATTACATTGTCGCCCCGGCCGAGGCCTCGTCGAACCTCGCGCGCTATGACGGCATGCGCTTCGGCCTGCGCGAGAACGGCGGCAACCTGACCGAAACCTACGAGAACACCCGCGCCGCCGGCTTCGGGGCCGAGGTGAAGCGCCGTATCCTGATCGGCACCTATGTGCTGTCGGCTGGCTACTATGACGCCTATTACGTCAAGGCGCTGAAGGTCCGTCGCCGGATCGCCGACGACTTCGACCAGGCCTTCCAGAAAGTTGACGCTCTGCTGACCCCGACCGCGCCCTCGGCGGCGTTCGGGCTGGGCGAGAACGCCGACGATCCGGTGGCGATGTACCTGAACGACATCTTCACCGTGACGGTGAACCTGGCCGGCCTGCCGGGCATGAGCATTCCGGCCGGCGTCGACGCCAATGGCCTGCCGCTCGGTCTGCAGCTGATCGGCAAGGCGCTGGACGAGGGCACGCTGTTCTCGCTTGGCGGCGCGATCGAGAAGGCCGCCGACTTCAAGACCAAGCCCGCCAAGTGGTGGTAGGCCGCGCCGCGGCGGTCAGGCTGCAGGCCTGACCGCCGTCGGCCGGTGCTCGCGGACCTTGCGTTCGCGCCGGCGTTCCAGTTCCAGACCAAGGGCGGTGGTTCCCATCATGCCGCCCAGGTTCATGGTCTCGACCGCGGTCGAGGGCACGACGACGATGGTCGAGTTCTGTTTGAGCCCTTCGTAGAGCATGTTCATCGCCCGCAGGTGGAACGCGGTCGGATCGTCGGCGTAGGTTCGCGCCGCCTCCTGGAACTTCTCGGCGACCTGGCGTTCGGAGTCCCCGAGGATGATCCGGGCCTGACGCTCGCGCTCGGCCTGGGCCTGCATCGACATGGCGTCCTCGAGGCCGGCGGGGATCAGCACGTCCTTCAGTTCGACCGAGATGACCTTGACGCCCCAGGGCTGGCTGCGGTCGTCGATGATCCGGCCCAGCTCGCGGCTGATCTTCTCGCGGCCTTCGAGCATGTCAGCGAGCATGGTCTTGCCGATCACGTCGCGCAGCGCGGTCTGCGAGGCCCAGGCGATGGCGGCGCCGTAGTCTTCGACCTCCAAGGCCGCCCGCTGCGGATCGACGACCTTCCAGAACAGCACGGCGTCGACGTCCACCGGCACGGTGTCCTTGGTCAAGGTCTTCTCAGCCTTGAACGACGAGGTGATGACCCGGATGTCGATGCAGTAGGCGACGGTGTCGACGATCGGGACGATGAAGAACAGTCCCGGCCCGCGTAGGGCCTGGAAGCGCCCGAGGCGCAGCACGATGGCCCGTTCCCATTGGCTGGCGATCCGGGTGGCGGCCCCCGCCAGCGCGGCGGCGATCAGCGACAGCGCGCTGATCGTGACCCCGGCCGCGAGGCCCATGGAGTTGTAGGCCGCATAGGCCAAGCCAAGGCCGGCGGCGGCGATGAGGAAGAAGAGGGTTGTGGGAATTGCGCTGGCCTGTCGCATCGGACATGCCTTCCTGGATTGGGGCGCGGACGCCCCGGCGGCCACTCGCGTCGGGACCGGCCTCACAGATGAAAACGCTTGGCCAGCGGCCCAGGTTGCCCGGCGAGCGCGCATGAAAAAGGCCCCCGTCCTGCGAAGGGCGGAGGCCTTGGTCGTTCGGCGCGGGGCCTTACTTCTTCAGCTTGTCGAGGTCGGCCTGCAGGGCCTTCAGGGCGTCGTCGCTGATGGCGCCGCCGCTCATCGGCTGAACCTGCTTCAGGCTCATGCCCTTGAACTGGTCGTAGGCCTCATGGGTGGTCAGGCCCGGGAGGTTCTTGTCCAGGGCGGCCTTGCCTTCCGGGGTCGCGGCGATGGTTTCGATCGGGGTGTCGGCGGCCGACAGAGCCGCGGCGTGGCCGGCGTGGGCGTCCTGAGCGAGGGCCGGGGCGGCCATGGCGCCGAGCGAGAGCGACAGGCCGACGAGGCCGGCAGTAAACGTTTTCATCATTTCGGGTGTTTCCTCATCCCCAGGTTTTGCGGCGCGGATTTCAGCGCCAGTTCCGCCTTTCGCGCAAGGGATTTCGAGGGCCCCGCTTTCGCTCGCGCGCGAGGGGCGCTAGGAAGCGGCCATGACTGATACGTCGAAGCAGATCGCCGGCCGCACCGGCCAATGGGAAATGGTTCTGGGCCTGGAGGTTCATGCTCAGGTCGCCTCGAACGCCAAGCTGTTCTCCGGCGCGGCGGTGGGATTCGGCGCGGGTCCGAACCAGCAGGTTTCGCTGGTCGACGCTGCGATGCCCGGCATGCTGCCGGTCATCAACAAGCACTGCGTCGAGCAGGCGGTGAAGACCGGTCTTGGCCTGAAGGCCCAGATCAATCTGAAGAGCCACTTCGACCGGAAGAACTATTTCTATCCGGACCTGCCGCAAGGCTATCAGATCAGCCAGTTCAAGGACCCGATCGTCGGTGAGGGCGAAGTCATCGTCGAGCATGACGACGGCACGACCTTCACGGTCGGCATCGAGCGCCTGCACCTGGAGCAGGACGCCGGCAAGAGCCTGCACGACCAGGATCCGAACTCGACCTATGTCGACCTGAACCGGGCCGGCACGGCGCTGATGGAAATCGTCTCGCGTCCGCACATGCGCACGTCGGCCGAGGCCGCGGCCTATGTGAAGAAGCTGCGCACCATCCTGGTCTATCTGGGCACCTGCGACGGCGACATGGAGAAGGGCAACCTGCGCGCCGACGTGAACGTCTCGGTCTGCCGTCCCGGCGCCTACGAGAAGTTCCGCGAGACCGGCGATTTTAGCCATCTGGGCACGCGCTGCGAGATCAAGAACGTCAACTCGTACCGCTTCATTCAGCAGGCGATCGAGTACGAGGCGCGCCGCCAGATCGAGATCCTCGAAGACGGCGGCAAGATCGACCAGGAGACCCGGCTGTTCGACCCGAACAAGGGCGAGACGCGGTCGATGCGCTCCAAGGAAGAGGCGCACGACTATCGCTACTTCCCCGATCCGGACCTGCTGCCGCTGGAACTGGACGCGGCCTGGGTGAAGGCGATCGAAGCCGACCTGCCTGAACTGCCGGACGCCAAGAAGGCGCGGCTGCAGTCGCAGTACGGCCTGTCGGCCTACGACGCCGGCGTGCTGATCACCGAGCAGGCCCGCGCCGACTTTTTCGAAGAAGCCGCCAAGGGGCGCGACGCCAAGCTGACCTCCAACTGGGTGACCAACGAACTGGCCGCCAAGCTGACGGCCGGAAGCCTGGACATCGAGGACAGCCCGCTGAAGCCGGACGCCATCGCCGAGCTGGTGGCGTTGATCGAAGAGGGGGTGATCTCCTCGAAGATCGCCAAGGACGTCTTCGAGCGCATGTGGGCCGGCGAAGGTCGAGCGCGGGACATCGTCGAGAAACAGGGGCTGCAGCAGGTGTCCGACACCGGCGCGCTCGAGAAGATCATCGAGGAGCTGATCGCCGCCAATCCGGGTCAGGCGCAGGCGGTGAAGGAAAAGCCCCAGGCGATCGGATGGTTCGTCGGCCAGGTCATGAAGGCCACCGGCGGCAAGGCCAACCCGGGCGCGGTCAACGGCCTGCTCAAGGCCAAGCTGGGCATCGAATAGCAAAACGCCCCGGAGTGATCCGGGGCGTTTTTCTTTGTCGGTTCAACTAGTTGTTGATGATATCGAAGATGATGCCGGTGGCGATCGCCGCCAGCAGATAGTCATCCCCGACCCGGTACCAGGCGTAGCCGCGCGGCGGCTGGCGCAGGTGGTAGTGGTGATAGTCGTTGACCACATAGCCTCGGTAATACGGCGGCAGGTGCGCCCCGCGGCGCCAGGCGGCGTAGCCCGGGCGGTAGTACGGATTGCCGTAATAGGCCTGCGGCGGCGGGCCGTAGTACCAGCGGCTGTTGTAGTAGTAGCCGTTGTGGCGGCCGCGATCCCAGCCCTTGTGGTGGCCGTTGTCGTGACGACCCCAGCGCTCGCCGCGGCGATCCCAATCGCGGCGGTCGTAGCCCCCGCGATGATCCCAATCACGACGGTCGTGCTTGTCCCAGCGCTGTTCGTGACGGTCGCGGCCGCGGCCGCGATGGTCGTCGTCGGCCAGGGCCGAGGTGGCGAACGCCATCGGGCCGGCGACAGCAGCAGCCGCAGCAAGGCTCAAGATCAGGCGTTTCATGGCGGGCCTCCTGGCTCCAAATCTTTCGTACTCGATATCGGCAAACCTGACGGTAGGCGCCTGAACTTGACCTGAACGGGCCTGTCAGCTTCGCATTGGGCGCCGATAGGCTTCCATTTGGGGGCGGATCGGCAGGTTTTCCCTCCTGCCTGCCAGAAAGGCGCCGCTGGCGACGGCGGGCCAGAAATGGTCGGCTTTAAGATTCTGGATACGGAGCTTTCCGTTCAGTAAAAAACGCGAATAGTCAAAAGGATCACCTGAAAATCACGGCGATTTTCGAGTTAACCCTATCTTCAGTGCGCGTCGACTTACTTAGCTTCAGGATCGTCGGGATCGGAACCCAGAACGGGGACGGACCGATGGGGCTAGGGAAACGAAGTCATGCTTGCGAGCGTGGAAAACGACGGAATGCCGCTGCCGACCGCCGAGTCGACGGGGGACGAGCTGTTCAAAATGGGTCTGCTCTATTCGACCGGGCAGGGCGGGGCGCCGCTGGACTATGTCTCGGCGCACATGCTGTTCAACCTGGCCGCCATGCGCGGTTCGGTCGAGGCCAAGGTCTACCGCAAGGAACTGAGCCAGGAGATGGCCTCGGACGAGGTCGCCGAAGCCCAGCGCCAGGCCCGCGAGTGGCTGGCCCACGGCTGAGTCCGAACTTGAGCTGTCACCTCGCCTGTCTCGATTGGAGTGATGGGCTCAGGTCACCCCTTCGTGCGAGCGGTCCATCGCGCGCTTGTAGGCGTCGCGGCCGGTCGTGCTGGCGAGGTAGGCCTGTTCGGCGTCGCCGAGGGTGACGCCGCAGTTCCGTTGACCGAGATTTAGCGCGTAGGTCACCGAGATGTCGGCGGCTGTGAACGCCTCGCCGGCGAGGTAGGGCGACCTGGCAAGCCGCTGGCTGACCAGCTTCAGCCGCTTCTGGAACGACCGCAGACACCAGGCAGCCCCCCAGTTCTCGCGCTCCGCTTCGGGCGCGATGAAGCGGCTGACGACGACAGGCATCATCAGGGTCGCCAGGCCAGCTTCGCCCAGGTGCAGAAACTGCTGATAGGCGGGGAAGGTCGGATCGTGCGGCGCAGGCGCTAGCGGCGTCGGCCCATAGCGGGCCATTAGGTACTCCATGATCGCGATCGACTCGACCATGGCGACGTCGCCGTCCTGGATCGCCGGAATGTAGTCGGCGGGATTGACCGCCAGGAACTCGGGGTCCTGCTCGGCGGCCAACATGTCCACCTGCCGTACGCGATAGGGAAGGCCCATTTCCTCCAGGACCCAGACGACCCGGATCGATCGCGAGGTCTGTCCGCCCCAAACGGTGATCATGCGCCGGCCCTTTCTTGGTGCGACCCACCATAGCGGATCTGGATGAGCCTGGCGCTCCACGCGGAAGCTGTGCTTCGGCGTGCTTCGCACGTAGCCACCGGCCGGTGATCGCGGCCGCGAGGCGGTCATTTCGCCGACGACCCGGTCCCACGACGAAAACGCGAACCCCTGGAGTTGTGGAAACTCTGGCGCGCTCAAAGGTTGAGAAATTCAGCGCTCGTTAAGGTACGCCGTACAACCTGGCATTAGGTGATCTTGCAAAATGCAAGGTCCGAGAGTGTTGAGCCCTAAGAACGGCGGGTAGCCCCTCATGACGACGATCTCCAGCGCCGCCGGCGTTGCGCCTCACCTGGCTCCCGCGGTCCGCAGCGCGCCTCCCGCGACTGAGGCCGCCCAACTCGCGCCCTCGGCCCCCGCCGTCGTCCCGCCGCCGGCGTCCTTCCCCCTGGTCGACGGCGCCATGGCCGCGCTTGTCGCCGAGCAGAGCGCGGCCGCCGGTGTCGCCGACTTGCGAGGCCAGGATCTGCGGCAGCTCGATCTGAGGAGCCTGGATCTGCGCGGCGCGGACCTCAGCGGCGCGAACCTCTCGGGCCTCGATCTGTCCGGCATCGATTTCACCGGAGCGAAGCTAGACGGCGCAGCTCTGGTGGGGGCGACCCTCAAAGGCGCAAAGCTGGATGGGGCTTCGGCGATCGGTGCGGACTTCTCTGATGCGACGCTGGTGAACACGACGATCGACGGCGCGGACTTCTCCCAGGCCAATTTCGACCGCGTCTTCATCGGCAAGGACGGCAAGCAGGACATCGCGGTCTGGGACGTCGATCGGTACCTGATCGCCAACAGCGTCAAGCTGGACGGGGCAAGCTTCCGAGGCGCCCATCTCCAAGGCGTTGCGTTTGTCGGGGCCTCGGCGATCGACGCCGACTTCTCAAGTCTGCACGCCGACGTGTCCGGCTTTCGCGCCTCGATCCTTCAGGGCGCCAATTTTGATGGCGTGTCTGGCCGTAGGCTCAGTTTTGCGGAAAGCGATCTGAGCGGTGCCGCGCTCACCAACTCGATTTTGAAACATCTGAGCATCAGCTCGACGACGCTGGCGGGTACGCGGTTCGCGGGCAGTTCGCTGAACGGCGTCGGCCTCTCCTTCACCAATCTAAGCGTGGCCGATTTGACCGGCGTGGCGCGCGAGGCGAAGGCGGCCAGCTTCAACAACGTCAATCTCGACGGGATCGACTTCAGCGGCTTTGACTTCACCGGCGCCCACTTCAACGGCGACCCCCCGAGGTGGACCAATCCCGACCATCGGGATGTTCAAGGCGCCGGGCCCTCGATGAATGGGACCAGGTTCGACGGGGCCAAGTTCGAGTTCGCCTGGTTCCAGGGCATCGACACCAGCGCCGGATCCTTTGCCGGGGCGACGTTCAACGCCACGGCCCAGGGAAAGAGCGCGAAGTCGCTGAGCGGCGTGGCGGGGGTGGGCGACTGGTCGCTTGAACGGTACGTCCAGTACCAGGCCCAGCGCGGCGTGAGCATTCCCGCGCCCGGGGCTGGCCAGGGCGGAGGCCTCGCTTCCCAGCGATCATTTGCGGGCGCTGCTGTCGACCAGGATGGCATGGCCCTCGCTATTGGCGCGGACGAGCCGGAGCTGGCTCATGTCGTCGATCAGGCGGCTGCCCTCGCGCTCGACGCGCTAACGTCCATCAACGCGCAGATGCGCGAGGCCCGCATGCAGGCCCGCGTCAACGAGGGCCCGTGGGAGCGTCTGATGGCGGCGGAAACCGACCAAGGGATCGAGAACCGGTTACGCGTCGTCGTCTAGGCTTTTGCCGACCCCCATGCCGGACAAGGTGACGTATTGCCCGCTGCGGACGACAGGGCGGTCTGGAAGGGGGAGGCGGACGCAGGATGACGCCAGGCTTCCGCTGTCGCCCTCGTGATGTCGATGGCTGCCGGAAACATCTGGGGGAATGCCATGACGGCTCGAACTGCGCGATGTGCGTGTCAGGCGTGCGAAGTCGAGGTTGAGGGCGAGCCGGTCAGCAGCGGGCTCTGTAGCTGTGACTATTGCAAGCGGCGTACGGGCGCGCCGTTCGGATGGTCAGTCTACTTCCACGATGAACAGGTCAGTCGGGTGGAAGGTCCGTTGGCGGTCCTCGACGGCCTCGGCAAACGCTGGTTTTGCTCGAGGTGCGGCTCGACCATCTATTGGCGGTCCTTCGGGGCGTGGAGGCCCGGCCAGACAGGATTTGCTGGAGGCTGCTTCGCCGATCCGACGCTGCCGGTCCCCACCATTGCAGTACGCTGCGCGCAAGGCATGCCGTGGATTGCCTACCCCGACGGCTGCGCAGTGTTTGATGACATGCCTCCGGTCCTTCCGTCTTCGGCTCCGTGAGTGTCCGCAACGGGTCAGCCAAAGGCCCTGGCCCTGGCAAGGGACATTGGCCGTCACACCCAGGAGCGGACGTCCCAAACGTCGGCTAGGGGTGGTTAGCGGACGTTTGATATGAACCGCGCCAAGGACTGCGTCGCGCCGACGCTAGTGACCGTACGCCTCCAGCTTGAGCTGTGGCGCCGCCACTTTGTTTCGGTACGCCAGAGATCGCTTGAACTGGATGACCTTCCTGTCCGAACGGACATCAACAACGTCCGTCACCACATACGGAAAGCACTCGATGCGGTTAGGACGGCAGTCCGAAATCTCCGAGAGCACCAAGTAGCGTTGGACGACAAGGTCGGCGCTCTTCGGGACGCCGGTCTCGTAGGCGGCCAGGACGCGTGTCTGTCGGCCCGGGTTGGAGAACTCAGCATCGACGCTTTTCCATCCCGACGTGGCAGCACCATCCCACTTCCCAATGGAGAGTTCGGCCCCGCTGTCGAACAATCGCTTGAAGCCCGGCAAGTCGTTTGCCGCGACCGTCTTCAAGAGCTCCGCCATTACCTCCAGTGTCGCCGCAGAGGGGGGCACGGGCGGGACGGCCTTCGCTGGGAATGCGACGGCCGCCATTGCGGCGATCACCCAAGCCTTCATGCGCATCTGCTGCCTCATCTTGGACCACCTCAAGCGCGACCGTCCGGCTCGACTCATGGAACGGACGCCAGAGCAACTAATGACGCCCTAAGCGCTACCGTGCCCTGCCACGGCTGGCTCGTCAGCCCCGCGCCAGGGACGGTCTTGGGGATGGATCGAGAAGGCGCCAATAGCCGGCGCATTTGAGGCAGCTGATGGAGCGTCCGCAATGGGTCGAAAGCGGTCGAACCCACCATTCCTGCTAACGGACCGGAGTCCGCTTCTAGCCCCGCCGCCAACGTCGCCTTCTGGCGGCTGAGCGGAACTCGCTTGGCCTGCGCCCGCTTTCGGACCCCATGGTCTCCGCTTCAACCGGACATTCGGGCCGGCGCGCCGGGAAGCGGACGCCCGCTAGGTCCGCTCGGGGCGGAGGCGGGCGTTGGTGCAGGCTCGAGACGTGACGTCAGAGCGTTCCTGGCCCGCCGAACTCGGCTTGGCTGCTTCTTTTCATCGCCAGGAGGACATTGACGCCCAGTGTGTGCGCGTATATGCATATACACCATCATGCATATAGATCCTTTCGAGACCCTCGCCGACGCCACCCGCCGCAGCATCGTGGCCGCGCTGATCAGCGGCGAGCGAGCGGTTGGTGACATCGTACGCGACGCGGGCGTCCACCAGTCCGGCGTCTCCCGTCACCTGCGGATCCTGCACGAGGCCGGCTTCGTCTCGGTGCGGCCGGACGGCCAGCGCCGGCTCTACGCGCTTCGCCCCGAGCCATTCCGCGAATTGGAGGCCTGGCTCGCCCAATATCGCCGCATCTGGGATGCCCGCCTCGACCGCTTCGGCGCAGCGCTCGAAGAGGCCCAGCGGAACCCCAACCAGTCCCCCGAAAACACCGATTTCAAGGACCCAACCCCATGACCGATACCGCTGTGCAAGCCGCGATCATTATAGAGCGCACGTACCGCGCCACTCCCGAGGAGCTCTGGGCGCTGTGGACGACCAAGGCGGGCTTCGAGTCCTGGTGGGGACCTGAGGGCTTTCGCGTGGAGGTCTACGCCCTAGAGCCGAGAGAAGGCGGCGTCTTGGAGTACGATATGATCGCCGACGCTCCCGAAGCCATCGCGGCCATGAAGGAGATGGGCCAGCCGATCTCCCACGGCACCCGCGGAATCTACAGCGAATTTCGCCCGCACCAGCGCCTGATGCTGGTGCACACCATCGACTTCGTCCCCAACTCCCCGGTCTACGACAGCGTCATCGAGGTGGGCTTCGCCCCCGCCGCCGACGGCCATGCCCGCATGATCGTCACCCTTCACCCCCACCTCGACCCGCACTGGACCAAGATGTCCGTCGAAGGCTTCACCAGCCAACTTGCCAAGCTCGACCGGCGCTTCGGCTGGACGGAGAAGCGCGACTGACGTTCGCGCGACAAGACTGCGGCCGAGTCTTCGATGCGCGTCGCAATGTCCGCCATGGGTCGGTAACAGTCGATCGCTCCAAGCCAGGAAGCGGGCGCCCCCGTATGCATCTCGCTCAATGTCCATGACGGCGGGTTGCTTGCGGTCGATCTGGGCGTGTCCGAACGCCGTTGCGTCGCGCCTCGCCGCCACCTAGCGTCGAGGCTCCGGCGGGCATCCGAGCGAACTCCATGGACTGGAAAGTCTGGCATGAGAAGTACGATGATCCCGCCTCGCCAATGACGAGACGACTGAGGATCGTCCAAGGGTTGGTGCGAGAGGCTCTGGACCGGAGCCCGGCCGGCCAGCTCCGGGTGATCAGCCTGTGCGCAGGCCAGGGCCGGGACCTGCTCGAAGTGCTCGCCGACCATCCGCGCCGCGAGGATGTTCAAATCCGTCTGGTGGAGCTCGACGAGCGCAACTGCGAGCTTGCCAGGGCGGCGGCGGAGGGGCGCGGGCTATCCCAGGTGGAGGTCGTCACCGCGGACGCCTCGCGCAGCGAGAACTACGTCGGCATGGCGCCCGCCGACCTGGTGCTGATCTGCGGGCTGTTCGGCAATATCAGCGACGCCGACATCGAGCGGGTCGTGGCGACTTGTCCTCAGCTTTGCAGGACCGGAGGCCGGGTCATCTGGACGCGCAATCGTCGGGCGCCGGACCGAGTGGGGCGGATTTGCGCGTGGTTCGAGGGCCGAGGCTTCGAGCGGGAATGGCTGTCCGACGAGGTCTTCGAATTCGGCATCGGGATGCATCGCTTCGCCGGTACGCCCGAACCTTTGGTCCCGGGGCGAAGCCTGTTCGCATTCGTCGGATACGATCGACTTCCGGACGAGGCCGATGCGTCGGGAGCTTCCTAGCAGGGCGTTCGGGGGAGGCGGATGGCAGACGCAGTGCTCTTCGATCTGGATGAGACGCTCCTTGATCGGGCGACGTCCTTGCGATCGTTCTTGCAGGACCAGTTCAGCCGGTTTGGCGGCGATCTTGGCTCGGTCGACTACTCCACGTGGGAACGGCGCTTCGTGGAACTCGATGCGCGCGGGAGCGTGCACAAGTCGGTGGTCTATCCGGCTCTGTTGCACGAGTACGGTGGTCGGCCGAGCGCGGCGGCGCACCTGTTGGCGGACTATGACGCGGGCTGTCGCCAGCATGCTCGGCCCTTCAGCGGCATGGCCGACGTGCTTGGCGCCCTGAGGCGAGCGGGCAAGCGGCTGGGCATCGTGACGAACGGCGAAAGCGCATTCCAAAGACGGCACATTGACGCTCTGGGCCTGTCGGCTCTGGTGGACGAGGTGCTGGTTTCCGAAGAGGAAGGTCTTCGCAAGCCCGACCCGCGGCTGTTCGCTCGCGCGGCCGAGCGGCTTGGCGTCAGTCCAGGCCAGTGCCTGTTCGTCGGCGACAACCCGTCCGCCGATGTGTTGGGCGCCGCGGCCGCTGGGATGAAGACGGCATGGTTTCGCTGCGGTCAGGAGTGGCCCGAACATCTCCCCAGCAACCCCGGCCCAAGCATCGAGAGCCTTGCCGAGGTGATCGTGCTGGCCGCCGCGCCGACGCCCTGACGTACGCAAAAGGGGCGGCGCTGGGCCTTGTTGAGAAGGGCGCTGTGGATTGCCGCCCCAGGTCCGGGTTTCGGGAGTAGACTGGCGCGGCCTCGGCGAGCCTGCGGCGGCGGGCTCCCGTACTCGGAAGGGAATGCGCCCATGCCCCCTGGAGCCGATCTGCCGCAACTGAATGGCGGTCTTGTGCTGACCGACGGCGGACTGGAGACCTGTCTGATCTTCCATGACGGAGTCGACTTGCCGCACTTCGCGGCCTTCATGCTGCTGCGAAGCGAAGAGGGGCGAGCGACCCTGCGGCGATACTACGAGCCCTATTTGCAGATCGCCCAGAAGGACAGGCGGGGGTTCATCCTGGAGAGCCCGACGTGGCGGGCGAGCGCGGACTGGGCGGACCGGCTGGGCGTCTCACGCTCCGAGTTGGCGGAACTCAACGGCGCGGCCATCCGCCTGATGCGGGCGCTGAAGGACGAGTACAGCGGGCGGGTGGCGCCGCTGGTGGTGTCCGGCTGCGTCGGTCCGCGTGGCGACGGCTATGTCGCCGGGGAGCTCATGACCGCGGAGGCGGCCGAGGCCTATCACGCCGACCAGATCTCGACGTTCGCGGCGGCCGGCGCCGACATGATCGCCGCGATCACCATGACCAACGTTCCGGAGGCGATCGGCATCGCTCGCGCCGCCCGCGCGCAGGACGCGCCCGTGGCGATCTCCTTTACGGTGGAGACCGACGGCAAGCTGCCCACTGGCCAGGCGCTAGGCGAGGCTGTGGACGCGGTGGACGCCGCCACCGGCGCCTGGCCGGCCTACTACATGGTCAACTGCGCCCACCCGTCCCACTTCGCCCAGGCCTTCGAGGTCGGCGCGCCGTGGCTCGAGCGCGTGCAGGGGCTGCGCGCCAACGCATCGCGGCTCAGCCATCAAGAGCTCAATGACGCCGCCGATCTGGACGACGGCGATCCCGCCGAACTGGGCGCCGAACACGCCGACATCCTGCGACGACTGCCCCAGATCAAGGTGTTGGGCGGGTGCTGCGGCACCGACCACCGCCATGTCGCAGCCATGAGCCGGGCCTGCGAGCCCGTCGGCTGAGAGCTGAACGGCGCGTTCGAAGCGCGGCCCAGAGCTTGGGCGAATGGGTAACGGAGTGTTAAACGCGGCCTCGCACGGTCGGTGCGGGATCCGGGATTCGCTTAAGTGGCGCAGGGCACGTGGACAACGGCGAGGCGTGACACTGGACCGGGCCAGGCTTGGGCGGTCCGGCGGCGCTATGCGCTGAGCGACTTGCCAGTGCTGCTGTGGCGCGAGCGCCGCCTGATGCTGGCGATCTTCCTGACCCTGTTCATCCTGGGCGTGGCCGCCGCCCTGACCATGAAGACCAGCTACCAGGCCCATGCGAGCGTGCTGGCGCGGCTGGGCCCGGAGTACGTCTATGCGCCGCGGGTCGGGGACGCCGGCCGCGGGGCCGTGCTCGGCTCCGACGCGATGATTCAGTCTGAAGCCGAGATCCTGGGCTCAGAGGCGCTGAAGCTGCGGGTGATCGAGCGTCTGGGCCTGGCGCGGACCTATCCGCACCTGGCCGAGAAGTACGCCAAGGCGACGCCGGCCGAGAAGAAGATCATCGTGGGCACGGCCATCCGCGCCATCGAGCAGAACCTGAAGATCGAGACCGCGCCGGACACGCCGATCGTGCGGGTCGGGTTCAGCCACAACGACCCACAGGCCGCCGCGCTGATCCTCAACACCCTGCTCGAGGAGTACCTGATCTATCGCCGCGTGGTGCTGGTCGACACGCCGGCGCTGGAGCAGCAGCGCCAATTGTTCGAGACCCGGCTGGCCGACGCCGACGCCGCCTATCAGGAGTTCCTGTCCAGCAACGGGATCGGGGACTTCGTCGCGGAGAAGGCCTCGCTGTCGCAGCTGCAGGCGCAGATCGAGCAGCAGAAGCAGCAGACCGCCGTCCAGCTGCAGGACCGCATCGGGCGGCTGGCCAGCCTGAACGCCCAACTCGGCCAGGTGTCGCGCGAGGTCGGGAACTACCGCGACCGCGCACCGGGCGAGGGCGCCAAGCGGGGCGGGGGCAATCTGGTCTACCAGACCCTGCAGACCGAGAAGATCCAGCTGACCGCCGAGGTCGGGGCGCTGCGCCGCGCACAGGTCGAGCTGGCCGGCCAGCGCGACCGGCTGACCGAGCGGCGCTTGAAGCTGAATGCATTGGAGCTGCGCTTCCAGGAGCTGTCGCTGAACCGCGACGTGCTGCAGGCCAGCGTCCGCGACTTTGCGGTCAAGGAAGAGCAGAGCCGTGCGGCCCAGGAGATCGCCGCCCGCGGAAGCGAAAACATCCGCATCGTCCAGCGGGCGAACGCGCCGATCACGGGCAAGAGCCTGCGCAAGCCGGTGGTGGCGTCGGCCTTCCTGATCGCCAGCCTTGCGGCCTTGCTCGCCGGCCTGCTGGCGATGTTCCTGCGCCCCGGCCTGCCGACGGCGCAGTCGGCGGCGCGGACCTTGGACCTGCCGGTGCTGGGCGCCGCGCCCTTGAAGGCGCGGTGATGTTCGGTTTGCGCCCCGAGGCTGGCCCGATCCAATCGGATCGGAACAGCCTCAGGACCCCTTGAATTCAGAGCATTTTCTGCGCCGAACCGGCAACCACTTCGGCGGAAAATGCTCTAGTTTCCCCCTATTGGGCGGCGCGATTCGAACATGATCGATCTGAGTTCCGAGATGGCCGATCTGTGGGCGTCCCTGGGATCGCCCGCGGCCGGCCGCTCGCGCATCATCCAGATCACCGCCGCGCGGACCGGGGAGGGCGCTTCCACGGTGGCCCGCGAGCTGGCTCACTATGCGGCGCGCAAGGCCGGGCGATCGGTGTGGCTGGTCGACCTGGACCTGGTGACCGCGGCCCAGCACGCGGCGTTGTCGGCTCAGGCCAGGCGCTACGGCGAACTCTCCGGCCCGGTGCAGGCCAGCCCGGACGGCTCGGCCTTTTTCACCGTCGAGCCGCCGGCCCAGACCGCCGACGGGACGACGTGGCCGGACGGCGGTTACCTAGCGGCGCACCGTGTCGGCTCGGCCCGCTGGTGGGTGACGCGGTTTCAACGCGAGCGGCTGGTCGGCCGCCAGAGCGTGCGGCTGGTTCCGACCGCCGACTACTGGAACGCGCTGCGCCGCTTCGCCGAGGTGATCATTGTCGACGGACCGGCGCCCGATCGCTCGCGCGCCGCGCTGGCGCTGGCCCCGTTCATGGATCAGACGGTGCTGGTGGTGTCGGCCGACCAGGCCGACGTGCGCGCCCCGGCCCAGCTGCGCGACGCCATCGTCGGGGCCGGCGGCCAGGTGACGGGCCTGTTCTTCAATCGCGCCGTCGTCGAGACCCCAAGGTTCATGAAGGCGCTGCTGCCGTAGGCCAGGCGCTGGCCGGGGTGATTTCGGGCCCAGCGCCAGGACCCCTCGCTTCAGCCTCACGCGCGACCTCTACAGCCCGGTCGCCCGGCGCGCGTTCGTTCGCAACGACGAGGATGGAGACGGCTACCTCGAAGGCGGCCGCTAGCGGACCGTCTCGGAGTCGCCCAGCAGGCAGGGCACGGTCATGAACATGATGTAGAGGTCGAGCCAGAAGGACTGGCGCTCGATGTACTCCACGTCCAGCGCCACGCGGCGGCGGACCAGGTCCGGGGTGTCGACCGCGCCGCGGGAGCCGTTGATGGCGGCCCAGCCGGTCATGCCAGGCTTCATGCGATGGCGGTGAGCGTACTCGGCGACCAGGCGTGAGCTTTCGACAGGGCCGGTCTTCATGCCGATGGCGTGCGGACGCGGGCCGACCAGGGACATTTCGCCGGTCAGCACGTTGAACAGCTGCGGCAGCTCGTCGAGGCTGGTCTTGCGGATGAACTTGCCGACCTTGGTGACGCGGTCGTCGTCGGCGCTGATCTGGCGCGTGGCCTTGGCGTCGGCGGCCTCGACGCGCATCGAGCGGAACTTCCAGACCACGATCTCTTCGTTGTTGAAGCCGTGGCGGCGCTGACGGAAGAACACCGGGCCCGGGCTGTCCAGCTTGATGGCCAGGGCGACGAGCAACATGATCGGCGTGGCGACGAGCAGCGCGATGGCCCCGACAATCACGTCCTGGGCGCGCTTGGCCAGCGCCTTGCCCTGGTCGATCTCGGCGCCCGAGACGCGGGCCAGCGGGATGCTGGCGATCCGGTCGATGGCGTCGGCTTCCTCGGCCTGGCCCTCGCGGTCCAGCAGTAGGGTGATCTCGTTGGGCAGCACCTTCAGCCGCTCGAGCAGAGCGTGCACGCGTTCGCGCGCGCCGGCCGGCACGGTGATGACGATGCGGTCGACGAACGGCATGATCCGGTGCGCCAGCAGCGCGTCGGTGCCGCCCAGCAGCGGCACGCCGTGCAGGCCCTCGGGCGTGCGTGCGGCGCGGTCGTCGAAGACGCCGAGGACGTGGGCCTCGCGGGTTTCGAGGATGGCGGCGATCAGACGGTCGGCCGCGCCGGTGGCCCCGACGATGACCAGGTTGGGCGTCAGCCGGCCGTTGGTGCGCCAGCGCTTGACGTTGGCCCACCAGAGCCCGTGCGCAGCGGCCACGCAGAGGAACGCCATCGGCGTCCAGACCCCGAGCGAGGCGGTCAGCATGATCGCGCCGACGAAATGGGTGAGGATGGCGAAACACATGGCCACGGCGACGGCGAACGCCACGGTGACCCGCATCAGATGTATGGCCAAGTCTTCGCGGCGGCCGAACTTGTAGCAGTCGAACAGGCGCAGGCTGGCGAAGGTGGCGACGGTGGCCGCGCCGTAGATCAGCAGCACGCTGGCGCCGTGGGTCAGGGCCACGGCGATCAGGCTGCCAAGGATCAGCGCCAGGGCGTCGCCGGCCTGGAAAAAACGGGTGAGCAGCCGGCCCGACATCCGCAGCCGGGTCGGGGTCAGTTTGTCAGGGCGCAGCGGGCCGCGGCGGTTGCGGCCAGGGTCAGCCCACGCTGCGGCGGCGGCGTCAGTCTCGGCCTGACGCCGTGCGCGGCGGTCAGCCAAAGAGCTGGGCTTGAACGGGGCAGCGAGAGACATCTGGGACCGGTTTATCGCGATGACGGAGAAACACACTGCCACACGGCCTCTGTGTGAGCAGTTAACGTACACGCGTTCTGTAACGGCTTCTGTAAACTATTCGCACCCGGTGCGCACCCCAGTTGCGAACAGTCGGATGACTGAATCAATCTCGGGGCTTCGACTGCGTATCGACAACTGTGGTTCACACTGCAGGATGCTTAGAAAGTTCGAACAACCTGTGAGCGAATTGTTCACTTTCGCTTAATCATATTCGCCTGAGAGGCGACCTCGTTGACGGCCGCGATGATGGCGTCTGGCCGGTCGGTCATCATCATGTGTGAGCTGCCCGCGACCTGTCGGCTGACCCCGCGGCTGGAGCGGCGGGCCAGTTCGCGATGCAGGCCCCACCAAAGGTTGGCCAACGGCTCGCGGAGGGCTTCGGGCGCGGCGGCGTAGGTTCCGTCGGCGGTGAGCACGACCAGCGGCAGGTCGCCGTAGGACTGGCGCCCGGCGTCGAGCTGGTCGGAGGTCGCGTTCCAGATAGTGTCGATCTCGGAGATCCGCGCCCGCCAGGTGGAGGGGCGCAGCGCCTCGGCCCGGCGGGCGGCGGCGGCGGTCGGGCTCTGGGTGGACCGGGCGGGCGGCACGCACCTGTCGAGCGGCGGCTCGGACGAGGGCAGTGTCCCGGCCTCGGCGGCGGCCAGGCACTGGACGGCGCGGGCCCGCAGCGGCCCGGTCCCGCCCGCGCCCTCGCCGAACATCGCGGCGAAGCGGCGGTCCTGGTGCTCGACGGACGGATCGACGAGCACCATGCCGACCACGTCCTGCGGCCGGCGGTTGGAGAACAGCCGTACGTACAGCGCGCCGGCGGAATGGCCGACGACGATGAAGGGCCCGTCGATGCCGGCCGCGGTCAGGCCGCGGTCGAGGTCGCGGGCGATAGCCGCGCCGTCACGCGGCAAGGGCCCGGGATCGGAGAAGCCGGCCCCCGCGCGATCGTAGGTGCAGACCCGGTAGGACTTGGCGAGCCCGACCTTGACCCGGCCCCAGCCCAGGGAGTCCGCGCCGTAGCCGCCCTCGAGCAGCACCGTCGGCGCGCCGGCGCCGGTGCAGCGGAAGTTCAGCTTGCGGCCATCGGGCAGCGGCGCCAGCAGCTGCGGCCCCGCGCTCGGATCGGCGGCGGCGGGCGGCGGGGCAAGGCCGGCGAGCGCCAGCGTCAGCGCGGCGGACAAGAACGGGCGTCTGATCATCTGGCCCCTGCCGGGGTCTCTCCATGGGTCATGGGCGAGTAATGCAACAGTACCGCGCCCGGCGCGTTGAGCGGACAACAAGCGTGACTGAGGGGGCGTTCAATGTCCGTCAGGAAGTCCGAATACGCCATGGTCGATCTACCGGGTTCGCGGGCGGTGGAGAACACGCCGGAGTACGTCGCCTATCAATTGCTGGAGCGGGTCGCGGACCTCGAGGGCGTGGCCCTGACGCGCGGCGGCAAGGACAAGCTGGCCAGCCGCAAGTGGCTGCTCGACACCTATGCCGAGTGCCTGGACGCGGCGCGCGGCGCGCGGCGCTACGCAAAAACCCCGTCCTGACCTGGAAAGGCTAGGGGAGCGCGCCGGCGATGGCGCGCTCCCCCGCCTAGCCGGCGCTGGGCGCCGGCGCGCGCACTGGGACGATGGGCTCGTTTTGGTGCGCGAGTGTTCCACTTGGGGACCGCGCAGCAAACTCCGTGCCGTCAGATCTCGATGTTCTAGATCTCGATGTTTTGGGGACCGTCGGCGCCGACCACAAGCAGCCGGGCGCCGGGCTCGGCGCAGGCCTGCAGCTCGACGTCGCCGTACCAGGCGGTATCGCGGGCCGGATCGGCGTCGAACAGGATGGCGCCTTCTCCCTTGCCGACGAACAGCTGCTCGATGGCCTGAGGGCTGGCGTCGATTCGCGTGATCGCCACGCCGGCGGCCCGCAGCTCGCCGATCTTGGCGTCCAGTCGCTCGTGCAGATGGCCGTTCACGCTCGTCGTCCCGCTCCCGTCGCTTAACCTTAAGCGATGAAAGCGGCGGCGCGCCGCACATTTTGGCGAGCGGCGCGCGATCATCGCCGCAGCGGCGTTTTTCTTTTCCGCGCCCCCGTTGCTCCCGGCGCCCGGTTTCGCTATGGAATGCGACCCGATTTGGAGCGCGCCCCGTGCGCGCCTGGTCGGAATGGTGACGTGGCCGAGTGGCTGAAGGCAACGGTTTGCTAAATCGTCATACGTGAAAGCGTATCCAGGGTTCGAATCCCTGCGTCACCGCCACTTCTCTCCTGAGCACGATCATTCCCGGACAATGTCGCGCCCAGTTGCGCCGCCCTTGTCGGCGCCCTCGATCCGGCGCGTGCTCGGTCAAGATGATGCTGATTTCGGCGGCTCCCAGGATTTGGGCCCCAATGCAGCTGCCGGGCGCAGGTCTCGACACAGACGTCCGAAAATCAAGTTGGACCGGTCTTCTGCTTGCCCGAGAACAATGATCGCTCTGGTGTGGACAAGGCATGATCCGCCAGTCATACGATTCGCATATGGAAAAGACCAAGGTCCCTGCGCGTGTTGCTGCATTCGATGGATTGCGTGCAATAGCGATCTCGGCGGTTCTGATCACGCATGTAGACCCGGATAATCTTCCCGGCGGTCAGCTCGGCGTAGATTTGTTCTTTGCCCTTTCAGGATATCTCATCACGAGCCTCCTGCTAAAGGAGTACGACCATTTCGGCCGGGTATCGCTGAAGGATTTCTACATCCGGCGCATCTTGCGCTTGGCGCCAGCGCTGATGGTTTTCGCCGTCGTGGTGACCGGCATCGCCCTGGCGCGCAACGAGCCCCATGCCTGGGGAGAGTTCTTCGCCGTCATTACTTACACGATGAACTTCGTAGCGGCGTTCAAGCTGCTCGGCGACTCCATGAGCATGGGGCATACGTGGTCGCTGGCGGTAGAAGAGCAGTTCTACCTGCTTTGGCCCCTACTGTTGATCCTTCTGCTGGGCCGCGCGCGCGGTTGGCTCATGGGTGCAACCCTCGCGTTGGTGGGGGCAGGGTTGCTGTCGACCTTCGCCCTGCAGGTGATGGGCGTAGATACCTGGATTATCTACTTTCTTCCGACGACGCGGGTCGCTCCGCTCTTGGTAGGCGCCGCGGGGGCCATCGCCCATTGGCGCGGCCTGCCTTCCTGGTCCGCCCGGCTTGTGGCCTCGCCGTGGATCGCCGTCACGGCCTTGGGCCTGATCACTGCCTGGTTCTTTCGCAACACCTGGGCAGATGCTTGGACCTGGCGTGCGGGTGTCGCAGTCTTCGCCGCGCTGACGGTGCTGCTCATCGTCCACGCCATTGAAGCGCCACGCAGCCTTGTCACACGCATCCTTTCTCTCCCCCCGGTAACCTGGCTAGGCCGGCGCTCGTATGCCTTCTATCTCTGGCATGCGCCGGTGTTGTGGATGACTGCTGGGCCTACCAAGAGCCCGTGGATGCATTTCATGGCTACGTTTGCGATGACGGCGGCGATCGCGGAGTTGTCGTGGCGCTTGGTCGAAGCGCCGGCTCTCAAACTCAAGACACGCTTTGAGCGAGCGGGCCTGCCTTTGAGGGCCGAGCCATCGGAACCACACGCAGGCGCTCTGGACTGGCCGTCGGCCAAGCAAGGCAGCGCAGCGCAAGTCCGCTGACCACCTGTGGACGCTGTCAGACGTCCTGGACGACGCAGAACGGGTTCCCCTCAGGATCGTGCAGCACGGTGTAGCCCTCGCCGCGCCGCGAGAAGCCGGCGCCGAGCGCGACGAGCCGGGCGATCTCCGCCTCGGGATCCGCTATGGCGATGTCGAGGTGGATCCGGTTCCGCTCCGGGCGTGGGCCGGCCATCAGATGGAAGCACAGCCGGGGGCCAGGACCCTCGACCATGACTGAGATGTCGGTCTCCGGCGTCAGGCCGAGGCTGGCCAAGCGCGCGATCTCCGCGTCGTCGTAGGGCGCGACCGCATAGCCATCCAGCGCCGCCGCCCAGAAGCGGGCGAGGGCGGCCGGATGATCGGCGTCGATGACGATGTCCTTCAGCCGGGCCATGGGCGGAGGATGCTGGGCGTCCGGCCGGCTACGCAAGGCCCGCGCAGAAGCTCGTTGTTCGCGTCGGAGCTACAGAGCCCAACCCACCTCTAGCGCAAGGCCGATGGCGAGGAACGCAATCAGGGCGACAACAACGAGGAAACGTTTCGTCGCGCTGTCTCGGCGCGAACTGATGCGCGCGTTCAAACGCTCTTTACCAGACATCCGCACCCCCCGATGCGTAAGCGGCTCGCTTTTCTACTAGATTGAGCGATGCCGCACCGACTCTCTCATTAGCTGTAGATCGTGAGCGACCTGCACGCAATGATAGATCAATCTCGATGAAAGGCGTGCGGCATGACCTTGCCTTTTCGGCCGAGCGCCGTGGTTTTCGACATGGACGGGCTGCTGTTCGACACCGAGGCGCTTTGGCAGCAGGGGCTGCTGGCCGCCGCCGCGGAGGCAGGGTTCGAGGTTCCGGCCGCGGTTTACGACGGGTCGATCGGGGTGCGGCGCTCGCAGTGCGGGGACCTGTTCCGCGTGCACCTCGGCGAGGCTTTCGGGTTCGAGGCGTTTCACGCGCAGTGGCGGCGGCACTTCTGGCTGATCGCCGAGGGGCGGCCAGCCTTGAAGCCCGGTGTGCGCGAACTGTTGGCGTTGCTGGACCAGGTCCGACTGCCCCGGGCGATCGCTACGTCGTCGTCCCGCGCGAGCGTTGATCGTCACCTGGCCTCGAACGGCCTGACAGGATGCTTCGACACCATCGTCTGCCGCGGGGACTATGCGGCGGGCAAGCCGGCGCCCGATCCATTCCTGACGGCCGCCGGGCGGCTGGGCGTCGAGCCCCGGTTGTGCCTGGCGCTGGAGGACTCCCACGTCGGGGTCCGCTCGGCGGCGGCGGCGGGGATGATGACGGTGATGGCGCCCGACCTGATGGAGCCGACCGAGGAGATCCGCGCGCTCTGCGTCCGGGTGGTCCGCGATCTGCACGAGGTCCGCGAGCTGATGACGGCTTGGGGGTGAGGTCGGCGGGCGCACAGCTCGGGACGCGTCAACCAGCTTGACCTTACGGCAGCGGCCCTAGAGCCTGGGTCCGCGCGACATCCCCCCGAGTCGCGCGCCGGCCCTCTGTCCCCCTCATCCACACCTGGAAGAGGGTCGGGGTCCGCTCCCTCCGCGTCAGGGAGCGGGCCGATGTGGGGTTCCAGTCAAAATGCGATCAGGGCTGCGCAGCGGCCGCGACGATTTCCGTGAAGGTGAGCGGCCGAAGGTCCAGCGGCTGGGCCTCGGCGTCGGCCTCGGCGGCGCCCAGGAAGCGGTCGACGTCGCGCGAGTCGAAGCGCTGAATGACGTCGGGCCCGAAGCGCCACCATTCCAGGGCGAGCAGCCGTTCGATGTTGCGGTCGGAAAAGCGCAGGCGAACGACGCGAGCTGGGGCGCCGACGACGATGGCGTAGGGCGGGACGTGCTTGGTCACTACGCTGCGCGCGCCGACGATCGCCCCGTGGCCGATGTTGACGCCGCCGGCGATCATTACCTGGGCGCCGATCCAAACCCCGTGGCCGATGGTGACCGGGCGGGGAACCGGATTGAACGGGTGGAGCGGATAGTCGGTGATCCCGTAGTCGTCGAGGTAATCGCCGACGAAGCGCAGGGCGCCGCGCGGCTGATCGTAGGTGATGGGCGAACTGGTGATGCGGTCCACCGGGTGGGCCGCGCCCATGAAGTTCAGGCCCTCGGCGATCGAGCAGTAGCGGCCGAAGGAGGCCTCCGAGTGCAGGATCGAGTGAGTGTAGGTGAAGGCGCCGACCGCCCGCGGGAGAAAGTCGCCGGTGGGGAGGTTCACATACGGCTCGATCTCGCAGTGCTGATTGACGCCGATGTGCTGCCCGATCCGCCAGCGTTCGCCGGAATGGACGCGGTGGTACACCCGTCGAGCGGCGAAGAGGTCCAGCAGCGGTCGGTTTACTTTGACGGCTCTCACGGCCCACCCGATCGGTTGTCTCAGGCGAGATCTGACACAGTACGCGCTAGGCGGGAAGCGTCGTCAGGCGCCAGGCGGCGCGTCGCGGGCCTCCATGACTTCGGCGATCAGTTCGGCGGCGTCGAGCGGCTTGACCAGGAAGGCGTCGGCGCCGGCGCGGTGCGAGGCCTCGCGGTGCTCGGGCATGGCGTTGGCGGTCAGCATGCAGATGCGTGGACCCATGCGCAGCGGGCGGGCGGCGCGGATGCGGCTGACGGCCGTGACGCCGTCCATGACCGGCATCTGCATGTCCATGAGGATCAGGTCGTAGGCGTCCTCGGCGGCGGCCTCGACCGCCTGCTGGCCGTTCTCGACGCAGGTCAGGTCGACCGGCAGGCCGCCCAGGATCAGCTCGACCACCCGGCGGTTGGTCGGATGGTCCTCGGCCAGCAGCACGCGGACGGGGCGGTCGCTGGACGCCGGCGCCTGGGCCGGCGCGGGCGGCTGCGGGGCGGCGTCGCGGGCGACGCGGCGCAGGGGCAGCTCGAAGGCGAAGGTCGCGCCCTCGCCAGGGCTGGAGGAGGCGACGATCTCGCCGTCCATCAGCTCGACCAGCGAGCGGGAGATGGCCAAGCCCAGGCCCGTGCCGCCGAACTGGCGGGTGATCGAGGAGTCGGCCTGCTCGAAACGGTCGAATAGGGCCTCGGCCACCTCTGTCGGGAAGCCGACGCCGGTGTCCTCGACCACGAAGCGCACGCGGCGCGCGTCGCCGGCGAGGCCGCGCGACAGCACCTTGAGGCGCACCTCGCCGCGGGCGGTGAACTTCACGGCGTTGGAGAGCAGGTTCGACAACACCTGGCGGATGCGCAGGTCATCACCGTGGAAGCGGTCGCAGACCTCGCGGTCCATCTCCAGCCGGAAGCCGATGCCCTTTTCGGCGGCGCTGGCCTGGAATAGGGCGAAGACCGCGCGGACCATCTCCTCCAGGCCGAAGGGATCGTCGCGGATGCAGAGCCGGCCTGCGTCGACCTTGGCCAGGTCGAGGATGTCGCTGAGCAGGTCCTGCAGGGCGCGGCCCGAGGTCTCGATCAACTGGACCATCTCGCGCTGGGGTTCGGTCAGGTCGGTACGGGCCAGGGCGCCGGCGACCCCGAGCACGCCGTTCAACGGGGTGCGGATCTCGTGGCTCATATTGGCCAGGAAGGTCGATTTGGCGCGGCTGGCGTTCTCGGCCTCCTCGCGGGCCTGGACCAGCCGGGCCTCGGCCGCCTTTCGCTCGGAGAGGTCGCGGACGATAGTGGTGAAGGCCGTGCCAGATGGGGTCTCCAGGCGGGCGAGGGAGGCTTCGGCCGGGAACTCCTCGCCGTTGCGCCGCAGCCCGAGGATCTCCGCGCGCTCGTGCATGCGCAGGCTGGGCCGCGAGCTGGAGGCGAAGCGGTAGACCGCCTGCTGGTGGCGCTCGCGGAAGCGGGGCGGCATCAGGTCCTCGACGCTGCGGCCGAGCGCCTCCTCGGCGCTGTAGCCGAACATCGCCTCGGCCCCGGCGCTGAACAGGATGATGCGGGCGTCGGAGTCGGTGACGACGATCGCCTCGGGCGAGATCTTGAGCATGCCGGCCAGCATCTGCTGGCTGCGGTGGGAGGCGGCCTCGGCGGCGCGCAGGGGGGTGACGTCCTGCAGCGCGCCGGCCAGGCCGATGGCCGCGCCGTCGGGGGCCAGGCGCGGGGCGCCCTGGTGGCGCAAGATCCGGACCGCGCCGTCGGGCAGCCGGACCCGGTGGTCGAGGGCGTAGGCGCAGCCGGTGTCGAGCGCCCGCTGCACCGCTTCCTCCACCCGCCGGCGGTCCTCGGCCGGGATCCTGGCCAAAGCTTCGTCCGTGGTGCACGGCCCGGGCGGCAGGCCGAGCAGGCGCAGGGCCGGCTCGCTGCAGGAGAGGGCACCGCTGGCGGCGGTCCACTCCCAGGCGCCGGCGTTGGCCAGCCGCTGCACGCGCGCGAGACGGTCCTCAACCATGGGCGAGCCGGCCGCCGGAGACCGCCGAGGCCAGGGCCCGGGTCAGCGCCCCGACCGGCCCGGCGTCGCCGCGCGGCGCCTGGCCCGACAGCCGGAAGCGGGCCACCAGGCCGGTGAGCTCTGCGGCCTCGCCGCGTAGGGCGCGGGTGGCGGCGGCGGCCTGTTCGACCATGGCCGCGTTCTGCTGCAGGCCCTGGTCCATCTGGTTCACCGCGGTGTTGATCTGGGCCAGGCCCGAGGCCTGTTCCTGGGTGGAGGCGGCGATGCCGGCGACCACCTCGTCGATTTCGCCGACCTTGGCGGCGATGGCCTGCAGCGCCGCGCCGGTCTCGCGCACCAGACCCACGCCCTCGTCGACATGGCCAGCCGAGGCGCCGATCAGGTCCTTGATCTCGCGCGCGGCGTCGGCCGAGCGCTGGGCCAAGGCGCGGACTTCGGAGGCGACGACGGCGAAGCCGCGGCCGGCCTCGCCGGCGCGGGCCGCCTCGACCCCGGCGTTGAGCGCCAGCAGGTTGGTCTGGAAGGCGATCTCGTCGATCACGCCGATGATGCGGCCGATCTGACCGGACGAGTGCTCGATCTGGCCCATGGCCCCGACCGCGCGCTCGACGACGGTAGTGGAAAGTTCGGCCTGAGCCTTGGCGGCGGCGACGACTTCGCCAGCCTGGCGGGCGCCGTCGGCGGTGGCCTTGACCGTGGCGGTGATCTCATCGAGCGCGGCGGCGGTCTCCTCCAGGGCGGCGGCCTGGCGCTCGGTGCGCCGCGAAAGGTCGTCGGAGGCGCGGGCCAGCTCGTCGGCGCCGGCCTCGACGCCGGAGGCGTTGCCGGCCACCGAGGTGATCGCTTCCTCCAGCCTGGCGAGGGCGGCGTTGAAGTCCTGGCGGATCTGGGCGTACTCGGCCGCCAGCCCGGTCTCGATCCGGTAGCCGAGGTCGCCGTCGGCCAGGGCGGTCATGCCAGCGCCGATGGTCTGGACGATGGCCGCGCGCTCGGCGGCCAGAACCTGAGCCTCGGCCTGTCGGCGCGCGGCCTCGGCGGCGGCCAGATAGACCGAGATCGCATAGTCCATATCGAGCAAGGTGGCCTTGGTGAGCGCCCCCAGCTCGGCGGCGACCTGCTCGTGAGTGGGGCCGCGGCGCAGGAGCCCGCCGCGCGGCCAGCGGGCGGCGGTGACGGCGGCGATCAGATTCTCCAGCACCAGGGCGTAGCCGCCGATGTACCAGCGCGGCTCCAGACCGATGCGGGCGTGGGTCTCGCCGACGGTGGTGACGGCGCCGACATAGGATTCATCGAACTGGCCGCTGGAGATGGTCTCCCAATGGTCGATCTGGCGCCCCTTGGCGCTGGCGATGTGCCGAGAGCTGGAGAAGAAGGCCCGTGTCTCTTCGCGCTGGGCGACCTGGCCGTAGAAGGCGTCGAGCGCGCCGGGCAGGGCGCTCATGACGATGGGCTTGATATCCCGGAGACTCTCGCAAGCGAGGTCGTCCATACGCATGAAACTTAGTCGTTCGCCGAGTTCTGCAGATATGGACATATTCGACCCCCGTTATATTGGAGGTGACGCTGGACGATTCGTTGTTAACGATGTCCTAAAATGACAAATATCAAAAGTAATAGAAAAGTATAGTGATGTGCGTAATCTGAATAGTGCCTTGGATCTATATTGATTGGCCGGCTGGCTAGTCCTAAAGCCTCGACTGTCCGGAGGCCATGCGGCTGACCACCTCGGTGCGGTTGCGCGCCCCGGTGGCGCTGAGGATCGCCTGGACGTGCAGCTTCACGGTGGCGATGGCGATGCCGAGCTGCTCGGCGATCTCCTTGTTGGTCCGGCCCCGTTCGAGTTCGCGCAGCACCTCGATCTGGCGCGGCGACAGGCGCGGACCGTGGCCCGGAGCCGGGTCGGGGATCGCGCCCAGCTCCTCGAAGCACGGAAAGTACTCGCCGCCGACGATGACCAGCCGCAGCACCGCGACCATCAGGTCAGAGGCGGTGTCCTTGGGCACCAGCGCCCGGAAGCCGCGGGCATAGGCGATCTTGGCCCAGCGAACGTTCTTGTGCGGCGGCAGCAGGACCAGGCGCCCGACCGTGAGAAGCTCGGCGTGGCGCTCGATCCAGTCGCCCGGGTCGCTCTGCGCCGGCGGGTCGAGCAAGATCAGGTCGTCGGCGTGCGGAGCGAGGGCCGCGAGCTGGGCGACGTCGTCGAGCGTCACCACCGGATCGGCGGGGAGCTGGGCCGCCACGAGGACGCTCAGCGCGTCCCGCCAAAGCGGCTGTCTGCTCACCACGACCACACGCATCACTCACCCCCTGGCGGCCGCCTCGCGCCGCCCGATCAAATTTCCGTAGCGCTAGTATGGGTTTCGGGCGGGCGAGTCATCTGGCCGATAGGACTATTTGGGCCGTTTCGGCAGCTCGCAGTGCATGTTCACCGAACATTGTTTCCCGCTGGGCGGGAACTGATCGCGTGTGAGGCGAATCACATCCGATCGTCAGGGGGCGGATCGTCGTCGCCGCGGGACGGGCTCAGCGAGTCGTCGCGTCGACTGCGCCACTCGGCGAAACCGCGGTCGAAGCGCTCCTGCCACTCGCCGCGGAAGGCGCGGTACTCGGTGTCGTATTTGCGCTGCTGCTCGGCGCGCCAGGCGGCGTAGTCGCGGTCGTGGGCCGAGAGCTTGGCTTCGCGCCAGTCGAGGTACTCAAGCTCGAATTCGGCCTCGGCGCCCGGGTGATAGGCGTAGTCGGCCGGCGGGCCGAATTCGCGCACTCCCAAATCGCGCGGGTCCAGCGGCTGGTCGCCGTAGGGCGCACACTCGGCCTCGGTAGGGGCGGCGCCGGGCGGGCGGGCGCGGCGGCGGACGATGGATTGGCGATAGCCGTGCTGCTCAATTCCGTACTCTTGGCCGCCATGGGGCGCATCGAGGCTGTAGTAGCCGCGGGCCAGGGCGTCGGCCTCGTCGAAGGGTACGTCCGGGGCGCTGTCACGGCCGGATTCGTAACGGCCGCGCCGCCAGTCGGGGCGCATCTCGCTGGGCCGGTGGGCGCCGAAGGCGTCGTACGAGCGGGTGTCGGCGCCGTGGTAGCGGGCCTGGTCGGAGGAGTAGCGGCCTTCCTCGCCGAAGCTGCGCGGCTCGGGTGCGCCCTGTTGCGGCTCATCGCGTCGGCGGCGTCGGCGGCGCGGTTCGTCGGGCGGGGTCGGGCGGTTGGGCATGGACCTGATCCTCCAGAGCTCCTCCATTCGGAAACGGCGGGGCGAGGGGCGTGTTCCGTCGCCGCGGACATCGACTCGGGGGCGGCCGACGCGCGAAACGTCGCAGCGCGCGCAGGCGTGCAAAGGCTAGGGTGGGGGATGATGACGAGATTGATCTGGCTAACGGCGGCGGCGCTGCTGGCGGCGAGTTCTGCGGCGGCGACGGACCGCGGCACGACCCAGGTCGACGAGGGATTTCGTGGGGCGGTGACCGCGCCGCTGGAAGACCTGAACCTCAAGCAGGCGCAGATCCCGGACGTGCTGATCCGGGCGGTCGCCAATCCGTACGAGGCGCTCGAACTGACCCGCTGCGAGGCGATCGCCGGCGAGATCGGGCGGCTGGATGCGGTGCTGGGGCCGGACCTGGACGAGGCGCCGGCGCCGGACGAACGCACGCGGATGCAGAAGCTGGGGGCCCAGGCCAAGGCCGCGGCGGTGGCCGAGGTGCGCGGCGAGGCCCAGGACCTGCTGCCGTTCCGCGGCTGGGTGCGCAAGCTGAGCGGGGCCGACCGTCACCGCAAGGCGGTGGAGGCGGCGATCAAGGCCGGCGGCGTGCGGCGCGGCTATCTGAAGGGCGTGGGCATGAACATGAACTGCGCCCCGCCGGCCGCGCCGAGTTGGTTCGTTCCCGAAAGGCCGGCCACGCCGACGTCGTGGCTGGCCGGCCTCTGGGACGGGCTGGTGAGCTGGCTTAAGGGCCTGCTGTCGCTGCTCGCCCGCTAAGGCCCCGGCCGCTTCAGGGGGCGACCGGGCGGGCCCGCTAGTTCACGCCGGCGGCGACGAGGACGGCGGCGAGGCCGACGCTCATGCCGCGGACGCTGGCCGCCTTCTCGACGTCGATCCATTCGTCCAGCGAGTGGGCGCGGCCGCCCGAGCCGCCGCCGCCGATGGTGATGGCCGGAATGCCGAGCGCCATCGGTGCGTTGGCGTCGGTGGAGGAAGCGTCGTACTGCGGCGTGTAGCCCAGCGCGGTGATCGCCGCGGCGGTTCCGGCGACCAGGGTTGTGTCCTTGGCGGTCTGGCCGGCGGGGCGGTCGCCGATCGGCTTGATCTCGACGCTGACCGCGCCGACGCGGGTGGAGCGGGCCTTGTTCTCGTGTTCGACGGCGGCCTGCATGATCTCCTTGAAGCGCGTGTCGAGCTTGGCGAGCTCGCCGGCGTCGGCCGAGCGCATGTCGAACTCGGTGAAGACCTTGTTGGGAATGGCGTTGACCGAGGTGCCGCCGCCGGTGACCGAGGCCGAGTAGGTGACCTTGGGCGAAGTCGGGACCTGGACCTCGTAGAAGTCGGCGATCGCCTTGCCCATGGCCGCCATCGGGTTGACGATGCCGAACGAGCCGTAGCTGTGGCCGCCGGGGCCGTTGAAGGTCACGCGGTAGCGCTTGGACCCGACGCCGACGTGGGTGATGCCGCTGGGATCGAGGCCGTCGACCGAGAAGAAGGCCTTGGTCCGGTCCTTGTACTTGCCGTGGTTGAAGAAGTAGCGGACGCCGCGCAGGTCGCCGGCGCCTTCTTCGCCGACCGTGCCGACGAAGAGGATGTCGCTCTTGGTCTTGATCTTGGCCGCATCGAGGGCGCGGATCCAGGCGAGCAGGACGGCGAGGTTGTGAGTGTCGTCGGCGACGCCCGGCGCGAACAGCTTGGTCCCCTCGCGGCGGACCTTCACGTCGGTGCCTTCCGGGAAGACCGTGTCGAGGTGGGCGGAGACCACGACCAGCGGGCCGGGCTTAGTTCCCTTGCGCAGACCCATGACGTTGCCCTCGGAGTCGATCTCGACGTCGGTCAGGCCGTGGGCTTCCAGCATCGCCTTGTAGGCCTTGCCGCGGGCCTCTTCCTTGAAGGGCGGGGCGGGAATCTCGGTCAGGGTGATGATGTCCTGCACGGTGCGCTCGTGCTCGCGATCGAGCACCGCCGTTGCGGCCTTGAAGGCCGGGCTGGCGACGATCTTGGCCGCATCGTCCTTGGGCGCGGCGAGCGCCGGCGCGGTGATCAGGACGGACAGCGCGAGCGCGGCGGGCAGGGTACGGGACATGGATACTCCAGGCGAAACGAGTCGCCCGGCATAGTAGCGGTGGGGCTTGTGTCCGCCAGTCGCTGAGCTTTGGAAACAGGTGTCATCCCGGTTTGCGAAGCAAGACCGGGACCCATTCACGACGCGCTTGCAGGTGCGACGCCCGCCCTGCCGAGGCTTGCGAGATCTGGTGGTTATGGGGCCCGGTCTTCGGCTTCGCCGAAACCGGGATGACATTTTGGGGGTTAGGCCCGGCTGGCTTCGGCGTGGTCGAGGGCCATGACGTCGGCGGCTTCCTCGGCGTCCATGATCTTGAGCAGGCGAGCGCGGGCGCGGTTGACCCGGCTCTTGATGGTGCCGAGCGCGCAACCGCAGATCTCGGCCGCTTCCTCGTAGGAGAGGCCGGCGGCGCCGACCAGGATCAACGCCTCGCGGTGTTCGTCGGGCAGTTGGGCGAGGCCGGCCTGGAGGGCGCGCATGGCGATGCTCCAGTCCTGGGTCGGCGGGGTGCGCATGTTGTTGGCGTACTCGCCGGTCTCGTCGCGGACCTCGCGCCGGCGGCGGATCACCTGGGTGTAGTAGGTGTTGCGCAGGATGGTGAAGAGCCAGGCCCGCAGGTTGGTGCCGGGTTCGAACTTGTCGCGATTGGACCAGGCCTTGATCAGGGTGTCCTGCACCAGATCGTCGGCGTCGGACCCGTTATGGCTGAGCGACCATGCGAAGGCGCGCAGAGCGGGGATCATCGCCACCACCTCGTTGCGCCACTCGGTGTCACCGCCCATGCTGTCCTCGAAACGCCTAGTCCCCTTGGCGGGCCACGTACTTTTCGTGGCACCTCAACGCGCCCTTGGGGCAACCGTTCCGGGTTGCGGGAACGCGCCGAGCCCCCAAATGCAAGGAACTGCGTTCCAAGTCCGACGTTTGCCGGGGCAGCACCGTCCCGCCGGGCATCGGTGATTTCCGGCACAATCTGAAGCAGAATGGAGCGGGACCATGGCGTCATTCGACAAGGCTAGGTTCGCGCCCGCGCCGGCCCGGGCCGCGCGGGCCCGCGGCGCGCCAGACCCCTTTCGCAAGGTTCGCGACGCGAGCATCGCGCTGACGGCGCACCTGTCGGCCGAGGACCAGGCCGCGCAGTCGATGCCCGACGCCAGCCCGGTGAAGTGGCACCTGGCGCATACGACCTGGTTCTTCGAGACCTTCCTGCTGGTCCCGCATCTGCCGGGCTACCGGGTGTTCGATCCGGCGTTCGGCTACCTGTTCAATTCGTACTACGAGGCGCTGGGGCCGCGGCAGCCGCGCCCGCAGCGCGGGCTGCTGACCCGCCCGTCTCTGGGCCAGGTGCTGGCCTATCGGGCGCATGTCGACGAGGCGATGAGCCGTCTGCTGGCCGGGCCGGTCGAGGGGTTGGCCGAGCTGGTCGAACTGGGTCTGGCGCACGAGGAGCAGCATCAGGAGCTGATCCTGATGGACGTGCTGCACCTGTTCGCGCAGTCGCCGCTGAAGCCCGCCTATGCGCCGGCGCCGGCGCTGCCGGTCGGGCGCGATCCTGGTCCGGCAGGCGAGGTCGCCTTCGACGGCGGCGTGGTCGAGATCGGCCATGCCGGCGAGGGCTTCGCGTTCGACAACGAAGGGCCGCGGCACAAAGTCTATCTGGAGCCGTACCGGCTGGCCGACCGGCTGGTGACCAACGGCGAGTGGCTGGCCTTCATGGCCGACGGCGGCTATCGGCGGCCCGAGCTGTGGCTGTCGGAGGGCTGGGCGCGCGTCCAGGCCGAGGGCTGGGAGGCGCCGCTCTACTGGGAGCAGGGCGAGCGCGGCTGGCTGGCCATGACCCTGCAGGGCCGGCGGGCGATCGCGCCGCACGCGCCGGTCACCCATGTCAGCTTCTACGAGGCCGACGCCTATGCGAGCTGGGCTGGGGCGCGGCTGCCGACCGAGGCGGAGTGGGAGCACGCCGCGCAAGGGTTGGCGCTGGCCGGCAATCTGCGCGAGCAACGGCAGTTCGGGCCCGCGGCGGCGAAGTCGGCGCCGGGCCTGCGCCAGATGTTCGGCGATGTCTGGGAATGGACCCGCAGCGCCTACTCGCCCTATCCCGGCTTCCATCCAGCGGGCGGGGCGGTCGGCGAGTACAATGGCAAGTTCATGATCGGCCAGATGGTGCTGCGCGGCGGCTGCTGCGCGACGCCGTCGGGGCATGTGCGGGCCAGCTACCGCAACTTCTTCTATCCGCAGCAGCGGTGGATGTTCTCGGGCGTGCGGCTGGCCTGGGACGGGCCGGCGCGGCCGGCCGAGTCGGCGCCGGACAGCGAGTTTGCGCGCGACGTGGTCGCTGGGCTGTCGCGGCCGCAGAAGGCGCTGCCGGCCAAGTACTTCTACGACGCCGAGGGTTCGGCGCTGTTCGAGGCGATCACCGAGCTGCCTGAGTACTATCCGACCCGCACCGAGCTGGCGCTGATGCGCGAGACCGCGGGCGAGATGGCCGCGGCGATTCCGGCCGGCGCGACGCTGGTGGAGTTCGGCAGCGGGGCGAGCACCAAGACCCGGCTGTTGCTCGACGCCGCCCCGCAGCTGGCCGTCTATGCGCCCATCGACATCAGCGCCTCGGCGCTGGACGCGGCGGCCGCGGCGATCGGGCGGGACTATCCGAACCTGAAGGTCGCGCCGCTGGTGGAGGACTTCACCAAGGCCCTGGCGCTGCCGGATGCGGCGGGCCATCCGCGGGTCGGCTACTTCCCCGGCTCGACCATCGGCAACTTCACGCCCAACGAGGTGGTCGCGTTCCTGTCAGGGGCGCGGCGGCTGCTGGGTGAGGACGCGCGGTTCCTGGTCGGCATCGACCTGGCCAAGGACGCGGAGACGCTGACGGCGGCCTATGACGACGCCCAGGGCGTGACGGCGGCCTTCAACCTGAACCTGCTGGCGCGGATCAACCGCGAACTGGCGGGGGACTTCGATCTTGCGGCGTTCAAGCACCAGGCGGTGTGGAACGCCGATCAGAGCCGGATCGAGATGCATCTGGTGAGCCAGCGCGACCAACTGGTCAGCGTGGCGGGGCGCACGTTCCGCTTCGCGGCGGGCGAAACCATCCACACGGAGAACTCCTACAAGTTCACGATGGAGGGGTTTGCGGACCTGGCGTCGGAAGCCGGCTGGAAGTTGGAGCGGAGCTGGAAAAGCCCCGCCCCAAGCTTCGCAGTGGTGTTGCTGAGGGCCTGACCGACCTTGGCGTCGGCAGGCGCCTCGGCGTCTCAGCTTTCGAGACGGTCGCCGCGACTGCGACCGCCGCCGCGCGAGGACTCACCGCCCTTGCGCCCGGCGGAGGCGGCCAGGTCGCGGTCCTTGGCGAAGCTGCGTTTCTCGCCCGGCACGCTGGCGCCGCCCTTGCGCGCGATCTCGCGGCGGCGTTCCGGATTCATTGCTGCAAATCCGCGGCGGGATTTCGGCTTGGCGGTGGGTTCAAGATCCATGAGCGGCTCCTCTATGCATCGACCGTCGGGGGGAGGGCGGCCGACGCCTCGCTGTCCTTACGGTCAAGCAAACTCGCCAAGGGCAAAGGAGGTTGCGCGCAAAATGCGATTGAAGCCTGCGACGTTTCGTACCGCAAAGCTTTGTCCGGACACGGTGTCCGTGGGTGGGCAGGGGATAGCGGCGAGGACGCACGCCGCGCAGGGGCTGTTAAATTTTTCCGGAGCGGTCAGATCGGCAGCTGGACGCGGGCGGTAAGGCCGCCGCCGAGGCGATTTTCCAGCACGACGTCGCCGCCATGGCCGCGGGCCACCGAGCGCACCACGGCCAGTCCCAGGCCGATGCCGCCGGTCTGACGGCTGCGCGAGGGCTCGCGCCGATAGAAGGGCTCGAACACCCGCTCCATCTCCTCGGGCGGGATGCCGGGGCCGTCGTCCTCGATCTCGACGATGGCGCTGGCGCCGTCGCGATAGACGCGGGCGCGGGCGCGGCCGCCGAACTTGACCGCGTTCTCCAGCAGGTTGGCGAACAGCCGGCGCAGGGCCAGGGGGTCGCCCTCCAGCACCACCTTCTCGCCGAGCTCGACCTGGGTGTCGGCCCCAGTGTCGGCCATCTCGTCGCAGACGCTTTCGAGCAGCGAGGAGAGCTCCAGCAAAGTCCGCTCACCCGGCCGGCTGGTGTCGCGCACGAAGGTCAGGGCCGCGGAGATCATCGCCTCCATCTGGTCGATGTCGGCGGCCATCTTCACGCGCACGTCCTCGGGCACGTTTTCGATGCGGAAGCGCAGACGGGTCAGGGGCGTGCGCAGGTCGTGAGCGATGGCCCCGACCATGGCGGTGCGGTCCTCGACGTAGCGGCGCAGACGCTCCTGCATGTCGTTGAAGGCCTTCACCGCGACGCTGATTTCGGCCGAGCCCTTGAGCGACAGCGGCGGGGCGCGTGGGTCGCGGCCGAGCCGCTCGGCCGCATCGGTGAAAAGCCTGATGGGCGCGGAGAGCCGGCGGGCGAAGACGAAGGCCACCGGGGTCATGGCCAGGGCCGAGAGCAGGAACAGCAGCACGATCCGCTGCTGCCAGGCGTCGAGGCCGATGCCGCGCTCGGGCGACAGCACCTTCCAGCGGCCGTCCGGCTGCTGCACGGCGACCTTGAAGGGCGCGATCATGAAATGGTCTTCGACCTCGCCGCCCTCGCGCGCCATGCGGTCGCGGATGACCCGGAAGACGCGGCGGTCGGAGAACGGGAACCGCGAGGTCGAGGCGACCTGCACCCGCTCGACCGGCACGCCGAGCCCCGCGGCGATCTGGGCGCGGATCTTCGGCGTCATCCGCCCCTCCATCACCAGGTGGGGCGGGGTCTTGGCGATGGTGACCGTCAGCGGGTGACGCTCGGTGAAGGTCGGCGGCGAGCCGCGCAGGGTCTGGACGATCTCGCCGATCCGGTAGAAGTCCGGGGCCGGCGGCGGCAGGTTGAACAGCAGAAACAGGCTGATCGCCTGGGCGGCGACGAGGCTGAGCCCGATCAGGGCGAGCAGTTGACCGAACAGGGATGCGGTCGGCCGCCCGGCCCAGGGCGCGGTCACAGGCGCTTCACCTTGGCGGTGAACATGTAGCCTTCGTTGCGGATGGTGCGGATCAGGTCCTGGCCGCCGCCGCCGTCATCGAGCTTGCGGCGCAGGCGGCTGATCTGGACGTCGATGGCGCGGTCGAAGGCGTCGGAATCAGGACCGCGGGCGAACTCCAGCAGCTGGTCGCGGGTCAGCACCCGCTGCGGCCGCTCGACGAAGGTGCGCAGCAGCGAGAACTCGCCGGACGAGAGATTGACCACCACGCCCTGCGGGGAGCGCAGTTCGCGGCGCACGAGGTCGAAGCGCCAGCCGGCGAATTCGCAGCCGGCGGCGGCCGCCGCGCTCTGGCCGCGCTGTTCGGCGCGGCGCAGCACGGCGCGGACGCGAGCCAGCAGCTCACGCGGATTGCACGGCTTGGAGAGATAGTCGTCGGCGCCGAGCTCCAGCCCGACGATGCGATCGGTGTCCTCGCCCATCGCCGAAAGCATGATGATCGGCGGGCCTTCGCCGACGGCGAGGCGGCGGCAGATGGCTAGGCCGTCCTCGCCAGGCAGCATGACGTCGAGCACGATGAGGTCGACCGAGCCGCGCTCCAGCGCCTGCTCCATCTCTCGCGCGTCGCCGGCAGTCTCGACCTGGTAGCCGTGCTTGCCCAGGAAGTCGGACACCACATCGCGGATGCCCGGATCGTCGTCGACCATCAGAATGCGGGCGCTGGCGGCCGCCCCGGACTGTTCGTTACGTGTATCCATCCGGGCCATTTTCACGCGCCCGCGTAACGCGCAGATTTCACGACTGAAAGCATTAGGCGCCGGCCAGGACCTCGTCGGCGACGAAGGGGTTGGTGCGGCGCTCCTGTCCGAAGGTCGACATCGGGCCGTGACCGGGCACGAAGGCGACGTCGTCGCCGAGCGGCCAGAGCTTGCCGGTGATCGAGTCGATCAGTTGCTGGTGATTGCCGCGCGGGAAGTCCGTGCGCCCGACCGATCCCTGGAACAGCACGTCGCCGACCTGGGCGAAGCGGGCCTGCCGGTGGAAGAACACCACGTGGCCGGGGGTGTGGCCCGGGCAGTGGAAGACCTCGAACTGGGTCTCGCCCAGCGACACCGTGTCGCCGTCAGCCAGCCAGCGGTCGGGGGTGAAGGAGCGGGCGTCGGGCATGCCCCACTTGGCGCCCGAGGCGGTGATCTCGTCGATCCAGAAGGCGTCGTCGGGGTGGGGGCCCTCGACCACGGCGCCGGTCGCCTCCTGCAGGGCGGCGGTTCCACCCGCGTGGTCGAGGTGGCCGTGGGTGATCCAGATCTTCTCGAGCGTCAGGCAGTGCGCCTTCAGGGCTTCGAGTAGGCGCGGGACTTCACCGCCGGGATCGATGATGGCGGCCTTCAGCGTCTTGGCGCACCAGACGATGGTGCAGTTCTGCTGCAGCGGGGTGACCGGCGCGATCAGGGCGCGGATGGTGGGCTCGGCGTTCATGGTTCCTAACATCGGGCCTGTCGCGCCATAAGAAAAGGCCCGGGACGAACCCGGGCCTCTCCAAATCAGTGCTGGCGATCGCCGGGCGCCGGCGCGCCGGGCATCGGCGCGACGGGGCCAGGAGGCGCGTCGGGCGACAGTTCGGGGACATCGACGATGCCCCGGCCGACGTGGCTCTTGCGGTAGCCGTAGAGGAAGTAGACCACCAGGCCGACCAGGGCCCAGCCCAGGAACAGCAGCTTGGTCTCGGTCGACAGGCTGAAGAACAGGTAGACGCAGCCGACCGCGGCGAGCGGCGCGACGATCATGATCGCCGGCGCGCGGAACGGACGCTTGCGGTCCGGATCGGTCTTGCGCAGCACCAGCACCGCGATCGCCACCATCGCGAACGCGAACAGCGTGCCCGAGTTGGAGATGTCGGCCAGCACCCCGACCGGGAAGAAGGCCGCGAACAGCGACACGAACACGCCGGTGATCACGGTGATCACGTGCGGGGTGTGGTACTTCGGGTGGACCTTGGACAGCACGGCCGGCAGCAGGCCGTCGCGGCTCATGACGAAGAAGATCCGGGTCTGGCCGAACATCATCATCAGGATGACCGAGGGCAGGGCCAGACCGGCGGCGAGGCCGATCAGGTTGCCGACCTGCGGCCAGCCGATGGAGCGCAGGGTCCAGGCCAGGGCTTCCTTCGAGCAGACCACGGCGGCGTCGCCGGCGGCCTTACAGGCGGCGGTGAGTTCAGGGCTGCCGGGGCGCAGGCCCGCGCCGTTGGCGTCGGTGAGCGGTTGGGCGCCGACCGTGCCGATGACGCCGGAGGCGACCAGGATGTAGAAGATGGTGCAGATGCCGAGCGAGCCGATCAGGCCGATGGGCATGTTGCGCTGGGGGTTCTTGGTCTCTTCGGCCGCAGTCGAGACCGCGTCGAAGCCGACATAGGCGAAGAAGATAGAGGCCGCCGCCGCCGAGATCCCGGCCATGCCGAGCGGGGCGAACGGATGGAAGTTCTCCATGTTCATCACCGGAACGGCGAGGAAGATGAAGAGGGTCAGCGCCGCGACCTTCACCGCCACCAGGATGGCGTTCACGGTCGCCGATTCCTTGGTGCCGACGACCAGCAGGCCGGTGACCGCCAGGGCGATCAGCGCGGCCGGCAGGTTGACGATGCCGCCGTCCATCGGGCCGAGCACGAGCGCGTTCGGAATGTCGATGTGGAAGGCGTGCTCGATCAGGCCGACTACGTAGCCGGACCAGCCGACCGACACCGCGCCCGCGGCGACGGCGTATTCCAGGATTAGCGCCCAGCCGACCATCCAGGCCAGAAGTTCGCCCATGACGGCGTAGCTATAGGTGTAGGCGGACCCGGAAACCGGGACCATCGACGACATTTCGGCGTAGCAGAGCGCGGCGACCGCGCAGACGAAGCCAGCAATGATGAAGGCGGCGATCATGCCAGGGCCCGCCTTCTGCGCCGCTTCGGCGGTCAGAACGAAGATCCCCGTGCCGATAATGGCCCCGATGCCAAGCATGGTAAGCTGAAACGCGCCCAGCGACCGGTGCAGAGACTTTTTCTCCGCGGTCGCGAGAATCGCGTCGAGCGATTTAACTCGCCACATATTTCCTCCAGGAAAACCCGTGCGGCCCCCGCCGCGCGGTTTGATTGGCGTTACGTGGCCTCTTCGTAACCTTGTGGTCAAGCGCCAAGCCGTCGCTGTGCTTTGCGCGAAAGCGGGCGCCCGCAGGATGAGCGTCCGTCTTGGCCCGGCGCGCAGGCGCGGCTAGACCACGGCATGCTTCCGGTAGAGGAAATTTTGCCCGCCCTGCTGACGGCGCTCGATGCGCGGACGTCGGCGGTGCTGGTGGCGCCGCCCGGCGCGGGCAAGACGACGCTGGTCCCGCTGCGCCTGCTGGACGCAGCGTGGCTGGAGCGCCGCAAGATCGTGATGCTGGAGCCGCGGCGGCTGGCGGCGCGCGCAGCGGCCGAGCGCATGGCCAAGACCTTAGGCGAAAAGGTAGGCGAAACAGTCGGTTATCGAGTTCGGATGCAGTCGAAGGTGTCGGCCCGCACCCGCATCGAAGTGGTCACCGAGGGCGTCTTCAGCCGCATGATCCTCGCCGATCCGAGCCTGGACGGCGTGGGCGCGGTGATCTTCGACGAGTTTCATGAGCGCAGCCTGGACGCGGACCTGGGCCTGGCCCTGGCGCGCGACGCGCAGGGGGTGCTGCGCGACGACCTGCGGATCCTGGTGATGTCGGCGACCCTGGACGGGGCGGCGGTGGGGCGGCTGCTCGACCAGGCGCCGGTGATCGAGAGCCAGGGGCGCAGCTTTCCTGTGGATACTCGCTATCTGGGCCGCGACGAGCGCTTGCGGCTGGAGGACCGGGTGGTTCGCGCCGTGGAGCGGGCGTTGGCCGAGGAAAGCGGCAGCATCCTGGTGTTCCTGCCGGGGCAGGGCGAGATCCGGCGCACGGCCGAACTGCTGGCCGAGCGCGTGCGCCGGCCCGACGTGCGCATCGCCCCGCTCTATGGCGCGTTGGACCCGGCCGAGCAGGACGCGGCGATCAGCCCGGCGCCGGCCGGGGTGCGCAAGGTGGTGCTGGCGACCTCGATCGCCGAGACCAGCCTGACCATCGAGGGCGTGCGGGTGGTGATCGACTGCGGGCTGGCGCGCGTGCCGCGCTTCGATCCGGCCAGCGGCCTGACCCGGTTGGCGACGGTGCGGGTGAGCCGCGCCGCCGCCGACCAGCGGCGCGGCCGGGCGGGGCGCACCGAACCGGGCGTCGGCTACCGGCTGTGGGACGAGGCGGAGACCCGGGCGCTGCCGGCCTTCGCCGATCCGGAGATCCTCGACGCCGAGCTGTCGGGGCTGGCGCTGGACCTGGCGCGCTGGGGCGCGCGCGATCCGAGCGAGCTGGCGTTCCTGGATCCGCCGCCGGCCGCAGCGTTCAACGAGGCGCGGGCGCTGCTGCGGCGCCTGGAGGCGCTGAGCGAGGACGGGGTGCTGACCGCCCACGGCGAGGCGCTGAGCGAGTTCCCGCTCGCTCCGCGGCTGGCGCATATGGTTCTGAAGGCCGGCGAGACCGGCCAGGCCGAACGGGCGGCGCAGATCGCCGCCCTGGTGACCGAGCGCGGCCTAGGCGGACGCGACGCCGATCTGCGCCACCGGATGGAGGGCTTGGGTCGGGATCGTTCGCCGCGGGCGCGCGACGCCCGGGCCCTGGCTGACCGCTGGGCCAGGCTGGCCGGCAAGCCGGGCAAGGGCGAGCCGCTGGACGACGGCCTGCTGCTGGCCTTCGCCTATCCGGAGCGGGTGGCCAAGGCGCGCGGCGGGACCGGCGAATTCCAGCTGGTCAGCGGCCGCGGGGCGTTCGTCGAGCCGACCGACGCCCTGGCGCGGGAGAAGTGGCTGGCCATCGCCGAGATGGGCGGCGGCGAACGGCGCGATCGCATCCTGTTGGCGGCGCCGGTCGATGAGGCCGAACTGGTCCGGGCCTTCAGGGACCAACTGGAGATCGAAGACCGGCTCGACGAGAGCGGCGGAGGCCGGCTGCGGGCCAAGCGGCTGACGCGGCTGGGCCGCATCACCGTGCGCGAGGAGATCGACGAGAACCCCGACCCGGCGCTGGTCGCCCAGGCCCTGGCGAATCGCGCGCGGGCCGAAGGGCTTGCGAAGCTGCCGTGGGGCGAGGCGATCAGGTCGTTCCGTGAGCGCGGCGCCTTCCTCTGGGCCCAGGGCCAGGACTGGCCCGACCTGAGCGACGAGGCGCTGCTGGCGAAGATCGACGACTGGCTGACGCCGCTGTTGTCGGGGGTGCGCTCGCTGGCGGCGCTGAAGCCCGATGCGCTGGATGGAGCGGTGCGGGCGCTGGTGCCCTGGGAGTTGCAGCGCAAGCTGGAAGCCAGCGCGCCGGCGCGCTGGACGGCGCCGACCGGCAACAGCTTCGCCATCGACTACGCCGCCGAGGGCGGGCCTAGGGTCGACGTGCGGGTGCAGGAGGTGTTCGGGCTGAAGGAGCATCCGCGCGTCGCCGGCGTGCCGCTGACCCTGTCGTTGCTGTCGCCCGGACATCGGCCGATCCAGACGACCAAGGACCTGCCGGGGTTCTGGGGCGGGTCCTGGCGGGACGTGCGCTCCGACATGCGCGGGCGCTATCCCAAGCACGTCTGGCCCGAGGACCCCGCCAACACCGCCCCGACCGCGCGGGCCAAGCCGCGCGGGACCTGATCGGGTTTCCAAATGTTGGAGCGTGACGGTCGCTTCAACCGGCTTCCACTTGAAGCTGTCACGCTCTAGCCGCGGAAGCGCATGGCGACGTCGCAGCGCTCATAGCGGGCGCCGAACAGGGCCATCACCTCGGCGTCGTGCTGGAACCCCAGCTTTTCGTAGAGGTGGATGGCCGGTCCGCACTTGGTGTTGGTCAGCAGGTAGAGTTGGTCGGCCGCGCCCATGGCGCGGGCGCGCTCGATCGCCTTCGCCAGCAGGAACTCGCCGACCTTGCGGCCGCGCGCGGACTCCGAGACGCCCATCTTGGTCAGTTCGTACCAGCCGTCCTTGGCCTTCATGATCGCGCAGGTTCCGACCACGCCCAGGCCCTCGGCCTGCGCGAACAGGATCGCGCCGCCGGGGTCGATGATCCGCGCCCGGGGATTGGACATCAGGTCGATGTCGTTGGCCTCCAGCGTGAACATCGCCTCGATCCACTCGGCGTTGATCCGATAGAAGGCCTCGGCCAGATCGTCGGTGAAGTCGCGAACGGCCATGTCGGGGGCCAAGGTCCGTTCGGTCAGCGAGCGTCGGTCGAGGGCGGCCTCGACCGTGGCGAGGGCGTTCATGAGCTCCCGATGGCGGCCGTCGCAGAGCGAGATCGCGGCGGCCTCGACCCGCGGCCAGAGGTCAGCTTCGAGCCGGTCCATGAGCGCTTCGCCCGCGGCGGTGAGCGAGAGCACCTTCTGACGCTGGTCGCGGCCGTCCTTGCCGGCCTCGATCAGGCCTTGCTCGACCAGGGCCTGCAAGGCGCGGGTGGTGGTCGGCTGGCTGACGCGCAGGTGCTGGGCGATGGCGCCGACGGTGAGCGGGCCTTCGCGGCGCAGCACCGCCAGCAGCGGCTGCTGAGCCGGCTGCACCGGCAGGTCCATGGCCTGGAGGATGGCGCCGGCTTCGGTTTGCAGTCGGTCGCCGAGCCGCTTCAGCCGGCTGCCCAGGAACATCACGCCGAGGTCGGAAAGGGTGTCGGGGGTCATCTTGCCGCTCCGCGAGCATGAATATAGCGTGATATATGCATAGCTATATAAATCGGCGTCAAGGCGATTGGCGGGGCTTCGCGGGCGGAGGAGGGGTCAGGTGGCGGCGTAGATCATGATGCCGGTGGCGACCGACAGGTTGAGGCTGTCGGCGCGGCCGCGCATCGGGATCTTGACGTTGACGTCGCAGAGCGCGGCCATTTCCGGCGTCAGGCCCTGCTGCTCGTTGCCCATCAGGATCATGGCCGGCTTGGTGTAGGTCGCCTGGCGATGGTCGACTTCGGCGCTGAGCAGGGTGCCGACCACCGAGCCTGGCCAGGACGCGCGCCAGGCGGCGAACTCGGCCTCGGTCGCCTTGACGATCGGGACGGCGAAGATCGAGCCCATGGTGGCGCGGACCGCCTCGACCGAGAACGGATCGCAGCAGTCGCCGACCAGGATCACGGCGCCGCAGCCGGCGGCGTCGGCGGTGCGCACGATGGTGCCGAGATTGCCGGGATCGCGCACCCGGTGCAGGGCGACGAAGCAGGTCGCGGCGGCCGGATCGAGCGAGGCCAGCGGCGCGAACACCTGGGCGAACACCGCGACGACGGCTTGCGGGTTATCGCGGCGCGAGACCTTGGCGAGGATGTCCTGGGTGACCTCGATCACCTCGCCGCGGGCCGCCAGCGTCGCCTGGATCGCGCGCTTGAGCAGAGGATGGCCCTCGGCGTCCTTGCCGTACATCAGGATGCGCGGCGCGTGGCCGAGTTCGACCGCCTCGGTGACGATCTTCAGGCCCTCGGCCACGAACAGTCCCGACTGCTCGCGCTCCTTGCGCAGGTGCAGGCCGCGGACCGACTTGACCGTCGGGTTGGTCAGCGAGGTGACGAGGCGGCTCATGCCGACCACCGCCCGTAGAAGGACATGCCGATCTGGCGGTCGGCGGCGTCCTCGACCAGGGTCAGTTCGCCCCAGTCGATGGTCCCGGCGCGGCCGCCCAGCTTGGCGGCGCACAGCGACGACAGCGCCGCTCCGGAGATGCGCTCGGCATAGGCGTTGAGCAGCAGGAAAGACGCATTTTCTCCGAGAAGTTCGGCGCATAGGGCCGAAAGCTCAGGCAGGTTTTCGAACAGGCGCCAGACCTCGCCGTCCGGGCCGCGGCCGTACTTCGGCGGGTCGAGGATGATGCCGTCATAGCGTGAGCCGCGGCGCACCTCGCGCTGGACGTAGCGGCGGGCGTCCTCGCAGATCCAGCGGATCGGGCGGTCTTCCAGCCCCGACAGGGCGGCGTTCTCGCGCGCCCAGGCGATGGCCTTCTTGGAGGCGTCGACGTGGGTGACGTGGGCGCCGGCGGCGGCGCAAACCAGGCTGGCGACGCCGGTGTAGCCGAACAGGTTCAGGATGCGCGGCTGATCGGGCAGGGCGCGGACCCGCTGGTCCAGCCAGGCCCAGTTGGCGGCTTGCTCGGGGAAGAAGGCCAGGTGGCGGAAGGCGGTGAAGCGGGCGTGGAAGCGCACGTCGCCCCAGGCCATCGGCCAGCTTTCCTTGGGCTTGCCGCGGAAGCGCCACTTGCCCGCGTCCTCCTCGTCGGACGGATCGAAGACGGCGTCGGCCTTGTCCCAGGTCGCGGCCGGCAGGCGCGGGTCCCACATAGCCTGGGGCTCGGGGCGCACGACGGTATAGGGGCCGTAGCGTTCCAGCTTGCGGCCGCCGCCGCTGTCCAGCAGGGCGTAGTCGGCCCAGCCGGTGGTGCGCATGGCGCCGGGCAGGTCGGCGACGACGGGGGCGGTCTTGGTCATGGCCGCCCACTAGCCGGTTCGCAGCCCGCAGGTCCAGTCCTGCGAGGGCTCAGCGCCCTTGCAGGGCCGCCTCGGTGCCTTCGATCTCTTCCCGGATCCAGTCGTGGCCGGTGGCCGACAGCACGCCGTCGAGGGCGGCCATATGGACCGAAAGCCGCTCACGAATTTCCGGATCGACGTCGGTGCGGGTCGCCATCCATTTGGCGACGAGGTGGAGTCCGAAGGCGCTGTGCAGCGCCAGGCGTTGCAGTTGGTCGTCGGGCAGTCTCATGGCCGCTCCCTCATCCATTCGCCGAGGTAGAACGCCCGAGCGGTCGAAACGCTGCTGTTCGGACGCGAGCCGTTGCGTGAGAGCTTACGTGGCGGCGCCCTTAGTCTCGGATTTGGCTGGCCTTTTCTTTAGTACAGGCTTGCAACCGCGGAGGTTTTGGTTTCCGTTTGTTACAGGACGGACTCGGAAGGATAGCTGTGACCATCGCAGTGACGACACGGCGCTCAGCCCGGAAGCCCAAGGGCGACGGCCACCTTCGCAGGCAGGAGATCCTGGAGGCCGCCGAGCGCATTTTCGTGGCCGAAGGCTACGAGGGTGCGACGATCCGCAAGATCGCCGACGAGGTGGGGGTGTCGTCGACGGCGCTCTACATGCACTTCCCGGACAAGAGCTGCATCCTGCTGGAGATCTGCCAGGGGACGATCCGCAATCTGCTGGAGCGGAACGCCGAGATCGCCGCCAAGCCGATGGACGCGGCCAACCGCGTCAAGCTGATGCTGGACGCCTACATGCGCTGGGGCCTGGAGCATCCGAACGCCTACGAACTGGTGTTCTGCAACGTCGCGCGGCTGGCGGCGGTGATCGGCGAGGAGGAGATGACCGCCGACCTCGGCGACCAGTGCTACCAGGTGTTCTCCGGCGTGGTCCGCGAGATCGCCGCCGAAGGCCGGTTGCGCACCGGCAACGCCGATAGCGCCGCCCAGGCGCTGTGGGCCGCCTGTCATGGCCTGGTCAGCATGATGATCGCCCGTCCGAACTTCGACTGGGCCCCGACCGATGAGCTGATCCACGTCACGCTGGACGGGCTGATGCACGGGCTGGTCGCCGACTAGGGCTTTACGCAACTCAAGCGTTACAAGGCGTCGTCCAAGGGTTTGCACCGATACGCGGCGCGTGCCTGCGAGGCGAGGGTGGCGGTCTGTCCGACAGACCAAGGCCCCGATCATGCTGCAATCTGACATGTCCCAAGCCGCGCCGACCCGCCGGTGGCTGTTCGGCTCAGCCGCCGCCTTCGGTGGCGTGGCGCTGCTGGCCGGCTGCGGACGACAGTCAGGCGAGGCGGACAAGGCGAAGGCGCCGACCACCCTGCCCACGGGGGCGGTGGCCGACGATCCGCGGGCCATCGCCAAGGAGGCGTGGATCTACGCCTATCCGGGACTGATGAACTTCCAGACCCTGGTCACCCAGACGCAGGACCCGAAGAACCCGGCGTATGTCGGGTTCGGCAAGTTCCGCAACTACAGCCAGTTCTTCACGCCGGCCAACCGGGACATCGTCACCCCCAACAACGACACGCCGTACTCGTGGGCGTGGCTGGACCTGCGGGCCGAGCCCTGGGTGCTGAGCGTGCCGGCCGCGCCGGAGGGCCGCTACTACGTCCACCAGTTCATGGACCTGTTCACCCAGATCTTCGGATACGTCGGCGTGCGCGCGACCGGGAGCGAAGCAGGCAGCTATCTGATCGCCGGGCCGCGCTGGACGGGGGCGACGCCGCCCGGGATCAAGGGCGTGCTGAAATCCGAGAGCGACCTGGTCGTCGACCTGGGCCGCACCAGTATGTCCGGTCCGCAGGACCAAGCTGCGCTGAAGGCGTTCCAGGCGCAGTACAAGCTCCAGCCGCTGTCGGCCTTCGCAAAGACCGCGCCGCCGCCGCCGGCCCCGCCGATCAGCTTCCCGCCCTGGAACAAGGAGCGGGCGCTGGGGCCGGATTTCATCAGCTATCTGAACTTCCTGCTGCAGTTCACGCAACCGACGCCGGCCGCCGAGACTGCGCTGATGGCGCGGTTCGCCAAGATCGGGATCGGGCCGGGCAAACCCTTCGACCTGGCTGCGCAGACGCCGGAAATGCGTGAGGCGATCGTCGCCGGCGCCAAGGACGGCGCGGCGGCGCTGGAAGCGCAGGTCGCCAAGACCACCAGCTCGCTCGGCCTGTTCGGCAGCCGCGAGCAGCTTGGCCCCGACTACATGATGAAGCGTGCGGTCGCCGCAGCCACCGGCATCTATGGCAACGCGGCTGAGGAGGCGGTCTATGTCGGGGCCCATAGTGACGCCAGCGGCCAGCCGTTGGACGGGGCAAACCGCTACGAAGTGCATCTGACCAAGGACCAGCTGCCGCCAGCGTCCTATTTCTGGTCGGCGACCATGTACAACCTGCCGGATCGGTTGCTGGTCGAGAATCCGATCAAGCGCTACTCGCTGGGCGATCGCAGCAAGCTGAAGTACGGGCCGGACGGATCGCTGACGCTCTACATCCAGGCGACGTCGCCTGGGCCGAACAAGGAATCCAACTGGCTGCCGAGCCCGGCCAAGGGGCCGTTCAACGTGGTGTTCCGGCTCTATGGCCCCTCGGTCGCGGCGCAACAGGGCAAGTGGCCGACGCCCGCGCTGACCAAGGTGGGGTAGGGCGCTAGTCCGGCCGATAGGCGCGGAGGAAGGTGTCGACGGCGGTCGTCACCTGGTCTTCGACCTCGGTGTCGGTGAGTTCGCCGGTAAGGACGCCCCAGGTGCGCGGCTGGAGCACGCCGGAGATGGTCAGGTCCTTGAACTGCTGGGCGGCGACGAACGGGTCGGCGCGGCGCAGGGATCCCTGGTCCATCAGGTCCGACACGTAGGCCGCCATCTTGGTCAGGATCACCTTGGGGCCCATGTCGTAGAACATGCGGCCGACTTCCGGGAAGCGGCCGCTCTCGCCGACGACGACGCGGTGGATGCCGATCGATTCCGGGGTCAGCAGCAGCTTCAGGAACGCCGCGCCGAAATGCTCGAGGCGCTCGCGGGCGTCGTCGCCCTCGTGTTCGACGTCGAACAGAGTCTCGGCAAGGGCGCCGCACTGGCGCTGCATGACCGCCTCGAACAGCTCTTCCTTGGATTTGAAGTAGTTGTAGAGCGTGCCCTTCGACCCGCCCAGGCGTGCGGCGATGGTCGACATCGACGTCGCCGCGTAGCCGTCGGCCAGGAAGCAGTCGCGCGCGACGTCGAGAATGCCGTCGCGGCGTTCATCGCGGCGTTCTTCGCGCCGGCTCATGGGGGCGGCTGTCATCTGACCATCCTGTACGGTTTGTCCTTGACGAGGTCCAGTGCGAGGAACATATGACCGTACCGTACGGTTTTCTAGACCGCACGTCACTCCAGTCGATTCTCGAGACGCGGCATGGCACGCCTGATCCTTCCCCCCGTGACGGCGGCCCTCCTTTTGGCGGGCTGCGCGGCCGTTCCCGACCTTGGTCCAGCCCCCCAGGTCCGGCCGGCGCAGGCCTATGCCGCAACTTCGAGTTTCGAGGCTCCTCCCGTGGAGTGGCCAGCCGACCAGTGGTGGAAGAGCTATGGCGACGCCCAGCTCGACACCCTGGTCGACGAGGCGCTGGCCGGGGCTCCGAACCTCGTGCAGGCGCAGGCCCGGGTGCGGGCGGCGCAGGCGAGGGCGCAGCAAAGCCGGGCGGCGCTGCTGCCCAGCGTGGCGCTGAACGCCCAGGCCGCGCAGGCCAAGCAGAGCTACAACAACGGCATTCCGCCCGACTTCGTGCCGGAAGGCTATAACGACACCGGCCGCGCGGCGCTGGATCTGACCTTCGATCTCGACCTCTGGGGCAAGAATCGCGCGGCGCTGGCCGCCGCGACGTCGGAAGCCACCGCCGCCGAGATGGATGCCGCCCAGGCGCGGTTGATGCTGACGACCTCGGTGGTCGGGGCCTATGCCGAACTGCAGCGCGCCTTCGCCGTCGAGGACGCGGCGGTGCAGGCCCAGGCCAACCGCGAAGCCACCCGCAAGCTGGTCGCCCAGCAGGTCGAGAATGGCGCGGCCAACAAGGGCGAACTGCGGCAGGCCGAATCCGGACTGGCGAGCGCCAACCAGGAACTGGCCGCCGCGAAGGAGCAGGTCGGCCTGGCCCGCGATGCGATCGCCGCCCTGCTGGGCGCCGGTCCCGACCGCGGCCTGGCGATCGCCAAGCCTCAGGCGCCGGCGGTGCGCGAGTTCGGGCTGCCCTCGAACCTGGCGGCCGACCTGATCGGACGTCGCCCCGACATCGTCGCGGCGCGGCTGCGCGCCGAGGCGGCTGGCAAGCGCATCGATGTCGCCCGCAAGTCCTTCTATCCGAACGTAAATCTCGCAGCCTTCATCGGCGCCCAGTCGCTGGGCCTGGACATGCTGACCGAGAGCGGGTCGGACATCGGCCAAGCCGGTCTGGCGGTCAGCCTGCCGATCTTCCAGGGCGGACGACTGTCAGGCGCCTATCGCGGCGCGCGGGCCGAGTACGACGCCGCGGTCGGCGCCTATGACGCCACCCTCACTCAGGCGCTGAAGGAGGTGGCCGACGCCGCCGTCAGCGAACGGGCGCTGGCCGTCCGGCTGGAAGCCGCGCGCGAGGCCTTGGCCAAGGGCGAGGAAGCTTATCGCATCGCCCGCCTGCGCTACGAAGGCGGCCTGAACTCCTACACCTCGGTGCTGACCGCCGAGAACGCCGTGATCCTGCAGCGGCGGGCCGCCGCCGACTTGGAATCGCGCGCGCTCACCCTTGATGCAGCCCTGGTCCGCGCCCTTGGCGGCGGCTTCCGGGCCGCCTGACCCCAACCGTTTTCCGTCCTCCCCCGGAAAGGTCTCCCATGCCCGACGACATCGGATCGCATCTCCAGCCCGCGGCCGCCGTTGCGACCGCGCCGCCCGCCAATGGCGCGCGGCGCAAGCGCCTGTTCATGATCCTCGGCGGCGTCGTCCTTGCCGGTGCGGTGATCTGGGGGGGCTACTACGTCCTGGTCGGTTCGCGCCATGTGGCGACCGACAACGCCTATGTGAACGCCGACACCGCCCAGGTGACGGCGCTGGTCGCCGGTCCGATCGTGCAGGCTCCGGTCGGTGAGACCACGGTGGTCAAGGCCGGCCAGGTGATCACGGTGATCGATCCGGCCGACTTCCAGCTGGCCGTCGACCGCGCCCGCGCCGAGCTCGGCCAGGCGCAGCGCCGGGTGGGGCAGTACTTCGCCAACGACGAGGCGCTGGGCGCCCAGACCGCAGCGCGGGGCGCCGACATCGCCCGCGCCGAGGCGATGCTGGCCAGCGCCCGGTCCGACTATTCGCGGGCCGAGGTCGAGTACGGCCGTCGCCGCAACCTGGCCGAATCCGGCGCGGTGTCGGGCGACGAGCTGACCCAGGCCGAGAACCGCTATCAGGCCGCCAAGGCCGCGCTGGCCGCTGCGCAGGCGGGCCTGGCCCAGGCCAAGGCCGCAGCCGCGCAGTCGGCTGGCCAGCAGAAGGCCGCCAACGCCCTGGTCGCCGGGACCAATGTCGAGGACAACCCCGAGGTCGCCGCCGCCCGCGCCAAGCTGGCCCAGGCCGAGCTCGACCTGGTCCGCACCACGATCCGCTCGCCGGTCGACGGGGTGGTGGCGCGCAAGAGCGTGGTGGTCGGCCAGAAGGTCGCCAACGGCGCGCCGGTGATGAGCATCGTGCCGATCCAGACCGCCTATGTGGACGCCAACTTCAAGGAAGTGCAGCTGCGCAAGGTGCGCCCCGGCCAGCCGGTCGAACTGACCAGCGATCTCTACGGCAAGGGCGTGAAGTTCCACGGCAAGGTCGCCGGCCTCGGCGGCGGCACCGGCTCGGCGTTCGCGCTGATCCCGGCCCAGAACGCCACCGGCAACTGGATCAAGGTGGTCCAGCGCGTGCCCGTCCGCATCGCCCTAGATCCCAAGGAATTGGCCGAGCATCCGCTGCGCGTCGGTCTGTCCATGGACGCTGTGATCGACATCTCGAAGTAAGGGGCGAGGCCCGTGAGCCAGAGCCAATCGACGCCGGCGCCGGCGCCCCTGACCGGGATGGCGCTGCTGGTCACCGGGCTGCTGCTCGGCCTGGCCAACTTCATGGTGGTGCTGGACATCACCATCGCCAACGTGGCGGTGCCGCACATCGCCGGCGGCCTGGCCGTGTCGCCCAGCCAGGGCACCTGGGTCATCACCTCCTATTCGGTGGCCGAGGCCATCACCGTGCCGCTGTCCGGCTGGCTGGCCCAGCGGTTCGGGGCGGTGAAGGTGTTCGTGTTCGGCCTGGTCGGATTCGGGGTCTGTTCGATCCTCTGCGGTCTGGCCCCGACCTTCGGCTTCCTGGTGTTCGCCCGCGTGCTGCAGGGCCTGTGCGGCGGGCCGATCATGCCGATGTCGCAGACCCTGCTGCTGCAGATCTTCCCCAAGGAGAAAGCGCCCCAGGCGCTGGGCCTGTGGAGCATGACTACGGTGGTCGGCCCGATCGCCGGGCCGATCCTGGGCGGCACGATCTCCGACACCATCGGCTGGCACTGGATCTTTTTCATCAACATCCCCGTCGCCTTCGGGGTGGCGTTCCTGGCCTATCGCGCGCTGATCGCGCGCCAGGGCGCGACGCGCCGCGTGCCGGTCGACTACATGGGCCTGACGCTGCTGATCGTCTGGGTCGGCGCGCTGCAGATCATGCTCGACACCGGCAAGGAGCACGACTGGTTCGCCTCGTCGTTCATCGTCGGTCTGGCGATCGTGGCGGCGGTGGGCTTCGTGTCCTTCCTGATCTGGGAGCTGACCGCCGAGAACCCGATCGTGAACCTGCGGGTGTTCCGCCATCGCGGCTTTTCGATAGGCGTGACGACGCTGAGTCTCACCTTCGGGGCGTTCTTCGCCAGCGTGGTGATCCTGCCGCTCTGGCTACAGACCAACATGGGCTACACCGCCACCTGGGCCGGCTATGCGGCGGCGTTCCAGGGCGTGCTGGCTGTGGTCATGTCGCCGATCGTCGCCAGCCAGGTCGCCAAGCGCGATCCACGGGCGCTGGTCTCATTCGGAGTGTTCTGGATGGCCGGCGTCGCCATCTGGCGCAGCCACTTCGCCACCAACGCCGACTTTATGGCGATCGCCCTGCCGCAGCTGGCGCTGGGCTTCGCCATGCCGTTCTTCTTCATCCCGACCCAGAGCATCGCGCTGGGGGCCGTCGACGAAGAGGAGACGGCCGCGGCGGCCGGGATCGCCAACTTCCTGCGCGTGGTGGCCGGGGCGTTCGCGACCTCGCTGATGACCACGTCATGGGAGAACCAGGCCAGCGCCAAGCGCGCCGAGCTGGTCGGGGCGCTGAACCAGCCGCAGTCAGCGCTGGACGGCATGGTCGCGCAGGGCTTCTCGGCCGACCAGGCGCTGCGGCAGTTGGAAGGGCTGGTGCAGAGCCAGGCGGTGATGCTGTCGACCAACCTGATGTTCCTGACGACCGCGGTGGTCTTCGCCATCGCCGCGACGACCATTTGGCTGGCCCCGCGACCCAAGCGGGCGGCCGGGCCAGGCGGCGGGCACTAGGTCCTAGGGGTTGGGGACCGGCGTGCTGGCCCCGCCGACCGGCAACGGCGGCTGCGGTCCGACCGGGCCGGCATAGCCGCCGTAGGAGCCGCGCTTGAGGTCGGCGCTGAGGGTGATCGGGGCTGAGCCGCCGGCAAGCCGAGCGCGGTAGACCTGCATGCCTTCCATGACCCGCATCACGTAGTTGCGGGTCTCCGAGAACGGGATGCACTCGACGAAGTCGACGGGATCGGTGGCGCCGCCGCGGGGATCGCCGCAGAACTGGACCCACTGCGGCGGGCGGCCGGGGCCGGCGTTGTAGGCGGCGATCGCCATCGGATACGAGCCCGAGAAGTTATTGATCTGCCGGCCGAGGAAGGCCTGGCCCAGCTGCATGTTGTAGTCGGGCTGCCAGAGCATCGAAACGTCGTAGCTCATGCCCAGGCCTCGGGCGGTGCTGGCCGCCGTGGCCGGCAGCAGCTGCATCATGCCGCGGGCGTCGGCGCCCGAGCGGGCCATCGGGTCGAAGCCGCTCTCCTGGCGGGTGATGCCCAGGGTCAGGGCCGGCTCCGGCGCGCCGGCCACCGGTGGCGGATTGCGCAGCGGGTAGCCGCGTTCGGGCAGGATGAAGCCACGCTGGGCGGCGGTGCGCACCACCTTCATCGAGGTGTCCTGGTCGCCGTAGCCGCGCGCCAGGTCGACCAGCAGAGCCTGTTCCTCGACCGTCGGCAGGATGTCGTCGAGGGCCAGGACAAAGGTCTTGAAGAGGTCGCGGGCGCCGATCTCGTACAGCAGGCGGGCGGCGCGGACGGTGTCGCGGCTTTCGAAGCGGGCGCGGTCGGCCTGGGTCACCTGCGGATCGGAGCCGAGCACCAGCGGCTGGCCGAGTTTTTCGGTGGAGAGTTGGCCGTAGAAGGTCGTGTTGAACTTGGCGCCGGACGCATAGAACGCCCTGGCCGCGGCCTGGTCGCCGCGCGCCTCGGCGGTGCGGCCCTGCCAGTAGAAGGCGCGGCCGCGGGTGATCGGCGACTGACCGATCCGTTCCAGGTTGGCGAAGTGGACGGCGGCCTGGTCGGGCCGCTTCAGCCGGGTGAGCGCGATCCAACCCGCGTAGAACTCGGCGTCGGCGGCGGGGGCTCCGGTGGTCAGGCCGCTGCCTGCGGCGGCGGCGTAGGCCCCGGCGTAATCGCTGTTGCGCAGCGCGTAGAGGATCAGGCGGTAGCGCTCGGCCCAGATGCGGTCGGCCATGTCGCCGTGTGCAAGGTCGGTCGGGAAGTAGCGGATATTGGCCAGGGCCAGGGTCTCGAGGTTGCGCTGGCGGTAGAAGCTGGCGCGCTCGAAGGCGACGCCCGGGTCGTTGGAAAGGCTGCCGGGCAGGGCGTTCGCCTGGTCGTTGGCGGCCGAGGATCCCGCGCGATAGGCCATCCGCACCTGGGCGACCTGGAGCTGGTCGGGCGGCAACAGCGGCAGGATCTCGCGCGCGGCGGGCCCCTGGGGCCCATAGAGCAGGATGTCGGCGCGGCGGACGTGGTCTTCGGGCGTCAGCATCGACCCGAACCGGGCCAGCATGGTGCGTTGGGGCGTCGCCTCGAACAGCTTGTCGCGCCAGAAGCGGCGGATCAGGTCCTCGGCCTCCTTCTGGCGGCCCGTGGCCTGGTAGGCGCTGGCCAGGGCCATGGCGCCCTCGGCGGTCTGCGGCTCGGAGCCGCCGAACCAGGCGATGACCTGTTGCGGGGTCTGGCCGGAGATCTCCAGCAGCTTCTCGGCGCCGAGTTGGCGGCGGTTGGCGCGCGGCCAGCCGGCGAGGTCGCGACGAGCCTGGTCGACTTCGAAGAACGACATCGATTCCACGGCGGAATCGACCAGCGCCCAGGTGGCGAGCTTCTTGGCGATCGGATCGGAGAGGGCGGCGATCCCGGCCCGGGCGGTGGTGACGTCGCCGCGCCTGGCTGCGGCCAGGGCCGAGCTGAGCGTCGCGGAATCGGTCATCGACAGCGACTGGCGGTAGGCGGTCGGCGGGGTCTGGGTCAGCTCGATCGGGCGCGGCCCTTCGGCCGGCGGCCGCTCGGGTCCGGAGAACGGCCGGTAAGCCCCCTGAGCCGGCGCGCCCTGAGTCGGCGCCTGGGCGTTGGCCATGGTGGCCAGCAGGGCGATCGAGGCGGTGGTCAGAAAAGCTTTACGGGCCTTGGACGGCAAGGTGACGTACTCCGGTCTCGCGGAAGAATGAAACTATGTTGCGGCGCGGGGGCGCCCCGCCATATTGTCCGGCCAAATCATGAGGCCGCAACAACTGGCCTCGCTTTCACGGCTTTTTGCAGACCATGTCAGATACCTTGTTCAAGGGCGTGATGCCGGCCCTGGTGACTCCGTTCCGCGATGGCGCGGTGGACGAGAAGGCGTTTGTCGCCCTCGTCGAGCGTCAGATCGCGGGCGGCGTCCACGGCATCGTGCCCGTGGGCACCACCGGCGAGACCGCGACCCTTTCCCATGACGAGCACCGCCGGGTGGTCGAACTGGCGGTCAAGACCGCCGCCGGCCGCGTGCCGGTGGTCGCCGGCGCCGGCTCCAACTCGACGGCCGAGGCGATCGAGCTGGTCCGTCACGCCAAGACCATCGGCGCCGACGCCGCCCTGGTGGTGACGCCGTACTACAACCGCCCGAACCAAGAGGGCCTCTACGCCCACTATGCGGCGATCAACGAAGCCGTGCAGCTGCCGGTGCTGGTCTACAACGTGCCTGGCCGCACGGCGGTCGACATCAGCAACGAGACCCTGGGGCGCCTGTCCAAGCTGCCGAACATCGTCGGCATCAAGGACGCCACCGCCGACATGACCCGCGCCACCGTGCAGCGCCAGCTGTGCGGCGAGGACTGGGTGCTGCTGACGGGCGACGACCTGACGGCGCTCGGCTACATGGCCCACGGCGGCCACGGCTGCATCTCGGTCACCGCCAATGTGGCGCCCGACCTCTGCGCCACCTTCTACAACGCCGCCATGGGCGACGATTGGAAGACCGCCCTTTACTGGCAGGACCGCCTGTTCCGGCTGCACCGTTCGCTGTTCTCGGACGCTTCGCCGGCCCCGACCAAGTTCGCGCTCTCGCACCTGGGCCTCTGCGCCGAGGACGCGCGCCTGCCGATCGTGCCGGCGTCGGAGGCTTCGCGCGCCGAAGTGCTGGCCGGGATGAGGGAAGCCGGCGTCATCTGATGTCCGGTAAGCTGATCGCAGAAAACCGCCGTGCGCGGTTCGACTACTTCCTCGAAGAGACCTTCGAGGCAGGGCTGATGCTGACCGGATCGGAGGTCAAGTCGCTGCGCACTGGCCGGGCCAACATCGCTGAGTCCTACGCCTCGGTAGAGGGCGACGAGGTCGTGCTGATCAACGCCGACATCCCGCCCTTCGCTCAGGCCAACCGCTTCAATCACGAGCCGCGGCGGCACCGGAAGCTGCTGCTGCACCGCAAGCAGTTGGACAAGCTGATCGGGGCGGTGACGCGCGAAGGCCGCACGATCATCCCGACCAAGCTCTATTGGAACGAAAAAGGGCTGGCCAAGCTGGAGATCGCCTTGGCCAAGGGCAAGAAGCTGCACGACAAGCGCGAGGCCACCGCCGAGCGCGATTGGCAGCGCGACAAGGCCCGGCTGCTGCGCGACCGTGGCTGACGTCGAAGCCATCGAGCGGGCGACCGTCGCGGCGGTGGCGCCGCGAGAGGTGCTGGAGATCGGCGGTTGGCTGGTCGCCCTGAACGACGGCACCATTCGCCGGGCGGCCAGCGCGGTTCCGCTGAGCCACGAGCTGGCGGCCGATCCCCGTGTGATCGGCCAGATCGAAGCGGCCTATGCTGAGCGCGGTCTAACGCCGGCGTTCCGGATCGCCGACGAGCCGGGTCTGGAGGCTGTGCGGGCCGAGCTGGCGCGGCGCGGCTATGGCTTCGAACAACCGACCCTGGTGAAGGTTGGCGGCGCGGCAGGAATGATCGCGGCGGCGCGCGGCGAGGCGGCTAGCGTCGCCAGCGCGCCCGACGCGGGCTGGGCGCGGGTGTTCACGAGCGAGGGCTTCGACGAGGCCGACGGCCGCAACCGGGTGGCGGCGCTGACGCGCTCGCCCGACGCCGTCTATGGCGGGATCGCCGAGGGCGACCTGACCCTGGCGGTCGGCGTGGCCGCTTTCGGCCATGGCTGGGCCAGCGTGCATGGAATGCGCACCGACGCCTCGCGGCGCGGAGAGGGGCTGGCTGGACGGGTGCTGGCGGGTCTGGCCGGCGCGGCCCAGGCGCGGGGCCTGGAGCGCGTGTTCCTGCAGGTCGAGGAAGCGAACGCCGGCGCGCGCAGCCTGTACCGGCGCGCCGGGTTCGCGAAAGCCTGGCGATACTTCTACTGGAGCCGCCAAGCCTGAGCCGTCTTAGGCGGCGAGCGCCAGGCTGCGGCGGCGGCGCAGGGCCGTGCCGGCGAGACCGAAGCCGGTGATCATCATCGCCCAGGTGGCCGGTTCCGGAACCGCCGAGCCGACGCCATAGGTGACGTTGTCGACGCCCCAGGCGTCGCTGCCGGGCCGGCTGATGGTGATGCTGTTGAAGCCTTGGGCGTCGGTGAAGCCGAAGTAGCTGGCGCCGCCGTTCGCGTTCGCCGCGAGGTCAAAGGTCTGGCTCGAGCCGTTGTTGTAGTTGACCTGGATCGTCGCGCCGAAGGCGCTTTGGACGCCGGTGGCGTAGAAGCCGAAGGCGTGGCTGATCTGGTCGAAGTTGAAGGTCAGCGTGCCGTTCGGGAAGCCCAGCCACTGCGAGCCGCCGGCGGTCACGTTGAAGCCGTACAGGTCGCCGGCGGTCGTATTGCTGACGCCGCTGAACCCAGCGCCGAAGTTCGGACCGGTCAGGGTCAGCGACGCGCCGGGCGCGGCGTAGTTGGTCGAGTAGCCGGCTGCGAAATTCTCAAAGTCGAGCGAGGTCAGCGCGCCATAGCTGGCGGCGTCGGCCAGGAAGCTGGCCTCGGCGGCGGCCGAGTTGGTGAACGGACCGGCGGTCGAAGCGCCGTCGTCGCTGCCGGCGTAGGTGGTCGCCTGAGCCGCGATGGGCAGGATGGAAAGCGCTGTCGTCAGGACAGCCGCGGAAAGTGTGCGCACGAGATTACCCCCCCAGTTGGCCATCGGCTCGAAGGCGAGCGCGAGGGGGACATCTTGTCCCGCGTGGGGTTTCGCCGGATTCCGCAAGCGGCGAAACAACATTCAACTAACGCGGGTATGTGGGCGCGCGTTTCGGTTCAGGCGGCGTCGATCAGCTCGCGCGCGCGGCGGAACACGGCCTCGAACATCTCGGCGGTGAGGCGGCCGGTGTTCGTGTTGAGCCGCGAACAATGATAGCTGTTCAGCACGACGTAGGGGCCGGCCTGGAATTCCGAGCCGTGGCCGGGGATGCCGGCCGACGCCTTCAGGCCCAGCGCCTTCAGGACATTGCGCCGTGCGACGTCGCCCAGGGTGACGATCACCTTCAGGTTGGGCAGGTCCTTGAACCGCTGGGTCAGGAACGGGCGGCAGGTGTTCTCTTCGCTGGTCTCGGGCTTGTTGCCCGGCGGGGCGCAGCGGACCGCATTGGTGATCATGCACTCGTAGAGTTCGAGCCCGTCATCGGTGCGGGCGTCAAACTTGTCGTTGGCGAACCCGGTCTTGAAGAGGGTGTCGTAGAGCATCCAGCCCGCATGGTCGCCGGTGAACGGGCGACCGGTGCGGTTGGCGCCGGTGCGACCGGGCGCCAATCCCGCGACCAGCAGGCGCACGCTCTGCGGCCCGCCGACCGGGACGAAGGATGGGGCAGGGCCGTTCCACCAGTCGGGGTTCTGGGCGGCGTTGGCCTGGCGATAGGCGACCAGGCGCGGGCATAGCGGGCAATCACGGGGCGGCTCGGCGCCCCAGAGCTCAACCGACATCAGAGCTCGGCGTCGACGTCGTGCTCGTCGCGGGCGGCGCGGCTTTCCTGGATGAAGCGCGGGAGGCGCGAGGGCCGGCCGATGATGTCGGCCAGGTCGGCGAGGTCCACGAAGTTGTCGGCCTGGCGGCGCAGGTCGTCGGAGGCCATCGGCGGCTGCGACTTGACGGTCGAGACCACGGTGACGCGGGCGCCCCGGCGCTGAACCGCCTCGACCAGGACCCGGAAGTCGCCGTCGCCGGAGAACAGCACCAGATGGTCGGCGTGGGCGGCCATCTCCATCATGTCGACGGCGATCTCGACGTCCATGTCGCCGCGCCAGCGCTTGCGCCCCTGAGCGTCGGTGTACTCGCGGGCCGGCTTCGTCACCAGGCGGAAGCCGTTGTAGTCGAGCCAGTCGACCAGCGGGCGGATCGGCGAATACTCCTGATCCTCGACCAGGGCGGTGTAGTAGTAGGCGCGCACCAGCACGCCGCGCTTGCGGAACTCTTCCAGCAGCTTGCGATAGTCGATATCGAAGCCCAGCCCCTTGGCGGCGGAGTACAGGTTCGCTCCGTCAATGAAGAGCGCCAGCCTGTCCGTGGGGTAGAAAGTCATGAGTGCGAATAATCCTGCGAAAATGTCTCTGGGCGTAGATCCGGACGATGCTGCGGTTGTCGCCTTGGGCGGGAATGTCGCCGGCGACTATGGTTCGTCCGAAGCCCTTCTCGAGGCGGCGCTCGCTCGTTTCGCGGAGGCGGGATTGCCCATCCTGCGTCGGTCGTCCTGGTGGCGCTCCGCCGCCTGGCCCGACCCGAGCGATCAGGAGTATCGCAACGGCGTTGTGCTTGTCGAGGCTCGGCTTTCGCCCCAGGCGCTTATCCGAACATTGTTCATGCTGGAGAACGAATTCGGGCGCATGCGCAGCGCCCGGAACGCCCCGCGGACCCTCGATCTCGATCTCATCGCCCATGGCCGAATCGTCTCCAACGACCCCGAGCTGACCTTGCCGCATCCGCGGGCGCATGAGCGGCTGTTCGTCATGGGGCCGCTGGCGCAGATCGCGCCAGAGTGGCGCCATCCGGTGCTGGGCCGGACGGCGGCGGAACTGGCCGCCAGCGCCACCGTCGGCCTCGACGCGGCGCCGCTTTAACGTCGCAGGGCGCTCTGCAAAGTTGACGCGCCCGTCATGCAGGTATACGGCGCGGCCCCTTCTCGAGGCGGCAGGATCGTCCCGTGGGCTATCGGCTCATCATCTTCGACTTTGACGGGACACTGGCCGACAGCGCGGCCTGGTTCGCCGGCGCGCTGAACGGCGTGGCGCGCCGTTACGGCTTCCGCGAGATCGGCCTGGCCGAGATGGCGAGGCTGCGCGGGCGGCCCAGTCGCGAGATCATGCAGACCCTGAAGGTCAATCCGTGGAAGCTGCCGTTCATCGCCGCGCACATGCGCCGGCTGGCCGCGGAGGCCGCGCCGTCGATCAATCTGTTTCCCGGGGTCGCCGACATGCTGCGGCGCCTGGCTGCGCGGGGGGTGAAGGTGGCCATCGTCAGCTCGAACAGCGAGGCGGTGGTGCGCCAGGTGCTGGGCCCTGAGCTGGCCGGGCTGGTCGCGCATTACGGCTGCGGCGCGTCCATTTTCGGCAAGGCGACCAAGTTCCGCCAGGTGATCCGGGCGGCCGGCGTGGGCGAGGCCGACGTGCTCAGTGTGGGCGACGAGGTGCGCGATATCGAGGCGGCGCGGCGCATGCGCCTGGCGGCGGGGGCGGTGACCTGGGGCTACGCTACGCCGGAGATTCTGCAGGCGCAGCGGCCCAGCGCGATGTTCGAAACCACGGACGACGTGCTGCGTGAGGCCGGGCTCTGCGGCATCTAACCCGTCGCTCGCCGGGCTTGCGGCGTTGCACAATCGCCGCGAAGCCTCTATTTTGTTCGGTTCTACCGCCCCTCTGAGGATTCCATGGCCCGCGTCACCGTCGAAGATTGCGTCGAGAAGGTCCCCAACCGCTTCAGCCTCGTGCTGCTGGCGGCGCATCGCGCCCGCGCCATTTCGGCCGGCGCCCCGCTGTTGGTCGACCGCGACAACGACAAGAACCCGGTCGTGTCGCTGCGTGAGATCGCCGACGACGTGGTGGACGCCGAGGAGCTGCGCGAAAACCTGATCGGCACGCTGCAGCGGGTCGATGAGCGTTCGGAAGCCGAGGAAGAGGCCGAAACCCTGGCCCTGCTGGCGGATCCGACCCACATGCAGATGAGCGAGCTGGAACTGGTTCGCGCGCTTCAGAGCGACCGTGACGGCGGCCAGGAGGAGCGGTACTGAGCCCAGAAGGCGCAGAACCCCTCACTGTCACGGCGGCGCCTCAACAACCGCCCGCCGACAAAACTGATGCGCCGGTCGCCAAGCAGCGGCCGAAGATGCTTCGGCAGTACGAGCTGATCGACAAGGTCCGCTCGTACGATCCGACCGCCGACGAGTCGGTGCTGAACCGCGCCTATGTCTACGCCATGCGCATGCATGGGTCGCAGAAGCGTGCGTCCGGCGATCCCTATTTCGCCCACCCGATCGAGGTGGCGGGGATCCTGACCGACTATCGGCTCGACACCGCCACCATAGTCACCGCCCTGCTGCACGACGTGATCGAGGACACCCCGGTCACGCCCGACGACATCCGCGGCCTGTTCGGGCCCGAGATCACCGAGTTGGTCGAGGGGGTGACCAAGCTCACCAAGCTGGAACTCAACAGCGAGCGGACCAAGCAGGCCGAGAACCTGCGCAAGTTCATCCTGGCCATTTCCAAGGACGTGCGCGTCCTGATGGTCAAGCTGGCCGACCGCCTGCACAACATGCGGACGCTGCACTACATCTCCAGCCCGGCCAAACGTGAGCGGATCGCCCGCGAGACCCTGGACATCTACGCGCCGCTGGCCCGCTCGATCGGCTGTCATCGCATCTGCACCGAGCTCGAAGAGCTGTGCTTCGAACATCTGAACCCGGTGGCGCGCGACGCGATCGGCCGGCGGCTCGAAGCGCTGCGCATCGAGCAGGGCGCGGCGGTGTCGATCGTCTCGGGCGAAATCGCCGCCAAGCTGGAGGCCGCCGGCATTCCGGCGCGGGTCTTTGGCCGCGAGAAGAACGCCTATTCGATCTGGCGTAAGCTGCAGCGCAAATCGATTGGTTTTTCTCAGCTTTCCGACATCTACGCCTTCCGGGTGATCGTCGATACCGAGGCCGATTGTTATGCGGCCCTGGGGGTGATCCACCGCGCCTGGCCGAGCGTGCCCGAGCGTTTCAAGGACTTCATCTCGACCCCCAAGCGCAACAACTACCGCTCGCTGCATACGACGGTCGTGGGGCCCAAGGGCATGCGGATCGAGATGCAGATCCGCACCGAGACCATGGATCGGATCGCCGAGGATGGCGTCGCGGCCCACTGGCGCTACAAGAATTCGTCCTATGGCTTTGATCCTGAGGACCAGGCCGCCGGCGGCGGGCGCGACCCGCTGGTCAACCTGCGCCATCTGGTCCAGGTGCTGGAGCACGGCGGCGACGTCGAGGAACTGGTCGAGCACGCCAAGCTCGAGATGTATCTCGACCAGGTCTTCGTGTTCACGCCGAAGGGCCGGTTGGTCAGCCTGCCGCGCGGGGCCATGCCGCTGGACTTCGCCTATGCGGTCCACACCGACGTCGGCGACACCTGCATCGGGGTGAAGATCAACGGCGAGCTCAAGCCGCTGCGCACGACGCTGCAGAACGGCGACGTGGTCGAGGTGATCCGCGGGCCCAAGCCTGTGGTGCCGCCGGACTGGCGCTCGCTGACCGTGACGGGGCGTGCGCGCTCGGCGATCCGCCGCCATATCCGCCAGACCGAGCGCGAGGAGTTCGTGCGGTTGGGCCGGGCGAGCCTGGACCAGACCTTCGAGCGGGCCGGCAAGTCGCGCAAGGACGTGCTGCTCAAGCCGTCGCTGGAGCGGTTCGCGGTGCCGGCCGAGGAGGACCTGTTCGAGCTGGTCGGGCGCGGACGGATCTCGCCGACCCAGGTGCTCGACGTCATCTTCCCCGGTCTGAAGGCGGCGGACCGCGAGGCCGCCGTGGCCACGCGCCGGATCGAGGGCGGCAAGGGCGCGCGGCTCTATGTGCGCGGCGGGGGACTGACGCCCGGGGTGTCGCTGAACTTCGGCCAGTGCTGCACGCCGGTGCCGGGCGACCGCATCGTCGGGATCCTGGAGCCGGACGGCACGGGCCTGACGGTTCACACCATCGACTGCGCGCGGCTGGCCGAGTTCGAGGACCGCGAAGAGCTGTGGCGTGACCTGCAGTGGACGGCGGAGGCCGAGCGCAACACCGTGACGCTGTCCAAGCTGACGGCGACGATCCGCAATGCGCCAGGGGTGCTGGGCCAGGCCTGTACGGCGATCGGCGAGGCGGGCGGCAACATCGTCAACCTACGCATGCACCGGCGACAGTCGGACTTCTTCGACGTCGACTTCGATGTCGAGGTCAAGGACGCCCGGCACCTGACCCATATCGCCGCGGCGCTGCGCGCCTATCCCAGCATCGAGACGGTCGACCGCGCCAAGGGGTGAGGGAACGGCGCTCCCGCTCGGAGAGCGCCGCGCTCGCGATCAGTGAATAGACTGCGAGTGTTCGCCGCCGGGCCGCACGATGCCGCCGAGCGCCTCGCCGGTGCGGGAGGTCTGGCCGATGGAGGCGAGGTCGGCCAGTGAGACGATGCCGATCAGCCGCTTGTCGCGGTTGAGCACCGGCAGGCGGCGCACCTGGATATCGCCCATGTTGCGCAGGACGGCGTCGCTGTCGTCGTCCTCGAAGCAGTATTTAACCTCGCGGCTCATGACCTCGGCGACCTTGGCGTCCGGGCCCTTGCCATGTGCGATGCCGCGTACGCAGATGTCGCGGTCAGTGATCATGCCGACCAGCCGGTCGCCGTCGGCGACGGGGAGGATGCCGGCGTCGAGCTCGGCCATTATCCGCGCGGCGTCGCGAAGGGTCTCCTGCGGGCTGGCCATCTTGACGTTGCGGGTCATGCAATCGGCGACTTTCATGTCGGGACTCCGTACTTTGGGGGAGCCGGCGACGCGGGCCGGCCTCTGCGGCAAACGGCCGGGAACGGCGGGCGTTCCGATGGGCGCGACGGTGGAACCGGGCCCAAAAACAGCGAAGCCCGGGGGTCTAGGACCCACCGGGCTTCAAGTCCGACTATCGTTTTCCATCGCTGGCTGATTTGTCGGGCTGGTTTTCGATTTTCATCTCCAACCGTCTGATCAACGGGTGACCGCGCCGGTGGGTTCCTGGCCAGACGAGAAAAATCCGCGGACGGACGAAGGGCGACAAAAAAGCCCAGAAGGCCGGCGAGGCGCTCCTGGGCTTTCGGCCGATCTCGAGTTTGCGTTTCGGGGATCGGGCTGTCCGTAGACATGCCTTTCAACCGCGCAGGCGCGGATCGGTTCCCGGCCAGGTGGAAATTTCCTCGCGGCGCCCGTTCTGCGGGGGCCTGACACGACGCGGATTCTCCCGTCACATGCGCGGCATGCACAAGCCGCTCGCGCTCGCCGCCTTCCTGCTCGCCACCACCGCCGCCCAGGCGACATCGCCGCCCGCCTATGACGTCCTGATCCGCAACGCGCAGATCTATGACGGCTCGGGCCAGCCGCCGTTCAGGGGCGAGGTGGCGATCGCCGAGGACCGCATCGCCTATGTCGGTCCCAAGGCGCCCGAGAGCGCGCGCACGGTGATCGACGCCGGCGGCAAGGCGGTGTCGCCCGGCTTCATCAACATGCTGTCGTGGGCGACCGAGAGCCTGATCGCCGACCCCCGCGGGCTGTCGGACCTCAAGCAGGGCGTGACGCTGGAGGTGATGGGCGAGGGGACGTCGATGGGACCGCTGAGCCCGGAGATGAAGCGGCTGGAAACCCAGCGCATGGGCGACATCAAGTACGACATCGGCTGGACCAGCCTGGACGAGTATCTGACCTGGCTCACCCGGCGCGGATCGGCGCTGAACGTGGCCTCGTTCGTCGGGGCCGCGACGGTGCGCGAGCACGTGTTGGGCGAGGGCGACGTCGATCCGACCCCCGAGCAACTGGCGGCGATGCGCCAGCTGGTGGTGGACGCGATGCAGGACGGGGCGTTGGGGGTCGGCTCGTCGCTGATCTATGCGCCTGCGAGCTATGCCGAGACGCCGGAGCTGGCGGCGCTGGCGAGCGAGGCGGGGCGCTGCGGCGGGATCTACATCAGCCACATGCGTTCGGAGGCCGATCGGCTGCTGGAGGCGATCGACGAGCTGATCGAGATCTCCAAGCAGTCCGGGGCGCCGGCCGAGATCTATCACCTGAAGCAGGCCGGCAAGACCAACTGGGACAAGCTGGACCCGGCCATCGCCCGTATCGAGGCGGCGCGGGCGGCGGGCCACCGGATCACGGCGGACATGTACACCTACACCGCCGGCTCGACCGGGCTGGATGCGGCCATGCCGCCATGGGTGCAGGCCGGCGGTGTCGAGAGCTGGATCGGGCGGATGAAGGACCCGACCACCCGCGCCAAGGTCATCGCCGAAATGCGGCGGGAAAAGCCGGACTTCGAGAACCTCTACCGCCATGCCGGTGCGGAGGGCACGCTGCTGGTCGGTTTCAAGAACCCGGCGATGAAGGGGCTGACCGGCAAGACCCTGGCGCAGGTCGCCAAGGAACGTGGCGTCTCGCCCGAGGACGCGGCCATCGACCTGGTGATCGAGGACGGCAGCCGGGTGCAGGTCGTCTACTTCCTGATGTCCGAGCAGAACGTGGCGCGCCAGACGGCGCTGCCCTGGATGAGCTTCGGGTCGGACGCCTCGGCCCAGGCGCCGGAGGGGGTGTTCCTGAAGTCGAGCACCCATCCGCGCGCCTATGGCAACTTTGCGCGGCTGCTGGGCAAGTACGTGCGCGAAGAGAAGACCACCAGCCTGGCTGACGCGGTCCGGCGACTGTCGGCGTTTCCCGCCCAGAACCTGGGTTTGAAGGACCGCGGAATGTTGAAGGCCGGCTACTATGCCGACGTAGTGGTGTTCGATCCGGCGACGATCGGCGACGTCGGCACCTATGAGCAGCCCAAGCAGTTCGCGGTCGGGGTCAGCGACGTGTTCGTCAACGGCAAGCAGGCCTTGAAGGACGGGGAGCCGACCGGACAGCTGGCCGGCCAGGTGGTGCGCGGGCGCGGCTGGACCGGCTGGAGCGACGGCGGTTGCCGGGTGAGCGCCAAGGACTGGAGCTGGACATGGTGAGCCCCGACGCGCGTCGCCGGTTGGGCGGGCGGCTGCACGCCTTCACCCAGGTGTTCGACCCGCCGCTGGGCTCCGGCGACGGACCGACCTTCGCCATCAAGGACCTGATCGACGTGGCGGGCGTCCCCACGGGGGGCGGCGGGGTGGTTCCGCTGGACGTCGCGCCGGCGCTGAATGCCGTGGCCGTGCAGCGGCTGCTGGACGCCGGCTACGTGGCCGTGGGCAAGACCCACACGGTGGAACTGGCCTTCGGCGGCTGGGGCACCAACCGCTCGGTCGGCGCGCCGTGGAACCCCTGGGACGCGGCGGCGCACCGGGCGCCGGGCGGCTCGTCCAGCGGCTCGGCGGTGGCGGTGGCGAGTGGACTCTGCGACGTCGCGCTGGGCACCGACACCGGCGGCTCGATCCGCATTCCGGCCGCCGCGTGCGGCGTGGTGGGCCTAAAGCCGGGACGCGGGCTGGTGTCGACGCGCGGCGTGCACGACCTGGCGCCCAGCCTGGACACGCTGGGGCCGCTGGCGCGCTCAGTGGCCGACGCCGCCCGGGTGCTGGAGATCATCTCCGGTCCGGACGGAGCTGGCGCGACGCGCCCGCAGTTCGACGCACAGGCGGCGCTGGCCGCCGACGTGCGCGGCTGGAAGGTGGCGGTGCTGCCGATGGAGGCGATGTCGCCGATCGATCCGCAGGTCGCCGAGCTCTATCGCGCCGCCATCGGACGGCTGGCGGACTTGGGCGTGCAGATCGAGACCGCGCGGACGCCGCGGCCGTTCGCCGACTACTTCATCCCCAACGGCTGGCTGATGGCGGCCGAAGGCTGGCGGGTGCGCGGCGCGCATATCGAGGCCAATGGCGAGCTCATGGACCGCTGGGTGGTCAAGCGCTTCGAGGGCGGACGCGACGTGACCGACGCCCAGTTGGCCCAGGCGCTGGCGCGCCGCGCGGCCGACCAGCGGGAGTTTCAGGACTGGATGTCGCCCTACGACGCGCTGCTCTCGCCGACGCTGCCGATCCCGGCTCCGCCGATCGAGGACGTCGACGAGACCGCCTCGCCGTTTTCGGCGATGACCCGGGCCGGCAACTACCTGGACCTGCCGGCCGCGAGCGTGCCGATGGGGCTGACCAGCTCGGGATTGCCGGCCGGCCTGCAGATCATGGGGCGGATGGCGGACGAGGTCTCGGTCGTCGCCCTGGCGGCGGCGTTCGAGGCGGTGTCAGGCTGGAACGGCCGGCGGCCTGATCTGGCGGGTTTCGGGGGCTAGGGCGCGCCGTAGTGGATGCGGGCGGGGAGGCCCGGCGCGATGGGGCCGGCGGCCTTGGGTTTGGGCTGGGCGGCTTCGGCAGTCTTGAGCTCTTCAGCTGGCTTGGACCGGCAGAAGATCTTGATGCTGCAGATGTCGATCCTCTGGTGGCGCAGGGACAGGGTCCAGCGCGCTAGCCTCGTCACCTCGGTCAGGCGGCCCGGCTTGATGCGCTGAAGGCCCCAGCGGCCCCAGGCCTCGGCGCCGTAGACGAAGCGGTCAAGCACGACGGGGTGGCGGGGCGCGGCGGCGGCTTCTGCGGCTAGGGATGCGGTGGAGATGACGACCACGCCGAGCGCCCCTGCGAGAAGGACCTTGCTACGCATCACCACCACCCAACCCTGTTTTGAACGCCGAAGCGAATCCGCACGACGCTGTTATCTGCGGGCGCTTCGTGGCGCTCATGTGGCGAGGCCGGTGGTGGAGTTCAACTCCTGGCGGCGCCGGTCAGACCGCCTTGGCGGCTCGGTCGCGGGCCGTCTGTTGCTGAACCACGATGCCCTGACGGGTTTCGTCCAGGATGCGGGCGACGATCGGGTCGGTCTGGATGGCCTTCCAGTAAGCGGCCAAGCGGGGAAGGGCGAACAGCGGATCGGGCGTGCCGAACACGCTGGGGATCCACTCGCTGGCCAGCACCAGCTGCGGGGCGATGGCGCCGTCCGCCTGGGTCAGGCCCTGGCCGACAGCATAGCCCTCGGTTCCGATGAAGGTCTCCAGGTAGGCTAGGGCCTCGGCCAGCTTGCCGGCGGCCGCCTCGACGACGGCCGGCTCCCAGTGGCGGCGCGAGCGGCCGGCGAGGGTGAAGAGCGGAACCATCGCCATGACCACGTAGAAGTCGCAGATCCGCGCCAGCAACCGCATCTGCGCCCGCGCCCAGGGATCGGCGGGCCGCAGCGCGGGCTCGGGATAGGCGTCCTCGAGGTATTCGCAGATCACTTCGGACTCGGGCAGGGCGCGGCCGTCGTCGAGCACAAGGGTCGGAACCCGGCCGATCGGATTGACCTTCAGATACTCGGCCTTGGTTTCCTCCGACGCGCCGAAGCCGGGCGGGTGGATGATCTCGACCTCGATCCCCTTGGCGTAGAGCAGCAAGCGCACTCGGCTGGGGAATGGCGAGTCATAGGTCTGGAACAGCTTCACCGGTCCGTCCTCCCGACGCGAATTGGTCGATGACAGCATGCCGGGCGTTCGGTAATCCGCAAGGTCAGGAGACCCCACATGAACACTGACGACGTCCTGGAAGAGTTCCGCGCCTCGGGCGCGCTGCGCGAAGGCCATTTCGTGCTGTCGAGCGGCCTGCACTCAGGGACGTTCCTGCAGAAGAACCTGGTGTTCCAGTATCCCGAGCGCACCGCGCGGCTGTGCAAGGCGCTGGCCGAGAAGATCAAGGAAGCGGTGGGCGAGGTCGACCTCTGCATCTCGCCGGCCGTGGGCGGGATCATTCCCGGCTACGAGACCGCGCGACAGCTGGGCGTGCCGTCGATGTACGTCGAGCGCGAGGGCGGCGAGTTCAAGCTGCGCCGGGCGTTCGAGATCCCGCCAGGCGCGCGGATCGCCATGGTCGAGGACATCGTCTCGACCGGCCTGTCGTCGCGGGAGTGCGTGGAAGCCATCAAGAAGGCCGGCGGCAACGTCGTGGTCGCGGCCTGCATCGTCGATCGGTCCGGCGGCCGCGCCGATCCGGGGGCGCCGTTCGTGGCCCTGGCGCGGCTGGACGTGCCGGCCTATCCGGCCGACCAACTGCCGCCCGAGCTGGCGGCGATCCCGGTCGAGGACCCTGGCAGCCGGAGACTGAGCAAGTGAGCAAGCTGCGGCTGGGCGTGAACATCGACCATGTGGCGACCATCCGGAACGCCCGTGGCAGCAGCTATCCCGATCCGGTGCGCGCGGCCGAACTGGCCATCGCCGCCGGGGCCGACGGCATCACCGCCCACCTGCGCGAGGACCGGCGCCACATCTCCGACGCCGACATCGAGGCGCTGGCGGCGATCACCCGCAAGCGCGGCCGGCCGCTCAATTTCGAGATGGCGGTGACGCAGGAGATGGAGGCCATCGCCCTGGCCCACCTGCCGCATGCGGCGTGCCTGGTGCCTGAACGGCGCGAGGAACGCACGACCGAGGGCGGCCTCGACGTGGTCGGCGGTCACAACCACATCGCTCCGGTGGTCAGCAAACTGGTCGCCGCCGGCGTGCGGGTCTCGTGCTTCATCGACGCTGACCCCGCACAGGCCGCCGCCGCCAAGGCCATGGGCGCGCAGGTGGTCGAGTTCCATACCGGGGCCTATTGCGACGCCGTCCGTGAGCGCTCGCCGGACGCGCCGGCCCTGCTGGAGGGCTTGCGGGCCGCTGCGGCGGAAGCGGGACGCCTGGGCCTGGAAGTGCACGCCGGGCATGGCATCGACTACGAGACCGTCAAGCCGATCGCGGCGATCCCGGAAGTGATGGAGCTGAACATCGGCCACTTCCTGATCGGCGAGGCGATCTTCGTAGGCCTCTCGCCGGCGATCCACCGCATGCGCGCGTTGATGGATGAAGCGCGGGTGGGGAAAGCAGCGTGATCATCGGCATCGGGTCCGATCTGTCCGACATCCGCCGCGTCTCCGACACGCTGGCGCGGTTCGGCGAGCGCTTCACGAACCGCATCTTCACCGAGATCGAGCGGACGCGCTCGGAGCGCAAGCCGGACCGCGCTTCGAGCTACGCCAAGCGGTTTGCGGCCAAGGAAGCCTGCGCCAAGGCGCTGGGCACCGGCATGCGAGCGGGCGTGTTCTGGCGCGACATGGGCGTTGTCAATATGCGTTCGGGCCAGCCGACCATGGCGCTGACCGGCGGCGCGGCCGAGCGGCTGGCGAAGATGACGCCGCCTGGCCACAAGGCGGTGATCCACCTGTCGCTGACCGACGACCACCCCTATGCGCAGGCCTTCGTGATCATCGAGGCTGTGCCGGAGTAGGCCTAGGCCATCTGGCGCGGGTCGTAGAAGAAGGTCTCGCGGGCGATCTTGTCGCCGCGCCAGGTCTGCCAGGCGACTTCCTCCATGGCTTTGGCCGGTCCCTCGTGCGGGGTGAAGGTGAAGCGCCAGCGGATGACGACCGTGTCGCCGTCGATGAGCGGCGGGGCGAGGAGCTCGGTTCCGACGCTGGCCATCCGGGCCAGGGTGCGGGCTTCCCCGTCCATCAGCAGATCGCGGCCGACGCGGGGAGCACCCTGATTTTCCTGCATCGAGGTGTCGTCGTGATACCAATCGCGGATGGCGCCGACATGATCGCCCGACAGAACCTGGGCGGTGAAGGCGTCGACGGTCTTGCGCTCGGGCATGGGCGATCTCCTCGCCCGGAAAGCTAAGCTCGCACGAGGCGCCGTTCCAGGCGCGGCCAGAAGATATTCAGCGCCAGGCCGCTCATCACCAGGGCGGCGGCCATCAGCTTCCACGCGGGCAGGCTCTCGCCGAGGAACACGGCTGAGGCGCCCATGCCGAACACCGGGACCAGCATGGCCATCGGGGTGATGGTCGCAGCCGGGTGGCGCGACAGCAGCCAGCCCCAGGCGGCGTAACCGAACAAGGTGTTGCCCACCGATTGCCAGAGCACCGCGGCCCAGGTGGCGGCGTCGGCGGCGCGGACGCCCTCGATCATGGCGGCAGGGCCTTCGAAGACCAGGGCGAGGATGAGGAGGGGCGGGACGGAGAACAGGCTGGCCCAGACCACATAGGCGAGCATGTTCACCTGGCCGGCGGCTCGGGAGAAGGCGTTGCCGCCGGCCCAGCTGGCCGCGGCGGCCAGGACCAAGACTAGGCCAATCGGCGTCACCGAGGCGTCAGTGTTGTGGCTGACGATAACCAGAAGCCCGACGGCCGCCAGCGCCAGGGCGGCGATCTGGAAGCTGCGCAGGCGCTCCTTGGCCAACCACATGGCCAGGCCGATGGTGAAGAACACCTGGGTCTGGACGACCAGCGAAGCCAGGCCCGGGGAGATGAACCCGTTGATCGCGATGTAGAGCAGGCCGAACTGGCCGGCGCCGATCAGGACGCCGTAGGCGGCGAGGTTTTTCCACGGCACGTCCGGCTTCTTCAGGAAGAACACCGCCGGCAGCAGGGCGAAGGTGAAGCGCAGCACCGCGAAGGTCAGCGGCGGCAGGTGGTCGAGGCCGATGCGGATGACCACGAAGTTGGTGCCCCACACCGCCACCACGGCGAGAGCGAGCAGCACGTGGGTCAGCGGCAGGCCTGGGCGAGTCATGAGGTGGTGATACTCCCGGGTCGGCGCGGGGCAAGGCAGGAAAGTTGCGGGTGGTCGCTAGAAGCCCTGGATATCTCGTCGCAGGCCGCGTGCGAAAGAAAGCCCAATGCTGGCCTGGAGTTTGCTTGGGTTGGCCGCAAAATGGCCGTATCGCGCCACGAGGAGAGTCCTCCGTCGCGCGCTTGCTCAAGGCCAATGCAACGTCTAGCTAGGCGAACTGTCCGCTGCTTCGGGCTAAGGATGTAAGATGACCGACCGCGCAGAGACCGCTTCTGAAAAAGCCAGCGGGGTGAACGATTTCGTCGAGATCGTGAAGACCGTGGCTTACGCGCTGCTGATCGCGCTGTTCCTGCGGGTCTTGTTCTTCCAGCCGTTCACGATTCCGTCGGCCTCGATGGAGCCGACCCTGCTGGAAGGCGACTACATCATCGTCTCGAAGTACTCCTACGGCTATTCGCGCCACTCGATCCCGTTCAGCCCGCCGCTGTTCAAGGGCCGGATCATGGAGCGCGCGCCTGAGCGCGGCGACATCATCGTCTTCAAGCTGCCGCGCGACGGGCGCACCGACTACATCAAGCGACTGATTGGCCTGCCGGGCGACCGGGTGCAGATGCGCCAGGGGCGGTTGTGGATCAACGGCAAGGAAGTCGTCGATAAGGAACTGCCGCCGGTGATGATCGACTCCGGCTACGGCTTCACCCGCAACGTCCAGCGCTTCCAGGAAACCCTACCGGGCGGCCGGACCTTCACGACCTATGACTTCGGCCCCGACGGCGACGTCGACAACACCCCGACCTTCGTGGTGCCGGAAGGCCACTTCTTCTTCATGGGCGACAACCGCGACAACTCGCTCGACAGCCGCGTGCCGGCCGAGATCGGGGTGGGCTTCGTTCCGGCCGAGAACCTGGTCGGCAAGGCGCGGATCATCCTGTTGTCGTGGAACCCCGGGGCGTCGCTGTTCAAGCCCTGGACGTGGGTGCTGAACGCGCGGCCCAGCCGGTTCTTCAATATCCTCCAATGAACAGGCGAGAAGCCGCGGTCGCCGAACTCGAGGGCCGCATCGGCCACGTATTCCATGACCGCGAGCTTCTGGAGCGCGCGCTGACGCACGCCAGCGTTGGAGACGGCGCGCTCAAGGTGCGCCACTACGAGCGGCTGGAGTTCCTGGGCGACCGGGTACTGAACCTGCTCGCGGCCGAGCGGCTGATGGCGCTGAACTCTGAGGCGCGGGAAGGGGAGATGAGCCGGCTGATGGCCGGGCTCGTCAACTACCATGCCTGCGCCCGCGTCGCCCGGCGGATCGGCCTGCCGAACGCCCTGCGCATGGCGGCCAGCGCCAGCAAGATCGGCGCGCGCGACAAGGACACCGTGCTGGGCGATGCCTGCGAGGCGCTGATCGGGGCGATCTACATCGACGACGGGCTGGAAGCGGCTCGGGCCTTCTTCCTGGAGTTCTGGGCCGAGGAGTTCGCGCGCCTGGACGAACCGCAGATCAAGGATCCGAAGACCCAGCTGCAGGAATGGGCCCAGGGCCGCGGCATGCCGCTGCCGCTTTACAAGGTGGTCGGACGCGAAGGCCCCGACCACGCTCCCTCGTTCACCGTTTCGGTGACCGTGGGCGATTATGAACCTGAACTTGCCGAAGGCCGTTCCCGTCAGGAGGCCGAAAAGGCCGCGGCCACGGTGATGTTGCTCAAACGCGAAGGACCTCAATGACCACCCGCGCCGGCTTCGCCGCGATTATTGGAGCCCCGAATGCGGGCAAATCGACCCTGACCAACCGACTGGTCGGGGCGAAGGTCACGATCGTGACCCAGAAGGTCCAGACCACCCGCTTCCCGGTGCGCGGCGTCGCCATGGAAGGCGAGTCGCAGATCGTGCTGGTCGACACCCCCGGCATTTTCTCGCCGCGCCGCCGACTGGACCGGGCGATGGTGCGCTCTGCCTGGGGCGGAGCCGACGAGGCTGATGTAACCGTGCATCTGGTGGACGTGCAGGCCGAGCTGGCCGCCGCCGAACCGGGCGCCAAATCCGCCGACAAACGCTCGGCCGCCGACGTCCAGATGATCGTCGAGGGGCTGAAGACCTCGGGCAAGAAGGTGATCCTGGCGCTCAACAAGATCGACGGCGTCAAGCGCGAGCGTCTGCTGGCGCTGGTCCAGGGGCTGTACGACGCGGGGGTCTACTCCGAGGTCTTCATGATCTCGGCCGCCGATGGCCAGGGCGTCGATGACCTGAAGACGCGGTTGGCCGAGCTGATGCCGGAAGGGCCGTGGCTCTATCCCGAGGACCAGACCGCCGATCTGCCCGCGCGGCTGCTGGCCGCGGAGATCACCCGCGAGAAGCTGTTCCTGCGGGTGCACGAGGAGCTGCCCTATGCGGCGGCGGTGGAGACCACCGCGTTCCAGGAGCGCAAGGACGGTTCGGTGCGCATCGAGCAGTCGATCTATGTGGAGCGCGAAAGTCAGCGGCCGATCGTGCTGGGCAAGAACGGTCAGACCCTGAAGTGGATCGGCCAGAAGTCGCGCGAGGAGCTGATCGAGCTGTTCGATCGCCCGGTGCATCTGTTCCTGCACGTGAAGGTGGACGAGCGCTGGGCCGACAAGCGCGAGTTCTATGGCGACGTGGGCCTGGATTTCGACGTCTAGCGCCCTAGGTTGGCGTGATGATCCCGACGGCTCGCGGTTGATGGAATTCGAAGACGACGCCTACGTGCTGTCGGCTCGCGCCCACGGGGAGACCGGGGCGATCGTGGAACTGCTGACCGCGCGGCACGGAAAGTACGCCGCCCATGTCGCGGGCGGGGCCTCGCGGCGGATGAAGCCGTTCCTGCAGGCCGGGGCGCGGACCATCGTCCACTACCGTGCGCGGGTTTCGGACCAGCTTGGCTCGGCGCAGCTGGAGCCGGTGGGCGAGGGGCCCTCGGCGCTGTTCGACGACCGCATGGCGCTGGCCGGCCTGGCCGCCGCCGCGGCGGTGGCGGCCGCCGCGCTGCCCGAGCGTGAGCCGCATCCGGGGGTGTTTCTGGCCTTCGAGGCGCTGACCGCGGCGCTGATGGCGCCCGAGATCTGGCCGGCGGTGTTCGTGCGCTTCGAGGCGGGGCTGCTGCAGGACCTGGGCTTTGGCATGGACCTGTCCAAGTGCGCGGCGACCGGGTCGGTCGACGACCTGATCTATGTCAGTCCCCGGACGGGGCGGGCGGTGAGCCGCAACGCCGGCGAGCCTTACAAGGACCGGCTGCTGGCGCTGCCGCCGTTCATGCTGTCGGCCCAGACCGGGCTGGCGGCTGGAGACGTCAAGGCGGGCCTGGACCTGACCGCGCACTTCCTGGAGCTGTTCGTCTTCGGCCCCGTCAACAAGCCGCTGCCGCCGGCCCGTGTGTGGCTGGTCGAGCGGCTGTTGGAGGCCCAGCGGCTCTAGCCCTCAATCCGCCGCGGCGACTTCCGCGGCGTCGCCCGTTAGAACGGGACTGAACTGCGAGTTTGATTCGATCATGACCAAGCACACTCCCCCGCCGGGCGACGGCGAAGGCGACCGCATCATCGACGAGCCGCTGACCGAGGCCCTGTCTCGGCGGTACTTGGCCTATGCGCTCTCGACCATCACCGGCCGGGCGCTGCCCGACGTGCGCGACGGGATGAAGCCGGTCCACCGGCGGTTGATGTACGCCATGCGCCAGCTGCGGCTGGACCCGAACACCACGGCCAAGAAGTGCGCCCGCGTGGTCGGCGATGTGATCGGTAAGTACCACCCGCACGGCGACACCGCGGTCTATGACGCCCTGGTGCGCTTGGCCCAGGACTTCGCCCAGCGCTATCCGCTGGTCGACGGCCAGGGGAACTTCGGCAACATCGACGGCGATAACGCCGCGGCCATGCGATACACCGAGTGCAAGCTCACCGTGGCTGCGCAGCTGCTGCTGGACGGCATCGACGAGGACGCGGTCGACTTCCGCCCGACCTATGACGGCGAAGACGAGGAGCCCGTGGTGCTGCCGGCCGGGTTCCCGAACCTGCTGGCCAACGGCTCGAGCGGCATCGCCGTGGGCATGGCGACCTCGATCCCGCCGCACAACGCCGCCGAGTTGATCGACGCCTGCCTGGTGCTGCTGGAAGATCCGAACGCCGATACCGCGCGCCTGATGGAGCACGTCCAAGGCCCCGACTTCCCCACTGGCGGGGTGATCGTCGAGCCGCGCGAGAGCATGCTGGAGACCTACGCCACCGGTCGTGGCGGGGTGCGGGTGCGGGCGCGCTGGGAGAAGGAAGACACCGGGCGCGGGACCTACCAGATCATCGTCACCGAGATTCCGTACCAGGTGAAGAAGGCCGATCTGGTCGAGCAGCTGGCCGACCTGATCGAGACCAAGAAGGCGCCGCTGCTGGGCGACGTGCGCGACGAGAGCGCCGAGGACGTGCGCCTCGTGCTGGAGCCCAAGAACCGCAACGTCGAGCCCGAAGTGCTGATGGAGAGCCTGTTCAAGCTCTCGGCACTGGAGAGCCGGTTCCCGGTCAATATGAACGTGCTGGACGCCAAGGGCGCGCCGGGCGTGATGGGCCTGCGCCAACTGCTGCAGTCGTTCCTGGATCACCGCCGGGAGGTGGTGGTGCGCCGGGCGCGCTTCCGCCTGGAAAAGATCGAAGCGCGTCTGCACATCCTGGACGGCTTGGTTATCGCCTTCCTGAACCTGGACGAGGTGATCCGCATCGTCCGCTATGAGGACGAGCCCAAGGCCAGGCTGATCGAGGCCTTCGAGCTGTCGGACATCCAGGCTGACGCCATCCTCAACACCCGCCTGCGCCAACTGGCCAAGCTGGAGGAAATGGAGCTCCGGCGCGAGCACGCCGAACTGGCCGAGGAGCGCGACGGGCTGCTGAAGATGCTGGCCTCGGACCGGGCGCAATGGCGCCTGGTCGGGGTGGGTCTGAAGGACGTGCGCGCGATCCTGGGTCCCGACACCAACCTGGGCAAGCGTCGCTCGATCTTCGACACCGCCCCGGTGGTCGACGCCGAGGCGGCCATGGAAGCGATGATCGTGCGCGAGCCGATCACCGTGATTCTGTCCGAGCGCGGCTGGATCCGCGCCGCCAAAGGCAAGGTCGAGGACCCCTCGGAGCTGAAGTTCAAGGAAGGCGACAAGCTGGGCTTCATCGTCGCCGCCGAGACGACCGACAAGCTGCTGATCTTCGCCTCGGACGGCAGGTTCTTCACCATCGGTTGCGACAAGCTGCCGGGTGCGCGCGGTCACGGCGAGCCGTTGCGGCTGATGCTGGACCTCGACGACAAGACCGACATCATCGACATCTTCCCCCACAAGCCGGGGACCAAGCGGGTCATCGCCTCGAAGGAGGGCTACGGCTTCATCCTGCCCGAGGAGGAGGCGATCAGCTTCCGCCGGGCCGGCAAGCAGGTGCTGAACGCCGGGGCCAAGGGCGCGGCCTTCGCGATGCCGGTGAGCGGCGACCACTTCGGCGTGGTCGGCGACAACGGCAAGATCCTGATCTTCCCGCTGTCGGAGCTGCCGGAGATGCCGCGCGGCAAGGGCGTGAAGCTGCAGACCTACCGCGAGGGCGGACTGCGCGATGCAGTGGTGTTCAACGCCGAGGAAGGCGCGACCTGGATCGACACCGCCGGCCGCACCCGTGTCTGGGGTGAATGGCGCGAATGGCTGGGGCGGCGCGCCGCAGCCGGCAAGCTGGCGCCAAAGGGTTTCCCCACCAGCAAGCGCTTCAAGCCGAAATAGCTTTGGCGACACCTTGTAGGTGTCGGATGCAACGCTAAGCTTCGCCGGCCGATGTTCGGGAGGGGAAGTTTCATGAAGCGCCATCTGCTGGCGAGCGCTCTGGCCGCGGTTTCGCTGACCTGGGCGCTCGCGCCCGCCGCCTGGGCCAAGGAGCCCGTTGCGGGGCTAGCCCCGGCCGCCAGCCCCGAGGCGCTCGGCTTCGACAGCGCCCGGCTGCAGCGGTTGGATGTGGCGATGGCCAAGGCGGTCGCCGACGGCAGGGTGGCCGGCGTGCAGACCCTGTTGGCGCGGCATGGCCAGGTCGTCGCGTTCAACACGCATGGCAAGGCGAACCTCGAGACCGGCAAGCCGCTCGAGAACGACGCCATCTTCCGCATCTATTCGATGTCCAAGCCGGTGACCGGCGTGGCGATGATGATCCTGTTCGAGGAAGGCCGCTGGCGGCTAGACGATCCGATCACGACCTATCTGCCCGAAATGAAGGACCTGAAGGTCTGGAAGGGCGTGGACGCCAACGGCCAGCCGATCCTCGAACCGGTGAAGCGCCCGCCGACCATGCGCGAGCTGATGAGCCACACCGCCGGGTTCGGTTATGGCCTTGGCGACAAGCACCCTGTGGACCGCATGTTCCGTGAGCAGCGGGTCTTGGGCTCGACCGACCTGAAGGCCCTGACGACCAAGGTCGCGGCCATCCCGTTGATGTATCAACCGGGCGAACAGTGGAGCTATTCGGTCGCCGTCGACCTGCAGGGCGCGGTGGTCGAGCGGCTGTCGGGCCAGAGCCTGGGCGACTTCCTGGAGAGCCGCCTCTTCAAGCCGCTGAAGATGAACGAGACCGGCTTCTACACGGGCGCCGCCAACGCCTCGCGGTTGCCGACGCCGTACATCGGCAATCCCACGACGGGGAAGATCGAAGAGGCCAAAACCCTCGCGGGGCAGCCCATCCAGAACTTCGTCGACAAGCCGCGGCTGGAATCGGGCGGCGGCGGCTTGGTGTCGACCACGCGCGACTACGCCCGCTTTGCGCAGATGATCGCCAACGGCGGCGAGTTGGACGGCGTGCGGATCCTGTCGCCCGCCTCGGTCGAGTTGATGGGGACCAACGTCATCCCGCAGGCGGCGTTGGTGTCGTCGAACGGCTCGACGACGTCGTCGTTCAACGAGGCGGTTGGGTTCGGCCTCGATTTCATGGTGGTCAACGACCCGCGCAAGGCCGGCACCCTGGAAGGCAAGGGCACGATGAGCTGGGGCGGCGCGGCCGGCACCTGGTTCTGGGTCGATCCGACCAACGACGTGGTCTTCGTCGGCATGATCCAGCGCTATGGCGGCACCGGCGGGCCGGACCTGGGCGGGCTGACGCGGACGCTGGTCTACCAAGCCCTGGTCGACCCGGCGAAGTAGGAGAAGCGAGGGGAGGGAATGGGCTCGGCTCCTTGACTTTCGGGGCCCTACATGCGCCCTTCCGCCCTCGATTTTCAGAGCCTTAGCGACTCCCCCATGCACGCCTACCGCACCCATACCGCAGGCGCTCTTCGCGCCGCCGACACGGGCAAGACCGTCCGCCTTTCGGGCTGGATCCACCGCAAACGCGACCACGGCGGTCTCGTGTTCATCGACCTGCGCGACCACTACGGCCTGACGCAGCTGGTGATCAGCCCGGAGACGCCGGGCTTTGACGTCATCGAGCGCCTGCGCGCCGAAAGCGTCATCCGCATCGACGGCGAGGTCGTGGCCCGCAGCCCGGAAACCGTGAACGCCAACCTGCCGACCGGCGAGGTCGAGGTGCGCGTGCGCACCGTCGAGGTGCTGTCGGAAGCGGCCGAGCTGCCGCTGCCGGTCTTTGGCGAGCCGGATTATCCGGAAGAAATCCGCCTGAAGCACCGCTATCTGGACCTGCGTCGCGAGACGCTGCACCGGAACATCGTGCTGCGCTCGAAGGTCATCCACTCGATCCGCAACCGCATGATCGACCAGGGCTTCCTGGAGTACCAGACGCCGATCCTGACGGCTTCGTCGCCGGAAGGCGCGCGCGACTTCCTGGTGCCCTCGCGGATGCACCCGACCAAGTTCTACGCGCTGCCGCAGGCGCCCCAGCAGTTCAAGCAACTGCTGATGGTTTCGGGCTTTGACCGCTACTTCCAGATCGCGCCGTGCTTCCGCGATGAGGACCTGCGCGCCGACCGTTCGCTGGAATTCTATCAGCTCGACGTCGAGATGAGCTTCGTCACCCAAGAGGACGTGTTCGCGGCGATCGAGCCGGTGATGCACGGGGTGTTCGTGGAGTTCGGCGGCGGCAAGCGCGTCTCGCCGATCGACCAGGCGATGTCCTACGAGGACGACTTCGGCAAGACCATCGAGCACCAGGGCTTCGAGCGCCTGACCTATGTGCAGTCGATGGCCCGCTACGGCACTGACAAGCCCGACCTGCGCAACCCGATCATCATGCAGGACGTCTCCGAGCGCTTCCGCGGGGGCGGGTTCGGCCTGTTCGCGCGCATTCTGGAAGACGCCAAGAACGCGGTCTGGGCGATCCCGGCCCCGAAGGGCGGCAGCCGCGCGTTCTGCGACCGCATGAACAGCTGGGCGCAGGGCGAGGGCCAGCCGGGCCTGGGCTACATCTTCTGGTCGGAAGACCAGGGCGGCTGGGGCGGCCCGATCGCCAAGAACCTGGGTCCCGACGCGACCACCGCGCTGATGACCGGCATCGGCATGGGGCAGGGCGACGCCGCCTTCTTCGTGGCTGGCGACCCCAAGGTGTTCGCGAAGTTCGCGGGCAACGCCCGGACGAAGGTGGGCACGGACCTGAAGCTGGTCGACGAAGACCAGTTCAAGTTCTGCTGGATCGTCGACTTCCCGATGTTCGAGTGGAGCGAGGAAGAGCAGAAGGTCGACTTCTCGCACAACCCGTTCTCGATGCCGCAGGGCGGGCTGGACGCGCTGCTGAACCAGGACCCGCTGACCATCCGCGCGTTCCAGTACGACATCGTCTGCAATGGCTATGAGCTGTGCTCGGGCGCGATCCGGAACCACCTCCCCGAGGTGATGGTGAAGGCGTTCGAACTGGCCGGCTACGGCTCCAACGTCGTCGAGGAAGAGTTCGGCGGCATGCTGAACGCCTTCCGTCACGGCGCGCCGCCGCACGGCGGCCTGGCGCCCGGCATCGACCGGATCGTCATGCTGCTGGCCGGCGAGACCGCCATTCGCGAAGTCATCGCCTTCCCGCTGAACCAGCAGGGCCAGGACCTGCTGATGAACGCGCCGTCGGAAGTGCTGGAGAAGCAGCTCAAGGAGCTGCACATCCGCCTGGCGCCGCCGATCAAGGTCTGAGGCGCGACGACAGATACGGAAAAGGGGGCCGCCGGCCCCCTTTTTTGTGCGCTCTAGTCGAAGCTGGCGAAGTAGCGCGGCGGGGCCGGCGGCGCAGGGGCTGCGGGCGGGGGCGGCGGCGCAGGGCTGCGGCTGACGACGCGGACGCGGCCGCGATGGCAAGCCTTGGCGACCAGGCCGGGCGGGGCGCGGGTCGCGCCGTCGGCGCAGGCGTCGTCCAGCTGGTCCTGCTCCAGCCCCTTGGCGCGGGAGAGGTCGACCCCGGCGATATTGGCGCCGCTCAGGCTGGCGCCGCGGAAATCGGTGTTCACGAACGTCGCGCCCGACAGGTTGGCCGCAGACATGTCGGCGTCGCGGAACGAGGCATGATCAAAGGCGCCCGAGCCGAGGTTGGCGCCGGAAAGCGCGGCGTCACGGAAGTCGGCGGCCCGGCCGTTGGCCTTGGAGAAGTTGGCGGCCCGCAGTTCGGCGCCGCGCAACGAGGCGTTGGACAGGTTGGCCTTGCTGAAGACGGAGCCGGTGGCGGTCGCATCGCGCAGGTCGGCGCGCGCCAGGTTGGCGCCGCCGAAATTGACGCCGCGGGCCTCGACGTCGCGCAGCCGCGCATCGGTCAGCACCGCGCTGGTGAAGTTGGCGCCGACCATCTGGGCGTCGCTGAGGTCGGCCCGCGACAGGTCGGCCCCGCTGAAGTTGGCGCCGAGGAAGCGGGCGTCGCGCAGATCCGAGCCGACCAGCGCGGCCTGGGCGAAGTTGGCGCCGACGAACTGGGCGCCGGCCAGTTTGCGGCCCGACAGTTCGCACTTGGCGCAGGCCCCGCCGAACGTGACCATCCGCGCCACATCCTTGTCGCCCATGTTGGCGCTGGCCAAGCCGGGAATGGCGGCGAGCGCCACGGCGACCAGGGCGGAGAGGGCGGGCAGAGAACGCGTCAGACGAGGCATCGAAGCTTGGCGTTGTTGGTCCATGATGTGAGCATGTGCTCTCGACACCCTGTGGACGCTACTTAATTCGCGGTAATTGTCAGCGGCTTAGCTAGCAACTGAGGATGTGCGGGCCGCCCGGCAGGCGTGTGGAGCCGTCCCCACAGACCGGGCTCAGCTGTGCTTGGGACAAGCCGCATGCGCCAACCCACTCGACGCCGGAAAAATTGGCCCCGTTGAGTTTGGCGTCGGCGAAATTCTCCCCGCCGTCGTCCTCGGTGAAACCTGAGCTGGCGCCCCGCACGCTCAGCCGGTCATGTCACCGCCCTGCGGGGCGGCTCGGGTTCCGCAGGTCTCGCAGATCAGGCTGGCGCCCTTGCGGACCACGGCGATGTCGCCGCAGGCCGCGCAAACGTCGGCTTCGGCCGCCGGCGGCCGGGCCGCTGCGCTGGGCAGGAAGACCAGGTTGTCGGGCGCTGCGCCGCGGGCGAACCCGCGGGAGATGAAATGGCTGGCCGGTTGGGGGCCGTCCTCGTCGTCGGCCTTGCCGTCGCCCAGGCCGTCGGCGTTGAGCTCGCCTGGGTCGGCGTTGGCCAGGTCGTTGCGGCCTAGATAGGACACGCCAAGCTCACGGAACAGGTAGTCGAGGATCGAGGTCGCCGAGCGCACCGAGTCGTTGCCGGTGACCGGACCGGCCGGTTCGAAGCGGGTGAAGACAAAAGCGTCGACGAACTCGTCGAGCGGCACGCCGTATTGCAGTCCGATCGAGATCGCGATGGCGAAATTGTTCATCAGCGAGCGGAAGGCGGCGCCTTCCTTGTGCATGTCTATGAAGATCTCGCCGAGTTCGCCGTCTTCATACTCGCCGGTGTGCAGATAGACCTTGTGACCGCCCACGCTGGCCTTCTGGATGTAGCCCTTGCGGCGGTCGGGCAGCTTACGGCGGGTGCGATCGCGCTCGACGATGCGCTCGACGATCCGTTCAGCCTGCGGAGCGCGCGCCTCGGCTTCGGGTTCGCGGGCGATGCGGGGTGGCGGCTCGCTCGCCCTGGGCAGGTCCAGCACCAGGCCGGCCGGCGGCGCGGCGCGGCGCATCCGCAGGGCCTGGGCCTTGGCGCGGGCGGCCATGGTGATCACGCCGGCGGCGTCGGCCGGGGTGGTGTCCCACTCCAGTTCCAGGTCGGCCAGGGCGGGTACAGCCAGGGCGTGGGCGATCACCGCCAGCACGGCGAAGTAAGGTTCGGGGCCGAGCTCATCGGCGGTCTCGAACACCGCCTGTTGGGCCGCGGTGAGGAAGTCGGCTTGGGATAGGGCGCCTGAGCCGATGGCGTAGGCCTGGGCCTGGTCGATCTCCTCGTCGCTGAAGCCTGCGAGCTTGAGCACGTTGAGGTTGGGGTCGGCCAGGTCGGCGTCGGTGGCGCCGAGCACGTCGCAGAGGAAGCCGGCGTCGATGGCGGCGAAGGCCTCGGCCAGGGTGGCGGCCAAGGGCAGGGCGGCTTCGGCCTGGGCGATCTCGTGATCGGTGAAGCCGCGGGCGGCGAGGGCGGCGTGATCGACGCCGGGGGCCTCGGACAGGTCCAGACCGCCGAGCAGCCAGGCACGAGCCTGGGACAGGTCCGCGCCGAGCGCGGTCAGGCCGCACAGCGCGGCCTCGGTCATCACGCGGGTGAGCACGCCGTCCTCGGTCTGGGCGACCGTGACCGGGCCGAGCCAGGGCGCGGCGGAGGCGCTGACGCCGCCAAGCCGCAGCGCCAGTTCCGGATCGTCGAACACCGCCAGCCCGCCGTTGAGCTTGGCGCCCGACGCCACGCAGGCCGAAGCGGCGTGTCGGTAGAGATCACGGACTGCTGCGCGGCCGGCCTCGGAATCGTAGGTCAGGCCTTGGGCGACCAGCCAGTCGGCGACGCCGGCCAGACCGAGCGAGGCAGGCCGTTCGCCGCTGATCACGGCCAGGGCGCTCGCCAGCAGCGCGACGGCCGAAGCGAAGCTCGCGGCGTCGAAATCGTTCCCGGCCCCGAAGCCCATCAAGTTGACGGCCCCGCGCGCGCCGCCCCAGGCGCGGGCGACGCCCTGGGCGATTTCGGGGGTGAGGGCCACGGCGAGTGCGCCGGTTTCCCAAGCGGCAGCGGCGAGCGCCGGCTCGGACGTCCCGGAGAGGGCGCAGACCAGCTCCAGTTCCTCGATGGCGGCGAAGTCCGGTTCGGCGGCCGACCATTCGAGTTCGCCCGCCTTGGCCAGGGCGATGGCGTCGAGGATCATCGCATCGGTGGCGCCGGCGACGCGGGCGGCTTCGGCGCTGCGCGCGAGGCTGGCGTTGGCGCGCAGATCGGCGCAGGCGGCCGGGTCGCCTTCGCAGCGCAGGATGGAATCCATCACCGCCTGGAGGCGGGCGCCCATCTCGCGGGCGGCGGCTCTCGCCATGGCGCGGCCGCGATGCTGGGCGCGCAGGGCGTCGATGGCGGGGGCGCAGTCGTCGCCGGACCGGACGACGGGCGTCGCCGGATCGGGGCGCGGCCAGGACAGGGCGATCTGGCCGGCGAGAATGGCCGCGCCCAGATCGCGGCGGAAAGCGGCGCGGGCGCGGGCGGTCTCGAACAGGCCGGCCGAATCGCCGCGCTGCACGAGATCCTCGGCGAAGCGGAACACGGCGGCAGGCAGATCGGCGCCTTCGTCCAGCCAGTCGAGCCAGGCTTCGACCCGTGCGTCGGTCCATGACGCAGGGGCCAGAATCTCGGCCACGCTGGACGCGCGCTCGAGCGTCCGCCGTTCGATCCTTGCCGCTTCTACGCCCATATCCGGTTCTCCCGACGGCCGAGTCTAGCAGCGTCGTTAATGCGGGCAATAGATGTTGCGGTTCAGGGGGCGCCTATCCCCAAGATATTGCGAATTTCGCGCGGCTGGACGGTGGGCGGCCGGGCGCCTATAGTCCGCGCGCTTCCTGTCTGTCTGGAATTCCCAAACGTGCTCAAGAATATCTTCACCTGGTGGAACGGCGCGACCATCGGCGTCCGCAACACGGTTCGCGGCGGCGTCTTCATCGGCAAGGATGAGCTGGGCAACAGCTACTACGAAGCCAAGGATGATCGGACGTCGTACGACAAGGGCCGCAAGCGCCGCTGGGTCATTTACAACGGCTATGCCGAGGCCTCGAAGGTCCCCGCCGACTGGCACGGTTGGCTGCACTACACCTTCGATGAGCCGCCGACCAAGGCGCCGCTGAAGCGCCAGCCCTGGGAAAAGGACCATCTGCCGAACCTGACCGGCACCGTGCACGCCTGGAAGCCGCAAGGCTCGATCGCGCGGGGCGGCGAGCGTCAGAAGGCGTCGGGCGACTACGAGGCCTGGCGGCCGGAATAGGCATGTCGCGCGGCCGCACCCTTGCCGGATTGGCGATGCTGGGCGCCCTGGCGGGCGCCGGCATGGTGAGCGCGCAGCCGACCACTCAGAGCCAGCCGCCCCTGTTGCAGCCGCCGCCCGCGGCCCAGCCGTCGCCGCTCCCAAACGGCCCTGTGACGCCGCCCGCGCAGCCGCCGCCGGCGCCTGAAGAGGCCCCGCCGACCCAGGTGGCGCCGCCGCCGCCGGTCGCTGCGCCACCGATCGCCGCCGAAGAGGTCGAGCCGGCCCCGGCGCCGAAGGCCCAGGTCGCCGCCAAGCCAGCCGAGGCGGCCAAGCGCGCCCGCTACGACGTCGCCGTCATCCAGGCGTTGGATAAGGTCTCGGCCGAGTCCATGCGTTTCGAGGCCGCCGTCGGCCGACCCGTCCGCTACAAGAACCTGGTGTTCACGGTGAAGGCCTGCGAGCGCTCCGCAGCCGACGAGGCGATCGAAGACTCGGTCGCGCACGTGACCGTGGAATCTCAGCCGCGCGCCGCGCCCGGCAAGCCGACGCCGCCGCCGCGCCAGGCGTTCCGGGGCTGGATGTATGCGTCCTCGCCGGGCCTGAACCCGCTTGAGCACCCGATCTACGACGCCTGGCTGATCACCTGCAGGGCGGCCGCGCCGGTTCCGACCGCCGCGCGCTGAAACGAGGCCTGCGCCTCCAGGGCGCGCGCCAGTCGGCGGTGATACTCCCCCCGCGGGATCTCCACCGCGCCGAAGGTCGACAGGTGGTCGGTGATGAACTGGGCGTCGAGCAGCTGGAAACCGTCGCTGAGCAGCCGCGCGACCAGATGGACCAGCGCCACCTTCGAGGCGTCGGTGCGGCGGCTGAACATGCTTTCGCCGAAGAAGGCCCCGCCGAGCGAGACCCCATAGAGACCGCCGACCAGTTCGTCCCCTAGCCAGCATTCGACGCTGTGGGCGTGGCCCATCTCGAACAGCTGGGCGTAGAGGTCCTCGATGACACCGTTGATCCAGGTTTCGGTGCGGCCGGGCTTGGGCGCGGCGCATTCCAGAACTACGCGTGAGAACGCGGTGTCCATGCGGATGTCGAAAGGATCGCCGCGCACGGTGCGGGCTAGGCGGCGCGAGACGTGGAAGCCATCCAGCGGAACGACACCGCGCTTTTCAGGGTCGATGAGGAAGACGCGATCGTCTTCGCGCGCATCGGCCATCGGGAACACGCCGCGGCCGTAGCACTCCAGGAGCTCGCGGGGGCCGAAACGTTTCATGGCGGCAGCTTAGCCGATCAGGGCGCGGTTTCCTCCCCCGCTCGCGCGGGGGAGGAGGATGCGGTCAGGCCTCTTCCTGCTGCGACTTCATCCAGCGTTCGAGCCAGTGGATGTTGTAGTCGCCGGAGAGGAAGTCGGGCTGCTGGAGCAGCTCCTGGAACAGCGGGATCGAGGTCTCGATGCCGCCGACGACCATTTCGCCTAGGCAGCGGTTGACGCGGGCGATGCATTCTTCGCGGTCGCGACCATGGACGATCAGCTTGCCGACCAGACTGTCGTAGTAGGGCGGGATCGAATAGCCGGCGTAGAGCGCGCTATCGAGGCGCACGCCCAAGCCGCCCGGGGCGTGGAAATCGCTGACCAGGCCGGGCGATGGCGTGAAGGTCTTCGGGTTCTCGGCGTTGATCCGGCATTCGATGGCGTGGCCCTCGAACACGACGTCTTCCTGCTTGAAGGACAGCGGCAGGCCCGCGGCGATGCGGATCTGCTCGCGCACCAGGTCGATGCCGGTGATGGCCTCGGTGACCGGGTGTTCGACCTGCAGGCGGGTGTTCATCTCGATGAAGAAGAACTCGCCGTTCTCGTACAGGAACTCGATGGTCCCGACGCCGAGGTAGCCGATGGCCCTGATCGCATCGACCACCACCTTGCCGATCTTGGCGCGGCCGGCCGCGTCGATGACCGGCGAGGGGGCTTCTTCGAGCACCTTCTGGTGGCGACGCTGCAGCGAACAGTCGCGTTCGCCGAGGTGGCAGACATTGCCGAACTTGTCGGCGATGACCTGGATCTCGATGTGGCGCGGGGTCTGGAGGTAGCGCTCCATGTAGACCGCGTCGTCGCCGAAGGCGGCCTTGGCCTCGGCGCGGGCGGTGGAGACCGCCTCGTAGAGGTCTTCCTCGGTCTGAGCGACCTTCATGCCGCGCCCGCCGCCGCCAGCGGCGGCCTTGATGAGCACGGGGAACCCGATCTTCTTGGCCGCCTCGAAGGCTTCTTCCTCGGTGGTCACGGCGCCATCGGAGCCGGGCACCACGGGGATGCCCGCTTCCTTCACCGCCTGCTTGGCGGTGATCTTGTCGCCCATCATCTTGATGTGGTCAGCGGTCGGACCAATGAAGGTGAAGCCGTGCGCCGCCACGATCTCGGCGAAGCGGGCGTTTTCCGACAGGAAGCCGTAGCCCGGGTGGATCGCCTGAGCGCCCGTGATCTCCGCCGCAGCGATGATCGAGGGGATGTTCAGGTAGCTCTTGGCGGCGGGAGCCGGGCCGATGCAGACGCTTTCGTCAGCCAGCCGCACCCACATGGCGCCGGTGTCGGCCTCGGAATGGACCGCCACGGTCGAGATGCCCATTTCCTTGCAGGCCCGGTGGACCCGCAGGGCGATCTCGCCGCGATTGGCGATGAGGATTTTGTCGAACATCGACCTACTCGATGACGATCAGCGGTTCGCCGAATTCGACCGGCTGAGCGTCCTGGACGATGATCTCGACGATCTTGCCGCCGCGGGGCGCGGGGATCGGGTTCATCGTCTTCATGGCTTCGACGATCAGCAGGGTCTGACCAGCGGTCACGGTGTCGCCGACCTTCACGAAGGGCGGGGCGTCCGGCTGCGGCTGCAGGTAGACGGTGCCGACCATCGGCGACTTCACGACGTCGCCCTTGCGCTCGACTGCGGCCGGGGCCGCTTCGCCGGCCACGGGAGCGGCGGCCGGAGCCGGGGCGGCAGCGAACGCCGCCGGAGCGGGGGCGTACTGGACGGCGGCCGGGGCGGCGGTCTTGGCGACGCGGATCTTCAGGTCGTTGTGCTCGACTTCGATCTCGGTCAGGCCGGTCTCGGTGAGAATGTCGGCCAGTTTGCGCACCAGCCGCGCGTCGATCGGGTCGGCGGGGGCCTTCGGACTGCTAGCCATTTGATAATCCTTAGTTTTGGCTTTGACGGGCCAGGCCCGCGGCGGCCTCGACGGCCAGTTCGTAGCTCGCCCCGCCGAAGCCGGAGACGACCCCGGTGGCGACGAGGGACACATAGGTTTCACGGCGGAACGCTTCGCGCGCCGCCGGGTTGGACAGGTGACATTCGACCACAGGAATATCGAGTGTCTTCAGTGCGTCCAGCAGGGCCACGGAAGTGTGACCATAGCCCGCGGGATTGATCACAACGGCGCAGGCCTCCGTCCGGGCTTCCTGCACCCAGTCGATGAGTTGGCCTTCGTGGTTGGATTGGCGGAAGACCACGGCATGACCGAGGGCGCCGGCGCGGCGTTCGCAACGAGTGCGGACGTCCTCCAGCGTCTCCTTTCCGTAAATCTCCGGCTCCCGGACCCCCAAGAGGTTGAGGTTGGGCCCGCTAAGCACATAGATCGGTTTCGACATTCGGCTCCGCCGTCGATTCCGCCGTCTTGTAACGGGCGGCGGCGGGGGTCACAAGCATTCGGAAACTCCAAGCTTCACGAGGGCGTCATGACGCTGACCATTAACGGGGAACAAAAGGCCTTCGGCGGGATGTCGAGCGTGGCCGCCCTGGTGGCGGAACTGGGCCTGGATCCGCGCAAGGTGGCGGTGGAGCGCAACCTGGAGATCGTACCGCGATCGGCCTATGGACAGACCGCGCTCGCCGACGGCGACCGCATTGAGATTGTGCATTTTATCGGAGGCGGCTGACATGGACGGGTCTACCCACAAGGAAGACACCTGGAGCGTCGCGGGCCGGACCTTCACCTCGCGGCTGATCGTCGGGACGGGGAAGTACAAGGACTACGCGCAGAACGCCGCCGCCGCCGAGGCGGCGGGCGCCGAGATCGTCACCGTGGCGGTGCGGCGGGTGAACCTGTCCGACCCGAACCAGCCGATGCTGGTCGATTATGTGAAGCCCGACCGCTTCACTTTCCTGCCCAATACGGCCGGCTGCTTCACCGGCGAGGACGCGATCCGCACCCTGCGCCTGGCGCGCGAGGCGGGCGGCTGGGACCTGGTGAAGCTGGAGGTGCTGTCCGACACCAAGCACCTGCTGCCGGACATGGAAGAGACCCTGCGGGCGCTGAAGCTGCTGGTCGCCGACGGCTTCCAGGTGATGGTCTACTGCTCTGACGACCCGGTCTACGCCAAGAAGCTGGAAGACGCGGGCGCGGCGGCGATCATGCCGGCGGCGGCGCCGATCGGCTCGGGGCGCGGCATCCAGAACTTCCTGAACCTGGGACTGATTATCGAGCAGTCGAAGGTGCCGGTCCTGGTTGACGCAGGGGTCGGCACAGCGTCCGACGCCACCCTGGCCATGGAGACCGGCTGCGACGCGGTGCTGATGAACACCGCCATCGCCGGGGCCCAGGACCCGATTCGTATGGCGGTAGCCATGAAGCACGCCGTGATCGCGGGGCGGGAAGCATTTTTGGCAGGACGCATGCCAAAACGTATGTATGCTGATCCATCATCCCCGTTATCCGGTCTGATCTGATGAGCCTCGGCGTCGACGTCTACTGGTCCTTCCGCAGCCCTTATTCCTACCTGGTGGTCCCGCGCTTGCGGGAATTGGCTGAGACCTACGACGTCGACGTCCGGATGCGGCCGGTCTATCCGCTGGCCGTGCGCTCGGAGGGGTTCTTCACCAAGCAGGACCCGCTGTTCGTGCCGTACCTGGTGCGCGACGTGCGGCGGCTGGGGGACTTCCTGGGCCTGCCGCTGGTCTGGCCGAACCCCGATCCGGTGGTCATCGGGCAGAACCTGAACGGGGCGGCCGAACAGCCGCACCTCGAGCTGCTGATGCCGCTGGGCGTCGTCGCCGCGCACAAGCCCCAGGCCCTGGCCTTCTACGACGAGGTCTCGCGGCTGATCTGGAACGGCCAGGACATGCCCTGGAACGAAGGCGACAAGCTGGCCCGCGCGATTGAGCGGGCAGGGCTGGATATGGCGCAGATGCAGGCCGAGGCCGCCGGTAAGACGGACGAGATCGCCGCCGAGATCGAGGCCAACCAGGTCGCTCATCGCGAGAGCGGCCATTGGGGCGTGCCGACGATGGTTTTCGACGGCGAGCCGTTCTTCGGGCAGGATCGCTTCGACGTCCTCGTGTGGCGGCTCAAACAACGCGGCCTGCGCGAGCGCGGCTGAAGAATTCAGCGGCGTTCCGTGGCGGAAGGCGCTCTAGGCTCCTCGAAAACAGGAGGGGCGCATGGGCAAGTCCAACGGTCGCAAGTCCATCTTCATCACGGGCGCGGCCTCCGGCATGGGGCGTGAGACGGCCAAGCTGTTCGCGGCGAAGGGCTGGTTTGTCGGCGCCTACGACGTCAATGAGGCCGGGCTGAGCGCGCTGGAGGCCGAGCTGGGCCCTGACAACTGCGTGGTCCGCCAACTGGACGTCACCGAACGCGATGACTACCGAATGGCGGTCGCGACCTTCGGCGAGGCCACCGATGGGCAGATGGACCTGCTCTACAACAACGCCGGCATCGGCCGGGGCGGCCCGTTCGCCGAGCAGCCGTTCGAGGACGTGATCGCGGTCGTCCAGGTCAACCTGATGGGCGTGCTGATCGGCATCCACGAAGCGATCGGACTGCTGAAGGCGACGCCGAATTCGCTCTGCTTCACGACCTCGTCGTCCTCGGCGACCTTCGGCATGGCCAACATCGCGGTCTATTCGGCGACCAAGCATGCGGTGAAGGGGCTGTCCGAGGCGCTGTCGGTGGAGTTCAAGGCCTATGGCGTGCGGGTCGCCGACGTGCTGCCGGGGGTGATCGATACCCCGATCCTGCCGCCCGGCGTGGCTGAAGCGGCGCCTAAGGAGGGGATGTTCCGGGCCATCCCGCCGGTCGAGGTCGCGAAGGTCGTCTGGGAGGCCTATCACGCCGACAAGCTGCACTGGTACGTGCCGCCGGAGCTGCTCGAACTGGACAAGGCCGCGACGCTGACGCCGGAGGCGGTGCGCGATCAAATGGCCCAGGGCGGATTGTTCAACGCCCCCAGCGAGTAGCTAGGCCTGGATCATGTCGACATCTGCGGCCAGGCCAAGCGACTGGAACATCTCGGTCCGGCCGGGGCCGGGCTTGGGCGGATAGGCATCGGCCTTCTGATCTCTGCGGGTGAACCAGTAGCGCAGAACCTTGGCCAGGTTGTCGGGCCGCTTCAGCCAGGCGGAGGGGTGTTCCAGCATATGGAAGCCGCGCAAGGCCTCGCGCAGGAGGTCTGCGTCCGAGCGGATGGCTATGTTCACGCCGTCTTCCAGGAAGCTCTTGATCAGCCTGCTCCGCAGGCTGGGGCGATAGCCGGGCGTCAGTTGCTGGCGCGCCCGGCGGATCGCGGCGCGGTCCTGGTCGCGCATGTTGAGATAGTAGGGCCGCAGGTCGTCATTGATCCTGGCCTGGAAAGCTTGGATGCGATCGGCGGCGTCACCAGTCGACACGATCACGTCGCGCAAAGCGTAAGCCGTGATCGCCGCGAACGAGCAGCCCCGCCCGTAGAGCGGGTTGGTGCGCACCAGCGCGTCGCCCACAGGGAAGTAGCCGAGCAGCGGCGCGATGCCTTCGCCGGCGACCTGCCGCCAGCGACTATGCAACTCGCCCATGCCGAACACGCGGCTGACGCCCTCGGCGACCGCCGGGTCGACCCAGGGCGCCAGGCCGGGGAGGCGCGCGCAGATGGCGTCGAACACCTCGGGCCGCACGATGGCCTTGCGCAGCTCCATCTCGGGCTCGGGCGTGCAGAGGGTGATCGAGAAGCAGCCGTTGTCGGCGGGGAATAGGCCGAACTTGAGAAAGCCGAGATCGCCAGTGCCGCCGGCCTTAGTGCGCTGCGGCTCCTGCGCGCCGGCCAGCAGGCGATAGTGACGTGTGAAGTAGACGATGCCGGCGCTCTCGCTCTCTTCAGGGATCGCCGCGCCTTCCTCGACGAGTTGCTCGACACAGGACGAGGTGCGCCCGCTGGCGTCGATCACCAGGTCGCCGATAATGTCGCGCGCGCCATCTGCGTCGGCGACGGACGCGCCGACCACCCGCAGGCCCTGAGGATCGTGCTGGGTCAGCAGCTTGCGGACGAAGGTCTCCGAATCGATTCGGACGTTTGGATAGCGCTCGACATAGCGGCGGATCACCAACTCCAGCGTCGTACGCCGGCTGGTCAGGACCACGAAATCGCGGTCGGCGGCCTGGGGCCTGTAGGCCTGGCGATGCAGGTCGGTGAGCATCCGCTCGAAGCCGAGTTCGCGACAGCCGGCGGCGAGCAGGTCGGCGTGCAGTTCGGGGTGCTCGTTGCGGATGATGGTGCGCAGCCGGGCCAGGAAGGCGTGGCTGTGGCGCAGGTGCCCGACGCCGCGGCGGGTCCAGTCCGTGAAAGCGTTATCGGCGCCGCCGCGCGGCGGCGCCGGGTCACGTTCGAGAATGACGATATCGCGGCCTGTCGGCGCCAGCGCCAGCGCTGCGCATAGGCCGCCGATACCAGCTCCGATGATCAGCACTCGTTCGTGCATTCGGCTCGCCGTGGTCGGACGGACAGACTCTCAAAGCACTCGAGAGGAGCCTAGCTGCGTCGCAGGGCGACGCAAAGCCCGAGTTTGGCGAGGGGTTTTAGCCCTTGTCGATCTTCGGCGAGGGGACGGTCTTGAGCTTGCCGGTCTTGGCTTCGGCGATCGCCGCGCGCAAGGCCGGCATGTCAGCGCCGGGGATGATGCGGTCGCCGACGATGAAGGCCGGGGTGCCTTCGATGGCCAGCCCCTGGGCCAGCGCGCGGGTGTCGGCGATGTGCTTTTTGACCTCAGCAGACGCGCCGCCGGCGCGGGCGGCGGCCGGATCGACGCCGACGGCGCGCAGGTGGCGGTCGATCGCCGCCTCGTCCAGCGCCTTCTCGGCCATGAAACGCTCGAACAGCTCGATGTTCTTGGGCATGCCGGCGGGCGACAGGGCGACCTCGGCGGCCAGGTTGCTCTCGGCCCCGAAGATCGGGAACTCCTTGAACACGAAGCGAACGTCGGGGTTCTCCTTGATCAGCTTCAGCACCTCGGGCGCGCTGACCTTGCAGTAGCCGCAGCGGTAGTCGAAGAACTCGACCACGGTGATCGAGCCGTTCGGGTTGGCCACGAAGTCGCGCGGGTCGCGCTCCAACTGATCGCGGTACTTGGAGAGCGAGGCCTTGGCGGCCTCCTGGGCGGCGGCCTGCTTGTTCTCCTGCAGCTTCACGACCGCCTCCTCGATCACCTCGGGGTGAGCGAGCAGGTAGGCGCGGACCTTCTGGCCGAAGTCGTCCTCCGGCTTCTGGCAAGCGGCGAGGGGCAGGGCGAGGGCGGCGCAGGCGACGAGAACGCCGCGGGAAATCTTGGTCATGTCAGGCCAATTAGGTGAGAAGCGTGGCTTTGCGAAGGCCTTTCGGCCCGCTCAGCGGGAGGAACGGCGATTGATCGAACCCTCGGACGCCAAGTCCTTGAGGTCGTCCTTGCTGGGGTTGGAGGTGAGGACGATGTCGGTGGCGCGCCGCCATTCAGGGGTGTCCTTGTCGAGCTTTTCCCGGGCGCGCATGGCGAAGACCCGCGCCTGGTTCGCATCGCCCGTCGCGAAGAAGTACTCGCCGGTGGCCAGGCGGGCGAGGCCCTCCTTGCCCTGCTTGTCGTAGGCCTGGGCCAGGATCCGCCAGGCGGTGGCGTTGTCGTGTTCCTGGGTCAGGGCCTTGCGCAGTTCGCCGACCCCTTCCTCGATCTTGGCCTTGTCCTCAAGCGCGATCAGGGTCTGGCCCAGGTTGACGCGCAGCAGCGGCGCATCGGGCTTCAGTTCGACGGACTTGCGCTGCGGGGCCTCGGCCTCCTGGGCGCGGCCGAACTCGAACAGCACCTGGCCCTTCAGCTCCCAGAGGTAGGGATTGTTCGGCTGCTCGGTGAGCAGGGCGTCGATCAGCTTCAGCGACTGATCAGGCTGCTTCATCTGGTAGTAGGCGATGGCCCGGGCGTAGCGGGCCGGATAGGACGCGTCCTTCTCGCCGTACTTGGTGATGGCGACGGTCGGGTTGATGAACCCATCCAGCTTCGCCTTCATGATCTCGTGCTCGGCGATCGCTTCCGGCGTGTCGGGCGTGTCGTAGTGGGCGTTCTGCTCGACCCGGTGGCGAAGCGCCTCGATCCGCGAGGACGACAGCGGGTGGGACCGGAAGTAGGCGAAGCGGCGCGCTTCCTGGAAGACTTCCTGGTAGCGGAAGTTGTCGAAGAAATCGACGAGCCCTTTGCCGGACAGACCGGCGCGCTCAAGGATCGCGGCCCCAGCCTGGTCGGCGCGGCTTTCCTGTTCGCGGCTGTAGCCCATGGCGCCCAGGGTGCCGAAGTAGCTGGCGCTGCCGATCAGACCTGCCGCCCCTTCGCCCGAGCCGGCGAGCGCAGCCAGGACGCCCAGCCCCATGGTCAGCAGGAACGGCGTCATGCCAGCGGCGGTCATTTCGCCTGAGCGAGCCGAGTGGCCGGCGGCCAAGTGGCCGACTTCGTGGGCGATGACGCCCTGCAGTTGGTTGGGGTTTTCCGATTCAAGGATCAGGCCGGTGAAGACCCCCATGGTGCCGGGGCCGGCGAAGGCGTTCAGGTCCTTCGAACCAATCAGCAGGATCTCGATGGATTTGGAATCAACGCCGGCGGCCTTGAAGATCGGCTCGGAGTCCTTGCGAAGAATCTCTTCGATCTCGGTGTCGCGAATGAGCGACATGCCTTCCTCGGCGCGGGCCGGCGCGGCCTGCAGCGTCAGGCTTAGCGCCGTTACAGCGGCCAGAGCGATTCTCGAGACCGAACGGGCAGGGGACACCATGCCGAACAACTCCAAGCGCCCCCCGCAAAGCCCCAGATTTCGAAGCCTAACGCGCTTCAGACGGACTGGAAACCGGCTCGCATGGCGCGAGCCGGTTTCCGTTGTCACAGCCCAGAGTTAGCCCCGGCGCCACCAGCCCTTTTTCGGGACCGGCGGGGGCGCATTGATCTCGTTCGGATCAGGCTCGCGGGCGACCGGCGCGGCCGGCGCCGGTTCGGGCTCAGGGGCCGTTTCTGGCGCGGCCTCGACGACGACCTCGACCGGAGCGGCCTCAACCGGGGCGGCTTCGACCACCGCTTCGGCGGCCTCAGCGGCGGCCGACGCCTTGGTGCGACGCGCACGCGGCTTCTTGGCCGGCTTGGCTTCCGGCTCGGCCGCGACCGGTTCGGGCGCGGGTTCCGGTTCGGCGACGGCTTCGACGACCTCGACCGCTTCGACGGCTTCCGCCGCCTCGACGACCTCGGCCGAGGCCTCAGTGGTCTCGGCCTTGCCGCGGCCACGACCGCGGCGCGACCGGGCCTTCTTCGGCTTGTCGTCGACGGCCGGCAGTTCGACCCAGACGTCCAGATCGACGTCCGGCTGGTCGTCGGTCACGCTCGGCGCCGGGGCGACAGCTTCAGCCGCGGCCGCGACCGGAGCCGGGGCGGCGTCGTTGGCCGGAGCCTGAGCCGGAGCCGGCGCGCGGGCCGCCGGGAAGTCTTCCGACGGATCGTGCCAGACGAAGGGATCGTCGCCGTACGGCACCCAGGGACGGGTCCAGGCGAACATGTCGGCCGGACGACCATCGTCGCGCATCCGGCGACCGCCGCGGCGACCACGACGACGACGGCGGCCGCCGTCTTCGTCGTCGCGGGCCTCACGCGGCTCGCGGGGCGGGCGTTCACCGCCCTCGCGGGCTTCGACCGGCTCGCCGTCACGGCGGCCACGGCGGCGGCGGCGGCGGCCGCGGCGACCGTTGCGGTCATCGCCTTCGCCTTCATGGTCCTGGAAGCGGTGCTCGGCCTCGTCGTCGTCGGTGGCCTCGCGCTCGATGTCGGCGTCTTCTTCGTCCTCCTCGACGTCTTCTTCGTCCTCGAAGGCTTCGTCGTCGAAGTCGTCTTCAACGGGCTGATAGGGCTGCAGCGGGACGTGCTGGATCGCCGCGTGCTCAGGCCGGGTCTCGCTGGCCGTGCGCTCGATCTCGTGATCGGCGTGCGCCAGGGCGTCGTCGATGACGATGGTGATGAAGAGGCCAAGGCTCTCGTGAATGCGCGCCAGATGGTTGCGCTTTTCGTTGAGGATGTAGAGGCCGACGGCGCGCGGCACCTTCAGGGTGGCTTCGCCGCCGCCCTTCAGAGCCTCGATCTCCACGGCGCGCAGGGCGGACAGGGCGCTCGACTCGACCGAGCGCACGCGGCCGGTGCCGGCGCAATGCTCGCAGACGTGTGTCGTGCCTTCCAGGACGCCTGAGCGGCGGCGCTGGCGGCTGATTTCCATCAGGCCGAAGGTCGAGATCTTGCCCATCTGGACGCGGGCGCGGTCGTCCTTCAGCGCGTCCTTCAGCTTCTTCTCGACGGCGCGATTGTTCTTCGACTCATCCATGTCGATGAAGTCGATGACGATCAGGCCGGCCAGATCGCGCAGCCGGAGCTGGCGGGCGGCCTCTTCGGCCGCTTCCATGTTGGTCTTGAGGGCGGTGGCCTCGATGTTCCGCTCGCGGGTGGCGCGGCCGGAGTTCACGTCGACGGCGACCAGAGCCTCGGTCTGGTTGATCACCAGATAGCCGCCCGAACGTAGCGGCACGACCGGCGAATAGATCTGCGAGAGGTGGTCTTCGACCCGATGCTTGACGAACAGCGGGGTCGGCTCGCGGTAAGGCATGACCTTCTTGGCCTGGGACGGCATCAGCATGCGCATGAACTCACGCGCTTCCTTGAAGCCGGCCTCGCCCTCGACCCAGACCTCGTCGATGTCCTTGTCGTAGAGGTCGCGGATCGTGCGCTTCACCAGGTCCTCTTCCTCATAGATGAGGGCGGGGGCCACGGAGTGCAGGGTGGTGTCGCGGATGTTCTCCCACAGGCGCAGGAGGTACTCGTAGTCGCGCTTGATCTCGGCCTTGGTGCGCTTTGCGCCGGCCGTGCGCACGATCAGGCCCATGCCGTCCGGCACGTCCAGGCTCTGGACGACGCCCTTCAGGCGCTTGCGATCGGTCGTGGCGGTGATCTTGCGGCTGATGCCGCCGCCGCGGGCGGTGTTGGGCATCAGGACGCCGTAGCGGCCGGCCAGCGACAGGTAGGTGGTGAGCGCCGCGCCCTTGTTGCCGCGCTCTTCCTTGACGACCTGAACCAGCATGATCTGCCGGCGGCGGATCACTTCCTGAATCTTGTAGCGGCGCATCAGCCGGCGACGACGACGCGCGACCTCTTCTTCCATGACATCGTCATCGTCGGCGTCGACGGCGTCTTCATCCTCGTCGTCGGACCCGCGGGCCCGCGACTCGGCGATGTCGTCCTCCTCGTCTGCCTCTTCGCGCATCAGCGCTTCGCGGTCGGCGACGGGGATCTGGTAGTAGTCGGGGTGGATTTCGTTGAAGGCGAGGAAGCCGTGGCGGTTGCCGCCATACTCGATAAAGGCCGCCTGCAGCGACGGCTCAACGCGCGTCACCTTGGCGAGATAGATATTGCCTCTGAGTTGTTTGCGGTTCTGGCTCTCGAAATCGAATTCTTCAACACGCGGTCCGTCGACCACCACGACACGCGTCTCTTCGGCGTGTGCGGCGTCGATCAACATCTTCTTGGACATCAAGTACGTCTCCGAGGCGCGCCGCGAGCTCTCGGCTCGGGCGCCGCCGGTCTGTCAGGAGGGCGCGCACGCCACCGCCCATCGCAATGCCGGAACCGGCAAGGCGGGCGGTAGGCCGAAATTGGGCTCGAGCGGCGCTGCCCATTGGTGTGTTCCCAGGCGCGCCCAATCATTAGGCGCGGATCGGATGGCGCGTGGTCGCCGAAGGTGGCGAAGCCGACGCGGGGTGTGTCGCGCGGGCCGCAGCCTTGCGACGCAAGGCGCGCACGGTCCAGCGCGGGCGGACATTGCAACACTGGCGGCAAAAAGGAAAGCCGCCGCGCCGCAAAGCGGTGGCGTAAGGACGCGGTTAACCGTTTGTCCACGCCGCCGCGGTCTATATGGGTACGACGGTATAAAATGTGTAACGGGGCTGCGCGTATGGGCGGCAGGTTCAGGATCGGCGGACGAAGCGTGCTGGCCACGGTCGGCGCCGTGGTCTGCTGCCTGGCGATCGTCGCCGGAGCGCAGGCGGCCGGCGCCAAGGCAGACATCCTGAAGGTTCGCCTCGGCGGAGACCGCGCCGAAACCCGCATCGTCATCGACCTCGACAAATCGGCGACCGGCAAGGTGGCCTCGGACGGGCAGGGCGACCGCCGGGTCGTCCTGAGTCTTCCAGGGGTGTCGGTCGACAACCAGCTGCAGGGCGGGGGACTGGGCCTGGTGAAGGCCTGGGTGGTGGACGACTCGGCCGGCGGCGCGCGGCTGCGCATCGACCTGGCCGACGATGCGGTGATCAAGCGCCGCTTCCTGCTGCCGCCCGCCGACGGCGTGGCCAACTATCGCTATGTGATCGACCTGGCGGCCAAGGCCCCGGCGAACGTGAGGGTCGCCCAAGCCGCCGCGGGCCCGCGTTTCATCTCGGCCCCGGTCAAGACGACCAAGGCCGCGCTGCCGCTTAAGAAAGTCATCGTCATCGACGCCGGCCACGGCGGCAAGGATCCGGGCACCAAGGGCGCCGACGGCAACGAGAAGGACGTCACCCTGGCCGCAGCGCGGGCGCTGAAGAGCCAGCTGGAAAAGAGCGGCCGCTATAAGGTCGTGATGACCCGGGACGCCGACGTCTATGTCGATCACGCGGTGCGCGTGCAGGTCGCCCGGCGCGCCGACGCCGACCTGTTCATCTCGCTGCACGCCGACTCGGGCACCGATCCCAGCCTGCGCGGGGCCAGCGTCTATACGCTCGCCGACCGCGCGACCTCGCGCTCGGCCAAGTTCGTCAGCAAGGACGACTGGTTCATGCAGGCCGGCAGCCATGGCGATCATGGGGTTTCGACCATCTTGCTGGACCTGACCCAGCGCATGACCCGCAACCGTTCGGCCACCTTCGCCGAGGTGCTGCTGGAGCGGGTGAGCGACCACCAGCCGCTGCTGCGCCGCAGCCACCGCGAGGCTGGCCTGGCCGTGCTGCTGGCCCCGGACGTTCCGGCCGTGCTGCTGGAGATGGGCTTCCTGACCAACGCCGCCGACGAGGCGGTGCTGCGCGATCCGGGCAAGCGCACCCGGCTCATGGGTTCGGTCGCCGAAGCCATCGACGACTATTTCGGCCAGCCGACCAAGCTGGCGTCGAACTGACGCCGCGCCACGCCGACGCAGGGCCGTTGGCGCCCGGCGCGATGCACGCTAGACCAGCCTGAGCGGACGGGGCGCGCCCCGCGGAGGTCGGTCAGTTTGAAGCCCCCCGAGAGATGGATCGCGATCGCCGGCGTGACCGTGCTGAGCGCAGTCGCGTTGGCGGGGTTCGCCATCGCCATCTATGCGGCGTGGCTGTTCCACGACATGCCCGATGCGTCCGACCTGGCCGACTATCGTCCGCCCACGGCGACGCGCGCCTACGCCTGGGACGGCGTCCTCATCGGCGAGTTTTCGCGCGAGCGCCGCATTTACGTGCCGTACGACAACATGCCCCCGCAGCTGGCCCAGGCGTTCCTGGCCGCTGAGGACCGCAACTTCTTCAGCCACGGCGGCGTCGACGCCATGGGCCTGACCCGGGCGATGATGAAGAACGTCATGAACGCGGTGAACGGCCGGCGTCTCGAGGGCGGCTCGACCATCACCCAGCAGGTGGCCAAGAACGTCCTGCTGACCAGCGACGCCACGGTGGGCCGGAAGCTGAAGGAAGCGATCTTGGCCGGGCGTCTGGAGCAGACGCTCAACAAGGAGCAGATCCTCGAGCTCTATCTCAATGAAATTTGGCTCGGCTACCGCTCGTACGGCGTCGGTGCGGCCGCCTACAACTATTTCGGCAAGTCGATCAGCGACCTGTCGCTGGCCGAGTGCGCCTATCTGGCCTCGCTGCCCAAGGGCCCCGACAACTATCACCCGATCCGCCGCAAGGCGCAGGCCATGGCGCGCCGCAACTGGGTGCTGGACCAGATGGCCGAACTGGGCTGGGTCAGCCGCGCCGAGGCCGAGGCGGCCAAGCGCGAGGACCTGAAGGTCCAGAAGGCCCCGACCCGGGCCAAATACCGCGACGCCGACTTTTTCGTCGAGGAAGTGCGCCGGCGCGGTCTGGCGACCATGGGCCAGCGCCTCAACGAGGGCGGCTATTACATGCGCACCACCCTCGATCCGCAGCTGCAGACGGCGGCGCGGGTGGCGCTGATGAACGGCCTGGAACAGTACGACCGCCGCCACGGCTGGCGCGGGGCCTGGGGCCACGTCGACACGGCCGAAGGCTGGGAAGCGGTCGCCAAGCAGAAGAGCCCGCCGTCGGAACGGCGCGGATGGCGCGCGGCGCTGGTCACTGACGTCTCGGGCGGCAACGTCCGGGTGCGGGTGGCCGGCGAGGGGACCACCGGCTCGATCGTCGGCCAGGACGTGGCCTGGGCCCGGGCCGGCAAGGGGCTGCGGTCCGGCGACCTGGTGTTCGTCGAGCCGGTCGAGGGCGGCGGCGGCTTCCGGCTGCGCCAGATCCCGGCGGTCAATGGCGCGCTGGTGGCGATGGAGCCTTATTCCGGCCGGGTGCTGGCGATGGTGGGCGGCTATTCGTTCTCGCTGTCGAACTTTAACCGCGCGACCCAGGCGATGCGGCAGCCGGGCTCGGCCTTCAAGCCGATCGTGTACGCCGCGGCCCTGGAGAACGGCTACACGCCGTCCAGCGTGGTCATGGATTCGGCGATCACCCTGCGCGGCGCCGGCGGCCAGGCCTGGACGCCGGAAAACTACAACCGCCGTTACTACGGCGCGCTGACCCTGCGGCGCGGGCTGGAACTGTCGCGCAACGCCATGACGGTGCGGCTGGCCCAGGGCGTGGGGATGCGGAAAATCAGCGACCTGGCCGTGAAGATGGGTGTCGCCAAGCGCATGGACAATGTGCTGGCCATGGCCCTGGGGGCGGGCGAGACCACGCCGTTCAAGCTGACCGCGGCCTACGCCTCGTTCGTCAACGGCGGGCGACGGATCGAGCCGCACCTGATCGAACTGGTCCAGGACCGCAATGGCGAGACCATCTTCCGCGCCGACAAGCGCGACTGCCCGCGCTGTCTGGCCGGTTTCAATGGCGACGAGAGCCCGCGGATCGCGCCGGGCGGCGAGCAGGTCATGGATCCGATCACCGCCTATCAGGTGACCTCGATGCTGCAGGGCGTGGTCCAGCGCGGTACGGCGACTTCGGCCCTGGTGCTGAACCGCCCGGTCGGCGGCAAGACCGGCACCACCAACGAGTACCGCAGCGCCTGGTTCGTCGGCTTTACGCCGCAGATCGTGGCCGGCGTGTTCGTCGGCTTCGACGACAACCGCAGCCTGGGCGAGGGCGAGACCGGCACCCAAGCGGCGGTGCCGATCTTCATCGAGTTCATGCAGGCGGCGGCCAAGGACTTGCCGAAGGACGAGTTCAAGGCGCCCAAGAACGCCAAGTTCGCGACCGTGCGCGGCATCCGCGAGGCGTTCCGCCCCGGCACCGAGCCGAAGGTGGTCGTGGCGCCGGCCGGCGGCATGCCGGCGGGCGGGCCCCAGCCCTACAATCAGGTTTGGCCCGACGGGCAGCTCACGACGCCGGCCCCGTCCGCCGCGCCGCCACCAAAGAAGCAGGACGACATGAGCGGGCTGTACTAGCCGCCCGCCATTGTCATGCGCCCCTTCGCGCGCTATCTGCCCGACCCCCAGAACATTTCTGGTTTCGGAGATTCCCATGAGAGTGGATGTCGAGGCCGCGAAGGCCGACATCGAGCAGTCGATCGACTTGCTCAGGAGGAGACTTTGACTGGGAACCGGCCCTAAGAAAGCTCGATGAGCTGAACGCCCGCGTCGAAGACCCGACCCTTTGGGACGACGCGGCGGCCGCCCAGGCGATCACTCGCGAACGCGCAAAACTGGCCGCGTCCGTCGAGGCCGTGCAGTCGCTGGAACGCGACCTGGCCGACGCCATCGGTTACGCCGAGATGGCCGACGAGGAGGGCGATGAAGCCACCCTCGATGAGGCCCGCGAACAGCTGAAGGCCATCAAGGAGCGCGCTGCGCGGGCCGAGTTGGAAGCCCTGTTGTCGGGCGAGGCGGACGGCAACGACGCCTTCATGGAAATCAATTCCGGCGCCGGCGGCACCGAGTCCAACGACTGGGCCGGGATGCTGATGCGCATGTACACCCGTTGGGCCAACGCCCACGGCATGAGCGTCGACTTCCTCGAAGAGACTTCGGGCGAACAGGCCGGGATCAAGTCGGTCACCCTGCAGATCAAGGGCCCGAACGCCTATGGCTGGCTGAAGAGCGAGGCGGGCGTGCACCGGCTGGTGCGCATCTCGCCGTTCGACGCGGCGGCCAAGCGGCACACCAGTTTCGCCTCGGTCTGGGTCTATCCGGTGGTCGACGACACCATCGAGATCGACATCAACCCGTCCGACGTGCGGACCGACACCTATCGGGCGTCCGGCGCCGGCGGTCAGCACATCAACAAGACCGACTCGGCCGTGCGTCTGACGCACATTCCGACCGGCGTGGTGGTGGCCTGCCAGATGGGCCGCTCGCAGCACCAGAACCGCGACGAGGCCTGGAAGATGCTGCGCGCCCGGCTCTATGAGCTGGAACTGCAGAAGCGCGAAGCCGAGGCTCAGGCGATGAACGACCTGAAGACCGATATCGGCTGGGGCCACCAGATCCGATCCTACGTCCTGCAGCCGTATCAGATGGTCAAGGATCTGCGGACCAACGTCGAAACCTCCGACACGCAAGGCGTGCTGGACGGCGATCTCGACGAATTCATGGGTGCGGCCTTGGCGCAGCGCGTGGGCAGCACGCGTGATGGGGCGGGGGCCTAGGGAGCCCGCTCCACAGCCACGTTTGCATTTGCCCCGGGAACGGCGTTCGATCACCGCCGGAGGCGCGTGATGCAGAAGGTCCATTGCGAGTGGGGACTGAACGGGGTCGCGCTGCTGCGCGACCGGGTTGCGGTCGTGGTGATCGTCGATGTGCTGTCGTTCTCGACGGCGGTCGACGTAGCCGTGCACCGCCAAGCGCGGATTCACCCTTTTCCGTACGGCGACGAGGACGCGGCGCGGGCCGAGGCCGAGCGGGTGGGCGCGCGGCTGGCGGCGAGCCGCAAGGCCGGCGGCCAGCTGAGCCTGTCGCCCGCGAGCTTGATGAAGCTCAATCCGGGCGAGCGCCTGCTGCTGCCGTCGCCGAATGGATCACGGCTGTCGCTGGCCTGTGGGCGGGCGAGCGTGCTGGCCGGCTGTCTGCGCAACGCCGCGGCGGTGGCGGCCAAGGCCGTGGCCTTGGCCGAAGGGCGAGACATCGCGGTCATTCCGGCCGGCGAGCAATGGCCTGACGGCTCGCTGCGGCCGGCGATCGAGGACCTGCTGGGCGCAGGGGCGGTGATCGAGGCGATCGGCTTCGACGGCGAACCTGAGGCGGTCGTGGCGCGGCACGCCTTCCTGAGCGCGCGTCCGCACCTGGAGGCGACGCTCCGGACCTGTCGGTCGGGCGTGGAGCTGATCGAGAAGGAGCACGCGCTCGACGTCGACATCGCCGCCGAGTTGAACGTCAGCCACTGCACGCCGCTGCTGAAGAACGGCGCCTACGAGAACGTGGCTTAGGCGCTTTAGCCTAATACCGCTCACCCCGGCGAAAGCCGGGGCCCAAGCGGCGCTTGAGCCATGGCCGAATGCCGCGGGTTTGCTTTCGGTTCAGCTTGGGTCCCGGCTTTCGCCGGGATGAGCGGCGCCTGGCCGCTCTACGCGCTCTGGACTTCCGGCTCAGGCGCGGCGAGCGCGACCGGCGCGGGGCGCTGGAACTTCAGGCTGCGGCCCTGGAAGAAGGCGCCGGTCTCGACCGACAGCTGCTCGTGGGTGATGTCGCCGTCGACGTAGGCGGTCCCGAACAGGCGCACCTGCTTGGCGGTGACGGTGCCGATGATGCGGCCGCGGATGTCGACGCTCTCGGCCTGGATCGAGCCTTCGATGTGGCCGGTGTCGCCCAGGGTCAGGCGGCCGACCCGGACGTCGCCGCGGATCACGCCGTCGACGTGCAGTTCGCCTTCGCCGACGATGCCGCCTTCGATCGTGAGGTCCTGGCTGATGAGGGAGGCCGGCTTGGGGGCCTTGCGTTCGCCGGTCGTGGCCGACAGGGACGTGTCGGAGGTCTTCTCGGGCTTAACCGCCTTGGAGAACATAATCGCCAGCCTTTACGAAACGCGACGGGTTCTGGGCCCTACCATTGACCCAGACCTCATAGTGCAGGTGCGGCCCGGTGGACCGGCCCGTGGAACCCATGCCGCCGATCCGGCTGCCGACGGTCACGCGCTCGCCCGGTCGCACGCCGATGGCTTGCAAGTGGGCGTAACGGGTCTTGAAGCCGCGACCGTGGTCGATCTCGATGGTGTTGCCGTAGCCCGAGCGCACGCCGGTGAATGAGACCACGCCGGGCGCGGTCGAATAGATTGGCGTGTTGGTCGGGCCAGCGAAGTCGAGGCCGGAATGGAAAGCCGGGCGGCGGGTGAACGGGTCGAACCGCACGCCATAGCTGCTGGTCTGCGCCGCGGCGGTGGTCGGACGGGCGAAGGGCAGCTTGGCGGCCGCATCGACAAGCGCGCCGGCTTCGGAAAGGTTGGTCGCCGCATGCTGAATGCGTTCGGCGAAGTCCTCGTCGACATCGAGCACGGCGGCCAGGGCGCGCGGATCCTTGGCCTCGATCAGCGGGCCGCCCAGCGAACCGCCCTTGGGCACGAAAGACGACGGGGTCAGGCCGGCGAGGCGAAAGGCCAGCCGCAGCCGGTCGGCGCGGGTCTTGGCGAAATCGTCGGCGGCGTCGATCAGGCGTTCCTGGCCGGCGCGGACCAGTTCGATGCGGCGGAGCGGGCCGACCTCGGCCGAGGCGCTGGTGGCCTTGGCGATGGCCGGGGCGAGCGCGGCCTGGGCCCCTGGCTGTCCCTTGAACTCAGTCAGCAGAATGGCGAGCGCGGCGTGGCGGTTCTCGACGCTGGCGGCCAGGGCCCCGATGCCGCCCTCGGCCTGGTTCAGCTGCACCATGGCGCTGTTGAGGCGGGCTTCGCGGTCGGCGACCAGGCGTTCGGACTTGGCCTGCATGCGGGCCAGCTGCTGATCGTGGCTGGAGACCGCCATGGCGTTGACCATCATCGCCGCGGTGCTGACGCCCATCCAAAGCGCGCCGGCAGCGACCCCGCCGGCGATCGCCATCTGGCGGCCGGTGGTCAGGACGAAGGAACGCATTTCACCGCCAGAGCGGATGTAGAGGTGTCGCTCAGGGAACAGCTCTACAAGCGATCGGCGAAGGCGCGCGAAGCGTGTCATTCTCACCGTATCGGCTACGAAACTCGGGGAACGGCGCGATATGCAATGAGAATTGGCGCACGTGCAAGCGACTTCGCGCTGCAACGTACGCGAGCCGAGCGGCGGACGAGTCTGGCTGATCGTGGTTAACAGGGCCTGAATGGCCGCGCTAGATCACGATGCTCTGCAGCGCAGAACCTTGGCTGGATAGTGGTTCGGCGCGATAAATCTACAACATCGGGGAGGGCGGCCGGTTCCGTCCGGCCGCTGTGGTCAGGCGTCGCGCTGCGGCGACCGGCCGCAGCGCGCCAAGCTTAACAATCAAAGGGATTGCGCGGCTTTCAACACCTCGGCGGCGTGGCTGGGGACGCGGACCTTGCGCCAGATTCGCGCCAGCTTGCCGTCCGCGCCGATCAGGAAGGTCGACCGTTCGATGCCCATGTACTTGCGGCCGTACATGTTCTTTTCGACCCAGGATCCGTAGGCCTCGATCATCGCGCCCTCGGGGTCTGAGGCCAGCGGAACAGCGAGGTCGTACTTGGCTGTAAACTTCGCGTGACTGGCGACGCTGTCCTTGGAGACGCCGAGCAGCGCGACCCCGGCCTGGGCGAAGTGGGCGGCCAGGGCGGTGAACTCCTGGGCCTCCTTGGTGCAGCCGGAGGTGTCGTCCTTCGGATAGAAGTAGACGACCAGCGGCTTGCCGGCGAAATCAGCGAGCTTCACCGGGCCTTGCGCGCCCTGCAGTTCGAAGTCGGGGGCGCTCGCGCCTTCGGTCAGTGCGGACATGTCGGTGCTCCTAGACCGGCTTCACCAGGACGATCTTCTTCTTGCCGGCGGCCAGCTTGACGACGCCGTCGACCAGGTCGGCGCTGGTGATCGTGCGGCCAGCGTCCGCCTCGGCCTTGTCATTGACCCGCAGGCCGCCGCCTTGGGCCAGGCGGCGGGCTTCCCCGCGCGAGGCGGCCAGACCGGCGTCGGTGGCCAGGGCGGCCAGCATTAGCCCGGCTTCGAGCTCGGCGGCCGGCACCTCATGGGTCGGCATGTCGCCCGACACCGAGCCGACCTCGAAGGCCACGCGCGCGGCCTCGGCCGCGGCCGCGGCGGCTTCTTCGCCGTGCAGCATGCGGGTGGCCTCGCCGGCCAGCACCTTCTTGGCCTCGTTGATGTCGGCGCCCTGCATCGCCTCGTAGCGGGCGATCTCGTCCATCGGCAGGTCGGTGAAGAGGCGCATGAAGCGGCCGACGTCAGCGTCCTCGGTGTTGCGCCAGAACTGCCAGTAGTCGTAGGGGCTGCGCATGTCGGCGTTGAGCCAGACCGCGCCGCCGACCGTTTTGCCCATCTTCTGGCCCGAGGCGGTCGAGAGCAGCGGGGTGGTCAGGCCGAAGGACGGCTTTTGATCGACGCGGCGGATCAGCTCCACCCCGTTGACGATGTTGCCCCACTGGTCCGAGCCGCCCATCTGCAGCAGGCAGCCATGGCTGCGCTCGAGCTCCAGGAAGTCGACCGACTGCATCAGCATGTAATTGAACTCGAGGAACGTCATCGGCTGCTCGCGATCGAGCCGCGCTTTGACGCTGTCGAAGGCCAGCATCCGGTTGATCGTGAAGTGGACCCCGTAGTTCCGCAGGAACTCGACGTAGCCGAACTTGGACAGCCACTCGTCGTTGTCGACCATGATCGCGTCGGTCGGACCATCGCCGAACGTCAGGAAGCGCTGGAACGTGCCCTTGATGGTGGCGATGTTGCCCTGGATCTGCTCGTGGGTGAGCAGCGGGCGCTGGCCGTCCTTGTCGGTCGGGTCGCCGACCTTGGTGGTGCCCCCGCCCATCAGCACGATCGGCTTGTGCCCGGCCTGCTGGAGGCGGCGCAGCATCATGATCTGGATCATGTGGCCGACGTGCAGCGACGCGGCGGTGGCGTCGAAGCCGATGTAGGCGGTGATCGGCCCCTTGGCGGCGGCTTCGTCCAGCTCCACCGGGTGGGTGATCTGATGGATGTAGCCGCGCTCCTGCATGGTGCGCAGGAATTCGGATTTGAAGGGCTGCTCGGCGGACATGGGGCGTTCTTCTGGCGTCGGGGATTCAGAGGCGCGCTCTAACACGCGATTGTCTGTGATTTCGAGGGGCATCTGACAGGCTCCTAGGCGGCTTGTGGCCGGAGACCGTCTTTTCCTGGGATGCGGGCGCCGACCTTTACGGGTGGCGCAAGAGATCGATCCGCGCCTGCTTTAGGGCAGGCGGTAATAGCGGCCGGCGAGGGTGGCGCGGGTGATCATGGGCTCTAGCTACGGCCCGCATGGCGTGGCAGTCAAGCTGGCATGCGAGTTCTGGGCTTCATGACCGGCACGTCCCTGGACGCCTGCGACATGGCGATCTTGGAGACCGACGGGGAAACGATCTTCGCCTTCGGGCCGGCCGGCGAGCGCAAGCTGAGCGAGGAAACCCGCTCGCTGGTGCTTGAGGCCACTCATGCTGCGATGGCCTGGGAGCGCGGCGAGGCCGAGCCGGACTCGTTCGCGCCGGCCGCCGAGGCGGTGGCGCGTGAGCACTTCGCCGCGGCCGAGGAATTCCTGGCGCAGAACGGCCTGACCTGGGCCGATATCGATCTGATCGGCATGCATGGCCAGACCGTGCTGCACGAGCGGCCGCAGGGCGGCGTCGTCGGGCGCACGGTGCAACTCGGCGACGCGCAGCGGCTGGCCGACGCGGCTGGCGTGCCGGTGGCCTTCGACTTCCGCACCGCCGATGTCGCGGCGGGCGGCGAGGGCGCGCCGCTGGCGCCGATCTATCACCTGGCCCGGGCCCAGAGCGCGGGGATGGCCGCGCCGCTGGCGGTGCTGAACGTCGGCGGGGTGGCCAATGTCACCTTCTGGTCGGGGGGCGAGGACATCGCCGCCTTCGACACCGGCCCCGGCAACGGCATGATCGACTTGCTGATGCAGTCGCGCGGGGCCGGCCGCTTCGACGAGGGCGGCAAGTACGCCAGCGTCGGCCAGGCCGACGAAGTGGTGCTGAGCGGGCTGCTGGCGCACCCCTATTTCAAGGCGCCGCCGCCCAAGTCGCTGGACCGCTACGACTTCACGCTCGAGCCGCTGGAGGCGCTGCGGCTGGAGGATGCGGCTGCGACCCTGGTGGCGTTCACCGCCGAGGCGCTGAAGCTGGGCTTCGACATCATGGGCGGATCGCCGACCGAGCTGATCGTCTGCGGCGGCGGGCGGCGCAATCCGACCCTGATGGCGGCCTTCGCCGAACGGCTGGCCGTCCCAGTGACCACCGCCGAGGATCACGGCTGGCGCGGCGATTCCATCGAGGCCGAGGCCTTCGCCTATCTGGCGGCGCGCACGGCGCGGGGGCTGCCGATCTCATTTCCGAAGACCACCGGCGTAGCTGCGCCGATGACCGGCGGGCGCATCGTCCGCCCGAACCGCTAGAGTTTAGGAGCTTACATGTCGAAACGGGTTTGGCTGGCGGGCGTCGCCGCAGCAGTGGCGATGACGGGGACTGCGTCGGCTCAGGAAGCGCCGGCGGCCAAGCCTTATGATGCAGCGGTGTTCGCCCAGGCCGCGGCGTTGCAGCCCAAGGTGATCGCCTGGCGGCGGGATTTCCACGAGCATCCGGAGCTGTCCAACAGCGAGGTCCGCACCGCCAAGATCGTCGCCGATCACCTGCGCAAGCTGGGCTTGGAGGTGCGCACCGGCGTCGGCAAGACCGGCGTGGTCGGCATCCTGAAGGGCGGCAAGCCCGGCAAGGTGGTCGCCTTGCGCGCCGATATGGACGCCCTGCCGGTGGCCGAGCAGACCGGCCTGCCGTTCGCCTCGAAGGTCATGGGGACCTATCTCGGCAAGCCCGTGCCGGTGATGCACGCCTGCGGCCATGACAGCCATGTGGCGATCCTGATGGGCACGGCCGAGATCCTGGCCGGCATGAAGGACCAGATCGAAGGCACGGTGGTCTTCATCTTCCAGCCGGCCGAGGAAGGTCCGCCTCCGGGCGAGGAAGGCGGCGCGCCCCTGATGGTCAAGGAAGGCGTGCTGACCAGCCCCAAGGTCGACGCGATCTTCGGGCTGCACGCGTTTCCGGGGCCCGTCGGGATGCTGGTCTGGCGTCCGGGTCCGATGATGGCCGCTTCGGACCGCTTCGAGATCCATCTGAAGGGCAAGCAGGCGCACGGCTCGATGCCGTGGCAGGGCATCGACATGTCGTCGCTGACCGCCGACATCGTCACCGCCTTCAACCAGATCACCTCGCGGCAGATCAACGTCTCCAAGACCCCGACGGTGCTGACCATCGCTACCCTGCAGGGCGGCCTGCGCTACAACATCATCCCCGAAGACATGGCCATGACAGGGACCCTGCGCACCTTCGATCCGGGCATGCGCACCGACGTCATGGCGCGGGCCGACAAGGCCGTGGCCTCGATCACCGAGCGCTATGGCGCCAGCGGCAAGATCGACTGGGGTCAGCCCAACCCGGTGACCGACAACAACCGTGCGCTCTCGGCGCAGATGAAGCCGACCCTGACGCGCGCCGCCCAGGGCAAGGTCGCCGACGACATCGACTACATCATGGGGGCTGAGGACTTCTCGTACTTCCAGAAGGAAATCCCAGGCTTCTTCTATCACCTGGGCGTCGGCAATCCGAAAGGCGGCAACCACTCGCCGTTCTTCGACGTCGACGAGAAGGCCATGGAGACCGGCGTGCGGGCCCAGGCGCTGCTGGCGCTGGATTACCTGGCCGCGAAGTAGACAAAAGAAAAGGCCGAGGCGTGAGCCTCGGCCTTTGAACTTCTCGTGCTGGCGCCCGATCAGATCGGGTCGGCCTCGATGCGCTTATCGAGATAGGCGCCGACGCGCTTTTCGACGTCGGGCAGGTTCTCGGCCCAGAAGTGGCTGGCCCCGTCGACGACCTCGTGGTCGATGACGATGCCCTTCTGGGTGCGCAGCTTGGAGACCACGCGCTCGACTTCCACCGGCGGGACGACGGTGTCGGCGCCGCCGTGCAGGATCAGGCCCGAGGCCGGGCAGGGCGCCAGGAAGCTGAAGTCATACATGTTGGTCGGCGGCGAGACGCTGATAAAGCCGTCGGTCTCCGGCCGGCGCATCAGCAGTTGCATGCCGATCCAGGCGCCGAACGAGTAGCCGGCCACCCAGCATTGCGAGGCGGCGGGATTGGTGGACTGCAGCCAATCGAGCGCGGTGGCTGCGTCGGCCAGCTCGCCGATGCCCGAATCGAACTCGCCCTGGCTGCGGCCGACACCGCGGAAATTGAACCGCAGGGTCGAGAAGCCGCGCTTCATGAACAGGTGGAAGAGCTGCACCGCCACAGGGTGGTTCATCTGCCCGCCAGCCTTGGGGTGGGGGTGCAGGATCAGCGCAATTGGCGACGTCGGGCTCTTGCCCTGGGTGTAGCGACCCTCGATCCGCCCGGCCGCGCCGGTCAGAACCACTTCTGGCATGCCATTCCTCTCGTCAGGCGCGGCGTCCGAATACTTGACTAACGCGCTCGGTCTTCCTAAGTCGCGACCGTCGGCCGGTTCCGGCGACAAGCCCCGTGCAAGCGGGGGCCTGTAACATATGGGACCCGGCAAACGCTCGAAAAAAAGCAATCGGGCTGCTGAGAGCTTCAAGGAGCGATATGCGCCTTTCGACCAAGGGACGTTATGCGGTGATGGCCATGGCCGACCTCGCGCGCCGCCAGGCCGCGTTGGCGGAAGGCGATCGCGCCGTGACCCTGGCCGAAATCGCCGCTCGGCAACAGATTTCGCTCTCGTACCTGGAACAACTTTTCGCGCGCCTGCGCCGTCGCGGCCTGGTCAAGAGCCTGCGCGGTCCGGGCGGCGGCTATCGCCTCGCGAAGACCGCCGAAGAGACCAACATCGCCGACATCGTCCTGGCCGTCGACGAGCCGCTGCGGGCCACCCGCTGCGGCATGCAGGGCAAGGGCTGCATGCTGAAGGGCGAGCGTTGCATCACCCATGACCTCTGGGAGGACATGGGCCGGCATCTGCACAGCTATCTGGCCTCGGTCAGCCTCGCCGACCTGGTGAACGGCCGCTTTGCGCCCCACGAGGCGGCTGCATGAGCGGGATCTATCTGGATTACAACGCCACCGCGCCGGTGCGGCCGCAGGCCGCCGAAGCGGTGGCGCGCGCCTTTACGATCGGCGGCAATCCATCGTCAGTGCACACCGGCGGACGCGCCGCGCGCGCGATCGTCGAGGACGCCAGGAACGCCGTCGCGGCCCTGATCGGTGGTCCGGCCTCGACCGTAGTGTTCACTTCGGGCGGGACCGAGGCCAACGCCTTGGCCATCGACAGCGCCGTGGCGACCGGCTCCAAGCGCCTGATCATCAGCGCCATCGAGCATGACAGCGTGCTGGAGACCGCCAAGATGAGCGGGGCGGCGGTGGAGTTCTTGCCCGTGACGGCGGACGGCGTCGCCGACCTGGCCTGGCTGGCCGAGCGGCTGGCGCGCTGGGACGCCGGCGACGGGCGGCCGTTCGTGGCGCTGATGCACGCCAACAACGAGACCGGCGTCGTCCAGCCGATCCGCGAAGCCTCCGAGATCGTGCGCGCCGCCGAGGGGTGGCTGCATGTCGACGCCATCCAGACCGCCGGCAAGATCATCACCGACAGCCGCGCCTTGGGCGCGGAGACACTGGTCGTCTCGGCGCACAAGCTAGGCGGACCACAGGGCGTCGGCGCCCTGACGTTCGGCCCGCGCGCGACCCTGGTGCGTCGCCAGCATGGTGGCGGGCAGGAGCGCGGACGCCGGGCCGGGACCGAGAACGTCGCCGGGATCGCCGGTTTCGGCGCGGCGGCGCTGGCCGCGTTGCGCGATCGCGAGATCGATGCGGGGTGGCGTGACGCCGCAGCCGCGCGCCTGACGGCTGCAGGGGCGGTCGTGATCGGCGAGACTGCGCCGCGGCTGCCCAACACGCTGTGCGTGGCCACGCCGGAGTGGGGCGCGGAGCTGCAGGTGATGGCCCTGGATCTGGCTGGGATCATGGTCAGCGCCGGTTCGGCCTGTTCGTCGGGCAAGGTGAAGGCCAGCCATGTGCTGACCGCGATGGGCCTGACCGACCTGGCCGGGTGCGCGATCCGCGTCTCGGGCGGCTGGGCCACCACGGAAGAAGACTGGGCGGCGTTCGCGACCGCCTGGGAGCAAGTTCAGTCCCGTCACGCCGCGCGTCGCCGCGCGCCGGCGGCGTGAGGAGGTAAGAGTATGGCCGCCGTCAAGCAGACCGTCGAACACGTCGAAAGCCTCGAAAAGTACAAGCACGGCTTCGTCACGGAGATCGACCAGGAGTTCGCGCCCAAGGGGCTGTCGGCCGACATCGTGCGCTTCATCTCGGCCAAGAAGGACGAGCCCGAGTGGATGCTGCAATGGCGGCTGGATGCGTTCGAGCGTTGGCTGGCCATGGACGAGCCGACCTGGGCCAAGGTCGACTTCCCGCCGATCGACTATCAGGACGCCTATTACTACGCCGCGCCGAAGGGCAAGGACGGGCCGATGAGCCTGGACGAGGTCGATCCCGACATCCTGGCGACTTACGAGAAGCTGGGTATCCCGCTGCGCGAGCAGGAAGTGCTGGCCGGCGTGCAGGGCGCGCCGCGCTACGCCGTCGACGCCGTGTTCGACAGCGTCTCGGTGGTGACCACCTTCAAGAAGGAGCTGGCCGAGGCCGGGGTGATCTTCTGCTCGATGAGCGAGGCGATCCGCGAGCATCCGGAGCTGGTCCAGAAGTACCTGGGCTCGGTGGTGCCGGTCTCCGACAACTACTACGCCTGCCTGAACGCTGCGGTCTTCTCGGACGGCAGCTTCGTCTATGTGCCGCCAGGCGTGCGCTGCCCGATGGAGCTGTCGACCTATTTCCGCATCAATGCGGAGAACAGCGGGCAGTTCGAGCGCACCCTGATCATCGCCGACGCCGGCGCCTATGTCTCGTACCTGGAGGGCTGCACCGCCCCGATGCGCGACGAGAACCAGCTGCACGCCGCAGTGGTCGAGCTGGTCGTGCTGGACGACGCCGAAATCAAGTACTCGACCGTCCAGAACTGGTACCCGGGCGATCCGGAGACCGGCAAGGGCGGCATCTACAACTTCGTCACCAAGCGCGCCGACTGCCGCGGCGACCGCTCGAAGGTGTCGTGGACCCAGGTCGAAACCGGCTCGGCGATCACCTGGAAGTATCCGTCCTGCGTGCTGCGCGGCGAGGCCAGCGTCGGCGAGTTCTATTCGATCGCCATCACCAACGGACGCCAGCAGGCCGACACCGGCACCAAGATGATCCATCTGGGCGCCAATTCGCGCTCGCGGATCATCTCCAAGGGCATCAGCGCCGGGAAGTCCTCGAACACCTATCGCGGCTTGGTCTCGGCTCACCCGAAGGCCAAGGGCGCGCGCAATTTCACCCAGTGCGACAGCCTGCTGATCGGCAAGACCTGCGCCGCCCACACCGTGCCCTATGTCGAGGCGCGCAACGGCAGCAGCGTGTTCGAGCACGAGGCCACGACCACCAAGCTTTCCGAAGACCAGCTGTTCTACGCCATGCAGCGCGGCCTTTCGCAGGAAGAAGCCGTCCAGCTGCTGGTCAACGGCTTCGTCAAGGACGTGCTGCAGGAGCTGCCCATGGAATTCGCCGTGGAAGCCCAGAAGCTCGTCGCCATCTCCCTTGAGGGCTCCGTCGGATGACCTATCCCGAGACGCCTCTCGACAAGCTCAGCGTTGAACTGCAGGCAGATGCGGAAGCATATGCGGCCAAGGTCGATGGATTGGCGCGAGATCCCTATTTCAGGGAAGCCGCCGTCAAGGTCTCGGTGTCCGGCTTTGTCTGGGCCCTGTTCCATCAATTCAAAGATGATCCCTTCGCGCGCGACGCACTAAGGGAGGAGCTGAAAATGCAGGGCGCGGCGATTGAGCGTGCGCTCGGCGCTTCGGCTGTTTCAGGCGTCGTTCAATGAATAACCCAGCAGAGACCCGCTCCATGTCCCTTCGCCGCGCCTTCGACGCCGAGCACGCCCGCCGCGATGCGGTCCGCCATGCCCGCGAGGAGGCCGAGCGCAAGCAGCAGGAAGAGGACCTGGCGCGCGCGCAGCAGCTGTACGACGCCCTCGCCGAAGACGAGAGCTTCCTGCGCGAGAAGGGCTTGGTGCTCGGCCTGCGTCGCTACACGGTCACGCTGAACCACGATGATTTCCTGATCGATGCGTACTTCGAATCCGGGAGCATCAATGTGCGCTCGGCCGACAAGCGCACGGCGACGACCTCCACCGCCGCGCCCCGCAAGCAGCAGTTTGTGAACACCCCCGGCGAAGCCCTTGATGTGATGGCCCAGTTCCTGGCCGACGAGACCGACTGATGCTTTCGATTTCCAATCTGCGCGCCGAAGTCGACGGCAACGAGATCCTGAAGGGCCTGTCGCTGGAGGTTCCGGCCGGCGAGGTGCACGCGATCATGGGGCCGAACGGCGCCGGCAAGTCGACGCTGTCCTATGTGCTGACCGGCCGCGACGGCTATGACGTCACCGGCGGAACCGCGACCCTGAACGGCGAGGATCTGCTAAGCCTGGACCCAGCCGAGCGCGCGGCCAAGGGCATGTTCCTGTCGTTCCAGTATCCGCTGGAGATCCCGGGCGTGCCGGCGCTGACCTTCATCCGCACCGCGATGAACGCTCAGCGCAAGGCGCGCGGCGAGCCGGAAGTGAGCGCGCCCGAGTTCCTGAAGCTGGCCAAGGCGACCGCCGCGTCGCTGAAGATCGACTTCGACATGCTCAAGCGCGCGCTCAATGTCGGCTTCTCGGGCGGTGAGAAGAAGCGCATGGAAATCTTTCAAATGGCGATGCTTTCGCCGCGTTTCCTGATCCTGGACGAGACCGATTCCGGCCTCGACATCGACGCGCTGAAGATCGTCTCGGACGGGGTCAACGCCATGCGTTCGCCCGACCGCGGCATGCTGGTGATCACCCACTACCAGCGGCTGCTCGACTACATCAAACCCGACCGCGTGCACGTGCTGTCGGCTGGGCGGATCGTGGAATCCGGCGGGCCGGAGCTGGCGCTCGAGCTCGAGCGCGAAGGCTACGACAAGTATGCGAGGGCCGCGTGAACATCGCTGAGGCCATCACCTCCGGCGACGCCAGCCTGCTGCCTGGCAAGCGCGACGAGGATTGGCGCTGGACCGATCTGCGCGGCCTGATCCGCCAGATCCCAGCCGCCTCGCCCGAGGGGCGCGCCTGGGCATGGGAAAGCCCGCTCGCGGGCCAGCCCGACATCGTGGTCGGCGTGGTCAATGGGCGCGGCTCCAGCGACCTGGAGGTCGCTGCCGGTGAAGAGAAGTTCGTCGCGTGGCGTTTCCTGTCCACGGCCGAGGCCGGTGCGCATAACGCCGAGCTCTGGGTGACGGTGGGCGAGGGCGCCAAGTTGACCCTGGTCGAGAGCTATGAGAGCGCGGCCGGCGGCTATCTCGCCAACACTGCGGTCAACATTCGACTGGCCAAGGGCGCGAAGGTCGAGCGCATCGTCTTCGCGGCCGATCACGCCGAAGGCGTGTCGGTGGTGGACGCCAGCGTCGAGTTGGCTGCGGACGCCGCCTATGCCCAGACTGTGCTGACCCATGGCGCGCGCCGCCAGCGGATCGAGACACGGGTCAACCATCCCGGCGCGCACGCGCAGGTTCGGCTGGACGGCGCCTATCTGCTCGAAGGCCAGCACAACGCCGACCTGACGACCGTAGTCGAGCATCAGGGCGTCGACGGGACCACCACGCAGCTGACCAAGGGCGTGGTGCGCGACCAGTCGCGCGGCGTGTTCCAGGGCCGCATCGTCGTGGCGGAGGGCGCCGACCGCACTGACGCGCGCATGGGCCATCACGCGCTGATCTTGTCGGACAAGGCCGAGATCGACGCCAAGCCCGAGCTGCTGATCTTCGCCGACGACGTGCAGTGCGCGCACGGCAATACGGTCGGCGCGCTCGATGAGGACGCGCTGTTCTATGCCGAACAGCGGGGCATGCCGGAAGACCTGGCGCGGGCGCTGCTGACCGCGGCGTTCGTGGGCGAGGTGATCGAGCGCATCGAGCACGACGCCGTGCGCGAGGCCGCGCAGGCCTGGGCCGCCCAGCGGCTGGAGGTCTGAGCATGGCCTTCGATGTCGAAGCGGTGCGGGCGCAGTTCCCGATCCTAAGCCGCCAGGTGAACGGCAAGCCGCTGGTCTATCTGGATAGCGCGGCCTCGGCCCAGAAGCCGCGGGCGGTGATCGACGCCATGACTGCTGTGATGGAGGGCTCGTACTCCAACGTCCACCGCGGCCTGCACACCCTGGCCAACGAAACGACGGACGCCTACGAGGCGGCCCGGAAGTCGGTGGCGAAGTTCATTAACGCCGGCGAGCACGAGATCGTCTTCACCAAGGGCGGCACCGAGGCGATCAACCTGGTGGCCTCCGGCCTGGGCGCGAGCCTGGTCGAGGGGGACGAAATCCTCCTGACGGTGATGGAGCATCACGCCAACATCGTGCCGTGGCATTTCCTGCGTGAGCGCAAGGGCGTGGTGCTGAAGTTCGTGCCGGTGCTGGACGACGGATCGCTGGACCTGGCGGCGATCCCCGATCTGCTGACCGACCGGACCAAGGTCGTGGCTCTGACCCAGATGTCGAACGTGCTGGGTACGATCAATCCGGTCGCCGAGATCGCGCGCATGGCGCATGCGGCCGGCGCCAAGGTGCTGGTCGACGGCTGCCAGGGCGTGGTCCACTTGGACATCGACGTGAAGGCGCTGGACGTCGACTACTACGTGTTCTCCAGCCACAAGCTCTACGGCCCGACCGGGATCGGCGTGCTCTACGGAAAACAAGAGGCGCTGGCTGAGCTGCCGCCTTACCAGGGCGGCGGCGAGATGATCGGCGAAGTGCGGCTGGAGGCGATCACCTATGCCGACCCGCCGCACCGGTTCGAAGCCGGCACGCCGCCGATCATCGAGGCGATCGGGCTTGGCGCGGCGATCGAGTGGCTGAACACCCTCGACCGCAAAGCCGCCGCCGAGCACGAGGCCAGGCTCTATGCCCGCGTCCGCGAGGGCTTGAAGGGCTACAACTGGCTGCGCGTGATCGGCGAGGCGCCGGGCAAGGGCGCGATCATGGCCTTTACGGTCGACGGCGCGCACGCCCATGACGTGGCTCAGATCCTCGACCGCTATGGCGTCGCCGTGCGGGCCGGAACCCACTGCGCCGAACCCTTGATGCGGCGTTTCTGCTTGACTGCGAGCGCCAGAGCTTCCTTCGCCCTATATAATACGGAAGGGGAGGCCGACGCATTCGTCGACGCGCTGACCCGCACCCAGGCCTTTTTCGCTTGAGTTTGAACATGGACGACGCCGCCTCCATCGAGCCGACCGCGACCACGCCGCTTTCGCAAGCCGAGCTGGACGCCCTGACTGATCAGCTGATCGAGAAGCTGAAGACGGTGTACGACCCGGAAATCCCGGTCGACATCTACGAGCTGGGCCTGATCTACAAGGTCGACGTCTCCGACGACAAGGACGTGGCGATCGACATGACGCTGACCGCGCCGGGATGCCCGGTGGCCGGCGAAATGCCAGGCTGGGTGCAGGACGCGGTGCGCGAGATCCCTGGCATCCGCAACGTGACCGTCGAGCTGGTCTTCGATCCGCCGTGGGACTCCTCGCGGATGTCCGACGAGGCCAAGCTTCAACTCAACATGTTCTGACCCCATATGGAGGGGAGCATGAGCGATCTGAACCTGACCCCTGCGCCTCGCGCGCGCCGCCCCCGGCCCAAGGTCGTCACCCTGACGGATGCGGCCGCCGAGCGCGTGCGCGCCATCATGGCCAAGGCTGAGAAGCCGTATGCCGGCCTGCGGGTCGGTGTGAAGAACAGCGGCTGCGCTGGTCAGGAATACGTCCTGGAGTACGCCGAAGCGGCCAACCCGCTGGACGAGGTGGTCGAGGACAAGGGCGTCACGATTCTGATCGAGCCGAAGGCCGTGCTGTTCCTGGTCGGCACCGAGATCGACTACGTGACCACCAAGCTCTCGGCCAAGTTCCAGTTCCGCAATCCGAACGAGACCGACGCCTGCGGCTGCGGCGAGAGCGTCACCATCGAGCCGGCCAAGCCCGCCGACGCCTAGGTCGCGTAGGCGTAGGGCCCGCCGCGCTCGAGGGCGCGGCGATAGGCCGGGCGCGCGTGGATCTTCTGCAGGAAGGCGGCGAGGCGAGGGCGTCCGGTCAGGGCGCCGGCGCGATCGGCGGCCGCCTCGACTGGGAAGCTCATCATCACATCGGCGGCGGTGAACTCAGGGCCGGCGAACCACTCCGACTTGCCCAGTTCGGATTCCCAATAGTCGAAGTGCGTCTTCAGGTTGGGGTCGACGAAGCTGGATTGGGCGCGGGCGGCGATCGAGCCGACCAGGCCCCGCAGGAAGAACGGGGCGCCGGCGGGCAGCCGACCGAACACGAGTTTCAGCAGCAGCGGCGGCATGGCCGAGCCCTCGGCATAGTGGAGCCAGTAGGTCCAGCGCAGGCGTTCAGGCGATCCCGGCGCGGGGGCGAGACGGCCTTGGCCATGACGCTCGATGATCCATTCGACGATGGCTCCCGTCTCGGCGACCGTCAGGTCGCCCTCGGTGACCACAGGCGACTTGCCCAGCGGGTGGACGGCCCGCAGTTCAGGCGGCGCCAGCATGGTCGCGGCGTCGCGCTGATAGGGCTTGATCTCGTAGGGGACGCCCAACTCCTCCAGCAGCCAGAGCACGCGTTGCGAGCGGGAATTGTTCAGGTGATGGACCGTGAGCATAGAAGTTACATTTACAGCGTAAGAACGTGGTGGCAAGGCGATAGCGCCACGGTGTGTCTCATGCCTAGATGGTCGGGCTTGCAGAGAGGGCGGGACCATGTTCGGCGCGACGAAGGATCTCCAGCGGACTCGACACGAGCACGAGCATCACCGGGTCACTTTCATCGAGCTGTTCTTCGACCTGGTGTTCGTGTTCGCGATCACCCAGCTGTCGCACTCGCTGCTCAAGCATCTGACCCCGATGGGGGCGCTGGAGACCGGCCTGCTGTTCCTGGCGGTATGGTGGGTGTGGATCTTCACCTGCTGGATCACCAACTGGATGGACCCGGAGCAGCCGGTCGTGCGGCTGCTGATGCTGGCTCTGATGCTCGCCGGCCTGCTGATGACGACGTCGCTGCCGGAGGCGTTCGAGGACAAGGGGATGCTCTTTGCCTGCGCCTTCGTCGCCATGCAGGTGGGGCGCTCGCTGTTCATGCTGTGGGCCCTGAGGCGGCACAATGAGCGGAATTATCGCAACTTTCTGCGCATCACCGCCTGGCTGACTGTCTCGGGTGCGTTCTGGATCGCGGGCGGACTTTCCGAGGGAGCCATGCGCCTGGCGTTGTGGGGCGTGGCGGTGGCGATCGAGTTTTCGTCGCCGTCGCTGGGCTTTTGGACGCCCGGCCTCGGGCGCTCGACGACGGCTGACTGGGACGTCGAGGGCGCGCACATGGCCGAACGCTGCGCGCTGTTCGTAATCATCGCCCTGGGCGAAACCCTGCTGGTGACCGGCGCCACCTTCGCCGAGTTGCCGATGAGCGTCGGCGTGGTGACCGCGTTCGGGGCCTCGTTCGTCGCCAGCGTGGCGATGTGGTGGATCTATTTCGACGCCGCCGCCGAACGGGCCAGCACACATTTCGCGAGGTCGGACGATCCGGGGCGGATCGCTCGGCTGGCCTACACCTACATCCATCTGCCGCTGATCGCCGGCGTCGTGGTGAGCGCGGTGGGCGACGAACTGGCTCTGGCCCACCCGGACGGACATGTGGACGTGAAGAGCGCCGTGGTGCTGCTGGCGGGCCCGGCGCTCTATCTGTTCGGCGACCTGCTGTTTCGGCGGGTCACGACGCAGCGGTTCCCCCGATCGCATCTGGCCGGGTTGATCGGTCTGGCGGTGTTGGCCCCCTTGGCGACCGGCCTGACGCCCGCGCTCCTCAGCGTGGCGACATCGACCCTGCTGGTCGCGGTGGCGGCCTCGGAGTCGCTGTCGCGTCGGCGGGAAGCCCGCAGCGCCGTCAGCGCCCCTTGAACAGGGCCGGGCGCTTCTGAAGGAAGGCCAGGATGCCCTCGCGGTTGTCCTCGGTCCGGCCCGCGTGCTTTTGTGCGACGCGCTCGGCGTGGAGCTGATCAGCCCATTCGGCGTCCAGGCTCTCCCACATCAGCTTGCGGATGGCGCCGAGGGCCTTCGGTCCCGTGGCGAGGTTCTGGGCGAACTCCATGGCCGTGGCCATCAACTGGTCGTCAGGCACGACGCGGTTGGCCAGACCCCATTCCACGGCGGTTTTGGCGGGCACCTTCTCGCCCATCAACGCCATCTCCATGGCGCGCGCCTTGCCGATCAGGCGCGGCAGCAGGTAGGTCGAGCCGCCGTCGGGGACCAGGCCGATGCGGCGGAACGCCTGCAGGAAGTAGGCGCTCTCGGCGCAGACGATGATGTCGCCCATCAGCGCCAGCGAGCAGCCGACGCCTGCAGCCACGCCGTTCACCGCGGTGACGATCGGCAGGGGGTATTCGCGGAGCGACTTCACGAAGGGATTGTAGACGCTTTCCAGCGCCGCGCCGGCGTCTGGTCCCTCCGGATCGGGGTTGGCGGGGGCGGCCCCGCCGCGGCCGGAGAGGTTGGCGCCCGAGCAGAAGCCGCGGCCTTCGCCGGTCAGCACCACGCAGCGGACGGAGGCGTCGGCCTTCATGCCGTCGAAGGCCTGCTGCAGTTCGTCCATGAGGTCGAGGCCCGCGGCGTTGAGCGTGCCAGGGTCCGCCAGCGTGATGACGCCGATCCCGTCCGCGACCGAAGTTTTGATCTTCGAATAGGCCATGGCGTCCTCCCTCAAGGTCCTGACGGAACTTAAAGAGGGATGTCGCCGCGTCAGGCTAGGGGAAAAACATCGACCGCGGCTCAGGCCGCCGCGGACACCGCCTCGGCGCTGGTCACACGGTTGCGGCCCGAGCGCTTGGAGACGTAGAGGGCGCTGTCGGCGCGCTCCATCAGGCCATGGGCGCTCTCGCCGGCCCGCAGCTCGGCCAGACCGGCGGAGACGGTGATCGCCCCGAGATCGTCATTAGTCGAGCGGCGCTTCAGCATCCGGGAGGAGACCTCCTCGCGGATCTCTTCCAGGACGATCGCGGCCAGTTCGGCGCGTTCGCGCGGGAAGATCAGGGCGAATTCCTCGCCGCCGTAGCGGGCGGCGAAGCGCGGCGGGGCGCCGACGCGGCCGATGACGCTGGCCACATAGCGGATGACCTGATCGCCGGTTTGGTGACCCCAGGTGTCGTTGAACGACTTGAAGTGGTCGATGTCGATGACCGCGAGGGTCAGGCTTTGTCCCTGTTCCTCGGCGTCGGAGCAGGCGCGCTCAAGCTCCTCGTCGAAAGCCTTGCGGTTGGCCAGGTTGGTCAGGCCGTCGGTCGTCGCCTCGCGGCGGACCTGCTCGAGGTGATCGCGCAGCTTGGAGACCTGGTCGGTGGATTCGCTGAGGCGGCGCTCAAGCGACTTGTTCTCGCGCTGAACGCGCTTGGTGGCGCTCACCAGCGTCTCGACGGTCGCCTTGAGGTCAAGGGCGCTGCCGGCGGCGGTGAGGGATTTGGAGGCGTCGGCCAGGGTCTCGCCATAGGCCTCGCTGGACTTCTGCGCCGTCTCGATGGCGCGGCTGACCGCGTCGAGTTCCTTGGTCAGGGCGTCGCCGGCGTCGCGGATCTGATCGTTGAGGCGCGCCTTCGGGAGATAAGTGGCGGCGAGTTCGTCGGCGACGGTGTCGGTGAACGCTTCGCCAGTGGAGAGCATCCGGGCGATTTCGCGGCCCAGGGCGCTGTCAGGGGCGGCGATGAAGTGTGTCCAGAGCTCGAAGTTGACCGCTGTCGGCCAGACCTTGTGCGCCTCCATGGCGTCCATGGTCTGCCTGGCCAGAGCATATGCGCCCGGACCCCGCAGCTTGGTTTCGATGTCGCCCGACATTCTGTCTTCCCCGAATCCCCGATACCGCCGCGATTTTTCCGCAGCGGCTCGTATCCGAGGTGAAGACTACCAGCGAGATTCCAACGAGCCGTTAAAAACTCGGCTTTTCAGCTATTCCGTAGTCGAACTGCGCGGCGGGGCCCGCAGGAGGAATGCTGGGATGTCCGATCCGAAGCCGACGACGTTGTCGCGGTCTTCTCGGTTGTCTCGGTGGTCGCGGCCGTCGCGGCCGTCGCGGTTGTCGCGGCGGGAACGCTCGCGACGCGCGGGTTCCGGCGCAGCGGCGACGGGGGCCGGGGCGGGCGGAGCGGCCTTCGGCGGCTGGGCCTTGGCGGCGGGTTCGGGACGTGCGCGGCTGCGGCGCTTGGGGGCCTCGGCCTGGCCTTCTTCGCTGGCAGGCGCGGCGACGACCGGTTCCATCGAGGCGACTTCGCCGTGCGGCGCAATCGGGCGCGAGCGTTCGCGGGAACCGCGCTCGCTCCGGCCGCCGCGTTCGCGCGAGCCGCCACGTTCGCGGCCGCTGCCGCTGGCGCGGCGTTCGTCCTTGATGGCGGCGAAGTCGACGCCCTCTAGCACGACCTCTTCAGGGGTCTTGCCGATGAGCTTGAGCACCTTGTCGATGTTCTTGGCGTCGGCGGGCGTGACGATCATGTACGCCTCGCCGGTCCGGCCGGCGCGGCCGGTCCGCCCGATACGATGGACGTAGTCGTCGGCGTGGTGCGGGACGTCGTAGTTGAAGACGTGGCCGACGGCCGGAATATCCAGGCCGCGGGCGGCTACGTCGGAGGCGCAGAGCAGTTTCAGTTCACCCTTACGGAACGACTCCAGGGTGCGCATGCGCGTCGCCTGGTCGAGGTCACCGTGGATGGCGCCAGCGTCGAAGCCGTGCTTCTTCAGCGACTTGGCGACGATATCGACTTCGGATTTGCGGTTGCAGAACACGATGCCGGTATCGACCTTGGCGCGCTCGATCAGCATGCGCAGAGCGGTGCGCTTGGCCTTCGGGTCGGAGGTCGGCAGCTTGATCATGTGCTGCGAGATGGTCTCGGCCGTCGTCGCCGGGCGCGCCACTTCGATCCGCAGCGGATCGTTGAGGAACTGCTTGGTCAGCCGGGTGATCTCCGGCGGCATGGTCGCCGAGAAGAACAGCGTCTGCTTCTTGGCCGGGGTCAGCTTGAAGATGCGCTCGATGTCCGGGATGAAGCCCATGTCGAGCATGCGGTCGGCTTCGTCGACGACCATGATCTGGACGCCGGTGAGCAGCAGCTTGCCGCGTTCGAAGTGGTCGAGCAGGCGGCCCGGCGTGGCGATCAGCACGTCCACGCCACGATCGAGCTTCAGTTCCTGGTCGCCGAACGAAACGCCGCCGATGAGCAGCGCCCACGACAAGGTGCGCTTCTGGCCCTTGGCGTACTTCTCGAACGAGGCGGCGACCTGATCGGCCAGTTCGCGCGTGGGGGCGATGACCAACGAGCGCGGCATCCGCGCCTTGGACCGGCCGGCGGCCAGCCGATCAATCATCGGCAGCGTGAAGGCCGCGGTCTTGCCGGTGCCGGTCTGAGCGATGCCGAGGACGTCGCGACCCTGAAGGGCCACAGGAATGGCCTGCGCCTGGATCGGAGTAGCGGTCGTGTAGCCGGTGTCGGCAACAGCCTGGAGCGTCGCGGGCGACAGGCCCAGTTCGGAAAATTCGGTCATTCAGCAGCAATGGGGGCGGGGGGCTCGCCCGAAGACGAGCTAGCGAACCGCGGCGGCGCAGACGGCGATCGTCGCGCGACGCGGAAGATACGGAGACATAGCGTCAAGTCAAACGCGTTCTGCCCCTTGCAGTTCAAGGGGAGGTCGAAGCTTCTCGCATGTCGTGCTCTGGGCCCGACGCGTCGCGGCCTGGCCGGAGCGCTTTGCACAGCAGTCACGCCGCCGCTCCCAACTCGCCGGAACGCGGCGGAAGGGCCGACTTGGACGCGCCGATCCCGCCTAGACGTCGAGATCGTCGGCGGCGAACTCGGCGTTTTCCTGGATGAAGCGGAAGCGCAACTCGGGCTTGCGGCCCATCAGCGCCTCGACCAGGTCTTCGACCGTCTCTTCGGCGCGAGGCAGGGTGACACGGGCCATGGTCCGTGTGGCCGGATCCATGGTGGTCTCCTTGAGCTGACCAGGCATCATCTCGCCGAGGCCTTTGAAGCGGCCGATCTCGGGCTTCTTGCCCTTGTACTCGGTCGCCAGCAACTCTTCGCGGTGGGCGTCGTCTCGGGCGTAGATGGTCTTGCCCCCGTGGCTCATCCGATAGAGCGGCGGCAGAGCCAGATAGAGGCGCCCCGCACGGATCAGGTCCGGCATGGTCCGGTAGAAGAAGGTGATCAGCAGCGATGCGATGTGGGCGCCGTCGACGTCGGCGTCCGTCATGATCACCACGCGCTCGTAGCGCAGGTCCTCTTCCTTGAA